>CP124680.1:4263240-5684321 GCA_029961745.1 Nocardioides sp. L-11A
GTAGTGGTAGGTCTGGAAGACGCCGTGGTGCTTGACGACCCACACGGACTCCTCGTCGAGGAAGGGCCGCAGGATGGCGGCCGCGACCTCGCTGTGGTTGTCGGGCGACAGGTCGTCGCCGATGTCGTGCAGCAACGCCGCGACGACCAGGTCGATCCGCGCCCCTTCCCGATGCGCCCGCGTGGCGCTCTGCAGCGAGTGGGTGTAGCGATCGACGCGATAGCCGTAGGTGTGACCCTGCATCGCCTCGAGCTGCCTCACCAGGTTGGGCACCAGGTTCTCCGTCCGGTGCCGCGCCGCCTCGCGGGCGATCAGCTTGATCTCCTCGGGGGTCGCGTCGTCCATCGTGGTGAAGCTGACCACGTCCATCGTCATGTCGACTCCTTCGCTCGTCTCTTCGGTGGGTGATCGGTCATCCGCGCAGCGCCCGGGGCACCGGTGTCGGTACGGCGGCCAACAGGTCGCGGGTGTAGGTCTCGGCAGGATCGCGCAGCACCTGCGCCACGGGCCCCTGCTCCACGACGCGACCGCTCCTCATCACGAGGACGTCGTCCGCGATCACCTCCACGAGCGCGAGGTGATGGGTGATGAAGAGCAGGGCCAGCCCGAGCTCGCGTTGCATCGACGCGAGGAGCTCCAGCACCTGGGCCTGGACGGAGACGTCGAGCGCGGCGGTCGGCTCGTCGCAGACCACGAAGTCCGGCTCGACGATCAGCGCGCGTGCGATGGCGACCCGCTGCAGCTGCCCGCCCGAGAGCTCGGCGGGGTGCCGTCGCCCGAAGCGGGCGGTCAGCCCGACCCGGTCCAGCATCTCGGCGGCCCGACGCGTGCGCTCCTCGGCGGAGCCGAGCTCGTGGACGACCAGCGGCTCGGCGACCGAGTCGGCGATGGTCATCCGGGGGTTGAGGCAGCTGTAGGGATCCTGGAACACCATCTGCATACGCCGCCGCAGCTCGCGCATCCGCGCCGCGGACTGGCGGCGCAGGTCGATCCCGTCGAACGTGATCGAGCCCCGGTCCGGCTCGATCAGCCGGAGCACCAGGCGCCCGACAGTGGACTTGCCGGCACCCGACTCGCCCACCACGGCGATCGAGCGGCCCTGGGCCACCGTGAAGGAGACCCCGTCGACGGCCGGCTGGACGGGTGCCGGGCGGCCGATCAGCCGACGGTTGCGGGAGAAGGTCTTGCCGAGGTCCCGTACCTCGAGCAGCGTCGTCATCGCGCGATCCCCTCCAGCTGCAGGTCCGTGGCCCGGTGGCACCGGACGTCTCGCCCCGCGCCGGCCACCGACAGACCGGGATGGCCGACGGCGCAGGCGACCGGCTGCGCGTGCGCGCACCGCGGCGCGAAGCGGCACTCCTCGCCGTGCGACCCGGCGGGCGGGATGGTGCCCGGGATCGACCGCAGCGGCTCACCGCTCCCCAGGACGGGGATGGAGCCCAGCAGTCCCTCGGTGTAGGGATGGCGCGGCACGAGGAAGAGCTCCTCGATCGCGCCGTGCTCGACGACCTCGCCGGCGTACATCACGGCGACGCGGTCCGCGACCTCAGCGACGACGCCGAGGTCGTGACTGATGAACAGCACCGCGAGCTCGGTCTCCCGCTGGATGTCGCGCAGCAGCTCCAGGACCCGGGCCTGCACCGTGACGTCGAGGGCGGTCGTGGGCTCGTCGGCGATGAGCAGTGAGGGACTGCTGCACAGCGCCGCGGCGATGGCCAGCCGCTGCGCCATCCCACCGCTGAACTGGTGCGGGTAGTCCCGGCTGCGGCGCTCCGGCTCGGGGATGCCGACGGCGTCGAGCATCTCGACCGCCTTGTCCCAGGCGGCCCGGCGGCCCAGGCCGAGGTGCACCCGGGCCACCTCCGCGACCTGCTCGCCGGCGGTGTAGGCCGGGTTGAGGCTGCGCATGGGGTTCTGGAAGATCATCGCGACCTCACGGCCGCGCAGCCGCCGCAGCTCGCGCTCGGGCAGGCCGACCAGCTCGCGCCCCCGGAACCGGATCGAGCCCTCGGCGATCCGGCCGCCCTTGCGACCGGCGAGACCCAGGACAGCGGTGGCGGAGACGGTCTTGCCCGAGCCCGACTCCCCCACGAGGGCGAGGGTCTCACCACGGTCCAGGGTGAAGCTGACGTCCTCGACGACCCGCGTCCAAGACCTCCCGGTGCGGTACTCCACGGTGAGGCCCTCCACCTCGAGCAGGGGCGGGGAGGGCTGGGTCGGGTCACTCATCGACGACCTTCCTTCCGGTCGCGGCCAGCGACCTGCGGATCCCCTCACCCACGAGGGTGAAGGACAAGACGACGGTGAAGATGAGGAGCCCCGGCAGCCAGACCAGGTTGGGCGCCAACGTCATCGTCTGGGCGGCCGTGCTCAGCATCGACCCCCAGCTCGCCGTGGGCGCCTCAACGCCGAGGCCCAGGAAGCTCAGACTGGCCTCCGCGCTGACCGCGACGCCGAGTGCGACCGAGACCTGGACCAGGATCGCCGGGACCACGTTGGGCAGCACATGCCGCAGCACCACCCGGGCCGGCGGGCAGCCGATGGCGATCGACGACTCGATATAGGTCTCGCCCATGACCTCGTGGGTCGCCGCGCGCGTCACCCGGAAGAACTGCGGCGCGAAGATCAGGCCCACTGCGGTCATCGCCTTGGTGAGGCCCGGCCCCAGGACGGCGACGATGGTGAGCGCGAGGATCAGCCCGGGGATGCTCATCAGGCCGTCGAACACGCGCGACAGCGCGGCGTCGAGAAGACCGCGGCGGAACCCGGCCAGCAGGCCCGCCGGGACGCCGATCAGCACGCTCACCCCGACCGCCACCAGGGCGGCCTGGAGGGTGACCCGCGAGCCGTAGACGAGCCGGCTGAACACGTCCCGGCCGTAGTCGTCGGTGCCGAACCAGTGCTCGCCCGACCACGGCTGGAAGCGCTGCATCAGCTGCTGGGCGTCGGGGTCGTGCGTCGCAAGCACCGGGGCGAGCACGGCACCCAGGACGATCAGGACCAGGTAGAGGAGGGCGACCGTCGCCAACGGCTCCCTGCGGGCGGCCGCGGCCGCCCGGCCCATCCTCCCGGGTCGCGGGCGCGACGGCGCTGACGTCTGGCTCATGTGCGGACCTTGGGGTTGAAGTAGCCGTAGGAGATGTCGACCAGCAGGTTGATGACCAGGACGATCAGTGTGGTGAAGGCGACCAGCCCCAGCAGGACCGGGATGTCGCGGTTGAGCACGCTGGTCACGGCGAGCCGGCCGATGCCCGGGAGGTCGAAGACGCTCTCGATCGCCACGGTCCCGCCGAGCACCTGGGCGAATCGGTAGGCGAAGACGGTCGTGACCGGGACGGCGGCGTTCTTCGCGGCGTGCTTGCCGAGCACCCGAGGCCGGGTCAGACCGCGCGCCTCGGCATTGGTGATGTAGTCCTGCCGCAGCACCGTGACCATCGCCTGGCGGAACTGCAGGGCGACCTCGGCCATCGGCAGCAGCGACAGCGCCGTCGCCGGCAGGATCAGATGGGACAGCCAGGGCCACAGGCCTGCCGAGAGCGGCTGGTAGCCGATGGCGGGCAGCCACCGCGCCTGCACCGAGAACAGCATGACCAGCACCAGCGCCACCCAGAACGGTGGGAGCGCGATGGCCGCCGACGCGACCGCCGTGATCGCGCGGTCGATCATCCGGCCGTGCCGGAGGGCGGCGGCCAGGCCGGCCGCCAGTCCGAGGAGCAGGGTGATGAGCATGGCGACGACGACGAGGGAGAGCGTCGCCGGCAGGCGGTCACCGATGGCATCGGTGACCGCCTGTCCGTTCGCCAGGGACGACCCCAGATTGGCCTGGAGTGCGTCGAGCAGCCATGAGCCGTACCTCTGGAGCAGGGGCTCGTCGAGGCCGAGACTCGCCCGGATCTCGGCGATCCGCTCCGCCGTGGGGTGCTCGCCGGCGATCGCCGCCGCGGGGTCACCGGGCGCGAGGTCGACGAGCACGAACACACAGAAGGTGACCGCCACCAGGATCGGCAGCGCGACGGCGAGTCGGCGCAGGGCATAACGGGTCATCGGGGACTCAGCTCCTCGGCACGAGCCCGATCACTTGACCATCGCGACGTTGCGGTAGCTGGGGAAGCCACTGCGCACCCAGGGCAGGTTCGGGACGTTGGCGATCTTCTCCGAGCGGACCCAGACCTGCTCGCCGCGCACGATCGGCGTCCACATGTCGTTGTCCGCCATCACCTTCCAGATCTCCCGGTACTTCGCGGCGCGCTCGTCGAGAGACTTCGTCGGGTCGGCGGCCTCGGCCGGCAGGGTGCCGAGGACGTCACCGAAACCACGCGCCGCGGCGAAGCCGTCGGTCACGTAGTAGGAGAGGGTCGAGGCGGGGTCGGGGGCCGGCGAGGCGTTGATGACCTGGGCGTCGAGCTCGCCGCGCCGGTACATCTCGTCGATCTGCGCGAACGGGATGGACTGCAGGTCGACCTCGATCCCGACCGCTCCGAGCTGGGTCTGCAGCGCCTGGGCCACCGGCTCGGCGGTGCTCCCGGTGGCCGCTGCGATGCTGATCTCGGCGCCACCGGCCTTCTCGACGAGCGCCTTGGCGGCCTCGAGATCGGGCTCCGGAGCGGCGAGATCGGGATCGGCGGCCCAGTAGTCCTCGGGATAGAACTGGGTCGCGGGGCTCGCGTTGCCCGAGAACAGGCCTTCGACGATCTCGGTGCGGTTGACGGCGAGCCCGATGGCCTCACGCACCTCGGGCTTGGCCAGGTCACCGCGCTCGGCGTTGACCATCAGGATCACCGGGGTGATCTGGGCGATCTTGTCGCCCTGCACAGCTCCCCGCTCCACGAGGGCGAGCGCCTCCTGGACCGGCGCCGAGCCGGAGATCTGGGCCACGTCGAGGGCGCCGGTCTGCACGCCGTTGAGGCGCGCCGCCTGATCGGCCACGGTGCGCACGACCAGCGTCGCGGCGTACGCCGTGTCCTCGTTCCAGTAGTCGTCGCTGCGCTCGAAGGTCACCTGCTCACCGGTCTTGACCTCGACCGGCACGTAGGGACCGGAGCCGGCGGTACCGGGGTCGAGGGCGAGCTCGTCGGCGCGCTCGGCGAGGGCCTTGGGGCTGACCATCATCCCGGCGTTGAGGGCGAAGGTGGCCGGCAGGTCGGCGCCCAGTCCGGGCACCAGGTCGAGCCGGACGGTGTACGGGTCCTCGACCACGACCCGGTCGATCGGCGCCAGGGCCGCGACCAGGCTGCTGCCCTCCATCGTCTTGCCGCGCTCGATGTTGGTCTTGACGACCTCGGCGTCGAACGCCGCGCCGTCGTTGAAGGTGACGTCGTCGCGGAGCTTCAGGGTGAGGCTGGACCCGTCCGCGGCGAACTCCCAGGAGGTGGCGAGCATCGGCTGCACCTGGTAGTCCGCGTCCATCTGGGTCAGGGTGTCGTAGATCAGGAAGGTGTAGGTGTTCTCGCCGATGTTGGCCTGCTTGGCCGGGTCGAGGGCGGAGAACGGGGACGGCGTGCCGACCCTGATGGTCGCGGTCCGGTCGTAGGTCGAGGGGTCCGCACTCGGGCCGCCGCCGTTGCCACCGGCGTCCTTCGACGAGCCCGAGCCGCACGCGGCCAGCGGCACCAGGAGCCCGACGGCGGCGACCGCCATCGCCGCCCGCCTCGTCACCCGGCTCACTCCAAGTCTGCGCGTCACGTCTCCACCCTTCTGTGTGTCCTGCGCCGCGGCGCAGTGCTCGTCGATGACCGGCCCGGAATGGTCGCGGGCCCGGCCGACGCCCCGTCAACCTGTGACGGGCGCCACGTCCCGAGAGTAGGACTTTGCGATTCTCGAAAGCAACAGATCCCATGGATCTTTTAAAGGTTTTTCCGCCTCCGAACGGTCGTTTCGAACACTAGAGGCCCAAAATTTCTATCTAAAGTTCCAAAAGAAAATCATGAGGCACCCAGCCGGTCCAGCACGCTCGCCACCTCGTCGACCGCACCGGTGAGGTCGGCAGCGGCCACGGCGTCCGCGAGGTCGCCCGCCCCGGCGTAGCGCAGCATCGCGGGCAGCCGGGTGCGCAGGCGCTCGAGGGTCCACGCCTGGGGGTCGCCCTCGGCGAACTGGTCGAACCGGACCACCTGGTTGGCCTGCTCCCCGTGACGCACGTAGTGGTAGTGGGGCTCGTTGTCGAAGCAGTCGAAGCGCAGCCACTCCAACCCGTCGGCCGTGCCGACGACGTGGATGCAGGCGCCGCCGTCGTCTATCCCGGTGTCCACCGTCTGGTCCGGCCGCCCGCGGTCGAGGGCGTTCGCGTTGATCGCCTCGTCGGACAGGTTGCGGGACTCCACGATGAAGGTGAGGGCGCCCGCAGGCACCTCGACGCAGCGATCGGGCACCATCGGGATCGGCATCACCTCGTAGGTCCGGCCGAGCCGGTAGGCCTCCACACCGCTGGGGGACGTCGTCATGCGAACTCCTTGACCGCGCCGGTGGGACCGGCGACCTGGTTGATGAGGGGGACGCCGTCGCGGAGACGGCACAGGTTCGTGGCGAACAGGTCGCCGGCCCGCGCGAGGGCCCGCGCCGGGACGCTGGCGCAGTGGGCGGAGATCGCGATGCCCGGCGTACTCCACAGCGGACTCGACGGCGGCAGCGGCTCGACGGTCGCGACGTCGAGGGCCGCCCGGATCCGGCCCGACGCGCAGGCCTCGGCCAGCGCGCTCTCGTCGAGCACGCTGCCCCGCCCGACGTTGACCAGCAGCGCGCCGTCGGGAAGCGCGTCGATCATCGCGGCGTCCAGCAGGTGCGTGGTGCCCGGTACGTCGGGCAGCGCACAGACGACGTAGCGGGCACCGGCCAGCAGGCCCGCCAGCTCCCCCAGGCCACGCTGGTCGGCCACCCCGGGCAGCGGGTCCGCCGCCGGCGTGCGGCGGGCCACCCGGACCGTCATCCCGAAGGCGCCCGCCAGGTCGGCGACCGCCCGGTTGATCGCACCGAACCCGACCAGCAGCAGCTCGGCGCCGCGCAGACCCTCGCCGTAGACCGGACGCCAGGTCCGCTCGGCCTGCGCGTCCCGCGCCTGTGCCAGCCGTTTGGCGTCGGCCAGGATCCGGGCCAGCACGAACTCGGCGATCTCGCCGGCCGCGGTGCCCGCAGCATTGCAGACCCGGACACCGGCCGCCGCGAGCTCCGCGACCGGCAGGTGCTCGACCCCCGTGCTGACCGCCTGGACGTACCGCAGACCGCTCAGCCGGCGCAGGTCGACCGCCGGCAGGGTCAGGCAGCTCAGCGCCCGGACGTCCGGCCAGGGGTACGCCGTATCGCTGGCGAGCGCCTCCGCGTCGTCCACCTGCCAGCCCGGCAGCTGCCGGCACAGGCGGTCGAGCTGGGCCGCGCGGACGCCCGGCCCGAGCAGGCCCGGATCCTCGGCCACCACGACCCGGCGAGGCGCGGCGCTCAGGCCAGCACCTCCGGCTCGGCCCGCAGCAGGCTGCGTACGGCACCGCCCCAGTAGACCTCGGCGGCCCGCTCCAGGAGCGAGGCCTTCATGCCGATCATGGCCGAGCGCGGCAGCTCCAGCGGGGTGCCCCCGGTGATCAGGACGTCGTACGCCAGGCGACAGGCCCGCTCGAAGGAGGCGGCGCGGTAGGTCGCCTCCACCGGGTCGGCGCCGGTGACGATCACGCCGTGGCTGGCGAGCACCGCGACCTTGGCGTCACCGATCTGCTCGGCGAGCTCCTGGGCACGCAGCGGGGTATCGATCTCGCCGCCGTACTCCTCCACGAGGACCATGTCGTCGAGGTACATCGAGCCGGTCTGGTGGACCAGCTCGGGCAACCGGCCGAGGGCGGCCAGCACGCAGACGTGGTACGGGTGGTTGTGGACCACGACCCGGGCGTCCTGCCGGGCGCGGTGCAGCTCGGTGTGGATGTGGATCGCCGGGGTGACGTCCCACCGGCCCCGCACCACGCGGGCGTCCTCGTCGACGGCGCAGATGTCGGAGGCGCTCACCTCGTCCCACCACAGGCCCCAGGGGTTGACCAGCATCTCGGTCTCCCCCGGGCGTTGCCAGGTGATGTGTCCCGCCATGTTCTCCGAGAACCCCTCGCGGGCCAGGACCCGGAAGGCTGCCGCGAGGGTCTGCTCGTCGGTGAGCGGACCGCGACTGACGGGTGGCATCACCGACGGGGCCCACACCTCGAGGCCGCCCTGGCGCGGCGCTTGCGGGTCGTCATGGCTCTCGACGACGGCAGCGGACATCGTTGTTCCTCCTGTTTGGGGCATGGACGGCGAACTCATCGGGGAGCCGGCTCCCGCTCGCGGATCTCCGCGATCCGGCGGCGCAGCTCGCCCTTGGCGACCTTCGCGCCGCTGGAGCGCGGCAGCTCCGGCACGATCTCGAGGCGCTCCGGGAACAGCTCTCGCGACACCCCCTGGCGCGCCAGGTGGTCGACGAGTCCGTCGAGCCCGAGCTCGTGGCCGGGGTGCAGCTCGGCGAAGAGGCAGACCCGCTCCCCCAGCACCGGGTCGGGCATCGGCACCGCGGCGGCATGGCGGATCGCGGGATGGCCGAGCGCATCGCTCTCGACGACCGCCAGCGGGATGTTCTTGCCACCCCGGACGACGAACTCGGAGATCCGGCCGACGACGCTGAGGTAGCCCTCCTCGTCGACCTCGCAGATGTCGCCCATGAGCATCCAGCCGTCCGGGGTGAACAGCGCGGCGTTCGCCTCCGCGTCGCCGAGGTAGCCCAGCGAGAGGGCCGGGCCGCGGCAGGCGGGCTGCCCGCGTCCCGAGGAGGTCACCTCCGTCGTACCGTCGTAGAGCCGCACGTTCATCTCCGGGACGATCCGGCCCGCGGTACGCAGCCGCTTGCGCAGGGGGTCCGCGGTCGTCGTACCGCTCAGCAGCCCGGTCTCGTTGGAGCCGTAGAACTGCAGGATCCGGGCACCGGTGCGCTCCTCGAACTCACGGGCCTTCGCCTCCGGCACCGCCTCGCCACCGGTGAAGACGACCCGCAGGGAGCTGAGGTCGAAGTCGTCGAGGGCCGCCTCGGCCAGCATCATGATGAACTGGGTGCTCACGCAGCACAGCACCGTGACCCGGTGCTCCTGGATCGCCCGGGCGGCGGCGAGCGCACTGAACCGGGGCAGCACCACCGTGTGCGCGCCGAGCTTGGCCGGCGTGACGTGGGAGGTCCACAGCCCGAAGCCGAAGGGCGCCGGGACGATCGACAGCATCACCTCGCCCTCCCGGAGCTCGCCATGGGCGACCGCGCGGGTGTGGAAGTAGTGCCAGCGGTTCTGGGTGTGCAGCACGGCCTTCGGCAGCCCGGTCGTGCCCGAGGTGGAGTTGATCAGGTAGAGCCCGTCGGGGTCCGCGACGACGTCGGGCAGTCGCTCGACCGGCCGGACCGGCTCCGGCGCACCCGGGGAGCGGGTCGCGATCCGGCCGTCCTCCAGCTCGACCGTGAGGTGCCGGGGCGCGATCCCCCGGTCCGCGAGCTCCGCGACGAGGTCGGCGGCGGGGCGGGCGTCGTACCCGGGCGGCGTGAGCAGCACCTCACAGTCACTGCGGCCCAGCAGGTGGGCGATCTCGCGGACCCCGGCCTTGCCGCCGAGGCCGACGACGGTCGCACCGAGCCGCTCGACAGCGACGAAGGCGAGGTGGATCTCGATCCCGTCGGGCATGCAGACCGCCACCCGGTCGCCCGCGCCGACCCCGGCGCCGGCGAGGACCCGGGCGAGCGCGGTCGCCTCGGCGTCGAAGCGCGCCCAGGACAGCGACGCGTCCCCGCTGGTCCACGCGGGCCGCTCCGGCCACCGGGCGGCGTTGCGGGCGACCGCCGCGCCGACGGTGTCGTCGCTCCACCAGCCCCGGCGGCGGTACTCCGCGGCGAGCTGCGGGTCGATCAGACTCATATGAATATTCTAGATCTTCTAGTGACCTCGGTCAATCGCGAATCCGACGATAGGCCCCAGAACGCGCTCCGGTCGGGCCATCCGGACAGAAGCGAGCGGGGAGGGGGCTTCCTGGAGGCTGTCGCTCGCAGGGAATCTTTCATATGATTCAGTGGTGCCCCGGCGGGACGCCCGCTCCCGCCGGCCGAGAAGGAGCCCGCATGAGCCGCGCGAGGATCGGCCTGCTCTTCGACGTCCGCAACCCGGTGCCCTGGGCGCGTCCCTGGCCCGAGCTGCTCGCCGGGACGCTCGACCTCGTCGTCGAGGCCGAGCGCCAGGGCGCCGACGCGATCTGGGCGACCGAGCACCACGGCTTCGAGGACGGCTACCTGAGCCAGCCGCTGACCTTCCTGGCGGCGGCCGCCGCCCGGACCAGCCGCGTGCGCCTGGGCACCGGCGTCCTGCTGGCCGCGCTGCGTCACCCCCGCCACGTGAGCGAGCAGGCCGCGCTCGTCGACAACCTCAGCGACGGGCGGCTCGAGCTCGGCGTCGGCGCCGGCTACGCCCCCACGGAGTTCGCGACCTTCGGTCGCGACCTCGGACGCCGGATGTCCTTGGCCGACCAGAGCATCCGCGACCTGCGGTCGGACCTGTGGGACGGCCGCCTCCGGCCGCCGCCGGTCCAGGCCAGGGTCCCGCTGTGGCTCGGGTACCAGGGGCCGCAGGGAGCGCGGCGCGCCGGCCGACTCGGCGTCGGACTGCTCTCCCCCGACCCGCGGCTGCTGGCGCCGTACCGTGAGGGCCTGGCCGAAGGCGGGCACCCGGCCGACACGGCGGCGATGGGTGGCCTGGTGCCGCTCGTGCTGAGCAGCGACCCGGAGCGCACCGCCCGCCGCCTGGCACCGCACTACGCGCACCAGACGCGCACCTACGCCGGCGCCCGGCATTCCGGCGGCGAGCCCGTCCCGCCGGCGAGCCCGGAGGACCTCGACGCGCTCGTCACCACGATGCTGGACCCGTCCGGCCGGGGCCTGCGGGTCGTCACGGTGGACGCGGCCGTGCGGGAGCTGGGAGCCGTCCTCGACGCCGCTCCCATCCGCCACCTCTACTTCTGGGCCACCGTGGCCGCCATGCCCGAGGACCTGGTCCACGAGCACCTCGCCCTCACCCTCGGCCGGCTGGCTCCCCGACTTCGGGCACGATGACCCCGACAATGCATGCGCAGCACCACGTGTCGTCGTACCGTCAGCCGGTACGAGGCTCGGGTCGACCACCAGGGCGACCCCCAGAGAGGAAGCCATGACCCCTCCAGGCAATCCGGCACCCGCCGGCGGCGTGCGTTTCGCGCGCCTTGCCGAGCAGATCGCCGACGACCTGCGGACCCGGCTCCTCGTGGGCGACCTCGCCGAGGCCACCGAGCTCGCTGTCGAGGAGTCGCTGCGTGGTCATTACGCGGTCAGCAAGCCGACCTTCCGCGAGGCGATGCGCGTGCTCGAGGCGGAGGGACTGATCACCGTCCGGCGCGGCGCCATCGGCGGGGCCGTCGTCCACCGCCCCGACGCCGAGCACGTCGCCTACAGCCTCGGCATGGCCCTCGCCGGCAAGGGGGTCAGCATCACCGACGTCGCCCAGGCGCTGCGCGAGGTCGAGCCCGCCTGCGCCGCTGCCTGCGCCGGCCGCGCGGACCGGATGCAGGAGATCGTCCCCATCCTCTCCCGTCTCCACGAGCGCTCGGTCAAGGTCGTCGACAACCTCGTCGAGGTGACCGCGCTCTCCCGGATGTTCCACGAGACCCTGGTCGATCTGTGCGGCAACCAGTCGCTGGTGATGCTGGCCGGGGCCCTGGAGTCGCTGTGGAGCTCCCACGAGGCTGCCTGGGCCCACCGCTCCGCCGACACCGTGGACATCCCCCGCGCGGAGCGCCTCGAGGCCCTCGACGAGCACCGCGAGCTGATCGACGCGATCGCCGACGGCGACCCCGAGGCGGCACGCAAGATCGCCCTGCGGCACCTGCTCGTCGCCCAGATCTACCCCGGCGACCAGATCGACGTCCTGATCTCGCCGACGTCGGTCCGCAAGCGCTTCACCGACTCCTCCGGCTGAGCCCCGACGCCGTGTCGCGCACGGCCGACGACGCCCGGCCGATCGCTGCGTAGGACGCAGCCTGCGGCGGAACCCCACCCGTTAGTCTCGTCGGGATGTCCGAGGTACCGACCCCCCAGGCCCCGACCCCCCAGCAGGTTCGTCGTGCGTTGGCGCGGGTGGAGCGTGGTGCTGTTCTGGATGTGGGTGAGGCGGCGGTGTTGTTGGCCGCGGTCGGTGGTGATCTGGATCGGTTGTGTGTTGCGGCGGGTCGGGTGCGGGATGCGGGTCTGGTCGCTGCTGGCCGTCCTGGTGTGGTGACGTTCTCGCCGAAGGTGTTCGTCCCGATCACCCGGTTGTGTCGGGATCGGTGTCATTACTGCACGTTCGTGGAGACTCCGACCCAGGGGGTCCGGGAGGGGCGGGCGCCGTATCTGTCGCCGGACGAGATCCTCGACATCGCCCGCCAGGGCGCGTCGTTGGGGTGTCTGGAGGCGTTGTTCACGTTGGGTGATCGGCCGGAGGACCGGTGGCCGCAGGCGCGGGCGTGGTTGGACGAGCAGGGCTATGACTCCACGATCGCGTATGTGCGGGCGATGGCGATCCGGGTCCTCGAGGAGACCGGTCTGCTGCCGCACCTGAACCCGGGTGTGATGTCGTGGGAGGAGTTGAATCGGCTCAAGGCGGTGTCGCCGTCGATGGGGATGATGCTGGAGACCACCTCGTCCCGGTTGTACGAGACGAAGGGTCTGGCTCATTACGGGTCGCCGGACAAGGACCCCGCTACCCGGTTGCGGGTTCTGGAGGACGCGGGCCGGTTGGGGATCCCGTTCACGACGGGTCTGTTGGTCGGGATCGGGGAGACCCTGGCCGAGCGGGCGGAGACGATCTTCGCGCTCCGGAGGGTCTCCCGCGCCTATGGGGCGGTCCAGGAGGTGATCGTGCAGAACTTCCGCGCGAAGCCCGACACCGTGATGCGTCATGTCGACGATCTGGACCTGAGCGAGTATCGGGCGGCGATCGCGGTGACCCGGATCGTGCTCGGTCCCAAGGCGCGGATCCAGGCACCCCCGAACCTGGTCGACCTGAATGAATGCCGTGCGTTGCTGGATGCGGGGGTCGATGACTGGGGTGGGGTGTCGCCGTTGACGCCGGATCATGTGAACCCCGAACGGCCGTGGCCCTCGCTGGAGCGGCTGCGGTCGATCACCGAGCAGTGTGGGTTCGACCTCAAGGCCCGCCTGACGGTGCATCCGGAGTACGTCACCGGTGCGTTGGGTCGGGGTGAGGCGTGGATCGACCCGCGGCTGCATGCCCACGTCGCCGCGCTCGCGGGCCCGGACGGGCTGGCGGTCCCCGACGTCCGCCCGGTCGGGCTGGCGTGGCAGGAGCCCGACGGCGGATTCGACGCCGACCACGGACGCGGCCGCACGAACCTCCACGAAGCAGTGGACAGCGAAGGCCGTAGCGAGGACCGGCGTTCCGATTTCGCCTCGGTGTACGGCGACTGGGCCACCGTCGGCGAGGCCGCCGCGATCACCAGCCGGCTCGACGGGCTGATCGATGGCACCCCGGCCGTGCTGCACGCGGAGGGTGGTGACGCGCTGCGGGCCGCGGAGGCGGCCGCCTCCGCGGGTCTGGTGGACCTGTCCGATGAGCACGCGCTCACCCTGATGACCGCGGAAGGGGACCTGCTCCGTCAGGTCATCGGGTTGGCCGACGACCTCCGCAAACAGGTCGTCGGTGACACGGTGACGTATGTGGTGAACCGGAACATCAACTTCACCAACGTCTGCTACGTCGGGTGCCGGTTCTGTGCGTTCGCGCAACGCCGCACCGACGCCGACGCCTACTCCCTGTCCTATGCCGAGGTCGCTGATCGGGCCCAGGAGGCCTGGGACCTCGGCGCTACCGAGGTGTGTATGCAGGGCGGGATCGACCCCGAACTCCCCGCCAGCGCCTATTTCGACATCGCCGCCGCGGTCAAACAACGCGTGCCCGACATGCATGTCCATGCGTTCTCACCGATGGAGGTCGTCAACGGCACCGCCCGCACCGGCCTGAGTATCGAGGACTTCCTCATCAAAGCCCGTGAATCAGGGCTCGGCTCCCTGCCAGGGACCGCGGCGGAGATCCTCGACGACGAGGTCCGCTGGGTCCTGACCAAGGGCAAGCTGCCCACCTCGACCTGGATCGAGATCGTCACGACCGCCCACCGCATCGGACTCCCGACCACGTCCACGATGATGTACGGCCACGTCGACAACCCCCGCCATTGGGTCACCCATCTCAATGTCTTGAAGGGCATCCAAGACACCGCGGTCGCCAACGGCAGCAGTGGGTTCACCGAGTTCGTACCCCTGCCGTTCGTCCACACCTCCGCGCCGATCTACCTCGCGGGCGTGGCCCGGCCCGGACCGACCCTGCGGGACAACCTCGCCGTGCACGCGATGGCGAGGATCCTGCTCCACGGCCGGATCTCCAACATCCAGACCTCCTGGGTCAAACTCGGCATCGAGGGCACCCGAGCCATGCTCCAAGCCGGCGCCAACGACCTCGGCGGGACCCTCATGGAAGAGACCATCTCCCGCATGGCCGGCTCCCAACACGGCTCCGCCAAAACCATCGAAGAACTCACCCACATCGCCCACGGCATCAACCGCCCCGTCCACGAACGCACCACCCTCTACGACCACCCGGTGCGTCAGGCCGGCTGATCCCGCGACCGGCCGGGACCGCTCCGGCGCTCCCGCCAGGCGCGGAACCGTGCCCAACCGCGCCGCACGGTGCGCCAGGCCAGCCAGAGCAGCACCAGGCCCGCGACCAGCAGGACCGCGGCGATCGCCGCGGCGGCGTACGGGTGCTCGATCGCGAACCACACCACGGCGAGCACGGCGACGTCCTCGCCGACGCTGATGCCGATATTGCTGAACGGCTCGGGCACCGTGTTGACCGCCATCCGGGTGCCCGTCTTGACCGAGTGCGACGCGAGCGCGCTGCCGCCGCCCACGACGCCGCCGAGCAACTCGTTCAGCGACGCCGAGTCACCGGCGATGAGCACGCCCACGACGCCGCCCACCAGGGGGCGGATCGCGGTGGAGACGACGTCCCACGCGGAGTCGACGTACGGGATCTTGTCGGCGACGAACTCGAAGACGTACATCAGCGCGGCGACCGTGAGCACCTCCCAGCGGCCGAGCACGTCGGGGATCGAGGCGAAGGTGCCGACCCGGTCGGCCAGGCCGAGGACGAGCACGACCAGGTAGCTGTTGATCCCGCTGGCCCAGCCCGAGGAGAACGCCAGGGCGAGTGATTCCACATCGCCAGCGTAGGTCCCCGCGACCTCCGGGTACCGGACCTCACATGAGCACCAACGATCCCGAGCAGTACGAGGGCTACAGCGTCGACGACGAGGACCAGCTCCAGCCCGAGGACACCCTGGCCGACGGAGACGTCGAGGACGAGCTCGACCGCGGCTACTCGCCGCCGGAGCGGTACTCCGCCGCCCAGCGCTACGGCAACACGCCGTGGGAGCAAGCACATGACCGGCCGCTCGACGACCGGCTGGCCGAGGAGGAGCCGGAACCCGACCCGGACGCGGAGCGGTCGGCGACCGCGGACCCGGAGGATCCCGACGCCGAGGTGGGCGACCTGCGCGCCGGCCGGCTGGTCGAGCCCGACGAGGGTGCCGGCGACGACGTCGAGAAGGACCTGGTCGCCGAGGACGTCGGCATCGACGGGGCAGGCGCCAGCGCCGAGGAGGCGGCCGTGCACGTCATCCCCGACGACGAGGAGTGAGACCGGTCTGCGCGGCGCGGACCGGGGTACCTCAGGTCAGGGCCGAGCGGCCCCCGACGAAGGAGGGAACAGTGGCACTCATCTTGTGGATCCTGGCCGTGATCCTCGTGGTCTCCGGCATCTTCAGCCTCTTCCGGGGCGAGCTGCTCTGGGGGATCGTGCTGATCGTCGTTGGCCTGCTGGTCGGTCCTGGAGGCGTCAGCCTCTTCACCTGACCACTCCCCTCGCGAGCGCGACCCAGCTGAGCCCGGACCGCCCTGGTCCGGGCTCAGCGCATGCTCAGGGCAGCCGCACCCCGCGGTAGATGCCGCGACGTACGACCCACGGCTGGAGCACCCGGTGGACGGACCACGCCGGGATCCGGAACGGGTGACCCGACGGCGCGAACACGCGCAACCCGTCCGTCTCGGGACCGAGCACCGAGCCCCAGCGCCGCCGCGGTGGCTGGAAGGCCCGCAGGGAGCGCCCGGCGAGGTGGGCCCGGATGTTGGCGGCCAGCAGCTTGTCGGCCCGGTTGCGAGCCGACGAACGGAGGGGGTCGGTGGCGGCGACGTCGCCGACCGCGAACGCCCCCGGCGCTCCCGGCACCCGCAGCGTCGGCTCGACCCGGACGAAGCCGTCCTCGTCGAGCAGACCGGCCGGTAGCCACGCCGTGTTCGGCCGCACCCGGCCGATCGCCCACACGACCGCGTCGGCAGGCGTCGCCGCCTGGCCGGTGGCCCAGGCCACCGGGCCCGACGTGATCTCGTCGGCGGCGAAGCCCACCGGCACGTCGGCCCGGTGTCCCGGCAGCAGTTCGACGCCCGCGGCGTCGAGCCGTCGGCGCACGACGTCCCACACCCGGGGATGGTGCCGTGGCAGGGCCCGCTCACCGGGGAAGGCCAGCCGCACCGTCGTACCGGGCCACCGGGTCGCGGCCTGGAGCGCCGTGCTGACCGCCGCGGCGCCGCCGCCGACCACGAGCACGGCCGCCGCGGCCGCGAGCCGCCGGTGCGCCTGCTCGACGGCGGCACTGACGTCGGCCTCGCTCTGGAAGCCGGGCCGGCGCCAGAACCCGTTGCTCACGCCGGTGGCGATCACCAGTACGTCGTAGCCGATCCGCCGGTCGCCGACCGCAACGGTCCGCGCCACCGGGTCGAGGCCGGTCAACTCACCGTGGACGACCTCGGCGCCGTCGAGGCGGCGGAACCGGTCGAAGCCGATCCGATAGTCCCGGGCCCACGCCTCGGGACGAGCCAGGCGCAGCCCGAGCTCCTGACCGCTCACGAGCCCGGGCTTGCTGGAGATCCCCACGACGTCGACCGCGGCCCGGGCGAGATGGATCGCGGTCAGCAGCCCGCTGTCGCCGAGACCCGCGACGACGACGCGGGGCCGGCTCACGTCGCCCGGACCCGACGGGGCGGGCGCGGGACCAGCATCGGCACCCGCTCGACGACCTCCTGGTACGCCGGCCGCCGCTCGAGACTGCGCCGCTCCATCATCGGGATGCTCGCGCCGAGGAACATCGCGACCATGCCGACGCCGCCGACGCACAGCCACCACCAGTCCCCCGGCGCGGCGGCGATGCCGAACAGTGCCAGGCTCCACCAGAAGCCGATCTCGCCGAGGTAATTGGGGTGGCGGGACCAGGCCCACAGACCCCGGTCCATGACCTGGCCGGGGATGCGATCCTCGAGGAAGCCGCGCATCTGGGCATCGGCGACGAGCGCCAGGACCACCGCCCCGAGGCCGACCGCCAGGGCGACCCCGTCGAGCCAGCCGAGGTCCCGGCCCGGACGGGCGAGCACGGCATAGGCCGGGACCAGGCCGAGGAAGACCTGGATCGTCGGCACCAGGTGGATGCCGACCAGGTCGGCCAGCAGCTCGAAGCGGCCGGCCCGCTCCCGCACCAACGGATAGCGCCAGTCCTCGTGGTGCAGGCCGGGGAAGGAGCGCACCCAGTTGGCGGTCAGCCGCACCGCCCACACCACGATCACGCCGAGCACCAGCCAGGCCCGTGGGTCGTCGCGGGTGACATCGGCGGCCCACCACCAATAGCCGGCGAGGTACGGCGGCAGCACGCTCCAGTACGCGTCGTAGAAGCTGGAGTTGCGGTGCAGCCGGCTGGCGGCGAACACCACGAGGGTGGCCAGGACGTCGGCGATCAGCCCGTCGAGCCACAGCCAGCGGGTGTCAGGCCCCCACAGCAGCCACGCCGTCGCGACGCCGAACGCGACGACATAGGCCAGGGCCACGCGGGTCAGCGACGCAGTCCTGCTCACAGGAAGCAGGATACAAGAACGTGTTCTAGTTCGGCGGTGGATCCGAGCCCGCGATGCCCGATGCGACACGGACCACCAGCGTCGGCGGCCGTCCCTCTCGGGCCGATCAGCCCGCGTGGACTACTCCCACTCGATGGTGCCCGGGGGCTTCGACGTGATGTCGACGGTGACCCGGTTGACCTCGGCCACCTCGTTGGTGATCCGGGTCGAGATCCTCTCCAGCACCTCGTAGGGCAGCCGGGCCCAGTCGGCGGTCATGGCGTCCTCGGAGGTGACCGGGCGCAGCACGATCGGGTGGCCGTAGGTGCGGCCGTCGCCCTGGACGCCGACCGAGCGGACGTCGGCGAGCAGCACGACGGGCATCTGCCAGATGTCGCCGTCGAGGCCGGCGGCGGTCATCTCCTCGCGGGCGATCGCGTCGGCCTCGCGGAGCAGGTCGAGGCGCTCGCGGGTGACCTCACCGATGATCCGGATGCCGAGGCCGGGGCCCGGGAAGGGTTGGCGCTGGACGATGACGCTGGGCAGGCCGAGCTGGGCGCCGACCGCGCGGACCTCGTCCTTGAAGAGCTCGCGCAGCGGCTCGACGAGCTCGAACTCGAGGTCCTCGGGCAGGCCGCCGACGTTGTGGTGGGACTTGATGGTCGAGGTGCCGGCGCCATGGCCGGACTCGACGATGTCGGGGTAGAGCGTGCCCTGGACCAGGAAGCCGACCTTGGTCCCTTCGGGGGCGCCCTTGATCACATCGAGCTCGGCGCCCTCGAAGGCGCGGATGAACTCGCGGCCGATGATCTTCCGCTTGGCCTCCGGCTCGCTGACGCCGGCGAGGGCGTCGAGGAACTGCTTCTCGGCATCGACGATGACCAGCTTGGCGCCCGTCGCGGCCACGAAGTCGCGCTCGATCTGCTCGGTCTCGCCCTTGCGCATGAGGCCGTGGTCGACGTACACGCAGGTGAGCCGGTCGCCGATCGCCTTCTGCACGATGGCGGCGGCGACGGCGGAGTCGACGCCGCCGGACAGGCCGCAGATGGCGCGGCCGTCGGGCCCGATCTGCTCACGGATCCGGGCGATCTGCTCCTCGGCGATATTGCCGATGGTCCAGGTCTGGCGGCAGCCGGCGATGTCCCAGAGGAAGTGCTCGAGGATCTTCTGGCCGTGCTCGGAGTGCAGCACCTCGGGGTGCCACTGGACGCCGGCCAGGCCGCGGTCGACGTCCTCGAAGGCCGCGACGGGCGTGACGTCGGTGGAGGCGAGGACGGCGAAGCCCTCGGGTGCCGCGGTCACCGAGTCGCCGTGGGACATCCAGGCGTTGTGCTCGGCGGGAAGGCCGGCGAGCAGCGTGCCCGGGAGGCTGGTGGTCACCCGGGTCCGGCCGTACTCGCGGGCGCCGGTCGCCGAGACGGTGCCGCCGAGGCCGCGCGCCATGAGCTGGAAGCCGTAGCACATGCCGAACACGGCAGGCCCGGACGAGAAGAGGGCCGGGTCGATCGTCGGCGCGCCCTCCTCGTAGACCGACGAGGGGCCGCCGGAGAGGATGATCGCCCTCGGGTTCCGGGCCACCATCTCGGCCACCGGCATCGTGTGCGGGACGATCTCGGAGTAGACCCGCGCCTCGCGCACCCGGCGGGCGATCAACTGCGCGTACTGGGCGCCGAAGTCCACCACCAGGACCAGGTCGTGCTCGGGCTGCGTCTCCTCGGCCGTCATGGCCGAATCGTATCGGCGGGGTGCCTGTGGTCCCGAACCCGCGTCGTACCCGGCATCCGGGTCGCCGGCACGGCGGATCGACGACCGGTTTGCCGGGTACGACGGGATCACCCGGCCAGTCGGCGCAGCCAGATCCGGCGCTGGTCCTCGTCCAGGGACCGGCGGCGGGCGACGGTCGAGGTGTCGACCCACCAGTCGGGCTGGGCCAGGGTCCAGGGGCGCGGCAGGTCGGGACGCCCGGCCTGCCGTCGGTACGCCGCGTCGAGGCGCCGCTCGAAGCGACTGACGTCGTCGTGACGCGACGACATCATCGTCACCACCTCGAGGCCGAGGTCGCGACACAGGGAGTCGCGCTCCAGGTCGATGCGGCGGTGCCGGTCGTCGAGATGGATCGCCCCGTCGTACTCGCCCACCACGCCGGCGACCGGGTCGATCAGGTCGGGGGTCAGCACGTGACGTCCCGCGACATCGAACAGCGGTCTGTTGGTCAGCAGCCGGACGGGGTGCCGTTCGATCCAGAGGATCCTCATCACGACCTCCTGCGGCGACCAGGCGTTCTCGTCGGCGAGGCCGAGAGCATCCCGGAACCTCACGATGCCCGGGCGCCCGACCAGCCCACCGGCGTACCGCGTCAGCCGGGGCCAGGTCGGTGAGGTCGTCCGCGCAGGCCATGTCGATCACCCGCACCGCGGCGGGGAGGTTCGACGCGCGGCACGCCTCGAACGCCACCGCCCGCTCGACCCGGGTGACCGGCAGCCCGTCGACCGGCTCGACATCGGCCTCGAACAGCCAGTCCTCGGTCAGCCCCACGCCCTGCCGAGGACGGACCCCGCGGGTGGCGAGCGCGATCGGCACGTCCAGCCTGCTGCGACCGTCGGCCGCCACGCCCCGGAACCACCGGGCGCCGCGCCACCCGAGCGCCGCCCATCCGGTGAGGGCCGCATCGGCCGGCAGCCCCGCGAGCGCCTCGACCACGCGCTGGTCGAGGACTCCCCCGTCGCACGCCGCGGGGACACACCATCCGGGCGCGACCCGTCGCCAGCCTGGACCGCGGGCCTGCCCCGGCGTCGGCCCGGTCCGTCCGGAGGGGTCGACGTGGGACGGCAGAACGACTCCGGGGCGGGTCACGGGGTGCGGGAACATCACCGCAGCATGCGCCGCCGGGCCGACTCCCGGGGCCCGCTCTCCACAGACCCCCTGTCCGCTGCGTCGTACCCGGCATTCGGGTCGCGAGAGCGGACCGATGACGACCCGAATGCCGGGTACGACGAGAAGGAGGCGCCCGGCGAAAACGCACCAGGGCCCGGCCGGGGAGGGAGGGTGGCCGGGCCCTGATTGTCCACGCAGCTGATGGACAGTGCCTGGACCGAGCCCGGACTTCGGGAGGGAGCGTGAATACCCGGGCTCGCTTCGTTCAACGACCCCCCGATGGGCGGGTTACGCCGGCTTCGGACAACTTCGCCGAAATATTCTGGGCCGCCACCGGGGCCGGGTGGCGCGCCCCGTCAGCCACACCCGTCGCTCAGCTCACTCCGACGATCGGCAGCCGCAGGGCCGCGGGAGCCTCGGCGGGGACGACCGGCGCCTGAGGCGCGACCGGCTCGATCTGGCGGTAGGCCTCCCCCAGCGGCGGGCGGGTGTCGGACTCGCCCCGGTTGGGCCAGTAGGCCATCGCCCGCTCAGCCTGCGCGGTGATCGTCAGCGACGGGTTCACGCCCAGGTTGGCCGAGATCGTGGAGCCGTCGACGATGTGCAGGCCAGGGTGCCCGAAGACCCGCTGGTAACCGTCGACCACGCCCGTGGCGGGGCTGTCGCCGATGGTGCAACCGCCGATGAAGTGGGCGGTCAGCGGCCGGTTGAACGGCTCGCCGATGGTGCCACCGGCGGTGCCGCCGCCCATCGCCGCCGCCATCCGGCGGACGGCGTCGTTGGCGGCCGGGATCCAGGTCGGGTTCGGCTCGCCGTGGCCCTGCTTCGAGGACAGGATCCACTTCCCCGCGACCCGCTTGGGGAAGGTGGTGATCGAGTTGTCGACCGACTGCATGACCAGGGCGATGACCACCCGCTCGGACCAGTGCTTGACGTCGTAGAGGTCGCGGACCCGGGACCTCTCCTTCCACAGCTCCTTGAGCCACACCTTCCAGCGCGGGTCGGGCCCGTCGCCGTCGGTGAGCACGGTCTGCATGAGCGACATCGCGTTGCTGCCCTTGCCGTAGCGCACCGGCTCGATGTGGGTGTGCTCGTCGGGGTGCCACGAGGAGGTGATCGCCACGCCCTCGGTGTAGTCGACGTCGGCGCCCTGCGGCGCGATCGCGCCGAGGATCGACTCGGAGTTGGTCCGGGTCAGGTGGCCGAGCCGGTCGGAGACGTGCGGGAGGTCGCCGGTCGACTTGAGCCGGTGGAGCAGCTTCTGCGTTCCGAGCGCGGCGGCGGAGAAGACGACCTGCTCCGCGGTGAACGTCTTCGTCGCGGTACGACGCGACAGCTTCGCCTTCGTCCAGCGGGTGTCGACGCGGTAGCCGCCCCCGGCCAGCGGCCGCACCCGGGTCACCGTGGTGAGCGGATGCACCTCGGCGCCGTTCTGCTCAGCGAGGAAGAGGTAGTTCTTGACCAGGGTGTTCTTGGCGTTGTGCCGGCAGCCGGTCATGCACTCGCCGCAGTCGAGGCAGGCGTTGCGGGTCGGGCCGACGCCGCCGAAGTAGGGGTCGGCGACCGGCGCGCCCGGCGCCTGCTCCGGGCCGCCGAAGAAGACCCCCACGGGGGTGGGGTGGAAGGAGTCACCGACGCCCATCTCCTCGGCGACCTTCTTCATCACCTCGTCGGACGGCGTCATCCGCGGGTACTCGACGACGCCCAGCATCCGCTTGGCCTGGTCGTAGTACGGCGCGAGCTCGGCCTTCCAGTCGGTGATGTGGGCCCAGGACGGATCGCGGTAGAACGGCTCGAGCGGCTCGTAGAGGGTGTTGGCGTAGACCAGCGATCCGCCGCCGACGCCCGCACCGGCGAGGATCAGGCAGTCCTTGACCATGTCGATGCGCTGGATGCCGTAGCAACCGGCGGACGGGGCGTAGAGGTACTTCCTGAGATCCCAGGAGTTGTCGGCGAAGTCGGCGTCGGTGAACCGCGCGCCGGCCTCCAGTACGCCGACCCGGTAGCCCTTCTCGGTCAGCCGCAGCGCGGTGACCGAGCCGCCGAAGCCCGACCCGATGACGAGGACGTCGTAGTCGAAGTCGCTCATGCGCTTGCCTCGCGGTGCTCGCTCCGGTTGCTCCGCAGGCTCCGCGCCCTGCGCTGCGCCCGCGTCGGCGCTCCTGATGCTGGAACGACTCGCTCGCTTCGCTCGCTCATGCCCGGCCCAGCTTGTCCATCAGGCGCAGCGAGGCGGTCATGAACTTCGCGTAGCCCTCGTCGGACATGCCGAGCATCGGACCGAACCGGATCAGCCGCTGGGTGGCGACCGACTGGGTCTCGGTGTAGCGGTGGATCCCCTCGCCGCCCTGGCGCCGCCCCATGCCGGACTCGCGCATGCCGCCCATCGGGGCGTCGATGCTGGCGAAGGTGGCGCCGAAGGCCTCGTTGACGTTGACCGTGCCGCACTTGATCTGGCGGGCGATCGCGCGGCCGCGGGCGGTGTCGCGGGTGTAGACCGAGCCGTTGAGGCCGTACTCGCCGTCGTTGGCGCGGGCGATCGCGTCGGCCTCGTCGTGGAACCGGTAGATCGACACCACCGGGCCGAAGGTCTCGTTGCCGAAGCAGGTCATCTCCGGCGTGACGCCGTCGAGGATGGTCGGCTCGTAGTAGTACGGCGCCAGGTCGGGTCGCGCCTGGCCGCCGGCGAGCACCCGGGCCCCCTTGGCGACCGCGTCGTCGACGTGGGCGGTGACGGTCTCGAGCTGGTCGGCCGAGATCAGGGTGCCCATGTCGGCGTCCCAGTCCATCGTCGCGCCGAGGCTCATCGCCTTGGTGCGCGCCACGAAGCGCTCGACGAACCTGTCGTAGACGGCGTCGGCGACGAACATCCGCTCGGTCGAGACGCACAGCTGACCGGCGTTGGAGAAGCAGGCGCGCACGGCCCCCTCGGCGGCGCGCTCGATGTCGGCGTCGCGCAGGACCAGGATCGGGTTCTTGCCGCCGAGCTCCAGCGAGCAGCCGATCAGCCGCTCGGCCGCCTGCCGCGCGATGATCTTGCCGGTCGCAGTCGACCCGGTGAAGCAGATGTAGTCGGCGCGCTCGATGATCGGCGTGCCGAGCTCGCGGCCGGGGCCGGCGACGACCTGCCAGAGGTCACGCGGGAAGCCGGCCTCCTCCAGCAGCTGCGCGCCGAGCAGGGCGGACAGCATGGTCTGCGCGTCCGGCTTGGCGACCACCGCGTTGCCGGCGAGCAGGGCCGGGAGCCCGTCGCAGAGCGCCATCGTGAACGGGTAGTTCCACGGCGAGATGATGCCGACGACGCCCTTGGGGACCCGGTTGAGCTCGACCCTGGTGAGCACCGGGACGACGCCCGGGCGGCGCTGGGTGTCGAGGTGCCGGTGCGCGGTGCGGGCGTAGTAGCGGGCGGTGAGCGCGATGTGCAGCGGCTCGTCGAAGGCGTGCTTGCGCGCCTTGCCGGACTCGAGCTGGATCAGGTCCATGATCTCGTCCTGCCGGTCGAGCACGAGGTCGTGCAGCCGGTGCAGGATCCGGGCACGCTCGTCGATCGAGACCCGCGCCCACGCCGCCTGGGCGACCCGCGCTCGGCGGAACGCCTCGGCGACGTCGTCGGTGCTCGACTGCGGGATGTTGGCCACCGGCGCGGCGTTGACCGGCGAGTGCACCTGGACGGTGCGCCCCGTCGTCGCGAGGACCCGGTCGGTGAGCCGGGCGACGTGCTCCGGCTCCAGGGCGTACGACGCGCGCGGGTCGTGCTCGGGGTCGTGCGGCCCCTCGACGGACTGTCCGCCCGACCCTTCGGAGGACGCGCCGGAACCGGAGATCGCTTCGCTCATGTGACGAGGGTAGGTGAGCGGGGTCACCCGCGGCTACCGATCGGTAACAGATGTGTGGCTTTACACATCTCCTCTTGATGTCAAGGCACTCACATCGGCGGCGCCGACAGATACACCGACTTCAGCTCCGTGTACTGCGCCAGCCCCTCGGGCCCGAACTCCCGGCCGAGGCCGGACGCCTTGAAGCCGCCGAACGGCGCCGCGAAGTCCATCGTGTAGGTGTTGACGCCGTAGGTGCCGGTGCGCACCCCGCGGGCGACCTCGAGCCCGACCTCCTGGTCCGCGGTCCACACCGTGCCGGCCAGGCCGTACTCGGAGTCGTTGGCGATCCGGATCGCGTCCGCGACGTCGTCGTAGGCGATGACCGACAGGACCGGGCCGAAGATCTCCTCCTGGGCGATCCGCATCTTGTTGTCGACGCCGGCGAAGACGGTGGGGCGGACGTACCAGCCGCGGTCGAGGCCGTCGGGACGGCCCTCGCCGCCGGCGAGCAGCTGCGCGCCCTCCTCCTGCCCGATCCGGATGTACGACGCCACCCGCTCCTGCTGACGCCGCGCGACCATCGGCCCGATCTCGGTCGCCGGGTCGAGCGGGTCACCGACCTTCATCGCACCGATCGCCGCCGCCAGGGAGGCCGCGAAGGCGTCGTGCCGCTCGCGCGAGACGAGGACCCGGGTCTGGGCGACGCAGGCCTGGCCGGAGTTCATCACGCCGAGGAACTTCAGGCCCTCGATCGCGGTGGCCTCGTCGGCGTCGTCGAGGATGATCGCGGCCGACTTGCCGCCGAGCTCGAGCGAGACCCGCTTGAGCTGCTCGCCGCAGATCGCGCCGATCGTGCGGCCGGCGGCGGTCGAGCCGGTGAAGGCGACCTTGTCGACACCGGGGTGGCGCACCAGGTGCTCCCCCACCTCGCGGCCACCGGCGACGATCGAGACGACGCCCTCGGGGACGCCGGCCTCGATCAGGAGCTCGGCGAGCAGGTAGCCGTCGAGCGGGGTCTCCGGCGCCGGCTTCACGACCACGGTGCACCCGGCGAGCAGCGCCGGGACCACCTTGGACAGGATCGTGAACTGCGGGACGTTCCACGGCGGGATCGCCGCGACGACGCCCACCGGCTCGTGCCGGACCACGACGTCGGCGCCGAGCGCGCCGGGCCGGGTCGACTCCCACGCGAACTCCCGCGCGATGCCCAGGAACGCCTCGATCTGCATCCAGGGCGCCGGGGCCTGGGCCAGCGAGCTGAACGAGATCGGGGAGCCCATCTCGGTGGAGATGATCGTCGCCATCTCGTCCAGCTTGGCGGCGTACAGGCCCGAGAGGTTCTGCACGATCTCGATCCGCTCGGCCGGGCTCATCCGCGGCCACGGCCCCTCGTCGAACGCCCGGCGCGCGGCGGCGACCGCGGCGTCGATGTCGGCTTCTCTGCCCTCGGGGACGCGTGCGACGACCTCCTCGGAGTGCGGCGAGACCACCTCCAGCACGGCGTCGGTGGCGGGCGTGGCCCAGGTGCCGCCGATGAAGAGGGCGTCGCGGTCGAGGGTCATGGAGGTGCTCCTAGTCGAGGTGGTGCGGGTCGGGACGGATCAGGGGGCGAGCGTGAACCAGTCGGCGAAGCCGCTGGGGTCGTGCCGGCCGAGGGCGCCGTGCTCGAACAGGCCCCAACCCTCGGAGCCCTCCGGTACGCCAGCCCCCGGGCCGTGGATCGTGGCCTGGCCGACGTGGTCGATCACGCCGAACATCACCCGTCCGGCGACGGCGGGGTCGTTCATGTCGTAGGTGAGCCGCTCGGTGAACGCCGGGCCCTTCCACATGCCGTGGGTCCAGTCGGAGTCGCCGCCGTAGCCACCGCCGACGTGGATCGGCGCGGGCAGCTTCGAGGCGACCTCGAGCACGAGCTCCCTGCCCTCCGGCGTGGTGCACACGATGGTCGCGCCGGTGGGCACCCGGGTGCCCGAGGTGTAGCGGATCTCGACGCGCGGCCAGCCGAGCTGCTCGACCCGGCCGTCCTTCCAGATCCGGGTGCAGTCGTTGAGCGTGCGGAAGCCGTCGGGCGTCTCCTGGATGATGAGGACGACGCAGAACTCCTCGAAGCGCAGCGGCACGTAGAGCCACCACATCCCCTCGAACGCCGGGTCGGCCGGCTTGCCGGCGGGCGCGGCCTCGCCGACCGGGCGGATGCCCCACGAGCGGTCGCGGCTGCCGAGCCAGCGGTCGGGCGTGACCGCGATGTCGGTGCCGTCGACGCTGAGCACGCCCTCCCAGGTGCCGAGCTGGGCGAAGCGCTGCGCGTCGAGCGTCGTACCGCTGCCCTGGCGCATCACGTGCGGCAGCTCCTGGACGACGGGGAACGAGCCCTCCCAGGTCAGGTCCAACGCGACGCCCTCGGTCTCCTCGAGCACCAGGCGCAGCTTGTGCAGCGGCTCGATGATCTCGACCCGGTAGCCGCCCACCTGCTGGGCCATCCGGTCGGCGCCGCGCGGGTCGGCGGCGTCGCTGAGGTGGACGGCGGTCTGCTCGTCGCCGCGGCGGAGCAGCACGAAGGCGTCCTTGGTGCCGAGGTTGGGGTAGAAGCCGAGCCCGGTGATGAGGAACAGCTCGCCGGTGCGGTCGTGGGCGTTGAGGTAGCAGCGATCGTAGAAGTTCCGGTCGCTGCTGCCGGCCCACGCGACCGGCCGCGGGAGCTGGTGGATGGGGTACTCGTCGAGCGGGCCGAGGCCGTGGTACTCGCCGTGCAGGCCGTGGTCGTGACGGGTGCTCATGCGCCGACCTCCTCGAGGAGCCGCTCCAGGAGCGGGCGGTGGTGGAAGACGGACTCGGGGTCGTCGGGGCGCTCGATCTCGCCGAAGTGGATCTGCCGGGCGCTGGTGCGCAGGAAGACGCAGCCCCAGTTGACCGCGGCGTGCAGCAGGTACCAGGTGAGGTCGCCGGTCTCCACACCCGTCAGCTCGCGGTACGTCGCCACGACGTCGTCGGGCGCCAGGAACTCCGGCATGCCCGGCAGGCCGAGCATGGTCGCGATCTCCTGGAAGACCTGGTGGGCGAAGACCAGCCAGGCGAGGTCCATCTCGCGCGGCCCGAGGGTGGCCATCTCCCAGTCGAGGACGGCGACCGGCTCGAAGTCGCGGTACATCATGTTGCCGATCCGCGCGTCGCCCCAGACGAGCACCGGCTCGCCCTCCTCGGCGGGCAGGTGTGCCTCGAGCCAGGCCAGGCCGCGCTCGATGAGCGGCGAGCGCGGGCTCGCCTCCGCGGTGGTGATCGCGTAGTCGTACCAGGCCCGGGTCTTGGCGAGGTTGCGCGCCAGCGGGCTCGCCCCCTCGTGCCCGGTGACCGCGGGGTCGAGGAAGCCGAAGGTCGTCGCGGCGTCGGGGATGGCGTGCAGCCGGGCCAGGACGTCGACGGTGCTGCGCTGGAGCCGCTCCTGCTGCTCGGGCGAGGCGTCGTAGAGCCAGTTGTCGCCGAACGGGTAGGGCAGCACGTCGGGCGGGACCGCGCCGTCGAGGCGGTCCATCAGGAAGAACGGGGTGCCGAGCACGTCCCCGGTCGGCTCGTTGAGGCCGACCGTGGGCACGGGGACGCCGGCCAACTCGCCGGCGAGGCGCATCGCGTCGTACTGGTCGGTGAGGCGGTACTCCGCGAAGACCGGCAGGTCGCTCGCTGCCGGGGCCACCCGGGCGACATACTCACGGGTGACGCGCGCGCCGTCCTCGGTGGTGGTGATCGCGAGCAGGACCGTCTCGCTCGACATGCCGTTGGTCTGGACGCCCTCGTGGAGGGTCACCTCGGGCGCGGCGCCGTCGGGCAGCACGCCGGTGAGCCACTCCTCGAGCCGGTCGTGCACGGCACTCTGGTCGCGGCTCGAGCGCTGCAGGGTCATCTCGGCGATGTCCGCGGGCAACGGGGACTGGGTCACGGGGTCCTCCTGGGGGCGATCACAGCCTGTTAGAACGTGTTCTAACTTGTCAATGGCCCGTTACGGTACCCTCGGTAACGAAAGAGGGGAAGGCCCGCATGGGGACGACAACCGGCCGGCCGCGCGACCCGCGGATCGAGCAGGCCGCCCTGGCCGCCGTCCGCGCCCTGCTGGCCGAGGGTGGGTACGCCGCCGTCACGGTCGCCGCCGTCGCCGCCCGCGCCGGCACCACCAAGCCGGCCCTCTACCGGCGCTGGCCCGCGCTCCCCCACCTCGTCCACGAGGCCGCGTTCCCCGGCGAGCTCGCCGCCGAGCTGCACCTCGGCGACGACCTGGCCACCGACCTTGCCGGCGTCGTGCGCGGCACGCGCGACGCGCTCTGCGACCCGGTGGCCGCCGCCGCCCTGCCCGGCCTCCTCGCCGAGGTACAGACCTGGCCGGACCTGCACGCCGCGATGATCCAGCGCTTCGCAGGCGTCTTCCGCCGGCTCGACGAGCGGCTCCGCGCCGCCGTCGAGGCCGGCGAGGCCCACCGCGACGCGCGCGCCGACGACCTGCTGCGGCTGATCATCGGCGCGGTGATCTCGGGGGTGCTGCTCACGCCGGGTCAACTCGACGACGCGTGGGTGGAGCGGCTCACGGCGACGTTGGTCCGCAGCCTGCGGCCGTGACCCCGGCCTTCGGGAGCCCGCTCGCACCCGGCATTCGGGTCGCGGATCAGGCCGGGACGCGACCCGAATGCCGGGTACGACGACCGACCTGGCCGGCGACGATCAGTGGGCGACGACCTCGACCCGCTGGAACTCCTTGAGCTCGGTGTAGCCCGTGGTCGCCATCGAGCGCTTGAGCGCACCGACGAGGTTCATGGTGCCGTCGGCGACCCGCGAGGGCCCGAACAGGATCTCCTCGATGGTGCCGATCTGGTCGAACTGCACCCGCTGGCCGCGCGGCAGGTCGGCGTGGTGCGCCTCGGCGCCCCAATGGAAGCCACGGCCGGGCGCGTCGGTGGCGCGGGCGAAGGGCGAGCCGACCATGACCGCGTCGGCGCCGCAGGCGATCGCCTTGGCCAGGTCGCCCGAGGTGCCGATCGAGCCGTCGGCGATGACGTGGACGTAGCGGCCGCCCGACTCGTCGAGGTAGTCGCGGCGCGCCGCGGCGACGTCGGCCACCGCACTCGCCATCGGGACGGCGACGCCGAGCACGGTGCGCGTCGTATGGGCCGCTCCGCCACCGAAGCCGACGAGGACGCCGGCCGCGCCGGTGCGCATGAGGTGCAGCGCGGCCTGGTGGGTGGCGCAGCCGCCGACGATGACGGGGACGTCGAGCTCGTAGATGAACTCCTTGAGATTCAGCGGCTCGGCCTGGCTGGACACGTGCTCCGCGGACACGGTAGTGCCGCGGATCACGAACAGGTCCACGCCCGCGTCGGTCACCGTCTTGGCGAACTCCTTGGTGCGCTGCGGCGACAGCGAGCCCGCCACCGTGACGCCGGCGTCGCGCATCTCGCGCAGCCGCTCGGTGATCAGCTCGGCCTTGATCGGCTCGGTGTAGATCTCCTGCAGGCGGCGGGTGGCCTCGACCCCCTGCAGGCCGGCGACCTCGTCGAGGAGCGGCTGCGGGTCGTCGTACCGGGTCCAGAGGCCCTCCAGGTTGAGCACGCCCAGGCCGCCGAAGCGACCGAAGTCGATGGCCGTCTTCGGTGACATCACCGAGTCCATCGGTGCCGCGAGGATCGGCAGGGAGAACCGGTAGGCGTCGATCTGCCAGTCGACGCTGACCTCCTCGGGGTCACGCGTGCGCCGGGACGGCACGATCGCGATGTCGTCGAAGGAGTACGCCGTCCGGGCCCGCTTGGCGCGGCCGATCTCGATGTCGCTCACGCCGACGAGGATATCGGGGCCGGGCGTCAGGGCCGCATGCCGGCGAGGTCGAGGAACATGACGTGCAGTCCGGCGAGGCCTCCGTCGGGCCGGCGGAAGGCTTCCGGCACGGTCCCGATCACCTCGAAGCCCAGGCTGCGCCACAGCGCCACGGCCGCCGTGTTCGTCGACACCACGGCGTTGAACTGGATGCCGGCGAAGCCCTCGGACCGGTGCCAGGCGACGACGTGCTCGCCGAGCGCCCGGCCCACCCCCGCTCCTCGTGCGGCACTGGAGACCATGAAGGAGGCGGTGCCGATGTGGCTGCCCTGGGCGGGCCGGTTCGGGCCCATCTTCGCCGTGCCGACCACGACGCCGTCGACCTCGGCGACCACGACAGCACCCGGCTGGCCGAGCCAGAAGTCGCGTGCGCCGGCGTCGTCGAGCACCGGCATCGCATAGGTCTCCCCCGCCGCCAGCACCTCGGCGATGATCGCCGCCACCGCCGGCCAGTCGGCGTCGGCGTACGGGCGGATGGCGGCGGTCACCGCAGGACGGCCGCCAGGTCGAGCGGCACCGTGCCGTGGTCGCCGACCGGGACGTCGGCGGTCGGGTGTGCGCCGTCGACCGTGGCCAGGAGTTCCCAGCGACCCTCCACGTTCACCTGGACCTCGATGATGCGAGCATCGATGTCGACGACCCAGTACTGCGCGATCCCCGCCTCGGCGTACTCGGGCGCCTTGCGGAGCAGGTCCTCGCCCCGCGTCGACGGCGAGAGCACCTCCACCACGGCCACGGGGGCTCGCTCCGCAGGCCAGGAAGCTGGCTCCGTCGCGAAGACGAGTACGTCGGGAATCCGCTCGCGATCACGCGGGAGCCGAACACCGGCGGCCTCAGTGACGTAGCAGGCGGACAGCGATTCCTCGAGCAGGTTCGCAAGCCGCCGAGCTGCCTGCTGGTGCGGGCCCGACGGAGCGGGCGCCATCACGACGAGGCCATCCACCCACTCATGCCGCGGATGGCTCGGCAGACGCAGGTACTCCTCGTACGACATCGGGACGCGCAGCAGGGTCTCCACGTGATCTCCAGCGATTGCGACGGACACATCGGTTCTCCTTCCATGATGGACCCGAGCGCAGGTCATCAGGAAGTGAACCTCAGCCGGACGACACTGGCCCCGGCTCGTCACAGGGCGCCGGAGTCTTGCCGCCACGCGAACCCGGCCACCCGCCCGAGCCGACCGCGTGGCCGGCAGCGTGGCGCGCCCGCGCGCAGCGCATCGGAGGCAAGCGTGGGCCCGAAGGGTCTGCGCGCCGCCTTCGATAGACGACGCGCTCGCGCCCTCAAGAACGGTGGTAGTTGGGCGCCTCGACGGTCATCTCGATGTCGTGCGGGTGACTCTCCTTGAGCGAGGCGGAGGTGATCCGGACGAACCGGCCCTTCTCCTGCAGCTCGGGGATGGTCCGGGCGCCGACGTAGAACATCGACTGGGACAGGCCACCGAGCAGTTGGTGGGCGACGCCGGCCAGCGGCCCCTTGTAGGCGACCCGGCCCTCGATGCCCTCGGGCACGATCTTGTCGTCGCTGGTGACCTCGGCCTGGAAGTAGCGGTCCTTGGAGTAGGACTTCTTGCCGCGCGAGGACATCGCGCCGAGCGAGCCCATGCCGCGGTAGGCCTTGTACTGCTTGCCCTGGTGGAAGACGACCTCGCCGGGCGACTCCTCGCAGCCGGCGAGCATCGAGCCGATCATCACGGACTCGGCGCCGGCGACGATGGCCTTGGCGATGTCGCCGGACTGCTGCAGGCCGCCGTCGGCGATGACGGGGACGCCGGCCGGCCCGGCCGCGAGGGATGCCTCGTAGACGGCCGTGACCTGGGGGACGCCGCAGCCCGTGACGACGCGGGTGGTGCAGATGGAGCCGGGACCGAAGCCGACCTTGACGGCGTCGGCGCCGGCGTCGACGAAGGCCTGCGCGCCCTCACGCGTGGCGACGTTGCCGCCGATGACCTGGACGTGCTTGGTCGCGGGGTCGGACTTGAGCCGACGGACCATGTCGAGCAGGAGGGTGACGTGGCCGTGGGCGGTGTCGGCGACGAGGACGTCGACACCGGCCTCGATCAGGCCGGTGGCCCGCTCCCACGCGTCGCCGAAGTAGCCGATCGCGGCACCGACCATGAGGCGACCGTCGCCGTCCTTGGAGGCGAGCGGGAACTGCTCGGACTTCACGAAGTCCTTGACCGTGATCAGCCCGCCGAGGCGGCCCTCGGCGTCGACGAGCGGCAGCCGCTCGCGCTTGTGCTTGCGCAGCAGCGCGGTGGCGTCGTCGCGGCTGATGCCGACCTCGCCGGTGAACAGCGGCATCGGGGTCATCACCTCGTCGACCTTGGTGGTCGCCCACTCCGCGACGGGGGTGAACCGGAGGTCGCGGTTGGTGCAGATGCCGAGCAGGTGGTTGTCGGCGTCGACGACGGGCAGGCCGGAGACGCGGTACTCACCGCAGATCCGGTCGAGCTCCTCCAGCGTCGCGTCCGGGCCGATGGTGACCGGGTTGGAGATGATCCCGGTCTGGGTCCGCTTGACGAGGTCGACCTGGTAGGCCTGCTCCTCGGCGGAGAGGTTGCGGTGCAGGATCCCGATGCCGCCCTGGCGGGCCATCGCGATCGCCATCCGCGACTCGGTCACGGTATCCATCGCGGCGCTGATCAGCGGCGACCTCAGGGAGATCTCGCGGGTCAGCCGCGAGGTGGTGTCGATGTCGTCCGGCGCCAGGTCGGAATGACCGGGCAGCAGCAGGACGTCGTCGTAGGTGAGACCGAGTGCGGCGAACTTGTCCGGGACCTCCACCCGACCAGTCTAGGCGGTGATCGGGGTCACGCCCGGCCCGGTCCGGGCCGGGCGTGACCCCGGTGCGTTGCTAGCGGACCACCAGCTTCCGGTACGCCGTCCGGGCGGGTTCCTGCGCGACCGTGCCGGCCAGCTCCAGGCGCACGAAGTGACGTCCCTTCGCCAGGCGGGGCAGCCGGATCTTCACCCGGGCCCTGTTGCCGAGGTGGACCGTGGCGAGCACCTTGCCGCCCTCCCGGACCACGACCTGACCGGTCGGCAGGCCGGTCGCCCCGACCAGGCGCGGGTCGAGCACGATCACGGCCCGCTTGCCCGTGCGGACCTTGGCCTTCTTGAACCTCCAGTTCAGCGCGACCTCGGCCTTGCCTGCGGCCACCGGCGGGGGCGGGGTCACGACCGGGTCGGTGATCTCGGCGCCGAGGACGCCGTCCAGGGTGACCGGGTCGAGGTCGGCGCCGGCCGCGTAGAAGCCGGCGAAGGCCCCGGCTCCGGGCCCGGTCAGGGTCGCGGGCAGCGGGCCGCCCGTGATCCGGTCGCCGACCGCCCTCCAGCCCTCCGCGTCGACCTCGGCGAGGACGACGCCGGGGTAGGACACGATCTCGTGGGTCGCCTCGTCCTTGGACTCGACGTCGGCGACCAGCTCACCGGTCGCGCCGGAGAGCCGCAGCACCGGGTCGCTGATGGTCAGCGCCAGGCACGGCGAGTGCTCGACCGCGCAGGTCGGCGGGCCGTCGTGGCCCGCGAAGCGCACCGTGCCGCCGAGCCGGACCTCCGCCGTACCCTGCGCCGGGTCGCTCCAGCCGCCGCTGACGGGGAAGGCGAAGGTGCCGTCGGGGTGCTGCGTGACACCGCCGGAGACGGTGATGCTGCCGTGTGCGATCGGCCCGGCGAGGTAGTCGCGGAACGACCTCTTGACGCCCCAGATGAGCGTGCCGCCGCCGATCTCGCGACGGACGGCGGACGGCGCGGCCACCGTCAGCGTGGCCGCGCGGGTGTACGTCGTGCCGACGGCGTTGGAGAGCCGCGCCCGCAGCTGGGTGCCGGTCTGCGCGCTGCCGGTGTCGTGCACGGTGAGGAAGCCGCCGTCGGCCTCGATGCTCTCGTCGTCACCGCCGACGTTCTGCCAGAAGCCGCCGACCTTGCGCTGCCAGCTGATGTCCGGGTACGGGTAGCCGGAGGGCATCACCTTGAACAGGGCGTCCTCGCCCTCGGCGACCGTGATGCTGTCGGGCTGTGCCGCCACGCGCGGGAAGAACTCGACGGTGAGGTCGGCGACGGCCGAGGCGCTGGTCGCCTGGTCGTTGGTCGCGAGCACCCGGAACTGTCGGCCGTTGTCCTCGCTGGTCGCCGACCAGGTCAGCGTCTCGCCTGTCGCCTCGGGGACGTCGGCCCACTTCGCGGACGCGCTGCCGCGCGTCTGCCAGCGGATCGCGTCGGCTCCGGTGAACGCGGCGGTGAGGCTGATCTGCCGTGCGGTGTCGTCCTTGCCGAGCCGAACGGTCTGGTCGGCGGGCGAGGTCGCCGCCACGGGAGCCAGCCCGGCCATCCGGTACTTCAGCACGCGGTCGTCGCCGGTGGTGCTGGCGACGAACACGGTCTGATCCGTGCCGATGTCGGCACCGAGGTAGTGGGAGAACGAGTTCGCCCCCAGGCCGGGCACGCTGACGTCGGTCCAGCCGTCGCGGTTCCAGACCCGGAACCTGCGAGCGGAGTAGTCGAGCATCAGCACCGAGTTGGTCGCCGTCTCGACGCGCTCGGCGAGGAAGGTGCCCCCGGCGGCCTCGATGCGCTCGCCGGCGGTCCACTGCCCGCCCGCCGACACGAGGCGCGTCTTGTCACCGGTGTACGCCGAGAGCCACACTCCGCGGTCGTCCCGGAAGGCCATCGTGGGCTGGTCGAAGACACCCGGCTGCATCGACTTCGGGTCGGCGACGCCCTCCAGCGGCACCGCCGTCATCGTCGAGGTCGCGCTGGAGAGCGTGATCAGACGAGCGCCGTTGCCGTAGGTCGGCGCGACGCCGGCCGACGTGGTCACCAGACTGGTCCGGGCGCGGGAGGCCACCGACTCCCGTCCCTCGAAGCTGAGGCCGGAGAAGGTCTGCACCTGGTAGCCGGGCGCCTGCGCCGCAGCGGTCAGCAACGCCAGTCCCGCGGACCCGAGGACGATGACCCTGCGGTAGAGGCCGTCGTAGGAGATCTCCTGGACGGTGCCGATGCCCGGTTCGACCACGGCGGCGGCGTACCCGGTGGCGGGGTCGAGGACGTACACCACGACCTGCTCGCCCTGGGCCATGAGCACCGCGCCGGTGGCCGCGTCGAGCGTCATGCCGGGGTAGCCGCCGTTCGCGGCACCGATCGTGGGCGTGTCGAGCGGGGCGAGGGTCTCGTCGTCGTAGGCCTGCAGCACGGCGGCCCCGGCGCCCTCGGGACGGTGCTGGACGTGGAGCACGCCGCGCTCCGTGTCGGCCACCAGGTTCGTCACCTCGGCCAGTCCGTCGATCTCGCCGGCGGGCTCGTACTGCGGCGCCCCGGAGACCACGATCCGCTCGGCAGTGACGACCGGCTTGCCGCCCGGTCCGGCGTAGTCGATGGTGACCGGGTCGAGAGCGGCACCGGTGCCGTAGAAGCCGGCGAACGCCGGCGCCGCGTCCTCGGTGAGGGTGGCCGTCAGACCGGTCCAGGTGGTGCGCTCGGCGCCGACCGTCGGGGTGGTCGAGGCGATGTCCAGATCGGCGAGCGGGACGCGGCCGTAGTCGACGACCTCCCCGGCCAGGGTCGTGGACACGACCTCGGCGGTGATCGCCTGGACGTCACCGTCGATGGTCACCTCCAGATCGCTGAAGGTCATGTCCAGCGCGCCGCCGTGGGCGTTGAAGCCGACCGTGCCGGTGAGATCGAGGTGCAGCGCGTGGCTGTCGGGGTCGTAGCTGCCGTCGGCGACGTCGAACACGAACTCGCCGTCGTCGTTCTGCGTGAGGCCGTCGGAGACGGTCACGCCCTCCGGGCCGATGTAGTTGCGGAAGGAGGCCCGCACGCCCCACACAACGGTGCCGTCGGCGACGGCGACGACCGTGCCCTCGCCCTCCGCCGCCCGGACGGACGGGGGAGCGAGCAGCAGGGCCGGGAGCAGCAGGGAGAGCACAGTCACGAGCAGCAGGGGTGGGCGCGCGGCAGCGCCCCACCCGGACGACGACGAGGTCACCGGAGGTCCTTTCGGGGACGACAGAGAGGGAGCAGGACCCGAGGCTGCTCTGGATTTAGGCAAGCCTTACCTTATGGATCCGACACGGCTTTGTCGACACCTTGTCGACAAGGGCGGGACCCTTGACGGGTCCGGGAGGCTGGACGGATGACCTCGGACCCCGGCAACGCCCTGCCCCCGCACGTGCTCGTGCTCTTCGGCGCGACCGGTGACCTGGCCTCCCGGAAGCTCTTCCCCGGGCTCTACCGCCTGGCGGCCGCGGGCCGGCTTCCCGAGCACGTCGAGGTGATCGGCAGCGGCCGCCACTCCCCCGGCAGCGACGACGACTTCCGCAGCCAGGTGCGCGACGCCCTCACCGAGTTCGTCGGCGACGTGGACGAGTCCGTGGCCGGGCCGCTGCTCGCGCGGACCCGGTTCGTGGCATCCTCCGCCGACGACGGGACCGAGCTGGCCCGGGCGGTCGCGGAGGCCGAGGACCGGATCCTCGCGTCCTGCGGCTGCCTGTTGGGCGACGTACGACGTCTCCTCTACCTCTCGGTGCCGCCCGGGGCCGTCAAGGGGATGGTCGGCATGCTCGGCCGCGAGGACCTCGTCGACCGATCCCGCCTGGTCGCCGAGAAGCCCTTCGGCACCGACCTCGCCACCGCCCGCGAGCTGCACGAGGTGCTCTGCTCGGCCTTCGCCGAGGACCAGGTGTTCCGGATCGACCACTTCCTCGGCAAGGAGGCGGTGCAGAACATCCTCGCGCTGCGCTTCGCCAACGGCCTGTTCGAGCCCGCCTGGAACCGGCACAGCATCGAGTCGGTGCAGATCGACGTACCGGAGCGACTGACGGTCGAGGGCCGCGGCAGCTTCTACGAGGGCACCGGCTGCCTGCGCGACATGGTCACCACCCATCTGGCCCAGCTGCTCGGCTTCGTCGCACTGGAGGATCCGCACGCGTTCCGCGCCTCCGCGATCCGGGCGGCGAAGGCCGCGACCTTCTCGGCGGTGCGGCCCCTGGACCCGGAGCGCGTCGTGTTCGGACAGTACGACGGCTACCGCGCCGAGCCCGACGTCGCCGCCGATTCGGAGGTGGAGACCTTCGTCGCGGCGGAGATGTGGATCGACAACGACCGCTGGCGCGACGTCCCGTTCTACCTGCGCACCGGCAAGGCGCTGGCCGAGGGCAACCGCACGATCACGGTCCGCTTCCGTGACCCGCGGCACCGGTGGCTCAAGCCGGAGGGCGGCGGCATCCCCGAGCCCAACGAGCTGGTCATCGAGCTCGCCGACCAGCCGCGGGTCGCGATCGACGTCCGCGCCAAGCGGCCCGGGCCCGACATGGCACTGGTCGAGGGCGTGTTCCGCCTCGACCTCGTCGACGACGTGCCCGGCGCCGACCCGCTGGAGGCCTACGAGCGGCTGCTGCTCGACGTGATGCGGGGCGACCGGACGCTGTTCATCAGCTCCGAGGAGGTGGACCGGCTCTGGGAGATCTTCCAGCCGGTCCTCGACCGCCGGCCGACGACGGAGCCCTACGCTTGTGGGACGTGGGGGCCGGCGTCGGCACTGGAGCTGCCCCTCGGCGGCTGGCGACTCGGCAACCATCCCGCCTCACCGAACGGTCAGTGATCCGGGCGGGACCACGCCTCCGACTGGGTGAGCCTGAACAGATAGGCCAGCGGCGGGACCACGACCACGACGGCCAACCCGACGGCGACGAGCAGCCCCTGCAGGGTCGCGGTGGCCCCGGCCGCGTCGGCGATCGTGACCTCGTCGACGAGCAGCCAGGGGTACTGACCCACGCCCCACCCGGAGACCACGGCGGCGACCGCGAGGACCGCGGTGACCCGCGCGACGGCGTACCTGCGGGCCCACAGCAGCGCCATCGTCGCCACGCCGGCCAGGCCCGCGAGCGCGACCAGCGGGGCGGCCCGGCCCTCGAGCCCCGCGGCCAGCGTGGGCGCGTCGCGGTCGATCGGCACCAGCGCGGCGAACACGACCACGCCGGTGACGGCACCGACGGCGAGCGCCCGGACGCGCAGCTCGTCGGCCAGCCGCTCCTGGCCGCTGCGCCGGGCGTCGGCGACCAGGAAGACACCGGCGAGGAAGGCGCAGGTCCCGACCGCGATCGCGCCCCCGAACAGCGAGGTCGGGTTGACCCACGACGCCCAGCGGTCGCCCGTGCCGTCGAGCGGCACCCGGCCGGACGCGATGCCGCCCGCGACCGTGCCGAGGAAGAACGGCGTGATGATCGACGAGGTGGCGAACACGATGCCGAACAGGCGCGCCTGGGCCAGGGTGGCGGCGTACTTGCGGAAGGCGAAGCTCGCGCCGCGCAGCACGATCCCGAGCAGGGCCAGTAGCAGCGGCAGGACCAGGGTCGCCATGGCCGCGGCGAAGGACGCGGGGAATCCGGTCCACCAGATGACCAGCACGTAGATCAGCCAGACGTGGTTGGCCTCCCAGACCGGCCCGATGCTGTGGTCGACCAGGGTCCGCAGCTCCGCGCCGCGCCGGCTGCTGCCCGCGGTGAGGTCGAAGAAGCCGGAGCCGAAGTCGGCACCGCCGAGGACGGCGTAGGCGATGACCCCGACGAAGAGCGCGGCCGCGACGGCCAGCTCGAGGCTCATCCCCTCACCTCCGGGACCTCGGGGGCGTAGGGACTGGGCAGGTCCGCGTCGCCCGCGCGCCAGCGGCGGGCCATCGAGCGGAGGACGACGACCGCGCCGACGGTCATCGCCGTGTAGACCACGGTGCTGATGCCGAGCAGCCACCACAGGCTCGCGGAGTAGTCGCCCACCGCCTCGGGCGTGCGCATGACGCCGTACACGATCCACGGCTGACGGCCGACCTCCGTGGCGATCCAACCCGCCTCGAGCGCGATGACGGCCAACGGCCCGGCCGCGGCGGCGAAGCGGAGGAACCACCGCTTCTCCAGCAGGTCGCGCCCTCGTCGGCGCTGGAACCAGAACCACACGACGGCGGCTGCGAGCAGGGTGCCGATGCCGACCATGGTCTGGAAGGCCAGGTGGGTCAGGTTGACCGGCGGGTGGTCCTCCTCGGGGATGGTGTCGAGGCCGGGCACCGGCTTGTCGGGTGAGTTCATCGCGATCAGGGACCCGAGGTAGGGGATGTCGATCGAGTACTTCACCTCGCCGTCGACCAGGATCCCGCCCAGTCGCAGCGGCGAGGGACTCTCGGTCGTCTCGGCCAGCTCGAAGGCCGCCAGCTTGGCGGGCTGCCGCTCATCGAGGCCGAAGCCGAGCACGTGCCCGACGAAGGGCTGGGTCACCGCGGCGATCGACGCGAAGACGAACGGGACCAGGAAGCCCAACCGGTGGTGCGCGTCGCGGCGCCCACGGAGCATGCCGACGGCGTACACGCCGGCGATGGTGAACCCGGCCAGCATGTAGGCGCCGACCCACATGTGGGCGAACTGCACGAAGGTCTGCAGGTTGAAGAGCACCGCCCACGGCTGGACGTCGGTGACCGCGCCGTCGACGATCCGGAAGCCGGTCGGTGCGTTCATCCAGGCGTTGACCGCGAGCACGCAGTAGGCACCGATGACACCGGTGATCGCCATCGGCAGGACCATCAGCACGTGCCGCTTCGGTGGCATCCGGCCCCAGCCGTAGAGGTAGATGCCGAGGAAGATCGCCTCGAGGAAGAAGGCCAGCCCCTCGAACGCGAACGGCAGCCCCAGGACGTCGCCGTAGGTGCCCATCAGGCCGGGCCAGAGCAGGCCCATCTCGAAGCTGAGGACCGTGCCGGACACGGCGCCGATGGCGAAGAGCACGGCCGAGACCTTCGCCCAGCGCTTCGCGAGCTCGAGCGCCACCGGGTCCTTCCGGCGGATGCCGATGAGGTGCATCGTGAAGATCATCGCCGGGAACGCGACGCCGAAGCAGGCCAGCACGATGTGCCAGCCGAGCGAGAGCGCCATCTGCTGTCGGGCGGGCAGCAGGCCCGCGGGCTCGGCCTCGGCGGCGAGGTGGGTGAGGGCGGTGACGACGTCGGGGGCCAGCACCCTTCGACCGTAGCCTTTGTGAATGCGTTCACAAAGTCGCCGCAGGTGTCACTTCCGCCACACCCCTGGGGTACGCCGACGGGCCGGTCAGCGGCGCAGGTCGGTGAGCGCGATCCGCACCGTCAGCGACTCCCCCGCCATCCGGATCCGGCCGCGCATGCCGGCCGCGAGCACCATCGGGAGGACCGCCTTGGTGTCCGAGGGTGCCGTCAGCACGATCTCCTCCGCGCCCGCCGAGCGCGCCGCGCGGGCGACGTCGGCGAGCAGCCGGGTGCCGACGCCGCGCCGGTGCCAGGCGGGGTCGACCCACAGGTCGACGGGCCACGGCGCGTCGCCCTCGGCCCGCGCGTACTCCGCCCGTCCGGCGACCTTGCCGCCCGCCAGCGCGGACACCACCTCGCCCGTGGTCACGAACTCCGGGTCGCCCGCTCCGGGCTGGTGCGGGGCGGGCGGCACCTGGGTGTCGAGGACCTCGCCGACTAACTCCGCGAGCGCGTGCGCCCGGGCCCGCTCGGTCGGGGTGAAGGGGGTGTCGCGGCGGATCTGGATCGTGGCCGACCCGCCGACCACCATCTCCAGCACGTCGTCGGCGCCGGTGCTGGGCGCGACGTCGGCGTCGAACAGGTGCGCCGCCACGTCGGGGAAGGACGCCGGCTGCGCGATGATCTCGCGCACGGCCCGGACGTATCGGGTCGGCTGATCCTCGAGTGCCGCCGTCGTGACCGGTGCGGCGGACACCGCGGAACCCCCGGCCCGGGTGACCAGCTCCTGGAGCTGGTCGCGGGTCCATTCGGGTGGCACCTGGAGCACCAGCTCGTCGGTCACGGAGGTGCCCTCGGGGAACACCTGGACCGTCACGATGTTGACCCCCGCCCGCCCGCAGGCCGCCGCCAGCTCGGCCAACGCCCCGGGGCGGTCGGCCAGTCCGGCTCGCACGCGCCACAGCATGTCCTCACTATGCCGGACGGAGGTCACGCCGCGCGATCATCGGTGTTTCATCGACCCGTCGCATCTGAACCCCAAAAACACGCCGACCCGTCGCGTTCGAACGCGACGGGTCGGTGTGGAGTGGATCAGTGGCCGTGACCGTGCCCGTGGCCGTGACCGGCCGCCTCGGGCTGCTCCTCCTCGGGCTTGTCGACGACCAGGGTCTCGGTCGTCAGCAGCATGCCCGCCACGGAGACCGCGTTGGCCAGCGCCGAACGGGTCACCTTGACCGGGTCGATGACACCCTGCGCGAGGAGGTCGCCGTACTCGCCGGTCGCGGCGTTGTAGCCGTTGCCGACGCCGAGCTCGCGGACCTTGTGGGTGACGACATAGCCGTTCTCGCCGCCGTTCTCGGCGATCCAGCGCAGCGGCTCCTCGACGGCCTTGCGGACGATCCGGACACCGACCGCCTCGTCACCGCTGAGACCGAGGTCGTCGTCCAGCGCGGAGGAGGCGTGGATGATCGCGGAGCCGCCACCGGGGACGATGCCCTCCTCGATCGCGGCGCGCGTCGCGGAGACGGCGTCCTCGATCCGGTGCTTCTTCTCCTTCAGCTCCACCTCGGTGTGGGCGCCGACCTTGATCACCACGACGCCGCCGGAGAGCTTGGCCAGCCGCTCCTGGAGCTTCTCGGTGTCCCAGTCGGAGTCGGAGGCCTCGATCTCCTTCTTGATCTGCTCGACGCGACCGTTGACGTCGGCGGCCTCACCGGCGCCGTCGATGATCGTGGTGTTGTCCTTGGTGACCACGATGCGACGGGCCTGGCCCAGCACGTCGAGGCCGACCTGGTCGAGCTTGAGGCCGACCTCGGGCGAGATGACCTGACCGCCCGTGAGCACCGCGATGTCCTGCAGCATCGCCTTGCGGCGGTCGCCGAAGGCCGGGGCCTTCACGGCGACGGCGTTGAAGGTGCCGCGGATCTTGTTGACGACCAGCGTCGACAGCGCCTCGCCCTCGACGTCCTCGGAGAGGATGAAGAGCGGCTTGCCGGCGGCGATGACCTTCTCCAGCAGCGGCAGCAGGTCGGCGATGGCGCTGATCTTGCCCTGGTGGATGAGGAGGTACGGGTCGTCGAGGACCGCCTCCTGGCGCTCCGCGTCGGTGACGAAGTACGCCGAGATGTAGCCCTTGTCGAACTGCATGCCCTCGGTGAACTCGAGCTCGGTCGAGGGGGTGTTGGACTCCTCGACCGTGATCACGCCGTCCTTGCCGACCTTGCCGAAGGCCTCGGCGAGCAGCTCGCCGATGTGGCTGTCGCGCGAGGAGACGGTCGCCACGGAGGCGATGTCCTTCTCGTCGTCGACGTCGCGGGCGGCGGCCTTGAGGGCGTCGGCCACGGCACCGGCCGCGGCGTCCATGCCCCGCTTGAGGCCCATCGGGTTGGCGCCGGCGGCGACGGCGCGCAGCCCCTCGTGGACCAGCGCCTGGGCCAGGACGGTCGCGGTCGTCGTACCGTCACCGGCGACGTCGTTGGTCTTGGTCGCGACCTCCTTGGTGAGCTGGGCACCGAGGTTCTCGAAGGGGTCGTCCAGCTCGACCTCACGGGCGACGGTCACGCCGTCGTTGGTGATGGTCGGCGCGCCCCACTTCTTGTCGAGCACGACATAGCGGCCCTTGGGGCCGAGGGTCACCTTGACGGTGTTGGCGAGCGCGTCGACGCCGCGCTCGAGGGCACGGCGGGCGTTCTCGTCGAACTCCAGGATCTTGGGCACTTCGTTCTCCTAGGGAGAGGTGGTTCGGTGATGTGGGAATCGCCGGTCAACCGGCGAAACTGTCACTTGTCGGGCGCTGCAACGCCCGACAAGTGACAGAACAACCGGTCGACCGGCGATTCCTGCAAGCCGGAAGGCTCGGATCAGGCCAGGACCGCGAGGACGTCGCGGGCCGAGAGGATGAGGTACTCCTGGCCGGAGTACTTGACCTCGGTGCCGCCGTACTTGCTGTAGATGACCTTGTCGCCCACCGCCACGTCGAGCGGGACGCGGTTGCCGTTGTCGTCGATGCGACCGGGGCCGATGGCCAGGACCTCGCCCTCCTGGGGCTTCTCCTTCGCCGTGTCGGGGATGACCAGACCAGAGGCGGTGGTCTGCTCGGCCTCGAGGGGCTTGACGACGATCCGGTCCTCGAGCGGCTTGATGTTGACCGACACGATGTCGACCTCCACTTTCTAAGACTGTGTCTGTGTGTTCTGCATTGGCACACTCGCGGTGAGAGTGCCAATGACGAAACTAGCACTCTCCGCAAGGGAGTGCCAGAGCACACCCCTAGGCGGACGTGATCACGACCAAAGTCGGTTGACCTGACGTCGGGGCGGGCCACTAGCGTTCTCGACATGTTTGCTGCGCTCGGCCGCTTCGTGACCCGTTTCCGTTGGTATGTGATCGGCGCCTGGGTGCTCCTCGCCGTGATCGTGGGCGCCGCCGCGCCCGCCCTCGAGTCGACCCAGGACAACTCCGAGTTCCTCCCCGACCACTACGAATCGATCCAGGCGCTGAAGCTGCAGGAGGACAAGTTCTCCGACGCCTTCTCCCCGGGCGCGATCCTGGTCATCGAGCGCAAGGACGGCGGCGCGCTGACCGCCGACGACCAGACCGCCGTCGCCGGGCTCGCCCAGGAGCTCGCGCCCACGCTCGGCAAGAAGACCTTCCAGCAGATGGTCATCGCGCAGAACGAGGTCGGCGAGCCGAACCTCTCCGAGGACGGCACCGTGCTGTTCGCGGTCATCCCGCTCGCCGACGGCGCCACCGGCTTCGACCCCCAGGCATTCGACGACGCCGAGAAGATGCGCGACGAGCTCGGCGACCTCACCGAGGGCACCGACCTCGAGGTCCGCACGACCGGAGGCGTGCCCCAGGGTCTCGACTCGCAGGAGTCCAGCGAGAGCACCCTGCTCATCGTCGGCATCGCCACCGTCGTCCTCATCGTCGGCCTGCTCGCCCTGATCTTCCGCAGCGTGCTGATCTGCCTCCTGCCGATCGTCGTGGTCGGCCTGGTGTCCTCGATCGCCACCGGCGCCATCGCCTGGGCCAACGACATCTTCGGACTCAAGGCCGACGCGTCGGTGCAGCAGATCCTCGTCGTCGTCCTCTACGGCGTCGGCACCGACTACATCCTCTTCTTCCTGTTCCGCCACCGCGAGCGGCTGCGTCAGGGAGCCGCCGTCAAGGACTCGGTCGTGCACAGCCTCGACCGCGCCGGCGAGGCGATCGCCTCCGCGGGCGGCGCCGTGATCGTGGCCTTCATGGCGCTGATCCTCAGCTCGCTCAGCATCTTCCGGGCCATCGGCCCGGCCCTCGCGATCGCGGTGTTCGTGACCCTGCTGGCCGCGCTGACCCTCGTGCCCGCCGTCGTCTCGCTGCTCGGCAAGGCGCTCTTCTGGCCGTCGAAGTCGTGGCAGAAGGAGCCGAAGCACGGCACCTTCATCAAGCTGGGCAACACCGTCGGCCGGCGTCCGGGCCTGACCGCCCTGGTCTCGGGCGGCGCGATGACGATCCTCGCGATCTTCGCGCTCAGCTTCAGCCCGTCCTTCGACTTCAACTCCAGCCTGCCCGAGGGCGTCGAGTCGACGGAGGCGATGAAGACCTTCCAGGAGCACTTCTCCGCGGGTGCCGCCGAGCCGGTGCCGGTCCTCGTCGATGCCGAGGGCGCCGACGTGACCCCCGACCAGCTCGAGGCGTTCAAGACCGCGCTCGGCGAGGCCGAAGGCGTCGACCAGGTGACCGGTCCGGTCCCGTCCTCGGACGGGACGGCCTACCAGTACTACCTGACCCTCCACGACGATCCCGTCTCGGACGCCGCCCAGGACAACGTCGGCGGCCCGATCCGCGACGCCGCCCACGCCGCCGCCCCCGAGGGCACCGAGGCGTACGTCGGCGGCACGCCGGGCATCTTCGCCGACATGTCCGCGGCGATGGCCCGCGACTACAAGGTGGTCTTCCCCGTCGCCGCGGCGGTCATCCTGCTGATCCTGGCGCTGCTGCTGCGCAGCCTGGTGGCGCCGTGGTTCCTGATGGCCGCGGTGGGACTCGGCTTCGCCGCGACCCTCGGCCTGACCGTGATCGCGTTCCAGTTCATCGGGGGCGAGTCCGGCCTGATCTTCATGCTGCCGATCTACATCTACCTGTTCGTCACAGCACTCGGCACGGACTACAACATCTTGATGATCGCGCGACTGCGCGAGGAGGCGCGCGAGGGTCGCGACCCGCACGGCGCGGCGGCCCAGGCCGTCACCCACGCCGGACCCACGATCGCCGCCGCCGGCGTGATCCTCGCCGGGACGTTCGCCTCGCTGATGCTCGGCGGCAACACGCTGATCGTGTCCATGGGCTTCGCGCTCGCCGTCGGCATCCTGATCGTGTCGTTCGTGATGTCGATGTTCTTCACGCCGGCGCTGACCTCGCTGCTGGGTCACGCCGCCTGGTGGCCGGGCCACGGCGACGAGAAGCGCGACGACGAGCCGGAGAAGGAGCTCACCCCCACCGCCTGACCCGGTCGACCCCGACCTGACAGGATCGGGACGTGGATCTCGACGACTTCCGGTGGCTGCTGACCGACGAGGGGCAGGCGCTGCTCGCCGAGGCCGCGGCCCTGGTCGCCGAGGGCGCCGCTCCGCTCGCCGCCGGCTCCGCGCTGCGTCGTACGACGACGCCGGAGCGGGCGGCGACGGCGCTCACCCAGGTGGAGCTGCGCGGACGAGCGGTCGCGAAGTTCGGCGACCTGGCACAGCGGATGTACTTCACCCCCGACGCGCTGGAGCAGGCGACCCGGCTCCGGGTCGCCCGGCACCGGGCAGGTCGGGCGACGGCGTTCGGGGCACGGACCCTGGTCGACCTGGGCTGCGGGATCGGCGGCGACCTCGTCGCGGCCGCCGAGGCGGGCCTCGTGTGCGCCGGCGTCGACCTCGACCCGGTCCGGGTGGCCGTCGCCCAGGCGAACCTCACCGTGCTGGGCCTGCCGGGCGCCGTCCAGGTCGCCGACGCGACGACGGTCGACCACCGCGGCTTCGACCTCGCCTTCGCCGATCCGGCCCGCCGCTCGGGCGCGGGACGCAGCTTCCGGGTCGAGGACTGGAGCCCGCCGTGGTCCTGGGTCGAGGAGCTGCTCGGCCGGGACGCGTGCGTGAAGGTCGCGCCCGGCATCCCCCACACGCTGGTGCCCGCCGGTGTCGAGGCCGAGTGGGTCAGCGACGACGGAGAGGTCAAGGAGGCCGCGCTGTGGGCCGGGCGGACCGCCACCGTGGCCCGCCGCGCGACCGTGATCGGCGCGGGCGGCCTGGCCACGCTCACCGACGAGGACGACCCGGGCATCGGCGCGGTCGGGGTGCGGGCGGTCGGCGACTATCTCTACGAGCCCGACGGAGCCGTGATCCGCGCCGGTCTCGTGACCGGGGTCGCGGCGGGCGTGGGTGGCGGCCTGGTCGACCCGAAGATCGCCTATGTCACCGCGGACCAGCCGTTCCGCACGCCCTTCGCCCGCGGCTACCGGGTCCTCGAGACCCTCCCCTACCGGGAGAAGCAGCTCAAGGCCGCCCTGCGCGAGCGAGGCATCGGCCGGCTGACCGTCAAGAAGCGGGGCGTCGACGTCTCCCCCGAGACGCTGCGCCAGCGGCTCTCACTTCACGGCGACGCCGAGGCGACGATCGTGCTGACCCGCGTGGCCGGCGAGGGCACCGCGCTCCTGGTGGCGCCCTTCTGAGCCGGCCTCACCGGCCCGGGCCCGGCAGGTCCATGGTGCGCCCGCCGCGGGCCAGCACGGCCCGCTCGCTGCGGATGACCGTCTTGTGCAGGTCCGCATTGTCGCCGCGCCGCACCCGGGCCGGCAGGGCGTGGCGTGAGGTCCGCGCGAAGGCGGTGGCGCCGCGCCAGGCCAGCGCGTGGGCCGGCGTCCACGGCAGGCCGTAGAGCCGGCGCACCTCGGGCGGCAGCATCCCGACCACGAGCAGGTTGGTCACCGTGACGCCCGGACGGGCCACCGGCGGCACCGGCATGTCGCGGGCGATGGCCCGGCCGACGGCGCGGGCCTCCTGCGTGAGGTGCATCCGCCCGGACGCGAACCAGTCAGCCATCCAGCGCTCGAAGTCCGTGGCCGTCGCGGGCGCCACCGAGCGCGGCATGCCGAACAGCTCGCCGAACCGGACCCAGTCGGCCCACAGGTCCTCCTTCTCCCCCGCGCTCAACGGCCGCACCAGGGTCTCGAAGGCGACCCGGGAGGAGTCCGCCAGCATCGCCATGGTCCAGAGCATGAGCTCGGGGTCGAAGGCGTCGTACGGCGTGCCGCGGGCGAAGGAGCCCTCGTCCTGGGCGAGCTCGCCCCGGACCCGGGTGTGCAGGTCGTGGACGGCGGCGAGCAGCCGGTCGGCCTCGGCCCGCGGGGCGAAGAAGATGGTCTCGAAGGCGAGCGCGGTGCGGGCCAGCCGCTCGAAGGGGCGCTCCTTGGCGAGCGTGGACTGGGAGGTGCCGACGTAGGGCACCGGGTGGGTGGCGCCGATGATCAGCGCCCGCTGGCCGTAGGTCTGCCCGACCGCGCGGTGCGACTGCACGAAACGCAGCATCGACCCCTCGGGGAAGTACCCGTCGCCGCCGCGCGCGCTGTCCATCGCCTCAGCCTGCCAGGACCTCGGTCACCGGGAGGCTGGAATCGGCAGGAAGGTCGAGCGCGGACGGCGCCCGCCCCCGCTCGACCATGGTCGCGCCGAGGGCCGCCACCATCGCCCCGTTGTCGGTGCACAGGCCCGGGCGCGGCACCCGGACCCGGATCCCGAGCCGCCCCGCACGCTCCTCCGCGAGCGCACGCAGGCGGGAGTTCGCAGCGACGCCGCCACCGATCATCAGGTCCTCGATGCCCTCGGCGCTGGCGGCGTCGAGGGCCTTGCGGACCAGTACGTCGCAGACCGCCTCCTGGAAGGAGGCCGCGACGTCGGCCACCGGCACCGGCTCGCCGGAGCGCTCCCGCGCCTCGACCCAGCGGGCGACCGCGGTCTTGAGACCCGAGAAGGAGAAGTCGAAGCGGTGCCGCTCCAGGTCGCGGCGGCTGGTGAGCCCGCGCGGGAAGTCGATCGCGACCTGGTCGCCCTCGCGGGCGGCCCGGTCGATGTGGGGACCGCCGGGGAACGGCAGCCCGAGCAGGCGCGCGACCTTGTCGAACGCCTCACCGGCCGCGTCGTCGATGGTCGCCCCCAGGGGAGCCACGCCGTCGTCGTACCCGGTGATGTCGGTGACCTTGAGCAGGCTGGAATGGCCCCCGGAGACGAGCAGCGCGAGGCACGGCTCGGGCAGTGGTCCGTGCTCCAGCTGGTCGACGGCGACGTGGGCGGCGAGATGGTTGACGCCGTAGATCGGCTTGCCGAGCGAGAGCGCGAGCGCCTTGGCCGAGGCGACGCCGACCAGCAGCGCGCCGGCGAGTCCGGGGCCGTGGGTCACCGCGATCGCGTCGACGTCGCCCAGGGCCACCCCGGCGGTGTCGCAGGCCCGCTGGATGGTCGGGACCATCGCCTCGAGGTGCGCCCGGCTCGCGACCTCCGGTACGACGCCGCCGAAGCGCGCGTGCTCCTCGACACTGCTCGCCACCGCATCGGCCAGCAGGGTCTGGCCGCGGACGATGCCGACGCCGGTCTCGTCGCACGAGGTCTCGATGCCGAGCACCAGGGGTTCGTCGCGGGTCACGGGACCATTGTGACGGGTGTCGCCAGCACGAGGGCGGTGGTGCCGTCGCGGTAGTAGCGCGCCCGCTGCCCGAGCTCGCTGAACCCGTGCCGTTCGTAGAACCGCCGGGCGGGTGTGTTGTCCTCGCGCACCTCCAGCAGCAGCCTCGTGGCCCCGCCCCGGGCCGCGACGGCGTGGACGCCCTCCAGGAGGGCCGTGGCGACGCCGGCGCGGCGCAGCGGGACCGGGACCGCGATCCGCTGCAGCTCGGCGTCCACGTCGACCACGCTGACCACGGCGTAGCCGGCGAACCTCCCGTCGTGCCCGGCGACGACGAGACCGACGGTCGGCAGCAGGCCCGCGACACCCTCGCCGATCAGGTTCGCCGACCAGGGGTCGAGCGGGAATGCCTCGGCCTCGAGTGCGACGATCGCGGCGACGTCGGCCTCGGTCGCCGCTCGCACGGTGGTGCGCTCGCTCACGGACGGCGACTCATCGCGCCCGGGCGACGGCGTCGGGGCGGCGGAGGTAGAGCGGCTCGGGCGGCAGCACCGCGACCCGCCCCTCGGCGACACCCCGCGCCAGCCAGGCTGCGGACGGCCGCTGCGGGCCGCGGGCGTCGGGGAACGCGTCGGGGTACAGGCGCGCACCCTCCCCGACGACGGGGCCGTCGGTGGCGAGCACGTCCGGCTTGTCGACGACAGCCTCGTCCAGGCGCATCCCCCGGCCGTCGTACGACGCGCGGTAGACCTCCTTGCGCCGGGCGTCGGTCGCGACCACGAAGTCGCCGCTCACCGTGCCCTCCGCGACCGCCTCCAGGGCCAGGGCGTCGAGCGAGCACACCCCGTGGACCGGTACGCCGAGCACGTGGGCCATCGTGCGCGCCGTGACCAGGCCGACCCGGAGCCCGGTGAACGGGCCCGGACCGACGCCGACCGCGAGGCCGGTCAGCTCGCCGGGGCGGGCGCCCGCCTCGGCGAGCACCCGCTCGATCAGGGGCGCCAGCTGCTCGCCGTGCCGCATCCCCTCGGTGAAGGTCGCCGCGGCGACGACGCCGGTCCCGTCGTGGAGCGCGACGGTCACCGTCGGCGAGGCCGTGTCGAAGGCGAGCAGCACGCCCCGAGGCTACCGTCGCGGTCGCTACTTCCAGACCTTGACGTAGTCGACCTCGAGCGTGGTCGGCGCCCGGGTGCCGCCGAGGAAGGTGTTGACGCCGCTCCCGCTGAGCAGCTGGGAGAAGCTCATGATGAAGCGCTTGCGGAAGCTGGGGGCCCCGGCGGTGTTGGTCAGGCAGGTCCTGCCGTCCACCGAGATCGTCAGGCGGTCGGCGGTCCAGTCCAGCGTGTAGGTGTGCCACTGCCCGCGCGGAGCCAGGCAGTCCCAGGCGGTGTTGAGACCGTGCCGGGCGCCACCGTTGTCGTTCCACGTGTAGTGCAGGAAGGGGATCGCCAGGTCCGGGTAGGCCGCGTAGTTCTCGACGATGTCGATCTCGCCGGAGGCGGGCCAGGTCGCGTCCGAGCTGTAGCGGGTGTCGGGCCACAGCCAGAACGCCTCCTGCGGTCCGGCGTAGGACACCGCCTGGGACTTCATCCGGGCCTCGAACCGGCCGTACTGCTGGCTCCACCGCCAGAACGTGTTGACCGACCCGGTCACATAGGAGGCCCGGGTGCCGTCCTTGCGCAGCGGGCACTGGTCGGCGCGGTCGGCGGGGCGCGCGGTGAGCCGCAGCGAGCCGCCGCTCACCGCGACGGTCTCCGGCGTGTCGACCATGCACGCGGCACCGCTGGTGGTGCCGTCCATGACGTGCCAGGAGCCCCGGTCGAGGGCGTCGCCGTCGAACTGGTCGACGAAGGAGCACTGATAGCTGCCGCCACCGGCCCAGCCGGGCCGGTCGGGCACTGTGCCGCAGGCATCGCTCGGCCTCGGCTTCGCGGCGGCCGGCTCCGCCGCCGGCTCCGTGACGGGGGCCGGGGCCACCGTGCGGGCCCGGCTGGTGCGCCCGTCGGAGACGACGCGGTAGTGCCGCGGGCGGTCCGGGGAGCGCAGGGTGATCCGGAAGGTGCCCCGGCGCGACGCACGGTCCCGGCCGACCGCCTTCCAGCCGGCGCGGGCGCGTACCTGCAGCCGGACGGCGGCTCGCGGCCGCGCCTTGCCGGTGAACACGAGGCTCACACCGCCCTGCCGCGGCTTGTCGAGCGCCGGCGCCTTGCGGTTGCCGGCCTCGGCCGCGGGCGTGGCCAGCCCCCATGCCACCAGGCACATCATCACCAGCACGGTCAGCGTCCGAGCGCGCACCATCACCATCGGTCCCCCAGTCGAGTGGTCTCGCGGACGACGCTAGGAAAACAGCGCCCCCGCGCGGCACCACCGTGCAGCCGGGTTCTGTGGCCCCAAACGACGAGTGGTCCCAGGACGTTCGTCCCGGGACCACGCTGGCCGATCGGTCACCCGCCGGCCATCACCCATATCGGTGATCGTCGCTCAGCATCGCGTGTTCACTGCCACACCTTCACGTAGTCGACCTCGAGCGTCGAGGGCAGCACCGAGGAGCTGGCGATCTTGTTGACGCCGGAGTCGCTGATCAGCTGCGAGAACGCCATGATGAAGCGCTTGCGGAAGCTCGACGCGCCGTCGGTGTTGATCAGGCAGGTCTTGCCGTCGACCTTGATGATCAGCTTGTACGCCGTCCACTCCAGCGCGTAGGTGTGCCACTGTCCGCGGGTCGCGGCGCAGTTCCAGGCGGTGTTGAGGCCGTGCCGGGCCCCACCGTTGTCGTTCCACGAGTAGTGCAGGAACGGGATCGCCAGGTCCGGGTAGGCCGCATAGGTCTCGACGATGTCGATCTCGCCGGAGGCGGGCCAGAACGCGTCGCTGCTGTAGCGGGTGTCGGGCCACAGCCAGAACGCCTCGTGCGCCCCCGGTCCGCGCGCGACGTCGGACTTCATCCGGGCCTCGAACCGGCCGTACTGCTGGCTCCACTTCCAGAAGGTGTTGACCGCGCCGGTCGCGTACGGCGCCCGGGTGCCGTCCGCCCGCTGCGGGCAGGTCGCGGCGCCGCCCGAGGGCCGGGCCGTGAGCCGGAGGACCCCCGAGCCCACCGACACCGTCTGCGGGTTGTCGAGGTTGCACGCCAGGCTGCCGCTCGGCCCGTCCATGACGTGCCAGTACTGGCTGTTGAGCGTGGTGCCGTCGAACTCGTCGACGAAGGAGCATTTGTAGAAGCCGATCAGGTTCGGGCGGCGGACCCGCGGCCCGCAGGCGTCGCCCGAGGCGACGGCGGTCGCGACCGCCCCCGCCGTGGCGACCGGGGCTGCCGCCCTGGTCTCCGGCATCGCCTGCACCTGGAGGCCGAGCAGCAACAGCACCGCCGCGGCCAGTGACAGCACACGTTTGATCCCCATGATCCCCATGTCCCTCAGATCCCCCTGCGCTTCGTCCACCGCGACCGTCGCGGGTGGGCTCACCCGGACCTTAGGGGAAGAAGTGGGTCGACTGGAACCAGTTCCAGTCGCGATTGAGATGCCCCGGTCGGGCGTCGAGGTCGTACGACGTGGCTGGTGACAGCTGTGGCGCGGGTGTGCTAGAGCGCGAGATCCGCGTCGAGCCAGCGGGCGCCGACGGCGTCGATCTCGACGACGCGCGGGTCCGCCTCGGGGTCGCCGCCGGGGTCATCGGTCGCGTCGCCGGTGTCGTCCGCCGCCTCTCCGGTCGCACGGGTGATCCGGACCTCGAGCCGGGCCTCGGCCAGCCCCTCGGCGAGCCCGGTCCCCCACTCGACCACCGTCACGGCCTCGTCGAGGTCGGTGTCGAGGTCGAGGTCGTCGAGCTCGGCGCGGCCACCGAGGCGGTAGGCGTCGACGTGGACCAGCTCGGGACCATCCCCCAGGGACGGGTGCACCCGGGCGATGACGAAGGTCGGCGAGGTGACCTGGCCCCGGACGCCGAGCCCTTCGCCGAGCCCCTGGGTGAAGGTGGTCTTCCCGGCGCCGAGCTCCCCGCTGAGGACGAGCACGTCGCCGCGGGTCAGGCGCGCGGCCACGCGCCGGCCGAGCTCGCGCATCGCGGTGGCGCTCGCCACGTCGAGGAGGACGGGCGCCGGGCGCGCCATCTCGACGTACGGCGCGTGCCGGGCCGTCTCGACGAAGCCCATGTCACGCCAGAATCCGGCGGTACGGGGCAGCTCCTGACGGGCCAGGATCACGACCCGGCGTGCCCCGCCGCGAGCCGCCTCCAGCAGCCCGGAGCGGACCAGGTCACGGGCCAGTCCCCGACCGCGGGCGGCCGGGTCGATGCCGAAGCGGCGCAGGTAGACGGTCTCGCCCTGCTCGCCGACCGGGTCGAGGACCACAGCGCCCACCGGCCGCCCGTCGTCGAGCACGAGGAGTCCGCCGCCCGGCGCCAACATGGCGGCGATGGACCCCTCGGTCTCGGCCAGGGCGTCAGCGGGCGGGTCGAGTGGAGGGCGGCCGGCGAACGCGGCCCTGACGACGGCCAGCACGTCCGCGGCGGCCTCGGGGCCGACGCGCCGGGTCTCGAGGCTCATCGGGCGGCTGCCCTCGCGGACGCGGCGGTGATCAGCTGGTCGAGCTCGGCGTTGACCAGCTCGTGGCGCTCCATCAGCACCATGTGCCCCGCCCCTTCGCACTCGAGGAGCCGGGACCCGGGGATCCGGGACTGCAGCTTGCGGGAGTGGCCGATCGAGGTCAGCCGATCGGCGGTGCCGCAGATGACCGAGGTCGGGACCCGGCCCAGCACCTCGACGAAGTCGAACTTGTCGAGCCCGGCGAAGTGGGGGAAGAAGTCGGCGAGCACCTCGAACGGCGTGGCGGCCAGCATCTGGTCGACGAACTCGACGTATCCGCGGGGCACGTCGCCGCCGAACGCGAACCGGTCGGTGGCGACGGTGGCCACCGAGCCGCCGGCCCGGCGCACCGAGTCGACCGCGCGATGGCCGAGGTGCAGGGTGCGGACGACGCCCCTGGCGACCGGCCCGGCGAGGCGGGCGGGCACCATCGGGAGCAGGATCCGGGTCGGGTCGAGGCCACCGGCGGTCGTCGAGATCAGCCCGATCCCGACGACCCGGGGGCCGATCAGCTCGGGGTACTGCTCGGCGAACGCGACGATCGACATCCCACCCATCGAGTGGCCGACGAGTACCACGGGACCGTCGGGCGCGACCGCCTCGATCACCCGGTGCAGGTCGCGCCCGAGCTGCTCGATGGTGGAGTGGGCGCGGTCGGAGTTGCCGGAGCGACCGTGGGAGCGTTGGTCGTAGTAGACCGCGCGGACCAGGCCGCGGTACGCCGCGCGCTGGAAGTGCCAGCAGTCGAGGTTCAGGCAGAAGCCGTGGACGAAGACGACGGTGACGGCCGGCGGGTGCCCCTTCGCCCTCCGCACCGACCCTCCAGCCGACCGACCCGCCGACCGACCCGCCGACCGACCCGGCGTCGCGGACTCGACCTCGTCGATCTCGACGTGCAGCGGAAGGCCGTCGTCGGCCACCACGGTCACCGGCGCGGAGCGCAGCGTCCCGAAGGGGATCTCCTCGCCGGCGCGCCGGCTGATCGCCCGCTGCTGGCGCCGGATCCCGACGGCCGCCGTACCGGCCGCGGCGACGCCGAGCGCGCCGGCGAGCGACCCGATGATCCGGCCCCGGCGGCTCACGCGCCCTGCTCGTCGAGCTCGTGGAGGTAGGTGCGCGTCATCCGGCCGCCGATCCGGGTCACGATCTCGTAGTTGATGGTGCCCGCCGCCTCCGCCCAGTCCTGGGCGGTCGGCCCGCCGGCACCGCGCGGGCCCAGGACGACCACGTCGCTACCGGGCTCGGGCCGGTCGCCGCCGAGGTCGACGACGAACTGGTCCATGCAGATGGTGCCGCGGACCGGGCGCAGCTTGCCGTCGATGCCGACGGTGGCCTGCTGGGGAGCGCCCGGGGACGACGCATGTCGGGGGATGCCCTCGCCGTAGCCCACGGGGACCAGGCCCACGGTCGTGGCGTGCTCGGCGACCCAGCGGTGGCCGTAGGACACCGCGTCGCCGGGAGCGAGGTCCTTGACCAGGGCGAGGGGCGCGTGGACGGTCATGGCGGGCACCAGCCCGATGTCGGTGGCCTGTCCGGGTGCGGGGTCCAGGCCGTAGAGGGCGATGCCACAGCGGACCGCGTCGAAGCGGGCGCTCGGGCGCAGCAGCGCGGCCGCGGAGTTGGCGAAGTGCCGCAGCTCGGGGCGCAGGCCGTGCTCGCCGGCGAGCGCGAGGGCCTCGCGGAAGGCTTGCTCCTGGCGGTCGTTGGCGGGGTGCTCGGGCTCGTCGGCGCAGGCCGGGTGGGTCCAGATCCCGGTGATCCGCCAGGTGCCCGCTGCCTCGCCCGCGGCGGCGCGGGCGAACAGCGCCGCCCACTCGCCACGGCCGGCGCCGGCGCGGGACATGCCGGTGTCGAGCTTGAGCTGGACCCGCGCGGGCTCGGTGCGGCCGGCGAAGGCTGCGGCCATGGCATCGAGCTGCCCGACGCTGTGGGCGCTGACGTCGATCCCGGCGGCGGCCGCCGCGGCGTAGTCGGCCTCCGGCCCGCCGATCCAGCACAGCAGCGGTCCCTCGATCCCGCCGGCCCGCAACGCGAGCGCCTCCTCGACGGTGGCCGTGCCGATCCAGTCCGCCCCACCCTGCTGCGCGGCCCGCGCGCTCGCCAGCGCTCCGTGGCCGTAGCCGTCGGCCTTGACGACGGCGACCAGCGGGACGCCGGCGGTCGCGCGCAGCAACCGCGCGTTGGCTCGGATGGCCGCCAGGTCGACGACGATCCGGGCGGGGCCGAGCGGTGGGCGGGACATGGTCGAGGCCATGGTCCCATCGTCCCATCAGGGGGTGGTGAGACGTGCGAGCAGGGCCGGAAGGGCCGCCGCGACGTCGCCGGCGACGATCGGGCCGTGCCGGGCCGCGAGGGTGGCGGCGGCGCCGTGCAGCCAGGAGCCGACCGACGCCGCGTCGTACGGCGTGAGGCCGGTGGCGAGCAGTGCGCCGACGACGCCGCCGAGCACGTCGCCCGCGCCGGCCGTGGCCAGCCACGGGGTGCCGGTCGTGGTGACCCGCGCCGCGCCGTCGGGCCGCGCCACGACGGTGCGGCGCCCCTTGAGGAGCACCACGGCGTCGTGGGTGCGGGCGGCGCGGCCGGCGTGCTCGAGCCAGTCGGCCTCGACCTCGGCGCGGTCGACGTCGAGCATCCGGGCCAGCTCGCCGGCGTGGGGCGTGAGGACCGCCGGGCGCCCCCGGGCCAGGCCGGCGAAGGCCAGGGCGTCCGCATCGAGAACCAGCGGGACGCCGTCGGCGACCGAGCGGCGCACGGCGTCCTCGGCGCCCGCGTCACTCCCGGAGCCGACCACCCATGCCTGGACGCGGCCCGGGCCGACCACCTCGGGGTGCGCGGCCCGGACCAGGTCGAGGGCGACCGGGTCGCCGTCGTAGCGGACCATGCCCGCCAGTCCGCAGGCCGCGCCCGCCACGCTGAGCAGCGCGGCGCCGGGATAGGCGGCCGACCCGGCGCGGACCCCGACCACGCCGCGGGTGTACTTGTGCGCGTCGGGTGCCGGGCGCGGGAGCAGCGCGGCGACGTCGGCGGCCTGGAGAGCCTCCACCGGCGCGGCGGGCAGGTCGAGGCCGATGTCGACCAGATGGACCGCGCCGCAGGCTCGCGCGGCGGGGTCGACCAGATGGCAGACCTGGTGGGTGCCGAAGGTGACGGTGAGGTCGGCGGTGACGTGCGGCCCGTCGATCCGCCCGGTGTCGACGTCGACGCCCGACGGGACGTCGACGGCGACCACCGGGATCCCGGCCACGTGCGCCAGCGCCGCGACGGCCTCCGGCCGCAGCCCCGGGCGCCCGCCGATGCCGACGATCCCGTCCACCACCACGTCGAACCTGTTGCGGTTGGGGACCAAACCGCGCAATTCCGGGGTCGGAGCATGCAGTCTCTGCCCAATCGACGCCCATGGCACGGCACGCCCGCCGGCGGCTCGGAGCGCGTCGAGGCCACCGCGATGGGCTGCGTCGGAGAGCAGCCAGGCCTCCACCTGGACGCCGCGGCGGGCGAGCAGCGCACCGGCATACAGCGCGTCGCCGCCGTTGTCGCCCGATCCGACGAGCAGCAGCACCCGGCGTCCGTACGCGGAGCCGAGGAGGTCGAGGACGGCGTACCCCAACCCGGCGGCGGCGCGTTGCATCAGTGCCCCCTCGGGGAGCGCGGCCAGCAGCGTGGCCTCGGCCGCACGGACCTGCTCGACGGTGTGGGCGCGGATCACACCCCCACTCTGGCACGGCGTGCGGCTCAACGATCCAGGAAGTGCGTCCCCACCGCGTCGAGCAACGGGTTGCCGCCGTCGGGGTCGTCGCCGTAGTTGAGTGTCCACACGATGGTGCCACCGGCACCGCCGGCGCGCGCGTAGGCCGCCTTCGCCGCGATCGACCTCTCGTCCTCGTAGGAGAGGAACCCGGCCGGCTTCAGCCCCGGGTCGGCCGACGGCACGTAGCCGCCCGCGTAGGTGCGGTACGTCGACGACGCGGCCGCGTCCCAGTGCTCGACGCCGTGGGACAGGTAGCCGAGCTCCTTCAGCCTGGTCCAGGACAGGGCGGCGTCGTTGGTCTCGTAGACGTCGTTGTCCTTCGTGGACTGGCGCGGTCCGGTGATGCCGGGGCCGAAGTAGATGCCGTAGAAGCCGATGCCCATCCCGATCTTCTCCCGAGGCGCACCCGAGAGCTCGTAGGCGTCGATGCTGCTGTCGATGCTCACCGGACGGGCCGGGCCCTCGTCGTCGAGCGCACCGGAGAACCACGACTCCCATCCGGCGCCGTTCCAGGTCGTGCCGATGCCGTACGACATCAGGTTGTACTGGTCGACCAGCCAGGGCAGCTCGGCCTGCCAGTCGGCCACCTCGCCGTCGCGGAGCTCGTTGGTCTTCACCGCGTACCCGGGGAAGGTGACCAGGCCGGGGTCGGTCCGGTAGCGCGGCCGGGTGGCCATCTCGGCCCGCACCTCCACGATCAGCGCCCTCAGGCGCCGTACGGCTTCCTCGGTGGTGATGTCGACGCCGCACTCCCAGGCCTCGCCGCCCAGGCAGTTCTCCCAGTCGACGTCGACGCCGTCGTAGTCGTGCGCGACGAGGTAGTCCACGACGTTGCGCACGAAGCGGGACCGCACCGCGTCGGCCGTGGACGCGACGAACCCGCGCCCGTCGAAGCCGTCACCGCCGAGCATGAGCAGCGCCTCGACACCGGCCGCGTGGGCCTTCCGGACGAGGTGGTCCTCCACCGTGGTGCCCGGGTAGGGCGAGGCCGCGGGATCGTGCGCAGAGCCCGCGCCAGGCACGATCTCGCCGGGCGCGCCGTCGAGCGAGCCGCCGCCGGGCGCCACCCGGCCGAACACGAAGTGCGTCAGGTCGCCCATCTCGACCTCGTCGGGTCCGTACTCCTGGTCCCAGAACCAGCCGGCGTAGTAGCCGGTGACCCACGGCATGGTCCGCGCCGGACGGACGGCGATCGTGGTCGGTTCCGACGTCGCGCCGACCCCGACCACGCGGTACGTCGTCGTGGTCCGTGGGGTCGCGAGCAGGACGGTTCTGCCCGCGCCGTCCTCCACCCCGTCGCCGACCCGCCGCCAACCCCCGTCGGTCAGGGCCTCGAGCGCCACGGGGCTGCCCGGCCGGGCAGGTGTGAAGGTCGCGGACACCGGCAGCCGGGTGTGCGGGTCGGTGGAGGTGGGGGCGGACACCGCGGCGGTCCGCGGGCCGACGACGGCTGGCGCCAGCCGCACGCGGACGACCCGGGAGTGCCGACCGCGCACGCTCACCCGGTAGGAGGCGTCGGCGGCAGGCGTGATCCGGAAGGCGAAGCGACCGGTCCCGGTGGCGCGCTGGCGGTTGACCTTCGCCCAGCGTCGGCCCTCCCTGCGCTGCAGCACGACCCTCGACCGGGGCGCCGCCCTCCCCCGCAGCCGCACCGGGACGCCCGGCGCGACCGCCTCGGCCGGGCCGGTCAGCGTCGGACGCGGCCCCGGTCGCACGCTCTGCGCCGTCGGGACGGGAGCCGCCAGGCCGAGGGAGACCACGAGGCACACGACGAGGCAGGTCAGGAGCGCGACGACACGGCAGCGCGGGGACGGGTGAAGGGCTCTGCTCACCCTTCACCCTGACGCGCGCGCCGGCCCGGTCGACAGAGGCACGGGTCCCGTTCTCGCGGGCGCGGGGTCCCGGATCAGCTCTCCAGCACGACCACGGCGGAGGCGATGCCGCCGTCGTGGGTCAGCGAGAGGTGCACCGACGTCACCCCGAGCGCGTCCGCCTCGGCGAGCACGGTCCCGCGCAGCACGAACCGCGGGCGGCCGGAGTCCTCGGAGACGACCTCGGCATCGTGCCAGGACATCCCCCGCGGCGCGCCGAGCGCCTTCGCCAGCGCCTCCTTGGCGGCGAAGCGCGCCGCCAAGGATCGGATGTGCAGGTCGCGCTCGGGCTCGGTGAACAGCTTGGTCACCAGGGCCGGGGTACGCCGGCACGACTCCTCGAAGCGGGCGATCTCACACACGTCGATGCCGACGCCGATCACGGGCATCGCGTCATTCCACCGTGACGGACTTGGCGAGATTGCGCGGCTGGTCGACATCGTGGCCGAGCACGGTCGCGAGCTCGCAGGCGAACAGCTGGAGCGGGACGATCGCGACCAGCGGCTGGAGCAGGACGGGCACCTTCGGCAGCCGCAGCAGGACGTCGGCGTACGGCTCGATGGCGGTGTCGCCCTCCTCGGCCAGGCAGATGGTGCGGGCCCCGCGTGCGCGGACCTCCTGGATGCCGCTGAGCATCTTGCCGTGCAGGTGGTCGCGGCCCTGGGGAGGCACGACGCACAGGACCGGAAGGCCGTCCTCGACGAGCGCGATCGGACCGTGCTTGAGCTCGCCGGCGGCGAAGCCCTCGGCGTGGAGGTAGGCCAGCTCCTTGAGCTTGAGCGCGCCCTCGAGGGCCACCGGATAGCCGGCGTGGCGGCCGAGGAAGAGCACCGAGCGGGTCGACGCGTGGTCCGCGGCCAGGGCGTAGACCTGCTCGGCGCCGTCGAGCACGGTGTCGATGTGGTCGGGCATCGCCTCGAGGTGGCGCATGATCTCGTCGATCTCGTCGCCGAAGCGGGTGCCCTTGACCTGGGCGATGTAGAGCGCGAGCAGGTAGCAGGCGACCAACTGGGTCAGGAAGCCCTTCGTCGACGCGACGCCGATCTCGGGCCCGGCGTGGGTGTAGATCACCGCGTCGGACTCGCGCGGGATCGAGGAGCCGTTGGTGTTGCAGATCGCGAGCACCTTGGCCCGCTGGCTCCGGGCGTGACGGATGGCCTGGAGGGTGTCGGCGGTCTCGCCGGACTGGCTGATCGCGACGATCAGCGTGGTCGCGTCGATGATCGGGTCGCGGTAGCGGAACTCGGAGGCGAGCTCCACCTCGACCGGCGTGCGGGTCCAGTGCTCGATGGCGTACTTCGCGACCATCCCGGCGTAGAACGAGGTCCCGCACGCGATGATGATGATCTTGTCGACGTCGCGCAGCTCCTCGTCGGCCAGGCGCATCTCGTCGAGCTGCAGCTGCCCCGACGGCGTACGCCGCCCGATCAGCGAGTCGGCCACCGCGCGCGGCTGCTCGAAGATCTCCTTGCGCATGAACCAGTCGTGGCCGTCCTTCTCCGCCGACGACAGGTCCCAGTCGACGTGGAAGCGGCGGGCCTCGACCGGTCGGCCCCGGAAGTCGGTGACCTCGACCGCGTCGCGGGTCATCACGACGATCTGGTCCTGCCCCAGCTCGAGCGCCTCGCGGGTGTGCTCGATGAAGGCGGCGACGTCGGAGCCGAGGAAGTTCTCGCCGTCGCCCAGCCCGACGACCAGCGGCGAGTTGCGCCGCGCGGCGACGACCTTGCCCGGCTCCTCGGCGTCGATCGCGACCAGGGTGAACGCCCCGTCGAGCTGCTGGCAGACCCGCTGCATCGCGGTGGTCAGGTCGACGCCGGACTGCACCTGCAGCTCGACGAGGTGGGCGACGATCTCGGTGTCGGTGTCGGAGAGCAGCTCGTGGTCGTCGGCCTCGACCCGGGCGCGGAGGTCCAGGAAGTTCTCGATGATGCCGTTGTGGACCAGCGCGATCCGTCGGGCGGCACCGGTGTGGGGGTGCGCGTTGCTGTCGTTGGGCGGGCCGTGGGTGGCCCATCGGGTGTGCCCGATGCCGATCTCCGCGGCCGGGATCGGCGACTCGCTGAGCACCTTCTCGAGGTTGGCGAGCTTGCCGGCGCGCTTCTCCACGGTCAGCGCACCGTCGTGGACGACCGCGATGCCCGCGGAGTCGTAGCCCCGGTACTCCAGCCGTCGCAGACCGTCGATGACGGCGTCCTCGGCCGACCGTGGCCCGACGTACCCGACGATCCCGCACATGATCCGCCAGTCTAGGCGCCGTCCTCCCGAGCCGCGTCGTCCGGATCGGGGACGCGCCGCCGAGACCGCCGGGAGCGGCTGGAACAATCGGCGCCATGACGACGGGCACCCCGGCGGACACCCACCTCGGCGAGGAATCGTCGCGGGAGGCCTCGCCGTACGTCGAGCTGGACCGCGCGACCTGGGCCAACCTGGCCCACGAGTGGCAACAGCAGGGCAGCCCGCTGACCAGCGACGAGGTGGTCCGGCTGCGCGGTATCGGAGACTCGCTCGATCTCGACGAGATCCGCGACGTCTACCTCCCGCTCTCCCGCCTGCTGTCGCTGCGCGTCAACGCCGCGACCCGGCTCCACCACGAGCAGGAGCAGTTCCTGCATCGCCGTACTCCCCCGCGCACGCCCTTCGTGATCGGCCTCGCCGGCTCGGTCGCCGTCGGCAAGTCGACCGCCGCGCGGGTGCTGCAGCAGATGCTGGCCCGCTGGCCCGAGCACCCCAACGTCGCGCTGGTGACGACCGACGGCTTCCTCTACCCCAACGCCGCGCTCGAGGAGCGCGGCCTGCTCGAGCGCAAGGGCTTCCCGGAGTCCTACGACCGCCGTGCGCTGCTGAAGTTCGTCATCGACATCAAGTCCGGCATCGACGAGGTCGAGGCTCCGGTCTACTCCCACCTCGTCTACGACGTCGTACCCGACGAGAAGGTGGTCGTGAAGCGGCCCGACATCGTCATCGTCGAGGGTCTCAACGTCCTCCAACCCGCGCGAGTGCGCGAGGACGGCCGCACCGGCCTGGGGCTGTCGGACTTCTTCGACTTCTCGATCTTCGTCGACGCCAACACCAACCACATCCGGGAGTGGTACGTCGACCGCTTCCTCCGGCTGCGCGAGACCGCCTTCCGCGACCCCAACTCCTACTTCGCGAAGTACGCCGCTCTCAGCCACGACTCCGCCGTCGACGAGGCGCGCCGGATCTGGGACGCGATCAACGGCCCCAACCTCGCCCAGAACGTGTTGCCCACCCGCTCGCGCGCCACCCTGGTGCTGCGCAAGGCGGCCAATCACGCGGTGAAGTACGTCCGGCTCCGCAAGATCTGACCGGCCGCGACACCTCGAGGCTTGTAACTAAGGGTTACAGCACGAATTCGGGTGCAACAGCGCCCGGGTAGTAGCAACAGCACCCGGGTAGTCGCGCGTCGTGAGCTCTGGGTGCTCCTCCACCGCTCATGAGCGCTGTACCGCTGGCCGCGCTCATCTACCTCGGTGTTGTGACATCTACCCGGGCGCTGTTGCACCTCTTTTCGTGCTGTAACCCTTAGTTACAAGTGCTCGCGCGCTCTCACCCCACATCGCGGCGCAGCGTGGTCAGTCGACCGATCACGGCGAACACCGCGACGTACCCGACGAGGACCAGGACGGCCGCCCAGCGCGGCAGCAGGTCGACGGTGCCGGCGCTGCCGAGGAAGGAGGCGCCGATGAGCGAGTCGGCCGCGCCGCCGGGCAGGTACGACGCCACACCGGCCAGCGCGTCGACCTGGCTGAGCACGACCCGGGCGATGGGCTCGACGAACTGGGTGAAGGCCAGGATGACGACGATGGCGGCGACCTGGTTGGACAGGATGCTCCCGAAGGCGACGCCGATGACCGCCCACAGCGCGACGACCACCACCCCGAGCGCCAGGCCGGCGAGCACGTCGCCGTCGCCGAGGTAGGCGCCGTCGCCGCGGATGGCCAGCAGCGGCGCACCGCCGGCGACCGTCGCGGCCACGCCGACGGCGCCCGCGACCAGCCCGATCGGGACCACGGACAGCAGCTTGGCCAGCAGGAACCGGGTGCGGTCCGGCTCCACGAGCAGGCTCTGGGTGATGGTCTTGTGCCGGAACTCCGTGGTCATCGCGAGGCTGCCGATCACCAGCGGGAAGACGTACCCGACCCCGTTCACCAGCGAGTACGTCGCCCGGGCGGCGTCCTCCCCGACCAACGGGGCCTCCGAGCCCTCCGGCACGAAGACGAAGGTCGCCGAGACCGCCGCCGACACGAAGCCGAGGTAGGCGACCATGACGAGGAGCAGCAGCCACCACATCCGGGTGCTGACCAGCTTGCGGTACTCCGCGAGCAGCGCGGCCCTCATCGGGCCTCCTCCGGGTCGGTGCCGACAGGTCGGGTGAGCTCGAAGAAGAGCGCCTCCAGGTCGACGTCGCGCCGGACCAGCTCGTGCACCTCGATCCCGGCGGCGTGCGCCGCCGCCCCGACCTCGGCCGCGGTCGCGCCGTCGATGACCAGCCCCTCGCCGTCCCGGCTCGCGGCCCAGCCACGATCCGTCGCGAGCGCGGTCACCGCGTCGGGACGCGGCGCGACGACGTACGCCGCCGGCGTGGCCCGGGTGCGCAGCTCGGCCAGCGACGACGCGTGCCGCAGTCGGCCCTCGGCGATGATGACGACCTCGTCGACACTGGCCTCGACCTCGCGGAGCAGGTGGCTGGAGACCAGGACGGTCCGCCCCTCGTCGGCGAACTGCCGCAGTAGCCGCCGGATCCAGACGATGCCCTCGGGGTCGAGCCCGTTGGTGGGCTCGTCGAGCACGATCACCGGCGGGTCGGCGAGCAGCGCGGTCGCCAGGCCGAGGCGCTGGCGCATGCCGAGCGAGTAGCGGCCCACCCGCTGCTGGGCCGCGTGCCCCAGTCCGACCGCCTCCAGCACCTGCGCGCACCGCGCCCGGGACACGCCGACCTGCGGTGCGAACACCTCGAGGTGAGCCAGGCCGGTCCGCCCGGGGTGGAAGCTCGACGCCTCCAGCGCGGCGCCCACGACCCGCCCGGGCTGCGGGTGGGCGGCGTACTCACGCTCCCCCACCAGCGCGCGTCCCGCGCTCGGCCGGGTCAGTCCCAGCAGCATCCGCAGTGTCGTCGTCTTCCCGGCCCCGTTGGGCCCGAGGAAGCCGGTGACGGCACCGGGCCGGACGGTGAACGTCAGGTCGTCGACCGCACGGACCCCACCGAACTGCTTGGTGAGCCCGTCGATCGCCAGGGAGGGGGCTGTCATGTCTCTCAGCCTTTCAGAGCCGATGTCGGAGAGGAGGGCGGGCAGGGCACGCTGGTCAGTCGGCGGTCGACCAGGCCTGCTTGAGGGTCACCCGGCCCTGCGTCTGCAGCAGCGCGCGGCGGTAGATCCGCTCGGCGAGGACCACGGTCGCCGCCATCGCGGCGATCAGCACCGCGATCGCGGCGATCGGCTCCCCCACGGCGGCGTCGCCGTCGAGCACCCGGATCGGCATCAGCACGATCGAGAAGGGCGGCACGTACGACGCGATGGTCTGGACCGTCCCCTCGAAGAGGAAGGCCCCGAAGAACACGCCCATCATCACGAAGGTGAGCGGGGCCGCGGTCGTCTGCAGGTCCTCGGCACGGCTGGCGAGCGCCCCGGCCACCGCCCACCAGCAGGCGATGAAGAGGAAGCCGATGAGGAAGAAGGCGGCGAACCACCCGATGCCCGCGGAGATGCCGGACAGGAACGAGGAGTACTCCGTGAAGGAGATGCCGACCAGGCCGACGGCGACGATGAGCGCGGTCTGTCCCAGCGCCAGCAGGGTGTTGCCCGCGATCTTGCCGATCAGCAGCTGCCGGACCGGGATCTTGGTCGTGATGATCTCGACGATCCGGTTCGCCTTCTCCTCCACGACGCTGCCCGACAGCGTGTAGCCGAAGCCGAGCGCGGCGAAGTAGAACAGGAAGGCCAGCAGGAACCCCATCGCCTGCGCGAAGTCCTGGCGCTCGGCGTCCCCTTCGAGCAGGACGGTGCCGACCGCGCCGCCCTCCCGGAGCTCGGCCACCGAGGTGCCCGCACGCTCGGCGTTCGCCGTCAGCGCGGCGTCGCGGATGACGCTCTCCGCGGCGGCGGCCAGGTCGCCCGACACGTCCTTGCGGCCGACCAGGGTCCAGCCGTCATCAGCGGGGCGCAGCAGTACGTCGGCGTCCTCGTCCTCCAGGGCGGCGACGCCGTCGGCGTCGGAGGCGACCTCCACCAGCTCGACCTCCAGGCCGTCGTCGACCTCGGGGACCTCGCGCTCGAGCAGCTGCGCGACGCCGGCGTCCGCGGCGGTCGCGGCGACCGTGACGCGCTCGGTGCGGTCCTCGGACCAGATCGTCCAGCCGATGAAGCCGACGAGGAGCAGCAGGGTGATCAGGGTGCCGATGAGGAAGGACTTGTCGGTGAGCCGGGTGACCACCTCCCGCCGAGCGACGAGCAGCCACGGCCGCTCGGCCGGACGCGTCTCGGTCGGGTCGTTCGCCTCGGGGCGGCTCATGCCGTGACCTCCCGGTAGATCTCGGACAGGGGGGTGCGGACGGGGGCGAGCTCGCGGATCTCACCCCGGTCGAGGCCGGCGGTCAGGATCGCGCGGCGTACGGCGTCCGCGGCGCGCTCGTCGTGGTCGGCCAGCTCGATCAGGGCCTCGGCGCCGTCGACGTCGAGGACGTGGACGCCGGCGATGTCGCGGACCCAGCCGGCGTCGCGGTCGGTGACCACCCGGAGCCGTTCGGGTCCGCGGGCGCGCAGCTCCTCGACGCCGCCCTGGGCGACGACCTCGCCGGCCCGGAGGACGACGAGCCGGTCGCAGAGTCGCTCGACGAGGTCGAGCTGGTGACTGGAGAAGAGCACCGGCACGCCGCGGCCGGTCTCCTCGCGCAGCAGGTCGACCATCGAGTCGACCGCGGTCGGGTCGAGACCGGAGAAGGGCTCGTCGAGGATCAGCGCCTGCGGCTGGTTGAGCAGCGCGGCGATGATCTGGACCCGCTGCTGGTTGCCGAGGCTGAGCTTCTCGACGCGGTCGCCACTGCGCTCGGCGAGCCCGAACCGCTCGAGGCTCTCCGTCGCCGACGCCCGCGCCCGCGCGGCCGGCAGGCCCGAGAGCTCTCCGAGGTAGACGAGCTGGTCGAGGATCCGCTGCTTGGGGTAGAGCCCCCGCTCCTCGGGCATGTACCCGAAACGACGGCGGTCGGCCGCCGCGATCGGGCGCCCCTGCCAGAGCACCTCGCCCGCGGAGATCCCGAGCAGTCCCATGATCATGCGCATCGTCGTGGTCTTGCCGGCGCCATTGCCTCCGACGAAGCCGGTCAGCATCCCGGCCGGCACCTCGAACGACACGTCGTCGACCACGCTCCGCTCGCCGAACCGGCGGGTCAGCCCCCTCGTCTCGATCATGACGTCCACGCTAGGGACGCCGGCGCCCGCTGTGATCCGCCGCGAGGAGGGGATCGGCCTCCGCCGTACGACGGAGGCGGCGGCTCAGCCCGGCTCAGCCCGCCAGGCCGACCCGGTGGGCGAACACCACGGCCTGGACCCGGTCGCGCAGGTGGAGCTTGGCCAGGCAGCCCGACACGTGGGTCTTGACCGTCGCCTCGCCCAGGACCAGTCGCTCGGCGATCTCGGCGTTCGACAGACCCTCCCCCAGCAGCCGCAGCACCTCGCTCTCGCGCTCGGTGAGGCGGGCGAGGAGCTTCGCCTCCTCGGGGGCCGGACCGGCGGCCGGCGGCTGCGCCGCGGCCATCTCGGTGATCACCCGGCGGGTGACCTCCGGGGAGAGCAGCGCGTGTCCGCGGCCGACCGCACGCACCGCCTCGACGAGCTGCTCCGCCTCGGCGTTCTTGAGCAGGAAGCCGCTGACTCCGGCTCGAAGGGCGTCGAAGAGGTAGTCGTCGCGGTCGAAGGTGGTGAGGATGACGACGCGGCCCAGGTCCTCGGCGACCAGGTCGGCGGTCGCGGCGATGCCGTCGACGCGTGGCATCTGCACATCCATGAGGACCACATCCGGGCGCAGCCGCCGGGCCAGCTCGACGGCCTCGGCTCCGTCCGCCGCCTCGCCGACGACCTCGATGTCGGGCTCGGCGGACAGGATCATCCGGAAGCCGGAGCGGACCAGGGCCTGGTCGTCGGCGAGGAGGACCCGCAGCCGGGTCCCGGGGGCGCCGGACTCACTCATCCGCGCCTCCCAGCGGCAGTCGGGCCCGCACCCGGTAGCCGCGGGTCGCCCGCGGACCGATCTCGACCTCGCCCCGGTGCGAGGCGACCCGCTCGCGGATGCCCAGATGGCCCATCCCCGAGCTCGACGTCCCCGGCCGCGGCCGGCCGTCGTCGAGCACCTCGACCTCCGCGAACGGCCGGTCGCCGGTCTCGGTGACCCGCAGCCGGACCGAGGCGGTGGACGCCGTCGAGTGCCGCACGACGTTGGCCAGTGCCTCCTGTGCCGTCCGGTAGAGCGTGAGACCGACCGTCTCCGGCAGCCGGTCCACAGCTCCGGAGCGGTCCTCGACCACGGCGTACGACGTGCGCAGCCCGTCGTACGCGCGGCTGGCGACGAGCTCCTCGAGGTCGGCGACGCCGGGGGTGCTGGCGCGCGAACGGCCTGCGCCCGGGTCGTCGGAGGAACGGGTCTCGATGTCGCGCAGCGTGCCGAGCAGCGATCGCATCTGGGAGACGGCCTCGCGCGAGCTGGACTCGATCGCGCCGAGCGCGCCGGCCGCCGTCTCCGGGTCGCGATGGAGCACCCGACGGGCGCCGGCGGCCTGGACGCCGATGACCGACACGTGGTGGCCGACCACGTCGTGCAGCTCGCGGGCGATCCGCAGCCGCTCGTCGACCACGGCCCGCTGTTGGAGGGTCGCGGTCTGCCGGGCGATCGTGCGCGCCTGCTCGGCGAGCGCCTCGCGCTGCCGGGCTCCGCGCCAAGCGACCTGGCCGCCGATGATGGCGCCGACGAAGTAGACCACGTTCACGATGAAGGTGAGCAGGATGATCGCGGGGACGGGCGGCAGGAAGCCGAAGCGCTCGTCCTCGCCCGTGCTGTCCAGCCAGCTCTGCGCGCTCTGGCCCACGGCGAACTGCCAGGCCACCCAGCAGAGCATGAAGACCAGGATGGTGCTGGTGACCAGCAGCGCCGAGCGGCGGCTGCGGCCCCACGCCATGGCCGAGAACAGGCCCATGAAGTAGCAGATCTGCAGCGCCACCTGGCCCATCACCTGGGGCATCGCGACCCCGGTGACGAACATGTGCGTCGAGAGGTAGACCGCGACCGCGAGCGGGTAGCGCCGCCGCAGCACGAGAGCCAGCGCGGCCGCGGACATGACGAGGTAGATCACCCACCACGGCGCGTCGACGTTGTCGAAGGCGCCGGCGCTGCGCGCCAGCTCGAGCGTGACGATGCCGGCCACCTCGAACGCCGCGCCGGTGACGACGTCGCGCGTGGTGATCGCGGGATTCCCCCGGTCCCACTCGTCGTCCACCGCGAAGTACGCGCCGAGGCGGGCACGCAGAGCGGGACCGGCGGCAGGCACGCAGCGACTCTAGCCCGGAGTGCGGCGCCGGGCCGCTACAGCGCCAGCCGCTCCCGTACGACGTCCGCGAGCCGCTGCGCGACGCCCTCGGCCTGCGCCGCCGTGGGTGCCTCGACCATCACCCGGACGAGGGGTTCGGTGCCGGAGGGGCGCAGCAGCACCCGTCCGGTGGAGCCGAGCTCGGCCTCGGCGCCCGCGACCGCCTCGCGGAGCGCGGGGTCGTCGGTGCGGGTGCGGTCGACGCCTCCGACGTTGACCAGGACCTGCGGGAGCCGGGTCATCACGCCGGCGAGGTCACGCAGCGAGCGGTCGGTGGTCGCCATCCGGCGGGCCACGTGCAGGGCGGTGAGGATGCCGTCGCCGGTGGTGGCGTGCTCGCGCATGATGACGTGGCCGGACTGCTCGCCTCCGAGGCTGAACCCGCCGCGGCGCATCTCGTCGAGGACGTAGCGGTCGCCGACGGCGGTCTGCACGACCTTCACCCCGGCCTGGTCCATGGCCTGCAGCAGGCCGAGATTGCTCATCACCGTCGCGACCAGCGTGTCGCCCACCAGGCCGCCGGCCTCGCGAAGGGCGAGGGTGAGGATCGCCATGATCTGGTCGCCGTCGACGACCTCGCCGGTGTGGTCGACGGCCAGGCAGCGGTCGGCGTCGCCGTCGACGGCGAACCCGGCGTCCGCGCCGTGCTGGACCACCGCCGCACGCAGCGGGTCGAGATGGGTGGAGCCGCAGCCCTCGTTGATGTTGAGACCGTCGGGCGAGGCGCCGATGGTGATCACCTCGGCGCCGGCGACGGTCAGGGCCCGCGGACCCACCTCACTGGCGGCGCCGTGGGCGCAGTCGAGGACGAGCTTGAGCCCGGCCAGGGGCTTGCCTGCGGGCGCGTCGAGGGTGCGGACCAGGTGGTCGACGTACTCCTTGACCGTGGGGCCGTAGGGCGTCACCCGGCCGACAGCGGCGCCTGTCGGCCGGTCCCAGTCCTGACCGAGCAGTGCCTCGATCTCGCGTTCGAGGGAGTCGTCGAGCTTCACCCCGCCCCGGGCGAGGAACTTGATGCCGTTGTCGGGCATCGGATTGTGCGAGGCGCTGATGACGACGCCCACGTCGGCCCCCAGCGCGTCGGTGAAGTAGGCGACGCCGGGGGTCGGCAGCACCCGCAGGCGCAGCACGTCGACCCCGGCGGAGGCGAGGCCGGCGACCACCGCGTGCTCGAGGAACTGCCCGGAGATCCGGGTGTCGCGACCGACCACGGCGAGCGGACGGGGTCGGCTGTAGCCGCCGTGCTCGACGAGCACCCGGGCCGCGGCGCTGCCGAGGTCCACGGCCAGCTCGGCGGTCAGCTTGTCGTTGGCCAGTCCACGGACCCCGTCGGTCCCGAAGATGCGCGGCACGTGCTCCCCCTGAGCTCTGCGGTGCGGGTGGGAAATGGCGACAGGGCCACGGACCGCGGCTGCGGTGCGTGGCCCTGTCGTGGTGATCCCGGTGGGATCAGCGCTTGCTGTACTGCGGGGCCTTACGGGCCTTCTTGAGACCGGCCTTCTTACGCTCGGTCGCCCGAGCGTCGCGGGTCAGCAGACCGGCCTTCTTCAGGGTCGGGCGGTAGGCGTCGACGTCGACCCCGTTGAGCGAGCGGGCCACGCCCAGGCGCAGCGCACCGGCCTGGCCGGTGATGCCGCCGCCGTGGATGCGGGCGATCACGTCGAAGCGGCCCTCGAGGCCGAGAGCCGCGAACGGCTCGTTGACGACCTGCTGGTGCAGCTTGTTGGGGAAGTAGTCGTCGATGGTCCGGCCGTTGATGGTCCAGTTGCCGGTGCCGGGGACGATCCGCACGCGGGCCACCGCCTCCTTGCGGCGGCCGGTGGCCGCGCCGGGGGCGATGGTGACGGGGCGGTTGTCGACGGCGGCCGACGGGGAGGTCTCGCTGGTGTAGGCGACACCCTGCTCGTCGGTCTCGAAGGTCTCCTCGACCTCACCAGGGTTGGTGGAGATGTTCTCAGTCACGATGAAAAGTCCTCAGTCCGTTCAGATCAGTCGAGAAGTCACTGGGAGATCTGGGAGATCTCGTAGGGCACGGCCTGCTGGGCCTGGTGGGGGTGAGCCGGGCCGCTGTAGACCTTCAGCTTCTTGATCATCTGCCGGCCGAGGCGGTTCTTCGGCAGCATGCCCCACACGGCCTTCTCGACAGCCTTGCGGGCGTCCTTGTCGATGACGTCGCCGATGGGGGTCGCGGTCAGACCGCCCGGGAAGCCGGAGTGGCGGTAGACCATCTTGTCGGCACGCTTGTTGCCGGAGAGGGCGACCTTGTCGGCGTTGACGATGATGACGTAGTCACCGGTGTCGGCGTTGGGCGCGAAGATCGCCTTGTGCTTGCCGCGCAGCAGGTTGGCGGCGGTGACAGCCAGCCGACCGAGGACGACGTCGGTCGCGTCGATCACGAGCCAGGCGCGCTCGATGTCGCCGGGCTTCGGAGCGTAGGTGCGCATGATGCGTACCCTTCCTTGCTAGTTCGTTGCCCGTACGGCGGTCGCCGCCCGGGTTGCCGTCGCGGGCCGGTGACCCGGCTGCTCGGGCGACGTACTCCTGACGAACTCAGCCCGGCCCACGCACGCTCGTCTCTCGACGATCCATGGGCGATCCGGGTCTGCCTCGGGCCCCGACCGGGGTCGTGACGCGAGGCGGCAGAAGACGCGACCTGCAACACTACGGGCGCGCCGTACCACGGTCAAAATGCGGAGGAGCAGGCCCATGGACTCAGGACTCGTCTCGTTCGGCCTGCCCGCGGCGCTGGCGATCATCATGTTCGGCCTCGGCCTGGCGCTGACGACCGACGACTTCCGGCGGATCGGCCGCACGCCGCTGCCGGTGGCCGTCGCCCTGGCCGCCCAGCTCGTCATCCTGCCCCTCCTCTGCCTCGGGCTGGTCCTCGCGCTCGACCTCGACCCGATCCTCGCCGTCGGGATGATGCTGCTCGCGGCCTCGCCGGGAGGGACGACCGCCAACCTGTTCAGCCACCTGTTCCGAGGGGACGTCGCCCTCAACATCACGCTGACCGCGGTGAACTCGCTGATCGCGGTCGTGAGCCTGCCCCTGGTCGTCAACCTCGCCGTCGGCTGGTTCGACCCGCCGGGCGCCGAGGACATCGGACTGCAGCTCGCCAAGACCGCCCAGGTCTTCGCGATCGTCCTGGTGCCCGTGGCGCTGGGCATGCTGGTGCGCCGCTCCTCGCCCGGCTTCGCGGCCCGTGCCGACCGGCCGGTGCGGATCGCGTCCGCCGTCGTCCTCGCCCTGGTGATCGTGGGGGCACTGATCGGCGAGCGCGAGGACCTGGCCGACTACATCGCCGACGTCGGCATCGCCACGACGCTGTTCTGCGCGCTCAGTCTGAGTGTCGGCTACCTGCTTCCCCGGCTGTGCGGGGTCGAGGAGCGGCAGGCGCTCGCCTCGGCGTTCGAGGTCGGGATCCACAACAGCACCCTGGCCATCGCGATCGCGATCAGCGTGCTCGACAACGACACCCTGGCGGTGCCCGCGGCGGTCTACGGCGTGCTGATGTTCCCGCTCGCACTGCTCGCCGGGTGGCTGCTCACGCGGCGCCGGCCACCGGCCCGGGGTCACGGTTCGGGACACCGACTACCGACTCTGTGACGTGGCCGACTAGGTTGGCTGCGTGACTGACTCTCTCACCGTACGCGACAACCGCACCGGCGCGGAGTACGAGATCCCGATCACCGACGGCACCATCAAGGCCGCGGACCTCGGGCAGATCAAGCTCAACGACGACGAGCCGGGCCTGGCCACCTACGACCCGGGGTTCGTCAACACCGCCTCGTGCCGTAGTGCCATCACCTACATCGACGGCGACAAGGGCATCCTCGAGTATCGCGGCTACCCCATCGAGCAGCTCGCTGAGAAGTCGAACTTCCTCGAGGTCGCCTACCTCCTCATCCACGGCGAGCTGCCCACCAAGGAGCAGTACGAGCAGTGGGTGCACGACATCACGTTCCACACCTTCGTGCACGAGAACGTCAAGGGCTTCATGCAGGGCTTCCGGTACGACGCGCACCCGATGGGGATGCTGATGGCGTCGGTGGGGGCCCTGTCGACGTTCTACCCCGAGTCGAGCCGCATCGACGACCCGGAGAACCGCCACATCCAGATCGTCCGGATGATCGCCAAGATGCCGACCCTCGGCGCCTGGGCCTTCCGGCACGCGCAGGGCAAGCCCTACGTCTACCCCGACAACGAGCTGTCGTACGCCGAGAACTTCCTCTCGATGCTCTTCAAGATGAGCGAGTCGAAGTACGCCGCCGACCCGCGCATCGCCAAGGCACTCGACGTGCTGTTCATCCTGCACGCCGACCACGAGCAGAACTGCTCGACCAACGCGGTCCGCTCGGTGGGCTCCTCGCAGGTCGACCCGTACTCCGCCGTCGCCGCCGGCATCGGCGCGCTCTTCGGCCCGCTCCACGGCGGCGCCAACGAGGCGGTGCTGCGGATGCTGCGCCGGATCGGCACCAAGGAGAACATCCCCGCCTTCATCGAGGGCGTCAAGAACGGCGACGAGCGGCTGATGGGCTTCGGCCACCGGGTCTACAAGAACTACGACCCGCGCGCCAAGATCATCAAGAAGGCCACCGACGACGTCTTCGAGGTCACCGGGGTCAACCCGCTCCTCGAGGTCGCGATGGAGCTGGAGAAGATCGCGCTCGAGGACGAGTACTTCGTCAAGCGCAAGCTCTACCCCAACGTCGACTTCTACTCCGGCCTGATCTACGAGGCGCTGGAGTTCCCGCCCGAGATGTTCACGGTCCTGTTCGCGATCGGCCGCACCCCCGGCTGGCTCGCGCAGTGGCTGGAGCTGACCGGCGACAAGGAGCAGAAGATCGCCCGCCCGAAGCAGATCTACACCGGCGATCGCGGCCTGACCTTCGTGCCCGCCGAGGAGCGCTGGGCCTGAGCGTGCCCCCCTCCGCACCACCCTTCCCGACCCCTGCCACCGGTGTGGCAGGGGTCGTCTGGGATCTGGGCAACGTGCTCATCGACTGGCAGCCGCTCGCCGCGGTGGCCGCGGGCGTCGGCGAGGACGAGGCCCGTCGGTTCCTCGCCGGGTTCGACTTCGGTGCCTGGAACCACGCGTGCGACGCCGGCCGCCCCTGGGCCGAGGCGTTGGCCGAGCTCGACCGTCTCCATCCCGAGTGGTCACCGCACGGCCACGCCTACCATCGGCACTTCGCCGCCGCGCTGAGCGAGCTGCCCGCGTCCGTCGCGGTCGTGCGGGACCTGCATGCCGCCGGCGTCCCCCAGTGCGGCCTGACCAACTGGTCCCACGAGCTCTACCAGGCCCACGCGGCAGGACGGTTCGACCTCCTCGACCTGCTCGACCACGTCGTCGTGTCCGGCATGGAGCGGATCGCGAAGCCCGACCCCCGCATCTTCCTCCTCGCTGCCGAGCGGTCCGGGCTGGCGCCGGAGCGGCTGGTGTTCGTCGACGACAAGGCGGCCAACGTCGAGGCGGCGCGGGCCCTCGGGTTGGCCGGCATCGTGTTCACCGATGCCGTGACGCTGCGCACCGAGCTGACGGCGCTCTCGTTGCTCCCGGGCTGAGGCCGACGCTCAGGCGAGCAGTGCGTCGATGTCGACGGGCACCTCGACGTCGCCGTAGGCGAGCACCACCTGGCCGCTGGCGAAGCGGCCGGTCTCGCGGTAGAAGCCGTCGACGAGCCGCATCGTGGTGACCTCGTGGTCGCGCGGGTCGACGATCCAGTACGACGGCGCGCCCCACGCGGCGTAGCGCTGCACCTTGGCGATGTAGTCGTTGGCCCGGTTGGACGAGACGATCTCGACGACCAGGTGCGGGACGCCGGACAGCGCCCGTTGCTCCTCGGTCACGTCGTGGACCATCAGGTCCGGACCGAGCTCCTCGCGCACCCCGGTCGGGATCCAGCCCCAGCCGCCGGTCACCTGGGTGCCCGGAGCAAGGTGGTCGTTCAGAAGCACCTGCAGGCGGAACTGGATCTGTTGATGACGTTGTGAGGGTTGTGCGGCCACGACGAGAGCGCCTCCGAAGTACTCGCTCGGGACCACGTCCGCGGCGAGGTACTCCTCCCACGTCATCGGGAAGCGCTGCATCTCGTCACCTCGACGGATCGGTCCGATCGCCACGGTCATCGCTGCTCCTTCCGATTTCGGCGTCTCCCGAGATCGTCGCCGACCCGACCAGTCAACGCAACCGGGCCGGTGGCTGCAACCGCGGGCCTCAGCCCTGTGGAAAGGCCGGCAGCGCGGCGTCGCACAGCCACGGCCGCAGCAGCTCCGCGACATCCGTGCCGGTGCGCTGCGAGGCGATGCCGAGGAAGTCCTCGGTGGTGACCGACTCCCCCGCATGTGTGGCGACCCAGCCGCGCAGCACGTCGAAGAAGGCGTCGTCGCCGACGGCGAGGCGCAGGGCGTGCAGCGCGAGGGCGCCGCGCTTGTAGACCCGGTCGTCGAACATCAGCTCCGCGCCCGGGTCGGCGAGGACCAGGTCCTGGTCCAGCCCGGCGAGGCGCTCGTGGTGGTGGCGGGCCCACCCGTCGCAGGTGCGCGGGCCGCCGCTCTCCTCGGACCACAGCCACTCGGCGTAGCACGCGAATCCCTCGTGCAGCCAGATGTCCTGCCAGTGGCGCAGGGTGACGGCGTTGCCGTACCACTGGTGGGCGAGCTCATGGGCGATCAGCCGCACCTGCGACCAGTCGGACGAGCAGAAGTTGCGGCCGAAGGTCGACAGGCTCTGGCTCTCGAGGGGGATCTCGAGGTCGTCGTCGGTGACCACGGCGGCGTAGGCGTCGAAGGGGTAGGCACCGAAGATCCGCTCGAAGAACTCCAGCATCGCCGGCTGCTGGTCGAAGGAGCCGGCGAGGTCGGCGTCGGGCGGCGCGAAGGTGCGGGTGCGCGGGTCGTGCTCGGTGGTGACGTAGCGTCCGATCTGGACGGTGGCGAGATAGGTCGCCATCGGCCGGTCCATGGCGTAGGTCCAGCTCTCCGCGCCGGCGCGGCGCCGGTGGGCGGCGAGGGCACCGTTGGCGACCACGACGTAGCCGGCGGGCGCGGCCACCGTGATGCGGTAGGTCGCCTTGTCGTCGGGGCGGTCGTTGCACGGGAACCAGGTGGGCGCGCCGTGCGGCTGAGCCGCGACGATGACGCCGTCCTCGAGCTCCTCCCAGCCGGCGTCGCCGTGGTGACGGTCGACGACCGGCCGCGGGGAGCCACCGTAGACCACCGTCAGCCGCAGCTCGGAGCCGGCGGCGACCGGGCGGTCGAGCTGCAGGACCAGCCGGTGGCCGCGCGCCGACCACTTCTTGACCCGCGGCGCCGGCCGGGGGCCGCCATCGTCGGGGTCACCTCCGTCGAGGCGCAGCTTGGTGGCCCGCAGGTGGGCGAGGTCGAGGACCAGCCGCGCGGTCTCCGCGCGGACCACCAGCTCCAGGTGCGCGGTGCCGCTCAGCCGGTTGCCGTCGGGGACGTAGGCGAGGTCGAGGTCGTAGTGCCGCACGGCGTACGACGGGTCGCCGTGGCCGGGCAGGTACGGGTCGGCGGTGGGCAGCTGGGGCACGGGCCGGATCCTCAGTCGGCCCACGGACCGATGGGATTGCCGATCCAGCGCGTCTTGTCCGGCACGGACTCCCCCCTCATCACCAACGACACCGGGCCGACCGTAGCGTGCCGGCCCAACGACGCAGCGGGCAGCACCACCGAGTTGGGGCCCACCGTGGCGCCGCGATGCAGCCGGACCGTGTCGGTGGCGAGCAGCCGGTCGTGGAAGAGATGGGTCTGCACGACACTGCCCTGGTTGACGACCGAGCCGTCGCCGAGCTCGACCAGGTCCGGCTCGGGCAGCCAGTACGACTCGCACCACACTCCGCGGCCGACCCGCGCACCCATCGCGCGGAACCACACGGCGATGAGCGGCGATCCGGTCGCCAGCCCCGCGAACCAGGGAGTCGCGACCACCTCGACGAAGGTGTCGGCGAGCTCGTTGCGCCACACGAACGAGCTCCACAGGGGATGGGAGCCCGCGCGGACCCGGCCGACGAGGAGCCACTTGGCGAGCACGGCGACCAGCCCGGCGAGCAGTCCCGCACCCCACAGCAGCACCGGTACGGCGAGCAGGCCGGCCAGCGCGCCGTACCGGACCCACACGGCGAGAGTGCCGAGGACGACGATCAGGTGCAGGCACACGGCCAGGGTGACCGGCAGCAGCCGGGCGACCTCCCAGCAGGCCCGGGCCGCCTTGAGCCGGGTCGGCGGGGCGTAGGTGCGCTCGTCGGCGGAGCCCTGGGCGGCACGGCGCAGCGGCGCGGGCGGGCTGCCGAGCCAGGACTCGCCGGCCTTCACCGTGCCGCGGGCCGGAGCCGCCGAGAGGACCGCGACCAGCGAGCGCTTGGGCACCTTGCGGCCGGGCGCCGCCATCGCGGAGTTGCCGACGAAGGCCCGCTTGCCGACCTTGACCCGCTCGGCGCGCAGCCAGCCGCCGCCGAGCTCGTAGCCGCCGATCAGGGTGTCGTCCGCGAGGAACGCCTGGTCGCTGACACTCACCAGCGACGGGATCATCAGTGCCGTCGAGGCCTCGACGTCCTTGCCGATCCGCGCGCCGAGCAGACGCAGCCACCCGGGCGTGAGCTGCGAGCTGTAGAGCGGGAACAGCCAGGTCCGGGCCTCGTCGAGCACCCGGATCGTCGACCACACGCACAGCGCCGGCCCGCTCTGCAGCGGGTGGGCGCCGGCCCGCACCCCGCGCGCGAGGAGCCGGACGGCGCCGAGGATCAGCGCGGCCAGCACGACGAAGCCGGCCACCACGCCCGGCACCAGCCAGGGTGCGAGCGCCGCGACCAGATCGCCGACGCCGGTGGTGGCGTCGACGTCGGCCAGCAGCAGCACGGGGATCGCCACGCCCAGTACCGCGAGCGCGGGCAGGCAGGAGAGGAGACCGGCCACGGCGGCGTACCCCACCGCCCAACGCCGCAGCGACCGGCGCGACGCGGGCGGACGCTCGGCCCACGGGCCCCGCGCCGCGGAGCTCATCCGCACCGCGGGCGCCCCCGACCAGAACTCTCCCACCGGGACCTCGCCGAAGACGGCCGACCCCGGCGCGACCTCGGCGTCGTCGCCGACGACCGCGCCCGGGCACAGCATCGACCGGGTGCCGACCCGGGCGCGACGACCCACCCGGATCCCGCCGACGTGCAGCGTGTCACCGTCGATCCAGTAGCCGGTCAGGTCGACCTCGGGCTCGATCGACGCGCCTTTCCCGACGGTGAGATGACCGGTGACGGGCGGCAGCGAGTGCAGGTCGGCACCGCGGGCCACCTTGGCGCCGAGGAGCCGGGCGTACCAGGTGATGTACGGCGCCCCGGCCAGCCGGGTCGCGCCCAGCTCGTCGGCGATCCGCTCGGCCGTCCAGATCCGCAGGTGCACCTTGCCGCCGCGCGGGTAGGCGCCGGGCCGGACGCCCGCCAGGACGACCCGGGCCAGCTTCGCCGCCACGAGCATCCGGCCGGGCGGGCTGACGAAGAGGACGAGCAGCAGCGCCAGCACCCACCACGGCACGGCAGGCAGCCAGGCGACGTCGAGAAGGTCGTGCCCGAGCCGGGCGAGGGTCAGGATGGCCGCGATCCAGCGCGGCGCCGCCAGCGCCCGCAGCAGCGGGACGGCGAGCACCTGGCCGATCTGGGTCTTGCGCGGGATCGGCTTCACCTTGCGGCTCTGCTCGGTCAGGGCGCTCGGCTCCAGGGAGTCGAGGAAGCCCGTCAGGCCGCCGACCGTCGGGTGCTCGTAGAGGTCGGCGACCGTCAGCTCGGCGTGCTCGGCACGCAGGAGGGTGACCACCTGCGCGGCGGTGAGGCTGCCGCCGCCGAGGTCGAAGAAGTCCGCCCCCGGTCCGTCGGGCGCGGCCCCGATGACCCGCTGCCAGATCTCCGCGATCCGGGCGGCGGTGCCGTGCAGCCCCGCGTCGGCGGGGTCCGCGGCCGCCAGCGGCCACGGGAGCGCGTCGCGGTCGACCTTGCCGGAGGTCCGGGTCGGGATGTCCTCGACGACGGCCAGGCGCGGCACCAGCGCGGCGGGCATGGTGGCCCGCAGGTGGGCCGTGGCGGCGGCGCCGTCGTAGTCCGCCGTGGTGGCGACGTAGCCGACCAGCAGCTGGTTGCCGGTGCTGGTGCGGCGCACGGCTGCCGCCGCGGCGCTGACTCCCGGCAGCGCGAGCAGCGCGGAGTCGACCTCGCCGAGCTCGATCCGCCGGCCGCCGACCTTGACCTGGTCGTCGGCACGGCCGGCGAAGAGCAGGCCGGCGGGGTCGTTCACGACGATGTCGCCGCTGCGGTAGGCGCGCTCCCAGCCGAGTGTGGGCATGGGCGCGTACTTCTCGGCATCCTTCGCGGGGTCGAGGTAGCGAGCGAGTCCGACGCCCCCGATGATCAGCTCACCGCGCTCCCCCTCGTCCACCGGCTCCCCGGTGGTCGGGTCGACGACGACCAGGTCCCAGCCGGCCAGCGGCAGACCGATCCGCACCGGCCCGTCGGCCTCGACGAGGGCACCGCAGGCGACGACGGTGGCCTCGGTGGGACCGTAGGTGTTCCACACCTCGCGGCCCTCGCGGACCAGGCGCCCTGCGAGCTCCGGCGGCAGCGCCTCGCCGCCGAGGATGAGCAGCCGGACCCGCTCCAGGGCGTCGTCGGGCCACAGGCTCACCAGGGTCGGCACCGTGGAGACCACCGTGATGTCGTTGGCCGTGAGCCAGGGGCCGACGTCGACGCCGCTGCGTACGAGCGCGCGAGGCGCCGGGACCAGGCAGGCGCCGTACCGCCAGGCCAGCCACATCTCCTCGCAGCTCGCGTCGAAGGCGACGCTGAGGCCCGCCATCACCCGGTCGTCGGGGCCCAGCGGCACGTCCTGCAGGAACATCCCCGCCTCGGCGTCGACGAACGCCGCCGCGTTGCGGTGGGTGACCGCCACTCCCTTGGGCGTCCCAGTCGAGCCGGACGTGAAGATCACCCACGCGTCGTCGTCCGGGCCGGGGTCGCGCCGGTCCCGCGGCGCGGCGTCGCGGCGCGCCTCGATGACCAGGCCCGCGCCGACGATCGCGGCGACCCGCGCCTCCCCGAACACCAACCGGGCCCGCTCCTCGGGGTCGTCGGCGTCGACGGGCACATAGGCGGCGCCGGCGAACAGGATCCCCATGATCGCGACATACAGGTCGGTGGTGCCGGACGGCAGCCGTACCCCGACCCGGTCCCCCGCGCCGATCCCGAGCTCGGCGAGATCGGCGGCGACCGCGGCGGCCGCCTCGGCGAACTCGGCGTAGGTCACCGTGTCGTTGCCGCTGTCCAGCGCCATCGCGTCCGGGTGGTCGGCGGTGGTCCGGCGGAGCACCTCGACGAGCGTGCGCGGCGCCGGCGCCTCGGCGCCGCGGAGCAGGGGATTCACCTCTCGATCGTCGTCGGTCCGGGTGAACGCAAGGTGACCGGCCGATGCGTGGTCCGTTGTGCCGCTTTGTGATGTGAGCCACAATCTGCGAGATGAGCGCGACGACGGAGCCCCAGCCCCCCGCCCCTGCCCGCGCGTGGCCCCCGGCCACGCCCCCCGAGCCGACCTACGTCGAGGACCGGCTCAACTACTGGGCGGAGGCGACGCCCGACGCCGAGGCGATGACCTACCTCGGCCGCACCTGGACGTGGAAGCAGTGGCACGACCGCGTGCACCGCGCCGCCGGCGGACTGCGCGACCTCGGCATCGCCCGCGGCGACGTGGTGTCCTTCCTCGACAAGAACCACCCGGCCTGCGTCGAGATCAGCCTGGCCGCCGGCTCGATCGGCGCGGCCAACGCGATCATCAACTGGCGCTCGGCCGGCGACGAGATCGACTACGCCGTCAACGACTCCGGCGCCAAGGTGCTCTTCGTCGGACGCGAGCTGATGCCCACGATCGAGGCGATCCGCGACCGGCTGCCGAACGTGCGGACGATCATCGAGGTCACCCCCGAGGGCGGAGAGGACGACGCGTACGAGCGGTTCCTCGCCGCGGCCACGCCCTGCGACGACGGGCCCGACGTCCTCGAGGACGACGTGTGCCTGGTGATGTACTCCTCGGGCACCACCGGGCGGCCCAAGGGCGTCATGCTCACCCACCGCAACATGGTCCGGCACACCATCAACGCCCACGACGGCTGGGGCTTCGAGCCCGGCGACAAGTCGATGGTGGCGATGCCGCTGTTCCACGTGGGCGGCTCGTCGTACGTGCTCTTCGGCATCCACGACGGCATCCCGAGCGTGATGACCCGCGAGCCCGACGCCGCCTCGCTGGCCGGCGCGATCCTGGCCGGCGCCAACCGCACCTTCCTGGTTCCCGCCGTGCTCGCCCAGGTGCTCCAGGCCGGGCCGGACGCGATCACGCTGTTCGGTGCGCTCAAGACCTACACCTACGGCGCCGCGCCGATGCCGCCGCCGCTGCTGCGGGCCGCGATGGAGGCCTGGCCCGACACCGACTTCATCCAGGTCTACGGCCTCACCGAGGTCGCCGGGGTCGCCACCCACCTGATGCCCGAGGACCACCGCACCGCCGAGGCGGACGGCCATCCCGAGCGGCTGGTCTCGGCCGGCAAGCCGCTCCCGGAGTGCGAGGTCCGCATCGTCGATCCGGCGACGCTGGCCGACGTGGGGGTCGGCGAGCACGGCGAGATCTGGCTCAAGACGCCCCAGCTGATGAAGGGCTTCCTGAACAAGCCGGAGGCGACCGCCGAGGTGATCACCGACGACGGCTGGTTCCGGACCGGCGACATGGGACACGTCGACGAGGACGGCTTCGTGTTCGTCTCCGACCGGCTCAAGGACATGATCATCACCGGCGGCGAGAACGTGTACTCCCCCGAGGTCGAGCGGGTGCTCTCCGAGCACCCGGCGGTCCTCGAGGTGGCCGTGATCGGCGTACCGGACCCGACGTGGGGCGAGGCGGTCAAGGCGGTCGTCGGGTTGCGCGAGGGCTCGGACGCCACCGAGGTCGAGCTGATCGAGTGGACCCGCGAGCGGCTCGCGCACTTCAAAGCGCCCAAGTCGGTGGACATCATCGCCGCGCTGCCGCGCAATCCCACCGGCAAGATCCTCAAGCGGGAGCTGCGCAAGCCGTACTGGGAGGAGCAGGCCCGACAGGTGTAGTCCGGCTCGGCCTCAGCAGGAGGAGTGGCGGCGGGCTGGCTCGCGGCCGCTCGGAAGTAACACGCCGTCCACCGGTCTGGTCGGCGGATCTCCGCAGAATCGAGCCGCTTTTCGTGCCGTTCCTGCTGACAACCGACAGGTAGTCGGGTGGACGGCGTGTTACACGACGCCGCTCACCGGCTCACGGCGACCACTGCGGCAGGACCGGCCCCCGCCGTACGACGCTCCGCGGTTTGGGATGGCGCGGCCGGAACTGAGCGAGATCCGAGATGTCCGTGCCGAAGCGTGCGCAGGTGTCGAGGAACTCGCGGCGGCAGCGTTCGAGCGCCCGGGCACGCTGTCCGCCGAAGAAGTCGTCCCAGGTGAGCCGCGACACCCCGGTCTTGAATCCGGTGACGAAGTCCTGGCGCAGCTTCTCCTCCCACAACGTGTCCTCCGGCGTCGTGACCGAGAACCCACCCGCGGCGGCGGGCCGCAGCTTCCACCTCCCGTCGATCTCGAAGAAGTGGCGGCCCAGCCGAAGGTCGCACCAGACCGTCCGACCGTCGGCGGTCAGCCCGAACTGCGGCTGCGGGACGCCGTAGCCGAGCTCGGTGACGAAGTCGCGGCCCAGCGACTCCGCGATCGAATCCGTCAGCGGTGACGCCGACACGACGACGTCCCGGACCACGGTCACGTGGGGCCAATGGGTCATCGCAGCGGCCGCCCTCTCCAGGTCGGCACGACTCGAGCCCGAGCGCAACACCGAGTCGGCTGCCACCAGGCCCTGGAGGTAGCCGTGTTCACGTGCGATGTCGAGACAGGTCCGTGGACCGTCGAGAGCCGGCACGCCATCGACCTCGATGACCTGTTCCCTCCGGTACGGCGCCAGGTGGTGCTTCACACCGTGCCGCAGGTGCGAGCCGACGATGCCGGGTCGACCGACGTGCGTGGAGGGCAACCGCTCACGAAGGACCTCGAGCTGCTGGAGATGAGCCGACGAGTGATGGGACAGCGAATGGGGTGCTGCGATGCGCAGGCTGGCGGCGCGGTCCGCGAGCACCCGTCGCTGCAGAGACGACGTCAGCACAGCGACGTACGACGCCTCCGCGTAGACGCCCCGGCGGACAGCGACCCAGACGCCCGAACGCACCAGCGTGTCGATCTGGTGCCCGGCCATCCCTCCCTCGACCATCGCCTGCCTCCTCGTGACGAGACCCCACTGCGCGCTCATCAGCGCCTTGACCCGAGCATTCATGCTCCGAGGATCGGCACCAGCGGCGACGGAGCCCCGCCGACCGCGCGCCTTCTGTGGAGAGGATCCTCCTCCCCACCGCCTGTGGACGGGCACCGGCCTGCCGCGTGCCGGGTGGGACAGGCGATGTAACACGCCGTCCACCCGTCTGACCGGCAGTTCTCAGCACGAATCGGCCATCTCGGCGCGGAATTCTGCCAAAAGGAGTCAGGTAGTCGGGTGGACGGCGTGTTACTGCCCCCGACCGACCTGCGAGCGCCGCAGCGGCCGACGGCTCAGAGGAAGTCCTCACGCGGTCCTCAGCCGGATCACAGGGACGACTCGCACAGTGGAGCCATGACCCAGTCCCTGCCCCCGATCCCCCCGGCCCAGCCGGCGCCCCCCCCTTCCCCCGGCCTTCCCGCCGCCCTCCTCGCCCGAGTGGTCGCCGCCTCCCCGGCGACCGCGGCGGGCCGGGTTCGCGGTCGCGGTCCTGACCGGTGCGCTGGTGGTCGGTGGCGGGGCCGGGATCGGCGGGGCGGCGCTGTACGACGCTGCGTCCGGCGACGGGGGCGGCAGCACCAGCCGGACCTCGTCACTGCCGGTGGTCGACAACGGCAACCGGCCCGCGGCGTCGGGCAGCGTGGAATCGGTCGCGGCCGCGGTGCTGCCGTCCGTGGTGGCGCTCGAGGTCCGCGGACCGGGCGGCGCCGGGAGCGGCTCGGGCGTCGTGCTCGACAGCGACGGCCTGATCCTCACCAACGACCACGTGGTCACCCTGGGCGGCGAGATCCCGGCCGACCAGGCCGAGGTGACGGTGTCCTTCAACGACGGCCGCAAGGTACGGGGCACCGTGGTCGGCACCGACCCGCTCACCGACACCGCGCTGGTGAAGGTCGAGGAGGTCGACGGCCTGAAGCCGATCACCATCGGCAAGTCGAGCAACCTCGACGTGGGCGAGCAGGTCGTCGCGATCGGCTCGCCGTTCGGCCTCGACGCCACCGTCACCAGCGGCATCGTCAGCGCCCTCGACCGACCGGTCGAGGTCGCCCGCGACGCCCAGGGCAATGCGACGGCCTACCCCGCGATCCAGACCGACGCCGCGATCAACCCCGGCAACAGCGGCGGTCCGCTGGTCAACATGGACGGTCAGCTGGTCGGCATCAACGCCTCCATCCGCTCGACGTCCTCGGGTCAGGGCGCCGAGTCGGGCTCGATCGGGCTCGGCTTCGCGATCCCGATCGACGAGGTGATGCCGATCATCGACCAGCTCCGGGCCGGTGAGACCCCGACCCACGCCCGGCTGGGCATCCAGGTCGCGGACGCGGCAGGTACGGCGGGCTCCAGCGACACCACGCTCAGCGGCGCCCGGATCGCCGAGATCGAGAAGGGCTCCGCCGCCGCCGACGCCGGCCTGGCGCAGGACGACGTGATCACGGCGATCGACGGCCGCCAGATCGAGAACACCGAGGCGCTGATCGCGACGGTCCGCTCCTACCGGCCCGGCGACACGGTCAAGGTGACCTACCAGCGCGGCGGCAAGGAGAGCACGGCCGAGCTCCAGCTGGGCTCCGACGCCTGACCGCGCGCCCCTCCCCCCGACGCGAGGGGGCAGACCTCCCGGATGGGTCTGCCCCCTCGACCAGGCCGGGATCCAGGCTGAGGCCCGGAGCGGTCAGGAGCCGCCGCCCCCGGCCTTGCGTCGGTGCATCTTCGGCGCGCCGCCCACCACCTCGGACCCGTGCGCCTTCTCCTTGGTGGGTCCGTCCTCGTGGACGCCGTGCTCCTTGTTGTTCTTGCGGTCGAGGGCCTCGCGCATCTTCGCCTTGAGATCGTCGTTCGCGCCGGTGGCAGCCATGGTGGTCCTTCCGCAGCATTGGGGGTGACTCCCCCACCGTTGCATCCGGGAGCGCCGGAACCAAGCGATTTGCCGCGCTGTAACACGCCGTCCGCCGCACTGGTCGCCGGTTGTCAGCGCCGAACGGCCCGGAACCGGCCTCGAAAGCGCCGACAACCGCCGGGTAGACGGGCGGACAACGTGTTACATCTCCCGCCGATCAGCGTCTGCGGGCGACCCGCCCCTCGTCCCACACCGGCCCGTCGGACTCGTAGACCCGGCCGTCCGCGCCGAACACGCAGAACCGGTCGAACCCCCGGGCGAACCAGCGGTCGTGGGTGACCGCGACGACCGTCCCCTCGAAGGCCTCGAGTCCCTCCTCCAGGGCCTCGGCCGACTGGACGTCGAGATTGTCGGTCGGCTCGTCGAGCAGCAGCAGGGTCGCACCGGACAGCTCGAGCAGCAGGATCTGGAAGCGGGCCTGCTGGCCGCCCGAGAGCGAGTCGAACGACTGCTCCGCACTTCCGGCCAGCTCGTAGCGGTCGAGCACCCGGCTCGCCGCCTCGCGGCCCATGCCCTGACGGCCGGACGGCGTGCCGTCGCCGCGGTGCAGGATCTCCAGCAGGGTTCGTCCGGCCAGCTCGGGATGCTCATGGGTCTGCACGAACCAGCCGGGCCGCACCCGCGCGCCGAGGCGGGCCCGCCCCTGGTGTCGAACCGGCGCGATCGCGACGTCGCCGACCGGGCGGTGCTCGACGTCGGGGTCGCTGCCGCCGGCGGCGAGCAGACGCAGGAAGTGGGACTTTCCCGAGCCGTTGGAGCCCAGCACGGCGAGCCGATCGCCGTACCAGACCTCGAGGTCGAACGGCTCCATCAGCCCGGTCAGCTCTAGCGACTCGCAGACCACGGCCCGCTTGCCGGTGCGCGAACCCGACAGGCGCATGGTGACCTGCTGCTCGCGCGGCTGCTCGGTCGGTGGGCCGGCCTCCTCGAACTTCCGCAGCCGGGTCTGCGCGGCGCGGTACTGCGAGGACATGCCGTCGTTGTACTCCGCCTTGACCTTCAGCCGCAGGACCAGCGCCTTGAGCTTCGCGTGCTCCTCGTCCCAGCGTCGGCGCAGCTCGGCGAAGCGGGCGAAGCGGTCCTTGCGCGCCTCGTGGTACGACGCGAAGCCGCCCGGGTGCGTCCAGGTGCTGTTGCCCCCGCCGCCCGCGCCGAGCTCGACGGTCACGACATGGGTCGCGGCGTTGGCGAGCAGCTCCCGGTCGTGGCTGATGAACAGGATCGTCTTGTCCGAGGCGGCGATCCGCTGCTCCAGCCAGATCTTGCCGGGGACGTCGAGGAAGTTGTCGGGCTCGTCGAGCAGCAGGACCTCCTCGGGACCGGCGAGGAGGTACTCCAGCACCAGGCGCTTCTGCTCGCCGCCCGACAGCGTCCGCAGCTCCCGGTACTTCGCCCGGTCGTAGGGGACCCCCAGCGCCTTGACGGTGCACACGTCCCAGACCACCTCGACGTCGTAGCCGCCGGCGTCGGCGTACTCGGCCAGGGCGTGGGCATAGGCCAGCTGGGTCGGCTCGTCGTCGGCGTCCATCAGCGCCAGCTCGCACCGGTCGACCTCGGCCGCGGCCGACCGCATCCGCTCCGGCGCCAGGCCGAGCAGCAGGTCCGCGATCGTCGGCTCGTCACCGAGGCCCCGGTCGACCATCTGCCGCATCACGCCGAGCCCGCCGGACCGGGTGACGACACCGGCGTGCGGGACCAGGTCGCCGGTGATGATCCGGAACAGCGTGGTCTTCCCGGCGCCGTTGGCACCCACCAGCGCGACCTTGGCGCCCTCACCGACCCGGAACGACACGTCGTCGAGCAGCACCCTCCCGTCGGGCAGCTCGTAGCGGACTCCGGCGATCTCCACATGACCCACGAGGGTCGATTCTCCGCGTTCCGTGCGAGCGCGGCGACCTATTTCCCCGTCCGCGGGCCTCCGCGGGACGACGGCCCTCGCCAGCGCACCGATCTCCACGATCACCAGCGCGGCACCCCGCCGGGCCACGCCTGCGAGGATCGCGCCATGGAGTGGATCGACCTGCTGGAGGACACGACCGGACGCTTCGCGGAGGTGCTGTCCACCGGCGACCTGGCCGCCCCGGTGCCGACCTGCCCGGGCTGGACCCTCGCCGACCTGGGCGAGCACACCCGCTGGGTGCACGCCTGGGCCGCGCACGCGGTCACCGACGGCAACCCGGACGGCGACACCCCGGCGGCCGGCAGCGGGCGGGAGCCGCTGGTCGCCGGCTACCGCGCCGCGGCGGCCCACCTCGTCGACGTCCTGCGCCGCACCTCCCCCGACGCCCCCGCGTGGGCCTTCGGCCCCGAGTCCAGGGCCGGCTTCTGGCGGCGGCGACAGGTCCACGAGGTCACCGTGCACCTGTACGACGCCCTGGCCGCCGTGGGCCGCACCGACGCCTGGCGGCTGTCCCCCGAGCTCGGCTGGGACGGCGTCGACGAGGTCGTGACGCTGTTCTACCCGCGCCAGGTCCGGCTGGGCCGCACCGCGCCACTGTCGGCGCCGGTCCGGCTCACGGCCACCGACCTCGACCGCTCGCTGGTGCTCGAGCCCGACGCGGCCGGCGAGCCGGTCGCGCTGACCGCGCCCGCGGCCGAGCTGCTGCTCATGCTGTGGGGCCGGCGACCGGCGAGCGCGCCGGCGGCGCAGGTCCTCGCGCGGGCGAGGGTCACGTCCTGACCCACGCTCGCAGGGCGGTGCCCGGTCAGACCACGACGAAGCGGGCGTCGACCTCGGCGGTGACCTCGATGTCCTCGGGAGAGAGCTCCAGCTCGACGCTGCCGCCAGCGTCCTTGGCCGCCATCCTCAGATAGGAACCGCCACCGCCTCCACCCATCGGGGAGATGCCCGGGCCCAGCATGCCGGCATCGGCCACGGCGACCGGCCGGACCGGGCCGAGGCCGAGCGCGTCCGCGTACTCCTGCGCCCGGCGGACGGCGTCCTGCACCGCCCGGGTGCGGACGGTCCGCTCGAGCTCGAGGCGATGCGCCTCGGTGAGCGACCAGACCACGCCGTCGAGTCGGAACCCCTCCGCGGCGTCGACGAGCCGGCCCACCCAGGTGGTGAGCCGCGCGAAGTCGCGGAACTTGACCTGCACCCCGACGCTGGCGTGGTGCACGAGCGGCAGCTGCCTGCCGTCCTGGTTCCACGGACGCTCGGCCCAGGTGCGGACGTGCTGGGTGGCCCACCAGGTGACCGGCCCGTTCGCCGGATCGTGGAGCTCCTGGACCGACGCCTGCACGGCCTGGAGATCGCCGGCGACGCGGTCGTAGACCGGCTGCAGCGCCGGGCCCTGGAAGGCCAGGGTGACCTGCGCCGTGCCGCGCTCGGGCGGCTGGAAGGCGGAGTGCGACCCGCGCACGGTGAACTCGGTGGGCATGGCGCCACTCTAGGCACGCGCCGGTCGGGCACGGTGGGGTCAGGCACGACGGGTCTCGAGGACCCGGAACCCCTTCGCGCTGGCGATCCGCTCGGTCGGGAAGCCCTGCTCTCCGAGCCAGCGCTGCAGCGAGTCGGCGCCGAGGTTCTTGCCGACCACCAGGACCGCCCGGCCGTCGGTGGCGAGCCGCGGCAGCCAGGTCAGCAGCAGGTCGTGCAGCGCCGCCTTGCCGATCCTGATCGGCGGGTTGGACCAGATCTCGTCGTACGTCGCGCCGGGGTCGACGTCGTCCGGGACCAGGGCCGCGAAGCGGTCGGTCACGCCGAGCGCCGCGGCGTTCTCGTTGGCCAGCAGGACCGCGCGCCGATTGACGTCGACGGCGGTGACGGTGGCTCCCGGGGCGGCGAGCGCACAGGCCAGCCCGATCACGCCGTACCCGCAGCCGAGATCGAGGATCCGCCCGCCCGTGGGCGGCTCGGTCTCCCGGAAGAGGACGGAGGTCCCGATGTCGAGCCGGCCCTGCGCGAACACGCCGGACCCGCTGACCAGCCGCAGCCGCTGCCCCCAGACCTCGGCCTCGACCGGCGCGCGCTGGAAGGCCACCGCCGGGTCGGCGGAGAAGTAGTGCTCCTCGCTCATCCCTCGACCCCGTCCGTCTCCGCGTGGGTACGCCGGGCAGCGGTCTGCTCGACCCGTGCCGCGAGCCCGGCGGCGTCGGGGTAGGCGACCTCCTCGAGGGTCAGTCCGTGCGCCGGGACGACCACCACGCCCTGGTCGCGGCGGCGCCCGGTGAGGATCTCGACCGCCCAGGCCGGGTCCTTGCGGCCCTCACCGATCGCGATCATGCAGCCCACGAGCGCCCGCACCATCGAGTGGCAGAACGCGTCGGCCTTGACGTGCCCGACGACCAGCCCCTCGCCGGTGCGGGTCCAGCCGAACTCCAGCAGGGTGCGGATCGTCGTTGCGCCCTCCCGGTGCTTGCAGAAGGCGGCGAAGTCGTGGAGGCCCACCAGCGACCCGGCCGCCTTGTCCATCGCGGCGACGTCGAGCGCGCGCGGCCAGAACAGCACGTGGTTGCGGGTCAGCGGGTCGGCGCGGGCCGGGTCGTCGACGATCCGGTAGGCGTAGCGCCGCCACAGCGCCGCGAACCGGGCATCGAAGCCGGGCGCCGCGGCACTGATCCGGTGCACGCGCACCGTCTTGTCGAGCACTCCGTTGACCCGGCGGGCCAGCACGTCGAGCTGGGTGAGCTGGCGCGCGGCCGTCTCCGAGCCCTCCTCCGGGTCCGCGGGCACATCGACATGGACGACCTGCCCCCGCGCGTGCACGCCCGAGTCGGTACGGCCCGCGCAGGTCACCCGCAGCGAGCCCTCCGGCAGTCGCAGCACCGTGGTGAGCGCGGCGGTCACCTCCGCCTGGACCGTGCGCAGGCCCGGCTGGCTCGCCCAGCCCCGGAAGTCGCCGCCGTCGTAGGCGAGGTCGATCCGCAGGCGCACCGGGCCAGCCTAGGGGAACCTTTGGCGTGGGGCTGATGCGGTGGGCGCCGTGGGTCGGGCGTGGCTGCGGGTTCATCACGGTATGTAGGCGAATGGCCGCTTCCGTAGCGGAGTTCCACTACAGAAGCGCCGATTCGCCTACATACCGTGGTGAATCGGCGGCCCAGCGCGACCCTCAGCCCCGGCCGGGCAGTACGTCGAGCTCGGCGCGGGTGGGCGGGTCCGCGCCGACCCGGCCGACGGTGACGGCGGCGGCGCGCCCGGCGTACCCGAGCGCGGCGCTCCAGGCGTCGGGGCCGAGGGCGGCGAGGCGGTCGCGGGCGCCGGGGCCGAGGAGCGGCCACAGGTGGTCGAGGAGGGCGGCGGCGAAGGTGTCGCCGGCGCCGATGGTGTCGACGACCTCGACCGGCTCGGCGTGCACGCCGCCGGTCGACCAGTCGGCGCCCGCGCAGGCGTGCCACGAGGCGCCCTCGCCGCCGTGGGTCACCACGACCGCCACCGGACCGTCCGGCAGGGCCAGTAGCGCCGAGGCCGACTCGCCCGCCGAGCGGTCCGGCCACAGCGCGAGCAGGTCCTCGTCGGACGCCTTCACGACCGTCGCCGCCGCGGCGGTCCGCAGCACCCGCTCGACCACCTCGCGCCGGGCCCCGGTGATGGCCGGACGCAGGTTGACGTCGTAGGAGATGCAGGCAGTGGGCGCGATCCGCTCCACCAGGGCGAGGACGTCGCCGGCGCCGGGGTCGAGCAGCGGCGCCAGGGACGTCACGTGCACGACGTGGGCGGGCGCGGCGGGCAGCGCGGGCAGCCGCCACCCGATCTCGAAGGAGTACGTCGCCGCGCCACTCGGGTCGATCACCGCGTCCGCGCGGGGCGTGGCGGCCAGCACGTGGGGGTCACCGGCGAGGTCGACCCCGGCCGCCCGCAGGTGGCCGGCGATCCGCGCACCGGCGGCGTCGTCGGCGTACGCGGTGGCGAGCCGGACCGGCCTCCCCAGCCGGGCCAGGGCGACCGCGACGTTGACGGCCGAGCCGCCGGGACGTTCGTCCGGCGGGGCCCCTTCCGCGTGGACCACGTCGAGCACGGCCTCACCGATCACCAGCGCCGTCGCCGTCATGTCGACACCCTGCCATAGGCTCGCGGCCGTGGCCCTCGAGACATCGCTGGAGAAGCCGGCTCCGGTCCGCGCGATCGCGAACGCGCTCGCCGGCTGGATCGACCGGCTCGGCGCGGTGTGGGTCGAGGGCCAGGTGACCCAGGTCAACCGCCGCCCCGGCCTGGCGACCGTGTTCTTGACCCTGCGCGACTCGGTGGCCGACATCTCCGTCCCGGTCACCTGCTCCCGCGTCCTCTTCGACGGCCTGCCGACGCCGGTCACCGAGGGCGCGAGCGTGGTCATCCACGCGCGACCGTCCTACTACGCCAACCGCGGCAGCCTCTCGCTCAACGCCCGCGAGATCCGGATGGTCGGGCTCGGTGAGCTGCTCGCCCGCCTCGAGCGCCGCCGCCAACTGCTGGCCGCCGAGGGGCTGTTCGCCCAGGAGCGCAAGCGCCGGCTGCCCGCCGTCCCGCGCCGGGTCGGGCTGGTGACCGCCCCCAAGTCCGCGGCCGAGCGCGACATCGTCGAGAACGCCACCCGCCGCTGGCCGGCCGTCGCGTTCACCACCGCCTACGCGTCGATGCAGGGCCAGCGCTCGGCGCCCGAGGTGATCGAGGCGGTGCGCCGGCTCGACGGGGACCCCGAGGTCGACGTCATCGTCGTGGCCCGCGGCGGCGGCTCGGTCGAGGACCTGCTGCCGTTCTCCGACGAGGGCCTGATCCGGGTGGTCGCCGCCGCCCGCACCCCGGTCGTCTCCGCGATCGGCCACGAGCCGGACTCCCCGCTGCTCGACCTGGTCGCCGACGTCCGCGCCTCCACCCCGACCGACGCGGCCAAGCTGATCGTGCCCGACATGGCACAGGAGCGGATGATGGTCGACCGCGCCCGCGACGCCCTGCGCCGCGCCGTCCGGCACCGCCTCGACCGCGAGCAGGCCCAGCTCGACGCCCTGCGCTCACGCCCCGCCCTCGCCCACCCCGGCGCCATGATCGACACCCGTCTCGACGAGCTTGACGACTGGCGCTCCCGGATCCGCCGCCAGCTCGAGTGGCAGCTCGACCGTGCCGCCGACGATCTCGACCACCGCCGCGCCCGGGTCCGCGCCCTCTCGCCGCTGGCCACCCTGCGCCGCGGCTACGCCGTCCTCCAGGACGCCGAGGGCCACGTCGTCACCTCCGTCCACGCCGTCGCCGCCGATGCCCCGCTCTCCGTGCGCGTCGCCGACGGCCGCATCCACGTCACCGCCGCCACGACCGAGCCGATCGCCGCTTCGACCGAGGAGACCCATGACTGACGAGACGACCTCGGAGTCCCCCGAGCTGTCCTACGAGGACGCCCGCGCCGAGCTGGTCGAGGTGGTCCGTCAGCTCGAGGCCGGCGGCACCACGCTGGAGGAGTCGCTGACGCTCTGGGAGCGCGGCGAGGCGCTCGCCACCACCTGCCAGGGCTGGCTCGACGGCGCCCGGGCCCGGCTCGAGGCCGTGCTGGACGAGGGCGACGACGACTGAACTTCCCATGCCATCCCGCATTGGGATCCATATTGGTATGCTGGTGCCGTGAGCACCCAGATCGCCATCCGGCTACCGGACGACATGGTGGCCTTCCTCGATCGCCGGGTCGCCGAGGGCAGGGCCACCAGCCGGGCCGCGATCGTGAGCGCGGCGATCGAACGGGAGATGCGTCGTCACGCCGCAGAGCAGGACGCGCAGATCCTCCGCGCACGAGGCGCCGGCGACGAGCTCGATGACCTGGTCGCCTGGAGTGCCCGCACCGTGACGCTCGAGGACTGATCCGGGGTGCGGGAGATCTGCCTCGCTCGTCTCGACAAGACGCGGCCCGTGGTGGTGCTGACGCGCGAAGCCGCGCGGGCGGCGATGACCAAGGTGAGCGTCGCGCCGATCACCTCGACCGCCAAGGGCCTGTCCAGCGAGGTCCCCGTCGGTCCGGCCAACGGCCTGGACCAAGAATGCGTCATCTCCTTGGACAACATCGTCACCATCCCCAGCGATCTCCTCGGCCGCACCGTCGGATTCCTGCGCGACGACCAGGAGCCCGAGCTCGCCCGAGCACTGGTCCTCACCTTCGACCTGGACCTGCCGCTGTTGGGGTGAGGCGTCCGCGCCGCGGCGAACCTCAGCCGCGCGCCACCTCGTCGTCGAAGAGCCGCATGATGCGCCGCCGACGTCGAACGACCAGCACCGCGGCGACCAGAAGCACCACGACGCAGATCGCGGAGCCCACTGCTCCGGCCGCCGATCCGTCGACGAGCAGGGCGACATTGACATAGCCGATCGCGACGAGCACCGGCAGCACCAGCAGCCACCCCGCGCTGCCGACGCCCCGCCGGACCGCGTCGCGCGCCACGCTCTCGGCGGGCTCGTCGTCGAGATAGCGCACGTCGCCGGCGCCGACGCGCCTCTGCCACCAGGCGAAACGGCCGGCGACCCGGCTCCTCTCCAGCCGGGTGAGCGCGGCCATCACCTCAGGTAGGACGACGGCGGGATCGCCTCCTCGGACCGTCTCCGCAGGTGTCGGCATGCCCTCGGCGAGCGCGGCATCCTCTCCCGGCGAGGCACCTGACCCACTCGGGTCAGATCCCGGTCTGAAGAACCATCGGTCCAGCGAGTCCGGGTAGCGCGCCACGTAGTATCCGCTGACCTGTCGGGCGCGGAGCATCCACAGGACCGCCACGACCACCGCCGCGATGACGGTCCCGAGGCCGACGTCGATCTCGTACTTGGCGGCCGGCTTCCACCACACGCCGACCAGTGCCACGAGGATCATGAGGCTCACCAGCGCCCCGAATGCTCCCAGTCCGAGGAAGACCAAGCCGTAGATCACCGCCTGACGAGCGACCGATGCGGGTGCCTCGTCGTCCGGATAGTTCCGCTTGCCCCGGCCGACCTGGTTGAGCCGCATCGTGTAGCAGCGGGCGGCGTCGTGCTTCTCCCACGGAAACAGCCGGTCGAACAGCTGGACGTCGAAGGTGCGGGGATCTCCTCTGCTGACTTCTGTCCGCATCGCCGGATGCTATCCCCGGCCGGGGCGGCTCAGCCGACGGGCGCGGTGACGAGCGCGTCGACCAGCGCCCGCAGGTCCTTCGCCGGGGCGGAGCCGAAGACCAGGACGGTCTCGTCGCCGACCTCCGCGACGTACGCCGTGTCACCGCCGGAGTCGGAGTAGCCCTCCCAGTCCCGCGCAACGGGCGCGGGCACCTCGGACGGGACGGCGTAGTCGTCGGCCGGCTCGACGTCCTCGTCGACCCACTGGGACAGCAGCGCGGTGGCCGAGGCGTCCTCCTGGCGCACGGCGGCGAACTTCCCGTCGTCGGTCAGCAGCCGGATCATGAACACCGGGTCGTCACCGGGCGTGACGTCGACGCCGGTGGCGATCCAGCCCTTCGGGAGGCTGGTCGGGTAGATCGGGGTCAGGCCGGCCTGCTGGGCCGACCGGACCGTCTCGACGTAGTCGATCGCCTCGGGCTCGATCTCGAAGTCGGATCGGAAGGCGCCCATGAAGTAGAGCATCCCGACGATGGCGGCGACGGTGACGACGAGCGAGGTCACCAGCCCCACCACCGACCGCTGGTAGCGGCCCGGGCTGCCCGACGGCTGTGCCTGCTGCGTGCTCATGTCGCCCCCAGTGTCCCAGTCGGGGAGGATCGGACGGGTCGCACCCCCCGGAATGGCGCATCTGCGTCGATTATTTGATCACCGAGACGCAAATGCGTCAGAGTGGGCGCCATGACCGCCTATCGCGTCGCCGAGGCCGCCGAGCTGCTCGGCGTGTCGACCGACACCGTGCGCCGGTGGATCGAGGCCGGCCGGGTCCCCAGCAGCACCGTCGACGGCCGGACCGTGATCCCTGGGCCCGACCTCGCCGCGCTCGCCGCCACGCTCGTCGACGAGGCCGACCGCGAGCGGACCCGAGCCGGCGACGTCAGCGCCCGCAACCGGATGACCGGGATCGTCACCCGGGTCCTCGCCGACAGGGTGATGGCCCAGGTCGAGATGGTCTGCGGTCCGTACCGCGTGGTCTCCCTGATGAGTGCCGAGGCGGCGGCGGAGCTGGGCCTGGAGCCCGGCGTCCGCGCGATCGCTTCGGTCAAGTCCACCACGGTCGTCGTCGAGCGACCCGTCACGAGGAAGTCCTGAGGCACGCCCCATGAACCCGACGAAGACCTGGCTCCGGCCCCGGCGAGCCCTGAGCGCGACCAGCGCCGCCATCCTGCTCGCGCTGCCGCTCGCCGCCTGCGGCGACGACAGCGACAGCGGCGCCGCCGACGGCGGCGGGGACGGCGGCACGCAGACGCTGACCGTCTTCGCCGCCGCCTCGCTCACGAAGACCTTCGAGGAGCTGGAGAAGGAGTTCGAGGACGCCCACGACGGCGTCGACGTGAAGCTGTCCTTCGGCGGCTCCTCGGACCTCGTCGCGCAGATCACCGAGGGCGCGGAGGCCGACGTGTTCGCGTCCGCCGACACCGCCAACATGGACAAGCTGGTGGCCGCCGACCTGGCCGCGGGCGACCCGTCGGAGTTCGCGACCAACACGCTGATGATCGCGGTCCCACCGGGCAACCCGGCGGGGATCACGAGCCTCGCCGACCTGGCTGAGAAGGACGTCAACCTGGTGCTGTGCCAGCCGGAGGTCCCGTGCGGCAGCGCCTCACTCAAGGTCGCCGAGGCGGCCGGGCTCACCCTGGCCCCGGTCAGCGAGGAGCAGTCGGTGACCGACGTACTCGCGAAGGTCGCGTCCGGCGAGGCCGACGCCGGCCTGGTCTACGTGACCGACGTGAGTGGGGCGGGCGACCAGGTCGAGGGCATCGAGTTCCCCGAGGCGGACGAGGTGGTCAACCACTACCCGATCGTCGCCGTCGAGGACTCGGCGCACGCCGACCTCGCCCAGGAGTGGGTCGACCTCGTCCTCGGCGACGGCCAGGCGATCCTCCGCGAGGCCGGGTTCGGCGCCCCCGCCGAGTGATCGCCGCATGACGCGCACCCGGCACGTCGGCCTGCCGCGCTGGCTCTTCGCCCCCGCGCTGCTGGCCGGGGTGTTCGTGGTGCTCCCGGTGGCCTCGATGACCACCCGGATCGCCTGGGGCGACTTCCCCGGTCTGGTCAGCTCGGACGCCGCCCGCTCCGCGCTGGTGCTGAGCCTGAAGACCTCCACCGCGAGCACCCTGCTGTGCCTGCTCCTCGGCATCCCGCTGGCCACCGTGCTGGCCCGCAGCGAGGCCCGCTGGCTCGGCGTCCTGCGCTCGCTCGTGCTGCTCCCTCTCGTGCTGCCCCCCGTGGTCGGCGGCATCGCACTGCTCTCGACCTTCGGCCGCCAGGGCCTGCTCGGGGAGCACCTCGAGACGCTCGGCATCCGGATCGCGTTCTCCTCGATCGCGGTCGTCCTCGCCCAGACCTTCGTGTCCCTGCCGTTCCTGGTCGTCAGCCTGGAAGGGGCGCTACGCACTGCCGGCGAGCGGTACGACGTCGTCGCGGCCTCCCTCGGCGCACGGCCCACCACCGTGCTGCGCCGGGTCACCCTGCCGCTCGTGCTGCCCGGCCTGGCCTCGGGCGCCGTGCTCGCGTTCGCCCGGTCGCTGGGCGAGTTCGGCGCGACGATCACCTTCGCCGGGAGCCTCGAGGGCACCACCCGGACCCTGCCCCTGCTGATCTACAACCTCCGGGTCACCGACGCGGACGCGGCGGTCGCCATGTCTCTCGTCCTGGTCGTGGTCGCGGTGCTCGTCATCGGCCTGGTCCGCCCGCGGGGCGCCCTGTGAGCGCGCTCGTCGAGGTGGCCGTGGCCGAGCGTGGGGTCGACGTCGCCTTCGAGGTCGCCGACGGCGAGACGGTCGCACTGCTGGGCCCCAACGGCGCCGGCAAGTCGACCACCCTCGGCGTGCTCGGCGGACTGCTGCGGCCCGACGCCGGACGGGTCCTGCTCGACGGCGAGGTGCTGACCAGCTGCGGGCGCACCGGTCCGGACCGCTGGGTCGCGCCGCACGCCCGGCGTACCGCTCTGCTGGCGCAGGACCCTCTCCTCTTCCCGCACCTCTCCGTCCTGGAGAACGTGGCGTTCGGCCCGCGCAGCACCGGCGCCGGACGACGCGCGGCCCGGGCCGCGGCCGAGCACTGGCTGGCCGAGGTCGGCGCCGGCGGGCTCGCCGAGCGCCGGCCCGCCCAGCTCTCCGGCGGCCAGGCCCAGCGGGTGGCGGTCGCCCGGGCCCTCGCCGCCGAGCCGCGGCTGCTGCTCCTCGACGAGCCGATGGCGGCTCTCGACGTGGCCGTGGCCCCCGCCCTGCGCTCCCTGTTCCGCCGGGTCCTGGCGGACCGGACGACCGTGATCGTCACCCATCACGTGCTCGACGCGCTGTTGCTGGCCGACCGCGTGGTCGTCCTCGACGGCGGCCGGGTGGTCGAGCAGGGACCCACGAGCGACGTGCTCTCCCGCCCGCGCAGTGCGTTCGCGGCACGGTTCGCGGGACTCAACCTGGTCGCGGGCGACGCCACCCCCGACGGCGTACGGCGCCCGGACGGTCTGGTCCTCCACGGTACGTCGGGAGCCCCTGTCCCGCGCGAGGGTGCGGCCGCGGTGGCGGTCTTCCGCCCGTCGGCCGTGGCCGTCCACCGCGAGCCGCCCGGGGGCAGCCCGCGCAACGCCCTGCGCGTCGTCGTCTCCGAGCTCGAGCCGCTCGGCGACCTGGTCCGGGTCCGGGCCGGCGACCTGGCCGCCGACGTGACCGTCGCCTCCGTCGCGGAGCTGGGCCTGGCACCGGGCGCCGAGGTCACCTTCGTGGTGAAGGCGACCGAGGTGGATGTCTACGCACGGTAGGGAATCTCGGGGCGAACCGCGAGGAACGATAAGGTTCGCCTCATGAACGAAGCCCTCATCGTGGAGCCGCCCGCCCCCGACCGCAACCTCGCCCTGGAGCTGGTGCGGGTCACCGAGGCGGCCGCGATGGCGGCCGGACGCTGGGTCGGCCGTGGGGACAAGAACGGCGCCGACGGCGTCGCGGTGCAGGCGATGCGCGTCATGATCTCCAGCGTCAGCATGAACGGCACCGTCGTCATCGGCGAGGGCGAGAAGGACAACGCCCCGATGCTCTACAACGGTGAGAGCGTCGGCGACGGGACCGGCCCCGAGTGCGACGTCGCGGTCGACCCGATCGACGGCACCACCCTGACCGCGAAGGGCATGGCCAATGCGGTCGCCGTCCTCGCCGTCGCTCCGCGCGGCACCATGTACGACCCCTCCGCGGTGTTCTACATGGAGAAGCTGGTCACCGGCCCCGAGGCCGCCGAGGTCGTCGACATCCGCTATCCCGTCGCCGAGAACATCCACCAGGTCGCCAAGTCCAAGGGCTCCAACCCGTCCGACGTGACCGTCGTCCTCCTCGACCGGCCGCGGCACGCCACCCTGGTCGACGAGATCCGCGCGACCGGCGCGCGGATCAAGTTCATCACCGACGGTGACGTGGCCGGCGCGATCATGGCCGCCCGCGCCGACACCGGCATCGACCTGCTGATGGGCATCGGCGGCACTCCCGAGGGCATCATCGCCGCCTGCGCGATGAAGGCCATGGGCGGCACCATCCAGGGCCGGCTGTGGCCGACCGACGACGAGGAGCGCCAGCGCGCCATCGACGCGGGCCACGACCTCGACCCCGACCACATCCTCACCACCGACACCCTGGTGACCGGTGACGACTGCTTCTTCGTGGCCACCGGCATCACCGACGGCGAGCTGGTCCGCGGCGTCCGCTATCGCGCGGGTGGCGCGGTCACCCAGTCGCTGGTGATGCGCTCGCGCAGCGGCACGATCCGCACCATCACCTCCGAGCACCAGCTCTCGAAGCTCCGCGGCTTCAGCAGCATCGACTTCGACTGAGCCGCCGACCCGTCGCATCTGAACACGTCTGAGCCGCCGACCCGTCGCGTTTAAACGCGACGGGTCGACGCGTCGGGAGCTCAGCCCCCGCCGGGTCGCGCGTCGCGCACCAGCTCCAGCAGGCGCGCGACATCGGCGACGGCGTCGGCCACCGGGTCCTCGTCGCCGGTGGCGGCGCCGTAGAGCAGTGCGGCGTCGAGCATCCGGACGACGAGGTCGAAGTCCGGACTCGCCGCGACCTCCGCCCAGCCGCACCGCTCCAGGGCTTCGCGCAGCGCGTCCAGCAGCGCGGGTCGGGCGGCGGCCATGATCGGATGCAGCTCGGGGTCGGCGGTGGCCGCGAGCATCGGCTGCAGCCGGCGGGTCACCACGGCGCCGTCGAGCGCGGGCGCGTAGAGCACCTCGAGGAGCAGGGCCGCGGTCGCGCTCGCCGAGCGACGGCGACGCGGCAGCGACCGGGCGCGCTCGGCCGCGCCGGCGGACCGGACCCGTTCGGCGGCAGCGACCGCGGCGGCGTACAGCTCCTGGCGGGTGGGGAAGTAGTAGCCGGCCGATCCGGCCGGCACCCCCGCGGCAGCCGCCACCCGGCGGTGAGTGACCGCGTCCGGCCCCTCCTCGATGAGCAGCCGCGCCGCGGCTTCGGTCATCGCCTGCGCGCGCTGGGCACTGCGCTCCTGAGTACGTCGGGGGGCGGTGGCCACGTGCGCCACCCTACGCACCGGCACCTCGGCCGGAATATCTATACGTGCGTATAGGTTCTGCTGATCGAGAGCCGAGATCCGGCCCCACAGCACAACCAGAGGTGCAGCAGATGAACAGCCTTGCGGCCCAGGAGGGCCTGAAGATCGACTGGGCGAACATGCCCACCTACAACACGATCATGGCGGTCGCCGTCGGCGCCGGGCTGATCGGACTCGTCCTGCTCGGCCGCGAGCTCCTGCGCGCGCCGGACGAGGTCGAGCCGGACGGCTGGGCGCTCACCTTCGGTGTCCTCGGCACCGTCCTCACCACGACCGGTCTGCACATGACGCTGACCTGGCCGCTCGCCGCGGGCGGCTTCCCCTTCGACAACATCATCTTCGGAGAGACCAGCCTGGGCTTCGGCGTCCTGCTCCTCGGGGCCGCGCTCTACCTGTGGAAGCGCGGTGCCACCGCGCTGGCCAGCAGCAGGCCGGTCGAGGCGCTGGCCCGGGTCGCCCAGCCGATCACGGTGTTCGTCGGCGGACTCGGCCTGAGCCTGCTCGCGATCGCGGTCGCCGGCATCAAGTACGAGCTGTTCGCCGCCCCCGCCGAGGAGCCCATCTCGGGCGCCTTCGCCGACCACCCGATGGTCGAGGCCACGTTCATGTCCCTGCTGATCGCGCTCGTCGGCCTCGGCGCCCTCGCCTTCGCCGTCCTGGTGAACCGGTTCCGCTCGACCGGCTCGGCCGGCGCCTGGGCCCGCATCACCGGCTGGCTGTGGAGCATCTCGGGCGTGCTCTTCCTGCTGTTCGGCGCGATGAACTTCTTCACCCACATCGGGCTCATCGTCAACACGATGTGACCCGTCGGGGCCCCCGTCGTACCCGGCATCCGGGTCGTGGCTCAGGCAGTATCGCGACCCAGATGCCGGGTACGACGCATGTCCGGCACCAGCAGTGCGTCGGCGACCACATCGATCACCCGCGGGTCGACCGCCATCCCGATGTGCGAGGCCCGCACCTCGACAGCGAGACCGGCGGGATCGACGCACGCCCGCCAGTCGACGATGCCGTCACGACGGGAGAAGACATTGGTCATCGCGACATCGGCACGCAGCGGCTCCTGCGACTCGGTGAAGCTCAGGTGCGCGCACTCCCCCGCGACACAGTCCTCGCTCATCAGCCCCGGGACGCCCGCCTCGGAGAGCCGGTTGAGGACCCGCACGCCACGGGTCAGCAGGGCGTGATGGGCGGCCGGCGCCCGCATCGGGCTGCCGAGCGTGACGATGCCCGCCACCAGGTCGGGTCGGCGCGCCGCGAGGCCGCGGGCGATCATCCCGCCGAGGCTGTGACCGACGATCCGGACCCGGGCGTCGCGCCGCTCGGCGATCTGCTCCAGCCGGGCCTCCAGGGCGAGCGCCGAGCCGAGGGTGCAGCCGACATTGGCATGGATCTGCGAGCGATAGGTGCGCAGGCCGCGGCCGCGCAGGTCGCGCGCCATCGCGGTGAGCGTCCAGTCGCCGGCGAGGAAGCCGGGGATCAGCAGCACGGGTTCGGCGAGCCGCTCCACCGACCGCACCGCGACCGGGGTACGACGTCGGGCGCGCCGGGTCGCACCACGACGGGCCGCGAGCCGGCCGGCCTCGGTCACCACGCTGCCCTCGCGCAGCAGTGCGGCCAGGGCCGGGCGGCCGTAGCCGTCGGGCAGCAGCCAGGGTGCCAACGTGTTGCTCACGTCACAGACCGTACCCAGTTGAATCAGCAACTACCCGCATTTCGGCACACTGGTGGCATGACCGTCTCGGACGAGCTGCTGGCACCGGTGTCTCCCGGGGTCGAGCTGTGCTACCAGACCTTCGGCGACCCCGCCGGCGAGCCGCTGCTGCTGGTGATGGGCCTCGGCGGCCCGATGACCTGGTGGCCGCAGGAGCTGTGCCTCCGGCTCGCGGAGGCCGGCTTCCACGTCGTGCGCTACGACAACCGCGACGCCGGGCGATCGACCCGGATGAGCGGCCGGGTGACCACGGGACGCCTGGCCCGCGCCTTCGTCGGCGCACCCGGCCCGGCGCCGTACTCCATCAGCGATCTCGCCGGCGACGCCTTCGGCCTGCTCGACCACCTCGGCCTCGGCTCCGCCCACGTTGCGGGCATCTCGATGGGCGGCATGGTCGCGCAGACGATGGCGCTCGCGGAGCCCGGTCGGGTGCGCAGCCTGACCAGCATGATGTCCACGACCGGCCGGCGAGGCGTCGGCTGGCAGAGTCCCGCGCTGCTCCCGACACTGGTCACGCCCCGCGGACCGGGCCGGGATGCCTACATCCGCCGGGCACTCGTGGTGTGGCGGATCATCGGCTCCCCCGGCTTCGCGCTGGACGAGGCGGAGCTGCGCCGCCGCGCCGGCGAGACCTGGGACCGCGGCATCGACGAGGCCGGCGTCCTGCGCCAGATGATGGCCGTGCTCACCCAGCCCGACCGCACCCGGCGGCTGGCCGATCTGCGGCTGCCGACCATGGTCATGCACGGGCTCGCCGACAAGATGGTCCATGTCTCCGGCGGGCGCGCCACCGCCGCGGCGATCCACGGGGCGGAGCTGGTCGTGATCCCCGGCTGGGGCCATGACCTGCCCGCCGCGCTGTTCCCGACCTTCGTCCGCGGCATCCGCCGCACCGCCGACCGCGCGCGTCGCGGCGCCTGATCAGGCGCTCACCTCTGTGCCTGGGATCCGGCCGGCGCGGGAGTGGTCGACGGTGAGGTTCTCCCCCGAGCCCGGGTCGAACAGGTGGATCCGACGCCCGTCGACCCAGATCTCGGCGTCCTGGCCCTCCGCGATCCGACTGGCGCCGTCGAGCGAGACGACGAGCTGGGTGCGCATCGCCTCGCCGTCGAGATCCTTCTCGAGCTGGTGGAGCTGCTTCTTGACCTCGTCGGGTGCCTCGAACGGGATGTAGGCGTAGGTCTCATTGCCCAGCCACTCCACGGCATCCACCTTCGCGGAGAAGGTCGACCCGCTGCGCCCCTCGGCGGCCGCCAGCGAGGCGTCCTCGAAGTGCTCGGGCCGGATGCCGGCGATGAGCAGACCGCGCCCCGCGGCCCGTTCGGCATTCTCGGCCGGGATCTCGACGCTGCCGAACGGCAGCTGCACGCGGTTGCCCTCGACGGTCGCGGGCAGGAAGTTCATCGGCGGCGAGCCGATGAAGCCCGCCACGAACAGGTTGCCGGGGTTCTCGTAGAGCTCACGCGGCGTGGCGAGCTGCTGGAGCACGCCCCGCTTGAGGACGGCGACCCGGTCGCCGAGCGTCATCGCCTCGGTCTGGTCGTGGGTGACGTAGACGGTGGTGATGCCGAGGCGCTTCTGCAGCCGGGCGATCTCGGTGCGCATCTGCCCGCGCAGCTTGGCGTCGAGATTGGACAGCGGCTCGTCGAAGAGGAAGGCGTCGGCCTGGCGCACGATGGCCCGGCCCATGGCCACGCGCTGCCGCTGGCCGCCGGACAGGTTGCCGGGCTTGCGCTCGAGGTGCTCGTCGAGCTCGAGGGTGGCCGAGGCCTCCCGCACCAGCTTGTCGACCTCGGCATCGGGCTTCTTGGCCAGCCGGAGCGGGAAGGCGATGTTCTCGTAGACGGTCAGGTGCGGGTAGAGCGCGTAGTTCTGGAACACCATGGCCAGGTTGCGCTCGCGCGGCGCGAGGTCGTTGACCCGGCGCTCGCCGATGACCATGTCGCCCGAGGTGATGTCCTCCAGCCCGACGATCATCCGCAGCAGCGTGGACTTGCCGCAGCCGGAGGGCCCGACGAGGATCATGAACTCCCCGTCGGCGACGTCGATCGAGACGTCGTTGACGGCCGGGAAGCCGTCGCCGTACTGCTTGACGATGTTCTTCATCGTGATGGCAGCCATCAGTGGTTCACCCCTTCACGGCGCCGGAGGTCAGGCCGGCGACGATCTTGCGCTGGAAGATCAGGACGATGATCACGATCGGGACGGTCGCGATGACCGCTCCCGCGGCGAGCAGCGAGGCCGGCCGGTTGAACGGGTCGGACCCGACGAAGAACGAGAGCGACGCCGGGATCGGGCGGGCGTTCTCGGTCGAGGTGAGCGAGATGCCGAACACGAAGTCGTTCCACGCGAAGAAGAAGGTGAGGATCGCGGCGGTGAAGACGCCGGGTGCCGCGAGCGGCACGATCACCTTGCGGAAGGCCTGCCACGACGTCGCGCCGTCGACCTGCGCCGCCTGCTCCATCTCCCACGGGATCTCACGGAAGAAGGCCGAGAGGGTCCAGATCGCCAGCGGAAGCGTGAACGACATGTACGGGATGATCAGGCCGGGCCAGGTGTCGTAGAGCCCGATCGCCCGCCACATGTCGAACAGCGGACCGACCAGCGAGACCACCGGGAACATCGCGATCGCCAGCGCGATGGTGAGCACCGCCTTCTTGCCCCGGAACTCCAGCCGGGCGATCGCGTACGCCGCCAGCGTGGCCACGATGACCGACAGCAGGGTGGCGATCAAGCTGATGCCGATCGAGTTGAAGATCGCGCGCCGGAACTGGTCGTTGTCCCAGACCGCCCGATAGTTGTCCCAGCCCGCTCCCCCGCCGTCGGAGGGGAAGAAGCCCGGGCTGCCGTTGGTGATCGCGGTCTCGGACTTGAACGACAGCGAGATGATCCAGGCCACGGGCAGCAGGCACCAGATCATGATCAGGATGCAGCCGACGATGATGCCCACCCGATTGCTGAGCCGGTTCTTCATCTCATCACTCCTGCCGTGCCTGGGCCAGGTCGACGCGGAAGACCTTGACGATCGCGAACGCCACCACCAGGACCGAGAGGAACAGGAGCACCGAGAGCGCGGAGCCCATGCCGAGCTGGAACTGCTCGATGGTCTGGCGATAGGTCAGGAAGCTGATCGACTCGGTCTTCACCGCGCCGGCGGTCATCACGAAGATGTTGTCGAAGATCCGGTAGGCGTCGAGCGCCCGGAACAGGACGGCGACCATGATCGCCGCGCGCATGTTGGGCAGGATCACCTTGGTCAGCCGTTGGGTCCACGTGGCGCCGTCGACCTTGGCCGCCTCGATCATGTCCTCGCTGACCTGGGCGAGTCCGGCGAGCAGCAGCAGCGACATGAACGGCGTGGTCTTCCAGATCTCCGAGACCATGATCGCGACCACCGCGGACCCGGTCTCGCCGAACCAGTTGAAGTCGTCGCCCACGAACGGAAGCCAGCCGTTGACGAAGCCGTTCTGGAAGGAGAAGGCGAACTGCCAGGCGAATCCGGAGACGACGGTGATGATGCCGTAGGGGATCAGGATCGAGGTCCGGATGACGCCCCGGGCGAAGATCACCCGGTGCATGACCATCGCGAACGCGAAGCCGATCACCAGCTCGATCGCCACGGTGACCACCATGTAGAGCACCGTGATCAGGGTCGTGCGCCAGAACAGTGAGTCGGTGAGGGCGGTGAGGTAGTTGCTGAACCCGACGAAGCTGCGGTCGTCGGGCGCGGTCAGCGCATAGTCGAACGTCGACAGGTAGAGCGCCCGCAGCATGGGAAACGCTGTCACCAGCAGCATCAGCACGATGGCCGGCGCGACGAGCTTCTGCCCGAGGCGGGTCTCCGCACGGGCCCGGTCGCTGACGGCGGCCCTGGTCTTCACGGGCGCGGTCACGGTGCTCACAGCAGCGCCTTCCCTTCCAGCACGTCCTTCAGGTAGGTCGCCGACTCCTCCGGCGTGCTCCCCGGGTCGACCGAGGTGGGCGAATGCCACTTCGCCTGGATGGCGCCGGAGATCATGGCGTAGAACGCGCTCTTGGGCCGCGGCCCGCCCTCGTCGACGCTGGTGCGGAAGAGCTCGATGAGGTCCGCGGGATAGTCGCCGCTGGCCACGACCTTGTCGTAGGCGGCGTTGGTCGAGGGCATCAGGCCGTTGTCGAGAGCCAGATCGACCTGGGCCTGCTCGGAGGTGATGCAGCGGGCCGCCTCCATCGCGAAGTCGGGATGGTCGCTGTAGGCGCCGACTCCGATGTCGATCCCGCCGACCGGCGGCTTCGACGCCTCGCCCGCGACCGTCTCGGGGTAGCGCGCCCAGCCGAGGTCGGCGAACTGCTCCTCGGTGACCCCGGACCCGACCAGGCCCTCGTAGTTCTTGTAGACGAAGGTCCAGTTGACCATGAACTCCCCGGCTCCGCCCTCGGGGAACATCTGGCCGAGGCTGGTGCCCTCGTTGGAGACCGTGAGGTCGGGCTGGGCCGCCGGCGAGTCGGCGAGCGCCTTGACCACCTCGGCGGCCTTGCGGCCCGCGTCGGAGTCGATGTCGACCTTCGCGTCGCGCCCGGCCTCGGTGTCGGAGACGATGTCGCCGCCGGCGCCCTGGACCAGGGCGTTGATCCACACGACGTAGGCCTCGTATTTGTTGGCCTGCACGCCGACCGTGCCGCCGTTGTCGGCCGCACCCTGGATCACCTGGTCCCAGGTGACCGGCTGGGTCATGTCGAGCCCCGCGGCCTGGGCCAGGGACTTGCGGTACCAGAGCACCTGCGTGTTGGCCCACAGCGGGATCGCGTAGACCTTGTCGTCCCAGGTGACGGTCTCGGCCGCGCCGGAGAGGTAGTCGCCCTCGCCCTCGACGCTGCCGGTGATCGCGTCGGCGAGGTCGCCGGTCACCTCCTGCAGCCAGCCCGCGTTGGCGAACTCCGCGACGAAGACGGGGTCGAGGTTCATCAGGTCGGTCGAGGAGTCCTCCGCCGCCAGGCGCCGGGCCAGCTGGGTCCGCTGGTCCGTCGCCCCGTTGGGGAGCAGCTGCACCTCGAGGTCATAGTCGTCGGTGCTGCACTCCTTCGCGTACTTCTCGAAGGTGTCGACCCCGTCGGGGTTGACGTACCAGTTGAGCACCGGCTTCCCGGACCCACCGCAGGCCGCGAGGCTCCCCGCCGCGAGCGCACCCACGGCCGCGAGCGCAGCACGCCGGCGCCGGGATCCCCGTCCGAACGGACGGATCGTCGATCTCATCGCCCCGATCACCCCTCCCAGAGTGTGGCGTGTGTCACTCAGTCCTACCCCCAGTCGAGGCCTTTGTCCACGACCCGGTGCTGGACAGGTGCCCGTGACGTGCCGGTTCAGACGCCGTAGGTTTCCCTTCATGGCGCTGCACGTCGTCGCCGCTCGCACCGACCCGGCCCTGTTCCGGCTGCCGTGGTCGCGCCCCCTGGCGGACTGGGAGGACTGGTACGTCGTGCCGCTCCCGCTCGGGTTGTCCCGGCATGTCGTGCGCGTGGTCCAGGTCAACCGGCAGTTCCTCGCGGTGAAGGAGACCGAGGAGGCGATCGCGCTGCGCGAGTACGACCTGCTGCGCGACCTCCAGCGCCTCGACCAGCCCGCCGTCGTACCCCGCGGGGTGGTGACGGGGCGGACCACCGCGGACGGCGAGCCGCTGCCCGCGGCCCTGCTCACCGAGCACCTGCACTACTCGCTGCCCTATCGCACCGTGTTCCAGCACGGACTGCGCTCCGATCAGGTCCCCGCCCTCGTCGACGCGCTCGTCGTGCTCCTCGTCCGCCTCCATCTCGCGGGCTTCTTCTGGGGCGACGTCTCGCTGTCGAACGCGCTCTTCCGCCGCAGCGCCGGGGGCTTCGCGGCCTTCCTCGTCGATGCCGAGACCGGCGAGCTGCGTTCGAGCGTGTCGGACGCGATGCGCGAGCAGGACGTCACCGTGGGGGTCGAGAACATCTTCGCCGAGCTGATGGACCTGCAGGCCAGCGACGACACGCAGATCGAGGTCGACGCGTTCGCGATCGTCGCGCAGCTGGCCGACCGCTACCACGCGCTGTGGGACGAGCTGACCGCCGTGGAGGAGTTCGGCGCCGACGAGTGGTACCGCGTCGAGCAGCGGATCGCGCGTCTCAACGACCTCGGCTTCGATGTCGACGAGCTGGACGTCCAGACGGACTCCGACCGGGTCCGGATCCAGCCCAAGGTCGTGGAGGCCGGCCACCACCGCCGCGAGCTGCGTGAGCTGACCGGCCTGGTCGCCGAGGACAGCCAGGCCCGCAAGCTGCTCAACGACCTCGCCGCCTTCACCGCCCACGGCGGCTACGACGACGAGGACCGCGAGGTGGTCGCCCGGCGCTGGTTGGCGACCGTCTACACGCCGATCGTCGATCTGCTGCCCGCCGGGCTGCGCCGCGCCATCTCCGCCCCGGAGTACTTCCACGAGGTGATGGAGCACCGCTGGGCGCTCTCCGCCGAGGCCGGCCACGAGGTCGATATCTTCGACTCCGCCCGCGACTACGTCGCCACCGTGCTCCCGCACCGGCCACCGGACACGCCGTCCGGACTGGGCTGATCCCTCAGGGACGGCCGCGGAGCTCGAACTCGGCCACCACGTCGGCGCGCGCCAGGGGGCCCCGCAGGGCGAGCGCCCACAGCAGCAGCCGGGCCTTGACCGGTGGCAGCCATCCGGCTCCGACGGCGCCGCGGGCGACGAGGTCGATCTCCGAGCCCGGGTAGCCGTACATCGCGCGCCCCGTCGGCCCGGAGCCGGTGCGTGAGGCGAACACGACCGGGACCTCCCGGGCCAGACGGCCCACGGCTTCGGCCATCCGCGCCGACACGTGCCCCGCGCCGAAGCCCGCGATCACGGCGCCGGCGATCCGGTCCGTACCGCCGATGGCGTCGAGCACGTAGCCGTCGTCGCCGAGATAGGTCGCGACCAACGGGACCCGGGGATCGCCCGCCTCCTGGGCCAGAGGCAGCCGCAGCGGCGGCACCCGGCCGGCCGGGACGCCGTACACGACCTCGGCCTCGACGCAGCGCCCGATCGGGCCGAACACCGGGGAGCGGAAGGCGCCGGTCGAGACCGAGTCGGTCTTCGCCACCCAGCGCGCCTGATGGACCTCGTCGTCGAACGCCACGACGACACCGCGGTCCCGTGAGGCCGGCGCGAGCGCGCAGCGCACCGCGGCGAGCAGGTTGGCCGGCCCGTCCGCGCCGGCCGCCTGGGGTGAGCGCATCGCGCCGGTGACGACGAGGGGCTCGGCGCGGTCCCAGAACAGGTCGAGCAGGTAGGCCGACTCCTCCAGGGTGTCGGTGCCCTGCGTGACCACGACACCCGTCGCACCCTCGTCGACCGCCGCGCGCGCCCAGTGGAGAGTGCGCATGATCGTCGGCTCGTCGAGCGACGGGCTGGGCAGGCGGGCCAAGGTCTCCGCGCGGACGCTCGCCAGCTCCGCCAACCCCGGTACGGCGGTCGCGAGGCTCTCGGCGGTGAGGGTCGGCACGATCTCGCTGCCGTCGGTCGCGCTGGAGGTCGAGGCGATGGTGCCGCCGAGGGCGGCGATGGCGACGGTGGGCCGGCCGGTCATGACGCCATCCTCGCGGATGTGGCCGGCTGTCGGTGCACGGTGGCAGGGTGGCGGCATGTCCCAGGACCAGATCCCCGGCCGGATGGGCGGTTCCGCCGAGCGGCCGGCCCGCTTCTTCGCCGACGCGGCCGAGTTCGGCGCGTGGCTGGCCGCCCACCACCACACCGAGACCGAGCTGTGGATGGGGCTCTACAAGAAGCACGTGCCCGACCGGGGCCTGACCTGGGCGGAGGCGGTGCCCGAAGCGCTGTGCTGGGGCTGGATCGACTCGGTGGCCCAGCGCATCGACGAGGACACCACCCGCCAGCGCTGGACGCCGCGCAAGAGGACGAGCAACTGGAGCAAGGTCAACCTCGAGCTCGTCGAGCAGCTGCGCGCCGAGGGCCGGATGCAACCCTCCGGGCTGGCGATCTGGGAGGAGCGGCGGCGCGACGCCGCGCCGTACACCCACGAGGTCGACGGCGAGCTCGTGCTCCCCGAGGCCTACGCCGCGCTGCTCGCCGCCTCCCCCGCCGCCACCGCGTTCTTCGACGCGGCCACCCGGACCTATCGCCGGATCTGCGTCAACTGGGTGGTGACCGCGAAGCAGGAGGCCACCCGCGACCGCCGGATGGCCCAACTGGTCGAGGACTCCGCCGCCGGGCGGCTGATCCCGAGCCAGCGCTACGGCGAGATCCCGAAGTGGGTCGAGCGGGCGACCGCCGCGGCGGCCGCGGCGCGCTGACGATCTCGGCCAGGACGACGCCAGCAGCAGGGCCAGCGCCCGGTCGGCGATGGTGGCGACCCGGGCGTCCAGCGTCTCGAGTGAGCGCGCGGTGCCGCCGAGTTCGCGGACCGCGCCGAGTGCATCCGCACCTCGGGGATCCGATAGCCGGCTGCACGCAGGGCGACGGCGATCCGCGCCGCGCGGATCGCGGCGACGGGATAGCGCCGCGCGGTGCTCGCGCATCACCCGACGCGCGGCGGCCGGCCCGACGGTCCGGGCAAGGTCGCGGTAGGCACCCAGGTCGCGCACGTGGACCGCGGAGAACCGGCGGTACCCGGTCGGCGTCCGCTCCGCCGCGGGATGACCCCGAGCGCCTCCAGGTTGCGCACCTGCTGGACCGAGTAGCGGCGGCGGCGACGTCGGCGGTCGAACCCTCCACCGGCACTTCAACTCCACACTCGCACCATGACGACAGCCACCAGAATGGAACAGCTCCCCGACACGCTCCGAGCCTTGCCCGACGTACTGGAACTCGCGCCCACCGCGGGGAGTGAGTTCCCCGCGATCGCCTGGAGCGACCACTCCTCCACGTCGCGCCCGACGGCGCGGTGCCCCGCACCGAGCAGCCGTTCGCGACCATCGTGACCAAGGACTACCCCGACGACGCCGCCAGTCGCCTGGACCCGCCCGACCGCTGGCGGCTCAACCTCCACGTCGGGAAGCCGCGGTTCATCGACCTGTTCGGCGAGGAACCCGGCGCACCCACCGGTGCGGACGTCGACCTCGCCGCCGCCGACACCGTGCTCCCCCACCCCGTCTACCGGGCCCAGGGCTGGGTCGCGATCGTCTGCCCGGGGAACGCACGTCGACGTTGCGCTCGACGTACGGCGACGCGGTCCGCGCACTGGCCGGTCCGGACGGGTCAGGACATGCCTCAAGCCCCGCAGGTGCGTGTCTCTGCGGGGTGTGGGGCGGGGTGGCTACTCGTCGGGTGGCGAGGTGCTCTGGATGGTTCTGATGGGGTGGGTGCCGCGGTGATCGACCCGGAACCGATGCCCGTTCGGGCTGGTCCACACATACGTGCCGGGCGTGACGGTGTCGTAGCGCCAGGTCGAGTGGGTCTTCGCACGATGGTGCCGCCGGCACAACGCGACCTCGTTGCACGGACAGGTGGGACCACCCTCGCCATATGGGCGGGTGTGGTCGAGGTCGCAGGCTTGGGCGGGTCGGGTGCAGTGCGGGAACCGACAGGTCTGGTCCCGCAGGACCACCCGGGTGCGGTGGCGGTCGGGGATCTCGTACGAGCCGACGGGGACATGGTCGGCCAGGTCGATCACGGGTCGCACGATCACCGTGGTGTGCCGGGCGCGGAGCCATTCGCGGATCTGGGTCGAGGTGATCGGGCAGCGGCCCTCGTCCCACCGGCCGACCGGGTTCGCGAACGGGTTCTGGCCGGTCAGGGTGGTGTCGGTGACGTGGACGTTGAGGACGACCTTGCGTCCCGGGACCGTGTCCACGACTTCTCCGGTGTCGGGGTCGGGGATCAACAGGTCCAGGGCGAGGTCCTGCCTCGCGAGCTCGGCGGCGGCCTTCGAGCGCCGCACATCCAGAGAACTGTCATCACCGAGTCGGCCCAGGACTTCCGCGCGTCGGGCGACGGCGAGGTTCAGGTCGTGCCCGTCCGCGGCGTCCATCAACGCGTCGAGGTGGACCAGGCCGTGCTCGTCGACAGCGCTGACATCGAAATGCCGACCATCGGCAGCGGTCTGCCGGTCTGCTTCCGCGCGTTCGGGGTCGAACCGGATGACCGCTTCGGCGACCAGGCGTTCGAGTTGGGCCCACCCGACGCCGGAGGCGTCGAAGAGCTGCCGGTCGACGAATGCGGCTGCCTCAGCCGAGAGGGGGTGGGTGAGGTCGGCGATCCGTTCGGCCCGCCACGGCGCCAACCGGCCCGAGGTGACGGCGTCATAGACGTTCGGGAGTCGCCAGGCGCACTCGATCACCCGCCCGACATACGCCTTCCCACCGTCGGGGGACCTGCCCAGGACCGCGACCAGCTCCATCAACCCGAACTCCGACACCAACGGTGCACCCTCACCGGCGATCGGGACCCCGGTGTCGAGGTAGCCCTCGGTGATCGTTGCGACCCCCTCGGGGCCGGTGATCACGTGGTTGCTGGCCCATTCGACGATGCCGGTCCATTCCTCGACGAGGAGTTGGTTGCGGGTCTCGATCCCAGCACCCAGGCGCGACAGCAGCGAGGCTGTCGAACGGGCGTCAGTGGCGAGATCCATGACTGGATTCTCCCACCCACCCACGACACTTCACAGTGTCGCAAACCCTCCTGTGGACAGGCGAAACCCGATCCCGGGGGTGTGGACAAACGACGTCACGATCGGTGACAGAGGGTGTGTCCGCGAACCGCAGCCCGACCGACGAACCCAGCCACCTCCCCACCTTCCTCGTCGCTGCGCTCTTGGAACGCAACCGGCCACCCCACCGCAGCATCCAGACAGTCCCAGCAGCACCACCGCCCCCTCACCCCACCGGCGGCTCGACGTACACCGACGCCCCCAGCTCCAAGAACTCCGCCGACTTCCCCTTCATCCCGAGTGCGACATCCTCGGTCGACAGCTCGGAGCCGAACCGGTCACGCACGTCCTGGCTGATCCGCATCGAGCAGAACTTCGGCCCGCACATCGAGCAGAAGTGCGCGGTCTTGGCGTTCTCGGCCGGAAGGGTCTCGTCGTGGAAGGACTCGGCCGTGACCGGGTCGAGGGACAGCGCGAACTGGTCGTGCCAGCGGAACTCGAAGCGCGCCTTCGACAGCGCGTCGTCCCAGTCCCGGGCGCCGGGGTGGCCCTTGGCGACGTCGGCAGCGTGCGCGGCGAGCTTGTAGGTGATGACGCCGGTCTTCACGTCGTCGCGGTTGGGCAGGCCGAGGTGCTCCTTGGGCGTGACATAGCAGAGCATCGCGGTGCCGTGCATGGCGATCGTGGCGGCACCGATGGCCGAGGTGATGTGGTCGTAGCCGGGCGCGATGTCGGTGGCGAGCGGCCCGAGCGTGTAGAAGGGCGCGCCGTGGCACCATTCCTGCTGCAGGCGGACGTTCTCCTCCACGAGATCGAGCGGCACGTGCCCCGGCCCCTCGACCATCACCTGGACATCGTACTCCCAGGCCCGGGCGGTCAGCTCGGCCAGGGTGCGCAGCTCCGAGAGCTGCGCCTCGTCGTTCGCGTCGGCGGTGGCGCCGGGCCGCAGGCCGTCGCCGAGCGAGAACGAGACGTCGTACTGGCGGAAGATCTCGCACAGCTCGTCGAAGTGCGTGTAGAGGAAGTTCTCCTCGTGGTGGGCCAGACACCAGCCGGCCATGATCGACCCGCCACGCGACACGATGCCCGTGACCCGGTTCGCCGTGAGCGGCACATAGCGCAGCAGTACGCCGGCGTGGATGGTCATGTAGTCGACGCCCTGCTCGCACTGCTCGATCACGGTGTCGCGGAAGACCTCCCACGACAGCTTGTCCGCCTCGCCGTTGACCTTCTCGAGCGCCTGGTAGATCGGCACCGTCCCGATCGGCACGGGGCTGTTGCGGATGATCCACTCGCGCGTGGTGTGGATGTCCTCGCCGGTCGAGAGGTCCATGACCGTGTCGGCGCCCCACGTGATCGCGTGGGTGAGCTTGTCGACCTCCTCGGCGATCGACGAGGTGACCGCGGAGTTGCCGATATTGGCGTTCACCTTCACCAGGAACCGGCGGCCGATGATCATCGGCTCCGACTCCGGATGGTTGACGTTCGCCGGGATGATCGCGCGTCCGGCCGCGATCTCGCTGCGCACCAGCTCGACATCGCAGCCCTCGCGGACGGCGACGTACCGCATCTCGTCGGTCACGACGCCGGCCCGGGCATAGGCCATCTGTGTCACAGCGCCGCCGGTGGCGCGCAGCGGCGCTCGGCGCGCGCCACGCCACTCCCCCTGCGCGGCGCCGCGGCGGACGGCCGAGCGGCCGTTGTCGACCAGCTGCGTCTCGCGACCCTCGTAGGCCGCGACATCGCCGCGAGCCTCGATCCAGGCGGTGCGCAGCGGCGGCAGGCCGACCTCGGGATCGGAGCCGGGCCCCTCGGTGCAGTAGCGGTCGAACGTCTCGCCGTTCGTGAGCGCGACCCGGGTCAGGGGCACGCCCAGGTCGCCGATCTCGATCCGGGTGTGGGCGGGATGCACGGTCATGCGGGATCTCCTTGGATGTGGGCGACGGGTCCCCGGCCACGGCCGAGGGTCCAGTCCTTGCTGAGCCGGAGCTGACGGGCGACGAAGGCGTCCGCGCGGGCGGCGGCGGTCGAGAGGTCGGCACCGTGGGCGAGGTACGCCGCCAGGGCGCTGCTGTGCGTGCAGCCGGTGCCGTGGTCGTTGGTCGTCGGGAGGTCGCCGCCGCGGGTGACGACAACGCCGGGTCCGGCCGGCCGGCCCAGCGCCGCGAACTCCTCCTCGTTGGGGGTCGCGGCGGTCGCGACGGGCAGTAGGTGCTCGCGGTAGGCCGCGACGACCTCGTCGGTCGCCAACACCGCACCGCTGGTGGCCACCAGGACCGGGTCGACCACGAGCAGCCGCTCCGCGCAGCGCTCGGCGACCAGCCGGACGACCGCGGGCGTGGCGAGCATGCCGGTCTTCACGGCGACCGGGTCGAGGTCCTCCAGGACGGCGTCGAGCTGGGCCTCGACGACGTCGTACGGCACGGGATGGATCGCCCGCACGCCGGTCGTGTCCTGCACGGTGACGGCGGCGACCACGCACGCTCCGTGCACGCCGAGCGCCGCGAAGGTCGTGAGGTCAGCGGCGATGCCGGCGGCCCCGCCGGAGTCGGTGCCCGCGACGGTCAGCACGACGGGCGGGTTCACCGAGCGACCTCGCGCAGCAGCGCGGCGACGACCGCGCCGGGGTCGTCGGCCCGCATCACGGCGCCCATCACGGCGACGCCGTACGCGCCCGCGGCCCGCGCCTGTGCCGCGTTGGCAGGGGTGATGCCGCCGAGCGCGTACACCGGCAGCGGCAGCCCCGCGAAGGCCGCGGCCGGCAGCGGCGGTCCGTAGCCCGGCTTGCTCTTCGTCGAGGCGTACGGCGACAGGGTGGCCCACCACGCGCCGTCGGCCGCCGCGGCGACCACATCCGCGCGGCTGTGGCAGGAGCGCCCCCACCGGGTCGCGACCCCCGGCCCGGTCGTCCCGGCGGGCAGATGCACACCCGCGCAGCCCGGCACCGGCCGGTGCGCGGCCACGACCTCGAGCCCCGCGGCCCGCGCCCGGCCGGCGAGCCCGGCCCGCTCCTCGTCGGGCAGGTCGATCTCGCGCAGCAGCACCGTGGTCAGCCCCGCTCCGGCGGCCGCGTCGAGCACGTCACCCAGTGAGCGGCCCTCGGGGACCTGGGTGCGGTCGGTGAGCAGGAGTAGTCGACGGGACGTCATTCGCTCTGTGGGCTCCAGCCCACAGAACGCATGACGCAACGCACGGGGGGCGCTCATCCGATCCGCCCGAGCACGGGGCTGGACGCGCGTGACTCAGCGCGACGCGGGATCCGGCCGGCCGCCCACGCCAGCCGGCCGGCCTCGACGCCCAGCCGCAACGCGGACGCCATCGCCACCGGGTCGTCCGCGCGGGTGACCGCCGTCGCGGCGAGCACCGCGTCGCAGCCGAGCTCCATCGCCAGCGCGGCGTCGCTCGCCGTGCCCACGCCGGCATCGAGCACCACCGGTACGTCGACCGCCGCCCGCACCGCCGCGATCGCGTGCGGGTTGAGCACGCCGAGTCCGGAGCCGATCGGTGAGCCCAGCGGCATCACCGCGGCGCAGCCCGCGTCGACCAGCCGGCGCGCCAGCACCGGGTCGTCGGTGGTGTAGGGCAGTACCACGAAGCCGCGCCGGACCAGCTGTTCGGCGGCGTCGAGCAGCTCGACGGCGTCCGGGAGCAGGGAGCGCTCGTCGCCGATCACCTCGAGCTTCACCCAGTCGGTGCCGAGGGCCTCCCGCCCCAGCTCCGCGGTCAGCACGGCCTCGCGCGCGGACAGGCACCCGGCGGTGTTGGGCAGCAGCCGTACCCCGGCGCCCTGCAGTGCGGCCAGCAGGCCGCCCTCGGCGAGGGACGAGGTCCGGCGCATCGACACCGTCACCAGCGCCGGCCGCGCGGCGGCCAGCACCGGGCCGACCAGGGCGAGGTTCGGGAGCCCACCCGTCCCGAGGAGCAGCCGCGACGTCAGGGCCTCACCGGCGACGACCAACGGACCGGCTTCGCGGGTCATCCGCCCTGCACCGCCGTCACGACCTCGACCACGTCCCCGTCGGCCAGCCGCCGCTCTGGCCAGTCGCCGCGGGGCACGACCTCCTCGTTGACCGCGACCGCCACACCGTGGGGACGCGGGTCGCCGAGCCGGTGCGCCAGTAGCTCCGCGACGGTCGCCGCGGCGGCGACCGGCTCTCCGTTGCAGGTGATGGTCATCGTGCTCCTTCCGGCAGGGCGCCAGCGAAGCGGCGCGGGTCGAGGGCCGGCTCGATCGCGCCGGTCTCCAGGTGCTCGGCGACCAGGCGCGCCGTCAGCGGCGCCAGCAGCACGCCGTGCCGGTAGTGCCCGGCCGCGAGGACGACGCCGTCCCTGCCGCTCGGCCCCACCAGCGGCAGCCCGTCGGGCGTGCCGGGTCGGTCGCGTGCGGTGCCCTCGACGAGCTCGGCCCGATCGAGGGCCGGCCACAGCGTGCGTGCGGCCGACAGCAGCCGGAGCGCTCCCCCGGCGGTCACGACCGGCGGCCCGGCGTGCGCCTCGGAGGTCGCGCCCAGCACGACCCGACCGTCGCCGCGGGGCACCAGGTAGACCGGCTCGCCGCCGACCCAGCCGCGCACGGTCCGACGCGGCGGGTCGTCCGAGCGCAGCCGCAGGATCTCGCCCCGCACCCCCGACACCAGTCCGGTCCACGGCTCCGGCAGCGACGCCCCCGTCGCGACGACGGTGACCTCGGCGTCGGCGCGCGGCGCGCCCCGCAGCACGACCCGCTCGAGCAGCGCCGCACACACCGCGCGCGGGTCGATGCTCGCCTCGTCGGGAAGCAGCGCCCCGCCTGCCGCGCGGGCCAGGGTCGGCTCCGCCGACCGCACCCCCGCCCGGCCCAGCAGCTCGACCGGATGGCCGTGGCGATGCAGCAGCGCGGCCTGTCGCTCGACCTGCTGGAGGTCGCCGGCGTCGTACCCGACGAGCAAGGTGCCGACCCGGCGCAGCCCGAGCCCCAGTCGTACGGCGAGCGCGGGCCACAGGTCCAGCGACGCCAGCCCGAGCCGGAGGATCTCCTCCTCGCCGTGCCAGACCTCGGCGGCCGGGCTCAGCATCCCCGCGGCGGCGTACGACGCCCCGCCGGCCGGGTGCGGATCGACCACGGCGACGTCGTGGCCGCGGCGGAGCAGTTCGTCGGCGACCGCGAGCCCGATCACCCCGGCGCCGAGCACGTCGACACGCAGACCCGTCGCCATCTCAGGCCACCGCCGCGACGAGCTCCTTCGCTGCCACCACAGGGTCCGGTTGTCGCCAGATCGCGCCGATGACGGCGGCGCCGTGGGCGCCGGCGGCACGCACCTCGCCCGCGGTCGCGGCGCGGAGGCCGCCGATCGCGACGAGGGGCAGGACCCCGGCCGCCGCGGTCACGGCGGCGACGCCCAGGGGCGCGGGGAGCCCGGGCTTGGAGCCGGTCGCGAACACCGGCCCGAGACCGGCATAGTCGGCGCCGTCGGCGGCGGCTGCGGCGACCTCGGCCCGGGAGCGGCAGGTCGCGCCGATCAGCAGGGCGGGAGCGAGCCGCCGGGCGTCGGCGACGGCGAGGTCCTCGGCGCCGAGATGGACGCCGTCCGCGCCCGCGGCCAGGGCGACGTCCACGCGGTCGTTGACCACGACCGTGGCGCCGGCCGGCCGGACTGCGTCCAGGACGGTGCGGGTCAGCGCGACCAGTGCACCGGTCGGCAGCGTCTTGTCGCGGACCTGGAAGCCGCCGACGCCGGCGTCGGCCAGCGCGGCCAGCAGGGAGAGGTCGTCGCGGTGCGAGACCAGGCAGAACAGCCGGGGCAGGCCGGGAAATGCGCTCATCGTGTCCGTTCCTTCGCCGGCATGATCCGGATCAGGTGTGACGGTCGGAGCGGCTCCAGCTCCCTCTCAGCCCGCTGCCGCGAACTCCCGTGGGTGGTCGTGCGTCACGCTAGCGCACGTTCGTCGGCGTCCTCCAGGGGGTGCTCGCGAAGGTGGCCCCGGACCGCCAGCGCGGCCGCGCGGCCGGCCCGGTTGCCGCCGATCGTGCTCGCCGACGGGCCGTAGCCGACGAGCTGCACCCGGGGATCACGGAGGGCCGTCGTCGCCGTCTGGACGTCGGCGTCGCTCTGCAGCAGCGCGATCCCGCCGTGCTCGCTGCGCAGGTGCAGGGGCGCGAGGTGAGCGAGCGCCGGCCGGAAGCCGGTCGCCCAGAGGAGGGCGTCGACGGGTTCGAAGGAGCCGTCGGCCCAGCGCACGCCGTCGGGCTCGATCCGCGCGAACATGGGCCGGCGACGCTCGTAGACGCCCAGCCGAGCGGCCTCCTGCTCCTGCGGCCGCAGGGCCAGGCCGGTCACGCTGACCACGCTCGCGGGCGGCAGGCCCGCGCGGACCCGGTCCTGCACGAGCTCGATCGCGTGCCGGCCGGCCTCCGCGTCGAAGTGGTCGCGCCACACCGGTGGGCGCCGGGTGACCCAGAGGACGTCCGTACGCGGCGCCAGCTCACCGAGGAACTGCACCGCCGACGCGCCGCCTCCGACCACGACGACGCGCTTGCCGTCGAAGTGCGCGGCTCCCGGATAGTCCGCCGTGTGCAGCTGCTCCCCGCGGAACGTCTCGGCGCCGGGGTAGTACGGGACGAACGGCCGGGTCCAGGTGCCGGTCGCGTTGACGAGCGTCCGGGTCGTCCACGACCGCTGCCCCGCCCGGACGACGAGCAGGTCGCCCTCGCCGTGCACCTCGTCGACCCGCACCGGCCGCACGACCGGGAGCCGGTGCGCGCGCTCGTAGGCGCCGAACCAGGCCGGCACGACGACATTCGCGCGCTCGGCCGAGTCGCCGGGAGCCGGCGCGTCGGGCAGATCGGCGACGCCATGGACGTCGTGCATCGACAGGGAGTCCCATCGGTGCTGCCAGGCTCCTCCGGGCCCGTCGTCCGCGTCCAGGACGACATGGTCGACGCCGAGCCGGGTGAGGTGGAAGGAGGCGGAGAGGCCGGCCTGACCGGCCCCGATGACCACCGCGTCGTAGACGTGCACACCACAGGAACGGTCATTTCCACCCGGCTATGCCCCGCGGCGTGACGTTCTGGGTGATTCTTCGTTGAATCCTCTCGGGAACACCCTCCCGGCTCGCTCAGCGCCGCCCGGGAGTGGTTTGCTTGGGGGGCAAATTCATACAGTCAACACGGATGGGAATGGGGTCCCGTGAACGTGCGGAAATTCGTCTCCTTTGTCGCCTTCACCCTGCTGGGTGTCGGCCTAGTCGCCGTTCCGGCACCTGCGCAGGCAGCTGACACCACCGGCTGGGCCTACAACGCCGCCACCGGCGCGACGTACGTCAAGGCCGTCGGCGGCGTCGTCCAATCCGACCTGACCGCCCAGACGGGCGTGTCCGGCGGCAACTTCTCCCGCGTCTCGGAGAACAGCACCGTCGGTGGCCAGGTCAGCCAGCTGCTCACGATCGGCGCGGCGCAGACCAAGACCACGGCCGACTACTCCAGCGCCGGTACGACGCTGACCTCGTGGGCCCGCACCGCCGGCGTCAGTCTGCTGAACGGTCTGATCAAGGTCGACGCGATCGAGACCAACTCGGTCACGACCGGTCACGCCGACGGCACCGTCACGCACACCGGCAACTCCGAGCTGCTGGGCATCAAGATCATCGGCATCGACCTGCCGGTGAAGATCCCCAAGAACTTCGCGGTGACCGTCCCCGGCGTGGCGACCGTCAGCCTCAACTACGACATGTCGGGCCAGGACGGCAACGGCGCGATCGCCGTCAACTGGGCGCTCGCCGTGCAGCTGCTCAAGCCGATCGGCGGCTTCGACATCGGCACGACGGTCCTCGTCAACCCAGTCAGCCAGGGTCTGATCCACGTCAACGAGAACGCCGGCGCCATCCTCGGCGGCAACGCCTACGGCACCCGGATCGCGGCCAACGTCGGCTCCGACATCAAGATCGTCAGCGACCCGACGGCGCAGATCGGCGTCCCGTTCTCCTCCAGCGGCGGTCGCACCCTGCGCAACAGCACCGCGACCGTCAACGTCCCGGGCCTGCTCAACCTCGGCGCCATCACCTCCACGTCGACGTCGAGCAAGGACGGCAAGGACGCGGAGATCGTCAACACCAACCAGCTGGCCGGGCTCAACCTCCTCGGCGGCCTGATCAAGGCCGACGCGATCGGGGTCAGCGCCAGCGGCAAGCGGGTCGGCACCCAGTGGACCGGCAGCATGAACATGACGCTGGTCAACCTGGTGATCGCCGGGAAGTCCATCCCGATCGACGTCTCCCCGAACACCACGCTCAAGATCGCCAACCTCGGCAAGGTGGAGATCAACAAGCAGGTCGTCAACAAGTCGATCCGCGCGAACCAGATCTACGCGCTCCGGATCACGCTCGACACCTCCACCGCCGGCCTCCCGGTCGGCGCCGTGATCGAGATCGGCCAGGCCAGCACGATCATCTACTGATCGCATTCCACACGGTCGCGAGGGGCCGGGTCGCCAGCAGGCGGCCCGGCCCCTCGTGCGTTCCCCCGCGGCGATATCCTCGGTAGCCGTGGCTGAAGCTGAGTTCCGTTACTCCGACCTCCTCCCCACCGGCCAGGACGACACGCCCTACCGGTTGCTCACGAAGGAGGGCGTCGAGACCGTCGAGGGCCCCGACGGCCAGACCTTCCTCAAGGTCTCCCCCGAGGCGATCCAGCGGCTCACCGCCGAGGCGATGCACGACATCAGCCACTACCTGCGGCCCGCGCACCTGGCGCAGCTGCGCAAGATCATCGACGACCCCGAGGCCTCGGGCAACGACCGCTTCGTGGCGCTCGACCTGCTCAAGAACGTCAACATCTCCGCCGGCGGCGTGCTGCCGATGTGCCAGGACACCGGCACCGCGATCGTGATGGGCAAGAAGTCCGAGGGCGTGCTCACCGGCGCCGAGGACGGCGAGTGGATCAGCAGGGGCGTCTACGACGCCTACACCAAGCTCAACCTCCGCTACAGCCAGCTCGCGCCCCTGACGACGTACGACGAGAAGAACACCGGCTCCAACCTGCCGGCGCAGATCGAGCTCTACTCCACCGCGCAGGGGCCGAAGGGGCCGGAGTACAAGTTCCTCTTCATGGCCAAGGGCGGCGGCTCGGCCAACAAGTCGTTCCTGTTCCAGGAGACCAAGGCGATCCTCAACCCGAAGCGGATGCTGGAGTTCCTCGACGAGAAGATCCGCTCGCTCGGCACGGCCGCCTGCCCGCCGTACCACCTCGCGGTCGCCATCGGCGGCACCAGCGCCGAGTTCGCGCTCAAGACGGCCAAGTACGCCTCCGCGCACTACCTCGACAACCTCCCGACCGAGGGCTCGATGGACGCCCACGGCTTCCGCGACCTGGAGCTCGAGGAGGAGGTCTTCAAGCTGACCCAGTCGTTCGGCATCGGCGCCCAGTTCGGTGGGAAGTACTTCTGCCACGACGTGCGCGTGGTCCGGCTCCCCCGCCACGGCGCGTCGTGCCCGGTCGCGATCGCCGTGTCCTGCTCCGCGGACCGCCAGGCACTCGGCAAGATCACCGCCGACGGCGTCTTCCTCGAGCAGCTCGAGACCGACCCGGCGCAGTACATGCCCGACGCGGGCGTGGCCGAGGACATCTCCGGCGGCGAGGTCGTCAAGGTCGACCTCAACCGGCCGATGAGCGAGATCCTGGCCCAGCTGTCGTCGTACCCGGTCAAGACCCGGCTCTCGCTGACCGGACCGCTCGTCGTCGCGCGCGACATCGCGCACGCCAAGATCCAGGAGCGGCTCGACGCGGGCGAGGAGATGCCGGAGTACCTCAAGGACCACCCGGTCTACTACGCCGGCCCCGCCAAGACCCCCGAGGGCATGGCGTCGGGCTCGTTCGGCCCGACCACGGCCGGCCGGATGGACTCCTACGTGAAGTCCTTCCAGGCCGCGGGCGGCTCGATGGTCATGCTGGCGAAGGGCAACCGGAGCAAGCAGGTGACCGAGGCGTGCGACGAGTACGGCGGCTTCTACCTCGGCTCCATCGGCGGCCCGGCCGCGCGGCTGGCCCAGGACTGCATCAAGAGCCAGGAGGTCATCGAGTACCCCGAGCTCGGCATGGAGGCGGTCTGGAAGATCGAGGTCGAGGACTTCCCCGCCTTCATCGTCGTCGACGACAAGGGCAACGACTTCTTCACCGACCCCGGCGGCACCGTGACCGTGCCCGTCTCCGGGATCCGGGTGCGCTCGGCCGAGTAGGCTGCCCGGCATGATCGCTCGGGGAATCACCACAGTGACGGCCGCGCTCGCCATCGCCATCGGGCTCCTGGCGCCGGCCGGAGCCGCTCCTACTCAGCGCGGCCAGGGCGCGGCCAGCCAGGCGGCCGTCATCGCCGAGGTCGTCGCCCATGGCCTCGACCAAGGCGTGCAGCTTCCGAAGCGGATGACGCGGGCCAAGCTCGACAAGCGGTTCGGCTACCCCCTGCCGCAGCGCTTCTCGATCCGGCGCTACGCCCGCCTGGACGCCACGACGTACCGGATCTGCATCGTCAAGAAGTCGGGCGGCTGGGCGACGTGGCACTCCGGCAAGGGTCGGATCCGCTCGGGCAGCCACGGCGCCGCCTGCCGGTTCTGAGCCCGCGGCCGGGAACGCAGGAGCCCGGCCGTCCGTTGTCCCGATATGCGCTGTCCAGTTGACGAGTCCACGCTGGTGATGAGCGAGCGGAACGGCATCGAGATCGACTACTGCCCCCAGTGCCGGGGTGTCTGGCTCGACCGCGGCGAGCTCGACAAGATCATCGACCGTTCCGTCGGGATGCCGCAGCCCGCGCCGCAGCAGCCGGCCGCGCCGCAACAGCCGCAGTACGACGGCTACCGCGCCCCGCAGCAGCAGCAGTACGACGACCGCCGCCGCTACGACGACAAGTACTACAAGAAGCGCAAGCGCGAGTCCTGGCTCAGCGAGCTGTTCGACTGAGCCGAACCACCAGCGCGTTCACCAGGTCGGCCGCGGCCTGCGGCCGGTCCACGGTCGCGGCGAACCGCTGGCCGTCGCGCAGCGTGAGCACGATGCCCTCCCCACGGCGGGCCACCGCCGCCCGGCCCTTGGTGCTGCGCCGGTAGCCCCACCCGCCCCAGCGAAGCGGCTCGATGTCGCCCGCCTCGGCCGAGGCGATCTCGGCCAGGCCGACCCGGAGCCGGGGCCACTGGGCCGGCCCCCACGAGACGGCGACGCCGGCGTCGTCGACGCGGACCGTGACCACGTGGACCCAGGCGACCGCGATCGCGGCGAGCCCGGCGGCGAGCGCCGCGGGCCAGACGGCGAACCACAGCGGGACCGTGCCCAGGCCGAGCACGACCCCCAGGACCAGCAGAGCGCGGGAGTTCGCCTGACCGACCCAGGCGACCCGCTCGCCGTCGGCCAGCGCGAGGGTCGCGCTCTCGGCCGGCAGCGGCTGCTCACGCCATACCGGGCTCGGCAGCAGGCGGTGGACCACCAGCGCGGCGAGGAACGGCAACAGGGTGGCGAGCAGGATCGTCAGGACCGGCAGCCGGACCTCCGCGGCCCGGACGGCGTCGGCGGAGGCGAACAGCGTCGCCGCGTAGAGCGCTGCCGGCAGCCAGGCGACCCAGGTGGCGCCCGCGGCGCCGAGCGAGGCGAGGGGCGAGCGCCGGCCCGACGCGACGACGAGGCCGAGCGCCACCAGCGTCGCCACTCCGACCACGGCGGCCACCGCGGCGGTGAAGCCGGACAGAGGGAGGGTCCCGTCGACGTCCCCGGCGAGGTCCCAGTGGGTCGGCACCGGATCGGGGACGTCGTCGCGCAGACCGAGGCCCACCCCGGCGACCCAGAGCGGAGCCTGGAGCACGACGAGGACGGCGAGCAGTGGGCGGATGCGGGTCATGGGAGGGCCTTTCGGATCTCGTCGACGAGTTCGTCGGGGGTGACGCCGATGCGGGCGGCGCGGGCGAGCAGGTCACGCACCTCACGGCGCAGCGCGACGCGTTCCCGGTCGGGCTCGGCGAGGTCGCTGCGCACGTGCGCCCCGCGCCCGCGGCGCAGGTCGACGATCCCCTCGTCGCGCAGGGCGGCGTAGGCGCGCAGCACGGTGTGCATGTTGACGTCGAGTGCCGCGGCCAGCTCACGGGCGGGCGGCAGCTTGTCGCCGCCGCGGAGTCCGCCGTCGATGACCGCCGCACGCACCTGTGCGGCGATCTGCTCGGCCAGCCCCAGCGGGCTGGCCGGGTCCACTCGGATCAACATGTTTGTATCGTACTAGAACAACCCAATCAGCGGCGTCGGTAGGCTCGAGGAGTGAGCGACTTCCGCACCGAGCACGACTCCATGGGCGAGATCCAGGTCCCCGCCGCAGCCCTGTGGCGGGCGCAGACCCAGCGCGCCGTCGAGAACTTCCCGATCAGCGGTACGCCGATCGAGCCGGCCCTGATCCACGCGCTGGGCCGGGTGAAGGCAGCGGCGGCGTCGGCGAATGTCGCCCTGGGGGTGCTCGACCCCGCACTCGGCGCCGCGATCGCGGTCGCGGCCCGCGCCGTCGCCGACGGCGGGCACGACGACCAGTTCCCGATCGACGTGTTCCAGACCGGCTCCGGCACCAGCTCGAACATGAACGCCAACGAGGTCATCGCCTCCCTGTGCGCCCGCGACGGCGTCACCGCACACCCCAACGACCACGTCAACGCCAGCCAGTCGAGCAACGACACCTTCCCGACCACGATCCACGTCGCCGCCGCCCTGGCGGTCGCCGACGACCTGCTGCCGGCGCTGGACCGGCTCGCGACCTCCCTGGAGGCCAAGGCGGAGGAGTTCGCCGGGCTGGTGAAGTCGGGCCGCACCCACCTGATGGACGCCACGCCCGTGACCCTCGGCCAGGAGTTCGGCGGCTACGCCGCCACGGTCCGCTACGCCGGGGAGCGGCTCGCCGGCGTACTCCCTCGGGTCCGTGAGCTCCCACTCGGCGGCACCGCCGTCGGCACCGGCATCAACACCCCACCCGGCTTCGCGGCCGCCGCGATCACGGCGCTCAGCGAGGCCACGGGACAGGAGTTCACCGAGGCGCGCGACCACTTCGAGGCGCAGGGCACCCGCGACTCCCTGGTCGAGCTGAGCGGGGTGCTGCGCACGATCGCGGTCGGCCTGACCAAGATCTGCAACGACCTGCGCTGGATGGGCTCCGGCCCGACCACCGGCCTCGCCGAGATCCACCTGCCCGACCTGCAGCCGGGCTCCTCGATCATGCCCGGCAAGGTCAACCCGGTGCTGCCCGAGGCGACCCTGATGGTCTGCATGCAGGTGATCGGCAACGACGCCGCCGTCACCGCCGCCGGCGCGAGCGGCAGCTTCGAGCTCAACGTCGCCATGCCCGTCCTGGCCCGCAACGTGCTCGAGTCGATCCGTCTGCTCGCCCGCTCCTCGGTCACGCTCGCCGAGCGCTGCATCGACGGCATCACCGCCGACGCCGACCGGATGCTGCGCTACGCCGCCTCGTCGCCGTCCGTGGTGACTCCGCTGAACAAGCACATCGGCTACGAGGCGGCGGCCACGATCGCCAAGCAGGCGCTCGCCACCGGCAGCACGATCCGCGAGACCGTGCTCGCGCTCGGATACGTCGACCGGGGCGAGCTCACCCTCGAGGAGCTGGACGCCGCGCTGGATCTGATGTCCATGACCCGCCCCTGAGCGGCGGTCCACGGCGGAGTCCGGCTCATCAGACCCCGCGGCTCGGCGGGACTCAGACCTTCTTGCGGCCGGTCAGGCCCGCCGCCACGATCACAGCCACGGCGGCCACGACGATCTGCCAGATGTGACGCCACCAGTCGATGCCGTTGGTCGCGTTGTCCCACGTGGCCTCGTGGCCGTCGAAGGGACCGTTGTTGTGGCCGACCAGCACCCAGTAGAGCAGGCTGCCGACCAGCATGCCCACGATGCCGCACAGCACCGTGAGCCAGAACGGGAACTTCGTCCGATCCCCCGGCGCCACGGCTTTGCCGATCAGGCCGATGATGGCACCGCCGACGATCGTCACGATGATGGTCCACACCATTGCGGGCTCCTCACGTCGTACGGGACACCCGTGTCCCGTCCATAACGGCATCATGCACCCGCGAAGACGCCGCGGCGTGGACCCGGCGCGGCCCCGGGCTCGGCGTGGCGCGGACGCCGTCCCCTACTTTCGACCCGTCACTCGGTCCCCGGGTCGGATGTGCCGGGGTTGCGGAACCGAGCAGACTCACGGGCATGAACACGGCCACGCAGCTGCTCCTCGGAGTCGTCCTCGTCGGCGCCGGGATGATCCTCGCCCTGGGCTACCCCGACGCCGAGCTCGGCTGGTTCGAGGGCCGCCCGCTGGGCGTCGTCCTCGCGATCATCGGTGCGGTCGACCTCGGCGAGGCCGTCCTGCGACGCCGGCGGGGCTGAGCCCGGGACGGGACCCGCTCGCGCGATCGTCCACGCCGCCGGTCATCGCGGGAGGCTCGGCCGCCGGAGCGCAGGGAGCGACGAAGGAGCGACCGGAGCGCAGGAGGCCAGCTTTCCGCGAGCCGGCCGTGTTGCCGCCACGCGAACGCAACCATCTACCGGACGCGACAGCGAGCGCGGCAGCGTGTCAAGCGAAGCGCCGACACGCTCGCGCGATCGTCCACGCCGCCGGTCATCGCGGGAGGCTCGGCCGCCGGAGCGCAGGGAGCGACGAAGGAGCGACCGGAGCGCAGGAGGCCGGCTTTCCGCGAGCCGGCCGTGTTGCCGCCACGCGAACGCAACCATCTACCGGACGCGACAGCGAGCGCGGCAGCGTGTCAAGCGAAGCGCCGACACGCTCGCGCCGACCCGCTCAGTACCAGCCGCGGGCCTGACTGTGGCCCCAGGCCCCGCAGGGGCTGCCATAGCGCCCCTTGATGTAGCCCAGCCCCCAGCGGATCTGGGTGGCGGGGTTGGTGGCCCAGTCGGAGCCGGCGGTGGACATCTTGGAGCCGGGCAGGGCCTGCGGGATGCCGTAGGCGCTGGAGGTCGGGTTGTCGGCGTTCCAGCGCCAGTTGGACTCGCGGGTCCACAGCGAGTCGAGGCAGCCGAACTGGCTGGAGGAGAAGCCGAACTCGCCGAGGAGCGCGCGGGCGATGTCGCGTGGGTCGGAGTCGGAGAGCTCACGGCTGTCGGTCATCGCGGCGGTGCGGGAGCCGGAGAGATCGGCCGACTTCGCCGGGACGGCCTCGGGGCGCAGGTCATCGCGGGAGAGCACCGGCTCCCGGCGCGCGGTCGCGTCCTCGGCGATCGTGGCGGCGCCGACGTTGGCGATCGCGTCGATGTCGGCGACACCGGCGGCGCTCGCGGCACTCGGCGTGGCCTGCTGACCGGCGAGGCCAGCGACGACCGAGACACCCGTCACGGCCACCGCGACCGAGGACAGGACGACGACATTGCGGGCCGCGGTGCGCGGCGCCCGGGCGATGTGGGCGTGCTTGGGCGCGCCGCGATGCTTGGGCGCTCGCCTCTTCGGCGGCTGCGGCGCGTTGTTCGACAAGTGCTCGGATCCGGGCTCGGCGACATGGGGGTGACCACCGCCCGATCGGGCCCGACTCGCTGTCATCACCGCCGGCGGCCAGCGACCACCCTGCCTGACGGAGAGGGCTCACGCAAACCGAACGACGGATTTCCCCCGCCATCTCCCGCATCCCGTACACCGTCGGTCACACGAGTCACATCAGTCCCAGCTGACAGCGGCCGGACACCTGACGTCATACGTTCTGAGGGCTTGAGCCCACAGAGCGAATGACGTCACGGCGGGGGCCGTTCGCTGTCCACAGGCGCCGAGGCTCCGCCCGTCATCCACAGCCGCTGTGCGGGTACAGCCGGATGTCGCGGCAGGTCGCTGCATCGTCCTGCCATGAGCACTCCCCCTCGGTTCCGCCGCCGGATCATCATCGGCAGTGACGACCCCCGCAGCGAGCAGCTCGGCGCGCTGGCCACCGCACAGCACGGCGTGGTGTCGCGCCGGCAGCTCTACCGGCTGCACGTGACCCGCTGGGAGATCCGGGCGCACCTGCGGGCCGAGCGCTGGCAGCGCCTCGGCGACCAGAGCATCGTCCTCCACACCGGACCGGTCCCGATCCCGGGGCTGCTCTGGGCGGCCGTCCTCCAGGGTGGTCCCCACGCCCAACTCGACGGCGCGGCGTCCCTGGTCGCCTCCGGCCTGCAGCGGTTCGAGCTCGACAGCATCCGGGTCTCGCTGCCTCGGGGTGCCCGGACCCGCCGCACACCGATGTTCGACCTGCGTCAGACCCGCCGATGGCGCGCCGCCGACCGGGTGCCGTCGGGCATCCCGCGCACCCGTCCCGAGGTCGCCGCGGTCCGGGCCTTCCTCTGGGCCAGGACGGACCGGCAAGCGATCTACCTGCTGACCCTCACCGTGCAGCAGGGCCTGGCGACGCCCGAGCTGATCGGGGCGGCCGCGCTCCGGATCCTCCGAGACAAGCGCCGCCGCCTGCTGCACGCCACGATCAACGACCTCCTCGACGGAGTGCGGGCGCTGGGCGAGCTCGATGTGCTCCAGGAGCTCCGGCGCCGCGGCCTCCCGCTTCCGGAGCACCAGGTCGTTCGCACGGACAGCCAGGGGCGCTTCTACCTCGATCTCTACTGGCCCGACCTCGGAGTCGTCGTCGAGGTGGACGGGATCCACCACGCGTGGGCCGAGAACATCGTCGGGGACGCCCTCCGCCAGAACGCGCTCACGCTCTCCGGCGACATCGTGCTGCGGTTGCCGCTTCTCGCCCTGCGGCTCCAGCCGGACGCGTTCTTCGCGCAGATCGCCGAAACGCTCGCCACCGCGCAGAGACGGCGGGCGGCGTGATCGGCTGTGGACGGCCGTAACGTCATACGTTCTGTGGGCTCTCGCCCACGGAACGTATGACGTTGCGCCGGGGGGTGCTCACACCACGACGTTCTCCAGCATCTCCGTGACCAACGCGGCGATCGGCGAGCGCTCGGACCGGGTCAGGGTGACGTGGGCGAAGAGCGGGTGGCCCTTGAGCTTCTCGACGACCGCGACGACGCCGTCGTGGCGCCCGACCCGGAGGTTGTCGCGCTGGGCGACGTCGTGGGTGAGCACCACCTTGGAGTTGGCGCCGATCCGCGAGAGCACGGTGAGCAGGACGTTGCGCTCCAGCGACTGCGCCTCGTCGACGATGACATAGGAGTCGTGCAGCGACCGGCCACGGATGTGGGTCAGCGGCAGCACCTCGAGCATCCCGCGGTCGAGGATCTCGTCGACCACGTCGCGCGAGGTCAGCGCGCCGAGGGTGTCGAAGACCGCCTGGGCCCAGGGCGACATCTTCTCCGACTCCGAGCCGGGCAGGTAGCCCAGCTCCTGACCGCCCACCGCGAACAGGGGCCGGAAGACCACGACCTTCTTGTGCTGCTGGCGCTCCATCACCGCCTCGAGGCCGGCGCACAGGGCGAGCGCCGACTTGCCGGTGCCGGCCCGCCCGCCGAGCGAGACGATGCCGACCTCGGGGTCGAGCAGCAGGTCGAGCGCGACCCGCTGCTCGGCGCTGCGTCCGTGGATCCCGAAGGCCTCGCGGTCGCCGCGCACCAGGTGCACCTGCTTGTCCGGGCCGACCCGCCCGAGCGCGGTGCCGCGCTCGGAGAGCAGCACCAGGCCGGTGTGGCATGGCAGGTCACGGGCGTCGGCGAGGTCGAGCGTGCCGTCGTCGTACAACTCGTCGAGGTCGGCGGCGCCCACCTCCATCTCGGCCATGCCGGAGTAGCCGGTGTCGGAGTCGCTGATGGTCTCGCCGCGGTACTCCTCGGCGGCCAGGCCGACCGCGGAGGCCTTGATCCGCATCGGCAGGTCCTTGGAGACCAGGGTGACGTCGTGGCCCTCGTCGGCGAGGTTGCGGGCGACCGCGAGGATCCGGGTGTCGTTGTCGCCGAGACGGAAGCCCGAGGGCAGGGACGAGGCATCGGTGTGGTTGAGCTCGACACGGACGCTGCCGCCGTCGTCGCCCACCGGGACGGGTGTGTCGAGGCGGCCGTGGCTGACCCGCATCTCGTCCAGCATCCGCAGCGCGCTGCGCGCGAAGTAGCCCAGCTCGGGGTGGTGGCGTTTGCCCTCGAGCTCGGTGATCACGACCACCGGCAGCACGACCTCGTGCTCGGCGAACCGCCGCAGGGCGGCCGGATCGGCCAGCAGGACGCTGGTGTCGAGGACATAGGTACGGCGCTGCGTGCTGGTCTGTGCCTCATCGTGAACGTTTCCCACGACTCACCTCACCGGACCGCGCGCCCCCAGGGGCCACCCGGCCCTATCCCTGGTAGACGGACCGGGATGCGCGTTCGTGGTTCGTCACGTTCGGCCTCCCGATGTGGCCGGCTTCCCCACCTGCCACTGATTCGGAAAGTACGCCCGGCGGCGGTCCGATTCGGGCGCCACGCCGCGACGCCGACGTTAATGTCAGGTGACGCGTCGGTACGCCAGGTCGGTGATCACGCGGTCCTTGGCGAGGCCCTTGCGCTCGAACTTGGTCACCGGCCGCTCCGCCCACCGCTCGACCACTCCGCCCTCCAGCAGCGGCTCGGCGGCGAGGACGGCGATCATCTGCTCGGCGTAGTCGGCCCAGTCGGTCGCCAGGCGCCACACCGCGCCGGGGGCGAGGCGGGAGGCGATCAGCGCGGCGTACTCCTCGTTGACCAGGCGTCGCTTGTGGTGCCGGGTCTTGTGCCAGGGATCGGGGAAGAAGGTCCACAGCTCGCTGACCGAGTCGGCGGCGATCAGGTGCTCCAGGGTCCACACCGCATCGACACTGCTGAACCGGACGTTCGTCGCGCCGGCCTCCCCCACCCGGCCGAGCCCCTCGGCGACGCCCGGGCGCCACACCTCCAGCGCGAGCACGTTGACCTCCGGGTGGGCGGCCGCGAGCGCGGCCGTGGCCTCCCCCACGCCGCCGCCGATCTCCACGACCAGCGGGGCCTCGCGGCCGAACCAGCGGGCCCAGGAGAAGTCGCTGTCGTCGACCGCCTCGTCGGGGATCACCCACCGCTCGGCGTACGTGTCCCAGGCGGCCTGCTGCTTCGGGCTGAGCCGGCTGCCGCGACGGGAGTAGGTCAGCACCTCGCGCAGGCGCCGGCCGTCCTCGGTCTGCTTGTGGTGCGGTCGAGCCGGCCGCACGCCCCCATTCGTCTGCTCAGCCACGCCCGCCATTCTCCCGGCTCGGGTCGACAGCCCGAAATGCAGGAGACCCCCTGCCGCCGAGGCGGCAGGGGGTCTCCTGTGCAGCAGGTCAGATCACTTGGTGATCTTCGTGACCCGGCCGGCGCCGACGGTGCGGCCACCCTCGCGGATCGCGAACTTCAGGCCCTCGTCCATGGCGATCGGCTGGATCAGCTCGACCGTCATGTCCGTGTTGTCGCCCGGCATGACCATCTCGGTGCCCTCGGGAAGGGTCACGACACCGGTCACGTCGGTGGTCCGGAAGTAGAACTGCGGACGGTAGTTGTTGAAGAACGGCGTGTGACGGCCGCCCTCCTCCTTCGAGAGGATGTAGACGCTGGCCTCGAAGTTGGTGTGCGGGGTGGTGGTCCCCGGCTTCACCACGACCATGCCGCGCTCGACGTCCTCGCGCTTGGTGCCGCGCAGGAGCAGACCGACGTTCTCTCCGGCCTGGCCCTCGTCGAGCAGCTTGCGGAACATCTCGACACCGGTGACGGTCGTCTTCTGCGAGGTGTCGCGGATGCCGATGATCTCGACCTCCTCGTTCACCTTGACGATGCCGCGCTCGATACGACCGGTGATGACGGTGCCACGACCGGTGATCGTGAAGACGTCCTCGACGGGCATGAGGAACGGCTTGTCGATCTCACGCTCGGGCTGCGGGATGTACTCGTCGACCGCGCTCATGAGCTCGAGGACCGACTTGCCCCACTTCTCGTCGCCGTTCAGCGCCGGGAAGGCAGCAACGCGCACGACCGGAACGTCGTCGCCCGGGTACTCGTACTCGGAGAGGAGCTCGCGCACCTCCATCTCGACGAGCTCGATGAGCTCCTCGTCGTCGACCATGTCGCACTTGTTGAGCGCGACGACCAGGGCGGGCACGCCGACCTGGCGGGCGAGCAGCACGTGCTCACGGGTCTGCGGCATCGGGCCGTCGGTCGCGGCGACCACCAGGATCGCGCCGTCCATCTGCGCGGCACCGGTGATCATGTTCTTGATGTAGTCCGCGTGACCGGGGCAGTCGACGTGCGCGTAGTGGCGCGCCTCGGTCTGGTACTCGATGTGCGCGATCGAGATCGTGATACCGCGCTGCCGCTCCTCGGGAGCCTTGTCGATCGTGTCGAACGGCGAGGCCTCGTTGAGGTCCGGGTACGCGTCGTGCAGGACCTTCGAGATGGCCGCAGTCAGCGTGGTCTTGCCGTGGTCGATGTGACCGATCGTACCGATGTTGACGTGCGGCTTGGTCCGCTCGAACTTCGCCTTAGCCACTGGGGCTCCTCCTGGTGTGTTGTTACTTGACTCGTACTAATGGGGTGGTGCGCCGAGGGCCTGCGGTGAGTGCCCCAGGGATACCAGGGGCACACGGGGGCCGGAGCCCCCGTGCGGTTACTCGCCGCGCGCCTTCTTGATGATCTCGTCGGCGATGTTCGTGGGAACCTCGGCGTACGAGTCGAACTCCATCGAGTACGACGCCTGACCGGAGGTCTTGGACCTCAGGTCGCCAACGTACCCGAACATCTCGGACAGCGGCACGAGGGCGCTGACGACGATGTCGCCGTGACGCTCCTCCTGCGCGCGGATCTGACCGCGACGGCTGTTGATGTCGCCGATGACCGTGCCGAGGAAGTCCTCGGGGGTGGTCACCTCGACGGCGAACATGGGCTCGAGGAGCACCGGACGCGCCTTGCGCGCGGCCTCCTTGAACGCCTGGATGCCGGCGATCTTGAACGCGAGCTCGGACGAGTCGACGTCGTGGTAGGCGCCGTCCTCGAGCGAGACCTTCACGTCGACCATCGGGTAGCCGGCGAGGACGCCGAACTCCATGGCCTCCTGGGCACCGTTGTCGACCGACGGGATGTACTCGCGCGGCACGCGGCCACCCGTCACGTTGTTGGCGAACTCGTAGCCCGCACCGAGGCCGGTCTCGGGGTCGATGTTCGGGCCGATCGAGATGATGACCTTCGCGAACTGACCCGAACCACCGGTCTGCTTCTTGTGCGTGTAGCTGTGGTTCTCGACCGTGCCGCGGATGGTCTCGCGGTAGGCGACCTGCGGCTTGCCGACGGTGGCCTCGACCTTGAACTCGCGCTTCATGCGCTCCACGAGGATCTCGAGGTGGAGCTCGCCCATGCCGGAGATGATGGTCTGGCCGGTCTCCTCGTCGGTCTTGACGACGAAGGTCGGGTCCTCCTCGGCGAGGCGCTGGATCGCGACGCCGAGCTTCTCCTGGTCGGCCTTGGTCTTCGGCTCGATGGCGACCGAGATCACCGGGGCCGGGAAGGTCATCGACTCCAGCACCACCGGCTTGGCGTTGTCGGAGAGGGTGTGACCGGTCCGGGTGTCCTTGAGGCCCATGACGGCGACGATCTGGCCGGCGCCCACCGACGCGATCTCCTCGCGCTTGTTGGCGTGCATCTGGTAGACCTTGCCGATCCGCTCCTTGCGGCCGTTGCTCGAGTTGAGCACGGTCGCGCCGGCCTCGAGCTTGCCCGAGTAGACGCGGACGAAGGTCAGCTTGCCCAGGTGCGGGTCGGCGGCGATCTTGAACGCCAGCGCCGCGAGCGGCTCGTCGGCCGACGGCTTGCGGACGACCTCGTTCTCCTCGATCTCCTCCGCGCCCGGCTTGTGACCGACGATCGCGTCGATGTCGAGCGGCGAGGGGAGATAGTCGATGATCGCGTCGAGCAGGGGCTGGACGCCCTTGTTCTTGAACGCGGTGCCGGTGAGGATCGGGTTGACCTTGTCGGCCAGCGTCGCGCGACGGATGGCGGCCTTGAGGGTCGGCACGTCGAACGTGTCGCCGTCCTCGAGGTAGACCTCCATGATGTCGTCGTCGGCCTCGGCGAGGGTCTCGATGAGCTTCTCGCGGTACTCGGCGGCCTTGTCGGCCAGGTCCGCGGGGATCTCCTCGACGACGTAGTCCTCGCCGGTCTTGGTCTCGCCGCGCCACACCTTGGCGTTCATCTCGATCAGGTCGACGACGCCGATGAAGTCGCCCTCGGCACCGATCGGGATCTGCAGCACGAGCGGGGTCGAGTTGAGCTTCTGCACGATCGAGTCCACGACGCGGTAGAAGTCCGCGCCGGTGCGGTCGAGCTTGTTGACGAAGCACATCCGCGGGACGGAGTACTTGTTGGCCTGGCGCCACACGGTCTGCGACTGCGGCTCCACACCGGCCACGCCGTCGAACACCGCGACCGCGCCGTCGAGGACGCGCAGCGAGCGCTCGACCTCGACGGTGAAGTCGACGTGCCCGGGGGTGTCGATGATGTTGATCTGGTGCTTCTTCCACCAGCAGGTCGTCGCGGCGGACGTGATCGTGATGCCGCGCTCCTGCTCCTGCTCCATCCAGTCCATCGTCGCCGAACCCTCGTGGGTGTCGCCGATCTTGTAGTTGATGCCGGTGTAGAACAGGATCCGCTCGGTGGTGGTGGTCTTGCCGGCGTCGATGTGCGCCATGATGCCGATGTTGCGGACGACGTTCAGGTCCGTCGTGATGTCGACTGCCACGTGAGTCAGCGTTCCTTAGGTCGGTGCTGCTTGCTTGGAAGGATGGGCAGGTGGCGTACGGCGGAGCCGGAGCTCCGCCGTACGGGTGGTCACCAGCGGTAGTGAGCGAAGGCCTTGTTGGACTCGGCCATCTTGTGGGTGTCCTCGCGCTTCTTGACCGCGGCACCGAGGCCGTTGGCAGCGTCGAGGATCTCGTTCTGCAGGCGCTCGGCCATGGTCTTCTCGCGACGCTCCTGGGCGTAGCCGACGAGCCAGCGCAGCGACAGCGTGGTGCCGCGGTTGCCCTTGACCTCGATCGGGACCTGGTAGGTCGCGCCGCCGACGCGGCGGGACTTGACCTCGAGCGCGGGACGCACGTTGTCGAGCGCACGCTTGAGGGTGATGACCGGGTCGGTGCCGGTCTTCTCGCGGGTGCCCTCGAGTGCGGCGTACACGATCCGCTGAGCAACCTGCTTCTTGCCGTCCTGCAGCACCTTCGACACCAGCTGGCTCACCAGCTGCGATCCGTAGACCGGGTCGACGTCGATCGGCCGCTTCGGCGCGGGGCCCTTGCGCGGCATGTCAGCTCTTCTCCTTCTTGGCGCCGTAGCGGCTGCGCGCCTGCTTGCGGTTCTTCACGGCCTGGGTGTCCAGGGCGCCACGGATGACCTTGTAGCGGACACCGGGCAGGTCCTTCACACGACCGCCGCGGACGAGCACGATCGAGTGCTCCTGGAGGTTGTGACCCTCCCCCGGGATGTAGGCGGTGACCTCGACGCCACTGGAGAGGCGCACACGGGCGACCTTCCGGAGGGCGGAGTTCGGCTTCTTGGGGGTGGTGGTGTAGACGCGGGTGCACACACCGCGCCGCTGGGGCGATCCCTTCAGGGCAGGCGTCTTGGTCTTCGACACCTTGTCCTGGCGGCCCTTGCGGACCAACTGCTGAATGGTGGGCACCTGGTGGTTCCCTTTCGTCTCTTTTCTCACGGCTCGGCACGGTGCCGGGCTCGGGGGTGAAGCGTTGCTGCGGAGTGCCGGAGCGCTCCCTCCTACACCGCGCCCGCCGGGCGGCTGGTGCGAGGGCATGCTCGATGTGCCGGGTGGCCCCAGACACGAGAATCGAGATTACCGGCCGCCCCAAAGGCGGGTCAAAATGCGGCGCGCACGCCTGAGCCGCGCCGGGGACCCGCCGGGAGCCGGGTGGGATCAGGTCAGCCAGCGGGTGATCGGGTCGATCGCGAAGTAGACCACGAACAGGCCGGCCACGACCCAGAGCAGCGGGTGCAGCTCACGCGCCTTGCCGCGGACCACCTTGAGGAAGACGAAGGACACGAATCCGGCCCCGATGCCGACCGAGATCGAGTACGTGAACGGCATCAGCGCGATGGTGAGGAAGGCCGGGATCGCGATCTCGACGTCGTCCCAGGAGATGCCGGTGATCTGCTGCATCATCAAGAAGCCGACCAGGACCAGCGCCGGGACCGCGGCCTCCGACGGGATCATCGCGACCAGCGGCGAGAGGAAGATCGTGATCAGGAACAGGACGCCGGTCACGACCGAGGCGAGGCCGGTGCGGGCGCCCTCGCCGACGCCCGAGGCCGACTCGATGTAGGACGTGTTCGACGAGACGCCGGCCGCGCCGCCCGCGATCGCGGCGACCGAGTCGACGACCAGGATCCGCTCGGCGTGCGGCGGGACGCCGTCCTCGTCGAGCAGTCCGGCCTCGGCGCCGATCGCGGTCATCGTGCCCATGGTGTCGAAGAAGTCGGCCAGCATCAGCGAGAAGACGAGCAGCAGGACGGTGACCACGCCGGCCTTGTCCCACGAGCCGAGCAGGTTGAACTCGCCGAGGGTGCCGAAGTCGGGCGCGTGGAACGAGTCCGGCCACGCCGGGACCGTCAGCGCCCAGCCGCCGGCCTGCTCCGCGGAACGCCCGAGGTCGCCGATCGCCTCGACGACGACCGCGACCGCGGTCATCACCACGATGGAGATCAAGATCGCGCCGCGCACCCGGCGTACCCACAGCGCGAGCATCAGCAGCAGGCCCACCACGAACACGAGGACCGGCCAGCCGCTGAGGTTGCCGTCGGAGCCGAGCTGCACGGGCACCGTGGTCTGCGCCGCGTCGGGGATCCGGGAGACCACGCCGGCGTCGACGAAGCCGATCAGGGCGATGAAGAGTCCGATCCCGACCGAGATGGCGACCTTGAGCTGCGCGGGCACCGCCCGGAAGACCGCCGTCCGGAAGCCGGTGAGGACCAGCACGAGGATCAGCACACCCTCGATCACCACGAGCCCCATCGCGTCGGCCCAGGTCATCTGGCTGGCGACGGCGAAGGCGAGGAAGGCGTTGAGGCCCAGGCCGGTGGCCAGCGCGAGCGGGTAATTGGCCACCACGCCCATCAGGATCGTCAACACGCCCGCGACCAGCGCGGTGCCGGCGGCGATCGCGGCGAGGTTCGGCTCGCTGCCGCCGCCGAGGTACTTCCCGTCGATGTCGGTCGCGTAGCCGAGGATCAGCGGGTTCAGCACCACGATGTAGGCCATCGTGAAGAACGTGACCACGCCGCCGCGGATCTCCTGGCCGAGGCTGGAGCCTCGCTCCGAGATGCGGAAGTAGCGTTCGAGCGGGTTCGTCGGGGCGACGGGCTGGGCCGAGTTCACGGCCGAAGCATGGCAGGAGCGACGGCCGGGGTCGAGCCGGTGGTCAGATCCGGCGCCAGGACGTCGGCGCGCGCCACGGTCCGGCGTACCAGGACCGCGAGCCCGACGCCGACCAGGACCAGGGCACCACCGAGGATCAGCGTCCACCGGGCACCGAACTGCTCGCCCACCCAGCCGATGACGGGGGCACCGAGGGGGGTGCCACCCATCACGATGGTCATGTAGATCGCCATCACCCGCCCGCGCAGCTCGGGAGCGGACTCGATCTGGAGCAGCGCGTTGCAGGAGTTGAGCACGGTGATCACCGAGAACCCGAGGAGCGGGCACAGAAGCACGAAGGTGAGGTACGACGGCACCAGGCCCGCCGCGACCTCGGCGAGGCCGAACACCACCGCCGCGCCCATCATCAGCCGCACCCGGACCTGCGCGCGGCCGGCCGCGACCAGCGCGCCGGTCAGGGAGCCGACCGCGAGCACCGAGCCGAGGACGCCGTACTCCTCCGCACCCTTGCCGAACACCTCGGTGGCCATCAGGGCCGAGGTGATCTGGAAGTTCATGCCGAAGGTGCCGATGAAGAAGGCGAGCACCAGGATCATCATCATCTTGGGCTGGCCGCGCAGGTAGCGGATGCCCTCGCGGAGCATGCCGGGCGTGCGTCCCGCGGGACGCGGCGACTGGAGCGTGGCCGCGTCCATCCGCCGCAGCTGCGCGATCACGGCGAGATAGGACGCCGCGTTGGCGAGGATCACCCAGCCGGTGGCGTGCATGCCGCCGCCGCCGAGGCCGATCAGCAGCCCGGCGAGGCCGGGGCCGACCAACCGGGCGGTGTTGAAGGCGGCCGAGTTCAGGCTCACCGCGTTGGCCACGTCGTCGGCACCCACCATCTCGGAGACGAACGCCTGGCGGGCGGGCGCGTCGAACGCCGCGCCGATGCCGAAGACGAACGCGAGCACGTAGACGTGCCAGGTCTCGGCCGCGCCGAAGGCCGCGATCAAGCCGAGGGCGAGCGAGGCCAGGGCCATGACGGCCTGGGTGATCTGCAGCATCACCCGCTTGGGGATGCGATCGGCCACCACTCCGGCGTACGGGGAGAGCAGCAGGACCGGCAGGAACTGGAGGCCGGTGGTGATGCCGAGGGCCGCGCCGCCGTTGCCGGGGATGGTCAGGACCAGCCAGTCCTGGGCGACACGCTGCATCCAGGTGCCGACGTTCGAGATGATGCTGCCGGCGAAGTACAGCCGGTAGTTCGGGTGGGCCAGGGAGCGGAATCGGGGGCTCGTGGGGACTCCTTCGGTCTCGGTCAGCGGGTCGTGGTCAGTCGGCCTCGGCGAGGCGCTGCAGGATCGGGGCCGCGCGGCGCAGGACGTCGCGCTCCTCCGGGGTCAGGTCGTTGAGGCGGCGCGAGAGCCAGCGGTCGCGGCGGGCGACGTCGGCGGCGACGACGGCGCGCCCGGCGTCCGTGATGCGTACGACGACCTGTCGGCCGTCGCTGGGATGCGGGCACCGCTCGACGAGCTCGACGTCGGCGAGCGCGGTGACCGTGCGGGTCATGCTCGGCGGCTGCACCTGCTCGCGCGCGGCGAGCGCGCCGACGGTCAGGTCGCCCTGCCGGCCGAGGGCGTAGAGCACCGCCATCGCCGACACGCTCAGGTCGTTGTCGGGATGCCGCTCGCGCAGCAGCCTCCGGCGCAGGCGCACGACGGCGAAGCGGAGCTCGGTGGCGAGCCCCGCATTGCTGCGCACGTGCTTCTCGAGAGTCGGCATATCGTTAGCATAAGTCATTACCTCGGCTAACTATTCCGCGAGCGGTAGCATGACCTCGTGGAGCTCCGCGACGACCAGCCGACCCAGCACGAGATCGGCAGCCGGACCTACCTCATCGCGCCCGTCGAGCCGCTCGACGTCGACGGCGTCCGGACCGTCCAGGTCGGCACCGCGCTCTTCCTCGTCGCCTTCGTCGGCCTGCTGCCGTTCTACGGTCGCCTCGAGGAGGACGGCCGCACCTGGCTGCTGTGGATGTGCCTGACCGGCGTCGGGCTCGGCCTGCTCGGCACGGAGTACTGCAAGCGACGCCGCCAGGCCCGCGCCGAGCGCGACCACGACGCCCATGAGTGAGCCCACCGCGCTGCCGCCGACCCGCTGGGCCCTCGGCGGGCCCCGCAACGGCGGCTACGGCGACCGGTTCGCCCAGCTCATCGCCGAGGGGGCCGACGTGGTCGGTGAGGCACGGCTGGCCGACACCCTGGTCCCCCGCGGCGCGGCGATCCTCGACGCCGGCTCCGGCATGGGCCGGATCGGCGCCCACCTCCGCGCCCTCGGGCACCGGGTCACCGCCGCCGAGCCCGACCCCACCCTCGTCGAGCAGTCCCGGCGCACCTACCCGGACCTGCCGGTGCTCCCCCTGGAGATCCTCGCGCTGACACCCGACGCGCTGGCCACGGCCGCCGCACCCCCGTCGTACGACCTCGTGGTCTGCGTGGGCAACGTGCTCACCTTCGTCGCCGAGGGCACCGAGGTCGCCGTCCTGGAACGCCTCGGCTCGCTGCTCGCCCCCGGCGGTCGGATCCTGGTCGGCTTCCACCTGCAGCAGGGGCCGAGCACGGCGCGGGTGTACGCGCCCGACGAGTTCCTCGCCGACGTCGACGCAGCCGGGCTCGTCGTCCAGCACCGCTTCGGCGGCTACGACCTGCGCCCGGTCGACGATCTCTACTCGGTCGCCATCCTCAGCCGGGCCTGAACGGGCGACCACGCTTGTAACTAAGGGTTACAGCACGAAAACCGGTGCAACAACGCCCGGGCAGTGGTCGTAGCGCCCGGGTAGATGACCCCACGGTGTCGGTCGGCCCATGGGAGCGTCGGCGGACGACCGAGCGCGTCTACCCGGGTGCTGTTGTTACTACCCGGGCGTTGTTGCACCGAAAAACGTGCTGTAACCCTTAGTTACAAGGACCGGCGGCGGCTCAGAAGGTCTCGAGGTCGTCGAGGGAGATCGTGTCGATGACCGGCGGGGCGGGCGGCTGGGGCTGCTGGCGCTTGCTGAGCCGCACCTCGGAGTGTCCGCCGCAGCCGTGCTGGTGCGCGACCACCCGGCCGTCGTCGTTGGCGTCGCCGTTGGCACACACGCCGAACAGCTCCGACAGCGGGCCGGCGAGCCGGACCAGGAAGCCGCAGGAGTGGCAGTGGTGCGGCGCGGACTTGGCGATGGGGGCGTCGGGACCGGCGGCGCCGTCGTACCAGCGCTCGGCGGCGGCGTCGCGGCCCTCGGGCGAGAGCACCCGGACCCGGCCGAGCCCGAGGTCCTTGGCGACCTGGCGGATCTGCGCCTTGTCGTCGGTGTCGAGCGGGTCGTCGCCGAAGGAGTACGTCGGCACGAGGCGCGGGTCGTCGTCGGAGACGGGGAGCAGGTCGCCGGGCGACATGTCGCCGGGCTGGAGGCGCTCGCGGTAGGGCACCCAGGCGGGCGCGACGATGGCATCGGAGCCGGGGAGGAGCACGACCTCGACCACGGTGACCTTGCGCTGACGCGAGGCCCGGGTGAGCGTGACCGCCCACTGCCAGCCGCGATAGCCCTTGCGGGTGCAGTCGAACAGGTGGGTGACGACCCGCAGCCCGTCGACCTGGTGGCCGAGGTGGTCGCCGACGTCGGAGGTGTCGACCTCCTCGAGCAGCGCCGCGCGCGCCGCGTCGATCGCGTCGGCGGTGGCGGCGTCGGTCAGCTTGCGCTCGAGGGTGGACACGGGCACAGCATCCCCCATCGTGGCGACGCTCGTCACGTCGGGGGCAACAGGCAAGATAGGAGGGTGAGCACCGACGGCCCGGACCTGAGCCCCCCTCCGGAGCGCGGCCCCATCGGGGAGGCGCCGACCGAGACCGGCTCGGTGCGCGCGGCCAAGGCGACCGCGCGCGGCGTGAAGGGCTTCGCCCGGGTCACCGGGCGCGCGAGCAAGGCAACCGTGCGCACGGCCCGCAAGGCCGCCGGCGCCCAGGGGGCCGAGCGCTCCGGCCTCAACCGGCTCATCGAGCTGCACGCCGCCAACGCAGCCGGCGACTCGGCGTTCGCGATCGCCCTGGCCGGCACCGTCTTCTTCGCCGGCGCCACCAGCGGGCAGCGCGGCCCGGTGCTGCTCTTCCTCGGCCTCACCATGGTCCCGTTCGCGATCGTGGCGCCGCTGATCGGGCCCTTCCTCGACCGGTTCAGCCACGGCCGGCGCTGGGCCATCGGAGCCACCTTCGCGCTGCGCGCCTTCCTGTGCTGGGTGCTGGCCGGGACCCTCAGCGACGGCTCCCCCTGGTTCTACGTCGCCGCGCTCGGCGTGCTCGTCTCGTCCAAGGCGTACGGCGTCGCGAAGGCCGCGGCGGTCCCCCGCCTGGTCCCCCAGGAGATCACCCTGGTGAAGGCCAACGGTCGGGTGGCGCTCGCCGGCGTGGTCGGCGCCTGCGCCTCGGCCCCGCTCGCGGGCGCGGCGTACTGGATCGGCCCGGAGTGGGCCTGCCGCTACGCCTTCGTGGTGTTCACGGTGGGCACGATCGCGGCGATCCTGCTGCCGGGCAAGATCGACTCCTCCGCGGGCGAGGAGTCGATCGACGGGCCGCGCGGCGCCGGGCGCCGCGGCGGACTGCCGCCGCGGGTGGCCTTCGCACTGCGCGCCAACTGCGGGCCCCGCCTGCTGTCCGGCTTCCTCACCATGTTCATGACGTTCGTGCTGATGACCGAGCCGCTCGACGGGTGGGAGAGCAAGACCAAGGCGACGCTGTCGGTCGGCCTGGTCGTCGGCGCCGCCGGTCTCGGCAACACCGTCGGCATCCTCGTCGCCTCGCTCGCCCGCAGGATCAACCCGGCGGCGATGGTGGTCATCGCCCTGCTCGCCGACATCGTCGCGCTCGTCGTGGCGACCCTCTTCTTCAGCCTGATCCCGCTGGTGCTGCTGGGCCTGACCGTCGGCCTCATGCAGTATCTCGCCAAGGTCTCGCTCGACTCGACCATCCAGTCCGGCGTGCCCGTGCGCGCGCACGCGAGCGCCTTCGCCAAGGGCGACACCACCCTGCAGCTGGCGTGGGTGGTCGGCGGCTTCCTCGGCGTGGTCCTGTCCTACCCCGCGGTCAACGGGATCGGACTGGGCTTCGCCGCCGTCCTGCTGACCGCCTGGGCGGTCTTCGTGCTGCGGACCAGCCCGTCGCGCCGCGAGCGGAACCGGCCCGGTGACCCGGTCGGCGCCGCCCGCGGCTGAGCGCTACGACTCCAGCTCGTCGGCCAGCGCGCGCAGCAGCTTGGCCACCGGCTGCGCCGTACGGCGGTCGGGGTGGCGGCCGTGCCGGTAGGCCTCGCCGACGCCGTCGAGCACGCGGATCAGGTCCTCGACGATCGGGACCATCTCCTCGGGCTTCTTGCGCTTGGCCTGCTGCTGGTTGCGCGCGACCGAGGTGGGCGCGTCCAGGATGCGCACCTGGAGGGCCTGCTCGCCGCGCCGGCCCTGGGCGATGCCGAACTCGACCCGGGTGCCCGCCTTGAGGGTGGTCACGCCGTCGGGCAGCGCATCGGCGCGGACGTAGACGTCCTCCCCGCCCTGCTGGGAGAGGAAGCCGAAGCCCTTCTCCGCGTCGTACCACTTCACCTTGCCAGTCGGCACGGCTCGGCCCACCCTCTCCTCATCCCGGCGTGCGCCCGGTCGGGCGCACGAACCGCACATCGTAGGACATACGGTGTCGGCCTCTATTCTCACGATCGTGGCAACCGAATTGATCCCGCCCGCGCTGCCGGCGCCACTCCTCCCGGTCCGGACCGAGCGCCTGATGCTGCGTGCCGTGCTGCCCTCGGACGGCGCGGCGATCGGCGCGTACTGCGCGAGCCCCGAGGTCACCCGATACCTGCCGTTCGGGCCGCTCGACGCCGAGGGCCTGCGGGAGCGGATGGAGCGGATGGTCGCGGGCACCGCCCCGTCGGTGCCCGGCGAGATGCTGTCGCTGGCCGTCGAGCACGAGGGCGTGCTCGTCGGCGACCTGATGCTGCGCCTGGCCGCCCGACACGGTCCGCAGGACCCACCGGCCATCGGGGAGCTGGGCTGGGTCTTCGCGCCGGAGTACGCCGGTCGCGGGTTCGCGACCGAGTCGGCCAGGGCACTGGTCGACCTGGCGTTCACGCACTATCCGCTGCACCGACTGATGGCGCAGCTCGACCCCCGCAACCTCCCCTCCGCCCGGGTGTGCGAGCGGCTGGGGATGCGGCACGAGGCGCACACCCGCGAGGACTTCGCCGAGCAGGACGGCACCTGGGGCGACACCGCGGTCTACGGGCTGCTGCGCCGCGAGTGGGAGGCACGGAGGTGACGCCCGAGCTGTCCGACCGTCCGCGCTGCCTCGGCCGACAGCGTGGCGGACGGCGGCGAAGCCGCACCGAGAGGAAGCCCGCGGGGCGAGCGAAGCGAGGCCCCGGGCGGCGAACTCGGTATCCGACACGCTCGGCCCAACAACACAGCTCAACCCTCGCGCTCGACCCGCATGGTGCGGTCGCCGAAGCGGACCTCGTCACCCGCGAGCAGCGTGCTGGGGCGCCCGGGTGACAGCGAGCGGGACATCCCCTTGCGGATGACGTAGGAGCCGTTGGTCGACCCCCGGTCCATCACCACCAGCGCGCCGTCGGCGGCGACCTGGAACTGGGCGTGGGTCTTCGACAGGGACATGTCCGAGGAGCGCAGCGGGACGACGTGCCGCACCGGCTCCCCCGGACGGGGCTCCGGCCGGCGGCCGACGAGCGCGAGCCCCTCGACCACGAAGCGCTCCCCCGTGTCGAACTCGACCCGCCACCGGACCGTCTCCGGGCTGGGCGCGACCGCCGGCTCGTCGCCGGGGGCCGGACGGACCCGGGTCTGCTCGACCGGTGGGCGTACGGCTGCCGGGGCTGCCGGGGCTGGGGTCGGGGCCGCCGGTGCGGCGGGGGTCACCGGCGCCGGTGCGGCGGGGGTCACCGGCGCCGGTGCGCGGCGGCCGGGACGACCGGCGGCGTCGGGGCAGGCCTCGAGGCAGGCGTCGGGACGGGCGTCGACGTGGGTGTGGGGACGGACGTCGACGTGGGATCCGGCCTCGCCGTGACCGGACGCTCCTCGACCGGCGACGGCAGCAGCCGCATGGCGGTGAGGTTGACGATCTGCTGGGGTCGCTCGACCTCCGGGGCCTCCTCGACCTGCTGCGGCCGGACGTCGACGACGAGGGCGTCGCCGATCCGGTCGTGGAGTCCGCGGCGCTGGCGCGTGGGATCCATGGCCGCCGTCCAGGCGAGGGTGGCCAGGCCGAGGCAGGCGGTCGGCAGCCCGGCGACGCCGAGCACCAGGGTGCGCAGCAGTCCGGCGCCGACCCCGATCGGCTCGCCCGTCGTACGGCGCACCACCCGCAGACCGGTGGCCGCCTTGCCGGGAGTCCGGCCGGTCGCGCCGACGAGCACGGCGAGCACCAACCCGACGAGGACCGCCCCACCGACGAAGGTGAGAACGAGGAGCCAGGCGCTGTCGGGGTCGACCAGCCGCCACACCGCGAACGCCGCCGCGGCGGCCACCGCCCAGCCCAGCACCCGGTCGATGACGGCGGCGGTGAACCGTCGCTCCATCTCCGCCGGGGGCGAGGAGGCACCGGCGCCGACGGGCGGCGGTGGGCTGGGGACATGCGTCATGCGGGGCGCTCCGAGTAGCGGGCGGGGTCAGGGACGGGTGACCTGGATGGTGACGCCGTCACCCAGGTTGATGGTCGCACCGGGGATCAGCTGGACGGCGATGCCGGGCTTGAGGTCCTCCGGGCCCAGGCCGGGTTGGACCAGGACCGTGCCGTTGGTCGAGCCCATGTCGGTGACCACGGCGGTCCCGAGGTCCGCGCCGACGCCCGGCCGGACCTCGATGTGGGTCGAGGAGATCTCGTGGAGCCGGCTGGGCACGGTGACGAGCGTCGGCTGCTCGGTCGAGGCGAACCGCCGGGCCTCCGGCGCGCGGCCGATGAGGACGGCGCGGTCGACGATGATCGACTGCCCGTCGGACACCAGCAGCTTCGCGACCGGCTGGGTGACCGGCGGGGCGGCCGGCGTCCCGGGCACGGGCGGCACCAGCGGGGCCGGCGGCTCACCGGCGCCGGCGACGGTGAAGCCGTCGTGCTCGATCCCCGGTCCCGGCGGCGGCGCGACGCCGCCGACCGGCTCCCAGGAGCCGATCGGGAGCGGCGGGGCGTCGGGGACCTCAGGCGCGGGCACGCCCGGCGCGGGCGCAGGGACGCCCGGGACCGGCGCACCCGGCGGCGGGGGCGGCACCCAGGTCGGCGGCGGCGTGGTCGGGGCCTCGGCGGCGGGGGCGTCCCAGGGCGTCACCCAGCCGTCCGGGGCCGGCTCAGCGGGAGCAGCCGGCTCGGCAGGAGCGGCGCCGAGCGGCTCGTCGACGCTGTCCATCACCTCGGTCACCGGGCCGTCGTCGAGGTACGCCGCCTCGGTGACCGCGGCCGCGCCCTCGTCGAGGGGGCTCGGCTCGTCGAGCGCGGCGGCCGGGGCGTCCGCGAACGGTGCCTCCTCGCCCGGAGCTTCCTCGAACGGGGCCGGCTCGGCCAGGGATGGCTCGGCCGAGGACACCGGCTCATCGGCAGCGAGATGGGCACCGCCCGCGACCGGGAGCACGACCTCGGCAGGCGCCTCGACGGGCGCCCCGGCCGGGACCGCCGGAGCGGCGGGGGCAACCGGGGCCGCGGGGGCGAGAGCGGGACGGTCGATCCGCCCGACCCGGACCAGGCCGGTGACGATCGGGAGGTCGGCGGCGGGGCCCTGCCCGGCGGCACCGGCGGCACCGTCGGCGTCGGCGGCGGTGTCGTCGGGCGGAAGGCTGATGCTCAGGGCGGTGACGTCGTCCAGGCTCCGCTCGACCCAGGTGTGGCTCTCGCCGCCGTCGACGGTCACGGTCTCGCCGGCGGCGGTGACGGTCGCGACGACGCCGGTGCCGCGCAGCAGGAAGCGGGTCGACCCCTCGCCGGCGTCCACCAGCGCGAAGCCGGGGATCCGGCTCAGCCCGGAAGCGAGCAGTCCGTCGAGGACGTCGTCGAACCCGGCACCGCCGTCGACCAGGGCCCACAGGCCGACCACCTGGTCCTTCTGCGACGCCGGCAGCACGATCGCGGCGCCGGTGCCGAAGACCGCGAACCACCCGCCGTCGCGATAGGACCAGGCACCGGTCGTGCGCTCGGCCCCTTGAATGCCGTCGGTCATGGGAGAGCCCCCAGCTTCTGCTCCAGACTCAGCCGCTGTGCGTGCGAGTCGTACGGGTCGTCGTTCGCCAATCCCACCACATCGACCACGAGCGCGGTCGCGTTGTCGTGGCCCCCCGCACCCACCGCGGCGGCGACCAGGGCGTCCGCGGCGTCGCGCGGGTCGTCGTACCCGGCGAGGATCGAGGCGATGGTCACGTCGTCCACCATGCCACTCACCCCGTCGGAGCACAGCAGGAGGCGCTCGGCCGCGGCGAGCGGCAGGAGGTAGTAGTCGGCGGCGCCACTCACGGCCCCCGGCATCGCCGCTCCGCCGAGCGCACGAGTGATGACATTGCGGCTGGGGTGGACGGCCGCGGCGTCGGGGGTCAGCCGGCCGGCGTCGACCAGCTCCTGGACCAGGCTGTGGTCGACGCTCACCTGCTCCAGCTCGCCCTCGTTGTAACGGTAGATCCGCGAGTCGCCGACATTGGCGAGCAGCCAGTGCGGACCGTCGGCGGACTGGACGAGCAGCGCGAGGACGACGGTGGTGCCGGCCGCGAAGGTGTCGTCGGCTCCGGCGGCACGCTGCTCCTCGTCGTACGCGAGCAGCCGGTCCTGGGCGGCCTGGAGCGCGGCGTCGACAGCGGCGGCGCCCTCCTCGAGGACGTAGTCGCCGCGGGCGAGCCGGGCCAGCTCCTCGACGGCGTACCTGCTCGCGACGTCGCCGCGGTCGTGCCCACCCATCCCGTCGGCGACCACGAAGACCGGCGGATCGGCCAGGAAGGCGTCCTCGTTGACCTCGCGGACCAGGCCGACGTCGGTGGCGGCGCCGTGGTGCAGCTCGACCCGGTTCATCGATGTCCTAAGCCTGGATCCGTGGATGGCCACCTACTACGCGACACTCCAGCGGCGCGTTCGCGGCGTTGCGGACGCTCAACAGTGCAACCAGACTGCCCTCGCGCCCGCGCCTTGCGACCACACCCCTGGAGTGCCGCTCGCGACGGCGCCCATCCACGGATCCAGGCTAGGTTGGGCACCGTGGGAGCGGGACCGAGCGGACACCGGTCGTTGGCCGACCAGCTGCGGTCGTGGCCTGACGAGCGGCTCCAACGCCTGCTCGCCGAACGTCTGGACCTGGCCACTCCTGCCCCTCACGACTTCGGACAACTCGCCTCCCGCGCCGCGGTGAGGAACTCGATCGCACGCGCTCTCGACGGCCTCACCCGAGGCGAGCTCTCGGTGCTTGATGCCCTCGTCGTCGCGGGCCAAACCACGGATTCCGAACTCGCGGCGACGGTCCACGCCGGCGAGGGGTACGCCGCCGCGACGCTCGTCCGGCTCCGGGACCTCGCCGTCGCCTGGGACTCCCCGGAGGGGCTCCGCGCGCTGAGCGGGGTGGGCGACGCGATGGCCGGCGGACCGGACGCCGGCGTGAGCGGCCTGCGCCCCCGGTCGGCGGCCCCGCGACCCGCGGCGGAGATCGCCGAGGCGCTCGCCACGCTGCCGCCGGACGCCCGGCGGCTGCTCGACCACGTCATCGCCGAAGGCGGCACGGCGCGGTCCGGCACGGTGCGCGTCGGGGTCCGCCCGGAGGACGCCGAGTCGCCCGCCGAGCTCCTCGTCGCCCTCCGGCTGCTCGTACCCGGCGGGTCCCTCCTCCCGGGCCTGCTGGTCGTGCCCGGCGAGGTGGGCCTGGTCGTGCGCGGCGGCCGGACGACGACGGATCCGGTCGACGTACCTCCGGCGGTGGCATCGGAGGAGCGCTCACCCCGGCTGGCGGCGAGTGCCGCGCTCGGCGCCGCGACGGACGTGGTCCGACGGGTCGGGCTGCTGCTCGAGGGGTGGGGCGTCCGGCCGGCGGCCGCGCTGCGCACCACCGGACTGGGCGTGCGCGAGCTGCGGGCGACCGCGGCGCAGTTGCAGGTGCCGGAACCGGAGGCGGCCCTGCTGGTCGAGCTCGCGCACGAGGCGGGCCTGGCCGCGTCGCGGGCCGACGCCGACGGCAACCCGGTGTGGGTGCCGACGTCGGCGTTCGACACGTGGGCCGAGCTCCCGGTCGCCGAGCGGTGGGCCGCGCTCGCCCGGGCCTGGCTGTCGAGCCCGCGGCTGCCGTCCCTCGTCGGCGAGCGCGGCCCGGACCAGAAGCCGTGGAACGCGCTGACTCCGGAGCTCTCCGCGGCCGGCATGCCGGAGGCCAAGGCGATGGCGCTCGCCGTCCTCGCCGATCTGCCCGACGGGCACGGCCTGGCCGCGGGCACCGGGCTGCCGTCCCTGGTCGCGCGGGTCGCCTGGGAGCGCCCGCGCCGGCCGCGCACCCGCCCCGACCTGGTGGCCTGGGCGGTGGCCGAGGCCGCGGTCCTCGGCCTCACGGGAGCCGACGTGCTGGCGCCGTACGCGCGGGCGCTGCTCGACGGTGCCGACCCCGCTCCGGTCCTCGCCGAGCTGCTGCCGCCACCCGTCGACCACGTGCTGGTCCAGGCCGACCTGACCGCCGTCGCGCCCGGCCCGCTCGAGCCGGACCTCGCCCGCAGGCTGCAGCAGGTCGCCGACGTCGACTCGCACGGTGCGGGCACCGTCTACCGATTCACCGCCGACTCGGTACGACGGGCACTGGATGCCGGCTGGACGGCGGCCGAGCTGCACGCGTTCGTACTGGCGGCCTCGCGCACGCCGGTGCCCCAGCCGCTCAGCTACCTGATCGACGACGTGGTCCGCTCCTTCGGCCGGCTGCGCGTCGGGCTGGCGTCGTCGTTCGTCCGCTCGGAGGACGAGGCCGCGCTGGCCGCGCTGGTCAACGACTCGAAGGCGGCCGGCCTCGGCCTCCAGCGGATCGCGCCGACCGTCGTGGTGTCGAGCCTGCCGATCGACGTCCTGCTCCCCCGGCTGCGCGAGCTCGGCCTGGCACCCGTGGTCGAGGGACCCGACGGCGTGGTGCGGGTCGGCGCCCCCGACTCCCTGCGCGCCCGCACCCCGCGCACCCGCGAGCCCGCCGACGCCGCCCGGACCGCCGCCCGGACCGCCGCCCAGGTGACCGCCGCCGTCGCCGCGCTCCGCGAGGGGGACGAGGCCGCCCGCAACCGCCCGGCCTCCGCCTCGACCCCCGGAGGCGGCGTCCTCTCCGCGCTCCGCGACGCGATCGAGCGGCGCGGCGCGGTCCTCATCGGGTTCACCGACAACCAGGGAGTCGTGTCCGAGCGGACCGTGCGCCCCCTCGTGGTCGAGGGCGGCCAGCTCACGGCCTTCGACGCCGATGCCGCGGAGGACGACCCGGACGCGGAGCGTCGCTATGCCGTCCACCGGATCAGCCGGGTCATCCCTGTCGGGTGACCCTCTAAACTCGTGCGGTGACAGACGGACCCCTCATCGTGCAGTCGGACAAGTCGCTGCTGCTGGAGGTCGACCACCCGCAGGCCGCGGAGTGCCGCAAGGCCATCGCGCCGTTCGCCGAGCTGGAGCGCTCGCCGGAGCACATCCACACCTACCGGCTGACCCCGCTGGGCCTGTGGAACGCCCGCGCCGCCGGTCACGACGCCGAGCAGGTGGTCGACACGCTGCTGACCTGGTCGCGCTACCCGGTTCCCCATGCGCTGCTGGTCGACGTCGCCGAGACGATGGCCCGCTACGGGCGGCTCCGCCTGGAGAAGCACCCCGTGCACGGCCTGGTGCTCGCCTCGAGCGACCGGCCGGTGCTGGAGGAGGTGCTGCGCGCCAAGAAGGTCGCCGGCATGCTCGGCGCGCGCCTCGACGACGACACCGTGGCGGTGCACCCCTCCGAGCGCGGCAACCTCAAGCAGGCGCTGCTCAAGCTGGGCTGGCCGGCCGAGGACTACGCGGGGTACGTCGACGGCGAGGCCCATCCCATCGCGCTGGCCGAGGAGGGCTGGAGCCTGCGCGACTACCAGCGCGACGCGGCGGAGTCGTTCTGGCACGGGGGCTCCGGCGTCGTCGTCCTCCCGTGCGGGGCCGGCAAGACGCTGGTCGGCGCGGCGGCGATGGCGCACGCGCAGGCGACCACGCTGATCCTGGTCACCAACACCGTGAGCGCCCGGCAGTGGAAGGACGAGCTGGTCCGACGTACCTCCCTGACCGAGGACGAGATCGGGGAGTACTCCGGCACCGTCAAGGAGATCCGCCCGGTCACGATCGCGACCTACCAGGTCATCACGACCAAGCGGAAGGGCGTCTACCCGCACCTGGAGCTCTTCGACGCGCGCGACTGGGGCCTGATCGTGTACGACGAGGTGCACCTCCTGCCGGCGCCGATCTTCCGGATGACCGCCGACCTGCAGGCGCGGCGGCGGGTCGGGCTGACCGCGACCCTGGTGCGCGAGGACGGCCGTGAGGGCGATGTGTTCTCGCTGATCGGCCCGAAGCGGTACGACGCCCCGTGGAAGGACATCGAGGCCCAGGGCTGGATCGCGCCCGCCGACTGCATCGAGGTCCGCGTCTCGCTGCCCGACTCCGCTCGGATGACCTACGCGACCGCCGACCCCGAGGAGCGCTACCGGCTGGCCGCGTGCACGCCGGAGAAGCTCGGTGTCGTCCGCGACCTGGTGGCCCGCCATGGCGGGCAGCCGACACTGGTGATCGGCCAGTACCTCGAGCAGCTCGCCGAGCTCGGCGAAGCGCTGGACGCGCCGATCATCACCGGTCAGACGACGGTCAAGGAGCGCCAGCGGCTGTTCGACGCCTTCCGGTCCGGCGAGATCGGGCTGCTCGTCGTCTCGAAGGTCGCGAACTTCTCCATCGACCTGCCGACCGCCGAGGTCGCCATCCAGGTCTCCGGCTCCTTCGGCTCCCGCCAGGAGGAGGCGCAGCGCCTCGGCCGGCTGCTGCGGCCCGGTGAGCCCGGTCCGGACGGGGAGCGGAAGGTCGCGCACTTCTACACGATCGTGGCCCGCGACACCGTCGACGCCGAGTTCGCCCAGAACCGGCAGCGGTTTCTGGCCGAGCAGGGCTACGCCTACCGGATCATCGACGCGGAGGACCTCGCCGGAGCCTGAGGTGGGACGGCGCAACTACCGAATTTGTCGTTGATCCGCCGTTACGGCGACAAATTCGGTAGTTGCGACGCAGACAGATCAGGCCGCGGCGGCTCCCGCGTCCGCAGCCACCAGCGCCCGCTCCAGGATCTCGGTGACCGCACCCACCGGGGTGACGGTGAGCACCGAGAGGATCTCCTCCGGGACGTCGTCCAGGTCGGGCCGGTTGCGCTCGGGGATGAACACCTCGGCGACGCCGGCGCGCTGGGCGGCGAGCAGCTTCTGCTTCACCCCGCCGATCGGCAGCACCCGGCCGGACAGCGTGACCTCGCCGGTCATCGCGATGTCCGAGCGGACCGGGCGACCGGTCAGCAGCGAGACCAGCGCGGTGACCATGGTGACTCCCGCGGACGGTCCGTCCTTGGGGACGGCGCCCGCGGGGAAGTGCACGTGGATGGACCGCTCGAAGGCCTCGGCCGGGATGCCGAGCTCGGTGGCGTGCGAGCGCACCCAGGAGAGGGCGATCCGCGCCGACTCCTTCATCACGTCGCCCAGCTGCCCGGTGACGGTCAGCCCCGGCTCTCCCGCCGCGACCGACGTCTCGACGTAGAGCACATCGCCGCCCATGCCGGTCACCGCGAGACCGGTCGCGACGCCGGGGACCGACGTGCGCTCCTCCAGATCGGGGGTGAAGCGGGGCCGACCGATCAGGTCCTTGAGCTCGCCCACGCCGATGTCGACCCGATCGACCGATCCGGACGCGAGCCGGGCCGTGGCCTTGCGGAAGGCCTTGGCGAGCAGTCGCTCGAGCTGGCGGACGCCGGCCTCGCGGGTGTAGTCAGCCGCGATCTCGCGCAGCGCCTCGTCGCTGATCGTCACCTCGTCGGCCGTCAGCGCGGCGCGCTCGAGCTGCCGCGGGACCAGGAAGTCACGGGCGATGGCGACCTTGTCCTCCTCGGTGTAGCCGTCGATGGAGACCAGCTCCATGCGGTCGAGCAGCGCGGCCGGGATCGAGCCGATGTCGTTGGCCGTCGCGATGAACAGCACGTCGGACAGGTCGAGGTCGAGCTCGAGGTAGTGGTCGCGGAAGGTGTGGTTCTGCGCAGGGTCGAGGACCTCGAGGAGCGCCGCCGCCGGGTCGCCCCGGTAGTCGCTGCCCACCTTGTCGATCTCGTCGAGCAGCACGACCGGGTTCATCGACCCGGCCTCCTTGACGGCCCGCACGACGCGGCCGGGCAGGGCGCCGACGTACGTGCGCCGGTGGCCGCGGATCTCCGCCTCGTCGCGGACGCCGCCGAGCGCGACCCGGACGAACTTCCGGCCGAGCGCCCGCGCGACGGACTCGCCGAGCGAGGTCTTGCCGACGCCCGGAGGCCCCGCCAGCAGGACGACGGCGCCGGAGCCGCGGCCGCCGACGACCTCGAGACCGCGCTCGGCGCGCCGGGCCCGGACGGCGAGGTACTCGGTGATCCGGTCCTTCACCTCGTCGAGCCCGTGGTGGTCGGCGTCGAGCACCGCACGCGCCGCGAGGACGTCGGTGTCGTCCTCGGTCGTGACGTTCCACGGCAGGTCGAGCACGGTGTCGAGCCAGGTCCGGATCCAGCCCGCCTCGGGGTTCTGGTCGCTGGACCGCTCCAGCTTGTCGACCTCCCGCAGCAGCGCCTCGCGCACCGGGTCGGAGACGTCGGCGGCCTCGACCCGGGCGCGGTAGTCGTCGCCGCCCTCGGGGTCGCCCTCGCCGAGCTCCTTGCGGATCGCGGCGAGCTGCTGGCGCAGCAGGAATTCGCGCTGGTTCTTCTCCAGCGACTCGCGCACGTCGGCGTCGATCTTGTCGCTGACCTCGGACTCCGCGACGAAGTCGCGGGTCCACTCGACGAGCAGCCGCAGCCGCTCGGCGACCTCGGGGGTCTCGAGCAGCCGGCGCTTGCGGTCGTCGGAGAGGTACGGCGCGTAGCCGGCCGTGTCCGCCAGCGTCGCCGGGTCGTCGATCCGGGTCACCTGGTCGGCGACCTGCCAGGCCTCGCGGCGCTGCAGCAGACCCACCACCAGCTTGCGGTAGTCCTCGGCGAGCGCGCGGACGTCGTCGTCGACGACCCCGCCGTCGACCGGCTCGACCTCGACCCACAGGGCCGCGCCGGGACCGGTCACGCCGCTGCCGATGCGGGCCCGGCCACCGGCCTTGAGCACGGCCGCGGGCTCGCCGCCGGAGAACCGGCCGACCTTCTCGACACTCGCCACGACGCCGTACGAGGCGTAGCGGTCCTCGAAGCGCGGAGCGACCAGCACCTGGGCCTGCTGGCCGGATTCGTGGGCAGCGAGCTGGGCGGCGTCGATGGCGGCTCGGGCGGGCTCGTCGAGCTCGACCCGGACCACCATCCCGGGAAGCACCACCACATCGGAGAGGAACAGCACCGGAAGCTGGATCGGGTTCGTGATTGCCCCTTCGTTCATGCACCTTCCAATGCGTTCCTGGTTCGCGGTGTTCCGGCGTTCGCCAACGGCGAACCCGGGAACTCGCGGGCGGCGGATCAGTCGAGCAGCCGCGCGGGGACGAGGGTGACCTCGTAGGGTGCGGCGGCGACCCACTCCTCGTCGCCAGCGACCAGCGCGGCCACCTCGAAGCGGCCCGCCCGCAACTCCCACGCCGTGAGGCTGGGGACCTCCGGGTCGAGGATCCAGTACGACGGGACGCCGGCGCGCTCGTAGATCCGCTTCTTGCGCACCTGGTCCTGCCCACGCGTGCTCGGCGAGAGGATCTCGACGACGAGCAGCGGCGCGCCCGTGAGGCCGCGCTGCTCGGGCCGGTCCCGTTCGACCACGATCAGGTCGGGAACCACCACCGACAGCTCCTCGACCTGGACGTCGAAGGGGGCCGACAGGACGATGAGTCCCGGAGGGCACACCGTCCGGAGCTGGTAGAACAGCCCGCCTGACATCCGCTGGTGATCGAACGACGGTGACGCGTTCACGATGATCTCACCCTCGAGCAGCTCGTAGCGGCGCCCGTCGTCGGGCATCCGGTCGAGGTCCGCCCGGGTGTGCCCCGGCCCCGGAGTCGGAGTCATCATGCCTCTCATCGTGCCTCCTCATGCCGAGAGCTCGCCAGCGTGCAGCCGGGCCCGGTCGGCGGCCGACCGTCCCTGCGCCGCACCCCGGGCGTCGTACCGGCCGCCGACATTGCGCTCGCGCAGGCGGCCCCCGAACAGCCGGTCGAACTCGTGCTCGACCGCGGCGGCCCGGGACCGGAGGACCGGGAGCGAGCCGCTGGAGCCGGGGTCGGCCAGGACGACGGCATCGGCCTCGGCGAGACGCTCGCGGATCCGGGCCGCGAAGCCGAGGTGGAAGGACCGGCGGAACGGGACCGACCGGGCGTGAGCACCGGCGCCGGCGCCGTGGGCGGCGCAGGCGAGGGCGCGGCCGGCCTGCACGAGCAGGGAGGTGAAGAGCATCTCGACCCCGGCGAGGTCCTCGGCATGCCCGACGACGGCGGCGAGGTCCAGTCCACCGAGCTCGACGGCGCGACAGCGGTTGGCCTCGGCGACCGCGGCGAGGAGGACGCCCTTCGCCGCGGCGTACGGCGGCTCGAGGAGGATCCGGATCATCCGTGGCCCGTCGCCCGCCCCGGGATCGTGGAGCCGGGCGCGGTCGACCGCGTGCCGGGCCATCAGCTCCTGTGCCTTCGCGGTCAACGCCTCGGCCTCGGCGGCGAAGGCCGTCGACTCCGCCTTCGCCAGCAGCTTGCGGATCCGCTCGAGGACCGGGTCGGCCGTGGTGGGCCCGCTGGGCGAGGCGACCTCCACCACGGACGGATCGGCTCCCGGCGGCGGGACGAGGACCGGGATCCGGGGGAGGCGGGCGAGCTCCCGCCACACGTCGGCCGCCAGGTCGTAGCACCGCGGCCGGTCGACGGCGTCGCGGCGCCGCCACTGGCGCAACCAGTAGTGCCGGGTCGACGCGGAGCGGCCGGACAGCCGGTCCACCTGATCCTGCCAGCGGGCGTCGACGGCGCCGGTGCGCCGATCGTGGTCGGCGACGACCGCGATGTCGACCAGCCCGGCGCCGGTGCGGCCGAGGCGGCGGGTCACGGCATGGACCACCTCGGCGGGCTGCCAGCCCAGTCCGTACGCCGAGGCGACGGCGTGCAACAGGACCCGCTCCACCATCGGATCGACGATCGCCACCGAGAAGGCGGTCAGCCGCTCCGCGTCTGCGCTCGGCACCTGCCGGCTCCTCGTCGACCGCCCCAGCAGCCGTTGCAGAACCTCCCGCGCGGCCCGCGCGTCGTACCGATCTCCCGCCATGGGGCGCCTCCGTTCGTCGTGGGAGCACGACGCTGGCGGCGGGGTCCGACGTGGTGTCGGGACCTTCCGGGGAGGCTGTGGAGAAGGGACCGTGTGACGCGGGTTGTGGAGAGCCGACGCACCCGTCGGTGACGGAAGGGACCGGATCAGCCCTTGCGGGTCACCAACGCAAGACCCAGCCGGCGACCGAGCTCCGCCACGCCGATCCCCCACGTCTCGCGGACGACCACCGAGGGACCGCCGACCTCGAAGACCCCGTGGTCGGTGTAGACCCGGCTGACGCAGCCGACGCCGGTCAGCGGGTAGCTGCAGGCCGGGACCAGCTTGGGCGAGCCGTCCTTGCCGAACAGCGTCATCATCACGAGCACGTCCTTGGCACCGATGGCGAGGTCCATCGCGCCGCCGACGGCCGGAATGGCGTCGGGCCGGCCGGTGTGCCAGTTGGCGAGGTCGCCGTTGGCGGCGACCTGGTAGGCGCCCAGGACGCAGACGTCGAGGTGACCGCCGCGCATCATGGCGAAGGAGTCGGCGTGGTGGAAGTACGCCGCCCCGGGCAGCTCGGTGACCGGCACCTTCCCGGCATTGGTGAGGTCCGCGTCGACCGCGTCGCCGTGGGCGGCCGGCCCCATGCCGAGCATGCCGTTCTCGGTGTGGAGGATGACGCCGAGCTCGGCGGGCAGGTGGTCGGCGATCCTGGTGGGCTGGCCGATGCCGAGGTTGACGAAGGAGCCCGCGGGGATGTCCCGGGCGATCACCTCGGCGAGCTCGTCCATGGTCAGCGGACCGCGGTCGAGGTTCTCGATGGTCATCGTGCCCCCTGGACGGTGTAGTGGCGGGCCTCGACGGCGACCACGCGGTCGACGTAGATGGACGGGGTGACCACGGCCTCGGGGTCGAGCTCCCCCGTCGCCACGACGGAGCCCACCTGGGCGATCGTCGTCGTCGCGGCGGCGGCCATGACCGGCCCGAAGTTGCGCGCGGTCTTGCGGTAGACGAGGTTGCCGAGCCGGTCGGCGCGGTGCGCGGAGATCAGCGCGTAGTCGCCCTTGATCGGGTACTCCAGCAGATGGCTGCGCCCGTCGATCTCGCGCACCTCCTTGCCCTCCGCCAGGGGCGTGCCGACCGCGGTCGGGCTGTAGAACGCGCCGATCCCGGCGCCGGCGGCGCGCATCCGCTCGGCGAGGTTGCCCTGGGGCACGACCTCGAGCTCGATCCGGCCGGACAGGTAGAGCCCGTCGAAGACGAACGAGTCGGCCTGCCGCGGGAACGAGCAGACCACCTTGCGCACCCGGCCCGCCTTGAGCAGCGCGGCGAGGCCGACCTCGCCGTTGCCGGCATTGTTGGACACGATGGTCAGGTCCGTCGCACCCTGGCGGATGAGGGCGTCGATGAGGTCGAAGGGCATGCCGGCGAGGCCGAAGCCGCCCACCAGGACGGTCGCCCCGTCCTCGATCCCGGCGACCGCCTCGTCGGTGGTCTCGAGCAGCTGTGTGCGCGCCATCTCAGGACGCCTCCTCGTTCTCGAGGACGAGGGCCAGGCCCTGGCCGACGCCGATGCAGATGCCGGCGACGCCCCAGCGCTGACCGGTCTCCCGCAGCACCTTGGCGAGCGTGCCGACGAGCCGGCCGCCGGACGCGCCGAGCGGATGGCCGAGGGCGATCGCGCCGCCGCGCCGGTTGACGATCTCGGGGTCGATCGGCCAGGCGTCGACGCAGGCGAGCGACTGGACGGCGAAGGCCTCGTTGAGCTCCACGGCGCCGACGTCCGCCCAGGTGATCCCGGCCCGGGCGAGCGCGGCGTTGGCCGCCTCGACCGGCGCGTACCCGAACGCCTGCGGCTCCAACGCGTACGCCGCCCGGCCGGCCACCCGCGCCAGCGGGGCCGTCCCGATCCGATCGGCGGCGGCCGCCGAGCCGAGCAGGACGGCGGAGGAGCCGTCGCTGAGCGGCGAGGCGTTACCGGCGGTGATCGTGCCGTCCTTGCGGAAGACGGGCTTGAGCGCCGCGAGGGACTCCGGCGTGCTGCCGGGACGGATGCCCTCGTCCCGGGTCAGCTCGACGCCGGCGACCGGCGCGACGAGGTCGTCGTAGAAGCCGTCCTCCCAGGCCTGGTGGGCGAGCTGGTGCGAGCGCGCGGCGAAGGCGTCCTGGCGCTCACGGGAGATCGCGAACCGCTCCTGCAGCTGCTCGTTGGCCTCGCCCAGGCTGACGGTCCACTCCTTCGGCATCGCCGGGTTGACCAGGCGCCAGCCCAGCGCGGTCGAGACCGCGGTGGCGTCGCCGACCGGGAAGGCGCGGTCGGGCTTCGGCAGCACCCACGGCGCTCGGGTCATCGACTCGACGCCACCGGTGAGCACGATGTCGGCGTCGCCGGTCTCGATCGTGCGCGAGCCGACCATGACCGCGTCCAGGCTCGACCCGCACAGCCGGTTGACGGTCGTGGCGGGGACGCCGACCGGCAGCCCGGCGAGCAGTGCCGCCATCCGGCCGACGTTGCGGTTGTCCTCGCCGGCACCGTTGGCGTTGCCCCAGACGACGTCGCCGATGCCGGCCGGGTCCAGACCCGGCACCCGCGCCAGGACCGCGACCACCGCGGCGGCAGCGAGGTCGTCGGTGCGGACGCCGGCCAGGGCGCCGTTGAACCGGCCGAAGGGGGTACGGACCGCTGCGTACACGTAGGAGCTCACGGCTCCGACGCTAGGTCGCCTAGTTGATATTGTGAAGGATCAATATCCGACTCATTTGAGAAGAATCCAGATATGGATCTGCTGCGCCATCTCCACTACTTCGTGACCGTCGCCGAGGAGCGCCACTTCGGCCGAGCGGCCGCGCGGCTGCACATGGCCCAGCCCCCGCTCTCGCAGCAGATCCGCCGGCTCGAGGCCGAGCTCGGCGTCACGCTCTTCGAGCGGACCACCCGGCGGGTCGACCTCACCGCGGCCGGCACCGCGTACTTGGCCAGGGCGCGAGCGATCCTCGCCGAGGTCGACGGTGCCGCCGAGGAGGCGCGGCGGGTCGCCGCCGGCGTGGTCGGCCGGATCGCGATCGGGTGCGTCGGCTCGGCCACCTACAGCCTGCTGCCGGACCTCTCCCGGCGCCTGGCCGAGGAGCTGCCGGGCGTGGACTTCGCGTTCCACGGCGAGATGCTCGTGGCCGAGCAGGTGGAGGCACTGCGCGAGGGACGGATCGACCTCGCACTGCTGCGACCGCCGGTCGGCGACGGCTCCCTGACGGTGACCCCCCTGCGCGAGGAGAGACTCGTCGTCGCCGTACCGCTGCGGCACCGGCTGGCCACCCGGCGCTGGCTACGGGTCGGCGATCTCGCCGGGTCCGACCTGATCGTGCACTCGGCGGGCCGCCGCTCCGCGATGTACGACGTCGTCCGCGCACTCTTCGCCGAGGCGGGCCTGGCGCCGCACATCCGCCACGAGGTGGGCGAGACCTCCACCCTCGTGACCCTGGTGTCCGGCGGCCTGGGCGTGGCCATCGTGCCCGAGCCGGTTCGGGCGCTCGCCCTCAGCGGCGTCGTCTTCGTGCCACTCGCCCGGCCCGCGCCGTCCGTCGAGCTGGCCGTGGCCCACCGCACCGACCGGACCGAGGCCCACCTGCTGCGCACGCTCGGCGTCCTGCGCGCGCTGATCAGCGGGTAGCCGCGATCACCTCGGTGAGCCGGCGGTGCAGCTCGAGCAGCTCCTCGATCGGCATCCCGAGCCGCTCGACGATCGCCGGCGGGATCGCCTCAGCGTCGACGCGCAGCGCCCGGCCCTTCTCGGTCAGCACGACCGCCAGCGCCCGCTCGTCGCGCGGGTCGCGCTCGCGGCGCAGGTAGCCGGCCGCCTCCAGCCGTTTCAGCAGCGGCGAGAGGGTGCCGGGATCGAGCTCGAGCAGCCGCGACAGCTCGGAGACACGCAGCGGTTCGTCCTCCCACAGCGCCAGCATCACGAGGTACTGCGGGTGGGTCAGGCCCAGCGGCTCCAGCAGTGGCCGGTAGAGCGCGATCACGCTGCGCGAGGCGATCGCCAGCGCGAAGCAGACCTGCTGGTCGAGCGCCAGCGGATTCTCCAGCTGCGGACGGGAATCAGAGGCGGGCGGCATGTTGTTAGCGTAACAATAATTTGTGTACAAATTGTTGCTACGCCAACCAACCGCCAGGAGACCCGTCATGACCCACACCGATGTCCGCGCCGCCCCTCGTCGCCGCAAGCACCTGATGGATCCGGCGCACCCGGTCCGCCCCGTCAACGACCGTGCGCTGAGCGACGTGCAGCGCTGGGTGATGTCGACGCTCGCCGTGTTCACCATCGCGCATCTCGCCGCCGGACTGGTCGTCGCGGCCCTGGAGGTGCCGGACACCGCGGCGACCGCGCAGGTCGGGCTGAACGTCATCGCCGGGGCCTTCGGCGTCCTGGCGGTGGCGGCCGGACTGGCCATCCACCGCCGCCCGCCCCTCAGCCCGTGGCTGCTGCTCGGGCTGCTGCCGACGGCCGTCGGACTCTGGCTGACCCTGGCCTGAGGGGTCGCGCGGGAACCTCGGCAGGATCAATAATCGGGAGTTATGAATGGCGCAACTATTCGTCTTTGTGTAACTCAATCCCTTCGATCTAGCGTGACGACGAACCGTGACGGCGAACACACGCCGGCCACAGACCCCGATCGCGCCGGACGGAGGTGACCCGATGGATCTCAAGCAGCTGCGCTACTTCGACGCGGTGGCCGAGACCTGCCACTTCGGCCAGGCAGCCGAGCGCCTCCACCTGGCCCAGCCGGCCCTCTCCCAGGCGGTGCGCCGCCTCGAGGCCGAGCTCGGCGTCCTGCTGCTCGCCCGGACCACCCGTCAGGTCGCGCTGACGCCGGCCGGCGCCTTCTTCCACCGCGAGGTGCGTCGGATCCTGGGCGACCTCGACGCCTGCGTGGTCGGCACCCGCAGCATCGCCGACGGCAGCCGGGGCCTGCTCCGGGTGGGCTTCACCGGGACCAGCGCATTCACCCAGCTGGCCCGGCTCTCCCGGATGATCCGCACGGCGCTGCCGGAAGTGGCGCTGGAGGTCCAGGCCGACCTGCTCACCCCCGGCCAGGTGGAGCGCCTGCTCGACGGCCGGCTCGACCTGGGGGTGCTCCGCGGCCCGGTCGCCGAGCCCGGCATCGAGACCCGCAGCCTGCTCCAGGAGCCGCTCGTGCTCGCGCTGCCCGCCGACCACCGGCTCGTCCCCGAGCCCGCCCTCGACGTCGTCGACGTCTCCGCCGACGAGTTCGTCGCCTACGCCGACTCCCGCTCCGCGGTCAACGAGGCGATGGTGTCCAGCTGTCTGCGGGCGGGCTTCTCCCCCAACATCACCCACCGCGCACCGGGCACCGCCGCGCTGCTCGCACTCGTCGCCGCCCACCTCGGCGTCGCCCTCGTGCCCGAGTCGGTGCGCAGCATGCAGCTCAGGGGCGTGGTGTTCCGCGACGTCGCCGACCCCACGACCATCGACCTCTCCCTGGCCTGGCGCGCCGACGAGCCGTCGGCCCTGGTGACCGGCGCGCTCGACGTCCTCGATCGCCACGGCTTCTTCGCCGCCGGCACACCGGCCCTCCCCACGACGAGCACCCCGAGCTGAGGACGCATGAAGATCACCGCCGTCGAGGCGATCCCGTTCCGGATCCCGTACGTCAAGCCGCTGAGGTTCGCCAGCGGCGAGGTGCACGTCGCCGACCACGTGCTGGTCCGCGTGCACACCGACGACGGCGTGGTCGGGATCGCCGAGGCGCCGCCGCGGCCGTTCACCTACGGCGAGACCCAGCGCGGGATCATCGCGGTGATCGAGACCATCTTCGCCCCTCAGGTCGTCGGCCTCGCGCTCACCGACCGCGAGCGGATGGCCGCCCTGTTGGGGCGCACGGTCGGCAATCCGACCGCCAAGGCCGCCATCGACATGGCGGTGTGGGATGCCCTCGGCCACACCCTCGGCCTGCCGGTCTCGGAGCTGCTCGGCGGCTACACCGACCGGATGCGGGTCTCGCACATGCTCGGCTTCGACCAGCCGGCCGCCATGGTCGCCGAGGCCGAGCGGATGCGCGACGTGCACGGGATCACCACCTTCAAGGTGAAGGTCGGCCGGCGCCCGGCGTCCCTCGACGTCGACGTCGTCCGGGCGCTGCGCGCGGGCCTGGGCCCCGACGTCGTCCTGTACGTCGACGGGAACCGCGGCTGGACGGCATCGGAGTCGGCGCGGGCGATGCGGCAGATGGCCGACCTCGACCTGGCCTTCGCCGAGGAGCTCAGCCCCGCCGACGACGTCCTCGGCCGCCGCTGGCTGGTGTCCCAGCTCGATGTCCCCTTCATCGCCGACGAGTCGGCCACGACGCCCGCCGAGGTGACCCGCGAGGTGCTCGGCGGCTCGGCGACCGCGCTCTCCATCAAGACCGCGCGCACCGGCTTCACCGGCTCCCAGCGGGTGCTCCATCTCGCCGAGGGCCTCGGGCTGGAGGTGGTGATGGGCAACCAGATCGACGGCCAGCTCGGCTCGATCTGCACCGTCGCCTTCGGCGCCGCCCACCAGCGCAGCAGCCTGCACGCCGGCGAGCTGTCGAACTTCCTCGACATGAGTGACGACCTGCTCACCGAGCCGCTCCGCATCGAGAACGGCGAGCTCACCCTCCGCCCCGGCGCCGGTCTCGGCGTCGCCATCGACGACGACAAGCTTCGCCGCTACCGCACCGACAGCTGACCCAGTCGCACCGCATCAACCCAACCCGAGAGGACACCGCCATGACCACCGAGGTCGCCACCGCCGCCGCGTCCGGCGCCAGCGCCACCGAGCGCTTCCACTCCGACAAGTCGCCCTACGCCGCGGTCAAGGACACGCCGCCCGAGCGGGTCGACCGGCTGGCCCGGCGCGTGCTCGACGCCGTCTACCAGACGGTCCGCGACGAGAAGGTCACCTACGACGAGTTCAACGCGCTCAAGGCGTGGATGATCGGCGTCGGCGAGGACGGCGAGTGGCCGCTCTTCCTCGACGTGTGGCTCGAGCACGTCGTCGAGGACGTCAACACCGCCCACCGCGAGGGCAACAAGGGCTCCATCGAGGGCCCGTACTACGTTCCCGGCGCCCCGGAGCAGGGCGCGACGGGCACCATCGGGATGCGCGAGGGCGAGGCCGGCACGCCGCTGGTGTGGACGGGCACGGTCACCTCGACCGACGGCACACCGCTCGACGGCGCGCTCGTCGAGCTGTGGCACGCCGACAGCGACGGCTTCTACTCGCAGTTCGCCCCTGGCATCCCGGAGTGGAACCTGCGCGGCAACTTCCGGGTCGGTGCCGACGGCGCCTTCGAGATCCACACGATCCAGCCCGCGCCGTACCAGATCCCGACCGACGGGTCCTGCGGCAAGCTGATCGCCGCCGCCGGCTGGCACGCCTGGCGTCCGGCACACCTGCACGTCAAGGTCTCCGCGCCCGGCCACGAGCTGCTCACCGCGCAGCTCTACTTCCCCGGCGACGAGCACAACGACGACGACATCGCCTCGGCGGTGAAGCCCGAGCTGATGCTCGCACCGCAGGCCCAGGCCGACGGATCGGCGACCGTCGACTACGGCTTCGTGCTGGACCCGGTTCGCTGATGCTCTTCTGTGTCCGGATGGACGTCGCGATCCCGCGCGACCTCGACCCCGCCGAGCGGGACGACGTGGTTGCGCGGGAGCGCGCGTACTCCCAGGAGCTGCAGCGCAACGGTGAGTGGGCGCACCTGTGGCGCATCGTCGGGCAGTACTCCAACATCAGCATCTTCGACGTGGAGTCGAACGCCCGGCTGCACGAGATCCTGTCGGGACTGCCGCTGTTCCCCTACATGCGGATCGAGGTCACCGCGTTGACCGCGCATCCGTCGGCGATCTGATGTCACCCTCGGTCGCGCTCCGCCACCTGTCCGGCGTCCCCGGTCGGCCGCTGCTCGTCGTCGGTCCCTCCCTGGGTACGACGGTCGACCGCCTCTGGGGGACGGTCGCCGCGGCGCTGCCGGGCTGGAACGTCCTCGGCTGGGACCTGCCCGGCCACGGCGCCAGCCCGGCCGCCGACCGGCTCACCCCGGGCTTCTCGATGGCGGCACTCGCCGATGCGGTGCTCGCCGCGGTCGACGAGGCCGTCGGCTCCGCCGTCCCGTTCGGGTACGCCGGCGACTCGGTCGGCGGCGCGGTCGGGCTCCAGCTCGCCCTGGACCACCCCGACCGGGTCACGTCACTGGCCGTGCTGTGCAGCGCCGCGACCTTCGGTGGTCCGGCCGGCTGGCGCGACCGGGCCGCACTGGTCCGGGCGGAGGGGATGGCGCCGATGCTGGCGTCCTCGCCGGCGCGCTGGTTCGGCAGCGCGATCCCCGAGGAGCGGCGGGCCGCCGCACTCGGCGACCTCGCCACCGTCGATCCCGAGGGCTACGCCCGGGTGTGCGAGGCGCTCGGCGGCTTCGACGTGCGGGCCCGCCTGGCGTCGCTGGGGGTTCCCCTGCTCGCCGTCGCCGGCGCAGAGGACGTCGCCACGCCGCCCGCCGTACTCGCGGAGATCGCCGACGGCGTCGCGGACGGACGACTCGAGGTGCTCGACGGCGTCGGGCACCTGGCACCACTCGAGGCGCCCGCCGAGGTGGCGACGCTGCTGGGCGACCTGCTCGGCTCCGCGGCTCACTCCGAGCGCAGCAGGGCCGTCAGCCGCGCCCGCTCGGCATCGAGGTCCGCCAGCGCCTGACCCCCCGTGAAGGTCACCGAGCGCAGCACGCCGGTCCACGGGAACGGCGGCGAGTAGTCGTCGCTCACCGGGAAGCCCGCGTCGTGGCCCAGCCGGAGCCCGCCGCCGCCGATCTGGATGCCGCTCGCACCCATCCCCTCGGGGAACGGCGCCCGGGCGACCTCGGCCCCGTCGACCAGGAGGACGCCGTCGGCCCCGGCCAGGCGGAACCCGACCGTGTGCGGACCCGGCGTCAGCGGCACGGCCGACGTGACGTCGTACGGCGTGCTGGTGGCGTTGAGCAGGAAGCGCGGGCGGCCGTCGACCACGACGAGCGCCCAGCCGTTGGACCAGTCGCCGATGGCGGCGAGCACCCCCTCCCCTCCCCCGTCCGGTACGACGACGTCCGCCTCGACCAGCGCCCCCAGCGCGAGCGAGGGCACGGCCTCGTCGGCCACCGGGTGGGCGCCGGGCCGGACGACGAGCCGGTCGGGCACCGGCCACAGCGGCGGCTCGATGCCGGGCAGGTGGCCGTAGAGCCCGTCGGTCAGGGGGAACACCTGGTTGGCCTCCGCCTCCGCCTCCCAGCGCGCCGTCAGATCGGCGACCACGTCGGGGTACTGATCGGCGAGGTCGTGCGCCTCGGAGAAGTCGTCGTCCAGCCGGAACAGGCACCAGCGGTCGGTGGCGAAGTCGCGACTGCCCGGGAGCATCCGCTCGTCGTCGACGCCGGACGAGACGTGGTCGGTGGTGGCCTTCCAGCCGTCGTGGATGATCGAGCGCGAGCCGAGCATCTCGAAATACTGGGTGGTCCGGGGCGCCGGGGCCGCGGGGTCGGCCATCGTGGCGGCGAGCGAGGCGCCGGCCAGCGGCTGCTGGACGACCCCGTCGACCTGGTCCGGCACGGGCACGCCGCACAGATCGAGCACGGTGGGCGCGATGTCGACGACATGGCACCACTGCTCGCGGGTCCCGACCGGGGCGACCACGCCGCGCGGCGGCTTGAGGACCATCGGGACGCGGACGCCACCGAGCCAGGAGTAGCGCTTCCACAGGTGGAACGGAGTGTTCCCCGCCCACGCCCAGCCCCAGGGGTAGTGGTTGTAGCCGCGCCAGCCGCCGATGTCGTCGATGGCGGCGAGGTTGTCGGCCAGGTCGTCACCGACCCCGAACCCGAAGCGGTGCTCGTTGAGCGAGCCGATCCGGCCGCCCTCGGCACTGGCCCCGTTGTCGGAGGTCAGCACGATCATCGTCTCGTCGAGGACCCCCAGCTCCTCCAGGGCGTCGAGCAGCCGGCCCAGGTGGTGGTCGAAGTGCGCGACGAAGCCGGCGTGTGCCTCGGCGTACCGCGCGAAGAGGCGGCGCTCCTCGGGCCCCAGGGCGGCCCAGTCCTGCACCCACGCCGGGCGCGGGGTCAGTGTGGTGCCGGTCGGGACGACGCCGGTGGCGAGCTGGCGGGCGAAGGTGCGCTCGCGCAGCACTTCCCAGCCGTCGTCGAAGCGGCCGGCGTACCTGTCGATCCACTCCGCCGGCGCCTGGTGCGGCGCGTGGCCGGCGCCGGGGGCGAGGTACATCAGGAACGGCTTGTCAGGGGCGGCGTGCTGTTGGTCCTTGACCAGCCGGATCGCCTCGTCGACCAGGTCCTCGCTGAGGTGGTAGGCCTGCTCCGGGGTCGCGGGCGGCTCGACGGGCGAATTGTCGCGGTAGAGCGTCGGCGTCCACTGGTTGGCGTCGCCGTGGAGGAAGCCGTAGAAGCGCTCGAAGCCCTGGCCCAGCGGCCAGGTGCCGAACGGCCCGGCGGCGGTGCGGTCGTTGCGCGGCGTCAGGTGCCACTTGCCGACGGCCATCGTGTTCCACCCGGCGTCGCGCAGGATGCGGGGCAGGGTGGCCGCGGACGCGGGGATCCGGCCGCTGTAGCCGGGATAGCCGCCAGGCATGTCGGCCAGGAACCCGATGCCGACCGCGTGCGCGTTGCGGCCGGTGAGCAGGGACGCGCGGCTCGGCGAGCACATCGCCGTCACATGGAAGCGGTTGTAGCGCAGCCCCTGCCCCGCGATCCGGTCGATGCTCGGGGTGTCGATCTCGCCGCCGAAGGTGCCGAGCTGACCGAAGCCGATGTCGTCGAGCAGGACCACCAGGACGTTCGGGCGGCCCGCCGGTCGCGGTCGGGGCGGGTGGTGCGGCGTCGATCCGGCCGCGGTGCGGGCGATCACGGGTCCGGCGGTGGGGATCTTGCTCACGGACGGCCTCCTACGATGCTCGGGTGACGGACTTCGGCGTGCTGCTCAGCCTCGCGGGCGTGGTGTTCGTCGATGCCCTCCACGAACGGCTGGCCGGAGCGGGGTTCGACGACTTCACCGTCCGCAGCGGATGGGTGCTGCGCACGCTCGGGGAGGAGGAGCTCAGCCTGCGCGACCTGGCCGACCGGATGGGACTGAGCAGTCCCGGGACGCTCAAGGCGATCGACCCGATGCTGCGGGCCGGCTATCTCGAGCGGGCTCGGACGAACGACCGCCGGGTGCGGGCGGTGCGGGTCACCGACCGGGGCCGGGCCGCCCTCGCCTGCGCCACGGCCTTCCACGCCGAGTTCGAGGCGGGGCTGGCCGCCGACGCCGGCGCAGCCGACGCCGCCGCGACCCGGCGCACGCTCGAGGCGCTGGTCGAGCGGGGCTCGGCGCACCTGCCGTCGTCGCTGCTGCCCGAGGACGCTCATCGGGCCGGCTCCGCGGCGGGCGGCCGGCGCCGCCACAGCGAGGAGAGTCCGAGACCGGTGCACACGTCCCACAGCGCCCAGAAGGCAACGACCAGGGCGACCCCGCCGAGCCGGTCGAAGTAGGCCAACGCCAGCACCAGCCCCAGGGCCGTGTTGCGCACCCCCATCTCGAAGGTCATCGCCCGCACTCCGGCCGGCGGCAGCAGCAGGAGCCGGCCGACGGCGTACCCGACGAGCAGGACGAGGGCGTTCTGGACGATCGCGGGCAGCGCCACCTCACCGAGGTGCTCCACGATGACGCCGCCGCGGGCGGCCACACCGGCGACGATCACCAGGACCAGGACCGCGAGGACCGCGACCTCCACCGGACGGCGCAGCAGGGCCGCGACCCGCGGCCGGCGCGTCGCCACCGCGACCCCGAGCACGAACGGCAGACCGATGAGGAGCGCGACCTCGACCCCCATCGCGACCGGGTCGAGGCTGATGTCCCGCAGCAGCGCGTCGGCCGCGGGGTGACGCTCCGCCCAGAACCCGAACGCGAACGGCGTCGCGAGCACGGCGACGAGATTGGAGCAGGTGGTCAGCGCGATCGACAGCGCGACATCACCGTGGGCGCGGTGCGTGAGCAGGTTGGAGAGGTTGCCGGCCGGACAGCACGCGATGAGCAGCATGCCCAACGCCACCGAGCCGCCGACGTCGAGCGCGCGGCACAGCAGCAGCGTCAGCGCGGGCAGTACCACGAACTGCGCCGCCAGTCCCGCCACCAGCACCCCCGGCCGGCGCAGCACCGCGCGCAGATCGGCCACCCGGGTGTCCAGCGCCACACCCAGCAGGAAGACGGCGATCAGGACCTTGATCCCGGTCTGCGCCCCCTCACCCAGGGAGAGCCGGAGGGTGTCCAGGTCGGACGCGGCGATGGTCATCCGTCCCCCTCCGCCCATTTTGTTAACCTTAGTTAAGCATATGGCCGGGCGGATGCTTGTAACTAAGGGTTACCGCACGAAAAAGGCGCCACAGCACCGAGGTAGTAGCCACAGCACCCGGGTAGATCACTCGGGGGGCGTCGACCCATGACCGCGCGGACCGACCGGGCGACTACCCGGGCGCTGGGACTACCACCCGGGTGCTGTGGCTACTACCCGGGTGCTGTGGCACGCGAATTCGTGCTGTAACCCTTAGTTACATGGGCCGAGCGCGCTCAGTCGTCCTCGTTCTCCTCGGCGAACTGCTCGTGGTTGCGGATGACCTCGGCGATGATCACGTTGAGGATCTTCTCGGCGAAGTGCGGGTCAAGACCCGAGCTCTCCGCCATCGACCTCAACCGCGCGATCTGGACCGCCTCGCGGGCGGGGTCGGCCGGCGGCATGCCGGCGCTCGCCTTCAGGCGACCGACCGTCTCGGTGCACTTGAAGCGCTCCGCCAGCAGGTGCACGAGGGCGGCGTCGAGGTTGTCGATGCTCGACCGGAGTCGGTGGAGCTCGGCCCGGGCGTCGTCTGCACTCACACACCGAATCCTGCCCTACGCCGCAGTGGCGGCGTCCAGGCGTCTCGGGCGCAGCCGAGACGCCCTAGGATCCGAGCACCCGAGAAGCCTTCCGAGAGGAACCCCATGAGCGACCAGGTGATGTACACCCTCGAGCCCGACGAGCAGCCGACCCACTGGTACAACATCGTCGCCGACCTCCCGGTCCCCCCGCCGCCCCCGCTCCACCCGGGCACCCACCAGCCGGTCGGCCCGGATGACCTCGCGCCGCTGTTCCCGCCGGAGTTGATCGCACAGGAGGTCACCGGCGAGCGCTACGTCGAGATCCCCGAGCCGGTGCTCGACGTCTACCGCCAGTACCGGCCCAGCCCGCTCTACCGCGCGCGTCGCTGGGAGGAGCGACTGGGCACCAGCGCCCGGATCTACTACAAGTACGAGGGCGTCTCGCCGGCCGGCTCGCACAAGGTCAACACCGCAGTCCCGCAGGTCTACTACAACAAGATCAACGGCATCACCCGGCTCACCACGGAGACCGGCGCGGGCCAGTGGGGCACCGCCCTGTCGTACGCCGCGTCGCTGTTCGGCGTCACCTGCGAGGTGTGGCAGGTCGGCGCCTCCTTCGACACCAAGCCGCAGCGACGCACCCTGATCGAGGTCTTCGGCGGAACGGTGCACCGATCGCCCAGCCGGCTCACCGAGTCGGGCAAGGCGTTCGCGGAGGAGCACCCGGGCTCGCTGGGCATCGCGATCTCCGAAGCGGTCGAGGTCGCGGCCCAGGACCCCGAGGCGAAGTACGCCCTCGGCTCGGTGCTCAACCACGTCCTGCTGCACCAGAGCGTCATCGGCGAGGAGGCGCTGCGCCAGCTGGCCAAGGCCGGCGAGTCCGGCGCTGACCTGGTCGTCGGCTGCGCCGGCGGCGGCTCGAACTTCGCGGGGCTGGCCTTCCCGTTCCTGCGGGAGAAGCTCGCCGGCAACCAGGCGCCGCGGATCCTCGCGGTCGAGCCGAGCTCGTGCCCGACGCTGACCCGCGGCGAGTACCGCTACGACTTCGGCGACACCGCCGGCCTCACGCCGCTGATGAAGATGCACACGCTCGGCCACGACTTCGTGCCCTCGCCCATCCACGCCGGCGGCCTGCGCTACCACGGGATGGCGCCGCTGGTCTCGCACGCTGTCAACGAGGGCTACATCGACGCCGTCGCCCTCCACCAGAGCGAGTGCTTCGAGGCCGCCGTCGAGTTCGCCCGCACCCAGGGCATCGTTCCCGCACCCGAGTCGTCGCACGCGCTCGCCCAGGCCCGGCGCGAGGCGCTCGCGGCCGCGGAGACGGGCGCCGAGCCGGTCATCGTGATCGGGCTCTCCGGGCACGGCCTGCTCGAGCTCGGCGCCTACGAGAGCTTCCTCGGCGGTCGGCTCGAGGACGATCCGCTGTCCGACGAGGCGCTCAGCGCGGCGCTGGCGAACGTGCCGGTGGTCGGCTGAGGGAACCCCGGCCGACCCGACCCCGTCTGCCCTTCTACGGCCCGGGAAATGCGTGTGCAACGCATTTCCCGGGCCGTAGCGTTCTCCGTCGGCCGCGGACGCGGCGGACCAGAGACCCAGCAGACACGAGAAGGGCAACGACACAGGAACCATCGATGGACAAGATCACCCCGACGCTCCTCAGCTGGGCGTCGATCCTCGAGCAGGGCACCCGCGACCAGGCGATGACGACGGCGAGCATGCCGTTCATCCACCCCCACCTCGCGCTGATGCCCGACGCCCACCTGGGCCTGGGCGCGACGGTGGGCTCGGTCATCCCGACCCTCGGCGCGATCATCCCGGCCGCGGTCGGCGTCGACATCGGCTGCGGCATGATCGCCGTGCGCACCCGGTTCACCGCCGACGAGCTGCCGGCCGATCGGCGCCCGCTGCGGGAGGCGATCGAGCGGGCGGTCCCGCTCTCGGCCGGTGCGGCCAACCAGCGCATCTCCCGCAGCCACACCGAGCGCCGGCTCGAGGAGCTGACCGCCGCGGCCGAGCGGGCCGGCTTCGACCCCGGACGGTACGCCCAGCGGTGGGAGCTGCAGCTGGGCACGCTCGGCTCGGGCAACCACTTCATCGAGGTGACGGTCGACGAGGAGCAGCGCGTGTGGCTGTTCCTGCACTCCGGCTCGCGAGGCGTCGGCAACAGGATCGCCCAGCACCACATCGAGATCGCTCGCGACCTGTGCGCGAAGTGGTGGATCGAGCTGCCCCACAAGGACCTCGCCTACCTCGCCGAGGGCACCGACGAGTTCTGGGCGTACATCCGCGAGATGCGGTGGGCACAGCGCTACGCCCTGCTCAACCGCGAGGAGATGATGGACCGGGTGCTCCGACAGTTCGCGGAGTGGGTGGGCCTCGGCTCGGCCGACGACGTCGAGCGGCTCGAGGAGATCAACTGCCACCACAACTACACCGAGCAGGAGCGCCACTTCGGCAAGAACGTGTGGCTCTCCCGCAAGGGCGCGATCAACGCCGAGCGGGGACGGCCCGGCCTGATCCCGGGATCGATGGGCACGGCGTCGTACGTCGTCAGCGGACTCGGCAATCCGGTCGCCCTCAACTCGGCACCGCACGGCGCGGGGCGGGAGTACTCCCGCTCGAAGGCGCGCCGGACGTTCACCCGCGAGCAGCTGCGGGAGGCGATGGCGGGCATCGAGTACCGCGACACCGACGCGTTCATCGACGAGATCCCCGCGGCGTACAAGGACATCGACCAGGTGTTGGCCGACGCGGCCGACCTGGTCGAGGTCCGGCACACGCTGCGCCAGATCGTGAACGTGAAGGGCGACTGAGCACGGCTCGGGACCCGGCGATGACAGCGGTCGGGGCGGTCGGCTTGAATGGCGGGATGGAGGACGACCATCCCGACCTGACCGACCTGCCCTGGCCGCTGTCCGGCGCGGACGCCCTGCGCGCGGAGCTGGTGGCGGCGTACGCCGACCCGAGCCGTGGCCATCACGGCACCCGCCATCTCGCCGAGGTGCTGCAACGGCTCGACGAGCTCGCGGCCGCCGGGGCGTCGTACCAGCGGACGCCGGTGCTGCTCGCGGCCTGGTTCCACGACGCGGTGTACGACGGCGAGCGGGATGCCGAGGAGCGCTCGGCGACGTGGGCGGAGGAAGCCCTGCCCGAGCACACCGACGCGGACACGGTGACCGAGGTCGCACGGCTGGTCCGGCTGACCGAGCACCACCGCCCGGACCCCGCGGACGCCAACGGCTGCGCGCTGTCCGACGCGGACCTCTCGATCCTGGCGGCGCCCCGGGAGCGCTACGACGAGTACGTCGCGGCCGTGCGCTCGGAGTATGCCCACCTCGCCGACGATGTGTTCGCCGCCGGGCGCGCCGAGGTGCTGCGCGCCCTGACCGACACGCCGACGCTGTTCCGCACGGCCCACGGCCACAGCCGCTGGGAGCAGCCGGCGCGGGACAACGTGACCCGCGAGCTGGCCGGCCTGCCGTAGGCCGCGTCACCCGTCGCCACGCACAATGGAGGCGTGGACGACAGCGTGATCTTCCGGGCGCGGGCGCAGGTGCTGGCCGACCTGCAGGCCCGGGCCCTCGGTACGCCGGACTCCGTGACCGCCCTCGAGGACGCCTGCTCCGAGCGCCGCTGGTGGCTGGGACAGTGGCCGGAGGGCGCACCGTTCATCGCCGGGCTCGTGGCCCAGGACGTGCAGGACGCCCTCGCCGACCGGTTCGGCCGCCAGGCCCAGGAGGGCTTGTGGCCGGTGTGCACCCGCTGCGACGGCGGGCCCGTGCACGCCCTGCACATCGAACCCGACCTCGGCGGCCCCGATCCCACCTGGGTGTGCGAGGAGTCGGGCGTCGCCGTCGCCCCGCTCGGCGGACTCAGCCGCGGAGCAGCAGGCTGATCGCATGGTGGTCGCCGCGGTGGACCGTGCGCGACACCTCCACCGCTGTCTCGGCGGCACAGGCCCGGCGGTCATGCCTCAGCACCGGCGCGCCGGGCGGCAGCTCGAGCAGCGCGGCCTCCTCGGCGGTGGCCGCGCAGGCGGCGAGGACGTCCTCCGACCAGGTGGGGCGCAGGCCGCGGGCACCGAGGTCGTCGTACAGGCTGCCGGGGAGGGCGTCGAGCAGACCGGGCACCCGGCGCTCGACCAGGTACGTCTCGGAGAGGCAGACCGGACGCCCGTCGGCCATCCGCAGCCGCCGCCAGCGCACCAGCGGCACCCCGGGCGCGACGAGGAGCGCGGCGGCCAGCGCCTGACCGGCCGGCACCCGCTCGGCGATCAGGGTCCGCGCCTCGGCGACCACCCCGCGGCGCGCCATCTCCTCGGTGAAGCCGTGCACGCCCGTCGCGGTCCGTCGCGGCGCCGCGACGAAGGTGCCTCGGCCAGGCACCCGCTCGAGCACGCCCTCGGCCACCAGCGCGTCGAGCGCCTGGCGCACGGTCATCCGGGCCACGCCGAAGCGGTCGACCAGGTCCCGCTCGGACGGCGCCGCCGTACCGGGGGCGCTGCCGGCGACCAGGCCGCGGACGTACTCACGGATCGTGACGTGCTTGAGCGAACGGCTCATCGACCCCCCATGTGGTGCAGGCGCGTGCGGCGACCCTAGGGACGGGCGCGGCGCCCCGTCCCGGGAATCGCCGTTTCTTTGCCGTCGGGCACGGCCCGACCGCTGGGCGGGCGTCCGTAGGCTCCGGCATGCGGTCCGCGGTCGAGCTGTCCTCAGCGCTGGTCAACGGCCTCGGCACCGCCGCGTGGGTGGCGGTGCCCGATATCGCCTCGACGCGCCGGGCCCGCGCCGCGCTGCGGACCGGCATCCTCGGCGCCACGGTCACCGCCTTCGTGCTCGCCGAGCGCCACGGCCGAACCGACGTCGAGGAGCTGGACGGGGAGGAGGCGGACGGGGAGGAGCCGGACGGACGGCCGTGGCTGACCGTCGGCGCCGCGGCGGCGCTCAGCGTGATCACCCACGTCCTGGTCACGCGCGGCGTCGATGCCGGTGCGGATCGGCTGCGCCGGCGCGGCGTCCGCCACCCGCGGACGCTCCTCGGTGCCGCGCTCGGCACCGTGGTGGCGATCGGCGAGCTCGCCGCCCCCGACCGGCGCTAGGGGACGCGGACCACGCCGCGATCCGCATCGGCATGCGTGCGAACATCTGTTCGAACCCGAGGTATCCTCGATCCATGACGGTCGACTTCCAGACCAGCCTGTTCGAGACCGGCAGCCCGCAGGCCGAGGCCGCCACGGAGCGCCGCCCACTCAGCGCCGGCGCCTGGGTCGATGTCGCACGCGACTGGCTGCCCGACGCCGACGACGTGTTCGCGACCCTGGTCCGCGAGGTGCCCTGGCGTGCCGAGCGGCGGGCGATGTACGACCGGGTCGTCGACGTGCCTCGCCTCGTGTTCACCTACATGATCGGCGACGACCTGCCCCACCCGGCCCTGACCCGGGCCCGCGAGCGGCTGACGGCGCGGTACGCCGACGAGCTCGGCGAGCCGTTCCGCACGGCCGGCTGCTGCTACTACCGCGACGGCCGCGACAGCGTGGCCTGGCACGGCGACACCATCGGCCGCGGCTCGACGGACGACACGATGGTCGCCATCGTCTCCGTGGGCGACCCGCGCCGACTTCACCTGCGCCCGCGCGACCCGGATCGCCGCGACGAGGCGTTCGCGGTCGAGATGGGCCACGGCGACCTGGTCGTCATGGGCGGGTCCTGTCAACGCACCTGGGAGCACGCCGTACCCAAGGTCGCCTCCGCCGGCCCGCGGATCTCCGTGCAGTTCCGGCCCCTGAACGTCTTCTGAGGCTGCCGGCACCGGCCACTAGGACCCGTCCACCTCGGCCTGCGAGCGCAGGATGCAGAACTCGTTGCCCTCGGGGTCGGCGAGGACCACCCAGCCGCTGCCCGGGCCGTGGATGCCGCGGTGGTCGGCGACCTGGGTGGCGCCGTAGCGCAGCAGCCGGTCGACCTCCTCGTCACGGGTGCCGGTGCGCGGACGCAGGTCGAGGTGCAGCCGGTTCTTGCCCGTCTTGCGCTCGGGCACCTCGATGAACAGCAGCCGGTGACCCGAGTCCGGATCGACGATCATGCACTCCTCGTGCCCGGGTTCGTTGGGGTCGCCGGGGAGGTCGGTGTAGCCGAGGACGGGCTTCCACCACTCCGAGAGCTCGAAGGCATTGGCGCAGTCGACCGCGGTGTGGGAGACGTACGACGTCACGGGCTCACTCCTTGCGACGGGGACGGGGTGGGGGTCGGCGTCGGGGACGGGGCGGGGGTCCCGCTCGGCGTGGGCGTCGGGGTCGGCGTGTCACTCGGTGTGACCGGGTCCGTCGGCTCGGTCGGCACGGGACCCGTCGGGGTCTCGGTCGGGGTCGGTGTCGGCACCGGGGTGGGGGTGGGGGTCGGCGTCTCCTCCGCGGGCGGCTCCGGCCGGCGCTCCCCCTTGCCCTTGCCGCCGTTGCCGAACACACCGGTCAACGAGGTGCGGTCGCTGCCGTCCGTGCCGCCGGTGATCGTGGAGACGCTCTTGCCGGCGAGGAGCTCGACGGCGCTGATCACGAGCAGCGAGAGCACGAACACCGTGGCCGCGAGCACGGCGATCCGCTTCCACTGCAGCTCGGCCCAGCGACTGCGCTCCGCCGGAACCGCCTGAGGAGCGGGCTCGTCGGCGAGCTCCTCTCCCGCGGCGTCGAGATGGCGGTGGGCGCGGTCCAGCTCCCGCTCGGCCGCCTCCGGGTCGGAGCGCCGCGCGGCGCGGCGTACGTTCTGGTCGGCGAGGGTGACCCGCTGCAGCGCCGCGGCCTGGACCTCGGCCATCCGTCGGCGGCTGGACTCGATGCCCTGCTTGTAGAGCGCAGAGCTGACCGTCGCGATGATGCTGCCCAGCGCGGCGCCGATCAGGGTGCCGGCAGCGCCCAGCGTGGAGAGCAGCACCGCGACGGTGACGGCCGCGCCGGCACCCGCGAAGGTCGCGGGCCAGTCGATCCGCGACTTCGCTTCCTCGGTGTCGGTCTCAGCCATCGCGTCGCCGTAGGGCTCAGTCGGTGCCGTTCGCGGCGATGAAGGCGAGGATCTTCGCGGACAGCTCGGAACGGCACACGATCACGTCGGGCAGGTAGACGTCGGCCTGGTTGTAGACCAGCTCGCTCCCGTCGACCCGCGAGGTGAACAGGCCCGCGGCCCGGGCGACCGCGACCGGAGCCGCGGAGTCCCACTCGTACTGGCCGCCCGCGTGGACGTAGGCGTCGGCCACGTCGCGGACCACCGACATCATCTTCACACCGGCCGAGCCCATCGGGACCAGCTCGGCGTCCAACTCGGCGGCCAGTGCCTGCACGAAGGCCGGCGGCCGGGTGCGGGAGACGGCGATCCGCGGGCGCTGCGACGTGCGGGCGGGCACCACCGGCGGCGTACCGGTGTTGAAGGTCTCGCCCAGCGCGGGCTGCGCCACGGCACCGGCGACCAGGTCGCCGTCCTGCCACAGGGCCACGTGCACCGCCCAGTCGTCGCGCGGCGGCTCGGAGAACTCGCGGGTGCCGTCGAGGGGGTCGACGATCCAGGCCCGGGTCGCGCGCAGGCGGGCGTCCTTGTCGGCGGCGTTCTCGAGCGCCTCCTCGGAGAGCACCGCGTCGTCGGGCCGGTAGGTCGCCAACAGCTGCATCAGCAACTCGTGGGCGGCGCGGTCACCGGCGTCCTTCAGCTCCTTGCCGGCCAGGCCCTCGGCGCGCACCTCCAGCAGCCGGCGACCCGCCTCCTCGGCCAGCCAGGCGGCGAGACGGTGGTCGTCGGCGACGACATCGGGAGCGGGGGTACCGGGCTCGAAAGTCACGCGGTCACCCTACCGATCCCCCGTTGAGTTGCCGCTTCCTGCACATTGACTTTCCCCTTCCTCACCGTCGAGTTACGAGACTCGGCACTCAACGATGGGGAGTCGGCAATTCAACGGTTGGAGACCGGCAACTCAACGGCGAGGATGCGGCAACTCAACTGTTGAAGCGAGACTGGGTCTTCTCGAGGCCGTCGGCGATCAGGCTCTCCACCGCGTCGGCGGCGGAGTCGATCTGGAACGGCAGCTCCTTGCGCTCCCTGGTCGCGTAGTTGGAGAGCACGAAGTCAGCGACCTCCTGGCGACCCGGCGGGCGGCCGATGCCGGCCCGGACCCGGTAGAAGTCGCCGGTGCCCAGCGAGGAGCGCATCGACTTGAGACCGTTGTGGCCGTTGTCGCCGCCGCCCTTCTTGACGCGCAGCGTGCCGAAGTCGATGTCGAGCTCGTCGTGGATCGCGACGACGCGCTCGGCAGGGACCTTGTAGAAGGTGGCGAGGGCCTTGACCGGCCCGCCCGACTCGTTCATGTACGAGCGGGACTTGGCGAGCACCACCCGAGGGGTGCCGGCGCCAGGGGCGCCCAGCCTGCCCTCGACGACATCGGCCCGCCCGGACTTGTGGGCACGGAAGCCGCTGCCCATCCGACGGGCCAGCTCGTCGACCACGAGGTAGCCGATGTTGTGGCGGTGTCCGGCGTACGACGGCCCGGGGTTGCCGAGGCCGACCACGAGCCAGACGTCGGCGCTGGTCGCGTCAGCCACGGGGGTCTCCTCGGCGTCGGGTGCGGCGGTGCTCCCCGGCGCGGTCGTCCGCGCCGGGGAGATGAGTCGACCCAGGAACCACCTGAGCCGGCTCAGGGTCACTCGCTGTCGCCACCCTCGGCGGCCTCGGCCGGCGCCTCGGTCGCGGCGGTCTCGGCGGCCTCGTCGGCGGCCGGCTCCTCGGCGACCTGCTCGGTCACGTTGACGACGAGGGTCTCGGCGTCGGTCAGCAGAGTGACGCCCGAGGGCAGCTCCAGCTGGCCCGCGAGGAACTGGGTGCCGGCCTCGGCGCCCTCGATGTTGACCTCGAACTGCTCGGGGATGTGGGTGGCCTCGGCCTCGACCTGGACGGTGGTGTTCTCGGTGACGACCAGGGTGCCGCTGATCGCCTCGCCGACGATGTGGACCGGGACGTCGACGGTGACCTTCTCGCCGCGCTTGACGGCGACGAAGTCGACGTGCTCGAGGACGCGGCGGACCGGGTCGACCTGGACCTGCTTGGTCAGGGCGAGCTGCGCGGTGCCGTCGATGTCGAGCTCGAGGAGCGCGTTGGCGCCGCCGTGCTTGAGCGCCATCATCGTGGCGTGGCCCGGGAGGGTCAGGTGGATCGGCTCGTTGCCGTGGCCGTAGACGACGGCGGGGACGTTGTTGTCGCGACGGATCCGGCGGGCGGCGCCCTTACCGAACTCGGTGCGGACCTCGGCCTTGATCTTCTCGGTGCTCATGGGGAATCTCCTGCTCGTCACGTAGTGGTGGGGTGCTGCCGCCCCGGAGACGAGGAACGCCGCGCTTCCCTCACCCGGTGACCGGCAGGGCGCGCGGCGTCGTGAAGACGAGCCGGCCCAGTCGATCACGGAGTCACAGAAGCAGGTGCTCCCTCGCCGAGGCAACCGCAGAAGACTACCCGCGGCGCGGCGGCGGGACGAAATCGTCACCGGTAGGGATCGGTGATCTCCCGCAGGTCCCGCAGGGCGTCCGTCAGCGCCGCCAGGCGCTCGGCGCCCAGGTGCCGGCGCCACTCGCGCTCGATGGCCCGCTCCTCGCGGCGCGCGACCTGCTGCACCTCGCGGCCACGCGGCGCGATGACGACGAGGCGGGCCCGGGCGTCGGTGGGATCCGGCACCCGCGCGACGTACGCCGCCCGCTCCAACTGGTCGACGAGGACGCTCGCGCTCTGCTTGGTGATCCGCGCCTGCTCGGCGAGGTCGGTGACCCGGATCCCGTCCTCGCTCAGCCGGGCGGCGACGCGCGCCATCGCGGGCGTGAGGTCGGCGTACCCGGCGGCGAGCACGGCGTCGGAGACCCGCTGCTCGACGTAGCGGGCGCCGATGTACATGAGCAGTGCTGGATGCGGATCGCGCACTCCGGGTCTCCCGCTCTTGACGAAGTAGTCAGGCAGGCTGACTATAACAGTCAGGGACACTGACCACCGGAGGTCGTCATGGACAAGGCCACGATCTGGGCGCACATCCACGCCGAGCGAGCCGCATTGGCCGAGCTCCTGGCGGACCTCGACGACGAGGCGTGGCGGCACGACACCCTCTGCCCCGGGTGGAGCGTCCACGACGTCGCGGCGCACGTGATCTCCACCCCGCAGATCGGGTGGCGCTCGATGCCGGGGATGGTGGCCCGCAACCTCGGCCGCGGCTACAACACGATGATCTTCCGCGAGGTGAAGCGCCTCGGCGCCCGGGAGACGCGGGAGAGCATCCTCGGCGACTTCGAGAGGTACGCCGCCAGCACCCATCACGTCCCCACCACGACCTCGGTCGAGCCGCTGATCGACGCGCTCCTCCACCACCAGGACATCGCGCGCCCCCTCGGCCGGGAGCGCACGATGCCGGTCGAGGCGGCCGCGGTCGCCGCCGACCGGGTCCGCCGGCTGGCGCCGCTGATGGGAACCGGTCGACTCGTGCGGAGTGTGCGGATGGTGGCCACCGACGTCGCCTGGGAGCGCGGGTCCGGCCCGACCGTCACCGGCCCGATCCAGGAGCTGCTGATGCTCGCCTCCGGGCGGGCACCGGACCCGGCGCTGGTCGGCGGGGACGGGCTCGCGGCGGTGATGCCGCGCCCCTGAGGGCGACATCACTATCAGCGGGCCCGCCATCGCTCGATCGCGTCGGCGATCGCAGCGATCACTTGGACAAGCGCCCCGGGCCCGTGCGCAACGAGAGTGGTCGCCAGGATCGCCAAGCCGAAGACGAGCCAGAGAGGAGCGCCGGGTGGGCTCAGCCAGCCCGTGAGCGTGATCAGGGCGCTGATGGCGGCGAGGATGGCGAGACTCGACCACTGCGTGGGCATGCTGACTCCTGTCTGAGCGCCGAGCGCTTCAGCGGATTGCTTCGACTGCGCGGCATCTGGGCGTACACATGCGGAGGCAGCCGTATGTGTACGGCCGCGAGTCCCGGCGCGTCCACACCGCCGACCGGTCCAGTGATCAAGGACAGCCCGGTTTGTGTCGGACCCCCGGTGTTTGATCGGGACATGGTCAGTGATGGGGCGGTGGCGGGTCTGGAGGACCTGTCGGCGGTGGGGGTGCTCGAGTTCGTCGAGCGCCAGCACGCCGCGCGTCTGGAGGCTGAGCGTGAGGTGTTGCGGGCGGCGTATCAGTGGGCGGTGCTGCACCATCCCGACCGGCTGCCGCCCGATGATCGGCGGGGCCGGTCGCGGGCTCGTCGTGTGGGTGGGGCCGGCACGCCGCTGGTCACCGAGCATGCTGCGGCGGCGTTCGGTGCCCGGGTCCAGACCAGCCCGTATGGTGCACGCCGGTTGATCGCGGATGCGGTCGATCTGCATCTCCGCCTCCCGAGGCTGTGGGCCGGTGTTCGGGCCGGCACGGTGCGGGTGCCGCATGCCCGCCATGTCGCGGCCGCGACCCGGGACCTCACTCCTGAGGAGGCGGCCTGGGTCGACGGTGAGGTCCATGAGGTCGCGGACGGCCGGTTGGCGTGGGCGAGGTTCGAGTCCGTGGTGGAGGGCAAGGTCGCCGCTGCTGCGCCGGAGTTGGCTCGGGTCCGGGAGGAGGCTGCGGCGAAGGAGCGGTGTGCTCGCATGTCGCGGGTCGACCGGCACGGGATGGCGACGTTCACCATCAAGGCGGACGCGGTCACGATCGCGGGGATCGATGCTGCGGTGAGCGTGGTCGCGGAGGAACTGAAAGAACGGCAGCCGGACGCGGCCGTGAATGACCGTCGGGTCGCTGCCGCTGCGTTGTTGCTCAACCCGGCCGGTCACGAGGGTCTCGACCTCTCGGTCGGGCCGGTGAAGGTGCGAGCGAAGGTCTATCTCCATCTGTACGCCGATTCCCCGATCGCCCGGTTGGAGGGTCATGGTCCGGTCACGATCGGCCGCCTCACCCAGCTGCTGGGCGACAGCGGGTGCCAGGTGCGGGTCGCGCCGGTGGTGGATCTGCCCGGCCAAGCCCCGGTGGATGCCTATGAGATCCCCGCCCGGCTGCGTGAGGCGGTGCACCTGATCCACCCCGCCGACGTGTTCCCGTTCGCTGCGAACACCACCCGCAACGTCGATCTGGACCATGCGGTCCCCTACAGCGAGGGCGGGCCGACCAGCATCGGCAACCTGGGGCCGTTGACGCGTACCCATCACCGGGTCAAGACCCACGCCGGTTGGGAGGCGCGACATCCGTTCCCCGGGATCGTGATCTGGCGCGATCCCTACGGGGCCCACTACCTCATCGACCCGACCGGCACCCGCCGGGTCACCCCCACCACCGGTGACGAGACACCGACCCGCACCGACATCATCCTCACCCAACTGCTGCTGAACTACGCGGCGTGACCCGGCCCGTCGATCGTGACGGTGCCGGGGATGGCCTGCCACGGGCCGTCCGCGGTCCGGTACCGGCCGGTGTAGGTCGTCGACAGGCTGGGCAGGTACTCGCCCCTGCGCAGGTAGTTGTGGGTGATCCGGAGCTCGGGGTACGCCGCCCCCGGCTCGGACGTGGTCCGCGACCGTCCGTCGCCGAAGTGCCACACGAAGGTCGCCGGCGTCGCCTCCAGGGTGACCTGCTGCCCGAGGAGCGTGACGGTCGTGCTGATCGGATCGGTGCTGGTCGTATAGAAGTTGGTCCTGAAGTTGACGAGGGTCAAGCCGTCGGGCGGCTGGATCGTGAGGGTCCCGGCGGGAAGCTCGAGCTCGGCGAACGCGCGTCGCACATCTTCAGCGGTGAGAGCTGGCTGGTCGGTTCCTGAACAGAAGCCGACTGCTAAGAACTCGCCCGCTACCAAGTCGGCAGCATCGCAGACGTTATTGCCCAGGAGAACTGGCTGTGCAGCGGCGCCCGTAGGTCCGCCCGTCCCGGTGTTGTCGTCTGCAACAGCCGTGCTTAGCGGAGACGCGGCTGTGATCGTCGCCGCAGGGTTGTGCGTCTTGCTGCCGTCACCTTCCACCACAACTTGTTCTGGAGCCGATGCAGCGAGCTTGGCTTCAAAGGCGATGTCGGAGGGGTTGCTGCCGTTGAGTTGATTGATCTTCTTCAGGCGAACTTTGTAGTCGCCGCCTTCGAGGTGGCCGCCAGACTTGTAGAGCCGTCGGATGCCGTCCATACCTGCGCCACACCCGCCGCAGTTCGGCCCCGACGCAGCCTTGAGCGCCTTCACATCGCCGGTCACCTGCGCGTAGTTGATCAACTCCCAGTAGTACGTGATGAACGCCCGGGCGCCCTCCTCGTCCGCCCGCGTCGCCGCCCCCGGCAGCTCCGGCTCGGTCGGCGGCGCGGTGGGAGAGGGCGTGTCGATGGTGCCGGTCGGGCTCCAGGTCGAGGTCGGGTCGCGCGGTTCGGGGGAGTCATCACTGCAGGCGGCCGCGGAGAGGAGCAGGACGAGCGCGGCGGCGAGCAGACCGAGCACCGGCGGACCGCCGACGCTGCGGTGTGTGCGCATGGGTCCTCCCGAGAGGTGCAGCGCCCGGACCGGGACGCCTCGCGCCGCTATCCCGATCCGGGCGCTGGACGCCACCAAGACGGCGGCGGCCTGTGGAGGAACAGCCCGATATCCCCGGAAACCGTCATCGGCCGACCAGAGAGAGATTGATACTGACTTATACTTGCGTGAAGTATAAAGGCGTATCACAGCGTGGAGGCCGTATGCCGAGCAATCCCTACACCCCCGGACAGGTGCCGCGGATCCTCGCCGGCCGCGCCGTGGAGATGCGGCGGATCGAGGATCTGCTCGCGCGCGTCGCGACGTACGGCGAGCTCGGGGGCCCGCTCCTCGTGTTCCATGCGCCCCGCGGGATCGGCAAGACCTCGCTGCTGCGGGCCGGTCAGCGGCGCTCGGTGGAGTCCGGGTTCGTGACCGCCTGGGTGGCCTGCTCGCGCCAACAGCCCGTCCTCGCCGAGATCGCCTACAGCATCGCGCGCGCGCTCGAACGCGCCGACGCCGTCCCCGCGGGAGCCGCCGGCCATCGCTGGCGGGGCCAGCTCGAGCGGCTGACCGTCGAGGTCGGGATCCCGGGCGCGAAGGTCCAGGCCGAGGTGTCCCGGAAGGAGGCGACCGCTCCCCCGCACGCGGCCATCGGCGTCCTGGAGTCACTGCTGCACGAGGCGGCCGCGTCGGTCCGGCAGCACGGCGGCGCCGGCCTGTTCCTGCTCCTCGACGAGCTCCACACCGCGTCGGCCGACGAGATGGCGGTCCTGCTCAACACGCTGCAGAACCTCGACGGCGAGCGCGCGGACAATCCGCTCGCGACGGTCGCCGCCGGGCTGCCGGTCACCCCCGAGGCCCTCACCCGCGCGGCGACCTTCGGCGAGCGGAGCAACTTCGTCTCCCTCGAGGTGCTCTCCGACGACGATGCCCGCGCGGCGCTCGTCGCCCCGGCCGAGGCCGAGGGCGTGGGCTGGTCCGAGGCGGCGCTCGCCGCGATCGTCGCCGAGTCGCGCGGCTATCCCTATCTGATCCAGCTGCTGGGCAGCACCACCTGGGACGCGGCCGCACCGGACACCGGCGACCGGCTCACCCTCACCGCCGTGAAGCGGGGCCTGCCGGTGGCCCGGGACCAGCTCGCCGCGATGCACCGGGCCCGCTGGGGTGCGGCGTCCCGGCTGGAGCGGCGCTTCCTCTCCGCCATGGCCGCCGCGGGCGACGGCAATGTCACCCGGGCGGCCATCGCGGCCGGCATGGGGGTCGACTCCCGTGCCATCAGCGTCCCCCGTGAGCGGCTGATCGAGAAGGGCGTGATCGAGCCGGTCGGGCACGGACTGGTGCGGTTCACCCTGCCCGGCTTCGGCGCCTTCGTGCGGGGCCTGGACGACGCCTGAGCGGGCCGGGAGCCCGGGCGCTCAGCGGCGGACCTTGATCCGCACCACCGCCCGCGCTCTCTCGACCTCGGCGTTGCCGGCGAAGACGACCTTCAACCGCCGGGTGCCCACCCGCTGGAAGGCCGGCAGCCGCAGCTTCACGACCCCGTCGCGGACGACGGCCCGGACGTTCTTGGCACCGGGGATCTTGACCGTCACGGTGCCGTCGGCGCCGACGCCGGGCGGTACGTCGACGCGGACGCGCACCACCGCCCGGGTCCGGCGGACTTGGATCCGCTTCGGCTTCACCTTCAGCACCCGGACCTCCGCCTGGGCCTTGATGACGTGCACCCGGACCGGCGTCGAGGCCGCAGCATAGGTCCCGTCGCCGTCGTAGGCCACCCGCAGCTGATGGGTGCCCACCGGCAGTGACCGGGCCGGGAGCACGACGTACGCCGTGCCGCCCGCGAGCTGTCCGGTGCCGACGACCGTGGTGCCGGCGAGGACGCGCACCGCCCCGCTCGGAGCTCCCTCGGCGCCTGCCGCCCGGACCGTCAGCGTCGCGGCGCTGCCGAAGCCGACCTCCAGGTCGCCGGCGCTGACCGTCAGCCGCGCCGGGTCGGTCGGGTCGACCGGTGCGTCGGGGTCCAGCGGCGCGACGTAGTGGACGTCGCCGACGGAGGATCCGGCGACCAGGCGGTAGGCGCCCGGCTCGTCCGGCAGCACCAGGTCGAGGGTGGCGCGGCCGTCCCCGTCGAGGGTGCGCTGGCCCAGGTAGGCGATGTCGGGGGCGGCTGGCGCGGCCGGGTCCGCCGGCGCGCGCAGCACCAGCACACCCGACTCGGCGCCGGCGGCGGCCGGTCCCAGGTCGAGGGTCAGGGTGATGGCGCCGTCCGGGCCGGCGGCCAGCGTGTGGCCGGGCGTGCTCGCCGCGGACGCCGCCGGCGTCGCCCGGGCGCCGAAGCCCGGTGCGGGTCGGCCGAGGCCGGCGCTCCGCTCACCCGCGCCGGCCGGGGTGCGGAGCACCGGCCGGGCGAGATCGGTGTCCCATCGCCACACCTGCGCCAGGTCGAACCCGATCCCGGACCAGGTGCCGGGCTGCGCCAGCTCGGCGGCGGTGAGCGAGCCGCCGTTGCGCGTGGCCGGGCCCACCTCGGTGCTGACCTGCACGGCGGGGACCAGGGAGTCGAGTGCCCACAGGTCCTCCAGGGTGGCCGACTCGGTGCCGGCGAACCGGGCGATCACGCGGTGGGCGTTCGTGGTCGCCGTGACCGCGGGGCTGAGCACGACGCCGTGCCGGACGACGGTCCCGGCGTTGCGGGCGTAGCCGGTCAGCCCGCCCGCCGAGGCGGCCGCGGACCGGACCTCGCCGGTCGCGTAGACGCGCTCCGTCGTGCTCGGCGCGTCCGCGACGCCGATGATCCCGCCGGCGTAGGCAGCGGTCGTGGTCGTCACGTCCGCGGTCGACCACGCGTCGCGCAGGGTGCCGAAGGAGTCGCCCGCGATGCCGCCGGCGTACGACGGCGCGCTGACGGACCCGGACACGCCGACCCGCTCGACGGTCCCCCTCAGGGTGTCGACCAGGCCTCCGGCCTTGTTGCCGGTCTTGCTGATCTCCACGTCCGTCAGGACCAGGTCGGTCACGACGCCGGTCGTGTCGATCACCCCGAAGAGCCCGCCCTCGGTGGACCGCAGGCCGCGGATCTCGTGGCCGGCCCCGTCGAGGGTGCCGCGGAAGGTCGGGACCCGGACCGCGGCCCCGGCCAGGTCGAGGTCGGCGGCGAGCCGGAACCGCTCGTCGGGGTACATCGCGAGCGCCGTCAACTCGGCGGCGGTGGTGACCAGCCAGGCGCCGTCCTCGTCCTGCCCGGCGGTCGGCCCCGGCCGCTCGGGCACGTCCTCCGTGGCGGTCCGCAGCACCGGCCGGTCGCCGTTGGCGTCCCAGGCCCAGGTCTGCTCGAGGTCGAAGCCGAGAACGTCGGCCCAGGTGGCCTGCCGCACGGCATCCGCCGCCGACACGGTCGCGCCGTTGAGCGTGGCCGGACCGGTCGCGGTGGCCGATTGGACGCCGGCCACCACGTACTCGGCGGCGTAGAGGTCCGCGAGGGTCGCGGTCTGGCCGTTGGCCGATCGGGCCACGACCCGCTGCGTGGTCGTCGTCCCGGTGACCGAGGGATTGAGCGCGAACGCCTGGCGCACCACGGTCGCGCTGTTGCGCGCGTAGCCGCTGATGCCACCGCCCGACGTACCGGTCGCGGTGACCGCGCCCGTCGCGTAGACCCGCTCGGTCAGGCTCGGTGCGTCCGCGACGCCGACGATGCCGCCGGCGTAGTTGCCGCTCGACGTACGCACCGTGGCGGTCGAGTAGACGTCGCGGATCGTGCCGAAGGAGTCACCGGCCACGCCCGCGGCGTACTCCTTGGCGGTGACCGAGCCCGAGGTCCAGACCCGCTCGACGGTGCCGCGCAGCGTGTCGGTCAGCGCACCGGCACGAGCGGCCGGCTTGTCGATGCTCACCTCGACGAGCCCGAGGTCACGCACCGCCCCGTCGGCGCCGATCAGGGCGAACAGGCCCCCGGCCGCGGACGTCCAGCCGCGGATCTCGTGGCCGGCACCGTCGAAGACACCGTTGAACGGGCGCCGGGTCGCGAGCTGTGGCACCTCCGTCCCGCTGAGGTCGAGGTCGGCGGCGAGCCGGTAGCTCTCCTCCGGGAACGCGGTGACCTGGGCCAGCTGCGCCGGCTCGGTGATCAGGTACGAGCCGTCCTGGTCCTGCGGGAGGCTCGGCGCGACCGACGTGTCGTCGATCTCCTCGGGGGTGCCGCGCAGCAGCGGACGCTTGGCCTTCGCGTGCCACTCCCAGACCCCGTCGAGGTCCCAGCCGAGCCCGGCGAACCAGGACGCGGTGCGCAGGTCGGCCGCCCGGACGACCTCGCCCTTCCAGTTGTCGGCCGCGGGCGGGTCGGTCAGGCTCTCCCCCGTCACGGTGACGCCCGAGCTGCGGTAGTTGCGCGAGAGCTCCGCGATCTGGCCGTCGGCCACGCGCCCCACGATGGCGTGCGCGAAGGACGGCGCCTGGACGACGTCGTTGAGGGACACCGACTGGGACACCACGGTGTTCTCGTAGCCGTAGCTGACGACGCCGCCCGCGTTGCGCCCCTGGGCCCGCACCGCACCCGTCGACAGCAGTCGCTCGCTGGTCGATCCGCCGATCGCGATCGCGACCACGCCGCCGGCGTACAGGCCGGTGGTGGTGACGTCGGCGGTCGAGTAGGAGTCACGGATCGTGCCGTAGTGGTCGCCGACGATGCCGCCGGCGCGGGTGGCTCCGGTGATCGAGCCCGCGGTCCGGACCCGCTCGATCAGGCCGTGGTTGACATCGGCGACCAGGCCGACCGTGCCGCGCTCGGTCGTGACGTCGCCGACGACCGCGAGGTCGCGGACGGTGCCGTAGTTGTCGGCGAACAGGCCGACGCCCTCGGTGCCGGGCGGGGTGAAGCCGGTGATCGTGTGTCCGGCGCCGTCGAGGACGCCGGTGAAGGAGACCAGCCGGTCGATCTGCCCGTGCGTCTCGCCGGTGAGGTCGAGGTCGGTGGTCAGGCGGTAGTACCCGGCGGGGTCGTTGGCGATCTTGGCCAGGTCGGCGCCAGAGGCGATCAGGTACGGGTCGTCCTCGGTGCCCTCGCCGCCGATGCCCTCGCGGGCCACGATCGGCGCGGTCATGGGGCGCGCGCTCCCGAGGCCGTCCCAGGCGTACACCTCGAGGGTGTCGCTCGGGTTCACCGGCAGCGGCGTGGCGAAGGTGGCGAACTGCTCGGAGCCCTGGTGGTCCAGCGTGACGTCCACGGTGCGCAGGTCGCGCAGCTCGCGGCCCGTGCTGTCGTAGGTCGCGGCGACCACGGTGGTCGACGCCGGTGCTCCCTCGGTGCTGAGCACGCCGACACCTTCGAGCCGGCGGTCGGCCACGTCGGTGGAGGTGATCCGCCAGTGACCGGTGGGCTTCGTGACGGTGTAGCTGTCGACCTCTCGGCCGTCGACCGTGTACGTCGTCAGCGTCAGCCCTGCGTCGGTGGCCTCGAGCACCGTGCCCATCTGGGCGTCCTCGTCGAAGACGACGTCGTCCCACCAGTGCACGACGTTGTCGTAGAACTTCGGCCCGGCCGAGCCGAGGGTCACGAAGGTCGTGCCGAGGGCCTCCTCCTCGGGCGTCGCGGCCAGGCGTCCGTCGTAGATGGTGGAGCGCTTGTAGATGTGGTCGTGACCGCCGACGTAGAGGTCGACGCCGAGCTTCTCGAACGCGGCGGTCAGCTTGGGCCGGTCGGCAGCCAGGGGGCCGTCGTTGCCGTGCGAGCCGCCGTAGTAGGAGTAGTGGCCGGTGACGACGTTCCACGTCCGGTCCGAGGCCCGGATGTCGCGGGTGAGCCACTCGATCTGCTTGTCCATGTCGTCCACGGAGTTGAGCACCGCGATGTGCACGTCGCCCCGGTCGAAGGAGTAGTTGCTCTCGCCGATGGCGCCGTTCTTGGGGGTGTCGAACATGTTGCCGAAGATCGTCGTGCGCTCCTCGGAGAGCGCGTTGTAGTCGAGGTCCCCGTAGGTCTCGTGGTTGCCGGCCACCGGCGCGTACTGCACGTCGAGCCCGTCGAAGACGTGCTCGAAGACCTCCTCCCAGTACTGCCCGCGGCCACCGTTGTCGACCAGGTCGCCGGTCTGCAGCAGGGTGCGGCCGCCCGGGGACTTCTCCTGCAGGGTCGCCAGGACGTCGCGCAGCAGGCCGAGGTCCCCCGCGTCGTGGCTGGTCGCCTGGAGGTCGCCGATCGCGTAGATCGGCTCGTTGCCGGCGCCGCCGGCCACGAACGCGCCCTGCACCTCGGTCCAGGCATCGGTCGCGGCGGGCGAGGGAGCGGCGCCGTCGACGGCCACGCCGAACCGGTACTCGTAGCGGTCGCCGTCGGTGAGGCCGGTGAGGTCGAACTCGTGGCTGCGCAGTGTCTGACCGGTGATCGAGTGCTGGTAGACCGGCTCGTCGTTGCCGATCGTGTTGACCTCGTAGGCCCGGTCGTTGGTCGAGGTGAGCACCTCGGCGCTCGCCCAGTCGTCACCGCCGGCCGGCCGGACCTGCGCGTAGACCTTGTCGATGGCGCGGTCGGTGGAGACGGCGATGCCGGCGCCGCCCGCCTGCTCGGTCACCGTCGCGGTGCTGCCGAAGTACTGGAAGACCCCGTCGGGGTCGAGGGTGTCCTGGTCCACGACGATGCGCAGCAGCTCGGTGCCGATATTGCCCTGTGCGTCCGCGGCCTTCACCACGACGAAGTGGTCGTCGTAGCCGCGCACCCGGAAGGCGCCGTCGGCGACGCCGACGACGCCGGCCGCGTCGTACACCTCGTAGGTGAGGGTGGGCTCGAGACCGGAGTCGTCGGTCGCGGTGACCCGCGGCAGCTCGATCATCGCGCCGTACGCCGCCGTGGCCGGGAACCCGTCGTCGACGGTGATCTCGGGCGCGTAGTTGGCTCCGCGGGTCGTCTCGCCGATCCAGATCGGCGCGGAGACGGCGACATGACCGTCGGTCTGGGTGGCGCGCACGAAGTACCAGTCGCCCTCGGCGACCGCCTGCTCGTGCTCCAGGCTCAGGGTGCGGCCCGTGACGCCGGCGAACGCGTGGGCGACGGCCCCGCCGTTGGTGACCAGATCGACCCGGGTGAACGCGTCGCGCTCGTCGGGGTCCTCGAGCCGGACGTCGAAGCGCACCGTCGTCGTGTCGGCCGGGAGGATCGAGCCCATCAGCCGGTCGTTGCCGGCGAAGGCGAGCTCCAGATTGCCGTCCTGGCTGCTGTAGGTGCTGCGGTCCTTCATCGCGGCGTACAGGCCGTCGAGGGAGTGCTCGGTGGCCCACACCCCGCTGATCGCCTGGTTGCCGCTGACCCAGGTCGCGGAGTGCTCGTCGCCGTTCCAGACCGGGCCGAGGTGCCAGCCGGTGTCCAGCGCGGCGACGTACTGCTCCTGCTGCCCCGCGCTCTTGACCTCGATCAGCTCCATCGACTCGTCGACGTCGCGGTCAAGACCGTTGAAGCCGAAGAAGCGGCCCTTGCCCGTGGCACTGGGGTGGTTGAACTGGCCGATCGCGTCCGGGTCCTGCTTGATCCGGGCGAAGAAGGTGTACATGTCGTACTTCAGGTCGCCGGTCCCGAACCCGTTGCCGAAGCCGTCGACGCTGCCCTTCTCGGTGGCCCGGGCCGTCGCCTTCCAGTCGGCGTTGAAGACGTTGATGTGGCCGGTGCCGTCGTACCAGGTGTTCTCGATCGAGGGCACCGCGACGAGATCGTCCTGGGCCTCGTTGAAGGCGAACGCGTCCTCGTGCACCTGGCGCCACTCCTCGGAGTCGGCGTCGCGCCAGTCGTCGACGAAGTCGTCGCCGTTGCGCAGGTCCCACATGACGTCGTGCTCGGAGACGGTGAAGAAGTCGGCCTGGGTCTCGGACCGCACGTGGTCGAAGGCGTCGTTCGGCAGCTTCACGCCGTCGCTGACCGAGGTGTGGGAGTGGAACTCGCCGGTGTAGAGGCTCTTCCCGAGGTACGTCGGCCGGTCGTCGTCGCGCGGGGCCGCGGTGGCGCTCGCCACCACCACCCCGAGCGTGCCGAGGAGCAGTGCTCCGGCCGTCGTACCCACCAGTCCGCGACGGGCCGCGCGGCCCCACCTGACGCTCATCGATCCTCCGTGGTTGCGTGAACCACCGCAGACCACCGGAGTCAGATGAACGAAGGGTCTCCACAAGCCGTCCGCGGGGTGTCCCGCGGCGGTCGATCAGAGGGCGTCCCGGGTCGCCCGGGGTCGCCACCATCACCCGTCGTTTGGGCACGAACCGCATGCTCGAACGGCTTTTTGCTGCGGTTTGGTCCCAAACCGCAGCGATTAGCTAACGCCGTTAACTACGCGTGCCCGTCGAACATCGAGGTCACCGAGCCGTCCTCGAAGACCTCGCGGATGGCGCGGGCGACGAGCGGCGCGATCGACAGTGTGGTCAGCTTGTCGAACTGCTTCTCCGAGGGCACCGGCAGTGTGTTGGTGATGACGACCTCGGTGGCGCAGCAGTTCTTCAGCCGGTCGACGGCGGGGTCGGAGAGGATCGCGTGGGTCGCGGCGATGATGACGCCGGCCGCGCCGTCGGCCATCAGCGCCTCGGCGGCCTTCACGATCGTGCCACCGGTGTCGATCATGTCGTCGGTGAGCACGCACATGCGGCCCTTGACGTCGCCGACGACGCGGTTGGCGACGACCTCGTTGGCGACATCGGTGCGGCGGGTCTTGTGGATGAACGCCAGGGGTACGCCGCCGAGGCGGGCCGCCCAGCGCTCGGCGACCTTGATCCGGCCGGCGTCGGGCGAGACGACGGCGAGCTCCTGATCGCCGTACTTCTGCTTGATGTAGTCGGTGAGGATCGGCAGCGCCATGAGGTGGTCGACCGGGCCGTCGAAGAAGCCCTGGAGCTGGTCGGCGTGCAGGTCGACGGTGATGATCCGGTCGGCGCCCGCGGTCTTGAACAGGTCGGCCATCAGCCGCGCGGAGATCGGCTCCCGGCCGCGGTGCTTCTTGTCCTGGCGGCTGTAGCCCCAGAACGGCATGACCACGGTGATCCGCTTGGCCGAGGCGCGCTTGAGCGCGTCGACCATGATCAGGTGCTCCATGATCCACTCGTTGATGGGCGTCGTGTGGCTCTGGATCACGAAGGCGTCGCAACCGCGGACCGACTCCTGGTAGCGGACGTAGATCTCGCCGTTGGCGAACTCGTACGCCGACGTCGGCACCAGCGCCTGGTCGAGGATCCGGGCGACCTCGTCGGCCAGCTCGGGGTGTGCCCTCCCCGAGAAGACCATCAGGTTCTTCTCGGTCGTCCGCTTCAGACCGCTCACGTCTGTGACTCCCCCTGGTCGTCGCTGGTGGTACCTAGGATTCTGCCCGCTCGCCCGCGTCGTCCCCAAGTCCGGGTCCGTTTTCGGACTGTTCACCCGCGGCGGCGGCCGCCGCCTCCGCCTGGGCGGTCCCGGCGCGTCGCGAGACGACCCAGCCCTCGAGGTTGCGCTGGGGCGAGGTGCTCACGGCGAGGGCGCCCGGCGGGACGTTGCGCCGGACCACGGTCCCGCCGCCGGTCGAGGCGCCGTCGCCGATCGCGACCGGCGCGACGAAGGTGTTGTTGGACCCCGTCTTCGCGTGCTTGCCGACGGTGGTGCGGTGCTTGGCGACGCCGTCGTAGTTGGCGAAGATCGTGCCGGCGCCGATATTGGCGCCGTCGCCGATCTCGGCGTCGCCGACGTACGACAGGTGCGGGACCTTGGCCCCGTCGCCGATCTGCGCGTTCTTGGTCTCGACGAAGGTGCCGATCTTGCCGTCGGCACCGAGCAGCGTGCCGGGCCGGAGATAGGCGAACGGTCCCACCCTCGCCCCCGGCCCGATCACGGCGAGCTGGCCGTGCGCGCGCACGACCCGGGCGCCCGCGCCGATCTCGCAGTCCTCGAGTGTGGTGTCGGGGCCGACGACGGCGTCCTCGGCGACCACCGTGGCGCCGAGCAGCTGGGTGCCGGGCAGGATCGTGACGTCGGGGGCGAGCTCGACCGCCGCGTCGATCCAGGTCGTCGCGGGGTCCATGACGGTGACGCCCTCGCGCATCCAGCGGGTGACGATGCGGCGGTTCAGCTCCCGGCCGAGGTCGGCCAGCTGGACCCGGTCGTTGGCGCCCTCGGTCTGCAGCGCGTCCTCGACGGGATGGGCGGTGACGACGCGACCGGCGGCGCGGGCCAGCCCGACCGCGTCGGTGAGGTAGTACTCCCCCTTGGCGTTGTCGTTGCCGATCCGGCCGATGGTCTCGGCGAGGAAGGCGGCGTCGAAGGCGAGGATGCCGGAGTTGATCTCGGTGATCGCGCGCTCGGCGTCGGAGGCGTCCTTCTCCTCGACGATCGCCTGGACCACGCCGGTCTCGTCGCGGACGACGCGGCCGTAGCCGAACGGGTCGGCGACGATCCCGCTCAGGATGCTGACCGCGGCGCCGGCGCGCTGGTGGGACGCCGTGAACGCGCGGAGCGTGGCGCCCTCGAGGAGCGGAGTGTCGCCGTACGCGACGAGGACCGTGCCCTCGCGGGGCGCGTCGGCGAGCGCCTCCAGGGCGACCCGCACGGCGTGGCCGGTGCCGAGCTGCTCGTCCTGGACGGCGAGCACCGCCTCCGGGTGCAGCTCGCTGACGTGGGGGCCGACCAGCTCGCGCTGGTGCCCGACGACGGTCACCACCCGGGCCGGCTCGAGCGCGCCCACGGCGGCCAGGACGTGGCCGATCATGCTGCGACCGCCGATCCGGTGGAGGACCTTCGGCGTCTTCGACTTCATGCGGGTGCCGCCGCCGGCGGCGAGGACGATCACGGTCAGGTCGGTCACGGAGCCACTCTAGAAGGAGCCGCGTCCGGCGGTGCTCAGCGCCCGTCGAGCCAGGCCAGCACGGCCAGCACCCGGCGGTTGTCGTCGGGCGCCTGCGGCAGGTCGAGCTTGGTGAAGATGCTGTTGATGTGCTTGCCCACGGCCTTCTCGGTGACGACCATGCGGGCCGCGATCGCGGCGTTGGAGCGGCCCTCGGCCATCAGGGTCAGCGCCTCCTGCTCACGCTCGGTGAGCCGGTCCAGGGGGCGCGACCGCGCGGAGACGAGCGCGGCGACGACCTCCGGGTCGAGCACGGTGCCGCCGGCGGCGACCTGGCGCACCGCGGCGAGGAAGCCGTCGACATCGGCGACCCGGTCCTTGAGGAGGTATCCGATCGCGCCCTCGCCGCCCGCCAGGAGGTCGCGGGCGTAGAGCGGCTCCACCCACTGGCTGAGCACCAGCACGGGGAGGGCCCGCCGCACGGCCCGGGCCGCGGTCGCGGCCTCCAGCCCCTCGGTGGTGTGGGTCGGCGGGAGGCGGACGTCAACCACGGCGATGTCGATGTCGTCGCGGGTCAGCGCCCGGGCCAGCGAGGAGGCGTCGTCGACCGCCTCGACCACCTCGACGCCGCCGGACTCCAGGATCCGGGTGAGACCGACCCGGAGCAGGGCCTGGTCCTCGGCGAGCACGGCTCTCAGCGTCGTCACTGCGGCAGGCACGGCACCTCCATCCGGACCGTGGTCGGCCCGCCGGCGGGACTGTCGACCGTCACGGTGCCGTCGAACGCGGCGAGCCGGCGCGCGACGCCGGCGAGGCCGGACCCCACGGGGTCGGCCCCGCCCCGGCCGTCGTCGCCCGCGACGAGACGGAGCCGCTGCCCGGCGTACGAGCCGCTGACCCACGCCCGGCTCGCACCGGCGTGCTTGACCGTGTTGGCGAGGCACTCGGCGACCGCGAAGTAGGCGGCCGACTCGACCGGAGCAGGGAGGCGGGGTACGTCGACCGCGACCGCCACGGGGACCGGTAGTGCCAGCGCCAGCGCCTCGACCGCGCCGGCGAGGCCGCGGTCGGCGAGCACCGGCGGGTGGATGCCGCGGACCACGGAGCGCAGGTCGTCGAGGGCGTCCATGGTGGTCTCCCGGGCCTCGCGCAGCAGGGCGGCGGCGCCCTCGGGGTCGGTCCGGAGCAGCTTCTCGGCGAGCCCGACGCTCATGCCGACCGACGCGATCCGGGCCTGGGCGCCGTCGTGGAGGTCGCGCTCGATGCGGCGCACCTCGGCGGCGGAATGGTCGAGCGTCTCCGCACGGGACTCCTCGACCCGTTCGACCCGCTCGGCGAGCACGGCGACCCGGTCGTGACCGAGGATCGCCCGCTCGACCCGGGCGCGGGAACGCACCAGCGGCTCGGTCGTCACCCACCAGGTCAGCAGCAGCGGACCACTGAGCACGAGGAGCAGCACCCAGGCCCAGTCGCCCGCGGTGAAGGCCAGCACCAGCCACGTGATCGGCGTGGTGAGCAGGGCGAGCGGCAGCATCGAGATCACGAATCCGCCGGTCGCGGCGAAACAGAGGAAGCCGAAGTCGCGCCAGCGCGCGGGATCGCGCAGCCAGTGCGCGGGCCGGATCAGTGTGGCGCCCCGCGTCGGGGCGTACGACGCGGGGATCGCCTCCCCCAGCAGCCGACCGCTGAGGCGCCGGTGGACGGCGGTCAGCGCCGCCGTCGCCGGGACGACGCCGAGCGCCAGCACGAAGCCGACGCCGACGAGGCCGAGCGGGATGCAGAGCAGGGTGAGGATCGCCAGCACCAGGCCGGGGACGAACGAGACGGCGTACCCGGCGGACACCAGGCTCAGCCGCAACCGCTCCCGGAGACCGGTCTCGTCTACCGGCGTCACGGGCAGCGGTCGGATCGGGGCCAGCACGTCCATCGTGCCCGAGTCTGTCATCACGCGGTCCCCCGCGCAGCGCTCCGCACCGCGCCGCGGGCCGCGCCCAGGGTCAGCGCGACGATCGCGGCGGCCACCGCGGGCACCAGCCACAGGCCACCGTCGGGGACCACGCCCTCGTCGCGCGCGACGGCGAACGGGACGACGGTCGTGGCCGCCGCCACCAGTCCGAGTGCCACGCCGATGGCGGCGACGATGCCGGCCTCCGCCACCACGGAGCCGCGCACCTGCCGCGGCGTGGCACCGAGGAGCCGGAGGCGGTGCAGCTCCTCGCGCCGGTGCGCGACGGTCGCGACGAAGGCATTGACGACCATGATGGCCGCGAACAGCGAGACCATGCCGACGACGACATTGTTCAACAGGGTGATGGTGTCGCTGTCCGGGGTGCCCGCAGGCAGCGAGCGGCGGTCGATGTCGACGAGCAGCAGGGTCCCGGCGGCGGCCGAGGTCAGCACGACGACGGGGGCCAGGACGCCGGCGAGCAGGTGCGCCCGGCGCCCGGTGTTGTACGACGCCAGGTGGGCCGTCGCCGAGGAGCCGGCGAGCAGCCGCACCGGCCCGGCGCCCCACCTCAGCAGGACGGGTGCGAGCACGGCCAGGCCCACGCCGACCAGGATCGAGCTGGAGCCGCTCGTGGACATCGCGGCGTAGGGGTCGTCGGCGTCGGCGGTCACCGCGACCGTGATCACCGCCATCGCGAGGCCGTATCCGATCAGCACGAGCGCGATCGTGACCCGCCACCAGCGCATCCGGCCCTGGTCTCCCGCGCTCTCCCGGACCAGGACGCCCGCGGGCCCCCGGGTGGCGCGCCGCGCCGCGACCGTGGCCGCCACGGCGGACACCGCCAGGACCAGGAGCGCCGCGCCGGCGACCGAGACCGGGCCGGCGTCGTACTCCGTGCGATCGGCGACGAGCCCACCGGAGCGGATGAGCTCGAAGAGCAGCCGTCCGGCGACCGACGCGGCGAGCGCGCCGACCACGGCGGCACTCAGCGCGATCGCGCCGGTCTCCCGGGCGATCAGTCGGCGGGCCTGGCGGGGGGTGGCGCCGATCGTGCGCAGCAGGCCGATCTCCGTCGCCCGCTGGGTGGTGGTGATCCCGACCGTCGAGGCGACCGAGAAGAGCACGATGAGCGCGCCCCAGCCGCCGACGACGGCGCCGAGGATGATCAGGGTTCCGTCGTCCGGCGCGGGCGCGCCGCCCGCCGACTCGGCCAGCGTGGCGAACGAGCCGATCAGCAGCGTGCCGAGCAGGACGGCGAGGAAGGTGGCGACCGCCGCGCGCGGCCGGTGCCGCAGGCTGCGCAGGGCGAGGGCGTTCATGGCGCTCATGCCGACACCAGCTCGTCGAGGTGGGCCAGCTGGCCGGCAACGGCGTCGGCGGTGGGGTGGGCCATCCGACCCGCGACCCGGCCGTCGACCAGGAAGACCACCTCACCGGCGTACGACGCGGCGACGGGGTCGTGGGTGACCATCACGACGGTCTGGCCGAGGTCGGTGACGCTGCCGCGCAGCAGGCCGAGCACCTGGCGGGCGGTCGTGGAGTCGAGCGCGCCGGTCGGCTCGTCGGCGAGCAGCACGTCCGGCGAGGTCAGCAGTGCGCGGGCGATCGCGACCCGCTGCTGCTGGCCGCCCGACAGACTGCCCGGCAGGTGGTGAGCGCGCTCGGCGAGTCCCACCCGGTCGAGGAGGTAGCGGACCCGCTCGCGGTCGACCCGCTGGCCGGCGAGCCGGCTCGGCAGCGCGACGTTCTGGGCGGCGGAGAGGTACGGCAGCAGGTGGAAGCCCTGGAAGACGAACCCGATCCGCTCCCGACGCAGCCGGGTACGCCGCTCCTCGTCCCAGTCGGTGACGTCGGTGCCGCCGACCAGGACCCGACCACCGCTCGGCCGATCCAGGCCGGCGGCGCAGGACAGGAAGGTGGACTTGCCGGAGCCGGACGGTCCCATCACGGCGGTGAAGGTGCCCCGCCGGAAGGCGAGGTCGATGCCCGCGAGCGCGGTGACGGCGTTGTCGCCGGCGCCGTAGGTGCGGGTGAGGTCCTGGACCTCGAGCGCGGTCTGTGACATGGCTGCTCCTGGGTGTTCCCGGGGGTGTTCCGGGGAGGGGATCTGATGTCATCGACGCTAGGGACGGCGGCGGCCGGGCTCGATGGTCCTGGGCCGCCGGTGCGGGGTGGGGTTTTCCCTACCTCTCGTTCTCGCGCGACTCGTTCTCGCGACGTTCGCAGAAAGAGTTCCTAACGGTTCGGCGAAAGAGCGTGCATCTGCGGCCGATGAGGCGTATCACGAGACATAGTGATGTGAGACGACCGAAAGGGAGCACGATGATGTGTGACCACTCACCCGAGTGCCCGACCGCCGGGGACCCCGACTGCTGCACCGCCCACGTGACCGCCGACCACAGCGAGCAGGGCTGGTGCCGGCTCTGCAACGGCGTCATCCTGTTCGACGACGGTGCCTACCTGACGCCCGAGGGGCAGGCGATGTCACTGCCGCGCTCGGCCTGACGCAACGGTCGAGGTGGGGTGGCGTAGCGTCGGTTCCGTCCCCGCTCGGAGAGGAACCGACACATGCGCACCCCCTCGCGAAGGATCGCCCGGCTGCTGACCGGCGCCACCTACGCCCTGCTCGGTCTCGACGCCCTCCGCTCGCCCGGTGGCCGCGTCGACACGGCCGGACCGCTGCTCGACACCCTGCGCGGCGTCGTACCGCTGCCGGAGGACGACGAGCTCCTGGTCCGCGCCAACGGGGGCGTCCAGGCCGCGGCCGGCGCCGCCCTCGCGCTGGGCGTGCTGCCCCGTCCCGCCGCGCTCGCGCTCGTGGGCTCGATGATCCCCACGACCCTCGCCGGGCACGCGTTCTGGGCCGTCGAGGACCCCGCGGCCCGGCGGATGCAGCAGGTGCAGTTCCTCAAGAACCTGGCGATGATCGGCGGGCTGATCCAGGTCGCCCTCGACCGCGGCGACTGAGCGACCACCTGAGCGAGGATCGGAGGGCAGTCAGCCGCGCTGCTCGCCGATCCGCTCCTTGCGGATCCGGATCCCCAGACCCTCGCGGTCGATCGTGTCCGGCGTGATCCCGTCGGCACGCAGGCTGTGCTTCTGGATCTTGCTGGTCGGGGTCTTCGGCAGCTCGTCGAGGATGCGGAAGTAGCGCGGCACCATGAAGTGCGCCATCCGGGGCCGGATGAACTCGATCAGCTCAGCGACGTCGATCGACCGCCCGGGGGCCGGTGCCAGCACCGCCAGCACCTCGTCCTCGCCGTCGGGACTCGGCGTCGCCACGATGGCCACCTCCGAGACGCTGGGGTGCGCGACGATCTCGTTCTCCACCTCGAACGAGGAGATGTTCTCGCCCCGGCGCCGGATGGTGTCGCCCATCCGGTCGACGAAGAAGTACTCGCCGTCGACGCACCGGAACGCGTCACCCGTGTGGAACCAGCCGTTGCGCCAGGCCGCGGCCGTCGCCTCCGGACGACCGAGGTACTCCGTCGCGATGGTCCACGGCTCGGCGCCGCGCACCACCAGCTCGCCGACCGTGCCGTCGGGCACCTCCAGGTCGTGCTCGTCGACGATCCGGACCTCCATCCCCGGGCGGACCCGGCCGGATGTGCCGTCCTGGGCCGGGTTGGGTCCGGAGACGATCGGGATCGAGACCTCGGTCATGTTGTACATCGCCACGACCTCGACACCGAACCGCTCCGCGAAGGTCGCGGCATCCGACAGCGGGATCATGAACACCCGCCGCAGCGAGTGCTCGCGGTCGGCGGCGGACGGCTCCTGCTTGCTCAGGTACGTCGCCATGACGCCCAGCAGCGTGACGTGCGTCGGCTCGGTCGCGCGGACGAAGTCCCAGAAGTCCCCGGTCCGGAAACCGGAGGTGAGCACGATGCCGCCGCCGAGTACGACGGCCGCGTTGACGCCGATCGTCCCGCCGGCGTGGAACAGGGGCAGGGTCACCAGGTAGCGGTCGTCGGCGCCGAAGTCGCCGGCGAAGGCCGCCTCCGCACAGGCCGACAGCTGGGCATAGGAGCACACGACGCCCTTGGAGGGTCCCGTCGTCCCCGAGGTCAGTACGACGGCGTACGGGTCCCACGGCATGACCTCCGGCCACGCGGCGGGCTCCGGCGGCGGGGCGCCGTCCAGGACGGCCGCATCGTGCACCCGCAGCCCGTCGACCGCCCCGGGCCCGCCCACGACGACGACGTCGCGCAGGCCCGCACGGTCGACGCTCGCCAGGCGGTCGGCCAGATCGGCGTGCACGACCGCGACCGACGCGCCCGACAGCGCGAGGGAGTGCTCCAGCAGGCCGCCCCGGTAGGCGGTGTTGAGCGGCACGAGGACGGCACCGAGGAGGTTGACGCCGAACCAGACCCGCAGCGCGTCGGGACCCGTGGGCAGCCACGAGACCACCCGGTCACCCTGCGCGACGCCGAGGCCGCGCAGCGCGTGGGCGACCCGCTCGGCCTCGCGCAGCGTCTCGGCGTAGGTCCAGCGCCGGCCGTCCTCGAACACGACGAGGGGGCGGTCCGGGTGCTCGCCCGCGCGGTTCCGCAGGGCCTGCGGCAGCACGGCCGCGCTGCTGGTCAGCCAACTCGAGTTCATGGGTCTCCCGTCGTTCGTTGTCGATGATGCAGGTCGGGTGGGCGACGCGCACGTCGCGGTCACCGGCGGCGCGGGTCGAGGAGCCGCTGGACCTCCTCGCCCACGATGTTGAGGGCGAAGACGGTCAGCGCGATCGCGGCGCCCGGGACGAAGATGCTCATCGGCGCGCGCTCGAGGAAGGTGTAGGAGCGCGCCAGGATGGTGCCCCACGACGCCGTGGGCGGCTGGACGCCGAGCTGCAGGAAGCTCAGGCTGGCCTCCGCGATCAGGGCGAAGCCCATGAGCACGGCCAGCTGGGCGACGATCGGCTGGACGACGTTCGGTACGACGTGCGGCAGGATCATCCGGCGCACGCCGCGGGCGCCGAACGACGACGCCGCCTCGATATAGGTCTGGCCGGCCACGGCCATCGTCTGGGCCCGGGTCAGCCGCACCACCACCGGGGTGAGCACGACACCGACGGCGATCATGGCCGTGGTGATGTCGGGCCCCAGCATCGCGGTGATGCCGATGGCGAGGACGAGGGCGGGGAAGGCCATCACCGTGTCGAGCAGCCGCATCAGGATCGCGTCGGGCCACCCCCCGACGTACCCGGCGAGGATGCCGAGCGGGAAGCCGACGACGAGCGCGATCCCGACGGCCAGCAGGGCCGCGAGGATCGAGACCCGGGTGCCGTGCAGCAGCCGGCTGAGGACGTCGCGGCCGAGGTCGTCGGTGCCGAGGGGGTGCTCCGCGCTGGGGCCGAGGAGCACCGAGGTGAGGTCCTGGTGGTTCGGCGCGTGGGGTGCCAGGACGTCGGCCAGGACCACGACGACCGCGACCACGGCGAGGATGCCGTAGCTGAACCAGATCACCGCCGAGGTGCGCGGTGCGGTGCGGGCGGGCTTGCTGAGCGTCGTCGACATCAGGAGATCCTCGGGTCCAGGAGACGGTAGGAGATGTCGACGACCAGGTTGGTGACCAGCACGATCACCGCGGCCAGCAGCACCACCGCCTGGATGACGACGTAGTCGCGCTGGTTGGTCGCCTCCACGACGAGCGACCCGATGCCCGACAGGCCGAAGACGGCCTCGACCACCACGGCGCCGCCGACGAGGTGGGACACCTGGATCCCCAGGATCGTCGCCAGCGGCAGGCTCGAGTTCTTCAGGGCGTGCCGCCACACGATGGACCAGCGGGACAGACCCGTGGCCCGCAGGGTCCGCACGTAGTCGGAGCCGAGGCTCTCGATCATCGCGGAGCGGACCTGCCGGCAGATCTCGGCCGAGCCGACCATGCCCAGGGCGATCGCCGGGAGGACGAGGGCGCGCAGCGCGTTCGCGGGGTCGTCGGCGAAGTCCACGCCGCCCGGTCCGGGCAGCCAGCCGAGCTGCAGGGCGAAGACGGCGATCAGCATCATGCCGAGCCAGAAGTTCGGGATCGCGATGCCCGCGGTCGCCGCGGTGGTGAACAGGCGGTCGACCCAGCTGCCGGGCCGCTGCGCCGCGGCGACGCCGCTGGGGATGCCGATGACGATCGCGACGAGCAGCGCGAAGAGGGTCAGCAACAGGGTCACCGGGAGCCGGTCGAGCACGATCTCGGTGACCGGCTGTCCGGTGCGGTACGACGTCCCGAGGTCGCCGGTGACGACGCCGCCGATCCAGTCGAGGTAGCGGGTCAGCACCGGCTGGTCGAGGCCCAGGTCGGCGCGGATGGCGGCGAGCTTCTCGTCCGTGGCGTACTCCCCGGCCAACGCGACCGCCTGGTCGCCGGGGATCAGCTGTTGCAGCAGGAAGGCGACCAGCGTCGCCAACAGCAGGGTGGGCACGGTCCAGACGAGCCGGGTCGCGACCGCGGAGGCGATCCTCATCGGGCGCCTCCTGTCGTCGCGGCGGCCGGGCGCGGGCCGTAGAGCTCCCCGACCCGTAGGCAGGCCGAGGTGCCGCCGTCGACGGGGACGAGCACCGGCAGGTCCGTCGCGCAGCCGGCCGCGGCATGCAGGCACCGGGGATGGAAGCGGCACCCGGAGGGCGGGGCGAGCGGACTGGGCACGTCCCCGCGCAGGATGATGCGCTCGCCGGCGCCCGGTGCGTGCACGTCGGGGCGTGCGGAGAGCAGGGCCTCGGTATAGGGGTGGCGCGGCGCGTCCAGCAGGACGTCGGCCGCGGCCGTCTCCACCAGCCGGCCGAGGTACATCACGGCCACCCGGTCGGCGATGTGGCCGACCACGCCGAGGTCGTGGCTGATGAAGACGACGGTGAGGTCGTACTCGTCCTTCAGGTCTCCGAGCAGGTTGAGGATCTCCGCCTGCAGCGCCACGTCCAGCGCGGCGACGGACTCGTCGCACACGAGCATCCGCGGCCGGGTCACCAGGGCCCGGGCGATGTTGACCCGCTGCTTCTGGCCGCCACTGAGCTGGTGGGGATAGCGGTCGTGCAGGTGGGCGGGCAGGCCGACGTCGGCCAGTGCCGCCCGGACCAGGTCGTCGCGATCGGTCCGGGCGCCGCGGCCGAGGACGTCGAGCGGCTCGCGGACACTCTGGTGCACCCGCCGGCGCGGGTCGAGCGCGCTGTGCGGGTCCTGGAACACCATCTGCACCTCGGCGGTGAAGTCGCGACGGCGCTGCCGCGACATCCGGGCCACCTCCTCGCCCTGCCACGAGACCGAACCCGCGGCGGCGGGGACCAGGCCCAGCATGGCGCGTGCCAAGGTCGACTTGCCCGAGCCGCTCTCGCCGATCAGGCCGAGCGTCTGGCCCGCGACGATGTCCAGGCTCACCCCGTCGACGGCCGAGACGCTGCGTCGCCGCCCGACCGGGAAGCGCACCGAGACGTCGTCGAGTCGCATCAGCACGTTCATGACCCGCTCCCTGCCAGCTGCAGCTCCTCGGCACGGGCGCACCGGACCTCCCGACCGCCGGTCACCGGGCGCAGTGCGGGGGTCGCACCGCACGCGGGCCGCGTGTGCGCGCAGCGCTCGGCGAAGACACAGCCCTCGGCGGTCCGCCCCGGGGCCGGTACGGCGCCCGGGATGGTCGGCAGCCGACCGCCGCGGTGCCGGGGATCGGGCAGGGCGGCGAGCAGACCCGAGGTGTAGGGGTGGAGCGGCCGGGCGAGGACCTCCCCCACCGCGCCGGACTCGATCACGCGGCCGGCGTACATGGTGATCATGCGATGACACATCTGGGCGACGACACCGAGGTCGTGGGTCACGAACACCACTCCCATCCCCTCGTCGCGGGCCAGGCCCGAGATGAGCTCGAGCAGCTGGGCCTGGATCGTCGCGTCCACCGCGGTCGTCGGCTCGTCCGCGATGAGGAGTCGGGGCGAGCAGGCCAGCGCCAGCGCGATCACGACCCGCTGCCGCATGCCGCCCGAGAGCTCGTGCGGGTAGGCCCGCAGCCGGGCCCGCGGGTCGGGGATGCCGACCTGGTCGAGCAGCTCGGCGGCACGCGCGGTCGCCTGCCGCCGGTTCAGGCCCTGGCGGCGCCGGAGGGTCTCCACGAGCTGATGGCCGATCCGGAAGACGGGGTCCAACGCCGTCATCGGCTCCTGGAAGACCATCGCCATCGGGACCTCCGCGTGCGGACGCAGCCGGCCTGTGTCGTTCCACAGCGGCTCGCCGTGCAGGCGGGCCTCCCCCCGGACCCGCGCCGTGCGCGGGTCCAGGAGACCCATGAGCGCCAGCGAGGTGACGGTCTTGCCGCTCCCACTCTCGCCGACCAGGCCGACGACCTCCCCCGGCGCGACGTCGAAGGAGACGCCATGCAGCGCCTGGACCTGCGTTCCGTGCGCACCGAAGAAGACGTCGAGACGATCGACGCTGAGCAACGCTCCACTCATGTCAGCACCTGCTTGTCGGTCTTGTCGCTCTGGTCAGTCCAGCGAGACGCCGAGGAACTTCGGCTTGCCGAGGAGGTTGTCCTCGAAGCCGGAGACGTCCTCGCCCAGCGCGATCAGGTTGTCGGGGAAGGAGATCGGGAGGAACGACGCGTTCTCGAAGACCGCTGTCGCGGCGTCCCGGAAGCCCGGGGCGCGCTGGTCGCCCTCGAGCGACGCGTCGGTGCTCTCCAGCGCCTCCACGAGGCCCGGGGTCGCCAGGCCGGAGACGTTGTAGAAGCTGCTGTCCGAGAAGAGCACGTCGAACGCCATCTTCGGGTCGGGGCGGCCGGTGAAGGCCGAGAGCAGGGCAGGCTCCGCGTGGTCCACGAAGTAGGCGTTGACCGCCTGGACGCCCTCCAGCGGCTTCAGGTTCACGGTGACACCGACATCGGCCCACTGCTGCTGCAGGATCTCACCCATCCGCACGGTGCCGGCGTCGGCACTGAGCAGCATGTCGAAGGACAGGTCCGACGCTCCGGCCTCGGCCAGCAGCGCACGGGCCTGGTCCGGGTCGAAGTCGTAGGCCAGCTCCTCGTTCGCGGCCCAGTAGCTGCCCGGGAACAGGCTCGAGGCCGGGCTGCCGAGACCGAAGTAGGCGCTCTTCACGATCGTCTCGCGGTCGATGGCGAGGTTGAGGGCCCGGCGCACGCGCACGTCCTTCAGCTCCGCGGAGCCGAGGTCGAAGTAGACCTCGTCGACCCACAGTCGCGGGGTCCGCACCAGCTGGACGTCCGACTTCCCGTCCAGCTCGGCCGCGTCCGAGGGGGCGTAGCCGAGGGCGACGTCCTGCTTGCCCGAGCGCAGCGACGTGGCCCGGGTGGTCGGGTCGGCCACGACGTTGAACTGGAGCTCGGGCACCCGGGTCGCGTCGGCGTCCCAGTAGTCGTCGAACCGCTCGACGCGCAGGAACTGGCCGCGGTTCCACTTCACGATCGACCACGGGCCCGCACCGACGGGGTTGTCGCTGACGTCGCCATCGCTCTCCTCGACGGCGGCCGGCGACACCATCATGCCGGCCCGGTCCGAGAGCACCATGAGCAGCGAGGCGTCCGGCTCGGCGAGCTCCAGGGTGACCGTGAGCGGGTCATCGACACGGATCGCGGTGACCGAGGCGAGGTCGACCGCGACGTTCGAGCCCTCGCCGCGGGCGCGCTCGAGGTTGAACCGGACCGCCTCCGCGTCCAGGGCGGTGCCGTCATGGAAGGTCAGCCCGTCGCGCAGGGTGAGGGTCAGCTCCCTCGGGCTCGCCTGCGACCAGGACTCGACCAGGCCCGGCTGAGGCACCATGTCGGCGTCGAACCCGATCAACGTCTCGTAGATCGGGTAGAGCATCACATGGTCGCCTCCGGCACTGCCGAGGATCGGGTCGAGAGAGGACGCGTCGGCCGGTACGGCGACGTCGAGTCGCTTGTCCGCTCCGCCGCTGTCGCCGTCGCCGCCGCAGGCGGTGAGAGCGAGGGTGAGGGCGGTGGCCAGCGCCACGCCCGCCCGCTTGAGTGTCATGAGCTTCCTCATGTGTCTTCCTTCCTTGACAGCGCTCGGCGCGCTGGGGTCTGTCGGTTCCGGCCCGAGCCGTCGTGCGGTCAGCGCAGCGCGTTGCCCCCGTCGGCGACCAGGGCCTGGCCGGTCACCCAGTCGGCGGACGCGCTGCAGAGGAAGCCGACGACAGCGGCGATGTCGTCGGCGCGGCCGACCCGGCCCAGCGGCGTCGCGCGGCGTACGGCCTCCTTGAGGCGCTCGGGGTCGCTCGTGATCTCGGCGAGGGCGTCCGTGTCGATGACGCCGCCGACCGCGGTGTTGGCGGTGATGCCGCGCGGTCCGAGCTCGGCGGCCAGGTAGCGCACGACGCTCTCGACGGCGGCCATCGACGCCGCGATGGGCGCGTAGCCGGGCACGTGGCGTCGGGTGCCGGTGCTCGTCACCGCGACGATCCGACCGCCGTCGTCCAGATCGGCGCCGGCGGCGTCGACCAGGCTCAGCAGTGCGGCCAACCGGGCGGTGAACATCTCCTGGTACACCCCGACCGGGACGCCCAGCGCGGTCCCGAGGCCGGGCTGCTCGGCGCCGAAGCCGGTCGCGTTGGACACCACGGCGCGCACCGCTCCCAGGGACGCGCGGGCCTCGGTCACCAGCCGCCGGCAGGACTCCGGCGAGCGCACGTCGACCTGGTACGCCGCCGCGCGGACCCCGTGTCCCTCGGCGACCGCCACCACCTCGTGCGCGGCGTCGGCCCGGGCGAAGTAGCCGACCGCGAGGTCGAAGCCGTCCCGCGCCAGCTGCTCGGCGACCGCCCGACCGATCCCCCGGCTCGCGCCGGTCACGACGGCGAGGCCGCTCATGCGGAGTCCCCGAGACCCGCGAAGTCGACCGGGGCGCCGGCCTCCGCGCCGGCGTACCGCTCGCGGGCCGCGCGCTGCAGCCCCAGCGACTCGGGCGTCGCGAGCAGCTCGCCGAACATGCCGCCCTCCAGGCGCAGGGCGGCGCCGAGGTCCAGCTCGGCGCCCTCGCGCACGACCCGCTTGGCCGCGGCCACCGCGGCGCGCGGCAGGTGCGCGAGCTCGGTCGCGGCCGCCCGCACCTCGGCCCGGAAGTCGCCGGAGAGGACGCGGCTGACGAGCCCGAGCCGCTCGGCGTGAGCCGCGTCGACCCGCAGGCCGGTGATCACGAGGTCGGTCGCGGGACCGCGCCCGATCAGCCGGATCAGGCGCTGCGACCCGCCCGCGCCGGGGATGATGCCCAGGGCGGTCTCGATCGCGGAGAAGTGCGCCCGCGGGCTCGCCCAGCGCAGGGTGCAGGCGAGCGACAGCTCCAGTCCCCCACCCCAGGCCTGGCCGTCGATGGCGGCGACGACCGGCTGCGGCATGGTCTCGATCAGGCGCATCGTGGTGTACCACGCCCGCGCCTCCGGCACCGGCCCGTCGGCCAGCCGGGTCAGCTCGTCGAGGTCGGCGTGCGCGATGAAGCGCTCCGGGTCGGCGCTGGCGAGGACGACGACGGCCGTGTCCGGGTCGTCCGCGAGCGCGGTGAGGTGGTCGCCGAGCTCGGTGAGCGCGGCGAAGGTGAGGAAGTTCCGAGGGGGGTTGTCGTAGACGAGCTCCACCACCCCTCCGGAGCGGGTGGCCTTCCACAGCGGCATGTCAGCGTGGTCCTTCCTGGTGATGGACGTCGATGGAGAGCGTCGAGTCCGCGAGGTGGAGGTCGACGGCGACGGTGCGGGCCTCGGCGGAGGTGCTCGACGGCTCACCGGTGCTGAGGTTGCGGTCGAGGTGGGGGAAGGCGCTGCCCGTCACGAGGAGGCCCAGCCGGTGGCCCGGCCCGAAGCGCTGCGCGGTGTACCCGAGGGCGACCCGCACCCGGGCAGGAGTGCCGTCGGCGGGGCCGCCGAGCACGTGGCTCAGCCGGGCCACGCCCTCGGCGACGGGGTACACCCGCCCGTCGGGACGGACGTCGACCAGGCGGACGACGAGGTCGGCGTCCGGCTGGCTCACCGACACCGTCAGGTCCGCGTGGACGGCGCCCACGACGTCGAGCGGCTCGTCGAGCTCCGCCGTCCGGTAACCGAGCACATCGGGTCGCTCGAGCTGCCGGCTCAGGTCGATCGGTCCCGGCGTGGACCGCCCGAGGTGGATGACCCGGCCGCCGCGGCTCGGCACCGGGTCGAGCGGGTCGTGGACGAGGCTGTCGACGGCACCGGCCGCCTCCGGCTCGGGACCGAGGACGCCGGCCCGCCCCAGGTGCAGCACCTCGGACCGGGTGGCGCGCGGCGGCCAGGCATCGGCCGTGTGCCACTGGTCGGCGCCCATGAGGAAGTACCTGACCTCGTGCCGCGGCGCGACCGCCGCGGGGTCCGCGAAGAAGGCCAGCTGCTGCGCGGGGACGGTCGCCGCCGCGGCGGAGGCGGTGATGCCGAAGTTCAGCTCGCCGGTGTGGTGCGGCAGCGGTCCGGTGTGCGCCCACGGGCCGACGACGAGGCGGTGCGCCAGCTCGGGATGGGCCCGGACGGCGTCGCGGAACGCGTCGATCGTGGCGGAGGCGAAGACGTCGAACCAACCCGTCGTGACGAACACCGGCACCCCGACGGCGGCCGGCTCCCACTCGGGCGTGGTCGGCACCCGGCCGGCCAGCAGCGCGGGGACGTCGATCGGGAAGCCGCGCAGCCGTGCCAGCGGGCCCTCGGCCAGGGGCAGCGCCGCCAGGGCCGGCTCCGGGTCGAGAAGGAGGGCATGCAGGGTGGCGACCGTCTCGGCGTCGGCGTCCTGCGGTCGCCGCCGCAGCCAGTCCGCGGCCATGTAGAGCAGCCAGCTGACGACCTGCTCGAGGCGCATCGCCCCGCCCAGCTCGCGCAGGTCGCGGCTGCCCGAGGTCACCATCGCCGCGGCAACGCCGGCCAGGCTCGGCGGGCGCTGGGCGGCGCCGAGGAAGGAGACGATGCCGCCGTACGACGTGCCGGCGAGGATCACCCGGCCGTCGCACCACTCCTGGCGGGCGACCCACTCCACGGTGTCGTAGGCGTCGAGGGCCTCCTGGTCCCACATGATCGGCTCCCAGTCACCCTCCGAGCCGAACCGGCCTCGGGTGTCCTGGCAGACCGCGGCGAACCCGCCGTGGAGGCAGTCGACCGGCCGCAGTACGTCGGAGGTGATCGCCCGGCGCCCGTAGGGCGTGCGGAAGACCACCGCGGGGCGGGGCTCGCCGTGGTGCCACACGTCGGCCTGCAGCGCCACACCGTCGCGCATTGGCGTCGCGACGTCGCCGAGCCAGAACCCGGCACTCATGCCGAGGCCGCCGTCGGGAGCATCCCCAGGCCCATCTCGTTCCAGCCCGCGGTCGCGCCGCCGTCGACGGTGATCACGCCGCCGTTCATGTACGACGACTCCGGGAGCGCCGCGAAGACCGCTGCCCGCGCCTGCTCCTCGGGCCGGCTGAGGCGCCCGGCCGGGGTCGCCCGCAGGAACCCGTTGCGCGCGACGCCGTCCTCGGGCCACAGCTCGTCGGCCATCGCGGTGTGGGTCGGCCCGGTGACCATGGCCACCGCCCGGATGCCCTGGGCGCCGTAGTCGACCGCGACCGACCGGGTCAGCCCGATCACCGCGTGCTTGGCCATGTTGTAGACCGAGGACCGCGGCGTCGCCCCGACCCCGCACATCGAGGCGGTGAAGACGAAGACTCCGCCGCGCTCCCGCATGTGCGGCACGCCGGAGCGCACGAGGTAGAAGTTCGCGTCGCAGCACACGCCCATCACCCGGCGGTAGTCGTCGTCGGTGATCGAGTGCGGACGACCGGGGATGCTGATCCCCGCGTTCCCGTGCACCACGTCCAGGCGGCCGTGCTCGGCCACCACCGCACGCAGTGCCGCGTCGACCGCGGCGGGGTCGGACACGTCGCAGGCCCGGATGCCGGGGCCCTCGCGCAGGTCCAGGCCCACCACCGTCGCGCCCGCGCGCTCGAAGAGCGTCAGCGACGCGGCGCCGATGCCGGAGGCGGCACCCGTCACGACCACGACGTGTCCCTCGAAGCGACCGAAGATGTTCTCGCCCATGGCGGTGTCTCCCTACTTCCCGGCGAAGCGCGGACGGCGCTTCTCGATGAAGGCCGTGGCGCCCTCGAGCGCGTCCTCGACCTCGGCGTTGTTGCGGATGTGGACGGCGTTCTGCAGCCGCAGCGCCTGCTGCACCGGCTGGCCGATCGTCTGCTCGCGCAGCTCCTTGAACAGGCCGATCGCGGCGGTCGGCGCGCTCGCGAGCCGCTCCGCCTCGGCGAGCGTCGCACTGACCAGCTCCTCCGGCTCGACGACCTTCGTGAAGATGCCGAGGCGCTCGGCCTCGTGCGCGTCGAGCAGGGCTCCGGACAGGTAGATCTCGGTGGCCCGCGCGGCGCCGACGAGTCGCGACATCATCACCAGGCCGCCGGCCTGGGCCACGTTCAGCAGCGCGCTGCCCAGGCGGGCCCGCGAGCTCGCGATCCGGACGTCGCCCGCGCAGGCGAGCTCGGCGCCGGCACCTGCCGCGTCGCCGTTGACCGCCATGATCACCGGGACCCGGCTGGTCACCAGCATCTCGATGATCCGCAGGTACATCGGGTCCGGCGTCGTACCGATCACCGGCGAGCGCTCGTACTCGCCGCGCAGGTGCTCCTCGACGGCGCCGAGGTCGTCGCCGGCGCAGAAGGACCGGCCCTCGCCCGTGATCACCACGACCCGCGTCGCGCGGTCCGCGAGCGCGCGCTCCAGGACGGCGTACAGCTCCTCACCGAGGGCGCGGTCGATCGCGTTCAGCCGCTCGGGCCGGTTCAGGGCGATCCACCGGACCCCCGGGCTCGGCTCGTGGGTGCGCAGGGTCGAGAGCGCGGGCTCGTCGTGCAGGGTGGTCATGAGCGGTTCATTCCTCCATCGATGAAAAGTGACTGGCCGGTGACGTAGCCGGCGTCGTCGCCGAGCAGCCAGCTGACGGCGCCGGCCACGTCGGCCGGACGGCCCAGGCGGCGCAGCGGCAGGCCGCGGGCCACGCGCTCGGCGATGGGGCGCAGGTCGCCCTCGTCGAGCATCGGCGTGTCGATGAACCCCGGGCAGACCGCGTTGGCGCGCACGCCCCGGGGACCGAGCTCGACCGCCAGGGAGCGGGTCAGGGTCAGCAGACCGCCCTTGCTGGTGTCATAGGCGACCTGGCCGGCGAAGCCGGTCACCGCGATCGAGCAGACGTTGACGACTGCGGCCGAGCGGCCGGCCGCCAGCAGGTCGGCCAGGTCGCGGGCCAGCCGGAAGGGCGCCCCCAGGTTGAGGTCCAAGACGGCGTCCCAGCGCTCGTCGGCGTGGTCGGCCAGCGGCGCCCGCAGCTCGATCCCGGCGTTGTTGACGAGGCCGTCGAGCCCACCCAGCCGCTCGACGCCCTGCCGGGCGACCGCACGGGATGCCTCGGGGTCGCGCAGGTCGATGCCGACGACGTGCAGGCCCGGCGCATCCGGGCCCCGGTCGCGGCGTACGACGTCGGGGTGGTCGACCGCCAGCACCCGGGCGCCGTCGGCGAGCAGGCGCGCGGTGACCGCGGTGCCGATCCCGCCGAGGGCGCCGGTGACGACCACGCGGCGCTGGGCGAGCAGGCTCATCGGGCCGGCTCCGGGTCGCGGGCCAGCAGCCGGGCCGCGTTGCCGTGCAGCCACGCCTCGCGGACCTCGGGGGCGATCGGGAGGTGCGAGGCGGAGGCGACCACCGCGGCCGGCCCGTGGCCGTGGGTCCAGCTCGTCGAGCCGAAGAGCACCCGGTCACGCACCGACCGCGCGCCGTGCAGGAAGAGCGGCTCCCAGCCGGAGCCGGCGGTGGCCATCGTCCTCGGGTGGTGGGAGGAGAACTCCAGGTACACGTGGGCATGGCGCTGCAGGAGAGCGACGGCGTCGAGGACCCAGGGCCAGCCGCCGTGGCCGAGCACGATCCGCAGACGCGGGTGCCGGATCGCCAGGGCATCGATGACCTGTGGACTGCTGATCGCCATGGGCGAGCCGGAGAAGCTCTGCCCGCTGTGGATCCAGACCGGCAGATCGCGGTCGGCGGCGAACGCCCACAGGTCCGCGAGGGCCGGGTCGTCAGGGCCCACGCCGTCCAGGAACGGGATCACCGAGAGCCCCGACATGCCGAGCTCGTCGACCGCCCGGGTCGCCTCGGCGAGCGCGGCACCCGGGTCCGCCAGCGACACGCCGGCCCACGGCACGAAGCGGCCGCTGAGCCGCGCGATCCCCGCGACGTGATCGTTCAGCGTGCCGTCCTCGCACGGCCAGGGGCCGCCGTGGATCACCTGCACGATGTCGTGCTCCTCGAGCTCGGCGACCCGGGCCTCGGGGTCGAACGCCAGCGCCGCGATCTCGGCCAGGTCCTCGATCGCCGCGTCCTGATCCTCGGCCAGCCCAGCCACGATCTGCCGGGAGGTGCGACCGGACATGGCGGCGAACCGGGGGGCGAACACCACGCCGTAGCGCGGGGCGGCGCTCAGCAGGGCGCCCAGATACGTGCGCCACCCCGCGCGGCGCAGCACGACATCGCACAGGTCGACCGCCGCCGGGGCTGGGGTGAACGGCATCACAGAATGCATGAACGTTTGTTTACCAGGATTGCGAGCACTACGTCAACAAACGTTCATATATCGGGTACGGTGGTCCCGTGAGATCCGCCAAGACCGACGCCCGCCACACGGACACCGCCCAGCGCGTACTCGACGTGGCCACGGAGCTGTTCTTCACCAACGGCTACCCCGCGACGTCGGTCCGCCAGATCATGCAGGCCTGCCACGTCACCGCCGGCTCGCTGTACAACCACTTCGGGTCCAAGGAGGACGTGCTGTACGCGATCCTCATGCGCTCCCTCAACGACTCCGTCGAGTCGCTCCTGCGCGCGCACGCCGCCGCAGCCGACACCGCGACCGCGCAACTGCGTGCGCTGGTCGGCGCGATCTCGATCTTCCACTCCGAGCGGCAGCTCGAGGGCCTGGTCAGCCAGACTGAGTGGCGGCACCTGCCGCCCGAGCGTGCCGTCGACGTCCTCGGGCAGCAGAAGCGGATCCGCCGGCTCTTCGAGGAATGCCTGCAGCGCGGCATCGCCGACGGCGAGTTCACCCTCGCCGCGGTCGGCGCCGACACCGACATCACCGCCAAGTCGATCCTCGACCTGTGCATCAACGCGGGCAAGTGGTTCCGGCCCGGCGGTCGGCTCAGCGCCGCGGACCTCGCCCGCCAGCACGTCGAGCTGGTCACCCAGATGGTGGGCGCGACGCCGTAAGGGGCCTGGAGCTCCCCGGGTAGGAGTCGAACCTACGTCGCTTGTCCTGATTCAAAGTCAGGCGGGCCCTGCCGACAGACCAACCGGGGATCGCGGGAACAGCCTAGGGCCCGCCCGGCGGGGCAGCACCTCGGGCCCGACAGACCAACCGGGGATCGCGGGAACAGCCTAGGGCCCGCCTCGCGGGGCAGCACCTCGGGCCACGCTCCGGTCACGGTCTCTGGTGGTGACGGGGTTCTCCACAGGAGCTGCAAGACCGCTGGTGGGTGAGCTGAGCGCCACGTAGGCTCGCCACACCCCGTCAGCCGACACCAGGAGCAGACATGGCCCTCACATCTCAGCAGATCGAGCGCAAACTCGACCAGCAGGGCAATGACATCGAGAGCATCTACGAGCTGCTCGCCGACCTCCAGGCCAGACTGACCACGCACGACGGCCTCTTCGCCGACCTCCAGGCCAAGCTGACCACCCACGACGGCCTCTTCGCCGACCTCCAGGCCAGACTGACCACCCACGACGGCCTCTTCGCCGACCTCCAGGCCAAGCTGACCACCCACGACGGCCTCTTCGCCGACCTCCAGGCCAAGCTGACCACCCACGACGGGCGCTTCGACACGATCGACTCCGGGCTGGGGTCGCTCCGCGATTCGATCGCCGAGGCGCTTCGGCGACTGCCGGAGCCTCCGGTCAGCTGACGGGTGCCGTCACACCCGGCGAACGGGTCGCGCTCAGCGCGAGCTCACCACCCGTTCGCCGGGTACGACATGAGAACGACGTCGCTCAGGCGGCCGGGCCGAGGCAGAGCAGGGACTTGCGGGTGACGTTCTCGAGCGGCTGCGAGCCGTTCGTGCACTTGTCACCGGCCTTGCCGACCGAGACGACCTTCAGGATCGAGGTGTTGGTCGCACCCTCGGTGCAGGCGACCTTCGCGGCCGGCGTCGACATGCCGCCGAGGTCGATGCAGTCCCCCTCGGCGACGTTGAGGTCGAGGCAGAGGTCGGCGACATTGCCGCTGTTGCGGTCGTTGCCGAGCGAGATCGTGTAGTTGAGCTCCGCCTCGTCGCAGCTCCCCTTGTCGTTGACGATCTTGTAGGTGGCCTCCGCGTCGCCGCAGTCGACCTCCTTGTGGTCGGCGTCGAAGCTGGAGCCGGTCATGACCAGGCACTCGCCCACCTTGGGGGCCTTGGCCTGCTCGACCTTCTCCTGTCCCTTGAAGAAGATGAAATACGCACCGAGGGCGACCGCGATGCTGACGACGCCACCGATGATGCGGCCGAGGATGCCGCCACCGAGATTGGCCATGCTGGGATTTCCTTCCGAGAGGGGCGGTCCGAGTCACCCGCAGAAAATGAACGGAGGAAACAGTAGAGGAGCGGTCACCAAAGCACCTGGCGGGGTGTCAGAACGTGTTCGAGAAGTCCTGGCCGTCGCGAGCGTCGCATCCGTGGAATGCCTCGCAAGGCGCAGATGCGACGGCGGTCTGGTTGCACCTTCGAGCAGCTGCAACGCAGCGAGGCGCCGACGGGGCGGCGCGCAGCAGGTCAGGACCTTCTCAAACACGTTCTCAGTAGGTGAGCTCGACCCAGGGGTCCACCTCGTAGCGGCCGTTGGGCTGGAGGGTGACCGACTGGATGCCGACCGGCCGGCCGTCGCGATAGGTGACCAGGCCGATGCTGGCGGGCCGCCGCAGCTTGCTCCCGATCGCGATCGCGTACGCCGCGCCGCCCGTCGTGCCGAGGGTGTAGGTGTAGCCGACCCGGCCGTCCTCCGCGGTGACCGGCGTGGGGCCGGTCTGGACGTGCACGTGACCGCCGAGCACCAGGTCGACGCAGCCGCGGGCCAGGGCCGGCTTGGCGATATTGGCGTCGTGGACGAGCAGGGTGCCCACCCGGTCGCCGTCCTCGTCGGCGGCGCAGGCGGCGTCGGCCAGTAGTTCGGCCACCTCGCCGAAGCTGAGCCCGGTCTGGTCGCGCCAGTCCCCCAGACCGCTGGAGCGCGGATCGTCGATCCCGAGGATCCGGGAGTCGCCGGGGCCGTCGATGACCTCGTCGTCGAAATAGGTCCAGCCGAGGTCCTCGAGGTGCGAGTGCACGAAACCGCCGCTGTCGTGGTTGCCCGCGACCGCCCACCGGCCGTCGAAGTCCTCGAAGGTCGCGGCCAGGGAGTCGAGCGAGAACGCCTCCCAGCGACTACCGGTGGAGGTGTCGTCGCCGGCGTCGTACACGGCCGTGGCGCCGCCGACATCGGCGATCGCCCGGGCGACCTTGTCCATGCCGACGTTGTCATGCCGGTCGGAGACGAGCAGGACGACGGTCTCCCCCTCCTCCGGCTGGCGCAGCTCGAGCGCCGCGGCGTCGTCGGCGGCCTGCGAGTAGAACTCGACGCTCTTCTGGTAGCTGCTGATGCCGCTCTCGATCAACCGCCGGGACTGGGCGGTCGTCGCGTCCGCCATCACCTCGACGTCGGCCGCCTCGGCAGGCAGCGGCACCTCGGGGCCGAGGAAGTCGTGCAGCGACTGCCAGTGCTCGGCCTGCGGATCGGTGCGCCCCCAGCCGTAGGGCACGGCCGCGACCACGACGAGCACGACCACGAGCCCGGCGACGGCGACGCCGCCGCAGGTGCGGAGCCCGGCGTAGAGCTCGTGGCGCCGGGTGCGACCGACGGCCGCCCACACCAGCAGGGGTACGGCGCCCAGCACGGCGCCCTGCACCAGCGCCGCGAGCGCCATCGCGACGACCGCCCGCTCGGCGACGGCGATCTGGCCCTCGGGCTGCGACGCGATCGCGGCGTACCGGCTGGTCAGCTCCTCGAGGGTCGCCACGTCGGTCTTCCCGAGCTCGACCTCGACGCCGACCCAGGTGCCCGAGGGGATCCGCAGGTCGGGCAGCACGGGCCCCATCCGGGCCACGACCTCACCGGAGAAGTCCGGGCTCAGCGTCGCCTCGTGGCTCGCGATCTCCACGGTCCGCTCGCTGTTGACGAAGATCGCGGCCGCGACGGCGACCGACAGGACCGCCCAGGCCCCCGCGTAGGCGAGGACCTTGAGCAGGCGGGGTGTGGAGATCACGTGCGCGCGCGGGCCTCCGCAACGGCGTACAGCGCCACCGAGGCGGCGACGCCGGCGTTGAGCGACTCCAGGACGCCGGCCATCGGGATCGACATCAGGTGGTCGCAGCTCTCCGCGACCAGCCGGGACAGGCCCTCGCCCTCGGACCCGACGACCAGGACCAGCGGGCCGCCGACCAGGTCGGCGTCGGCCACGAGGGCGGGCAGGGTGAGGTCACCGTCGGCGGCCAGGCCGATCACGAAGCAGCCGGCCTCCTGGAAGGCCTTGATCTGCCGGGTCAGGTTGACCGTCTGCGCCACCGGGCAGCGCGCGGCCGCGCCGGCGGAGGTCTTCCACGCCGCGGCGGTCATCGAGGCCGCCCGGCGCTCGGGGATGACCACGCCGTGCGCACCGAAGCCCGCGGCGCTGCGCACGATGGCGCCCAGGTTGCGCGGGTCCGTGATCGAGTCGAGCATGACGACGAGCGGCTTCTGGCCGGCATCCTCGGCGGCGTCGAGCAGGTCGTCGGGATGGGCGTACTCGTACGCCGGGATCCGCGCCGCCAGTCCCTGGTGCACCGCACCGTCGGTGAGCCGGTCGAGCTCGCCGCGGCTGACCTCGAGCAGGCCGATGCCGTGCTCGGCGGCCAGGCGGAACACCTCGCGCAGCCGGCCGTCGCGCTCGGCGCCCTCGGCGACGTAGACCGAGGTCACCGGCACCCGCTCACGCAGCGCCTCGACGACCGGGTTGCGCCCGGCGATCCACTCGTCGCCGCCGCTCTTGCGGCGCGGGCCGCGCTGGTTGCCGGCCCGCTTGTCGGCACGCTTCTTGGCCTCGGCGATCTTGTGCGCCTTGTGATATTCGCGGTCGACCGCCTTGGGTGTCGGCCCCCGGCCCTCCAGGCCGCGGCGGACCTTGCCCCCGGACCCGGCGGTCGGCTTCTTGCTCGACTTGCGGATGGCGCCCTTGCGCGCGGAGTTTCCGGCCATGATCAATTCACCGTCCAGGTGGGTCCGTCGGGGGTGTCGGTGATCTCGATCCCGGCCGCCTTGATCCGGTCGCGGATCGCGTCGGCGCGCGCCCAGTCCTTGTCGGCGCGCGCCTGTGTGCGCTCCTCGAGCAGGCCGGACACCAGGGCGTCGACCGCCGCGGTGAGCCGTTCCTCGGCGCCGGGCGCACCGCTGCTCGCCCAGGCCGGGTCGCGCGGGTGGACGCCGAGCACGCTCAGCATCGCTGCGACGGCGCCGCCCACGACGGACGCGTCCTCGCCGGCGGCGAGCAGCCGGTTGCCCTCGCGCACCGCGTCGTAGAGCACGGCCACCGCGGCCGGCGTACCGAGGTCGTCGTCCATCGCCGCGCAGAACGCCTCGGGTAGCTCGGACGACGCCGGGTCCGCGTCGTCGCCGACCCGGTCGAGGAAGGAGACGATCCGCTGGTAGCCCGCCGCCGCCTCGTCGAGCGCCTCGAAGCTGAACTCCACGTGGGAGCGGTAGTGCGCGGCGACCATGTAGAAGCGCAGCTCGGCGCCGCTGACCCGCTGGAGCACCGACGGGATGCTGAGCGTGTTGCCGAGCGACTTGCTCATCTTCTCACCGGCGGTGGTGATCCACGCGTTGTGCATCCAGTACGACGCGAAGGCGCCGCCGGCCGCACGCGACTGGGCCTGCTCGTTCTCGTGGTGCGGGAAGCGCAGGTCGACGCCGCCGCCGTGGATGTCGAAGGCATCGCCGAGGTACTTGCCGGCCATCGCCGAGCACTCGATGTGCCAGCCCGGGCGGCCGCGGCCCCACGGGCTCGGCCAGGACGCGGTCTCCGGCTCGGAGTCCTTGCGCCCCTTCCACAGGGCGAAGTCCCGCGGGTCCCTCTTGCCCCGCGGGTCGGCGTCGGCCGCGGGCTCCATGTCGTCGACGCCCTGGTGGGTCAGCTCGCCGTACGACGGCCACGAACGCACGTCGAAGTAGACGTCGCCGCTGCCGTCGTCGGCCGGATAGGCGTGGCCGCGCTCGATCAGCCGCGCGATCAGCTCGACCATCTCGGGGATGTGTCCCGTCGCGGCCGGCTCGTAGGTCGGCGGCGCGACGTTGAGCGCGGCGTAGGCCTTGTCGAGCTCGATCTTCATCGCGTAGGCGAGGTTGTACCAGGGCCGGTTCTGGTCTTCCGACTTCGCCAGGATCTTGTCGTCGATGTCGGTGATATTGCGGATGAACGTGACCTCGTAGCCCCGATGACGCAGCCAGCGCTGCAGGACGTCGAAGTTGACCGCCGAGCGCACGTGCCCGACGTGGGGCTCGCTCTGGACCGTGAGACCACAGACGTAGAGACCCGCCCTGCCCTCGTGAAGGGGCACGAAGTCACGGACTTCGCGGGTCGCGGTGTCGTACAGCCGGATGCTCACGGCGCCAGTCTAGGGATCCGCGCGAGTCCGGCAGGCATTGTCGCCGGACCCACGCGTGACCCTCAGCCACGCCTCAGCGCTTGACCTTCTTCGCCTTCGACGTCACGGTCTCCGAGAGGTAGGACGCCTGGGTCGCGGTGACGACGACGGTGATCCGCTTGCCGCGGTCCTTCCTCGTCAGCTTGTAGGCCGCCTTGGACGCCTTCTTGGCCGGCTTGATGGCCTTGCCGTTGCGGTACCAGCGGTAGCTGAGCGTGGCGCCGTCCCAGCCGACCACCTTCGCCTTGAGCTTCGCGCCGGCGCGGGCCGCGCCCTTCACCTTGACCTGGCCGGCCGGCAGCACGCCCTGGACGACCTCGGAGTCGGCCGAGGTGCGCAGGAAGCCGTTCCACCAGCCCGGGCGGGCCACGGTGGCGGCGACGGAGATCCGGTGACCGACGTCCGCGGGCTGCAGCCGGTAGCTCGCGCCGGTCGCCCCGGGGACCGGCGCACCGCCCCGCAGCCACTGGTACGTCGTCGTGGCGGCCGGGTCCGCGGTGACGGCACCGGGAGCCGTGAGGGTGGCGCCCACGGCGGTGGCACCGGATACGGGGGTGGTGGCGACCGTCGGCTGCGCCGTGAGGGGAAGCGGCTGCGGCGGCCGCACGCCCTGGGCCTGGACCATCGCCCGGCCGTCGGACCTGCTGCCGTCGATGGAGTTCCCGGCAGAATCGTCGAGGTAGACCATCACCCGCGCCTCGATGACGGCACCGGACATCGCCGCGGTCACGGGGAAGGTCGCACTGGTCGTGCTCGACCGGGTGAAGCCGACCTGGGGACGGCCGTCGACGTACCAGCTGATCTCGCTGTAATAGCGGCCGGACGGCGGTCCGAAGCTCGCCGTCAGCGTCTGGCCGGGCGCGGGTGTGCCCGTGATCTTCAGAGCCGAGGCGAACTGGGCGTGGCCCGGGCCCACGACGTTGCCGTCTGAGAACAGCACAGCGCTCTGGTAGCCGGCCAGCGTGCCGGTCACCGCGACCGTCACCCGCTTGCCCGCGTCGGCGGAGGTGGGCAGGTAGGTCGATGTGGTGGCACCCGCGATCTTCTCGAGGGTGGTGTTGTTCGCCCACCGGTACCACTGGTACGTGAGGGCGGCGGTGGTCGGTCGCCAGCCCTCGAGCCCGACGGCGGTGAGCGGCTTGCCCACCTCGAAGGCTCCGAGGACGAACGGCTCGACCGGCGCCATCCCGAGGCCGGTGGTGGGCAGCGTCAGCCGGAACGTCGTGGGACCGTCCGTCGCGGTCCAGTCGCTCGCCGTGTCCACGGAGGTCGAGACGGTCGCGTCCGAGCGCCAGCAGGTGTCGCGGTGGCGCACCTCGGCGGTCCACTCGCCGCCGTCGCCGAAGCCGTAGAAGCTGTCGCTGAAGCAGATCCGGTACTTGGTGCCAGCGTTCAGTCCGAAGCCGTTGTACTCGAAGCGGCCGTTCGCGTCGGTGAGCTTCGGGCCGAACTGCAGGCCGATCCACTGGCCGTTCTGCAGGCTGTAGATGTCCCAGTAGACCCTCTGCAGCGGCTTGCCCTGCTCGTCGACCGCGACGCCGACGACGGTCGGTGCGGCCGCGGCGGAGCCGGCGGTCAGGGGCAGCAGGACGAGCGCGAGGAGAGCGGCGGAGAGGGCGGACAACAGGAGGCGGATCGGTTTGAGCACGAGCGCCACCCTTCCCGCCGGGCCTCGGGCGAAACGGTTCGAGCGACGGTGTGACGCATGACTCGGCGGTGTGACGGAAGTGACGGGTGTGACATACCGTGGTGCGATGCGCCGGATCTTCCCCCACCCCGTCGTGTCCCTCGCCTCCCTCGTCGTGGCCGCCTGCCTGGTCGCGGGCGTCCTCACCCTGGCCGTCGGGCGGCCGGACGGTGCCGCGGGCACCGTGCCGCGGGCGGTGAGCGCCGCGGCCGTCTCCGACCGCCAGGTCGACCTGGAACGGTTCGCCGCGCCCGGCCCGTGGAAACCGGCGAGGACGCGCGCGAAGTTCGGCCGGACCTACGAGGTCGCGCGCTGGAAGAGCCCGTGGGTCTCCCCCGGCTTCGACTTCACCGAGCTGATCGCGTCGTGGTCCGCCCGCACCCCCGGCTCCAGCTGGATCGAGGTCGAGGTCCGCGGCCGCTCCGCCGGCGGCGCGAAGACGTCGTGGGACGTGCTCGCCCGCTGGGCGGCCAAGGACAAGGTCGTCAAGCGCCGCTCGGGCGGCACCCAGGCCGACGACGGCACCCGGGTCGTGACCGACACCTGGCGGACGGCCGGCCTGGCGTCGTACCGACTCCGGGTCGCGGTGCACCACGAGCGCGGCCGCAAGGCCCCCCGCGTCGACCTGGTCACCGCGATGACCTCGCGCCTGCCCGCCACCTCCGGCCCGACCTCGACGCCCGCGGTCGCGCGTGGCGTGGAGCTCGCCGTGCCGCGGTACTCCCAGATGATCCACTCCGGCCACTACCCGCAGTGGGGCGGCGGTGGCGAGGCATGGTGCTCACCGACGTCGACCGCGATGGTGCTCGGCTACTACGGCCGGCTGCCGGGCCCCGGCAGCTACGGCTGGGTGCCCGGCGGACACCCGGACCCGTGGGTCGACGCGACCGCGCGGCTGACCTACGACCACGCCTACCGGGGCACCGGGAACTGGACGTTCAACACCGCCTACGCCGCGCGGCGGCTCGGTGCCGCCGGGGAGGCGTTCGTGACCCGGCTGCGCGACCTCACCGACGCCGAGCTGCTCGTGCAGGCCGGCATCCCTCCCGTGATCTCGCTGGCGTTCGCCCGCGGGGAGCTCGCCGGCGCCCCGATCTCCTCCTCCAACGGGCACCTGCTGGTGATCGTCGGCTTCACCACCACCGGCGACGTGATCGTCAACGACCCCGCCGCGTCCGGCAACGACGGCGTGCGGCGGGTCTACTCCCGCGCGCAGCTGGAGCGGGCCTGGCTGCAGGCGTCCGGCGGCGCGGCGAACGTCGTCCACGACGCCGCCCACCCGCTGCCGCCCGCGCCCGCCGGCAACTGGTGAGCTGCGCGGCGAATCATCGACCCGTCGCATCTGAACGCCTGAGAAGCGCCGACCCGTCGTGTTCAAACGCGCCGGGTCGATGCTCGGAACTCGACCGCGTGGGCGGCGACCACGACCTGCGACACGCTCGCGCTAACCAGCACTGAACTCGACGGTGTGCCAACCGGTGGCGCCGTCGGGCACGACCTCGGCGACAGCGCCGGTCTGGGTGCGGCCCCGCGTGTCGATCGCCCGGACCCGGAGCTCGTGGTCGCCGGGCTCGACGTCGACGACCGCCCGCCACTGGACCCAGGTGTCGAGGTTGGGCGCGGCCGCGAGCGTGGCCCGCTGCCAGCGGCCGCCGTCGACCTGCACCTCGACCGCGGCGATCCCGGTGTGCTGGAGCCAGGCGACCCCGGCGCACACGACCTCCCCGGCCGGTACGTCGGCGCCGTGGCCGGGCACCTCGATCTTCGAGGCGATCTTCACCGGGCCCTGCTCGGCCCAGCCCTTCTCGGTCCAGTACGCCGTGATGTCGCTGAACCGGGTGACCTCCAGGTCGACCACCCACTTGCACGCCGACACGTACCCGTAGAGCCCCGGCACGATCGTGCGCACCGGGAAGCCGTGCTCGATCGGCAGCGGCTCGCCGTTCATCGCGACCGCGAGCATCGCGTTGCGCTCGTCGGTCAGCGCCGCGAGCGGCGTACCACAGGTCCAGCCGTCCTCGGACGTCTGGAGCACCGCGTCGGCGCCCGGCAGCGGTCCGGCCTCGGCGAGCAGCGTGGACAGCCGCACCCCGCTCCACCAGGCGTTGCCGATCAGGTCGCCGCCGACCTCGTTGGAGACGCAATTGAGCGTGATCCAGTCCTGGGTGATCTCCCGGCGGACCAGGTCGGCGTACGACAGCCGGAGCTCGCGCTCGACCATGCCGTGGATCCGCAGCTCCCAGTCGGCGGGCGCGATGGTCGGCTTGATGATCGCGGTGTCGATCAGATAGAAGTCGTCGTTCGAGGTCTGCCAGGGCGAGACGCCCTCGACGCCGACCCCCACCCCGTCGGGGACGGCGGGTGCGGTGGTGCCCTCGATCCGGAGCAGGCGCCGGCTCTGCTCGGCCCGGCGGCGGGCGCTGCCGGCGATCCGGCCCACCAGGCCCCCGGCCACCGCGAGCGCGGCCGCGCCGCCCAGGGCGACGAGGAAGCGCCGCCGGATGTGCATCGGCTCGGCGTCGCGGTCGCCGCTCTCCTCGACCAGCTCCCAGCGGCGCAGCCACTCGGCCAGCACGGCGAGCACGACCAGCCAGCACAGCAGGCCCGCCGCGACCGGCGCGAGGTCGATCAGTCCCGGCGTCGGCTTGGTCAGTACGGCGACGACGGCGATCCCGGCCAGTACGGCGTACCCCGTGACGGCGGCCCACCAGCGCTGGTGCGCCAGCCGACCGATCCACCCGAACAGGAGCGCGAGCACCGCGAGGATGCCGAGGATGAGCACCTTCTTGTCGGCGGTGCCGAAGGTGTCGATCGCCCAGGTCGCGACCGGGCCGGGCGTCAGCGCGATGACGCCCTCGGCGACCGCGACGACCGGCGAGTCCCGCACGTGCAGCAGCGCGGCGCCGGCGTAGCTCACCGCCAGGCCCACGGCCCCGGCGATCAGCCCCGCCAGCGGCCACCAGGCGCGGGAGGTCCTCACGCGGCTGATTCTCTCCCACAGGGAGCGGCTCGGGCATGATCGGGTGAGTGAACCCGCGCATCGGCATCGGCTCCGACGTCCACCGCCTCGTCCCCCGCGGACCACAGGACCCGCCGCTCGCCCTCGGTGGGCTGACCTGGCCGGACGAGGAGATCCGGCTCGAAGGGCACTCCGACGCGGACGTCGCCGCCCACGCGGCATGCGACGCGCTGCTGTCGGCGGCGGGGCTCGGCGATCTCGGCAGCAACTTCGGTACGGCGGACCCCGCGTGGGCCGGTGCCAGCGGAGCGGCCCTGCTCGGCGAGACCCGGCGTCGGGTGGAGGCCGCGGGCTTCACCGTCCTCAACGTCGCCGTCCAGGTGATCGGCAACCGACCGAAGGTGGGACCGCGCCGGGCCGAGGCGGAGGCCGCCTTGAGCGGCGTCCTCGGCGCCCCGGTCTCGCTGTCCGCCACGACGACCGACGGGCTGGGCCTGACCGGGCGCGGCGAGGGCGTGGCTGCGATCGCGACCGCCCTGCTGACCTCATGACGCCCACCGACATGTGACACGTCGTCGCACGAAACCCGCCGGAGCGGCGGATCACGTGGCAGGGTGGGGCGCCGACAGTGCCGACAGTGAGGCCGAGGAGGCACCGATGTCCGACCACACCGTGATCACCGAGGACGGCCTGCGGGTCCACGTGACCGTGCACGGGCGCGGGGACGCGCCGCTGACGGTGCTGCTCGCCCACTGCTGGACCGCGGACGAGTCGGACTGGCACTACCAGGTCACCGACCTGCTGGCCCGCTACGGCCGCGACGTCCGGGTGATCACCTGGGACCACCGCGGGCACGGTCGGTCCGACCGCGCCCCCGAGGCCGCCTGCACGATCCCGCACCTGGCGCGCGATCTCGGCCTGATCGTCGACACCTACGCGCCCGAGGGTCCGCTGGTCGTCGCCGGCCACTCGGTCGGCGGCATGACGATCACCGCCCTGCCCGAGGAGCGCCCCGACCTGATGCCACGGATCGTGGGCGCCCTGTTCGTCAGTACGACGAGCGGCGAGCTCGACAAGGTCACCCTCGGCCTGCCGGCAGCCGCCGGGGCGCTGCTGCGCGACCGGCTGCCGTTCATCCTCGCCAACCGCTCGCGGATGCTCAGCCTCAGTCGCCGGGAGAAGTTCCCGACGATCGAGCGCCAGGTCGCGCGCCGGTTCCTGTTCGGCCGTCCCGCCCGGGCCCGCGACATCGCGCACGCCGTCGACCAGCTGGTCCACGCCCGCCCCGAGACCATGTCCGGCTTCTTCAAGGACATGATGAACCACGACCGGATCGGCAACCTGGCCGCGTTCGACGACATCCCGGCCACGGTCCTCGTCGGCAGCCGCGACCTGCTCACCCCGCCCGAGCACGCCGGCAAGATCGCCCGCGGCATCCGCGGCGCCCGCCTCCTCATCGCGCCCGGCGCCGGGCACTACCTGCCCTTCGAGCGCCGGGAGCTGGTCAGCGGCGAGCTGTTCGTCCTGGTCGACCGGGCCCGGCAGCGGGCCCTGGTCTGACTACGCTCGCGGGGTGACCACCCCACCGACCACCGCGACCACCGCGACCGCCGCGATCGTCGTGCTCGCCGCCGGGAGCGGCACGCGCGTCGGCGCCGAGGTCAACAAGATCCTGCTGCCACTGCGCGGGCAGCCGCTGCTCGCCTGGTCGGTGCGGACCGCCCTGGAGGTGGCGGACGTCGACCCGGTCCTGGTCGTGCACCGCCCCGGCGAGCGCGCCGACATCGGCGCGGCGCTGCTGCCCGTCATCGGCGAGCGCGAGGTGCTGTTGGTCGAGGGCGGCGCGACCCGCCAGGACTCCGAGCAGGCCGCACTCGCCGCGCTCGCGCCGCGGGTGGACGACGGCAGCATCGACGTCATCGCCATCCACGACGGCGCCCGGCCGCTGGTGGAGGCGGAGCTGTTCGCCACGGCGATCGCCACTGCCCGCCGGTACGGCGGCGCCGTCCCCACCGTCGACCTGGCCGGGCCGCTGCCGCGGGACCCCGCCGTGGCGCCCGCACCGGGCGGCGCGGGCACCCGGCTGGTCGGCGTGCAGACGCCCCAGGCCTTCCGGGCGGCACCGCTGCGGGCGGCCTATGCCGCCGCGGCCGCCGCGGGCTTCGACGGCACCGACACCGCGGCGGCCTTCGCGCGGTTCGCGCCACCGGAGCTCGAGGTGCGCGCCGTCCCCTCCGGGCCGGCCAACCTCAAGGTCACCTTCGCCGAGGACCTCCGGGTCGCCGAGCGGCTGCTGGTCCTGCGGTAGCGGCCGGCCTCAGCCGCCGGCGGCCGGTAGGCGCACCGTCACTTCGAGGCCACCTCGGGGGCGCGCCCGCAGGACGAGGGCGCCGTCGTGCGCCTCGGTGATGCTCCGCACGATGGCGAGGCCGAGCCCGGCGCCGGCGTGCCCCGGCCCGCCCGCGTGGGTGCGCTCGCTCCCCCGCTGGAACGGCTCGGCCAGGGTGGCGACGACGTCCGGAGCGAGGAGCGCACCGGTGTTCTCCACCGTCAGGACCGCGGCCGACGGGTCACGGCGGGTGGTCACCACGACGCTGCCCCCGTCGGGGAGGTTGTGGACGATCGCGTTGTGCACGAGGTTCGTCGTCAACTGCAGCAGCAGCGCCGGCTCACCCCGGGTGACGGCGAGGTCGCCGGACGTCTCGACGGCGACGCCCCGGGCCTCCGCGAACGTCAGCAGCGTCTCGGTGGCCTCCTCCGCGACGAGCGAGAGGTCGACGTCCTCACGGGCGAAGGACCGCCGGTCGGCACGGCTGAGCACGAGCAGCGCCTCGGTGAGGTCGATCGCCCGGGTGTTGACGGCGTACAGGCTCTCGACGAGCCGGCCGGTGTCACGGGACGGGTCCTTGCGGGCGAGCTCCAGCAGGGTCTGGGTGATGGTCAGCGGCGTCCGCAGCTCGTGCGAGGCGTTGGCGGCGAAGCGCTGCTGCTCGGCGACGTGCGCGTCGAGTCGCGCGAGCATGCTGTCGAAGGCGTCCGCGAGCTCGCGGAACTCGTCGCGGCGTCCCGGCAGCTGGATGCGGTGGTAGAGCGACCCCGTCGCCGCCGTCCGGGTGGCCTCGGTGATCCGTGCCAGCGGTGCCAGCATCCGGCCGGCGAGCAGCCACCCGCCGAGCAGGCCGCACACCAGCAGGAAGACCAGCGCCCCTGCCGCCTTGGGCGCGAACGCCTCCCACAGGTCCGAGCGGCCCGGCACGAACAGGTACGGCGAGCGCATCGGGTCGTCCGTCCCGCCCCGGACCGGGACGGTCACGGCCTGGTCGGGCACATAGCGCAGCAGGAACAGCCAGACGACCGCGAGCAGCAGCGCGCCGGCCAGCAGCAGGAAGCCGGCGTAGCTGAGCGTCAGCCGCAGGCGCACGCTCAGACCCGGACGCCTATGCACCGCCGGCTCCCTCCGGGTCGCCGGCGTCGATGCGGTAGCCGACGCCCGCCACGGTCGCGATCACCCACGGCTCCCCGAGCCGCTTGCGCAGCGCGGAGACGGTGATCCGGACGGCGTTGGTGAACGGGTCGGCGTTCTCGTCCCAGGCCCGCTCCAACAGCTCCTCGGCGCTGACGACACCGCCCTCGGCCGCCACGAGGACCTCCAGCACCGCGAACTGCTTGCGGGTCAGCGCGACGTACCGACCGTCGCGGTAGACCTCGCGGCGGAACGGGTCGAGGCGGACCCCGGCGATCTCACGGACGGGGGGCCGGTGGTGCGCGCGCCGGCGGTCCAGCGCGCGCAGTCGGAGCACGAGCTCGGCGAGCTCGAACGGCTTGGTGAGGTAGTCGTCCGCGCCGAGCGCGAAGCCGGACGCCTTGTCATCGAGCCGGTCGGCCGCGGTGAGCATCAGGATCGGCATCCCGCTGCCGGAGGCGACGATGCGTCGCGCGATCTCGTCGCCCGAAGGGCCCGGCACGTCGCGGTCGAGGACCGCGATGTCGTAGGCGTTGACGCTCAGCAGCTCCAGTGCCGTGTCGCCGTCGCCCGCGACGTCGGCCGCGATCGCCTCCAGGCGCAGCGCGTCCCGGACGGCCTCGGCCAGGAGAGGCTCGTCCTCGACGATCAGCACCCGCACCCGGTCGATGCTACGAGTCGCCGCATATCGCCGGCATATCGAAAAGGCCATACGCCCCGGCAACGCCGCACTGTCTTGACTCGTCGCCATGGCCCTCTTCCCCACCGCACCGCCCGTACGGCACCGCCTGCGGCCGGCCGTCGTCCCCCTCGTCCTGCTCGTCGTGGCGCTGGTCGGCGTCGTCGGCTCCCGTCTCGTCGCCCTGCCCGCATCCTCCTCCGACGCCGCGCCCGTCGGGAGCGGGGAACTGGCCGACGGCACCTCGGCGTACGACGACGCGCAGGCCGGCGTGACCGAGCTCGACCCGGACCTGCTGCGCGCGCTGCGGCGGGCCGCGACCGCCGCTGTCGACGACGACGTCGACATCGTGGTCAACAGTGGCTGGCGCTCCCGCGCGTACCAGCAGCGGCTCCTCGACGAGGCCGTCGCGACCTACGGCTCGCGGGAGGAGGCGGCGCGCTGGGTCGCGACACCGGACACCTCGCCGCACGTGTCGGGCGACGCGGTCGACGTGGGACCGGCACGGGCCGCGGCCTGGCTGGGAACCCACGGGGCGCGGTACGGCCTGTGCCGGATCTACGACAACGAGCCCTGGCACTTCGAGCTGCGCCCCGACGCCGTCGACCGGGGCTGCCCGCCCCGCTACGCCGATCCGACCCGCGACCCGCGGACCCGGCGCTGAGCGGCTAGCGGGGGTCGGTCAGCGCCTCGAGCACCTGCAGGTCGGCCTCGGACCCGACCCGGCGCGCGGCGGGCGGCGCCTCGACCAGCTCGACCCGGTCGGCGCCGTACCGCTCGCGGAGGGCGGCGACGAGCGCCACGAACCCGGTCGCCGGCAGCCGTCCGCCGTCGCCGAGCAGGTCGGCGACCACGGAGGCCGGGAGCACGACCGGCGAGCAGACCTCGACCAGGCCGTCGCGGTCGACGGTCGCGCCCAGCGACCTCCCGCCGTCGGGCGCGACGCGCTCCTCCTTGACGGTGTCGGTCACCGGGCGCACGCCGACCAGGATCCGGTCCTCGACGCCGGCACGCTCGGCACAGCGTCGCAGGAAGTCGGGCGGGGTCATCGGGCACAGCGGGTCGTGCAGCAGCAACGGCTGCTCGAGCTCGACCACCAGGTCCCAGGGGACGGTCTGGTCGAGCAGGTCGATCCCGGCCTCACCCGCCGCCCAGGCCGCGGCGGCGACCAGGGACTCGCCGTGGATCAGGTGGAACGGGAGGGCGCCGCGCCCCTCCTCGACCACGATCCCGGCGACGGGGGCCGAAATGCCGACGACGTCATACGGATGCGGGTTCATCGGAACCCACCGTATGACGTCGTCGGGACGGAGTGAGACGCGACCGAGCCGACTAGCTCGCCAGCACCTCGTCGAGGATGGTCTCGGCCTTGTCCTCGTTGGTGTTCTCGCAGAGCGCGAGCTCGGAGACCAGGATCTGGCGGGCCTTGGCGAGCATCCGCTTCTCGCCGGCCGACAGACCGCGGTCCCGCTCGCGGCGCCACAAGTCGCGGACGACCTCCGCCACCTTCATGACGTCGCCACTGTGGAGCTTCTCGAGGTTCGCCTTGTAGCGCCTCGACCAGTTGGTCGGCTCCTCGACATGCTCCGCGCGGAGCACTCCGAAGACCCGGTCCAGCCCGTCCTTGTCCACGACATCCCGAACACCCACGAGGTCCAGGTTGTCTGCCGGGACGCGGACCACGAGGTCCTGCTGGGCGACAATCCGAAGCACGAGGTACTGCCGTTCCTGGCCCTTGATCGTCCGCATCTCGATGTTCTCGATGACCGCGGCCCCGTGATTGGGGTAGACGACCGTTTCGCCGACGGTGAAAGTCATATGAGCAAAACCCCTTCCTAGGGTGACCTATCTTACCACGCCATCAAGGACTCTCCGAATGCGTTTGCGCAGGTCAGGGGCACAATCGGCGGCTTGACAAGTGACCGAACCTATGGTGCGGCCGACCAGCCGGCCTGTGGCGGAGATCACCCGGAGGGGTGTGACGGCCGCTCCGACCGTTTCGGCGGGCCCGCCCCCATGCGGGTCGACGGTGGTCAATACTGCTCGCCATGGCGAAGACGCAGCGCTGGCGGCGCGGCCGCTCCGCCGGGGAGGGAACCCCGGTCGAGGCGGGCCCCGAGGAGATCTCCGAGGAGACCCCCGAGGCGGTCGAGGCGACCCTCGACGAGGAGCCCGACCCGGACGCGGACCCGGATGCGGACCACCCGGACGCGGACCCGGCCGGCGGCGAGGTCGTCGGGGACGAGCCGGAGGACGAGATCGTCGAGGAGCCGCGCGAGGTGCCGGGGGACGACCCCGACGAGGACCCCGTCGACCCGCACCCGCCGCTGCCGCACGTCCCGGACCGGACCGGCCTGTCCGGGCGCGTGCTCGGCGGACGCAACCCCGCGGACGTCGTACCGCTCCAGCTGCTGCAGGCGGCGCACGCCAAGCAGGCGATCACCACCGCACTCGCGATGGGCCTGGTGGCGGCGGTCGCCGGCCGCCCGGCGCGCGAGGCGGGTGTGGTGCTGGTGACCGTGCTCGTCGGCCAGACCATCCTCGGCTGGCACAACGACATCGTCGACCGGCAGCGCGACGAGGCGCACGGCCTGACCGGCAAGCCGATCGCCACCGGTCGGCTGGACCCCGGCACGGCCTGGTACGCCGTGATCGTCGGCTTCCTGCTGCTCCTCCCCCTCGCCACCACCACCGGCGCGAAGGCGGGCGCCTTCTACGGCGCGTCGGTCGTCGTGGCGATGCTCGGCAATATCGTGCTGCGCACCGGCTTCTGGTCCTGGTGGTCGTGGGCGGCGTCCTTCGCCCTGCTGCCGGCGTACCTCTCGTACGGCGGCTGGGGCGGCAAGGCGGTCGGCAGCCCGCCCGAACCGGCGATCGTGGTGCTCGCGGCCCTGCTCGGCATCGGCGTCCATTTCACGCGCGCGGTGTGGGGCCTGGTGGCCGATCACGAGGACGGCTGGACCTACCTGCCGCTCAAGCTCGGACTCAAGCTCGGCGCGACCCGGCTGCTGGCGCTGTCGACCATCTACACCGTCGTCATCGTGGTGCTGCTGGTCGTGGTCGGTGCCCGGGTCGGGCTCAGCCGTTGACCGACGCTAGAGTGAGGCCGCTTCGACCCAACTGACCCGGAGGCTCGCCGACATGCCCCACCTGCGCCGATCCGCGCTCGCCGGACTGCTGCTGGCGGTCGTTCCCGCCACTGCCCTCAGCGCCTGCGGCTTCGACTACCCCACCGATCGGGTCAACACGATCGCCGGTGGCGTCAACGAGCGCTCCGGAGACGTCGACGCGCTCGGCATCCGGATCCTGGCGACCGCGCAGGGCGAGGGCCGGCTGATCGGCTCGCTGTCCAACAACCTTCGCGAGGACGCCTCGCTCGAGTCCGTGTCGTCGACGGCGGGCGTCGTCGCCGGCGCGTTCGACCCGATCGAGGTGGCGGGCCGCGGCTTCGTCAACCTGGCCACCGACAGCGTCGTCCCCCTGACCGGCAACTTCACCGCCGGCGAGTTCGTGCCGCTCGACCTGACCTTCAGCGACGGCACCACGCTCAGCCTCGACGTACCCGTCGTCAAGCCGTGCTTCCAGTACACCCAGGTCCCCACCGACCTCCCGAGCGCGTCCGCGTCCGCCAAGGGCGGCGACAGCGCGGCCGACGATGCCACGGAGTCCGCCGAGGAGACCCACGACGCGAACTTCAGCTGCGCCGACGAGGCCCCGAGCCCCGGCGGCGAGGCGCACTGATGACGTTCACGCTGGTCCTGCTCCGTCACGGCGAGAGCGAGTGGAACGCGAAGAACCTCTTCACCGGCTGGGTCGACGTCGCGCTGACCGAGAAGGGGCGCGGCGAGGCGGTCCGCGGCGGCGAGCTCCTCGCCGAGGCCGGCATCCTGCCCGACGTCGTCCACACTTCGCTGCAGCGCCGCGCGATCAACACCGCCGCGCTCGCGCTCGACGCCGCCGACCGGCACTGGATCCCGGTCCGTCGCTCCTGGCGCCTCAACGAGCGTCACTACGGCGCCCTGCAGGGCAAGGACAAGAAGGCGATCAAGGACGAGTACGGCGAGGAGCAGTTCATGCTCTGGCGCCGCTCCTTCGACACCCCGCCGCCCCCGCTGGCCGACGACGACCCGTACTCCCAGTCCGGCGACCCCCGCTACGCCGACCTCGGCGACGAGCTGCCCCGCGCCGAGGCGCTCAAGCAGGTCATCGAGCGGCTCCTCCCCTACTGGGACGCCGGGATCGTGCCGGACCTGCGCGCCGGCCACACCGTGCTGGTCGCCGCCCACGGCAACAGCCTGCGCGCGATCGTGAAGCACCTCGACCGGATCAGTGACGCCGACATCGCCGGCCTGAACATCCCCACCGGGATGCCGCTGGTCTACGAGCTCGACGAGGACACACTCGCCCCGGTCGTCCCCGGCGGGCGCTACCTCGACCCGGAGGCCGCCGCCGCGGCTGCCGCCGCCGTCGCCAACCAGGGCCGCTGACCCGAGACCGGATCGACCCGGCGCATCTGAACGTCTGAGAAGCGTCGACCCGGCGCGTTTGAACGCGCCGGGTCGGCGGTCTCAGGAGGTTCAGATGCGCCGGGTCGGCGGTCTCAGGAGGTTCAGATGCGCCGGGTCGGTCAGGCAGCAGGAGCCGGATGGTGCCCGGTGACCACGAAGATGACCCGGTTGGCGACCGAGACGGCGTGGTCGGCGATCCGCTCGTAGTAGCGGCCGAGCAGGGCGATGTCGACCGCGGCCTCGACGCCGTGGGTCCACTCGTCGCCGAGCAGCTCGGTGAAACTGCGGCGGCGCAGCTGGTCCATCTCCTCGTCGTCGCGGCCGAGGGCGATGGCGGCCTCGACGTCGCGCCCCGAGATCACCTCGCTGACCCGGCCGACCATGTCCTCGGCGACCTCGGCCATCCGGGCCATGGTGGGGCGGACCTCGTCGGGCACGGCGACGTCCGGGACCCGGAGCCGGGCGATCTTGGCGACGTGCACGGACAGGTCGCCCATCCGCTCGAGCTCGGCGACCATCCGGAGTGCGGCGACGATCGTGCGCAGGTCGCCCGCGACCGGCTGCTGCAAGGAGAGCAGGGCGAAGGCCGAGTCCTCGACCTTCTCGCGGGCCCGGTCGATCTCGGCGTCGCCGCTGATCACCTTCTCCGCCTTCGAGGAGTCGCCGGTCATCAGGGCCCGGGTGGCCTCGCCGACCGCGACCTGGACGCGGCGGGAGATCCCGGCGAGGTCGTCGAAGATCGCGTCGAGCTGGTCGGTGTAGGCATCACGCATAGCCCCGAGCGTACGGAGGCGAGGTGTCCATCAAGCGAAGTGCGGTGAACGCAGGATGAACATCGCGAAGCCCGGCCGCCGCGATGCGGAGCCCGAACCGCCCCGCGCCGTACGATCGAGGCGTGGATCCGACGACGCAGGCCTTCGTGGCCGCGCTCCTCGGCGCCCTCGTGGCCGGCGGCGCCATGCTCGCCTGGCATCTCAGCGACCGCCAGCAGCGCGTCTTCCAGCAGCCCGAGGAACCGCTCCTGCCCGACGGCGTGGCGGCCGTGCTCTCGGTCCTGCGCAGCAGCGCGGTCGTCGTCGACGAGTCCGACTCCGTGGTCAAGGCCTCGGCGCCGGCGTACGCCATGGGCTTCGTCCGCGGTACGACGCTGCTGTCCGACGAGCTCGGCGCCCTGATCCGCAAGGTGCGCCGCGACGGGCAGATCCGCGAGACCGAGCTGATCGTGCCCCGCTCGGCGGGCGCGCCACGGCACGTCACCGCCCGCGTCGCGCCGCTGGGCTCGCGGCTGGTCCTGGCCCTCGTCGAGGACCGCACCCGCGAGCGTCAGGTCGACGCCGTACGACGCGACTTCGTGGCCAATGTCAGCCATGAGCTGAAGACCCCGGTCGGCGCCATGCGACTGCTCGCCGAGGCGGTGCAGGACGCCGCCGACGATCCCGACGCGGTCTACCGGTTCGCGTCGCGGATGCTCACCGAGAGCGACCGGCTCTCCCGGCTGATCCAGCAGATCATCGAGCTGTCGCGGCTCCAGGGCGACGAGCCCCTCGACTCGCCGGTGCCGGTGTCGATCGACGACGTCGTCGCCTCCGCGGTCGACTTCGTCGACATGAACGCCAACGCCAAGGACATCCAGGTCATCGCCGAGGGCGAGGCCGGCCTCAAGGTGCTCGGCAGCGAGAAGCAGGTCGGCGCCGCGGTCTCGAACCTGGTCGCCAACGCCGTCGCCTACTCCGAGCCCGGCTCGCGCGTCGTGGTGACCCGCAAGCGGGCGGGCCACACCATCGAGATCTCGGTGATCGACCAGGGCATCGGCATCCCCGAGGCCGAGGTGGAGCGGATCTTCGAGCGGTTCTACCGCGTCGACCCCGCACGCCACCGCTCGACCGGTGGCACCGGCCTGGGCCTGTCGATCGTCAAGCACGTCGCGGCCACCCACGGCGGCGAGGTGCGGGTCTGGTCCGTCGAGGGGCAGGGCTCGACGTTCACGCTGATCCTGCCGCAGCACCCGAACCACGAGGACGGGCCGTACGTGCGGCTCGCCCCGCTCGCGTCCGGCCCGGAAGCGCCGGGCGGACGCACCGAAGATCAGGAGGAACCCCGATGACCCGGGTACTTGTCGTCGAAGACGAAGAGAGCTACAGCGACGCCCTCGCCTACCTGCTCCGCAAGGAGGGGTTCGAGGTCGCGATCGCGGCCGACGGCAACGAGGCGCTCAAGGAGTTCGACCGCAACGGCGCCGACATCGTGCTGCTCGACCTCATGCTGCCCGGGATCCCCGGCACCGAGGTGTGCCGGACCATCCGGCAGACGTCGAACGTGCCGGTGATCATGGTGAGCGCCAAGGACGACGAGGTCGACAAGGTCGTCGGCCTCGAGCTAGGCGCCGACGACTACGTCACCAAGCCGTACTCCCCCCGCGAGCTGGTCGCCCGGATCCGCGCCGTGCTGCGCCGCGGCATCGGCGACGAGCTGCTCCCCGACACCCTCGAGGCCGGGCCGGTCCGGATGGACGTCGAGCGGCACGTCGTGACGGTCGACGGCACCGAGCAGCGGCTGCCGCTCAAGGAGTTCGAGCTGCTGGAGATGTTCCTGCGCAACCCCGGCCGGGTGCTCACCCGCGGCCAGCTCATCGACCGGGTCTGGGGCTCCGACTACGTCGGCGACACCAAGACGCTCGACGTCCACGTCAAGCGACTGCGCGCCAAGCTGGAGCCGGAGCCGAGCGAGCCGAAGTTCCTCGTCACCGTGCGCGGGCTGGGCTACAAGTTCGACGTCTGAAAATCGCGCGACCCCGCGGGCTCCCGGCCTCTAGCGTGGGCGGGGTGACCGCCGCCGACCCCGCCGCGCCCAGCTCCGCTCCCGGCACCGGCGGCGGTCGGGCGCGCGGAGCGCCCGGGCTGCTGCCGCTGGCCGCGGTCGCGGTGACCCTGGTGCTGTGGGCGAGCGCCTTCGTCGGCATCCGGCACCTCGCCCACGACTTCTCCGCGGGCGCGCTGTCACTCGGACGACTGGCGGCGGGAGCGCTGGCGCTCGCCCCGGTGGCGCTGGCGCAGGGCCTGCCCCACCCGAGCCGACGGCAGTGGATCTCGATCGTGACGATCGGGGTGCTCTGGTTCGGGATCTACAACCTCTCCCTCAACGCCGGCGAGCAACGCGTCGACGCCGGCACGGCGGCGATGCTGCTGCAGGTCGCCCCCGTCCTCATCGCCGTCCTGGCCGCCCTGTTCCTCGGCGAGCGCTTCACGACCCCGCTCGCGGCCGGGCTCGCCCTGGCGTTCTCCGGCGTGGCCGTGATCGGCCTGTCCACCTCGGGCGGGGACAGCACCGGCGACCTGCTCGGCGTCGTCCTGTGCCTGCTGCCGGCCGTGGTGTACGCCGTCAGCGTGATCCTGCAGAAGCCGCTCCTCACGGATCTCTCAGCGGTCCACGTCACCTGGCTCGCCTGCACCGTCGGCGTCGTGACCTGCCTGCCCTGGGCGGGCCGGCTGGTCACCGAGGTGGGCGACGCGCCGGTGTCGTCGACGCTGTGGCTGGTCTATCTGGGCGTGTTCCCGACCGCGATCGCGTTCACGACCTACGCCTACGCCCTGCGGCGCATGACCGCCTCGGCGCTCGGGGTGACGACCTACCTGGTACCACCGCTGACCATCGTGATGGGGCTGGTGTTCCTCGACGAGGTCCCGCCGACCATCGCGTACGCCGGTGGGGCGCTCGCGCTGCTCGGCGTCGGCGTCGCCCGCCGGGCGCCCGCTCGCAGGGCCGTCGCCGCGCCCGCCGCGCCCGGTCAGGACCCGGCGGACTGACGGTCCCGGACCCGGTCAGGGGTACAGGCCGCGCCGCCGGTGCGCCTGGGCGACCGACTCGACCGCCAGGCAGGTCGCGGCGGACCGAAGCGAGAGGTCGCGCTCGGCGGCGTAGTGCCGGACCCGCTCCCACGCCCCGAGCATCCGCTCGCGCAGCCGCGCCTCGACGTCGTCCTCGCTCCACCAGTAGGCCTGGTTGGCCTGCACCCACTCGAAGTACGACACGACGACGCCACCGGCGTTGGCGAGGATGTCCGGCACGACGAGCTGCCCGTTGTCCTCCAGGATCCGGTCGGCCTCAGGCGTCGTGGGCCCGTTGGCGCCCTCCACGATCACGGCCGCGCGCACCCGGGCCGCGTTGTCGGCGCGGATCACGCACTCCACGGCGGCCGGCACCAGCAGCTCGACGTCCTCCTCGACGAGCAGGTCGCCGTCGAGCGGCTCGGCGCCCGGGAACCCGACCACCGTCCCGGTCCGGTCGACATGGTCCTCGAGCGCCGCGACGTCGAGGCCGCCGGTCGCCCGGATGCCGCCGTACTGGTCGGACACGGCGGTGACGGCGACGCCGGCCTCGGCCAGGAAGCGCGCCGCGCTGCGACCGACCTTGCCGAAGCCCTGCACGGCGGCACGGGAGGCCGCCGCGGCCAGACCCCGCTCGGCGAGGGCGGCGAGGGCCACGTGCACCACGCCGCGCGAGGTCGCGGTCGCCCGGCCGAGGGAGCCGCCCAGCGAGATCGGCTTGCCGGTCACGACGCCCAGCACCGTGTGGCCGGAGCTGACCGAGTAGGAGTCCATGATCCAGGCCATGGTCTGCTCGTCGGTCCCGACGTCGGGGGCCGGGATGTCCTGCTCCGGGCCGATGATCGGCATGATCTCGCTGGTGTAGCGCCGGGTGACCCGCTCCAGCTCGCCGGCCGAGTAGCGGCGCGGGTCGATCCGCACCCCGCCCTTCGCGCCGCCGTAGGGCACGTCGAGCAGGGCGCACTTCCACGTCATCCACATCGCCAGCGCCCGGACCTCGTCGAGGTCCACCTCGGGGCTGAAGCGCAGGCCGCCCTTGGCGGGTCCGCGGGAGAAGTTGTGCTGCACGCGGTGCCCGGTGAGCACCTCCACGGTGCCGTCGTCGCGGCGCAGCGGGACGCTCACGGTGATCTCGCGCCGCGCCGTCGCGAGCATGTCGTACATGTGCTCCTCGTAGCCGAGGACGTCGATCGCCGCGCGCAGCCGGCTGTGGGCGTCGGCGAGCGGGTCGGCCGCCTCCGACACCGCCTCCGACACCGCCTCCGACACCGGTTCCAGCACCGTCGCGCCGGCGCTGACCGCGGTCATGGCAGCGCCGTCGGCACGGTCTGGGCGGCGCTGACCCGGCCGTAGAGCTCGGGGCGACGGTCGCGGAGGAAGGGCCGGCGCCGGCGGATCTCGTCGACCTGTGCCAGGTCGACCTCGGCGAGGGCCAGGCCGTCGGCGTCGTCGGGGGCGGTCGCGAGGACCTCGCCGTTGGGTCCGTAGACGGCGGAGAGGCCGAAGTACTCCTTCGTGCCCTCGACGCCGTGCCGGTTGGCGCAGACGACGAACATCGAGTTGAAGACCGCGTGGGCACGCAGCTCCAACTGGAAGACCTCCTTCATCGGCGCACTGGCCGAGGCGACCGGCACGCAGAGCACCGAGCCGCCGTCGAGCGCGACGGTCCGGCTCAGCTCGGGGAAGTGCCGCTCGTAGCAGATCACCGTCCCGACCCGGGTCTCGCCGGTGTCGACGACCTCGGGCGGGGTCTCGCCGGGCCGGAAGTAGAACTTCTCGGGGAAGCCGTTGGAGAACGGCAGGTGCGACTTGCGGTACACCGAGCGCAGCTCCCCGCCGACGTACGTGCAGGCGGTGTTGTGGTAGACGCCGGGGACCGCGCTGGCCTCGAAGACCGACGACACCACGGTGATCCCGTGCCGTCGCGAGGCCGCCTCGGCCATCGTGTTCGACGGTCCGTCGAGCGCCTCGGCGTGCACGAAGTAGTCCGGGTCGGGCTCGGGCTGCACGAACGGCACCGCGAACATCTCCGGCAGGAGGACGATCCGGGCGCCCTGGGTGGCGGCGTCGTCCACCAGGGCCTGCGCCCGGCTGATGGTCTCCGACCGGTCGGCGCCGGCCTTGAGCTGGACTGCGGCGAGCTTCATCGCGAGTTCTCCCGTCGAGGTCGAGGCGTCAGGCCCGCGCGGCCTGGGCGAGGCGGGTGAGCGTGCGCTCCTTGTCACCCAGGGTGGAGATGATCGGGCAGCGCACACCCGCTTCGTGGTAGGAGACGAGCTTCTCGAAGGCCTGGTCGGTGGTGCCGCACGCGGTGACGTTCTGCACCAGCTCGTTGGGGACGAGCTGCATCGCCTTCTTGATCTGCTCGGGGGTCGCCGGCCAGCCGGCGATCTCCTGGAGCCGGTCGACGAGCTCCCGCTCGACGCCGCAGTGCTCGGCGATGTGCGGCTGCTGGCACAGGTAGAGCGTCAGGAAGGCCTTGCAGGCGTCGATCGCCTCCTGGGGGTCGTCGTCGTTGACGCTGCAGGACACGATCTGGGTGAGGTCGATGGAGGTGCGGCCGTCGGTCCGCTTGGCGAGGCCGCGGTCGATCGCGGCCAGTGCGCCCTCCATGTACGACGGCGGCAGCAGGAAGTCCATGTGGACGCCGTCGCTGATCTCGCCGGCGAGCTCCAGCATCTTCGGCCCGACCGCCCCGATGTAGATCGGGATGTCGACCGGCTTGTTCTCGCGATACATGGAGTCGAAGCGGACGCCGCGCATCTGGACGAACTCGCCCTCGAACTCGACGTTCTCGTTGCGGAAGAGCGCCTGGCACACGCCGATGTACTCGCGCATGGCCTTGATCGGCTTGGAGATCGGCTGGCCGACCTTGGTCGCCAGCGGCTCCCACCAGGCGCCGATGCCCAGGATGGCGCGCCCGGGGGCGACCTCGTCGAGGGTCTTGAAGGTGACCGCCATCAGCGCCGCGTTGCGGCTCTTGTTGTTGAGGACGCCGGTGCCGATCTTCACGTTCTCGGTCCGGCTGGCGATGATCGCCGCGGGCACGATCCCGTCGCGGGACAGCCGCCCCTCGGCGACCCACACCGACTCGAAGCCGTTCTCGTCGGCGACCTGGGCCTGCCAGTAGGTCTGCTCGAGGCTGAGCCGCTCACCGACGTGGATTCCCAGGGGCAGCGATGTCATGGTCACTCCTCTCACGGTTCATTAGTTGAACCATTGGTTCGTAATATGGTGGCGCCGGCGCGATCTGTCAACACCCTCGCCGATGGCGAGCCTCAGCCGAGGTCGGCCAGGTCGAGGTCGGGGTCGCAGCGGACGTCGAGCAGGAGCGGGCCGGCGCCGTCCGAGCCGAGGCTCGCGAGCTGGACGGCGACGCCGTCGAGATCACCGGCGGTGCGCACGGTCGCCGCCCGGGCGCCGAGCGCACGAGCGACCTCGGCGAAGTCCGGCCAGACGCACCGCGCCGGCGCCGGATCGTCCCCGTCGAGGCGCAGGTGCCGGTACTCCATGCCGTAGGCCCCGTCGTTGCAGACGACGACCAGCAGCGGGAGGCCGAGCCGGACCGCCGTGGCCAGCTCGACCAGGTTCATCACGCCGCCGCCGTCGCCGACGACCGCCACGGTCGGGCGTCCCGAGCCGGCGGCCGCGCCGAGGGCGGTGCCGAGCCCCAGGCCGATCGAGGCGAAGTTGCACGTGTGTGCGAAGTCCGCGGGGCTGCGCACCGAGAGCAGCCGCCACGGCGCGTAGACGAAGCGCCCGGTGTCGGTCACCACGACCCGGTCCGCCGGCAGCACGCGGTCCAGCAGACGCATCACCGTGCGCGGGTCGATCGTGTCCGCGCCGTCCGCATCCTCCGCGCCGGCGACCGGACGGGCGGCCTCGGCGGCGAGGAGCTCGGCGAGGTCGCCGCGGTGCGCCGTGGCGGGCTCCTGCCCCGCCGCGACGAGCTGCTCGCGCATCGAGGCCGCCGTCCGGCGTACGTCGGCCACCAGCCCGACCTCGGCCGCGGCACGGATCCGCGCCGGGTCCCGATCCACCTGGATCACCGCCCGGCCCGCCAGCAGCGCGCCGTCGACCGAGGTGTAGCGGTTCAGGCCGGCGCCCAGCACCAGCAGGCAGTCCGCGCCCTGGACCGTCTCCAGGGCGACCTCGGAGGCCAGGGTGCCGAGCACACCGAGGTCGAGCGGCTCCCCCGCGAACAGGCCCTTGCCGAGCAGCGTCGTACCGAGGGGGGCGCCGACGGCGCGGGCCAGGGCCACGATCTCGTCCCGCGCGTCGAGCGCGCCCCGCCCGGCGAGGATCACCGGGCGCCGGGCGGCGGCCAGGATGCCGAGCGCCCGGTCGAGCTCGTCCTCGTCCGGCAGACCGGGCCACGCCGGCGGCGCGGGGCGCAGGGGCGGACCGTCGGCGACCTCGACCCGCTGCAGGGGCACCGGCAGGTCGAGGACGACGGGTCGGCACTCCGCCTGCGCGCGCCGGACGGCCCGCGCGACATCCGTCGCGGTGTCCGCCGCGGCGCCCACCCGGACGTATCCGGCGCCCGCCAGTCCGGCCAGTCCGCGCAGGTCGAAGCGCTGCAGGTGGTCGGCACGCGGCGGGGTGTCGCCGGTCAGCAGCAGCAACGGCGTCCGGGCCCGGACCGCCTCGGTCAGCGCGGTGAGCGCGTTGGTCGCACCGGGACCGTGGGTGACCGAGGCGACGCCGAGGCGCCGTCCCACACGGGCGTAGCCGTCGGCCATGCTGACCGCGGCGCCCTCGGTGGTCGCGGCGACCACCGTGCCGCCGATCGCGCCGAAGTCGATGAGCGGGCGCATGTTGCCCTCACCCATCAGACCGAAGATCGTCTCGACGCCGAGCTCCCGCAGTGCCGTGGCAGCCCGCCGGTGCGCCCGCACGCTCAGTCCCCGGTCGCGCCGACCAGCGCCACGACGTTGCCGAAGACCTGCTCCCCACGGCCCATCTCGGCGTGCGCCCGGGGCAGGTCGGCGAAGGAGACGGTGCGCCCCAGACAGGGATCGAGCTTCCCCGCGACCATCAGGTCGTTGTACGCGATCGCCTGGGCGTCGTTGGTGCCGTGGCTGCCCTGGAAGCGCTTCTGCCGGGTCCAGTGGTAGCGCAGGTCGACCATGGCGTCGAAGCCCGTGGTCCCCGCGCAGATGACGACCATGCCACCGGGCTCGCAGACCATGATGCTGGTCGGCACCGTGGCCGCCCCAGGGTGCTCGAAGACGATCGCGGGGTCCTTGCGCTCCCCCACGATGTCCCAGATCCGCTTGCCGAAGGCACGCGCCTGGCCGAGCCACTCCTTCTGGCCGGCGACGTCGTCGACGCGCGGCGGGATGCCCCAGTGGGTGAACTCGGAGCGGTTGACGTACCCGACCGCGCCGCGCTCCATGACATAGGCACCGCGCTCGTCGTCGGACACGACGGCGACCGGCCGGGCCCCGGCGAGCGCGGCCAGCTGCACGGCCTGGGTGCCGAGACCTCCCGAGCCGCCCCAGACCAGCACGACGTCGTCGGGCTGCACCTGGTTGCCGGCGAACCCGTGCAGCATCCGGTACGCCGTGGTGCCCACCAGGGTCGGTGCCGCCGCCTCGGCCCAGGACAGGTGCGGGGCCTTGGGCAGCACCTGGTGCGCCTGGACGCGGGTGAACTGCGCGAACGAGCCGAAGTTGGTGTCGTAGCCCCAGATCCGCGCCGACGGCGCGACCATCGGGTCCTTGCCGGCGAGCACCCACGGGTCCGCGGGATCCCAGTGGCCCGGGTGGACGATCACCTCCTCGCCGACCGCGATGTCGCGGACCGCCTCCCCGACGGCGTACACGATGCCGGAGGCGTCCGAGCCGCCGATGTGGAAGTCGTAGGGCTCACCGGCGCGCTGGCGCAGACCGATCACGTCGACGGGGTAGCCGCGCGCGGCCCACACGTTGTTGTAGTTGACGCCAGCGGCCATGACCGCGACCAGCACCTCGTCAGGGCCCAGCGGCGGGACCTCGATGCCGGTCTCGACGCGGAACGCCTGCTCGGGGTCGCCGTAGCGGTCCTGGCGCACCACGAGGGCGGTCATCGTCCGCGGCACCTCCCCGACCGGCGGGAGCTGACCCAGGTCGTAGGTGACGTCGGTGGTGGCGACGCTGGTGCGGTCGTTGTGACCCACGATGCTTCCTTCCTGACTCGGGGACCGGCGCTCAGGACACGCCGGCGGCGTCCGCGTGCACCAGGACGTCGTCGAGGACGTCGAGCGCGAGGTCGATGTCCTCGGCGCCGATCACCAGGGGCGGGGTCAGACGCACCACGTTGTTGTTGGCCGAGAGGTAGAGGCCACGCTTCTTCGCGGCGGCCACCACGGCCTGCATCGGTGCGCCGGCCTCGCCGACCGGGTTGAACGGCACCAGCGGCTCGCGGGTGACCCGGTCGCGGACCAGCTCGAGCCCCTGGAACAGGCCGAGCCCGCGCACCTCGCCGATGGAGGGGTGCCGCTCGGCGAGCCGGTGCAGGCCCGCGTTGAGCCGGGCGCCCATCTCGCGGGCGTTCTCGATGATCCGCTCCTCCCGCATGGCCTCGATCGAGGCGACGCCGCTCGCGCAGGCCAGCGGGTGCCCGGCGTAGGTCAGGCCGCCCCAGAACTTGTTGTTCATCAGCCAGTCCGAGATGCGCTCGTTGACGGTCATCGCGCCCAACGGCACGTAGCCGGAGTTGAGGCCCTTGGCGGTGATCAGGATGTCGGGCGTGACGTCCCAGTGGTCGCAGGCGAACCACTCGCCGGTGCGCCCGAAGCCGGCCATCACCTCGTCGAAGATCAAGATGATGCCGTACCGGTCGCACACCTCCCGGATCGACTGGAGGTAGCCGGGCGGCGGCGGCAGGATGCCGTTGGTGCCGGTGACGGTCTCGAGGATCACCGCGGCCACCGTGTTCGGGTTCTCGTACTGGAGGATCTCCTCCAGGTGCGGCGCTCCCGAGCAGACGGGGCACGGGTCGGGGTGCCCGGCAGGGCAGCGGTAGGTGTACGGGTCGAACATGCGCACGACCCCCGTGGGGCCCGGCTCGGCGTACCACCGGCGCGGGTCGCCGGTCAGCGCGATCGCGCCGGCCGTCGCGCCGTGGTAGCTGCGGTAGCGCGCCACGACCTTCTGCCGGCCGGTGACGTGCCGGGCGAGCCGGATCGCGTTCTCGTTGGCCGCCGCGCCGCCGGTGGTGAAGAAGGACATCCTCAGGTCGCCCGGCGTCACCTCCGCCATCAGCTCGGCGAGCTGCGCGCGGGACTGCTCGGCGTAGTTGGGGCCGATGTAGCACATCTCGGCCGCCTTGGCCCGGATCGCCTCGACGATCCGGGGGTGCTGGTGGCCGAGGTTCATGTTGACCAGCTGGGACTGGAAGTCCAGGTAGCGGTTGCCCTCGTGGTCCCAGAACCACGCACCCTCGCCCCCGGCGATCGGCGTCGCGTTGACGGCGCCCTGGTTGGACCAGGAGTGGATCACGTACGCCTTGTCCGCGGCGCGGATCCGGTCAGCGTCCCAGGTGGAGGCCACCTCGCTCGTCGTCATGGCCGTCAGCTCGCCGAGGTCTCGGCACCGAAGGTCGCGAGACGGGACAGCGGGCGGCCCGAGCTGGCCGCGACGCAGCCGACGAGGATCTCGTTCGGCAGCGGAGCACCGGGCACCTGGAGCGTCACCGTCTGGTGGTGCGAGCGCGTCTTGGCGTCGTTCTTGTGCTTGAGGGGTACGTCGATCGGGTCGCCGGGCAGGCCGACCTTCTCCGCCGCCGGCAGCAGCTCGCTGCCCTCGGCCGCGTTGCGGAAGACGTTGCCGAAGCGCAGGTTGTGGATCAGCGCCGAGCCGTGCTCCACCTCGCCGCCGATGCCGACGAGCGCGACCTTGCCGAAGGCCTCGACCGGAGCCCCGAGGAGCTCGACGCAGGCGGGACCGGTGAGCTGTCCGATCTCCTCGGCGATCTCGTCGGCGAGGGTCACCAGGTCCTGGACGTAGCCGGCGCCGTACGGGTTCTCGATCACGATCCCTACGAAGGCCAACCGGTGAGCGGGCGAGACGTCCTGCCCGTTCTCCCGCTCGGTCACCTCCAGGTGCCGGACCGTCTTCCGCACCTTCATGGTCATCTCTCCACCTCTCGCGTCACTGGTTCGTTAGTTGAACCGTTGGTCCAGATACTGACGACACCGCGAGACCTTGTCAAGTGACTTCGCGGATACGTGGCGGTTACCTGCGCGACATCGACCGGCCTCGCCCGCCACCACCGCCACGGCCCCGGGGCAGCACGACAGCGGCCCTGCCGGAAGGCCGGCGGGCCGCTGTCGGATCGGATGGCGCGGGGCGGGCTCAGCCCGCCTCGCTCACACCCGCAGGTCGGTCGGCAGCTGGAGGTCGGTGTAGGTCAGCAGCTCGCCGAGCTTGCGCGAGGCCTCCAGCAGCCGCGGTGACACCTCGGTCACCCACTCGGGGGTCAGCCGGAAGCTCGGCCCACCGATCCACACGGCGTACGGGTAGCTGTCGCCCACCCGGACCGGTGCCGCGACCGACGTCGCGCCTTCCTCAAGCTCGTCGCGGGAGTGGGCGTAGCCGCGCTCCCGGATCTCCTTGAGCATCGTCACGAACGCTTCGGCACCGCCGAGGGACGCCGGGCCGTGGCGGTCGATGTCGTCGACGTACTCGTCGAGCTTCGCCTTGTCGAGCATGGCGAGCAACACCTTGCCGGTCGACGTCGACCAGACCGGCTGGGTCCGGGGCACCGGCTTCATGGTCTGCCCGATCAGGCGAGGGCCGGCGGCCTGCGCCACGACCATGACGTTGGGCGGGTGCAGCACGTCGAAGCCGCACGTCTCCTGGGTGTCCGCCGCGAGGTCCGCCAGCACCTGGCGCATATGGCGGTAGCCGCCGTTGCTGTCGAGGAACCCGCCGACGATCGAGAGCAGCCCGAGCGACACCTTGTAGCGACGCGTGTCGGGGTCGAGGGTCAGCCAGCTCTCCCTCTCCAGGACGCTGAGCACGCGGTAGCAGGTCGCCTTCGGGATGCCCGACTCTCGCGCGATCTCGCTGAGTCCGACGCCGTTCGGGTGTGCGGCGACGGCCCGCAGGACCCAGATCGTGCGGCGCACGAGTCCCGATTCGTTGGCTGCCATGAGGTCCCTCCATGGTGATGTCGGCCGAACACTAGCGCAGGTGTACCAACGTGCCGCCCGGTCGGCAGGCCGAGCGGCACGTCGTCGTCGGCATCACCGCAGGGTGGGATCAAAGGTGTCGCGCAGGCCGTCGCCGACCAGGTTCAGGCTGAGGACGGTGATCAGGATCGCGACGCCGGGGAACACGCTGATGTGCGGCGCGGAGGCGACGTACTGCCGTCCGCTGGCCAGCATCGCCCCCCACTCCGGGCTCGGCGGCTGGGCGCCCAGCCCGAGGAAGCTCAGCGAGGAGATGCCCACGATCGCCAGGGCCAGGCCCACGGTGGTGATGACGATGATCGGCGCGTTGATGTTCGGGAGCACATGTCGCCAGGCGATCCGCGGCCCTCGGACGCCCGAGGCATGGGCGGCCTCGATGTACTCCTTGCTCATCACCTCGAAGGTCGCACCGCGCACGACGCGCGCGTACTGCGGGATGTAGGTGATGCCGATCGCGATGGCGGCGTTGCGCAGGCTGGGCCCGGCGACGGCCACGACCAGGATCGCGAGCAGGAAGTAGGGGAAGGACAGCACCAGGTCCATCGCGCGCATCAGCAGGCTGTCCGCCACGCCGCCGCGGTAGCCGGCTAGGACGCCGATCAGGGTGCCGACGATGCCGCTCAGGGCCACCGAGCCGACCGCGGCCAGCAGCGTCGAGCGGGCGCCGATCATGATCCGGCTCAGGATGTCGCGCCCGAACTCGTCGCGGCCCAGCCAGGCGTCGCCACTGGGACCGGCGCGGCGCAGGTCCAGGTGCTGCGCGGCCGGGTCGTGCGGGGCGATCCACGGCGCGAGCACCGCGGCGAGGACCAGCAGCGCGAGGACCACCAGGCCCACGACCGCGGCCCGGTTGCGGCTGAAGGTGCGCCAGGTCTCCGCCCAGCGCGTCGGCTCCGCCGACGGCACCGTCACGCCCGTAGCCTCCTGCGTCATCTCACAGTCCCCTCTGCCTCGGGTCGACCCACTTGTAGAGCACGTCGACAGCCAGGTTGAGCAACACGAACACGACCGTCCCCAGCAGCACCGCGCCTCGCACGATCGGGTAGTCACGACCCTCGATCGCGGTGACCATCAGCCGGCCCATGCCCGGGATGCCGAAGATCGTCTCGGTCAGCACCGCGCCGCCGATCAGGGCGCCGAACTGGAGACCGACGACGGTCAGCACCGGCCCCAGCGCGTTCTTCAGCGCGTACTTCAGCACCACCATCCGCTCGGGCATGCCGGCGGCGCGGGCGGTGCGGACGTAGTCGCTGCCGAGCACCTCCAGCATGCTGGAGCGGGTCAGCCGGGTGATCACCGCCAGCGGATAGGTGCTCAGCGCCAGGGCCGGGAGCACCAGGTGTCCGTAGGTCCCCCACCCGAAGGCGGGGAAGATCGAGAGCTTCACCGAGAACAGGATGATCAGCAGGATCGCGAGCCAGAACACCGGCATCGAGACCAGCGCGAGCACCCCGACCCGGACCACGTTGTCGATCCACGAGTACTGCTTGACCGCGGTCAGGATGCCCACGCCGACACCGACGATCACGGCGAGCACCATCGCGGTCACGGCGAGCGTGGCACTGACCGACGCCGTCCGGCCGAGCTCGGAGACGACGTCGCGGCCGCTGCGGTAGGACTCGCCGAGGTCGCCGCGCAGCGCGTCGCCGATGAACGAGAAGTACTGCACGACGACCGAGCGGTCCAGGCCCAGCTCGTGGTTGAGGCGGGCGACCTCGTCGGGCGTCGCGTTCTGGCCCAGCAGCAGGGTCGTGGGGTCGCCCGGCGCCAGTGAGAGCGCGACGAAGACGACGAACGCGATGACCAGCAGCAGCGGCACCAGCTGGGCGACGCGCTTGCAGATGTAGAGAGCCATGGCTCCTCCTGTCCGGTCCTGTCCGGGGTCGGTCAGCTCGTCCGGTACGGCGTGTCGCGGGCCTCGAGGAAGGCCCGGAAGCCGTCGTTCGTCCGGATCTCCCGCAGGCGGTCCCGCTCAGGCAGGCCGGTCGAGTCGAGCACGAGGGTGTCGGCGAAGCGGTGGCCCATCTGCAGGCCCTTGAAGCCCTGGGTGTCGAGCATCATCCGCACGGAGCGCTTGACCGACTGCAGCGTCAGCAGGGGCGCGTTGGCGATCCGGTGGGCGAGGGCCAGGGCCTCGCGGTCGACCGCATCGTCCTCGACGACCCGGTTGACCAGGCCGAGACGGTAAGCCTCCTCCGCGTCCACGCTGTCGCCGGTGAGGTACATGTGGTTCATCAGCTTGAAGTGGGTGAGCCACGGCAGGAGCAGCAGCGGCGACAGCGTCCCGTGCCGGATCTCCGGCTCGCCGAAGGAGGCGGACCGGCCGCAGATGGTCAGGTCGCCGATCAGGGCGAGATTGCAGCCCGCCGCCAGCGCGACGCCCTTGACCGAGGTGATCAGCGGCTTGTCGAGGTACCACAGCCGCTCGATCATCCGCGCGTTGCGCTGCGCGATCGCGTCGACCTCCATGGTGGTGGTAGGGGCCGGGTCGTTGACCAGGTCGACCCCCGAGGAGAAGGCGCGCTCGCCGTCGGCGGCGAGGACGACGACCTTGACGCCGGCGTCCGACTCCACATCCTCGATCGCACGGTTCAGCTCGGTGACCGTCTGCTGACGCAACGCGTTCAGGGCCGACGGACGTGCCAGAGTGATCACCGCGACCTGTCCGTCGCGCTCCACCCGGATGTCCTCGAACACTCGCTCCACCATCCCGCCTGGTTCGATGTTCGAACCGTCGATTCGTTTTAGCACAATGAACGCCACGACGGACTCCGCTGTCAAGAGGTTCGGCCGGACCGACCGCCGATCACCGCCCCCGGACAGGGGATTCGAGCCGGACGATGCGGACGGATCGCCCCGAACTCATTGACACACCCCAGGGCTATTGGTTCACTGAATGACACTGGTAGTTCAGTCAGTGAACCGATACCCGGCATTCGGCCGGGAGGAAGGCCGGGGCGCATGGAGTTCGACATCGCCATCACGGGGGCCGAGCTGGTCGACCCCCTCTGGGGTCAGCGACAGGCTACGCTCGCGATCCGCGACGGCCGGATCGCGGGCTGGATCGATCCCGAGGTCCCCGTCACCGCCCGCGAGGTCATCGACGCCCGCGGCCGGGTCGTCCTCCCCGGCGTCATCGACCCGCACACGCACTTCGGCTACGCGCAGTCCTTCGAGGCCGACCTCGCCAGCGAGACCCGGTCCGCCGCCCTCGGCGGGGTCACGTCGATCCTGTCCTTCTACCGGCAGTACCAGGGCATGGCGCCCGCGCCGTACGGCGAGCTGCCGGAGCTCGTCACCGCGGTCGACCAGTCCGCACACGTCGACGTGGGCATCCACTTCGGCATGCTCGCCGAGACGCAGGTCGACGAGATCGAGAAGTACGCCGCACAGGGCGTCACCTCGCACAAGTTCTACATGGCCTACCGCGGTGCCGACGGCGCCACGGTCGGCATGGTCAACGAGTGCGACGACGGCCTGCTGCTCGAGGGCCTGGCGAAGATCGCCGCCATCGACGGCGTCGCGTGCATCCACGCCGAGAACACCGACATCGTCAACCGCTCGATGCGCCAGGTGCGGGAGGCCGGCGAGCTGGGCCTGCGCGCCTGGTCGAGCGCCCGCCCCGCGTTCGCGGAGGCCGAGAACATCCGCCGGGTCGCCTTCCTCGCCGACCACGTCGACGCGACGATCTATCTGGTCCACATCGGCTCGCAGGAGTCCCTCGACGCCGCCCGGCACGTGCGCGCCGCCGGCAGCCGGGCCTGGGTCGAGACCTGCCCGCACTACCTGACCCACACCTACGACAGCCCGGTCGGCTCGATGGCCAAGATCAACCCGCCGGTGCGCAGCGCCGACGACGTCGAGGCGCTGTGGCAGGGACTCATCGACGGCTCGGTCGACACGGTCGGCACCGACCACTGCGCCGTACCCCGGGCGAAGAAGGAGGGCGACATCTGGTCGGCCGCCGCCGGCTTCCCGGGCATGGCGACCACGCTCCCCGTCCTGCTCTCCGAGGGCCACCACCGCCGCGGCATGACCCTGCAGCGGATCGCCCAGGTGCTCTCCGGCAACGCGGCCTCGATCTTCGGCATGACCCGGAAGGGCACGTTGCGCCCGGGCGCCGACGCCGACGTGGCGATCTGCGACCTGGACCTCGAGCGCACCGTTCGCCACGAGGAGCTGGGCAGCTTCTGCGACTACAGCATCCTGGACGGCCAGAGCCTGCGCGGCTGGCCGGTCCGCACGCTGGTCCGCGGCGTCACCGTCGCCCTCGACGGCGAGATCGTCGGCGAGCCCACCGGCACGTTCATCCATCGCTGATCCGACTCCCACGGACGGCGCCCACCCCTGATGAGGAAGAAGAAGAGGTAGCCCCAGCAATGAAGGCAAAGGTACTGCTGATCCAGAACGGACCGGCGACCACGGACACCCAGAAGAACGTCGACGACAACCTGGCCCTGGTGGCCGAGGCGACCAAGGACTTCAAGCCCGACTTCGTCCTGTTCAGCGAGCTCTCGAACACCCAGTACTTCTGCGGCTACAACACCCCTGAGCACTTCAAGCTCGCGGAGCCGATCGACGGCCCGTCGGTACGCCGCCACCAGGAGCTCGCCAAGGAGCTCGGCGCCTACGTCATCTTCCCGTTCTACGAGAAGGGCGAGGTCAAGGGCGAGTTCTACAACAGCGCGGCCGTGATCGACCGCGAGGGCAACCTGATCCCCGGCGACCTGCCGGACGGCCGCCAGGTGCGGGTCTACCGCAAGAACCACATCCCCGACCAGTGGTCCTACTCCCCCGGTCTCAACGAGCGGTACTACTTCAAGGAGGGTCCCGGCCTCGCGACCTTCAAGACCGAGTACGGCAAGATCTCGATCCTCATCTGCTACGAGCGCTCCTTCCCCGAGGCGTGGCGGGTGCTGGCCCTGCAGGGCTCGAAGATCATGTTCGTGCCCGTCGCCGCCTGGGGCCCGAACCGGGCCGACTCCTGGGGCGGGGAGCTGCGCACCGCGGCCATCCAGAACGGCCTGTTCGTGGTCGCCTCCAACAAGGGCGGGCTCGAGGAGACCGAGGGACCGCGCCAGATGTTCGGCGCGAGCCGGATCTTCTCGCCGCTGGGCGAGGAGCTGGCCGCCGGTCCCGCGGGCGAGGGTCCGTTCGTGCTCACCGCCGAGCTCGACCTCGACCAGGTCGACCAGCACGGGGTGCGGTACACCTTCTTCCGGGACCGCCGTCCGGAGCTCTACGGAACGCTGAGCGACGACATCGCTCGCGGCGTCCTCTGAGGCCGCGATGGACGTCGGAGTCTTCCTCGGGTCCCAGTACTCGGCCGGCGAGGACATCGCGGCCGCGGTCACCGGACTGATCGAGCAGACCAAGCTGATCCGCGACACCGGGTACGACGCCGTCTGGCTCGGCCAGCACTTCCTGAGCCACCCGGAGCAGTACCTGCAGACGACGCCGCTGCTGGCCCGGCTGGCCGCGGAGGCCGGCGAGATGAACGTCGGCACCAACCTGCTGCTGCTGCCGATGCTCAACCCGGTGGACGTGGCCGAGCAGTACGCCACGATGGACGTCATCACCGGCGGACGGCTGATCCTCGGTGTGGGCCTGGGCTATCGCGCGGAGGAGTTCGCCGCGATGCAGCTGGACAAGAAGGACCGCGTCGGCCGGCTGGTCGAGGGGGTCGAGATCCTCAAGCGGCTCTGGACCGAGGACCACGTCTCCTTCCAGGGCAAGCACTTCACCCTCGACGACGTCAGCATCGCACCGAAGCCGCTGCAGAGCCCCCGCCCGCAGATCTGGTTCGGCGCCACGGCGGACAAGGCGATCGAGCGGGCCGCCACCCACGCGGACGCCTGGATCGCGACGTCGATGACCGAGTGGGGCGAGATGAAGCGCCAGGTCGACCTCTACCACCAGGCCCGTGCCGATGCGGGCCTCGCGCGAGAGGTGCGCTTCGCCAAGTGCGTCGAGCTCTTCGTCGGCGACGACAAGGAGAGCGCCCTGCGCGAGGCCGAGCCGTTCATCGGCGCCAAGTACAAGGCGTACTACTCGTGGGGCATGGGCGACAACGTCCCGGGCGAGAGCGGCGCCAACATCAGCGACTTCGGCGACCTGACGAAGAACCGGTTCATCGTCGGCGGCCCCGAGGACGTCATCGCGGACTGCCTCCACCACCGCGACGTACTCGGCGTGACGGACCTGATCGTCCGGCTCAACTTCCCGGGCATGCCCAAGGAGCTGGTCCACCGCAACATCGAGCGGTTCGCCACCGAGGTGATCCCGCACATCCGCTGAGCCCTTCCCAGCGGCAGCGCCGCGGCACCGCACCCCTCGGGTGCAGTGCCGCGGCGCTCGTGCGTTCGCGCGGCGGCCGGCGTCCTCAGTCGTCGTCGCGGATCAGCAGGCAGTCGACGGCCACGACGCCCTGGCCACGCTCGCCGACGAGCAGCGGGTTCATCTCCGCGGCGGCGAGTCCGGGCAGGGCCGCGGCCAGCCGGGAGAAGCGCAGTGCGGCGTCCACCAGGGCCTCCCGGTCCAGGGCCGGCGCGCCCCGGTACCCGGCCAGCAGCACGCCGAGGGCCGAGCCGTCGATCAGCTCCTCCGCCTCGGCAGCGGTCACCGGTACCGGGCGGGAGGCGACCGGGCCGAGGAGCTCGGCGAGGACGCCGCCGGGCGCGATCGACAGGCAGGGACCGACCTGCGGGTCGGTGGTGACCCCGACCAGGCACTCCAGGCGCTCGCCCGCGACCATCGACTGGACCAGGATGCCGTCGATGCGGGCGGCGGGCTCGGCCCGCGCCACGGCGGCCAGCAGCGCCTCCGCCTCGGCCGCGGCACTCGCGGGCTCGACCCGCAGGCGCACCCCGCCGGCCTCGGTCTTGTGCGCGATGTCGGGTGACTCGACCTTGAGCACCACGGGGCCGCCCAGCTCCACGGCCGCCGCGGCGGCCTCCTCGGGCGTCGTGACCAGCCGGAAGGGTGCGACGGGAATGCCGGCGGCCTCGAGCGCGGCCAGGGCGTCGGCACCGGCCGCGACCGACGTCGGCGCGGGCCACTCCCGGGTGGGCACCGGGGGCTCGGACGGCCGTCCGGCCCGGTCGGGCCAGGTGAGCCACGAGCGCAGCGCGGACAGGGCCGGGCGGATCCCGAGCAGCACCGGTACGCCGGCCTCCCGGGTCTGCGCGGCGATGCCCGGGTCGAGGGCACCGCCGGTCATCGCCGCCAGCACGATCGGCTTGGCACAGGTGCGCGCGGCCTCGGCGAGGATCCGGGCCTGGCCGCGGTAGAACTCCTCCTGGCCCGGTCCGGCCAGTCCCACGTTCATCGCGAAGACGATCACCCCGACGGCCGGGTCGTCGGCGACCGTGCGCAGGGCACCGGCCAGGAGCGCGGGATCCTCCGCGGCCGCGCCGGTGACGTCGAGCGGGTTGTTGACGGCGGCGAAGTCCGGCAGGCCGGCGAGCAGGGCCCGTGCGGTCGCGGGGGCGAACGCGGGCAGCGCGACGCCGAGCTGATCCGCCATGTCGGCCGTGAGGCCGCACGCGCCCCCGGAGATGGACAGGGCGGCCACCCCCGCGGCGCCCGGGGCCGGGCGTCCGGCCAGCGCGGACATGAGGAGCAGGGTCTCGCGGAACTCGTCGAGGTCGTCGACCCGGGTCGCGCCGACCGAGGCCAGCAGCCCGTCGAGGGCCGCGGCCGCGCCGGCGATGGCGCCGGTGTGCGCCATGGCGGCGCGGCGGCCGGTCTCGGACCGGCCGGCGGCCAGGACGACGACCGCCTTACCGCGCTCCCGGGCCCGGCGACAGGCAGCGGCGAAGCGGTCGGCGTCGCGCAGCCCCTCGACGAAGACGCCGATGACCTCGGTGACCTCGTCCTCGGCGTACCAGGCGACGTAGTCGCTGACGGTCGCCGAGATCTCGTTCCCGGTGGTGACGATCGCGGACAGGCCCAGTCCGCGACCCAGGGCCGAGTCGGTGACGGCGTGGGTCAGCGCGCCGGACTGCATCACCAGGGCGACATTGCCGGGCTCGAGCGGATCGACGATCCGGCCGGAGTAGGCGGCGGCGCCGCCCGCGACGTCGAGCACGCCGTAGCAGTTCGGGCCGCACAGGACCAGGTCGTGCTTGGCGACCAGCTCGGCCAGCGCCGCACCCCGCTCCCTGCCGTTCTCCCCCTCGCCGAAGCCGCTGCCGATGACCAGGATCCCCCGGATCCCACGTTCGGCGGCGTCGCGGACCACGTCGACGGCACGTTCGGCGGCCACCGCGACCACCACGAGGTCGATCCCGTCGGGGAGGTCGCGCACCGACGGCACCGCCGGGCGGCCGAGGACCTCGGCATGGCCGGGATTCACGACGACCACCTGGCCGGCGTACCCGAAGCGGGTCAGGTTCTCCAGGACCCGGCTGCCGCGGTTCCCGCGCGGGGACGCACCGACGACGGCGATCCCCCGGGGCGCGAGGAGCGGTTGGACGTTGCGGAACGGCGTGGTCGCCATCGATCTCCGATCTTTTCCGGGCCTACGCTTGTGGGGCTCCAGAACTACGGTTATGTTGATCCAACGGTTTGCCTAGTGAACCACATCGTGATCTGATCCGGCCAGGGAGAGACCATGCCCGTCCACGTCGAGACCTCCGGGGTCGTCCTCGAGCTGCGCAACCTCCGCAGCCGGATCGACACCCAGCGCGGGCCGGTGTTCCCGGTCAACGACGTCACCCTCGAGTGCCACCGCGGCCGTACCCTCGCCGTCGTCGGCGAGTCCGGCTCCGGCAAGTCGATGACCTTCCTGTCCGCGCTCGGGCTGCTTCCCGCCGGCGGGGTCGTGGAGTCCGGCGAGATCGTCTTCGAGGGACGCACCCTCGACACCACCAACATCTCCGACCAGCGTCGCCTGCGCGGCAAGTCGATCGGCATGATCTTCCAGGACGCGCTCGCCGGCCTGAACCCCGCCTTCACCATCGGGCAGCAGATCGGCGACGTGATCCGCCACCACGACAAGGTCTCGCGCAAGGCGGCGCGCGCCCAGGCGATCGAGACCCTCGGCCTGGTCGGCATCCCCGAGCCGGCGCAGCGCGTCGACTACTACCCGCACCAGCTCTCCGGCGGCATGCGCCAGCGGGTCATGATCGCGATGGGCATCGCGCTGCGGCCGCAGGTGCTGGTCGCCGACGAGCCCACCACGGCGCTCGACGTCACGGTGCAGGCCCAGATCATGGAGCTGCTCGACCGGCTGCGCACCGAGCTCGGCATGTCGCTGGTCATCATCACCCACGACCTCGGCGTGGTCGCGCGCTACGCCGAGGAGGTCGCGGTCATGTACAGCGGTCGCGTGGTCGAGCGCGGCACCGTGGAGCAGATCCTGCAGTCCTCGCTCCACCCCTACACCCGTGCCCTGCGCGACTCGACGCCCCGTCCCGACGCCGACGACGCCGGGCTCCGCGCGATCCCCGGCCAGCCGCCGAGCATCCGGAGCCTGCCGAACGGCTGCAGCTTCCACCCCCGCTGCTCGGTCGCCCGCGACCGGGCCGTGTGCTTCGAAGAGGTCCCCCCACTGCGCCGGCTGGCCCCCGACGGCCAGCTCACCGCCTGTCACCATGCCGAGGAGCTGCTGCCCGTGCCTGTCGTGCGTGAGGGGGTCGGCGCATGACCGCCACCGACCCGGAGATCCAGGACCTGCCGTTCGTCGCCGGCGAGGACGCCGTCCTCCACGTCGAGCACCTGACCAAGCGGTTCGGTCGCACCGGCCGCTGGAGCCGGTCGGGCACGGCGGTCACGGCCGTGGACGAAGTGTCCTTCGACCTGCGCCGCGGCGAGACGCTCGGGCTGGTCGGCGAGTCCGGGTGCGGCAAGACCACTCTGAGCCGGATGCTGCTGCGGCTGATCGAGCCCACCTCCGGCAGCGTGGTCGTCGACGGCCAGGAGGTCACCGGCCTCGGCGGCACCGACCTGCGCCGGTTCCGGCAGCGGGCCCAGGTGGTGTTCCAGGACCCCTACGCCTCCCTCGACCCCCGGCAGCGGATCGCGGCCACGATCGCCGAGCCGCTCACCTCGTCGTCGAAGACCCGCGCCGAGAAGCAGGAGATCGTCAGCGGCCTCATGGAGCGGATGGGCCTGCTGCCCGCGCACGCGCAGCAGTTCCCGCACCAGTTCTCCGGCGGCCAGCGCCAGCGCATCGGCATCGCCCGCGCCCTCTCCGTCACGCCCCAGCTGCTCATCCTCGACGAGCCGGTGTCGGCGCTCGACGTCTCCATCCAGGCGCAGGTGCTCAGCCTGCTGCAGGACCTGCGCACCGAGTTCGACCTCAGCTACATCCTGATCTCCCACGACCTCTCCGTCGTACGGCACGTCAGCGACCGGGTGATGGTGATGTACCTCGGCCGGCTCGTCGAGGTCGCCGACAAGCGCGACCTCTTCACCGCACCCCGGCACCCCTACACCGTGTCGCTGCTCTCCGCGGCCCCCGTGCCCGACCCGACGGTCGAGCGGACCCGGGAGCGCATCGTGCTCCGCGGCGACCCGCCCAACCCCGCCAATCCCCCGTCCGGCTGCGCCTTCCACCGCCGCTGCTTCCACGCCACGGCGATCGCGTCCGGCCTGCCGGACGGCGAGGTGACCCAGCTCGACGACGGCAGCCGGGTGCCCACCACCTGCGTGAGCACCGTGCCCCTGCTCGCCCGGCAGAGCACCACGCACTGGTCCGCCTGCCACTTCCCGGTCACCGATGCGGCCGCCGCAGGCGTCACCAGCGCTCTCTGACGCCCTCGCCCCGTTGAGTTGCCGGTTCCTCCCCGTTGAGTTGCCGGTTCCTCCCCGTTGAGTTGACGATCCCGGCCCGTTGAGTGGGCCGGCCGTGCGCCGCCGCAACCAACGGCATCGTCACCCGGCTGTCCGACGACGTCGGCCGACGGGCAGGACGCGGCACGGATCGCACCACTGGGTCGAGCTGCCGACGACGTGCGCTGGGCGGTGTTCGTTCAACACGACGGATGGTGAGATCGACGTGTTCCTCATCGCGCTGCGCGACGAGTCGGGCCGGTGGCCCGGAGCACGCCAGGGCCACCGGCCACCTGGTCCTCAGCTGCGGGCGGCGTCACGCCTGGCGCGCTCCCGGAGCGCGCCAGGCCGTCGACGTGGCGACTCAACGGGCAGGAAGCGGCAACTCAAGGGTGAGGAAGCGGCAACTCAACGAACGCGGCGCTCCGCACCGTCCATGGTCTGGGCGAGGAGCGTGGCGATCGTCATCGGGCCGACGCCACCGGGGACCGGGGTGATCCAGGAGGCGCGAGCCGCCGCGGCGTCGTACTCGACATCACCGACGTTGCCGGGGTTGTAGCCCGCGTCGACGACCACGGCGCCGGGCTTGATCCACTCCCCGCGGACGAGCTCCGGACGGCCCACGGCCGCGACGACGATGTCGGCCTCCGCGACCCGGTCGGCCAGGTCCACGGTGCGGGAGTGGCAGAAGGTCACGGTCGCGTCGCGCTCCAGCAGGAGCATCCCGACCGGCTTGCCGAGGATCCGGCTGCGCCCGACCACGACGGCGTGACGCCCCTCGAGGGGCAGGTCGTAGGCCTCCAGGAGCCGGATGATGCCGCCCGGGGTGCAGGAGGCGAAGCCGGGCTCGCTGAACGACATCGCGGCGAAGCTGGCGAGGGTGACCCCGTCGACGTCCTTGGCGGCGCCGATGGCCTCGAACGCGGCATGCTCGTCGACGCCGTCGGGCACGGGATGCTGGAGGAGGATGCCGTCGATCCCGAGATCGGTGGCCAGCGCGGTGATCCGCTCGACCAGCTCGTCGGTGGTCGTGCTCGCACCGAGCTCGACGCGGACCGAGTCCAGACCGGCCTGGCGGCAGCGGTTCTGCTTCATCCGGACGTAGGTGTGCGAGGCCGGGTCGTCCCCGACCAGCACGGTGGCGAGCGTCGGCGGGCGACCGACCCGCTCGGCGAAGCGGGCGGCCCGCTCGGCGACGTCGGAGAGCAGCTGAGCGGCGACGGCCTGGCCGTCGAGGATCCTGGCAACCATGGGGGTCCTTCGAGAATGGGGTGGGGCGCGGGGTCAGGCGGAGAACGGGTCGGCGATGCCGACGTAGCGGACGTCGAGGTACTCGTGGATGCCCTCGGCGCCGCCCTCCCGTCCCAGTCCCGACTGCTTGATGCCGCCGAAGGGCGCGGCGGCGTTGGAGATGACCCCCAGGTTGATCCCGAGCATCCCCGCGTCGACGGTCTCCGCGAGCCGGAGCTGCCGCGCGCCGTCCCGGGTGAAGGCGTAGGCGGCCAGGCCGTACTCCGTGGCGTTGGCCAGCGCGACGCCCTCGGCCTCGTCGGCGAAGGTCACGATCGGCGCCACCGGCCCGAAGATCTCCTCCGCCAGGATCCGCGCGTCGGCGGGTACGTCGACCAGGACGGTCGGCGGGTAGAAGTGGCCGGCGCCGTCCTGCGGGCTGCCACCGGTCAGTACCCGGGCGCCGCGCTCGACGGCGTCGTCGACCAGCTCCTGGACCTTCTTGCGGCTGGGCTCGTCGATCAGCGGACCGATGTCGACGCCGCTCTCGGTGCCGCGACCGGTGCGCAGCGCCGCCATCCGCCGGGCCAGCCGGTCGGCGAACTCCTCGGCCACCGTGCTCTGCACCAGCAGCCGGTTGGCGGCGGTGCAGGCCTGGCCCATGTTGCGCAGCTTCGCCGCGAGCGCGCCCTCGACGGCGACGTCGAGGTCGGCGTCCTCGAACACCAGCAGCGGGGCGTTCCCGCCCAGCTCCATCGAGGTCCGCAGCACCTGGTCCGCGGCGTCACGCAGCAGCCGGCGCCCGACCTCCGTGGATCCGGTGAAGGACAGCTTGCGCAGCCGGGGGTCGGCCACCAGCGGGCCGACGACGCTGCCGGCGCGGCTGGTCGGGACGACATTGAGCACGCCCGCCGGCAGCCCGCACTCCTCGAGCAGTTGGGCGAAGAACAGGGTGGACAGCGGCGTCAGCGCCGGCGGCTTGATGACCATGGTGCAGCCCGCGGCGATCGCCGGAGCGACCTTGCGGGTGACCATCGCCAGCGGGAAGTTCCACGGCGTGACGAACAGGCACGGTCCGACCGGCCGGTGGTGCACCAGGAGCCGGCTGCGACCGTCGGGGGCCGACACGTAGCGGCCGTCGATGCGCACCGCCTCCTCGGAGAACCAGCGCAGGAACTCGGCCGCGTAGCGCACCTCGCCCAGGGCCTCGGCGAGCGGCTTGCCCATCTCCAGGCTCATCAGCAGCGCGAAGTCGTCTGCCCGCTCCATGGTCCGCTGGTAGGCGAGCCGGAGCAGCTCCCCGCGCTCCCGCGGTGGCGTCCGGCCCCAGGCCTCCTGGGCGCGCTGGGCGGCGTCCAGCGCGGCCGCGCCGTCCTCGGGGGTGGCGTCGGCGACCTGGGCGAGGACCCGCTCGGTCGCCGGGTCCTCGACGCCGAAGGTCGCGCCGGAGCCGGCGCCGCGCCACTCTCCCGCGATGTACAGGTCGGTCCGGACGGTGGCGAGCAGCTGGGGCTCGCGGTCGGTGCTCACGTGGTTCCCTCTCTCGGCGTGGGCTCAGCGGAAGACGATGGTCCGGTGCCCGTTGAGCAGGACCCGGTGCTGCACGTGCCACAGGACGGCCCGGGCGAGGGTGTGCGCCTCGGTGTCCCGGCCCAGCGCCACCAGGTCCTGGACCGATGCCTGGTGATCGACGCGAGCGACGTTCTGCTCGATGATCGGGCCCTCGTCGAGGTCGGAGGTGACGTAGTGGGCGGTGGCGCCGACCAGCTTGACGCCGCGGTCGTGCGCCTGCCGGTACGGGTTGGCGCCCTTGAAGCTCGGCAGGAAGGAGTGGTGGATGTTGATCGCCCGGCCGTCGAGCTCCTTGCACAGCTCGGTCGACAGGATCTGCATGTAGCGGGCGAGCACGACCAGGTCGACGTCGTGGCGGTCGACGAGCTCGAGCAGGGCCGCCTCGGCCTCGGGCTTGGTCTCGCGGGTCACCGGGATGTGGACGAACTCGATGCCGTACCAGGCCGCGATCGGCTCCAGGTCGGGGTGGTTGGACACGATCACCGGGATGTCGATCGGCAACAGCCCGCTGGACCAGCGGTAGAGCAGGTCCTGCAGGCAGTGGTCGAACTTCGAGACCATGATCAGCACCCGCATCGGCCGGCTGATCTCGGCGAGCCGATAGTCCATGCCGAACTCCGCGGCGACATCGGCGAAGGCGTCGTCCAGGTCGGCGAGGACCGGGGTCTGCTCGGAGGTCCGCATCTGCACCCGCATGAAGAACTGTCCCGAGCCGGTGTCGCCGAACTGATTGCTCTCGACGATGTCGCAGCCGTGGCGGTAGAAGAAGTCCACCACCGCCCGCACGATGCCGGGACGGTCCACGCAGGACAGGGAGACGACGATCTCGTCGGAGGCCGGGGCAGCCGTGCGCTGCGGCGCGGTCAGGTTGCTCTCGCTCATCGCCCTCAGCCCTTCAGCCGCGAGCCGGTCGGGTCGAACGGGGCCTTGAGACCGACCTCGGCGTCGAAGACGACGCCGGCCGCCTCGACCTGGTAGCGGCCCGCGCGCACGTAGGCTGCATCGGCGACCTCGACCTCCGGCTCGACGTACGCCATCGCGGCGAACCGGCCGAGGACGGCGCTGTACGCCGCCGAGGTGACGAAACCGCGAGGCTCGCCGTCGCGCAGCAGGAGCTCTCCGCCCCACAGCACGGCCTCCGGGGAGTCGACCGTCAGCGACACCAGGCGGCTGCGCGGCCCGGCCTGCTTGGCCTTCTCGACGGCCTCGCGGCCGCGGAAGTCGATCCCGCCGGCCAGCTTGCAGGTGAAGGTCATCCCGGCCTCGACGGGCGTGCGATCCGGGGTGAGCTCGCGTCCCCAGGCCCGGTAGCCCTTCTCGATGCGCATCGCGTCGACGGCGTAGTGGCCCACCGCGGTGAGGCCGAGGTCGGCGCCCGCGTCGACGAGACGCTCATAGGCCGTGACGGCGTACTCCGTGGGGATGTAGAGCTCCCAGCCGAGGTCGCCGACGTACGACACCCGGGTGGCTCGCACGGGCACCGGCCCGATGTCGATGCGCTGGCTCGTGTAGAAGGGGAACGCCTCGTTGCCGAGGTCGCTCCGGGTGAGCCGCGAGAGCAGGGTCCGCGACTGCGGGCCCATGATCCCGAGGACGGCGTACGACGACGTCACGTCGACGATCTCGGTCCGCGAGCCGGTGGGCAGGTGCCGGTTGAGGTAGTGCTCGTCGCGGGCGGCCTGTGCGGATCCGGTCACCAGGAGGTACTCCTCCGGTCCGGTCCGGGTCACCGTCACATCCGACTCGTAGCCGCCTCGGTCGTTGAGGATGCCGGTGTAGACGGTGGTCCCGGGCGCGACCGCCATGTCGTTGGCGCAGATGTACTGCAGCGCGTCCTCCGCCCCGGGGCCGCGCACCAGGAACTTCGCGAACGCGGTCTGGTCGAGGAGAGCGACCCCGTCGCGGGTGGCGCGGTGCTCGGCGTCCACCAGCGGGCGCCAGTTCTGGTGCCCGAAGGAGTACTCGGTGACGCGGGGCGTGCCCTCGGGCGCGAACCAGTTGGGCCGCTCCCAGCCGTTGCGGCTGCCCATCACGGCCCCCTGCTCGTCGAGCAGGTGGTGGATCGGCGAGCGCCGCAGCGGACGACCGGTCTCCGGCTCGCGGTTCGGCCACGGGATCGCATAGTGCAGGCCGAGGGTCTCCTTGGTCCGCTCGCGCAGCCAGGACTCGTTGCTGTTGAAGGGCGCGAAGCGGCGGATGTCCACGGGCCACAGGTCGCGGTCCGGCTCCCCGGCCACGATCCACTCCGCCATCGCCATGCCGGCGCCGCCCGCGGAGGCGATGCCGGTGGAGTTGAAGCCGGCGAGGACGTACATGTTCGGGACCTCGAGGGACTCGCCCATGATGAAGTTGTTGTCCGGGGTGAAGCTCTCGGGACCGTTGTAGAACTTCTTGACCCCCGCCCGCTCCAGGGCCGGGACGCGGGTGATGGCGTTCTCCATCAGGATCTCGAACTGGTCCCAGTCCTCGTCGAGCAGCTGGAAGACGAAGGGGTCGGGGATCTCGTGGGGACCGACCCACGGCTTGGCGTCCGGCTCGAAGCCGCCCATCACCAGGCCGCCGACCTCCTCCTTGAAGTAGATGTAGCCGTCCTGGTCCCGCATCACGGGCAGGTCGCGGTGCACGCCCTCGATCGGGTCGGTGACGATGTAGAAGTGCTCCACCGAGTGCAACGGCACCCGGACGCCGGCCATGGCGCCGACCTGCGCCGCCCACTGGCCGGCGCAGTTGACCACGGTCTCGCACTCGATCGGGCCGTGCTGCGTGTGCACGGTGGTGATCCGGCCCTCGTGCAGGTCCATGCCGACCACCTGGGTCTCCTCGCACACCACGGCGCCGCGGCTGCGGGCGCCCCGGGCCAGGGCCTGGGTGAGGTCGGTCGGATTGGCCTTGCCGTCGCCCGGCAGCCAGACCGCGCCGACCAGGTCGTCGGTGCGCATGAGGGGCCACTTCGCGCCCGCCTCCTCCGGCGTCAGCCGGTGCGCCTCGACGCCGAAGGCCCGCGCCGTCGCCTGGGTGCGGAGCAGCGACGTCATCCGCTCCTCGGTCCGGGCCACCGACAGGCTGCCGCAGCGCTTCCATCCGGTGCCGAGCCCGGTCTCCTCCTCGAGCGTCGCGTAGAGCTGCGTCGAGTACTGGATGAGCTTCGTCATCGCGTCGGTCGGGCGGAGCTGACCCACCAGGCCGGCGGCGTGCCAGGTCGTCCCTCCCGACAGCTTGCCCTGCTCGAGCACCACCACGTCGGTGACGCCGAGCTTGGTCAGGTGGTAGGCGACGCTCGTACCGATGATGCCGCCGCCGATGATCACGACCTGTGCTCGGGACGGCTGGGGGGAGACCATTCGCTTCTCTTTCTCGTGCGCTTGCGGGAGGGACCTGCGTGGGGTGGAGCGGGGTGGGGTGCCGGCTGAGGCCGGCACCCCACCCGCTCAGTCGACCGTCGTACCGCTCAGGTCGATGAGCTCGGAGGTCGTGGTGTGGAAGTTCTCGACCCCCTTGCGGGCGGCGAAGGAGTTCACCATGTGGTAGATCGGGATGATCACGGCGTCGTCCTCGACCAGTTGGCGCTGGACGTCCTGCATCACCTGGTTCCGCTCGTCGCTGCCCACCTCGAGGGTCGCGAGCGAGTCGATCTCCTGGTCGACCGCCGGGTCCTTGAACTGCGACATGTTGTTGACGGCGTCGCTGCGGAACACGCGGACCAGCATGTCTCCCGGGTCACCGGAGCTCATGCCCCAGCCGAGGTAGTACATCTCGGTCTTGTGGTCGAGCAGGGACTGGTACCAGGTGCCCGCCTCCTGGACGTCGAGCTTGAGGTCGATGCCCACCTCGGCGAGCTGCTGCTGGACGACCTCGCCGATCTCCTTGTCCTTGAGATAGCGCGCCGACGGCAGGGTGAGCGTGATCTGCGGGTTCGGCTCCCCGGCCTCGGCGAGCAGGCGCTTGGCCTCCTCCGGGTCGTAGTCGAGCTTGATCGGCGGGTCGTTCTTCAAGAACTCCGGCGAGACCAGGCCCTCGTCGGCGGCGTTGCCGACTCCCTCGAGGACGTCGTCGACGATCGCGCCCCGGTCGATCGCGTGCGCGACGGCCTTGCGGACCAGGGGGTTGGGGACCGTCTCCAAGTTGAAGCCGAGGAAGATCGGGCGGGCCTTCGGCTCGGTGATGGCGTAGAAGTCGCCGCCGAGGTCCTTGAGCTGGTCCGGCGGGGGGTTCTCGATCACGTCGATGTCACCGGCCTGCAGCGCGCTGAAGCGGGTGCTGGCCTCCGGGATCGGGACGAACTCGACCTTGTCCAGCTTCGGCTTGGCGCCCCAGTAGTCGGGGTTGACCTCGAAGGACATCGTGGTGTCGGGCACCCACTCCACGAAGGTGAACGGCCCCGTGCCGACCGGCTCCTTGGCCAGCTGCTTGTCGTCCTTCTCGGCCAGCGCCTTGGGGCTGATGATGGCCGCGACGAGGACCGTCAGGTTGTTCAGGATGCTCGAGAACGGCTTGGTCAGCACGATCCGCGCCGTCATCGGGTCGGGGGTCTGCACCTCCTTGATGACACCGAGGAAGCCCTTGCCCTGCGACTGGGTCGCGGCCCGCTCCAGGCTCTGCTTGACCGCCGCGCTGTCGAAGTCCGTGCCGTCGTGGAACTTCACGCCCTCGCGCAGGGTGAAGTCCCACTCCGTCGGGGACGCCTGCTCCCACGAGGTGGCCAGACCTGGCTCGAAGCCGCCGCTGTTGGTCAGCTTCACCAGGGTCTCGTAGACGAGGTTGTCCCGGGTGAAGTCGCCCGCGAGGACGAAGTTCGGCGGATCGAGGCTCTGTGCGTCAGAGGCCATGCCGATCCGGAGGACCTGGGTCTTGTCGCCGTCCGTGTCGCTGCTGCCGGACAGCCCGCCACAGGCACTGATCACCAGTGCGCCGACGCACAGGCCGACGAGCACCGCGCTGCGCCGGAGTGCGTGCGAAAATCGCGCCATCGCCTCACCTTTCAACTCGACCAGGCAACCACGCCCGATTGCGGCCGCTGGTTCATTAGATAAACCGTTGATCCGAAATAGTGATCTGGCCCACCGCCCGTGTCAATAGGCCCGGCCGGATTGACCACCGCCTGCTCGGGCCGGCCGGTCCAGCGTCACCTCACCAAAATGAACCGATGGTTCAGTTTTGTGAGGTGACGCCCTAGGCTGGCGGCCATGACCCTGGAGCGCCCCCGGATCTCCGCCCGCGTCCGCGCCATCGCGGAGTCCGCCACCCTCAAGGTCGACGCCCGGGCCAAGGCCCTGCGCGCCGAGGGCCGGCCGGTCATCGGCTTCGGTGCCGGCGAGCCCGACTTCCCGACACCCGCCCCCATCGTCGAGGCCGCCGTGGCCGCCTGCCGGGAGCCCCGGTTCCACCGCTACACGCCGGCGAGCGGGCTCCCCGAGCTCAAGGACGCGATCGTGCGCAAGACCCGGCGCGACTCGGCGTACGAGATCGAGGCGAGCCAGGTCCTGGTCACCAACGGCGGCAAGCACGCGGTCTACGGCGCCTTCGCCACGCTGCTCGACCCCGGCGACGAGGTGCTGCTGCCCACGCCCTACTGGACGACCTACCCCGAGGCCATCGGCCTGGCGGGCGGCGTGCCCGTGGAGGTGTTCGCCGACGAGACCCAGGACTTCAAGGTCACCGTCGAGCAGCTGGAGCGTGCCCGGACCGCGCGCACCAAGGCGCTCCTGCTCACCTCGCCGTCGAACCCGACCGGCGCCGTCTTCACGGTCGAGGAGATCACCGCGATCGGCGCCTGGGCCGTCGAGCACGGCCTGTGGGTGGTGACCGACGAGATCTACGAGCACCTCGTGTACGACGGTCTCGCCACCGCCTCCCTGCCCGCCGTGTGTCCCGAGCTGCGCGAGCGCTGCATCGTCGTCAACGGCGTCGCGAAGACCTACGCCATGACCGGCTGGCGGGTCGGCTGGATCGTCGGGCCCAGCGACATCGTGGCCGCGGCGTCGAACCTGCAGTCCCACGCGACCTCCAACGTGGGCAATGTCAGCCAGGTCGCCGCCGCCGCGGCGCTCGACGGCGGCCTCGAGGCCGTCGCCGAGATGAAGTCCGCCTTCGAGCGCCGGCGCCGGGCCATCGTCGACCTGCTCAACGACGTCCCGGGCGTCGTGTGCCCCGAGCCGCAGGGCGCCTTCTACGCCTTCCCGTCGGTCAAGGGCCTGCTGGGCCGGAGCCACCGCGGCGTGGAGATCGCGACCTCCTCCGAGCTCGCCTCCTACATCCTCGACCAGGCCGACGTCGCCGCCGTCCCGGGCGAGGCCTTCGGCGCGCCCGGCTACCTCCGGTTCTCCTACGCCCTCGGCGACGACGCGCTCCACGAGGGGATCACCCGGATCCAGAAGCTCTTCGGATAATCGTCAGCTGCCGATGTCGAGAAGGCGTCGGCGGCTCCGTCCCCAGGGTGAAGGCGGCAGGATGGCCGTCTCGGACCTGAGGAGATCGATCATGGCGAAGTACCTCTTGCTCAAGCACTACCGCGGCGACCACGCGATCGCCAAGGACGACCTCGTCCCGATGGACCGGTGGACGCCGGAGGAGGTCACCGCGCACATCGACTTCATGCGCCAGGTCGCCGACGAGCTGCGCGAGCGCGGCGAGTTCGTCGACGAGCAGGCCCTGTCCCCCGAGGGCACCTTCGTGCGGTACGACGGCGAGGGCCGCCCGCCCGTCACCGACGGCCCGTTCGCCGAGACCAAGGACCTGATCGCCGGCTGGATGGTCATCGACGTCGACAGCCAGGAGCGGGCCTACGAGGCCGCGGCCCGGCTGTCGTCGGCGCCGGGCCCGGGCGGGCGGCCGATCCACGAGTGGATCGAGGTCCGCCCGTTCTACGGCGAGCCGCCGGTCGTCACGGAATGACCGACCTGGGCGTGGACCTGCGCGACCTGACGCCGCAGGTCCTCGGTGTCCTCGTCCGCCGCGGAGCCGACTTCGCGGCGGCCGAGGACGCCGTCCAGGAGGCGCTGATCGAGGCGCTGCGGCACTGGCCGGACACCCGGCCCGACAACCCGCGGGCCTGGCTGATCACGGTCGCCGGGCGCAAGCTGGTCGACGCCCAGCGCTCGGCGTACGCGCGGGAGCGGCGTGAGCTGCGGGTGCAGCTGGAGCCCGAGCCCGGACCGTCGGAGCAGGAGGACGACACCCTGCTGCTGTTGAGCCGCTGCTGTCACCCGGCGCTCACCCCGGCCTCGGCGATCGCGCTGACCCTGCGCGCGGTCGGCGGCCTCACCACCGCCCAGATCGCGGCGGCCTTCCTCGTCCCCGAGGCGACCATGGCGCAGCGGATCACCCGCGCCAAGCGCACGGTCAGCGGCGAGCGCTTCGACCGGCCGGGCGAGGTCGGCGCGGTGCTGCGCGTGCTCTACCTGATGTTCAACGAGGGCTTCACCGGCACCGTCGACCTGGCCGACGAGGCGATCCGGCTGACCCGGCAGCTCGCCGCCGCGACCGACGACCCCGAGGTCGACGGCCTGCTCGCGCTCATGCTGCTGCACCACGCACGCCGCCGCGCCCGGCGTACCGGATCGGGGGCGCTGGTGCCGCTCGCCGAGCAGGAGCGCTCGCTGTGGGACTCCGCGATGATCGCCGACGGGGTCCGCGTGCTGCAGGCCGCGCTCGCGCGCGACGCCGTCGGTGAGTACCAGGCGCAGGCGGCCATCGCCGCCCTCCACGACGACGCCGCGAGCGCGGAGGAGACCGACTGGCCACAGATCCTCGAGTGGTACGACGAGCTGATCCGGCTCGTCCCCACCCCCGTGGTCGCGCTCAACCGCGCGGTCGCGGTCGGCGAGGTCGACGGACCGCTGGCGGGGCTGCGCCAGGTCGAGGGGCTCCCCGAGGACCTGCCCCGGCGCGATGCCGTCGCGGCGTGGCTGCACGAGCGGGCGGGCCACCGAGAGGAGGCGGCCCGGCACTACCGGGTCGCGGCCGAGCGGGCGACCAATGTCGCCGAGCGGGACCATCTCACGCGACAGGCGAGCCGGCTCCACGCGGGCGGGTGAGCGACATCCGGCGAAGGTCGCCGTATCACCGCCGGGGGTTCGCGGGTCTGGAGTAGGTCAGCACCTCACCCCCTCCGAAAGGCTCAGCCATGCGCCGTCTCGCGCTGATGACCGCAGGTGTCATCACTCTCGGAGGCCTCGCCGGCCTCACCACCACAAGTCCCGCCCAGGCAGCATCCGGGACCTTCACCAACAGCGCGGCGATCGCGATCGCCGACGCCGCCACCGTCACGAGGTCGGTGTCGGTCTCGCCGTTCGGCGGCGCCATCACCGACGTCGACGTCGTCCTGACCAACCTGTCGCACACCTTCGCCGCCGACCTGGACATCTACCTCCGGGCGCCCGGTGACGGCAACCAGGCCGTCAAGCTGATGTCCGATGCCTGTGGCGGCGTGCCGATCAACGGCACGTTCACCTTCGACGACGAGGCCGCCGCCGGCCTGCCGGGCTCGGGATGCGGCAGCGGCTCGTTCCGTCCCACGAACGTGGCGGAGGGCGACAACACCCCGGCCGGCCTCACCGTGGCGTCGTCGCTGTCCGCGTTCGACGGCCGCAACCCGGTGGGCTCGTGGACGCTCTACGTCGTCGATGACGCGGGCGGCGACATCGGCACGATCAGCGGCGGGTTCTCGGTGCGGATCACGACCGCGTCCTCGGTGGTCGACGTGCCGATCACCGGCAACGCCGTGCCCTACCCGTACCAACTGGCCGTCGACGGCGAGGCCGGCGCCATCACCGATCTCGACGTCCGCCTCAGCGGCGTCAGCCACACCTGGCCGACCGACCTCGACATCCTGCTGGTCGGCCCGACCGGGGTCAGCACGCTGCTCGTGTCCGACACCTGCGGCACCGGCGACGTCGACGACGTCGACTGGCGCTTCGACGACTCCGGGCCGGCGTTGCCGACGGCCGGGCCGTGCCCGAGCGGGACGTACCGACCGACCAACAACGACAACACCGAGGCCTTCACCCCACCCGCGCCCGCCGCGCCGTACGGCGCGACGCTCAGCGCCTTCAACGGCAGCTCCCCGAACGGCACCTGGCGGCTCTTCGTGACCGACGACGGCAGCCCGGACGGTGGCTTCATCACGAGCGTCGACCTGGTCATCAGGACCGACGCGCCCGGCAACACGACCATCACGAGCAAGCCGAGGAAGAACACCACGAAGCGCAGGGCGACCATCGGCTTCACCGCCGACAAGGGCGACGTGAGCTTCCAGTGCAAGGTCGACGCGAAGGCGTGGAGGGCCTGCTCGTCGCCGCTGCGGGTCAAGAAGCTGAAGCCCGGCAAGCACAAGGTCCGGGTCCGCTCGGTCGGGACCTCCGGCCAGGTCGAGACCACGCCGGCGCTGGTGAAGTGGCGGGTACGCCGCTGAACCTGTCTTCACCGATTCACCGGGGACACCGGAGGCGGATCAGCGCTGCTGGTCCGCCTCCGGCCCGTCGCGGAACAGGGCGTTGAGGTCGGCACCGGCCGCGGATCCGTCGAATCCGTCGAAGCGCCCCTCGACGAGGGCGTCGGCGGCCCGCTCGAACCCGCCCCAGGCGGCGCGGGCGAGCGCGCCGCCCACGCTGACCCGGCGTACGCCGAGGTCGGCGATCTGCGTCAGCGTGAGCCGACTCGGGCCGCCGACGAGCAGGTTGACCGGCGTGGGCGCCACGGCCGCGACGACGGCCGCGATGTCCTCCGGCGCGCTGATGCCGGGCGCGTAGAGGCAGTCGGCCCCGGCGGCGGCGTAGGCGCGCAGCCGGTCGAGCACCTCGGCGAGGTCGGGCCGGCCGATGATGAAGCCCTCGGACCGTCCGACCAGCAGGACGTCGTGGCCACTGGCGTCGATGGCCTCCCGGGCGGCGGTGATGCGCTCGGTGGCCACGTCGAGGGCGTAGGGCTCGCCGTCGAGCGCGTCCTCCACCGACAGACCCGCGACACCGGTCTCGACAGCGAGGGCCACGCTCACCGCGACCTCGGCCGCGGTGTCGCCATAGCCGTTCTCGAAGTCGGCGTTCACCGGCAGGCTCGTGGCACCGACGATGTCGGCGAGGTGGTCGAGCGTCTCGTCGCGGGTCGCGGAGCCGTCGGGCCGGCCGCGGCTCCACGCCGCGCCGGAGCTGGTGGTCGCCAGCGCGGCGAAGCCCCGGTGCTCGAGATAGCGGGCGGACCCGCGGTCCCAGGGGTTGGGCAGCAGGAAGCAGCCGCGCTCGTGGAGAGCACGGAACGCGGCGCGGCGGTCGGCGATGCTCGTCATGCCCCGACCGTAGGCCGGGCCGCCGACATTCACTCCGGGGCGTCGGCCTCCAGCCAGCCCCGGAACGCCTCCAGGTTGGCGGTCGACTCGCCGCGCTCGATCCGCCAGGCCCACTCCTTGCGGATGGACGACTCGAAGCCGAGCTCGAGGATGGTGTTGAAGGCGGAGTCGGCGTACTCCAGCACCGAGCCCAGCAGCCGGTCGAGGTCGTCGGGGGTGACCGACGACAGCGGCAGCCGGGCGTCGAGGTAGATGTCGCCGTGGTGGTCGATGCCGAACGCGACGGCGTACATCCTCATGTTGCGCTCGAGCAGCCAGCGGTAGACCCGCTCGAACTCCTCGTCGGGCCGCCGGCACACGAACGCGTGCACGCCCAGCGCGTGGGGCCCCAGGTCGAGGCGGACCGGCGTCTGCAGCTTCTTCTCCCCCGGGAGCGCGAAGCTGAACGTGCCGTCCTCGGTCTCCTCGAAGGCGATCTCGTTGTCGGCCAACCACGCGCGGACGACGTCCGCCGGGCCGTTCGGGTCGGGGTGGGTCATCCGACGCGCGCCTCCTGCCGCAGGAGCGCGTGGGCGCGCTCGTAGACCTCCACCGTATGGGCGGCGGTGGCCTCCCACGAGAACCGCCGCGCCTGCTCGAGCGCGCCGGCGGCGAGCCGGTCGCGGTAGGCCGGGTCGGCCACCACCCGCTCCAGGGCGACGGCCCAGTCGTGCGGCTCGTGGGTGTCGACGAGCAGGCCGCTGTGGCCGTCGCGGACGACGGTGGTCAGTCCGCCGACAGCCGCGGCGACGACCGGGGCTCCGGACGCCTGGGCCTCCGCGGCGACCAGGCCGAAGGACTCGTTGTAGGACGGGACGGCGACGAGGGTCGCGGCGGCGTACCAGTCGGCGAGCTCGTGCTGGGGCACGGGCGGCACGAAGCGGACCACGTCGTCGATGTGGAGCTCGGCGGCCAGGTTGGCGAGCGCGGCGGGCCGCTCCAGGCCGCTCCCGGACGGTCCGCCGACGACCGGGACGACCAGGCGCGGGCGCAGGTCGGGGCGCCGGGCGAGCAGCTCGGCGACGGCGCGCAGCAGTACGTCGGGGGCCTTCAGCGGCTGGATCCGGCCCGCGAAGAGCAGGACCAGCGCGTCGTCGGCGAGGTCGCGCTCGCGGCGCGCGCGGGCCCGCTCGGCGGGCGTCAGCGAGCAGAACACCTCGGTGTCGACACCCGGGTGGACCACCTCGACCCGGCCCGGGTCGGCGTCGTACAGGTTGATCAGCTGCTTGGCCTCGAGGTCGGTGTTGGCGATGAGCACGTCGGCGGCCTCGACCACCTGCTCCTCGCCGATGACCCGGGCCTGCGGCTCGGGGGTGTCGCCGGCGGCCAGCGCCTCGTTCTTGACCTTCGCCATGGTGTGCATGGAGTGGACGAGCGGCACGCCCCAGCGGTCGCGGGCCAGCGCGCCGACCTGGCCGGAGAGCCAGTAGTGGGAGTGGACGACGTCGAAGTGGCCGGCCGGGTGGGCGGCCTCGGCGCGCAGCACCTCGCGGGCGAAGACACAGAGCTGGCCGGGGAGCTGGTCCTTGGTCAGCCCCTCGAAGGGCCCGGCGTGCACGTTGTGCACGGTGACGCCGTCGCGGACGGGGACCACAGGGTCCAGGCGCGAGCTGGTCGCGCGGGTGAAGATGTCGACCTCGATGCCGCAGTCGGCGAGGCGCCGGGCGAGCTCGATGACGTAGACGTTCATCCCGCCCGCGTCACCGGTGCCGGGCTGGTCGAGCGGGGACGTGTGCAGGCTGACCATGGCGACCCGACCGATCGACTCCCCCATCGCACCTCCCGCTGTCTGAACCCATTGCCGGTCGATCGGTCAACCCTGCCAGTGTGCCCGGCATTCCCGATCCACGAAGATGGGGTCCATGAGCACCCGCATCGCCGTCGTCACCGGGGCGTCCAGCGGCATCGGCGCCGCCACCGCGCGCCATCTCGCCCGGGAGGGCTTCGAGGTCGTCTGCGCGGCCCGTCGCGCCGACCGGATCGAGGCGCTCGCCGCCGAGATCGGCGGCCGGGCGGTCGTGTGCGACGTCACCACGGAGGCGTCGGTCGCGACACTCGCCGCCGCGGTCGGGCCGCGCCTCGACGTCCTGGTCAACAACGCCGGCGGCGCCTTCGGGCTCGCGCCCGTGGCCGAGGCGGACGCCGACGAGTGGCGCCGGATGTACGACGTCAACGTGCTCGGCCTGATGCGCGTCACCCAGGCGCTGTTGCCCGCCCTGGTCGCGAGCGGAGCGGGCGTCATCGTCAACGTCGGCTCGATCGCGGGACGGGGCGCCTACGAGGGCGGCGCCGGCTACACGGCCGCCAAGCACGGCACCAAGGTCGTCACCGAGACGCTGCGCCTGGAGCTCTTCGACCAGCCGGTGCGGGTGTGCGAGGTGGCACCGGGACTGGTGCGCACCGAGGAGTTCTCGCTCACCCGCTTCGGGGGAGATCAGGCGCGCGCGGACGCGGTCTATGCGGGGGTCCCCGACCCGCTGGTGGCCGACGACGTGGCCGACGCCATCACCTGGGTTGCCACCCGCCCGGCGCACGTCAACATCGACGAGCTGGTGATCAAGCCCCGCGCCCAGGCCGCGACCCACAAGGTGCACCGGGTCTGATCCGGGTCCGCGCCCGACCAGGACCGGTCCGGTCAGCGGCGCACCAGGCGCTGGGCGCGCAGGGCGAAGGCGCGTGGCACGCCGCCCCAGGCGGTGGCCGAGCGGACCGGCAGCGCGGCGTGCGCCGGCAGCACGAGGCCGACAGCGAGCTGCTGGAGATCGCGTGGCCTCCGCGTGGCGGTCAGCCCGTTGCGGAAGTCGCGAGCGGTGCTCGCGCCGCCCCAGGCCGCCACGGGCAGCCGATGGCCGGCCCGAGCGCGGGCCACCACGGCCTCCGGCACCCGGTCCAGCGCGGCGAGCACCCACGCGGGCACCGTGTCCGGCAGTCCGACGGTCGCGCGGGCCGCGGCGAGCGAGGCGAGCGCGGGCGCCGGCAGCTCCTGCGCGAACACCTCCGGGTCGCGGGCCAGGCGGCGCAGGTCGACCAGGGTGCGCAGCCAGATCCAACCCTCGCGATGTCCGGCCAGGTGACGGAGGGCATCGGCCGGGGCGAGGGTCGGCACCGCGACGCCGCCGACCTCGACCGTCGTACGGCGCGCCAGCAGCTCCGCCGGGTCCGGCTGGGCGCCCGGCATGGCGTCGAGCCGCCAGTGCAGGTCGACGTCGGCGCCGGCGCCCAGGTAGGTCAGCGTGTGGCCCCAGCGCAGGACGTGGCGCCAGGCCCACATGCCCGGCTCGATCCGGCAGTCCTCGTGCAGGGCCCATCCGGACGTGCTCAGCAGCCGGTGTGCGGCCGCGGCCGCCCCGGGGCGGACCAGCAGGTCGATGTCGCCCGCGCCGCGGGCGTCGGGCCGGCCCGTGGTGAGCACCGCCAAGGGGATGCCCTTGAACACCAGGGCCTCGATGCCGGCCGCGTCGAGGAGCTGCCAGGCGCGCACCGTCTCCAGGGTGTGCACCATTCGGCGCTGCCGCGCGCCCTCGACCATCGCGGCCAGCACCCGGGCGGTCCCGCCGGACAGGCCGAGCTCGTCCGCGTGGGCGCGGAGCAGCTCCGGCACCCGGTGGCGGCGTACCCCGTCCAGCAGGTCGCGCTCCGTCCCCGTCGGGACGCGCACCGGGACGACGGCGTGCCCCTCCTCGGCGGCGAGCGCGCTGCGCACCAGCCGGCAGAGCAGGTCGAGGACGTCGGCGCTCACCGCGCGAGCGTGGCACGCGGCGGGCCCCGGCGTCGGAGGAACGGGAACGCCGGGAAGGTTAAAAATCGGGTGAAGCGGGGGCGAGGCCGTGTCCTGCGCGCGGGTATCCGCGTTGCACCGTCGACGGAGGCACTCCCTCCTCTCCGTCCTGCACCCAATGGAGCTCCTATGAAGCTGACCTACGTCCCCCCGACCCTGGAGACCCTGAGCCTCACGGCGACCCAGGACATCGATATCGACATCGACATCACTCTCGGGCTCGGCAGCTGACCTCTGCGAGGTTCAGACTCGCCGTGGCCGCCGCGTGGTGCCTGCTGGGCGCCACCCGGCTGCTGACGGTCGTCCTGCCGTTCGGTGCGGTACGTCGCCTCCTCGGCGAGCCGGTCGCACCGGGCGGATCCGGGGCCCCGGCGCCTCCGGGTGCGAGCGCACGTCAGGTCGCGCGCGCCCGGGCGGTCGCACGGGTCGTCGGGCAGGCCGCCGGACGGACTCCCTGGACGTCCGACTGCTACCCGCAGGCCCTGACCGCGCGCATCCTGCTGCGCGGCGCACGGGTGCCGCACACGGTGGTGTTCGGTCTGCGTCGGGATGACGCCGGCGAGCTGCGGGCCCACGCCTGGGTCACCGTCGGCCCCGCGGCCGGCGAGCCGGTCACCGTCACCGGTGGCTCCACCCGGGCCTGGACCCCCGTCGGGGCCTTCAGCTGGCAGCCCTGAGCCTCCTCCCCTCCTCCCGACCATGTACGCCGGCTACGGACTCCGCATCGACAGCGAGCTCCTGCTGCCCGAGCTGCCCCCTGCGCCCGGGCTCCCGGCACGGGCGGACGTCGTGGTGCGGCTGGGCCCCGTGCGCCCTCCGGCGCCGGACGCCCTCGCGCTCCCGCACGGCTTCTGGGCCGACGGCGACCGGATCGGCCTCGACGTCCCCGAGGTCGGCCGCTACCTCTGCGAGCGGGGCACCCGGATCACCGTCGAGCCGGCGCCGGGCGCCTCGACCGACGCGCTGCGGCTGTTCCTCCTCGGCTCCGCGCTCGGCGTCCTGCTGACCCAGCGCGGCCTGCTCGTCCTGCACGGCAACGCCTTCGTCGTCGACGGCGCCTGCGCGGTCGTCCTCGGCCACTCCGGCGCCGGCAAGTCGACCCTGGCCGCCGAGATGCACCGCCGCGGGCATGTCGTCCTCAGCGACGACGTCGTACCGGTGGACGCGGCCGGGCGGGCCCTCCCCGGCTGGCCCCGGATCAAGCTCTGGCAGGACGCCCTCGACCGGCTCGGCCTGCCCTCGTCCGGGCTGGACCGGGTGGGCGCGGGCTTCGACAAGTACCACGTGCCGCTGGAGCGCGCCGCCGCGCCGGGGCCGGTGCCCGTCCAATGGATCTACGTCCTGGACAGGCACGAGGGCCCGCTGCGGGTCGTACCCGTCACGGGGGCTGCGGGCTTCGCCGTCCTGCACGAGCACAGCTACCGCAACGAGATCCTGGTCGGCGGGCTGCGGCGTACCCACCTGGCGCGCAGCGCCGCCCTGGCCCGGGTCGCCGGCCTCGCGCGCGTCGAGCGCCCGCGCGGCGTCGACTCGGTCGCGTCCTCGGCCGACGCGATCCTGGACCACATCGCCCGGGCAGCCCGTCCGGGCCCCGTCATCCGAGAGGAGCAGCATGCGACCGGCACAGCGACCCGAACGGTGGGTGCGTGACCCCGCCCTGCAGGCCGTGGAGATGGGCGAGGAGTTCGTGATGATGGGACTCGCCCAGGGCGAGTACTACGCGGTCAAGGGGGTCGCCGCGGCCCTGTGGCGCCACCTCGAGCAGCCGCGCGACCTCGGCGAGCTGTGTGCCCTCGTCGCCGCGGACTACGACGTCAGCGCCGAGGCCTGTCGCGACGACATCGTGGCCTTCCTCGACGAGCTGCGCGGCCGGCGGATGGTGCACACCGCGTCCTAGACGAGTGATTCCCGGGTCTCGCACGCTCCGCGGGAATCGATCGTCTCGCGGCGCGCCATTCCGGTCACACTGGTCACACTGGACGGGCATTTCCTGCACTTGTCGGGCGTTGCAACGCCCGACAAGCGCGGGAACAACCGGTCGACCGGTTGTTCCTGCAGCCGGCCGGCCTCAGCCCAGCGCGCGGTCGAGCGCCGCGGCGACGTGCAGCGTGGTGCACGGGAAGACGGGGATCTCGGAGTCGGCCTGCCGGATGAGCAGCTCGAGCTCGGAGCAGCCGAGGATGACACCGCCGGCGCCGGCGTCCCACAGCTCGCTGATCATGCCGACGACGGCGCGGCGGGAGTCGTCGACGACCTTCCCGTGCACCAGCTCGTCGTAGATGATCCGGTTGAGCTCGTCGTGGTGGGCCGCGTCGGGGACCAGGACGCCGAGGCCGTGGCTCGCGATCCGGTCGGTGAAGAAGGTGCGCGACATCGCGAACTTCGTGCCGAGCAGGGCGACGTTCTCGACGCCCTCGGCCTTGCACGCCTCCGCGACGACGTCGCCGAGGTGCAGCAGCGGGATGGAGACGGCGTCCTGGACCTGCTCGGCGACCCGGTGGAAGGTCGTCGTGCAGAGCATGAGGAAGTCGGCGCCGGCCCGCTCGACGGACTGGGCGGCGGAGCGCAGGATGACCGCGACGCCGTCCCAGTCCTCGGCCTCCTGCAGCTCGGTGACCGTGGCGAAGTCGACCGACGCCATCACCGTCGCCGCCGAGTGGAGCCCGCCGAGCCGCTCCTCGACCCCACGGTTCAGCGCCTCGTAGTACGCCGCGCTGCTCTCCCAGGACATGCCGCCGACAAGGCCGATGGTCTGCATGGGGCCGAGTCTAGGGCTCGTGGGCATTGACGTCCGAGGCACTGCCCACCACGGTGTCCCCATGAAACTCCGCTCCCTCCTCAAGAACATCGCCTCCGCACCGATCATCGCGGCGCTGGTGATCGTCACCCTCGCCGTCGGCGGCACCGCCTTCGCGGCCGGCAGCATCACCGGCAAGCAGATCGCGAAGAACACCGTGACGAGCAAGAACATCAAGAACGCCACGATCAAGACCAAGGACATCGACCCCGCCGCCTTGGCCGAGATCCAGGCCAACGCCCAGTCCAAGGGCAATGCCTATGCGGTACGCCGCATCGACGGCGCCCTCGCCCAGCCGGCGAACACGACCGTCGACGTCAAGACCCTCTCGCTGCCCGCCGGCACCTTCACCCTCATGTCGCGCGTCTCCCTCGACGACGTCTCCGGCTCCCAGAGGCTGGTCCAGTGCCAGCTCAGCCAGGGCACGAAGGTGCTCGACAGCGTGTACCAGTCGCTGCCGGGCGTCATGGGCGGCTATGCCTGCACGAACATGAGCGTCGTCACGCTCAGCAGTCCCGCCACGATCACGCTGCGCGTGCTGACCCCGCCGGACAGTCAGGTCCGTCTCGGTCCCGACAACCAGATCATCGCGACGCAGGTCGCGTCCGCGACGGTCTCCGCGTCGCTCGGAGCCAACTGATCGCGCCGCTGTGCCCGCCCGGTGCGCCGGGCGGGCACAGCGACGATGCGAGCCGGGAGGTCCCGCGCCAGTAGGCTGGTCGTTCGTGTCCCAGACTCGTCGTACCGATCTCCGCAACGTCGCCATCGTCGCCCACGTCGACCACGGCAAGACGACCCTCGTCGACGCGATGCTGCACCAGGCCGGCGCCTTCAGCGCCCACCAGGCCGAGGGCGTCGCCGAGCGGGTGATGGACTCGGGCGACCTCGAACGCGAGAAGGGCATCACGATCCTCGCGAAGAACACCGCGGTCCACTACAAGGGCCCGGCCGCGCAGGAGCTCGCCGGCGGCGAGATGACGATCAACATCATCGACACCCCCGGTCACGCCGACTTCGGCGGCGAGGTCGAGCGCGGCCTGTCGATGGTCGACGGCATCGTGCTGCTGGTCGACGCCTCCGAGGGCCCCCTCCCCCAGACCCGGTTCGTGCTGCGCAAGGCGCTCAACGCCGACATGCCGGTGATCCTGGTGGTCAACAAGACCGACCGCGGCGACGCCCGGATCGACGAGGTCGTCGACGAGACCTACGAGCTGTTCATGGACCTGCTCGACGAGTCGCACTCGCAGGACGCGCTCGACTTCCCGGTCGTCTACGCCTCCGGCAAGGCCGGCATCGCTTCGCTGGAGAAGCCGGAGAACGGCACGCTCCCCGACGGCGACGGCCTGGAGCCGCTGTTCCGCACGATCCTGGAGACCATCCCCGCCCCGGAGTACGACGAGGGCGCGCCGCTGCAGGCCCACGTCACCAACCTCGACGCCTCCCCCTTCCTCGGCCGCCTCGCGCTGCTGCGGATCAAGCAGGGCACCTTGAAGAAGGGCCAGCAGGTCGCCTGGATGCGCCGCGACGGCGGCGTCAAGAACGTCAAGGTCACCGAGCTCCTCGTCACCGAGGGCCTCGAGCGCAAGCCCGGCGAGTCCGCCGGCCCCGGTGACATCGTCGCGGTCGCGGGCATCCCGGAGATCACCATCGGCGAGACCCTCGCCGACCCGGAGAACCCGGTCGCCCTGCCGCTCATCCACGTCGACGAGCCGGCCATCTCGATGACCATCGGCACCAACACCTCGCCGCTGGTCGGCAAGGGCGGCAAGGGCCACAAGGTCACCGCCCGCCTGGTCAAGGACCGCCTCGACGCCGAGCTGGTCGGCAACGTCTCGCTCCGGGTCCTGCCCACCGAGCGCCCCGACGCCTGGGAGGTCCAGGGGCGCGGCGAGCTGGCGCTGGCCATCCTGGTCGAGCAGATGCGCCGCGAGGGCTACGAACTCACCGTCGGCAAGCCGCAGGTGGTCACCCGCGAGGTCGACGGCAAGCTCCACGAGCCCTTCGAGCGGCTCACCATCGACGCGCCCGAGGAGTTCCTGGGCACGATCACCGAGCTGCTGGCCAACCGCAAGGGTCGGATGGAGGGGATGACCAACCACGGCACCGGCTGGGTGCGGATGGAGTTCGTGGTCCCCGCCCGCGGCCTGATCGGCTTCCGCACCGACTTCCTCACCGAGACCCGCGGCACCGGCATCGCCCACCACATCTCCGAGGGGTACTTCCCCTGGGCCGGCGAGATCCGCTCCCGCAACTCCGGCTCGCTCGTCGCGGACCGATCGGGTGCCGCGACGGCGTACGCCATGACGTCGCTGCAGGAGCGCGGCGTGATGTTCGTCGAGCCGGCGACCGAGGTCTACGAGGGCATGATCATCGGCGAGAACTCCCGCGCCGACGACATGGACGTCAACATCACCAAGGAGAAGCAGCAGACCAACATCCGCTCCGCGACCTCCGACAACTTCGAGAAGCTCATCCCGCCGAAGAAGCTGTCGCTGGAGCAGTGCCTGGAGTTCTGCCGTGAGGACGAGTGCGTGGAGATCACGCCCGAGACCGTCCGGATCCGCAAGGTGGTCCTCGACGCCAACGAGCGGGCGAAGATCACGAGCCGAGCGCGTAAAGCGAACAAGTGACCTGCCCTCGCAGGTGAGTCCGCTCTGACCGCGCAGCCGGGGCGGGTCACTTGTTCGCTCTCTGCGAGGCGAGCGATCGCGCGACGAAGGAGCGCCGATCACGAGCCGAGGGCGTAAAGCGAACAAGTAACGCCGCGTAGGTCCGGCCAGGGACGCGCTGTAACACGCCGTCCGCCCGACTCCCCCGCGGTTGTCAGCAGTGGCGACGGCGTGGCGACGGCGTGTCGTGCTGACAGGCTGGCCGTCAGTCAGGTGGACGGCGTGTTACTGCGCGCATCGGAACCACCCGCGACCAGGTCGATCCCGCTCACCACGCACCTACTGGATCCGTCGCCACCGGAGGTCGGCCGCGACAATTCTGGTCGGTGCGACGCCGACCGGAGCCTGCCCCGATCGCGTCAGGACAGGCGCTCGAGCACCATCGCCATGCCCTGCCCGCCGGCGGCGCACATCGTCTCGAGCCCGAACTGCGCGTCCCGCTCCTGGAGGCCGTGGATCAGGGTGGTGGCCATCCGGGCGCCGGTCGAGCCGAACGGGTGGCCGAGCGCGATCGCGCCGCCGTTGACGTTGACCCGGTCCAGGTCGAGGCCGAGCTCGTCGATGCAGGGCAGCACCTGGGCGGCGAAGGCCTCGTTCATCTCGACCAGGTCGATGTCGCCGAGGGAGAGACCCGCGCGGGCGACGGCCTGGCGGCTGGCCTCGACCGGGCCGAGGCCCATGATCTCGGGGCTCAGCGCGGAGACGCCGGTCGCGACGACCCGGGCCAGCGGGGTGATGCCGAGCTCGGCGGCCCGGGTGTCGCTCATGACGACGAGCGCGGCGGCGCCGTCGTTGAGCGGGCAGCAGTTGGCGGCCGTGACGGTGCCCTCGGGATGGAACACCGGCTGCATGGCGGCGACCTTCTCCAGGGTGACGCCGGCACGCGGGCCGTCATCACTGTCGACGACGGTGCCGTCGGCCAGGGTGACGGGCGTGATGTCGGTCTTCCAGAAGCCGCGCTGCGCGGCGGCCTCGGCGAGGTTCTGGCTGCGCACGGCGTACGCGTCCTGCGCGGCCCGCGAGACGCCGCGGTACGACGCGACGTTCTCCGCGGTCTCGCCCATGGCGAGGTAGATGTCCGGCAGCTCGCCGCTCGCACGCGGGTCGGCCCACGGATCGCGGGCGGCGGCGCGGGCCGCCGCCCGGGCAGCCGCGTCGGCGTACAGCGGGTTGCGGGTCTCGGGCATGCCGTCGGCCTTGCCGCGCTCGAAGCGGGAGACGCACTCGACCCCGGCGGCGACGAAGACGTCGCCCTCTCCGGCGCGGATGGCGTGCAGCGCCATCCGGGTCGCCTGCAGCGACGAGGCGCAGTAGCGGTGCACAGTGGCGCCCGGCACGCCGTCGAGGCCGAGGCGGAGCGCGACCATCCGACCGATGTTGTAGCCCTGCTCGCCGGCGGGCTGGGCGCAGCCGACCAGCAGGTCCTCGACCAGGCTCCGGTCCAGCTCGGGGACGGACGCCAGCGCGGCGTCGACCATCTGCGCGGCGAGGTCGTCGGGCCGCATGTCGCGCAGCGAGCCCTTGTAGGCGCGGCCGATCGGCGACCGGGCGGCGGAGACGATGACTGCATCGGGCACGGTTGCTCCCTGGGTCGGGGTCAGGCGTTGGGGGTGTGCTGGAGGAAGGCGGGCCACTCGCCGCCGCCGTCGACGTTGAGGACGGCTCCGGTGATGTGCGTGGCGAGCGGCGAGGACAGGAAGACGCAGGCCTGCCCCACCTCGAGCGGCCGGGCGAAGACGCCCCGCGGGATGGTGGCGGCGACGCGCGCGAACTGCGCCGCGTCGCCGTAGTGGTCGGCGGACCCGGGCGTCTCGACCAGGCCGCAGCTGACCGCGTTGACCCGCACGTCCGGCGCCCACTCGACCCCGAGACTCGCGGTGAGGCTCTCCAGGGCTGCCTTCGCGGCGCCGTACACCGCGGTGCCGGGGCTGGGCCGGCGGGCGGAGATCGAGGTGATGTTGACCATCGAGCCACCCGCCGCCCGCAGGTGCGAGTGGGCCGCATGCGCGAGGTGGACCGCGGACATGAAGTTGAGGTCGTTGATCTTCGCGTGGAAGCGCGGGGAGGCGGCGGCGAAGTCGGCGTACGGCGCCCCGCCGGCGTTGTTGACGACGACGTCGAGCCGCCCGCGCCGGCTCACGACGTCCTCGACCCAGGCAGTGACCTGGTCGGCCTCGCGTACGTCGACCGTCGAGAAGTGCGGCCGGCGGCCGTCGACCTCGCGCAGGGCGTCGGGGGTGCTGCGCCCGCAGATCTCCACGTCGGCGCCCGCCTCGAGATAGGCCTGCACGATGCCGTCGCCCACGCCCCGACCGCCGCCGGTCACGAGCACCACCTGGCCGGTCATGTCGATGCTGTACGCCACGGGAACCCTTTCGTCGTCACTGCGGTGACGATCATAGGCCCGGAACCAAGCAAGTGCTAGGTTAGTCCACGGAGGCCGTGCTCACTTCCGGCCGCACAGGTAGCCGATCACCCCGACCGACAGCAGCGCGCTCACCACGGCGCCGCCTCCGGTGGGGGCGAGGAGCATCGGCAGGGCGGTCAGCACGGCGATGTCGAACCCGCGCAGCGCGCTGCCGTAGAGGTTCGTCGGCACACCACCGGCAGGCGTCGAGATGAGCGGGCGCCCGTAGTCCGGCGGCCGGCCGGTCACCCAGCGCACGCCCGCCGCCAGCCCGCCGAGCCCCGACGCCGCGCCCAGCAGCGCGAGGTCGCCCGCGGGCGCGTCGAGGGTCCGAGCCAGCGCGGGCGCACTGAGCAGGCCGTGCGCCAACAGCAGGACGCCGGGGACGACGACGGCCGCGGCCCGGGTCGCGCCGAGCGCGGTCGGGAACATCCGCGCCATCCCCGACGAGCGGGTCAGCACCCGCAGGGCGACCAGGAAGGGCACGACCAGGACGAAGCAGACGAGCACCTCGACCAGGACGACCACCACCCGGCCCCCGACCGCCGCGACGGCGTACGGGACCAGCAGCGAGCCCGCCAGCAGCAGCACACGGCCGGGGTGGCGCCGCAGCCGGATCACGTCGCGCCAGGCCAGGGCCGCGAGGCCGTGCGGACCGCCGCGGCGGGACCGGACCAGACCACGACGGGCGGTCGCGTGCGCGACGAGCACGTCGAACATCAGCGCCAGGTCCAGCGTCGCCAGGGCGCCGCCCAGACCGGGGACCAGGACGCCGCCGGGCGCCACGTCGCGGCGGCGCAGGCGCGCGGTCAGTGCCCGGGCCCGCAGGAGGGCCACGACCACGCCGACCCAGACGAGTACGACGCCGGCCAGTGCCGGCCCCCGGGCCCCGGAGCCGGCGGAGAGGGTCGGCTCGACGGAGAGCGCGATCGCGGCGAGGCCCGTCGCGACCGCGACCAGGCTGACCGGGCCGAGGAGCAGCGCGGGGTGGCGCCGGCGGCCGACCGCCTGGGCGTGGACCAGCGCGCCGACGCCGTACGACGCCAGGCCCGCGGCGCCCACGGCGAACAGCACCAGGACGGGGACGTCGAAGCCGGCCAGGGTGGCGGTGCCGGCGGCGACCGGGGCGACGAGAGCGGCGGCGAGCAGCACGGTGCCCCGCGCCCGACCGCGGAGCAGCTCACCCCGGTCGACGGGGGTGGGCACCAGCCACCCGGCCACGCCCGGGCTGACCGCCACCGGGCCGACCATCCGCGCGAGGGACCAGAGCACCGCGAGCAGGGTGCCGACGACCAGCCAGGGCAGCAGCGACCGGGCCGCCGCGCAGTCGGCGGCCACGCAGGCCCGGTCGCCGACGTCGGACAGGTTGACCAGGACGCTGACCAGCATCGAGCCGAGCATCAGCACCGCGAACACCCCGATGTAGAGGTCCTGCAGCGCCTCGCCCACCGAGAGGGTGCGGCGGCTGCGCCGCCAGTGCCGGATGTCGGCCCACAGCTCGCGCGCCTCCGTGGTCACGGGCGCCCCGCGCCGGCCGTGCCGGAGCGGTCGAGGCTGACCACCTCGTCGGCGACCGCCTCGACCAGCCGCGGCGAGTGGCTGGCCAGCAGGATCGCCAGTCCGGCCGCCTTCTCGGCCCGCAGCCGGGTCACCAGCCAGTCGAGGCCCTCCTGGTCGAGGCGCTGCTCGGGCTCGTCGAGGACGAGCAGCCGCCGGGGCCGGACGAAGGCGCTCGCCAGCGCGAGCCGGCGCCGCTGGCCCGACGACAACGACGTCGGGAGCTGGCCGGACTGGGCGGTGAGCCCGACCTCCTCCAGCACGTCGTCGACGACATCGTCGGCGTCCTCGGTCCGGTGGGCGCGCGCGAACAGGTCGAGGTGCTCGACCACGGTCAGGTCGGGGAAGAAGTCGAGGTCGTCCATCACCACGGCCAGCGCGGCACGGATCGTCGCCGAGCGCTCGTCGAAGGCCTCTCCCAGCACCTCCACCGTGCCGGCGTCGGCCTCGTCGGCACCGGTGATGCACCGCAGTGCGGTGGACTTGCCCGCGCCGTTGGGTCCGACGAGTACCGCAGCCGTCCCCGCGGGGACGTCGAGGTCGAGGTCCGCGAGCACGCGGTGGTCACCGAACGAGCGCGTGAGTCCACGCACCGAGAGGACTGCTTCCGTCACGGTCCCAGACTCCCAGACCGGCCCTCACCCCACCCACCACGGGCGACGCGCCGGGACGTAGGCTGGCCTCGTGATCGAGGTCGACAGACGCTAGCCGCCCCGACCGGGCGGCCCGCCCCGCGCGACCGGACGCCCCTCGAGGCGCGCTCGGCGGACGGCACCTGCCCCCGGACGGACCTGACGTCAACCTCACCCGGGCCTGTCGCGCCCGCTCCGCGGAGCCCGCGCCGGCCGATCACGAACGGACCTCTGTCATGTCCAGCAACGCTGTCATCACCCTGCGCGACCTCACCTTCGAGTGGCCCGACGGCACGCTCGCCCTCGCCCACCTCACCGGGTCGATCAACACCGGCCGGACCGGACTCGTCGGACGCAACGGAGCGGGCAAGTCGACCCTGCTGCGTCTCGTCGCCGGCCTGCTGCGCCCCACCGCGGGCCACGTCGACGTCGTCGGCGAGGTCGGCTACCTGCCCCAGACGCTGACCCTGCAGTCCGATACGACGATCGCCGGACTGCTCGGCATCCGGTCGATCGTCGAGGCGATCGATGCCATCGAGCGCGGCGACCCGGACCCGCGTCACTTCGACACGATCGGCGACGACTGGGACATCGAGGCGCGCGCCGACGAGCTCCTCGACCAGATCGGCTTCGGAGCCCGGGACCTCGGACGCCGGATCGCCGAGCTGTCCGGGGGCGAGGCCATGCTCCTCGCCGTGACCGGCATGCGCCTGCGACGCACCCCGATCACCCTGCTCGACGAGCCGACCAACAACCTCGACCGGCCGACCCGGGCGCGGCTCGCCGCGTTCGTCGACCAATGGCCCGGCGCCTTGGTGATCGTGAGCCACGACCGCGAGCTGCTGGAGCACGTCGACCAGACCACCGAGCTGTACGACGGCACGCTGACCACGTTCGGCGGCACCTACCGGGCCTGGCAGGCACACCTGGAGCAGGAGCAGGCGGCCGCGCGACAGGCCGCGCGCTCGGCCCAGCAGGCACTGAAGGTGGAGCGGCGGCAGCGTGCCGAGGCCGAGACCAAGCTCGCCCGCCGCGAGCGCACCGGTCGCCGTACCCAGCAGGACGGCGGCATCCCGCGCATCCTCGCCGGCAACCGGGCAAGCAGGGCGCAGAACGCCGCCGGGTCGCTGCGCGCCACCCTGGACGAGAAGGTGGTGGCCGCCCAGGCCGCCGTCGACTCCGCCGACGCCCGGCTCCGCCGCGAGGAGCACATCAGCCTGGAGCTGCCCGATCCCGCGCTGCCCCGTGGCCGGCGGCTGCTCGAGATCGCCCACGCGGAGCGGGTCGTCGTCGTCCAGGGTCCCGAGCGCTTCGTCCTCGTCGGACCGAACGGCAGCGGCAAGTCGACCCTCCTGCACCAGCTGGTGCACGGCCGTCCCGCGCTCCCCGGTGCGCCCGTCGGCCGGCTGCTCACCGATCGCGTCGGGTTCCTGCCGCAGCGCCTGGACGGACTCGACGCCGAAGCGGACGCGATGGCGAACGTACGCCGCGTCGCTCCCGGCGTCCCGGACGGCACCATCCGCAACCAGCTCGCCCGGATGCTGCTGCGCGGGCCGAGCGTCGACCGCCCGGTCGGCTCCCTCTCCGGTGGCGAGCGCTTCCGGGTGGCGCTGGCGACCCTGCTCCTCGCCCGGCCTCCGGCCGAGCTGCTCATCCTCGACGAGCCGACCAACAACCTCGACCTCGCCAGCGTCGGCCAGCTGACCGAGGTCCTGTCGGGCTACCGCGGCGCGCTCCTGGTCGTGAGCCACGACCAGGAGTTCCTGGAGAGCCTGCGCCCGGACACCGTGCTGGCGCTGGACGGGAGCGGCCGGCTGTCCCGGACGGCCGGGCTCAGCTGAGCTCGGCCTCGAGCTCGTGGAACGGATAGTCCTTCGGGCCGAGGTAGCCCTCGTCCCGGTAGCCGTCGCGCCGCGGCGTCGGGTCCGGGTCGGCGGAGTTGACGTAGTTGCTGAGGGTCCGCGGCGCCTGGCGGTAGATCATGTCGACGTGCTTGACGTACTTGGCCGTCATCGCCGCGTCCCCCCGGATGATGATGTTCTCCTCGTCGGAGTGCCAGCCCAGCCGGGTCCAGTTCTCGCTGCTGGACAGGACCACGTTGCCGTCGCCGCGGCCGTCGACGTTGCCCTGGACCGCCAGCCCCTTCATGTGGACATAGCGGTCCTTGAACTTGTCGGCCTCCTCGCCGTAGATGTAGACCATCTGCTTGGCCCGCATCCCCCGCAGGATGCCGCGGATCCGGCGCTGCATCATCATGAAGACGATCTCGACGTCGCAGCCCGCGCGGTCGAGCTGGCGGGCCTTGCGCGCGATCCGGGCGCCGCGCTCCTCGCCCCACACCGCGTTGGCGATGCGGACCTTGGTGCGCCCGTCGGGGGTGTTGGTGGCGCCGGTGCACTGCACCTTGTTGAGCACCGACAGGGCCGGGTCGACATTGCCCTTGTGGGGCGCGAACATCGTGGTGATGTTGCCCACCGTGAACCTCATCGGCGGGAAGTTCCGGTCCTGGGTGGCCTGGTCCCACATCTGCATCCAGCCGTCGTAGAGCGCCTTGTTCTCCGTGACGGTGGTCCAGTCGTTGAACTGCTGCACGGCCGCGGCGCCGGTGAAGTTGCCGGAGCCCTGCATCACGATCCAGTTGGTGGCGCCGGAGCGACTGACCAGCATCAGCTTGGAGTGCATCGACCCGCGCTTGCCGCGGCAGGTCTGCTTGCAGGTGCGGATCCAGCTCTTCAGGCCCTCGGGGCGCTTCTTCTCCCCCCGCGCGAAGGCCCGCAGCATCATCGGGTACGACCGTGCCGGGTTGCCGCCCTGCGAGCGGGCCAGACCACGGGACATGATGATCTGCACCGACACGCCCCGGTTGTGCGCGTCGATGAACTTGCGTGCGAGATAGGGCGAGTCGAAGTTCCAGGTGATCACCCGCACGGTGGCGCCGGCGGGCGCGTTCTTGAGCGCCTTGACGATCCGACGGTGGATCTTGCCGCGCTTCCCGTTGCGGAAGGGGTGGTTGAACGTGATCCCCGGCTTCACGACGTACTTGGGATTCGGCTTCTCCGCCGTCGCGGCGGCCGACGCCGCCACCGGCACCGGCACCGGAGCGGAGGCGCGGGCCGGGACGAGGGTGCCGTGCCCCGCCATCAGCAGCGTCACCGCGACGAGCAGCGCCAGTGTCGTCGACACCAGCCTCCGGCCTCGTCCCACCACCGACGCGATCCCCCACGCAGTCGCCACGATCCCGCATCCCCCTACTTCGGCCGAGCTGACCCAGGGACCCTACCCAACCGAGCGGGCGGGCGAACCCCGGCCGGGGAAACACGCCGCCGCGGGCCTTGACCGGCGGGGTCATCGCGGAAAGGCTGGGTGCGTGCAGATCGCGGACCAGCCCGACCGGAAGCGCTTCGAGGCCCTGGTGGACGGCCAGCTGGCCGGCTGGGCCGAGTACCAGCTCACCGACGAGCTGATGGTGTTCACGCACACCGAGGTGGCCACGGCGTACGAGGGTCAGGGGGTCGGCGGCGCCCTCGCCCGCGCCGCGTTGGACGAGGTGCGTGCCCGCGGGCTGCGGGCGCTGGTGGTCTGCCCGTTCATCACCGGCTGGATCGGCCGGCATCGCGAGTACGCCGACCTGCTCTACGGCGCTCGCCCGAGCAGCGTGACGGACTGACCCGTCGGGTCGCGACGGCACCAGCGTCGCTGGTGCTGATGGCCGCCGACTTGCGGCCTCGGGCCCTTTCGGCGGGCGGCCGCCGCCTGACAGCCTTTCGGCATCCGAGCTGAGAGGTGACCCCGTGCCCATCGAGCTGACCGGTCAGGTCGATCCCCGTGACCCCGCCGGCCTGTCCGCCCTGCTGACCGCCGACGAACGAGATGTCGCCTCCTCCGTGCGGCAGTTCTGCGCGGAGGCCGTGGACCCCTATGTCGCGGAGTGGTTCGAACGGGGCGAGATCCCCGACGTGCGGGCGCTGGCCAAGGAGCTCGGCGCGCTCGGGGTGCTCGGCATGCACCTCGAGGGCTACGGCTGCGCCGGGATGTCGGCGAGCCAGTACGGCGTCGCCTGCCTGGAGCTGGAGGCGACCGACTCCGGCCTGCGCTCCCTCGTCTCCGTGCAGGGCTCGCTCGCGATGTTCGCGATCCACCGCTGGGGCAGCGAGGAGCAGCGACAGGAGTGGCTGCCGCGACTTGCGGCCGGCGAGGCGATCGGCTGCTTCGGGCTCACCGAGCCGGACGCCGGCTCGGACCCCGCGGCGATGCGCACCCGGGCACGGCGCGACGGCGACGACTGGGTCCTCGACGGCCGCAAGATGTGGATCACCAACGGCTCGGTCGCCGACGTCGCCGTGGTCTGGGCCCGGACCGACGAGGGGGTGCGCGGCTTCGTCGTACCGACCGCCACACCGGGCTTCTCCGCTCCGGTGATCAAGCACAAGATGTCGCTGCGGGCGTCGGTGACCAGCGAGCTGGTCCTCGACGGCGTGCGCCTGCCGAGCACGGCGCTGCTGCCCGGGGCGCAGGGACTCCGCGGTCCGCTCGCCTGCCTCAACGAGGCCCGTTACGGCATCGTCTGGGGAGCGATGGGCGCGGCCCGCTCGGCACTGCACGCCGCCCAGGCCTACGCCGGCGAGCGGACCCAGTTCGGCAAGCCGATCGCGGCCTTCCAGCTGACCCAGCAGAAGCTGGCCGACATGCACCTCGAGTACGCCAAGGGGGTGCTGCTGGCCCTGCACCTGGGCCGCCGCAAGGACGCCGGACAGCTGCTGCCCGCGCAGGTGAGCATGGGCAAGCTCAACAACGTGCGCGAGGCGCTCCGGATCTGCCGTACCGCGCGGACCATCCTCGGCGCGAACGGGATCTCCTTGGAGTTCCCGGTGATCCGGCACATGAACAACCTCGAGTCGGTGCTGACCTACGAGGGGACCGCGGAGATGCACACCCTGGTCGTCGGCCAGGCCGTGACGGGCCAGGCAGCCTTCCGATGAGCGGCGCCGAGGACGCGGCGGTCCGGGACGGCCGGGCACCGGACGTGCCCTTCCTCACCGCGGAGGCCCTCGCCGGGTGCGCCACGGTCCTCGACGCGGTGGACGCCCTCGCGGACTGCCTGACCGGCGGCTTCGACCCCGACGACGACCCGGCGCGCGCCGCCGCGGACGTGCCGGCCGGCCGGCTGCTGCTGATGCCGGCCGCGTTCGGCGACCTCGCCGGCGTCAAGCTGGTCTCGATCGCGCCGGACAACCCGGACCGCGGCGTACCGCTGGTGCAGGCGCTCTACGTCCTGCTGGACGGCGCGACGCTCACCCCGCTCGCCACCCTCGACGGGACCTACCTGACCACGCTGCGCACCTCGGCGGTGTCCGCCCTGGCCGCACGCCGGCTGGCGCGTCCCGAGAGCAGGAGCCTGGTCCTCTTCGGCGCCGGCGTCCAGGCCTGGGCGCACGCGCGGAGCCTGAGCCGGGTGCTGCCCCTGCGAGACGTGCAGGTCGTGGGCCGGGACCCCGGCCGGGTTGACGCACTGGTCGGGCGGATCCGCGACGAGCTCGGGCTCATCGCCTCCGCCGCCGGCCCTGAGGCGGTGGCCGAGGCCGACGTCGTCGCCTGCTGTACGACCGCTCGGCAGCCGCTGTTCGCCGGCGAGCGGCTGCGCCCGGGGACGACGGTGATCGCGATCGGCGCCTACGAGCCCGACGCGCGCGAGCTCGACGACGCCACGCTCCGCGGGGCGACCGTGGTCGTCGAGTCACGGGGCTCGGCGCTGCGCGAGGCGGGCGACGTCATCCAGGCGCTCGCGTCCGGCGCGCTCGGGCCCGACGACCTGACCACGCTCACCACGTGGGTCCGGACCGACCGGGAGCCCCCTCCGGCGGCGGTCCGCGTCTTCAAGGGCACCGGCATGTCGTGGCAGGACCTCGCCGTGGCCGGCATGCTCCATCGCCGGCTCCGCGGCGCTGAGCCTGCATGCTGAGCCTGGCTCAGACTGAGCCCGCGACCGGCGCCGCGGGCGCCACGGCCTTGCGGACGACCTCCGCGAGCGCCCGCACCGCGGCGTCGTGCACCCCGTCGGGTACGACGAGCACGATGTCGCGGGTGACCGGCTCGCGCAGCGCCACCTGCCGGATGTCCACCCGCGGGTTGAGGCGCAGCATCAGGTCCGTGACGGGGGCGACGCCCACGCCCTCGGCGGCGAGCACCAGGCTCGCCGCGGTGTCGGTGACCTCGTGCGCCACGACCGGTTCGAAGCCGTGCCGGCGGCAGACCGAGCGGAGTGCCGCCCCGTAGGCGCTGCTCGCCGCCGGCATGATCCAGTCGGTCGCGGCGAGCTCGTCGAGCCCGACCTCGGCGCGCCCGGCCAGCGGATGACCCGGGCCCACCGCCAGCGCGAACACCTCACGGCGCAGCCGCAGCAACCGGATCCGCGGGTCGCGCGCCATCGGGGCGTCCGCGTAGTCGAGGCCGAACGCCACGTCGACGTCGCCGAGCCGGACCGCCCGGGCGGCCTCGTCCACGTCGATCTCCCGGCTGCGCACCCGCAGCGCTGGGTAGCAGGCCGCCGCCTCGCCCAGCACCGGCGCGAGCAGCGCGGCCGTCGTACTCCCCCAGGTGCCGACGACCAGCGAGCCGCGGACCTCGCCCACCCCGTCGGTGACGGCGTGAAGGGCACGGGACTCGGCGAGGAGCAGGACCTCCGCATGCTCGGCGAGCACCCGGCCCGCGTCGGTGAGCACGAGGTGCCGCCCGGCCCGGCGCAGCAGCGGCCGGCCCACGGAGCGCTCGAGGGCGCTGATCTGCTGGGACGCGGCTCCGGGCGTGTAGCCGAGGGCCGCGGCCGCCGCGGTCAGGCTGCCGCGGCGCACGAACTCGTGCAGCGTGGCCAGCTGGGTCAGGTTGAGCACGCTGTCCAGGCTAGGCAGCCGGATCCCCCGTGTCTGCGGGCCGAGCCCCCGGGTCGACGACGCCGAGGTTCAGCATCGCTGAAGCTCGGACTTCAGGATCTGTCGCTGGTCCTGAAGACCCACGGGGACTGAGCATGAGAGGACACGCAGCACCTCACCTCGGCAATCAGCGATCGGCAGGAGACCCACCGTGGGCGCCACTGGGAAAGAGCTACCTCGTCGGGCCGGCGTCGTCGTCATCGGCGGCGGAGTGATGGGCGTGAGCACGGCGTACGAGCTGGCCGCCGCCGGGGTACCGGATGTGCTGCTCCTCGAGCGCGACCAGCTCGGCTCCGGGTCGACCTGCAAGGCGGCCGGCGGGGTCCGCGCCCAGTTCTCCGACGAGGTCAACATCGCACTGGGTGCGCGCAGCCTGGAGACCTTCGAGCGCTTCGGCGAGCGCTTCGGCCAGGAGATCGACCTGCACCAGGTGGGCTACCTGTTCCTCCTCGACGCACCCGACGACGTCGCCGCCTTCGAGCGCAACGTCCGCCTGCAGAACGAGCTGGGGGTGCCCAGCCGGATGATCAGCGTCGCCGAGGCCAAGGAGCTCTCGCCCCTGATCAGCACCGAGGGCCTTCTCGCCGCCGCCTACTCCCCGACCGACGGCCACTGCACGCCGGAGTCGGTGGTGCAGGGGTACGCCGCCGCGGCCCGGCGCCACGGCGCCCACCTGCTGACCGGCTGCGCGGCCCACGGCATCGAGGTCGTCGACGGCCGGATCGTGGCGGTGACGACCAGCCGAGGACGGGTCGAGACCGACACCGTGATCTGCACGGCGGGTGCCTGGTCGAAGGAGGTCGGCGGCTGGGTGGGTGTCGACCTGCCCGTCGAGCCGCTGCGTCGGCAGATCCTGGTGACCGACCCGACGCCGTGGGTCGCCGACGACACCCCGTTCACCATCGACTTCGCCACGACCTTCTACCTGCACCGCGAGGGCCACGGCCTGCTGGTCGGGATGTCGGACCCGGAGGAGACGCCCGGCTTCAAGCTGTCGCGGTCCCCGGACTGGCTCCCGCGGCTCGCCGAGGCGCTCGGCCGGCGTACCCCCTCGCTGGTCGACGTCGGGATGGCCTCCGGCTGGGCCGGCCTGTACGAGATGACCCCCGACCACAACGCCCTCGTCGGCGAGGCCCCGGGCGTGTCCCGGTTCCTCTACGCGACCGGCTTCTCGGGGCACGGGTTCCTGATGGGCCCGGCCATCGGCGAGGTGATGCGCGACCTCTACCTCGAGCGCACCCCGTTCGTCGATGTGAGCGGGCTGCGCGCCGACCGCTTCGCGGACAGCCTGATCCGGCCCGAGCTGAACATCGTCTGAAGGGAGCACCACCATGACCTCGACCCCGACACTGCCCTCCGCGGAGGAGCTGACCCGTCTCGCCGGTACGGCGGCCGCCGCGTGCGGCGTCGACGTGGCCGGCTGGCGAGGCGATCACCCGGTCGTCTCGCCCGTCAACGGCGCCGCCGTGCACGACGTGCCGTGGGCCACCGCGTCCGACGTCGACAAGGTGGTCGACCGCGCGCGCGACGCCTTCCGGGTCTGGCGCACGGTGCCGGCCCCGGCGCGCGGGGCCGTGATCCAGCGGTTCGGCCGGCTCCTGGCCCGGCACAAGGACGATCTGGCGACGCTGATCAGCGTCGAGGTCGGGAAGATCACCTCGGAGGCGCGCGGCGAGGTCCAGGAGATGATCGACATCTGCGACTTCGCCGTCGGCCTCTCGCGGCAGCTCTACGGCCGGACCATGCCCTCGGAGCGGCCCGGGCATCGGCTGATGGAGACCTGGCACCCGCTCGGTGTGGTCGGTGTGGTCAGCGCGTTCAACTTCCCGTCGGCGGTGTGGGCGTGGAACACCGCGATCGCCCTGGTCTGCGGCGACACCGTCGTGTGGAAGCCCTCGGAGCTCGCCCCGCTGACCGCAGCGGCCAGCGCCGTCCTGCTCCAGCGGGCGATCGACGACTGCGGCGCCCCGGGCGACATCAGCCAGCTCGTCATCGGTGCCCACGACGTCGGCGAGGCGATCGTCGACCATGCCGGAGTGGCGCTGGTGAGCGCCACCGGCTCGACCCGGATGGGCCGAGCGGTCGGACCGCGGGTGGCCGACCGGTTCGGCCGGTCGATCCTGGAGCTCGGCGGCAACAACGCCGCGATCGTCGCCCCGTCGGCCGACCTCGGGCTGGTGGCCCGCGGCGTGGTCTTCGCGGCCGCCGGCACGGCCGGCCAGCGGTGCACCACGCTGCGGCGCGTGATCGCCCACCGCAGCGTCGTCGAGGAGGTGGAGCGGACGGTGGCGGACGCCTACGGCCGGCTCCCCATCGGCGACCCGCTCGCCTCGGGAACCCTCGTGGGTCCGCTGATCCACGCTCGCGCGTACGCCGCCATGACCGACGCGCTGGACGCGGCGGCGGCGCAGGGCGGCACCCTGGTGGCCGGCGGCGAGCGGGTGCTCCAGGAGCAGGCGCCGGACGCCTACTACGTCCGGCCCGCGGTGGTCCGGATGGAGGAGCAGACCGAGATCGTCACCCAGGAGACCTTCGCCCCGGTGCTGTACGTGCTCCCCTACGACACGCTCGACGAGGCGATCGCGCTCAACAACGGCGTCCCGCAGGGACTCTCCTCGAGTATCTTCACCGGCGACCACGCCGAGGCCGAGCGCTTCCTCGGCCCGGAGGGCTCCGACTGCGGCATCGTCAATGTCAACATCGGCACCTCGGGCGCCGAGATCGGCGGCGCCTTCGGCGGCGAGAAGGAGACCGGTGGCGGCCGCGAATCGGGGTCCGACTCGTGGCGCGCCTACATGCGTCGGGCCACCAACACCATCAACTACTCCGGCGAGCTGCCCCTGGCGCAGGGCGTCGACTTCTCCGTGTGACGACGCTCGAGGAAAACGAGGAAGGGCCATGACTGAGGACCTGCTGGGCCAGATCGACCACTGGGGACCCGAGAAGGTGGTGTGCGTCTCGGACCGCCGGACCGGCATGCGGGGCGTCCTGGTGCTGGACAACACCGCGCGCGGGATGGGCAAGGGCGGCACCCGGATGAGTCCGACCCTGACCGTCGCCGAGGTGGCCCGCCTGGCCCGGACGATGACCTGGAAGTGGGCGGCCGTCGACCTCTTCCACGGCGGCGCCAAGGCCGGCATCCGGTTCGACCCGGCCTCCCCCGACAAGGAGGCGGCGATCCGCGCCTTCGCGCGGGCGCTGAGCAACGAGGTGCCCGCCGAGTACGTCCTCGGCCTCGACATGGGGATGGGCGAGGCGGACGCCGCCATCGTCGTCGACGAGCTGGGCCGCGGTACGGCGGTCGGGCTCCCCCGGGCGCTCGGCGGCCTCCCCTACGACCAGCTCGGCGTGACCGGCTTCGGTGTGGCCGAGGCCGTCGATGCCGCCTGCGCCGCCCGGGGTCTCGCCCTCGGGAGCGCCCGGGTGGCGATCCAGGGCTACGGCGCCGTGGGCTGGGCGGCCGCGCGGCGCCTCACCGAGTTGGGAGCGACCATCGTGGCGGTCTCCAACGCGGAGGGCGCTCTGCACGACCCCGACGGCCTCGACATCCCCCGGCTGGCCGCGCTGCGGGCCGAGCAGGGGGACGCCGGCATCCGTGCCTACGGCGGGATCCTCCACGACCCGGACGCCGTGCTGCGGGTGGACGCCGACATCCTGCTGCCCTGCGCCCGCGAGGACCTCGTGGACGAGCAGGTGGCGCGCTCGACCACCGCCCGGCTGGTCGTCGAGGGGGCGAACCTGCCCACCACGCCGGCGGCGAAGGAGGTCCTGCACGCCCGCGGCATCCCCGTGGTGCCCGACTTCATCGCCAACGCCGGCGGCATCGTCGCCGCGGCGTACTCGATGGACGCCCGGCTCTCCCCCTTCACCGTCGACCCGGAGCGGGTCTTCGAGATGATCACCCAGAAGCTGCGGGCCAACACCGTCACGGTGCTCGGCACCAGCGACCGCCTCGGCGTCACTCCCCACGTCGCCGCCCAGCGGATGGCCGAGTCCCGGGTGGCCGAGGCGATGGGCCTGCGCGGCCAGCCGACCGTCGAGCGGGTGAGCGTCGCGCGATGATCGAGTCCATCGACGAGTACGTCGTACGCCGCCTCGCGGAGGGCGAGCGGCCCGGCGTACCGGCGCCCGACGACCGGGTGAGCACCCTGGACCTGCTGGCGCTGTTCGACGCCCAGGTCCAGAGCCGGCACCTCGACCTCGCGGCCCGGTGGCTCCAGTCCCGGGGAGAGGGCTTCTACACGATCGGCTCGGCCGGGCACGAGAGCAACGCGGCGGTGGCGATGGCGCTGCGGCCGAGCGACCCGGCGCTGCTGCACTACCGCTCCGGCGGCTTCTACGCCGCCCGGGCGGCGCAGGTCCCGGGCGCGACTCCGGTCGCCGACGTACTGGCCGGCATGGCCACCGCGGTCACCGACCCGATCTCGGGCGGGCGGCACAAGGTGTTCGGTCACCCCGGGCTGTCGATCATCCCGCAGACCTCGACGATCGGCTCGCACCTCCCCCGCGCCGTCGGGCTGGCGTTCTCCCTGGGGCGCGCCCACCAACGGGGGGTGCACTGCCCGTGGCCCGAGGACGCCGTCGTGGTGGGCAGCCTCGGCGACGCGTCCGCGAACCACTCCACCTCCGTCGGCGCGCTGAACTCCGCAGGCTGGTGCGCGCACCAGGGCGTCCCGCTGCCGTTGCTGGTGGTGTGCGAGGACAACGGGATCGGCATCTCGACGCGTACGCCGAGCGGCTGGACGGGCCGTGCCCTGTCCGCCCTCCCGGGCCTGGACTACGCCACCGCGGACGGCAGCGACCCCGCCGGCGTACTCGTGACCGCCCGGGAGCTCGTCGAGACGGTCCGGACCGAGCGCCGCCCCGCGGTGCTCCACCTGCGCACCGTGCGGTTCATGGGCCACGCCGGCTCCGACGCCGAGCTCGCCTACCGCTCCCGCACCGAGATCCTCGCCGACTACGACCGCGACCCGGTCCTCGCCACCGCCGACGCGCTGATCGCGCGCGGTGCGCTCACCCCGGCGTCAGCCCTCGAGCGCTACGAGTCGGCCCGGCGGGTCGTGATGACGCACGCCGAGAGCCTGCTGGGCACCGAGCGCCTCGACACCGCCGAGCGGGTGATGGCGCCCATCGCGTATCCCCAGATCGCGACCGCCACCCCGCCGCCGCGCGGCACGGGGGCCGCCGGCGGGTCGGGCCCGGGCCTGACCCTCGCGCAGGCCGTCAACACCACGCTCGCGGAGCTGATGCGTGCCCGGCCCCGGATCACGGTGTTCGGCGAGGACGTGGCGACCAAGGGCGGCGTGTACGGCGTCACCCGGGGCCTGCGCAAGGCCTTCGGCTCCGCGCGGGTCTTCGACACCCTGCTGGACGAGCAGACGATCCTCGGCACCGCGCTCGGCGCGGCCCTGGCCGGCCTGCTGCCGATCCCCGAGATCCAGTACCTCGCGTACCTGCACAACGCCGAGGACCAGCTGCGGGGCGAGGCCGCCACACTGGCCTTCTTCTCCGACGGGCAGTACCGCAACGGCATGGTCGTGCGGATCGCCGGGCTGGCCTACCAGCGTGGGTTCGGCGGGCACTTCCACAACGACAACTCGGTGGCGGTACTGCGCGACATCCCCGGCCTGGTGCTGGCGGTCCCGAGCCATCCCGCGGACGCCGCGGAGCTGCTCGCGACCTGCGTCGCCCTGGCCGAGGAGGGGCGGGTGTGCGTGTTCCTGGAGCCGATCGCGCTCTACCACACACGCGACCTGCACGAGGACGGCGATCGCGGCTGGCTGGCCGCCCGTGAGGTCGTCCCCGCCGCGACGGCGGCCGCCCCGCGTGAGGCCTTCGGGCGGGTGCGGCTGCACGGCGAGGGTCGCGACCTCCTGATCGTCACCTTCGGCAACGGCGTGCCGATGAGCCTCCGGGCGGCACGCCGCCTCGCCGGCGAGGGAGCGGCTGCCGCCGTGCTCGACCTGCGCTGGCTGGCTCCCCTCCCGGCAGCGGACCTGATCAGCACCGCGGCGGGCTTCGGCCGCGTGCTGATCGTGGACGAGACCCGCCACTCCGGCGGGGTCTCGGAAGGGGTGCTCGGCGTACTGCACGACGCCGGGCACCCCGGATCCGTGGCCCGCGTGAACAGCCACGACTCGTTCATCCCGCTCGGTCCGGCGGCCGAGCAGGTGCTTCTCGGGGAGGACGCCGTCGTCGCCGCCGCCCGCCGGCTCATGCGGACGTCGTCACCCGCTTCTCGCTGAGCGAGGGGTGCGCGAAGGCGGACCGCAGCGCATGGCCGATGTCGTCCAGCGCCTCCCACGAGCGCCGGATCACGCCTGTCGCCCGGACGAAGCCGTGGATCTGGCCGAGGTAGCGGCGCGAGGTGACCGGCACCCCCGCCTCCAGGAGCCGGGTCGCATAGTCCTCGATCTCCGGCCGCAACGGGTCGAGCTCGCAGCTGACGACGTACGCCGGCGCGGAGCCGGTCAGGTCGGGAGCATGGAACGGCGACACCTCGGGGTCGAACGGGTCGCCCGTCTCGCCGAGATAGTGCGCGTAGTAGAAGCGCAGGCCGTCCAGGGTCAGGCCGTAGGCGCTGGCCGTCCGGTCGTCCGGCGGCGCGTCCAGACGGTAGTCGGTCGAGGGATGGAGGAGTACCTGGAGCGCCAGCGGGAGGCCCGCCGCACGGGCCCGCAGGGCGACGACGGCGGCGAGGTTGCCGCCCGCGCTGTCGCCGCCGACCGCGAGCCGACGGGGATCGCCCCCGACCTCCTCGGCGTGCTCGGCGAGGAAGGTGGTGACCGCCCAGCACGCGTCGAGACCCGCGGGGAACGGGTGCTCGGGTGCCAGCGGATAGTCGACGGAGACGACGATGCAGTCGCCACGGCGTGCCAGCGCGCAGCACATCACCTCGTGCGAGTCCAGGTCGCAGGTCACCCAGCCGCCGCCGTGGAAGAAGGTCAGCACGGGCAACAGCTCGCCGGTCTCGCGGGGGACATAGACCCGGACGCCGACCGGGCCGGACGGTCCGGGCACGGACCGGTCGTAGACCTGGGCGATGGGCTCAGGGGTGCCGTTCGCCCACGTGGTCCGCAGGCGCTGCTGCTCGCGGGCGGTCGACGGGGTCAGCTCGTGCACCGGCGCGCCGCGCTCGGCCATCATCGCGAGCAGGGACTGGGCATCGGGGTCCATCGGCATTCGTCGAGAATAGGTCCGCGGCAGCCCGCCGACGGCTCGCGCAGTCGAATCCAGCACCAGGATTGCTCGCCTTCTCCATCAGCAACGCAGGGGCTCAGGCCATCCCGTCGACCGGTGGTCTGACGGTAGCGTCGCGCCATGGCTCGCTTCCTGCTCAGCCGCGTGGTCCAGGCGGTGATCACCGTGCTGGTGCTGACCTTCGCGATCTTCCTGATCGGTCGGGTCACCGGCAATCCCACCGACACACTGCTGCCCCCCGACGCGTCCGACCTCCAGCGCCAGGCCCTGACCGAGCGTCTCGGCCTCGACCAGCCGCTGCTCCAGCAGTACTGGCTCTACATCTCCGACTTCGCCCGCGGCGACTTCGGCACGTCCATCCGCACCGGCGGCCCGGTCGTCGATGTGGTCATCCCCCGGTTGATGAACTCGCTCGCCCTGGTGTCGGTCGGCTTCGTCATGGCCCTCCTGGTCGGCATCCCGCTGGGCATCGCCGCCGCGGTCCACCCCCATCGCCTCGTCGACCGGATCGCGATGGGCGTGGCACTGATCGGACAGTCCGTGCCGTCCTTCCTCAGCGGCCTGCTGCTCATCCTGGTCTTCGGCGTCACCCTGGGCTGGTTCCCCACCAGCGGGATCGGCGACTGGCGCTACTTCGTCCTCCCTGGCCTGACCATGGCGTGGTTCCTGGTCGCGGCCATCGTCCGGCTGATGCGCTCGAGCATGCTGGAGATCCTCGGTGAGGACTACGTGCGCACCGCCCGCGCGAAGGGGCTCTCCAACAACGTGGTCGTCTGGAGGCATGCCGCACGCAACGCGCTGCTGCCCGTCGTGACCTACATCGGCATGATGTTCGGCATCGCGATCGCCTCCGCCATCACCACCGAGGTCATCTTCAACTGGCCCGGCCTCGGACGGCTGGCGTACGAATCGGTGGTGTGGCGCGACTTCCCGCTCCTGCAGTTCACCGTCGTGATGTGGGCGCTGGTCATCGTGACCATCAACCTGATCGTCGACATCACCTACGTCTATCTCGATCCGCGCATCAGCATCGCGAAGCACAGCACGGTCTGAGCCCGATGGACCAGGTCACCGCCTCGCTGTGCGACTACGCCGACGCGATCTCGTACGAACTCCTCGACGACCGCACCCACCACCGGGCCAAGCTGATCCTGGTCGACTCGCTCGCCAGCGCGCTCGCCGCGACCCGACACCCGTCCGTCGACATCGCTCGCGCGCTCGCCCTGCAGGCGCAGGGAGGCGCCGGTTGGGGCAGCACCGTGCTGGGCACCGGCCACCGGTCCACTCCCGAGCTGGCCGTCTTCGCCAACTGCGCGATGATGCGGTGCCTCGACCACAACGACACCTATCACGCCCAGGACACCGGCCATCCCAGTGACCAGATCCCCGGCATCCTGGCAGCCGCCGAGCTGTCCGGCGCCGGCGGCCGCGAGGTCCTCGCGGCCATGGTGCTGGCCTACGAGATCTTCTGCCGCCTCTGCGACGTGGCCGTGATCCGCGGGTGGCAGAGCGCCACCTTCACGGCGATCTCCTCGGCGACCGCGGTCGCCCAGGTGCTGGGCCTGTCCCGCCGGCAGACGGCCAACGCGATCTCGCTCGCGACGGTCTCCCATGCGGCGCTCAAGGTCTTCACCCACGGCTCCGACGGCCTGATGTGGCTCACCTACGCCGACGCGAACGCCGTCCGGCAGGGCATGTTCGCCGCGCTGCTGGCCCGCCAGGGGGTCGAGGGGCCGTCCCGGCCCTTCGAGGACGAGACCGGGTTCTTCGAGCGGATCTCCGCCGGCCCCTTCGAGCTGCCGGCCCTCGGCGGCCACGAGCACCGGTACCGGATCCACGACGTGCTGATCAAGAAGTACGGCACCTGCTCGCACCTGCAGACCGCCGCGGAGGCGGCCCTCGACCTGCATGCCCGGCTCACGCCCGACGCAGCGATCGCCTCGATCCGCGTGGTCACCAACGCTCGCACGATCTTCAACTGCGCGCGGCCGGACCGCTGGCACCCCGACGGCCAGAAGGCCGCCCATGTGAGCCTGCCCTACTGCGTCGCTGTCGTCCTGCTCGACGGGACGATCGGCGAGGCGCAGTATGCGGCGGACCGGATCCGCGACCCCGAGGTCGCACGCCTGATGAAGCGGGTCGAGGTCGTGGAGAACCTCGCGTTCAGCGACCGCTACCCGGCGGAGTCGGTCACCCGGATCGAGGTCACCGACGAGCACGGTCGCACCCTGACCGCGGAGTGCGCGGCGACCGAGGGCTTCGCCCAGATCCCGACGACGCCGGAGCAGGTGAACCGGAAGTTCGTCGAGCTCACCGCTCCCGTGCTGTCGACCGGCCTCCAGCAGGCCGCGCTCGACGTGCTGTGGAACCTGGAGGCGCTCGAGGACATCGGCGTCCTCTTCCGCCTCCTCGCCACGGACTAGCTTTCAGCTCCCGCTGGCGGGCGAGACGCCCGGGCGCGGCTGGCTGGCTGGCTGGCCGCAGCGCATCCGGAGCTGCGCCTGGATGCGCTGCGGCGTCGAGGGCCCGGACTCAGTCCGGGAAGTGGCACGCTGTCCAGTGCCGCGGCTGGAGCTCGACCAGGGGCGGCTCGACCTCGGCGCACGTGTCCTGGGCCTTCCAGCACCGGGTCCGGAAGCTGCATCCCGAGGGGGGGTTCGCCGGGCTCGCGATCTCTCCCTTGAGGATGATCTGCTCCCGTGAGGCCTCCAGCACCGGATCGGGCATGGGCACGGCCGAGAGCAGGGCCTGGCTGTAGGGATGGGTCGGGCTGCGGTAGAAGTCGTCCCGGTCGGCCGTCTCCACGATCCGGCCGAGGTACATCACGGCGACCCGGTCGCTGAGGTGGCGGACCACGGAGAGGTCGTGGGCGACGAAGAGGTAGGCGAGGTTGAACTCCTGCTGCAGGTCCTCGAGGAGGTTGACGACCTGCGCCTGGACCGACACGTCCAGCGCCGAGATCGGCTCGTCGGCGACGATGAAGTCGGGCTCGACCGCCAGGGCTCGGGCGATGCCGATCCGCTGCCGCTGGCCGCCGGAGAACTCGTGGGGGTAGCGCGACACGATCGACGAGCTGAGGCCGACGGTGTCGAGCAGCTCGTCGATGCGCCGCTCCTTGGCCCGGCCCTTGGCCAGGCCGTGGACCCGCAGCGGCTCGCCGAGGATGTCGGCGACGGTCATCCGCGGGTTCAACGACGCGTAGGGGTCCTGGAAGATCATCTGGCTGCGGCGGCGCATGCGGCGCAGGTCGTCGCCCTTCAGGCTGGCCAGGTCGACGCCGTCGAAGACCACCCGGCCGGCGGTCGGCCGATACAACCGCAGCACCGCTCGGCCGGTGGTCGACTTGCCGCAGCCCGACTCGCCGACCAGCCCGAGGGTCTCGCCGCGGGCGACGGTGAAGCTGACTCCGTCGATCGCCTTGACCGCACCGACCTGCCGGCGCAGCAGGCCTCCCGAGGTGATCGGAAAGTGGACCTTGAGGTCCTTCACCTCGACCAGCGCCGGCGCCCCGGCCTCGGGCGTGCCCACCCGGTCCCGCGGCGACTGGATGGTGGTCATGAGATCGCCTCCGTCGCCTGCGTCGTCGTCTGCGCGTCGACGTCCTCGTCCCGCCAGGAGTGATCCACCAGCCAACCGCCCTCCTGGGTCCCCCAGCACCGGGCCTCATGGCCGGACGCGGCGTCGGGAACCACGGTCAGGTCCGGGTCCTGCTCGCGGCAGATCGCGCGCTGGTACTGGCACCGGTTCGCGAACCGGCAGCCCACCCGACCCGCCGTCGGGGCGCCGGGCGAGCCCTGGATCGGCTGGAGCCGGCGCCGCTCCCCCTCGAGCCGGGGGATCGAGCGCAGCAGACCCCACGTGTAGGGCATCTTCGGGTTCGCGAACAGCTCGGCGGTGTCCGCCTTCTCCACGATCTGACCGGCGTACATCACGTGGATGCGCTGCGCCATGCCGGCCACCACCCCGAGGTCGTGGGTGATCAGGATGCACGCCGTGTTGAACTCCTGCGAGAGCCGCTTCAGCAGCCGGAGGATCTGCGCCTGGATGGTGACGTCCAGCCCGGTGGTCGGCTCGTCGGCCAGGATCAGCTTCGGATTGCACGACAGCGCCAGCGCGATCACGACCCGTTGTCGCATGCCGCCGGAGAAACGGTGCGGGAAATCATCGACCCTCAATTCGGGGCTGGGAATACCGACCATCTCCAGCAATTCGATCGCGCGCTTGCGCGCGTCGGCCTTATTCATCTTCAAATGCAGACGAAGGGCTTCGATAATCTGCTGGCCGACGGTCAGCACCGGATTCAGGGAGGTCATCGGATCCTGGAAGATCATCGCGATCTGGCTGCCCCGGATCCGGCGGACCTCCTGCTCGCTCATCTGCAGGATGTCCGCCCCGTCGAACCTCACGACGCCGCCGGCGATCTGCCCCGCCTCGCTCGGGATGAGCCGCATCAGGGACAGCGAGGTCACGCTCTTGCCGCACCCGGACTCGCCCACGATCCCCAGGGTCTCCCCCTGGGCCAGCGTGAACGAGACGCGGTCGACGGCCGGGACGACACCCTCGCGCGTGACGAACTGGGTCTCCAGGTTCTCGACCGAGAGCAGATCTGGCTCGTGCATCGGTTCCTCACTCGCTCGAAGGATCGCGCTTGCCATGCTAGGGCGCCGCGGCGCTCACTTCGCCGGTTGCAGGGTCTCGTAGGCCAGCACCTTGGAGATCCCCGAGATGGGCTCCCAACCGTCGATCCGGTCGCCGGCGGCGTAGAGCGTGTTCTTCATCGCGATCGGGATCGACCAGTACTCGTCGTACAGCTCCTGGTTGATCTCGCGCAGCCGCTCGTCCCTGGCCGCCTCGTCGACGATCCCCGACACCTCGGCGTGCAGCTCGTCGGCCCGCTTCGGATCCCAGTAGGTGCGGTAGGCGCCGCCGGCGTCCGGGCTCATCATCAGCGACTGCATGTTGGTGAGCACCGAGGGCCGGTTCGAGGTCGGGAAGCCGGTCACGGCCACGGAGGGCGCCCGATCGAAGCCGTCGCTGTCGATCCGCTCCTTGAGCGTCGCGAACTCCGACGGCACGATCTCGACCTTGATCCCGATCTTGCTCCAGAAGCCCGCGATGGCCTCGTTGACGTCCTTCTGCTCAGGACCGTCGGGGAAGATCACTGTCCAGATCTTGAGCGGGGAGCCGTCGTATCCGGAGGCTGCCAGCAGGCGCTTGGCCTCGTCCGGGTCGTAGGCGTAGGGCTCCAGATCGGGGTCGTGACCCAGCGTGGTCTCGCTGAACGGCACGGCGTCGCCGGAGGTCCGCTTGCCCGCCTCCTCCGGGTAGAAGGCCTTGATGACCTCGTCCATGTCGATCGACAGCGCCAGGGCCTTGCGGAACTCCAGCTTGTTGGTCAGCTCAGCGGGGTCGCTGCTCTTGAAGAAGAGGATCTCGGAGAAGACGGTGTTCTCGACCGTGAGGATGTCGAAGCCGTCCGACTTGGACGCCGGCACCTGGTCGGGCGAGATCGCGATCATGTCGGCCTCGCCCCCCTTGAGCATCGCCACGCGGGTGTTCTGGTCGGGCGCGAGCACGATCTCGAGCTTCTCGAACTTCGGCTTGCGGTCCTCGTCCCAGTAGGCGTCGTTGGCCTCGTAGGAGATCGACTGTCCGACATCGCGCGAGACGAACTTCCACGGGCCCGAGCCCAGCGGGTCCGACTCGAAGCCGTCCCAGCCGACCTCCTCGACGTGGTGCTGGGGCAGGATCACGATGCTGCCCTCGATCGGGCCGAACTGCGCCGGGATGTTGACGTCCGGCTCCTTGAGGACCATCCGCACGACCTTCTCGTCGACGACCACGACGTCGGCGAGGTTGTTGGCGAGGGCACCGCACACGCCGCCGCACGTCGCGTCGGGGCTGGCGAACTCGCGGATGGTGAACGCCAGGTCCTCGGTCGTCACGTCCTCGCCGTCGTGCCACTTCATGCCCGAGCGGAGGGTGAAGGTCCACTCGCTGGCGTCGGCGTTGGGCTCCCACGCCCCGAGGGCGCCGGTCTCGGTGGACAGCGAGCCGTCGGGGGCCGCGCCGATCAGGAAGTCGAACATGGGACCGAAGTAGGCCAGGCCGCCCGGGTCGAACGCCGGCGGGTAGACCTTCTCCCTGCTGAAGGAGGCCAGCGCCACCGTCACGGTGCCGTCCGACTTCCCTCCTGTTGTTTCATCGGTGGCACATCCAGCCCCCACGAGAAGCAGCGTGGCCGCGACGAGAATTCTCAGATTCCGATGGGACATTGGCTCTCTTTTCCTCGTCCTGCATTTATCTGCATCGCCGAAGTCTCGATTTCGTTTAGCGTAGAACCGGCCCTCGCCGCCGACAACGGCCCGAGCCTCACTCATGGTGATCAAGATCACCACCGCTGCTAACGCTGCGCCCGCCGTGGCTACGGCGCGGGCCGCAGGCTCTCGTAGACGAGCACCTTCGACACGCCCGAGATCGGCTGCCATCCCTCGATGCGGGGGCCGGCGGCATAGGGCGTGCTCTTCATCGCGATCGGGATCGACCAGTACTCGTCGTACAGCTCGCGGTTGATCTCGCGCAGCCGCTCGTCCCTCGCCGACTCGTCGACGATCCGCGACACCTCCGCGTGATAGGCGTCGAGCTTGGCGGGGTCCCAGTAGGTGCGGAAGCGGCCGCCGGCCTCCGGGCTCAGCATCATCGGCTCGAAGTTGGCGAGCACGGAAGGACGGTTGGAGGTGGGGAAGGCCGTCACCGACGCGATCGGCGGAGCGTCGAAGTTGCCGCTGCCGAGCCGCTCCAGCAGGGGGCCGAACTCGGTGGGAACCAGCTCGACCTCGACCCCCACCTTGCTCCAGAAGCCGGCGATCGCCTCGTCCACCTCCCGCTGCTCGGGGCCGTCGGGGAAGGTGACCGTCCACAGCTTCACCGTGGATCCGTCGTACCCGGCCTCCTCGAGCAGACGCTCGGCCTGGTCGGGATCGTAGGGATACGGCTCCAGGCTCGGGTCGTGCCCGAGCGTGTTGGGGCTGAACGGGACGGCGTCGCCGCTGGCCCGCTCGCCGGTCCCCGACGGATAGAAGGCCTTGACGATCTCGTCCATGTCGATGGCCAGGGCGAGGGCCTTGCGGAACTCCAGCCGGTGGGACATCTCCCCGGGGTCGTAGCTCTTCGCGAACAGGATCTCGGAGACGATCGTGTTGTCGATGTTGAGGACGTCGAAGCCGTCGTCCTCCGCGGTCGGCACCGCGTCGGGCGAGATCGCCACCAGGTCCGCCTCACCGCTGCGCAGCATCGCGAGCCGCGTGTTCTGGTCGGGGGCGAGGACGATCTCCAGGTCGTCGAAGCCCGGCTGCCGGGCCGGATCCCAATACTCGCGGTTCGCCGTGTAGGTGATCGACTGGCCGATCTGACGCGAGACGAACTTCCAGGGCCCGGAGCCCATCGGCTCCTTCTCGAAGCCGTCCCAGCCGACCTTCTCGACGTGGTGCCGGGGAAGCAGCACGATGCTGCTCTCGATCGGCCCGAACTTCGCCGGGATGGTGACGTCGGGCTCCTTCAGCGACATCGGGACCGTGCGGTCATCGACGATCTCGATGCCGGCGAGATTCGTCTGCAGCGTGGCGCAGACAGCGGCGCACGTCGCCTCGGGGCTCCCGAACTCCCGGAGGGTGAAGGCGAGATCGTCGGAGGTCACCGGTTCGCCGTCGTGCCAGGTCATGCCCGCGCGCAGGGTGAGGGTCCAGACGCTCGCGTCCTGGTTGGGCTCGTAGGCCTCCAGCGCGCCGGTCTCCGTCGAGAGCCTGCCGTCCGGGCTCGCTCCGATGAGGAAGTCGAACATCGGCCCGAAGTACACCAGGCCACCCGGGTCGAAGGCGGGCGGGTAGAGCTTCTCGCGGCTGAAGGAGGCGAGGGCCACGGTCACTGCGCCGTCGCCCTTCTCGGTGCTCGTCGAGGCGGACGTGCACGCCGAGACGACGAGCACCAACAGCGTCACGACGGCGTACGTCGATCTCCTCATGGACATGGACCTGTTCCTCTTTCGGGTAAGGGTCGACGGTGCCGGGGAGTGCCGGATCCCGGGGTCGCGCTCAGGGACGGCGTGCGCGCCGCGTGCCCTCGGGCACGCGCGGCCGATGCTGTGCCCACGGCTTCGCGATCTCGAACGCCCGCGAGGCCTGGAGGACGCGTCGGTCGTCGAGGTGGTTGCCGACGATCTGCAGGCCGACGGGCAGTCCGCTCCGCGTCCAGCCGCACGGGATGCTCGCGCACGGGTTGCCCGCGAGGCTGATGGGTGCGGTGAACTGCGCGAGGGGCATCGGGTCGGTGACCGGCGCGCCGCCGATCTCGGTCGGCCCGGCCAGGTGGAGGGGGAAGGCCGCCACCGGCGCTGCGGGCGTCAGCAGGAGGTCGTAGCGCTCGAAGTAACGCCAGAAGGCGTTGTAGAGGTCCTTGCGCGCCGCGACCCCGGACGAGGCGTCCAGGAACGAGCGCTCCGGCTCGAGCAGGGCGGCCAGGCGAGGCGGCGCCTCGCCGGCGGGATAGCGGGCGACCAGCTCCCGCATCGCGTGCAGGTCGGCGTCCAACGCCATGATCGCGCCGAAGGTGGGGGCCGGGTCGGCGATGTCCGGGCAGGCCACCTCGACGATCGCGCCCAGGTCGGCGAAGACCCGGGTCGCGCCCTCGACCAGCGCGGCGACCTCCGCGTCGACCCGGGCATGGCCACCCCAGTCGAGGGTCCACCCGATGCGGAGCCCGGCCAGGTCGGTCTCGAGGTCCTCCCGGTAGCGCTCACCCGCGTCCGGCAGCGAGTGCCGGTCCCGCGGGTCGGGGCCCTTGAGCACGTCGAGGAGCAGGGCCGCGTCGGCGACCGTGCGGGTGAGCGGTCCGATCCTCTCCAGCGACTCCCAGCCGCTGAAGCCCGGATAGCGGGTGTCCCGGGTGCCCGGGTAGAGCGGGACCCGGCCGAAGGACGGGTTCAGCCCGTAGACGCCGCAGAAGCTCGCGGGGACCCGGATCGAGCCACCCCCGTCGCTGCCCAGGGACACCGGCCCGAGGCCGGCCGCGACCGCCGCGGCCGAGCCCCCGCTCGAGCCCGCGGGGCTGCGGTCGAGATCCCACGGGTTGCGGGTGGTCCCGAAGACCGGGTCGAAGGTCGGGCCGTACCCGAAGTCGGGCACATTGGTCTTCCCGAGCACGATGCCACCGGCCCGGCGAACCCGTTCGACGACCACGTCGTCCTCGTCGGGGGTGAACCCGGCGTAGAGCTTGGAGCCCCCCACCGTCGGGAGGTCCTTGGTGAAGATGAGGTCCTTCACGCTCACGGGGACGCCGTGCAGCGGGCCGAGCGGCTCGTCGCCGAGCACCTTCCGCTCGGCCGCCACGGCCGCCTTGCGGGCGCGGTCGTGGTCGACCGCGCAGAAGGCGACGATCTCGGGGTCGATCCGCTCGACCCGCTCGAGGACGGCGTCCATCAGCTCGACCGGCGAGAGCTCGCGTCGTCGGATACGCGCGGCGAGCTCGTGCGCGCTGGTGAAGCAGAGCTCCTCGCCTGTCGTCATGTCGGTCCTCGTCGCCCGGAACTAGCCGCGGACCCGCGCGACGGCCTCGATCTCGACCTTGAACTCGGGAGCGGGCAGTCCCGCCACCCCGATGGTCGACCGGCACGGCAGCGGTTCGGGGAAGGCCTCCAGGTAGACCGCGTTCATCTCGTCGATCGTCGTCACGTCGGTGAGGAAGACGGTGGTCTTCACGACGTCGCCGAGATCGAGTCCCGCGTCCACCAGCACCGCCTTCAGGTTCGCGAGCGCCGCGGCGGTCTGCTCACGCACCGTCCCGCCGGTCTCGCCCGTCTGCGGATCCTTGCCGACCTGGCCCGAGAGGAACACCAGGTCTCCCGACACGAGTCCGCTCGAGTACGGCGCCGGGGTCGCCGGTCCGATTGCCTTCTTCTCCATCATTCCTCCGTTGCTCATTGTTCACTGAGTTCTGCTGGTCAGGGCTGGTGCGCGCCGGGGATGTCGTGCGTTTCCCCGGGAGCGAGGACGACAGCCCGAGGGCGACCAGGAGCGCGGCCACGCCGATCCACAGCGCCACCTGCAGGCCTCGGGCGTCGGCGACCGATCCGAGGATCGGGGTGAACAGACCGGCCGCGGTGATGCTGAACCCGAGCGTGACTCCGCTCGCGGTGCCTTGTCGGTTGGGCAGATAGTCCTGGCCCAGGACCAGCTGCACCGCGAACGGCATGTACCAGGCGAAGCCCACGAGGGCCGCCGCAGCCAGCCCCAGCGGGTACGACGGCAGCAGGATCACCCCGGCCATCGCGAGGGGCGCGAGCACATAGGCCGCCCGGAGCGCCCCCACCCGGCCGATGCGGTCGGCCAACCAGCCGCCGAAGAGGGTCCCGAGGACACCGAAGCCGCTGAAGACGCCCAGGGCGAGCGAGCCCTCGGATGCGGACCGGTCGAACTCGGCGATCAGGTAGAGGGCGATGAAGGAGCCCGTGCCGACCGAGCCGATCGCGCGGGCGACGATCACCGCCACCAGGATCCCGAAGTTGCGCCAGTCGTCCTCCGCCGTGCCCACGGGCCCGCTCGACCTGCTCCGCTCCGCCGGACGCTGGGCCGGCCCGGGAACCGGCCGCGCCACGACGTAGGTCGCGGCCATGACCACAGCGGGGACGGCCAGCACGGCCGTCCCCACCAGTCCGGTGAGGCCGACCACCAGCACGACCGCGAACGGACCGAGGGCCAGCCCGATGTTGCCGCCCACCGAGAAGACGCTCATCCCCCGGGTCGACTCCCCCGCCACGGCCCGGGCCGTCTTCGCGGCTTCCGGATGGTAGGCGGCGACGCCCACGCCGGACAGCGCGACGGCCAGACAGACCACCAGATAGCTGTCGACCAGTCCGGCGAGCCCCACTCCCAGTCCGGCCGCGAGCATCCCGCCGGGCACCATCCACCAGAGCCGATGGCGATCGCTGAGCACCCCGAAGGCCGGCTGCACGATGCAGGACAGCAGGGTGCCGGCCAGCAGCACGCCTCCCACCGCCGCGTAGTCGTAGCCCCGCTCGGCGGCGAAGTAGGGCAGCAGGGCGGGGACGGCGCCCACGTAGAAGTCGTTCACCACGTGGGTCGCCGTCAGGAGCCCCAGGGGCCAGCGTCTGCTCATCAGTCCGGGAAGTCGATCCCCGCCGCGCGGAGCGTCTCCTCGATCTTGGCGATATTGGCCTGGGTTCCCTGGCGCAGCGACGCCTGGGCGGCGTCGTGCTTGGCCTCGAGGGCATGGGCCTTCTCGAGGACCTCCTCTGCGAAGGCGACCGGCACCACGACGATGCCCTCCTCGTCGACGACGACGATGTCGCCCGGCGAGACGACGGTGCCGCCGCAGGCGATCGGCACGTTGACCTCGCCCTGGTCGGGTCCGCACGGTCCCTCGGCACAGGCCACGCCACGGGCGAAGACAGGGAGCCCGTCCTCGGCGATCTCGTCGACGTCGCGGACGACGCCGTCGAAGATCGCGGCGGCACCACCGCGGTTGAGCAGGCCACGCATCATGTTCGAGCCGGCCAGCACGGACGTCATGTTGCCGACGGCGTTCACGACCACGATGTCCCCGGCCCGCGCGGTGTTGAGCGCGTACTTGATCAGGAACTCCGAGTTCGTCGGGACCGACACCGTCAGGGCCGGCCCGGCGACCCGCGTCACGGGGCGGTGGACGGGCGCGATCTGCCCCGTCATGGTGTAGGAACCGCCCATCACGTCGGACAGGTCGGTCGTCCGGACCTGGGCGAGTCGCTTCACCAGGTCCGGGTCCGGCGCCGGCGCGGGCGGCAGGATCCTCGATCCGAGAGACATGACGGACCGTCCTCTCAGCGCCAGCCGGTGGCGGGGTCGTAGTGGCCGGACTCGTCCGGGCTCATGCCGAAGTCCTCGTAGCGCGTGTCGCGGATGCTGCCGTAGTGCTCGCGGGACTTGCGGATCATGTCGAGGTCGATGTTGTGGGCGGCGATGCCCTCCTCCGCGCCGAGGTTGACCAGGAGGTCGGCCTTCGGGCCCATGATCGTCGTGCCGCCGAACCAGTTGAAGTGCTCTTCCTGGCCGCACACGTTGTTCTGGATGATGTAGATCGAGTTCGCCACGGCGTTGACGTGGATCTCGGGGATCCAGTTCCGGTTGCCGAACGCGGTGGGGGTGTTGTTGACGCAGAACACCATCTCCGCGCCCTTGAGGGTGAGGATGCGGAACACCTCGGGGAAGTGCCGGTCGAAGCAGATGACCACGCCGATCTTCCCGTAGGGCGTGTCGAAGACCGGGTAGGGGATGTTGCCCGGGGTGAAGTAGTGACGCTCCTGCATGCCCGGGATCGAGGGGATGTGACGCTTGCGGTAGCGGCCCATCAGTCCGTGCGGGCCGATCACGGCCGCGGTGTTGTAGTAGGTGTGGAAGTCGGCGTCGATCTCCCAGATCGGCGAGATCAGGTAGACGTCGAGCTCCTTGGCCAGCGCGATCATCCGCTGGGTGGTCGGCCCGTCCGGAATCTGCTCGGCCAGGTCCCACAGGCTCTTGATGCTGGTGTCGTCGACGTCGATGTCCTCGACGTAGCCCGGCAGATAGCCGGTGGAATAGAGCTCCGGAAGCGAGATGATCTTGGCGCCATCGCCGGCCGCCTTGCGCACCCACTCCTCCGCACGGTTGACGTTGTACTCGACGTCGCGCATCTTGCGGGTGAACTGAATGGCTGCGACCTGGACTTCACGACTCATTTTCTTGGGTTCCTCTACTTCTCGAAGTTCTTCTGGATCAACTGGAAGCGCACGCCCATGGTGGTGGCGGGCACCGAGAACGACATGCGGTCTCCGTCGTGGAGCAGCGGCTCGGCGTCCATCTCGCCGCCGTGTCCTGCCAAGTGCTGCAGGATCTCGTCGAGGCTCTCCACCTGCACGGCGATGTGCTCGATGCGGGCCTCGTTGTCGCCGAGACGGCGCTGACGCACGTCCTCGGGAAGCACCTCGATGACCTCGATCTGGGCGCTACCGCACTGGAAGAAGGCGGCGCGCGTCTTCTCCGGAATATGCGTCTCTTTGACGAGCGGTAGCCCGAGGACGTCACCGAGGAACTTCTTGGCGTTGTCGATGCTCCGCACGATCACGCCAATATGGTCAATATCTCTGGGAATAGGTGCTGTCGTTGTCACACCACAAATGCTGGCAGTTTCCCGAGGTCAATGTAAGACGCTGAGCACCCAAGCCGCCGACCGTCAGCATCAGCCTCGCTGATGCCTCACCACAGATCAGTCGGACGGGTCGCTGGGGTAGGACCAGGGGGTCGAGGAGTCCTCGCTCACCAGTGACGACGAGACCTCGCGCAGAGCGTCGACGAGCGCCAGGATCAGCGGGCTGGCGTCGTCGGGGAGGTAGGCGGCGTACACGATCCGCATCGCGTTGGAGTCGGCCAACGACACGGTCGTGACACCGGGCATCGGCACGAAGCCCATCGCGGGGATGAGCGCGACGCCCACGCGCTCGCGCACCAGCCGCTCGATCACGTCGGGGTCGTTGGACCGGAAGCCGATGTTGGGCGTCATGCCCGCCGCGGCGCAGAGGTCCTCGAGCCCCTCGGCACCGGGCGTTCCCTCGTGGCTCGCGATCCACTTCTCGTCGCGCATGTCGGCCAGGGACACGTGCTTCTCGCCGGCGAAGCGATGGTCCTCCGGCAACAGGAGCAGCATCTTCTCGCTGAGCAGTTCGACGAACTTGATCTCCTGCATCCACTTGCGCTGCGAGGGGCCGTGGGAGTAGACGAGGGCGACGTCGAGGTCGCGGACGACGAGGGCGCGCAGCAGCTCGGTCGGGAAGCCCTCCTCGAGCATCACCTCGCTGCCGGGATAGCGGTCGACGAAGTGACGGACCGCCGTCGGCAGGAGATGTTGGCTCGCGGTGCCGAACGCACCGACCCGGATGCTGCCGTGCCAGCCCTGGGAGATGGCGCGGATCTGGTCCCGCAGCCGGTCGAGTGCCATGAGCACCTCGTTGGAGCGCTCCGCGATCAGCCGGGCGACCGGCGTCGGATGCACGCTGTGCGCACGGCGCTCGAAGAGCTCGACCTTGCACGTCCGCTCGAGTGCGGCGATCTGCTGTGACACCGCGGACGGGGAGTACCCCAGGTCGCGTGCGGCACCGGAGAAGGAGCCGTGGCGGACCACGGCGACGAGCGTTCGCAGCTGCACCACGTTCGTGACGCTGAAGACCTGTGCCAACCTGCTCTCCTGCCCCTGCGTGCCGTGTCGTCACAGTACCGAACTTCCCCGGCTCCTCCGGGGGGTTACCCGGGGTCACACAGACATCGGGGAGCGGGGCGCCCGGACGCCTGTCGGCGAGTCCACGAGCAGCTTCCCGTCCGACACCACGACGGTGCCGCGGAGCATCGTCAGCACGGGCCAGAGCCGGACCTCGGTGCCGTCCCAGGGGCTGTAGTCGGTCTGGTGCAGGTCCTCGGCGCGCAGTGGCGCCGGCGCCCGGGACTCGAGGACGACCAGATCGGCGTCGCTGCCCGGCAGGATCACGCCCTTCTTGGGGTACATGCCCAGCAACCGCGCCGCGTTCGTGGACGTCGCCTCGGCCAGCTGGGACAGCGACATCCCTCGATTGAGACCACCCGAGTAGGTCACCGCCATCCGCTCCTCGATGCCGGCGCTGCCGCCCGTGACGTCGTCGATGCGCTCGCCCACCAGCTTCTGCTCCAGGGTGGTCACCACGCCGTCGGTGGCGACCGTCTCGATCGTGCCGTCGCTCAGCCCCTGCCAGAGCGAGGCGCAGTCGTGGGCCTCCTTCAGCGAGGGGTAGCTGTGGTAGATCTGCCCGTTCTGGCGGTGGTAGTGCTCGCGTGAGAAGAGTGCGTACTGGTGCAGCGTCTCGGCGTGCACGTCCTGGCCGTCCGCACGCGCCTCGCGGATCGCGTCGACCCCGAGCTCGCAGCTGACGTGCATGATGTAGAGCCGGCAGCCCGCGGCGGCGCCGAGCCGCAGGACCTGTCTGATCGCGAGCTCCTCCGACAGGTCGGTGTGCACGTCCGGCATCTTGGTGAAGTGGACGTCGCCGGCGGCGAGATGGCGGTCGTAGGCGTGCACGACCAGGTCGTCGTCCTCGCAGTGCAGCGCTGCCATGCCACCGACGGGCGCGAGCGCCTTGAAGACGTCGAGCATGTGGCCGTAGTGCACGCGGCGGCCCGCGCGCCCGGAGAAGACATTGGTCGTGAACATCTTGAAGCTGGGGTGCCCGGCGCGGACGATCGAGGGGATCTCCTCGAGGATCGCGTCCGAGATGTCGCCGAGCAGCATGACGTGCTCGGAGTAGTCGGTGTAGGTGAGGTTGGCCCACTTCTTCTCGTTGACCGCCAGCGCCTCGGCGAGGGTGCCCTCCTGCTGCCAGGTCGCGAAGTCGACCAGGGTCGTCGTACCACCGAAGAGCGCGGACCGGCTGACATCGGTCGGCGAGCTGCTGTAGAGCCCGTGGGTGCAGTTGTGCGCGGAGCCGGGCGCGGGCTCGAGGCCGGGCGGCATGATCGGCTGGCTGGTGTGGACGTGCGGATCGATGCCGCCGGGGACGACGATCCGGTCACCGAGGTCGTGCAGCTCGCGCCCCTCCAGGGTCCCATGACTGGCCAGGCACGAGATCACCTCGCCCTGGATCCCGATGTCGAGCGCGACGACCCCGTCCGGAGTGACCACCCGCGTGCTGCGGACCACGATGTCGAGCATCTGTCCAGCCTTCCTGTTCGTGCGTTGTCCTTCGTGCCTGTCGGCGCGCGTCGAGGAGTCCGGAGCGTGGTCAGACCTGGCGCAGCCGCGGATCGAACTCGTCGCGCAACCAGTCGCCCAGCAGGTTCGCCGAGACGATGACACCCGCGATGGCGATGCCGGGGAAGACCCACATCCACCACAGCGTGTCGATGTAGTTGTGACCGTCGGCGATCATCCCGCCCCAGGTCGGCGTCGGCGGCGGCACGCCGGCGCCGAGGAAGCTCAGGGCCGCCTCCGAGAGGATGACGTAGCCGACCTGCAGGGTGGAGAAGACGATCACGGTGTTGACCAGGTTCGGCAGCACGTGGCGCAGCACGATCCGGGTGGGCCGGCAACCGGTCACCACGGCGGCGAGCACGAACTCGCGCTCCTTCCACGACAGCGTCTCGGCCCGCACCAGACGCGCGTACCGGGACCAGAGCACCAGGCTGAGCACTCCGACCACAACCCACACGCTGCTGCCGACGGTGACGGCGACGGCGAGCGCGACCAGCACCGGCGGGAAGGCCGACATGCCGTCGACGAGTCGCGTGATGACCGCGTCCAGCCAGCCGCCCTTGTAGCCCGCGATCAGCCCGAGGGCGGTGCCGATGACGCAGCTGATCAGGATCACCAGGGCCGCGATGGTGAGGGAGACCCGGGCACCGACCATCACCCGGATGAGGATGTCGCGCCCCTGCCGGTCCGTGCCCAGCCAGTGGCTGGAGTCTCCCCCGTCCATCCAGGCGGGCGGGAGCTGCCGGGCGACGAGGTCGGTCTCGGTGGCGTCCCACGAGGAGATCATCGGGCCGAACACCGCGACCAGCACCGTGACCAGCAGGATCCCGGTGGCGAGCTTGGGGGCCCGCGCCAGCCGGGTGCGACCGGTACGCCGCCGCTTCCGCCTCATCCGTGTGCCCTCCCCGCCGGTGACGACCGCCCGCGCCGCAGACACTACGGCTCCGGAGGCGGTCGCGGGCGCTACTCCGTCGCGGGTCTCGGTCATCGTCCGGGTCCTGGCGCTCAGGATGCCTGGGCCGCGGGCTCGACGCCCTTCTGGATGAACTGGAAGCGGACCCCCATGGTGGTGGCCGGCACCGAGAACGACATCAGGTCCCCGTCGTGCAGGAGGGGCGCGGCATCCATCTCGCCGCCCACGCCGCCGAGGTGCTCGAGGAGCGCGTCCAGGTCGGGGACCTGCACGGCGATGTGCTCGATGCGCGCCTCGTTGTCGCCGAGTCGGGCGCGACGAGCCTCCTCCCGCAGGCACTCGATGACCTCGATCTCGCAGTTGCCCACCCGGAAGAAGGCCGCCTTCGTGCCCCGCTCGGGGAAGTCGGTCTCCTTGACGAGGGTCAGGCCGAGTGTCTGGCCGAGGAAGGCCTTGGCGCGGTCGATGCTGCGCACGATCAGCCCGATGTGGTCAACGTCCGTGGGAGAAGGGGTTGTCGTCGTCACCCCACGAATGCTGGCAGTTCGATCATCTCCGCGGAACACTCCGAGCAACCAAGCCGACGGGCGTCAGCACCAGCAGTGCTGATGCCCTGTGTGTGTGCCACCCGATGCCGACGACCCGGCCCTCCGGGCGGTCGGCGGCACCGGCGACGAGGCCGGCGTACGACACCATGGCCGGTACCGTCCCGTCCCCGAGCGAGGAGCCCCGTGCTGCCGAACCCCCTGCCCCGCATCCTCGTCGTCACCGGCATCATGGCGTCCGGCAAGTCGACCGTCGCCCAGGCGTTGGCGGAACGGCTGCCGAAGGCCGTGCATCTGCGCGGCGACGTGTTCCGCCGGATGATCGTCTCCGGCCGGCTCGAGGTGACGCCGGATCTGCCGGTCGAGGCGATGCACCAGCTGGAGCTGCGCCACCGCCTGGCGGCGACGGTCGCGGCGGAGTACGCCGCGGCCGGCTTCACCGTCGCGTGGCAGGACGTGATCCTGGGGCCGACCCTGGGGCGGGTGGCCGGTCTGCTGCAGGGCCGTGATGCGGGCGTGGTGGTGCTGTGCCCGTCCCCCGGTGTGGTGACCGAACGCGAGGCCGGTCGTGCCAAGACCGGCTACGGCGCCTGGACGCCCGAGGATTTGGACCGGGGCCTGCGGGCCGACACGCCCCGGATCGGGCTGTGGCTCGACAGCTCGGGCCTGACGGTCGAGGAGACGGTCGACGCCGTCGTCGCCCGCGCCGACGAGACCCGCCAGGGGCTGGGATAGGCGATCAGTGGGGCAGCAGCTCGACCCCGAAGGCCCGGACGAACACCTCGCCCAGGAGCACACCGGCCTCGGCCTCCGACCGCTGCCCGGCCCGGACGTCCTCGAGCGCGGCGCGTGCCGTCCCGTGGATCATCGAGTACATCCAATCCGGCGGCAGGCTCGCGACCAGCGTCCCCGAGGCTGCCTGATCCGTGAGCCAGGCCAGCAGCGGCTCGTCCGCACCCGGGTGCCGGAGCTCGTCGTCGAGGGCGAGCGGGGCGTGCACGGCCACCGACCGGAACTCGACGCCGACCCGGATGATCGCGACCGCGAGGGCGCGTGCGTTCCGTCCGCGACGGTGAGGGCATCACGCACGGCGGCGCGCTCGGCGGTGGCGACCGCGTCGAGGACTCCGAGGATGAGCGCCTCCCGGGTCGGGAAGTGGCGGTAGACCGTGGAGCGGCCCAGACCGGAGCGCGTCGCGATCTCGACCATCCCGGCCTCGGCGTCCTCGCTCAGCGCCTCGATCGCCGCCGCCAGCACGAGTTCCCGGTTGCGCCGGACGTCGGCCCGTGCCTCCCCCATCGCTCCTCCTCGGCCGTGATAGGAATGAAGTGGTACAGAGTGTCCCATTTAGGAGTCCGGATGACCAGCCGCGCCCAAGCACCCCAAGCACCCCGGCCCGACCTCGCCGAGCTGACCGAGGGGACGCCCGACCAGCTCTCGGCGCGGGCCGATCTCGACGGTCATCGGTTCGCCGAGCCGAGCGGCGCGCTCCTCACCCTGTCCGACGCGGTCCTGCAGTCGTGCGTGCTGGACCGCGCCCGCTTCGAGAACGTCGACGCGCAGCGCGCGACGCTGCGGGACCTGCGCTGGGAGCGACCGGAGCTGGTCAGCCTGCGCGGCTGGCGCGGTCGGTGGCGCGACCTCATCATCGAGGGCGGCCGGATCGGCGTCCTCGAGGCGTACACCTCCACCTGGAGCTGCGTGGCCCTGCAGGGCGTCAAGGCCAGCTACGTCAACCTGCGCGGCTCCGAGCTCGTCGACGTCACCCTGACGGACTGCCGGATCGAGGAGCTCGACCTCTCCGAGGCCACGGGGAAGCGGGTCGCCTTCCCCGGCAGCCGCATCGAGAGACTGGTGGTGCACCGGTCGACCGTCGGCGACCTCGACGTGCGCGGCGCGGAGATCGGCCAGTTGATCTGGGCCGACACGCTCACCGGCCTCGTCCTGTCCCACGACCAGGCCGTCGATCTGGCCGCCGAGCTGGCCCGCCGGGCCGGCGCCCGGGTCGAGGGCTGAGGCCCGCCCCGCGGCCGTCTGCCGTCCTCTCGGCCGGGTAGTTCACAAAGAGTCGGCGCCACGTGTCGCGCGTGGCCCGACCCGCCGTCATCCCTTCCCGAGACCGAGGTACCGATCATGAGCGAAGACGTCGTCGACCTGATCATGCATGACCACCGCGAACTGGAGCGGCTCTTCGAGGAGCTGCTGAGCCACCCCGAGCAGCGCGCGGGCCTGACCCCCGTGATGACCACGCTGCTGACCGCCCACAGCCGCGCCGAGGAGTCGGAGGTCTATCCCGCCGCCCGCGAGGCGGGGGCGCAGGACGATGTCGAGCACAGCCAGAAGGAGCATCTCGAGGCCGACCAGCTCGCCAAGCGGGTGGCCTCGACCGACCCCGACGACCCGGCGTTCGCCGAGGTGCTGCGCGAGCTCGTCGACGCGGTCAAGCACCATGTCGAGGAGGAGGAGAGCACCGTGCTCCCCGGCATCCGCGAGCGGATGGACGCAGCGCGGCGCGTAGAGCTGGGCGCGGCCTTCCTCACCGCCCGCGAGCAGCATCTCGGGGCGCAACCCGCCGACATCACGAAGGCGGAGCTGGAGCAGCAGGCCGCGAACGCCGGCGTCTCCGGCGCCTCCTCGATGAGCAAGGACCAGCTCGCCGACACCCTCGAGGAGCAGGCGGAGAGCTGAGGAACCTCGTCGGGGCTGCACCGCATCAGCGGCGGTGCAGCCTGACGACGAGTCCCCGTCCGGGCTCCGGCCGGGTCTCCGCGACAGCCAGCGACTCCGGCAGGTCGGCCGCCAGCAGATTCGCCTGCGCGAGGGACCCCAGCTGGAGGAGGGCTGCGCCCTCGGGATGCAGGCAGCGGTCGATCACCGCGACGCACTCCCGCGCCAGGTCCAGGCCGTCGGCGCCGCCGTCGATGGCCAGCACCGGATCGGCCGGGAAGCAGCCGACCAGCTCGGTGCGCACCCAGGGCGGGTCCGCGATGATCAGGGGGAACGGATCGTCGGCCGCGAACGACCCCAGCTCCTCCCGCCGTACGTCGACCAGGTCGGCGCGCCCGGCCGCGACCGCGTTGGCCACGGCGTAGTCGCACGCGACCGGATCGACGTCGACGCACACGAGGTGCCGTTCGGTCCCGTGCACGGCGAGGAGGCCGATGTGACCCACGCCGCTGCAGATCTCGAGGACCGGCCCGGGCGGGGCGTCGTCGAGCAGCTCGCGCGCCCAACGCGACTGGGCGGCGGTCCAGGCGCGGGGCGCCAGGACCCGGTGGTCGAAGGAGATCGACAGCGGCCCGAACGCCATGGTCTGCGGCGCCGGCGGCGTGGCCGCCGCGATCCGCGGCATCGTCATGACGCCGCTCCCGGGGACGACGACTCCGCGCGCTCGGGCTCCGGCTCGGCCGAGGAGTCGATGTCGACGCCGACCCGCTCGGCGATCGAGTCGACCTTGCGCTCCAGCCGCTCCATGTCCTCGGCGTCGACGCGGAAGATCCAGTGCTTCGCCCCGAGCAGGAGGATCGCCTGGAAGATCAGCTGCAGCCACTCGCTCTGCCAGTTCTCGAAGGTGCTGGCGAAGAAGTCGACGAGGTAGTCCGACCACACGAACGGCTCGCCGTGCAGCTGCTGGTCGCTGCGGAACTCGGCGAGCTGGGTGAGGAACTGTCCGGCCCACGACCCGACGAAGAGCAGGAGGAGCAGATAGACCGCGCCCCACCGTCGTACGTGCTCGGCGATCCCCTTCCGCTCCGGGTGGCCAGGGTGCTTGCTGTTCATGACGAGGAGATACCCGCAGCATCTCCGAGCAGCCGGTCGCTCCTCGCTAGCGCGGCGCCAGCGGGACGGTCGCCGGCCCCTCGAGGACGTCGCCGTCGGGAGCGAACCGGGATCCGTGGCAGGGGCAGTCCCAGGTCGTCTCCGCCGCGTTCCACGCCACCGCGCAGCCCAGGTGGGTGCAGGTCGCCGAGACGACGTGGGCCACGCCGGCCGGATCGCGGTACGCCGCGACCCGCTCGCCCCCATCGGACAGCACCGCCGCCTCGCCGGGAGCAAGATCGGCCACGTCGCCCCGCCCGGACGCGATGCGCCCGGCGACGAAGCGGAGTCCGACCTTGCCGTTCTCGGTGGCGAACCGGACGCCCTCGGCGAGCGGATGCAGCCGGTCGGCCGCGAAGAAGCGCGCCCAGGGGTTGGCGCGCCCGACGATCGCGCCCGTGATCAGCGTCGCGGCCAGGGTGCCGGCCGTCATGCCCCACTTCTTGTAGCCGGTGGCGACATGCACCCGCCGGGACCGCCAGTTCACCGCGCCGATGTAGGGGACGCCGTCGTCGGACGTGAAGTCCTGTGCCGACCAGCGATGCTCGAAGGAGACAACGTCCCAGTGGTCGGTGGCGAACGCCGCGAGACGCTCGTAGCGCGCGGGCGTCGCCTTCCCCGAACCGGTGTGATGGCTCTCCCCCAGCACCATGAGCAGCTCGGTGTCCCCGAAGGGGACTGCGCGGATCGAGTGCGTGGGAGGCGCGGCCGCATGCAGCATCGCGTCCGGCAGGTCGCCCCGCACCCGTGCCGTCACGACGTACGACGTGCTCGGGTAGGCCCGCGCGAAGTGGGCGCCGCGGTCCAGGAACGGGAGGAGGGTCGCCACCACGACCTGGCCCGCCCGTAGCGCCCCCTGCTCGGTGCGCACCCGGCAGTGGGTGCTGTCCTCCTCGACATCGGTCGCCCGGGTGTGCTCGAAGATCCGGCCGCCGGCCCGCTCGAACCGCTCGGCCAGTCCGACCAGGTAGCGGACCGGGTGGAGCTCGACCTGGTCGTCGAAGCGCAGCGCGCCCTTCGTGGCGAACGGGACGGGGACGTCGTCGGTCAGGCTCGCCGGCAGGCCCGCTCCTCGCGCGGCGCGGGCCTCGACCTCCACCAGTAGACGCTCCGGCGTCCGCGTGGCGTAGAGGTAGGCCGGACGGCGCCTCAGGTCGCAGTCGATCCCGTCGGCCAGTTCGACGACCCTCTCCTTGCTGGCCTCCATCGCCGCGCCGTACGTCGCCGGCCCCTGCGGACCACGGCTCAGCAGGAGCCGGGCGTAGGTGAGGTGGTGCTGGGAGGTCACCTTCGCCGTCGTGCGGCCACTGGTCCCCGCCACCAGCCGGTGCTGCTCGACCAGCACGACCGACAGCCCCTCCTCCGCCAGCAGGAGCGCGACGGTCAGGCCGGTGATGCCACCGCCGACGACCGCCACATCACACGACAGATCACCGCGCAGCGGCTCGCGCTCCGGCTGTTCGACGCCGTCCGACCACAGCGAGCGATGCCGCGCGCGGTGGACGTCGGCCGGAACGGCCCCCGACCTGGTCATGACACTCCCTGGGATCGACGACGGACCTCGCGGTACCCGCCCCGGCGCCGTCGAACACTCCACTCGCTCTCAGCGCGTCAGGTCGTAGGCCAGCACGTCGTCGCCCCAGGTCGGCTCCCGAGGCCGCGGGGCGGGCGTTCAGCGAACCGCCGCAGGCGGCCCCGACGCCCCGCCGGCGGACGAGCGGGCGCCCGCGCAGCACACGTCGGCGCAGTCGCCGGCGGCGACGCCCACGGTCGCGCTCGGAGCGCAACAGCCTTCGCCGCGCCAGGCCTGGATCCCCTCGCGCACCGCGACCGCGGCGATCACGAGGCCGGCCACCGGGTCCGCCCAGGACCAGTCGAGGGTGGCGTTCAGCAGCAGGCCGGCCAGGAGCACAGCCGAGAGGTAGGTGCACAGCAGGGTCTGGGTCGCGTCCGCGACGACGGCGTTGGAGCCCAGGCCCCTCCCGGTGCGGCGCTGCGCCCACGACAGGAACGGCATGATCGCCAGCGAGGCCGCCGCCAGCGCGATGCCGACGGCGGACGGATCGGGGTCCTGGCCACCGACCAATGCACGCGCGGACTCGACGCCCACGTAGGCGGCGAGCGCGAAGAAGGAGAGAGCCATCAGCCGCAGCGCCCGGCGCTCCCGCGATGCGGGCAGCGGGTGGCGGAACTGCCACAGGATGATCAGCCCGCTGCTCACCTCCACCACCGAGTCCAGGCCGAAGCCGATCAGGGCGACCGACCCGGCGACCAGCCCGGCGCTCACCGCGATCACGGCCTCGACGACGTTGTACGCGACCGACGTCGCCGCCAGCAGCCGGGCTCGGCGGGCCAGGCGCGCTCGGCGGTCCGGGGCCTCCCCGCGCTCCGTGGGCGCACTGGCGGTGGGCTCCACCCGGACATTCATCGTCATATGGCGATGTTAACGCCGGATGACTCCAGGTCGCAACGCCGGCCACGTCGCCGGGCTCAGCAGGACGCTGTCCCCAGCGCCCGGGCCAGGACGGCGCGGAGCCGGTCCGGGTCGGCCGGCTCGTCGTCCAGCAGGACAGCGGTGCAGAGGCCGTCGGCGGCGACGACGAGACCGGTGACGGCGACGGGATCGTCGGTGAGGGTGGTCGCGAGCTCGGCGATGTTCTCCCGCCACCGGCGGGCGACGGGGCGCAGCGCGGGTCGGCGGGCGGCGAGCGTGGCCAGCTCCCGCTCGGCCAGGGCCCGCTCGCGGCCCGGCCCCCCGGACTCGGCGATGAGCGCGGCCAGGCCGGTGAGCCGGTCGTCGCCGCCGTCGATGATCTGGCGGATCTTGGCGGTGTAGTCGTCGGCGACACTGGTGAGGGCGGCGACGAGGAGGTCGTCGAGAGTGGCGAAGTAGTAGGTGCTCAGCGAGGTCGCGACGCCCGCCTGCCGAGCGACCGTGCGGTGGGTGACGCCTGCGGCGCCGTCCCGGGTGACCACCGCCAGCGTGGCCTCGATGATCTCGGCCCGACGCCGGGCGCCGCGAGCGAATCGCCCGTCCGCGGGCTCGCCGTCATCCTTGGGCACATCCCCTCCTCTGCCCGCAGGATAGTCCCGCCGCGGCTCACCGAGCGGAGTCCGGGGTCGGCATGCGGCCGAGCCGAGGCAGCCGACGCAGGCGGTGCAGGGAGAGGGCGGCGGCCACGGCGATCACGAGTCCGGCGACCGCGGAGGCGACGTTCAGACCCGCCGTGAACGCGAGCTGCGCGTCGGCCAAGGCGCCCGGAGGCAGCTCGCCGGCGACCGCCGACGCCGTACCGAGACCGTCGACCAGGGCGGCGGCCTCGGCGTCGGCGACATCGTCGGGAAGAGCGAGTCGGCTGCGGTACACGGCCGTGGTGAGGCTGCCGAGCAGGGCGACCCCGATGGCGATGCCCAGCTCCTGCACGGTCTCGGACAGGGACGCCGCCGATCCGGACTTCTCCGGTGGCGCCGCGCCGACCACGATGTCGGTGCCCAGCGCGGCGATCGCCCCCAGGCCGAGGTAGACGAATCCGAACCCGGCGGCGACGGCCAGCTCGTCGCCGCGACCCACCGTGGCCAGCAGCGCGTAGCCGATCAGCGAGATGCCCAGGGTGCCGCCGATGACCAGGCCGGGCGGGATGCGCCGGGCCAGGAGTGGCGCGCCGATGCCGGCGAGGACCATCGCGATCGCCGGCGGGCCCATCCACAGACCGGCGGCGGACGGCGACAGCCCGTCGACCAGCTGCAGGTACTGGGTGACCAGGTACATCGTGCCGCCCACCCCCGTCAGCCCCAGCAGGAGTACGGCGAGCGCCGCGCCGAACGCCCGGTCGCGGAACAGGCTGACGTCGACCAGCGGGTCCTCCAGTCGGCGCTGGCGCCGCCAGAACGCGACGCCGGCAACCACGCCGGCCACCGAGGCGGCCAGGGCGCCGGCGTCGGGACCACCGGACGCGGCGTGCTTGACGGCGTAGACGAGCGGCAGGATCGCCGCCAGCGACAGCACCACGCTGGCCGGGTCGAGGCGTCCCGCTCCCGGATCGCGGTACTCGGGCAGGAGCAACGGGCCGCAGGCCAGGACGACCGCGGCGACCGGCACGGCGAGCAGGAACGCCGCACCCCACCAGAGGGCGTCCACGAGGAGTCCACCCACGATCGGCCCGGCGGCCATGCCCGCGGCGAACATCGTGGCCCACACGCCGATCGCGACCGCCCGCTGCCGAGGGTCGGGGAACATGGTCGAGACCAGCGACAGGGTCGAGGGCATCAGCGTCGCCCCCACCACCCCGAGCAGCGCCCGCGCCAGGATCAACAGCTCCGGCCCCGGGGCGAACGCGGCGAACCCGGACACCGCGGCGAACGCCGCGATCCCCACCATCAGCAGCCGCCGGCGACCCAGCCGGTCCCCGAGCGTGCCCATCGTGACGAGGAAGCCCGCCAGCAGGAAGCCGTAGGCGTCCATGATCCACAGCGTCTGGGTCGCCGACGGGCCCAGCTCGGCCGCCATGGCCGGGAGGACCAGGTAGAGCACCGTGACATCGAGCCCCAGGAGCAGCGTGGGCAGCGCCAGCAGGGCCAGGCCCGCCCACTCCCGGGGGCCCGCCGGCGCCGGGAGGCCATCGGCCGCCCCCTTCTCGTCCCGGATCCTCCGCATGGTTTGTACGATAGTTCAATTAGAACGATCGTACAAATACTGTGACCGAACCGAGCGGACGACGGCGGGCGCCATCCGGTCACCCGTCGGGACAGGGGGCGAGTCGCCGTGAGCGCTACGCCATCAGGCCGAGCCGGCGGGCCTCGACGACCGCCGCCTGCCGCGTGCCGGCGTGCAGCCGGGCCATCGCGGCGCGGAGGTAGCTCTTCACGGTCGGCAGGGAGAGCCCCAGATGCTCGGCGATCTCGGCGTTCCGCAGGCCCAGCTCGACCAGGGTGAGGACCTCGACCTGGCGGGGTGTGAGCACGGGCTCCGGCTCGCCGGCCGCCGGCGCGCCCCCGGCCGAGCCGGCCCGGACGCCGGCGAAGCGCGCCGGCACGGCGCGGATCGCGTCGGCGGCCAGCAGCATGCGCAGGCGCAGGTCGACCTGGTCGCGGACGTCGAGCTCGTGGGCGACCTGGCCGGCCTGCCGCTCCAGGCAGCGCACCAGCTCACGCCCCTGGGCGGGCGAGCGGGTGCCGGCGTACAGCAGGCCGCGCATCCGCCGCCGCACGATGATCGGCGCGACGGCGAGGGTGACGATGCCCTCACTGAGGATCTGGTCGTCGAACTCGTGGGTGATCTCGTCGGCGGACGCGTAGTCGTCGACGACCAGGGGCCGCCGGACGTCCCAGCTGCGGCCGCCCAGACCGCGTGAGGGCGCGAGCACGATCGAGCTGAGCTTCCGGGTGGCCGCGCCGGCCACCGCGGTGACCCGGACCTGGCCCTGGTCGCAGAGTCCGGCGAAGGAGACGGCGCCACGGATCGTCTGGCGGACCTCGCGGCTGGCCTGCTTGATCAGCGCCATGTCGCTCGGGCGCATGAGATCCACGGACACCACTACCTACCTTCGGACGTGCCGGCCGGACGCTCGGGCACCTGAGCATGTGGCGCAGACCACGACGCTCCCGTGATTCTCGCGGGCGCACCCCACGGAGGCAAGATCAGATGTCCCACGACACCGACCCGACGGTGCACCACCCGATGGTGCTGAACCCGCCCGCCGACCTCGCCCGGGAGGCGAACCTGCAGGCCGACGCCTACGAGCGGGCGGCCACCGATCGGCTGGGGTTCTGGGCCGAGCAGGCCGCCCGCCTCGACTGGGCCGAGCCGTTCACCGAGGTGCTGGACTGGTCGAGCCCGCCGTTCGCGAAGTGGTTCGTGGGCGGACGGCTCAACGCGGCGTACAACTGCGTCGACCGCCACGTCGAGGCCGGCGCGGGCGACCGGGTCGCGCTGCACTTCGTCGGTGAGCCCGGCGACAGCCGCGACATCACGTACGCCGAGCTGCAGGCCGAGGTGTGCCGGACCGCCAACCTCCTCACCGAGCTCGGCGTCGGGGCCGGGGACCGGGTCGCGCTCTATCTCCCGATGATCCCCGAGGCGGTCGTCGCGATGCTGGCCTGCGCCCGCATCGGCGCTCCGCACACCGTCGTCTTCGGCGGCTTCAGCTCCGACGCGCTCGCGAGCCGGATCGCCGACTGCGCGGCGAAGATCGTCATCACCGCCGACGGCGGGTACCGCCGCGGCACCGCGTCCCCGCTGAAGCCGGCTGTCGACGAGGCGCTGGCCAAGCTGGCCGGGGACAACCCGGTCGACCACGTGCTCGTCGTCCGCCGCACCGGCCAGGACGTGCCCTTCGACGACGCCACGGACCTGTGGTGGCATGACGCCGTCCCCGCGGCGTCGGAGCGGCACGTCCCCGAGGCCTTCGACGCCGAGCACCCGCTCTACGTCATGTACACCTCCGGCACCACCGGCTCCCCCAAGGGCATCCTGCACACCACCGGCGGCTACCTCGTCCAGACGGCCTACACGTTCTGGGGCGTCTTCGACCACAAGCCCGGCGACGTGTACTGGTGTACGGCCGACATCGGCTGGGTCACCGGCCACTCCTACCTCGTCTACGGACCACTCGCCAACGGCGCGACCCAGGTGCTCTACGAGGGCACCCCGGACACCCCGCATCGCGGCCGGTGGTGGGAGATCATCCAGGACAAGGGCGTCACGCTCTTCTACACCGCTCCGACCGCGATCCGGACGTTCATGAAGTGGGGCGAGGAGATCCCCGCGAAGTACGACCTCTCCAGCCTGCGGATCCTGGGCTCGGTCGGCGAGTCGATCAACCCCGAGGCGCACCGGTGGTACCACGAGCAGATCGGAGGCGGTACGGCGCCGATCGTCGACACCTGGTGGCAGACCGAGACCGGCGGCCACATGATCAGCCCGCTGCCGGGAGTCACGGCGGCCAAGCCGGGGTCGGCGATGGCCCCCGTCCCCGGCATCACCGCCGACGTCGTCGACGACGCCGGCCGCTCGGTGGCGAACGGCGAGAGCGGCTACCTGGTCGTCCGCGACCCCTGGCCCTCGATGCTGCGCACGATCTGGGGCGACGACGAGCGCTACCGGGACACCTACTGGTCGCGCTGGGAGGGCATGTACTTCGCCGGCGACGGCGCGCGCCGCGACGAGGACGGCGCCATCTGGCTGCTCGGTCGCGTCGACGACGTCATGAACGTCTCCGGGCACCGGCTGTCGACCACGGAGATCGAGTCGGCCCTGGTCTCCCACCCCACCGTCGCCGAGGCCGCCGTGGTCGGCGCCGCCGACGACACGACCGGTCAGGCCGTGGTCGCCTTCGTCATCCTCCGCGAGTCGGCGGACACTCCCGAGGAGGAGCTGGTGGCCGCGCTGCGCGATCACGTCGCCCGCGAGATCGGCCCGATCGCCAAGCCGAAGCAGGTCGTCGTGGTCCCCGAGCTGCCCAAGACCCGCTCCGGCAAGATCATGCGGCGGCTGCTCCGCGACGTCGCCGAGCACCGCACGGTGGGAGACGCGACGACCCTGGCCGACAGCTCGGTGATGGACCTGATCGCCGCCGGCATGTCCGCCCCCGCGCAGGGGGCCGACGACTGATGCGGCTGCTGATCATGGGCCCGCCCGGCGCCGGCAAGGGCACCCATGCCGGCGCCCTCGCGGCGCTCGTCGGCGGGCCGCACATCTCGACCGGCGACCTCTTCCGCGACCACATCGACCGGCGTACCGAGCTCGGCCGGCTCGCGGAGAAGTACCTCGCCACCGGCGAGTACGTCCCCGACGCGGTCACCGACGACATGGTGCGCGACCGCCTCGCCCGGCCGGACGCCGCCCACTCCTTCGTCCTCGACGGCTACCCGCGCACCGACGCCCAGGTGGCCACGCTGGACGAGCTGCTCGACGCCCGCGGCACCGCTGTCGACGGTGTCGTCGAGCTGACCGTCCCCGACGACGAGCTCGTCGCGCGGATCCTGCGCCGCTCCGCCGTGAGCGGGCGCAGCGACGACACCGAGGAGGTCGTCCGGCACCGGCTGGCGGTGTACACCGACCAGACCGCTCCCCTCGTCCGGGCCTACGGCGAGCGGGGTCTCCTGCACCGCGTCGACGGCACCGGCTCGATGGAGGAGGTGCGGCGCCGGGTGGAGGCGGCCGTCGCGGCGCGGGTCCGGCCCGGGGCCTGACCAGCACGCGTCCGGCGAGCTCAGCCGGGCGCTGCCCGCGTCACGCGGACATCGGGCGCACGGCCGTCGAACCGGGCGACGCGAACCCTGGCCAGCTGGCCGCTGCATCCCTGGGTCAGGCGCGAGGTGCCCACGTCGGCAGTGAGCACGTTCGGGTTGCCGTGGATGCACAGCTCCTTGCCGTCGACCTCCACCGGCTCGAACCAGGCGCCGGTCGACAGCTGGACCACCCCCGCCTTCACGTCGGGCGACACGACCGCGCCGGCCAAGCAGGCCCCCCGCTCGTTGCTGATCAGGACGACGTCCCCGTCGCCGATGCCGCGGGGGCCGGCGTCATCGGGATGGATCCGGACCGGCTCGCGACCGGCCACCTTGGACGCCTGGCTGAAGGAGCCCGGGTCCAGCTGGCTGTGGAGGCGGGTCGCGGGGTTGTTGGCCAGCAGCTGCAGCCACCCGTCCGCGAGATCCCGGTCGCTGACGCGCTCGGTCGACTCGAACCACGCGACGTGACCCCAGCAGTCGTCGTACCCGAACGAGGCGATCTCCTCGGAGTAGAGCTCGATCCGTCCGCTCGGCGTGGGCAGCCGGTGGGTGGCGGGGTCGCGGCGGAAGAGCTCGATCGGCGACCCCTCCCGCGGCTGCGGCGGGATCGGCATCCCGCCGGCCCGCCAGAACTCGTCCCAGCTCGGCGCCGACACCCCGACGTCGGCAGCCGATCCCCGCAGGTCCTCGTACATCTCCCGGAGCCACACGTCGCTGCTCCTGCCGCCGGTGTACGCCCGCGCGACGCCGAGACGCTCGGCGATCGACGCGAGGATCTCGAAGTCGTCCCTCGCCTCGCCGTGCGGCGCGGCGACCTGGTGCATCGCGATCAGGCGGCGGTCGTGCCGGCCGGCGCCCAGGTCCCGGCGCTCCAGCGAGACCGTCGCCGGGAGGACGATGTCGGCCAGCCGCGCTGTCGAGGTCCAGTACTGCTCGTGCACCACCACCGTGTCCGGTCGGGTGAACGCCTCGCGGAGCCGGAACAGGTCCTGGTGGTGGTGGAAGGGGTTGCCGCCGGCCCAGTAGACGAGCCGGATGTCCGGGTAGGTCAGCACCTGCCCGTCGTAGTCGTAGGTCTCGCCCGCACCGAGGAGGAGGTCCGCGATCCGCGCGACGGGGATGAAGTCGCGCACCGGGTTGGCGCCCTGCGGCAGCGCCGGGACCGGGAACGCCATCGGCGGGGCGCCGTTGTTGCCCATGGAGCCCAGCGAGTACGCGTAGCCCCGGCCGGGATGCCCCACCTCGCCGAGCAGGCAGGCCAGGGTGAGCGCGGCCCAGAGCGGCTGCTCCCCGTGCTGCGAGCGCTGCAGCGAGTGCGTGGTGTTGATCAGCGTCCGCGCTTCGGAGGCGCGCCGGGCCAGGGCGATGATCTCGTCGGCCGGTACGTCGCAGAGCGGCGCCGCCCAGGCCGGGTCCTTCGGCACTCCGTCGCTCTCCCCGAGCACATAGCGGCGGACCTGCTCGAAGCCGACGGTGTAGCGATCCAGGAAGTCCGTGTCGTGGCGGTCCTCGGAGATCAGGACCCAGCACATCGCCAGGATCAGCGGGACGTCGCCGAAGGGCCGGACCGGGATCCAGGTCGACGGGAGGTGCGGCGGATAGTCGTCGCGGAGCGGGCTGAGGTTGACCACGGTCGCGCCCCGTTCGGAGAGCTGCCGCAGGTACCCGTCGACGCGATGCTCGGCGATGCCGCCACTGGCGACGAACGTGTTCTTCCGGGGCAGCCCGCCGAAGGCGAGCACCAGCTCGGCGTTCTCGACGACGTCCTCCCACTCGTGCCACAGGCGGGCGACCACCTCGGCCCCGGCGACGACATGGGGGAAGAAGACCTCCGCGGCGCCGGCGCTGTAGGTGGCGCGCGAGCCGACGTACCCGCCGAGGACGTTCAGGAACCGGTGCACGTGACTCTGGGCGTGATGGAACCGGCCCGCCGACGACCAGCCGTAGGAGCCTCCGAAGATCGCTCGGTTGCCGTGCCGGTCGATGACCCTGCGCAGCTCCCCGGCGACCAGGTCGGCCGCCTCGTCCCAGGAGATCGGGACGAAGGGACCCACCCGTGGGCCGGGGCCCGGACCGCGCTCCAGCCAGGAGGCGCGCACCATGGGGCGGTCGACCCGGGTCGCGTGGCGGAGGCTGTCCGGGATGTTCTCCAGCAGCGGCGCCGGGTCCGCGTCGCCGGCCTGGGCCCGGACCTCCAGGTGGCCGTCGACGAGACGTGCCTCGTAGGGCCCCCAGTGGGAGCTGTGCACCTGGAAGTCCCGGCCCTCGCTCATGCGCTCCTCCTGGATCCTGGTGCTGTGCTCAGGGCGTGACGCGGACGGTGACGGTCATCGGCGCCGCCTGGGACACCGTGTAGTAGATCGGGCACAGGGAGGTGAACTCGTCGACCAGCCGCTGGGCGTCCTCCTGCGCGAGACCCTCGATGACGAAGTCCATCGTGATCGACGAGTAGACCGGCGGGCTGGCCTCCGGGTCGCGGTCGGACTCGACCGTCACCGTGACCGAGGACGGGCGCAGGTCGTACTCCTCCCCCTTGGCGAAGACGACGGCCTGGGCACAGGTGGCGAGTGCTCCGACGAGGAGCTCCTGGGCCACGAAGGCCTCGGCGACGCCTCCGGTCATGGCGGAGGCGTCGACGACGAGGTGCCGGCCCTCGGCGGACAGGATGTAGCGGCCGGGCTGGCCGGTGGTGCGGGTCTGGACGGTTGCGGTTGCGGACATGTGCCCTCCTCAGAGGCTGGTGGCGGACAGGACGATGCGGGCGGCGTGCAGGCCGCCTGGATCCAGGAGGCCGCGATCGGTGCCGGAGGCGATCTCGATCTCATGGACGACGGGGCCGGCAGCCTCCAGCCGGCGGGCCGCTTCGGTGCCCGCAGCCGGGACCAGCAGCCTGATCTCACGCGGGCCGAAGGGGTAGGCGACGACGGTGCCGTTCGCGTCCTCACTGCGGGCCGGCTCGGAGCAGCCCGTCAGCAGCACCAGCCCGGCGTGTGCCGGCGCCGGGTCTCCGGTCACGACGGTGACCGCGCGGATGCCGGTCGCGCCGTTGTCGTGCCCAGCGGTGCCGGAGACACGGACGCCGCGCGGGGTGACGTCCTCGAGGACGAAGGGAAGCTCGGGGCCGGCGACGCCGAGGCCGAGCATCGTCATCCGCAGCACCCACTCCTCCCCGTCGACCCGCTTCTTGCCGCCCTCGGCGAAGCCCGAGTTCGCGACGCCCGCAGCGGTGGCCGCGGCCACGACGCCCCGCAGGTCCGCGGTGGACACCGAGTAGTCGCAGAAGCCTTCGCCGAGCTCGTCGTACGGGAACCACCGGTGCGCGCGGGCCTGGTCGTTGTCGCGGTCGAACGCGTAGAGCTCGAGGTACGAGCCGTCCGGGAAGCAGACCAAGCGATGCTCGGCGATATGGCCCCCCTCGTCCTCGCGATGGGTGACGGCGAAGCCCGCCGCCGCGAAGGAGCGGGCGCACTCCTCGATGTCACGGGCCAGGACGATGACGTGGTCGAAGGTGGTGATCACGGACTCTCCAGAGGGGATGGGAGGGGAAAGCCCAGCGGTGCTCCGCTGTGCTGGGTGAACGGCCCGTCATCCACGTCGGTGGGCGGGACATGGGGGCGCGTGCTGGGCACGACCGCCGTGGTCGCGCCGCCCCACGGCGCCGGCGGCTGGTTGAAGGGGCTCTCGACGACGGCGAAGCGGCTCGGCGCGAACGGCGCCAGGGCGGAGGGCTGCTCCCCGGACCGGATCCATGCGGCCACCAGGTCGCCGATCACGGGCCCCAGCGCGAATCCATGACCGCTGAACCCGGCGCAGGTGAGGAGTCCCTCGACGTCGTCCGGGTGGCCGATCAGCGGAAGCAGGTCGGGGGTGAACTCGCGGATCCCGGTCCAACGCCGGGCGAGCGCCGCGGACGCGAGCATGGGAGCGACCTCGGCGGCCTTCGCCCGGGCGTCCGCGACGAAGGCGGGATGCGGCGCCAGGTCGAAGGTCCACTGCGTCGGGTCCGGCCGGGTCGCGCCCCCGAAGAGGACGGAGCCGTCCTCCCACTGACAGGCGTTGAGGTCCATTGACGCCCGGGCGACCCAGACGCTCGCGAACGTCTGGTCGAGCGGGACGGTGCGGAACATGTGGAGCCGGCTCGGCGCGATCGGGAGGTAGACACCGGCCATGGCGGCCAGGGCCGGCGCCCACGGCCCGGCGGCGTTGACCACCAGGCCGGCGGAGACGCTCCGGCCGCCGGCCAGGTCCACTCCGGTGACCGACCGCCCGTTCAGCCGTAGACCGATCACCTCCGCGTGACCCCGGAGGTCGATGCCCGCGCGGAGGGCGGCGACGCGCATGGTCTGCATGACCACCGCGGGCAGCGCCATCCCGTCGGTCGCGCAGAGCTTGCCGCCGACATGGCCCGGTGCCAGGCCGGGCGCCAGCTCCGCGACCGCGGCTTCGTCGACGATCGCCGTCTCGAGCCCGTGGGTCACCTCGGCCGCACGTCGCTCCTCGAGTCCGCGCAGCTCAGCGGGGTTCGCGGCGACGACGAGATGGCCCGTCCTCCGGTAGCCGGTGGGGCCGCCGAGGCGGTCGCCCCACTCGGGCCACGCGGCGATCGCCTGTCCGGCGAGTGCCAGCTCCGGGAGGGCGCGTCCCTGCTGGCGGACGCCACCGCCGTTGCGCGACGACGCCGCGTGCCCTGGAACGTCCTTGTCGAGGACGGTCACCATGAGGCCGCTCTCGGCTAGTGACAGCGCGATCGAGAGACCGACGATGCCCCCGCCGACGATGACGACGTCCGCGGTCCTCCGCTCCTCAGCCATGGGGTCCGGCCGCGCTGAGGTTGTCCAGCGCCTTTGCGGCCTGGGCCAGGATCTGGTCGAAGATCTCGGGGGACGTGGCCAGGTTGACCCGGACGAACGGCGCGTAGGCCGCTCCGAACTCGGCACCGGGGGTGAAGACCACGCCGCCCTCCCGCTTGAAGAACTCGGCCGGGGGCTCCTCGAGACCGAGGCGGCCGCAGTCGACCCAGTACAGGTAGGTCGAGGTCGGGTACGCCGCGTCGAGCCGGTCGCCGTACTGCTCCAGGAACGCCTCCATCCGGCTCCGGTTCGTCCTGATGATGTCGAGGACCTGCTCGAACCAGGCGTGGCCGGACTCCCAGGCGACGGTGGTCGCCTCGACCCCCATGATGTTCGCGCCGCCGAGCATCCGGGGCGGGAAGGTGGCGTGGAACCGCTCCTGCAGCGCGGCCGAGCCGAAGTGGAGGACGGCGCAGCGCAGACCGGCGAGGCCGAACGACTTGCCGGCCGAGTACATGGTGACGGTCCGCTCGGCGATCTCGGGACTGACCGAGGCGAACGGGATGTGCTGCGCGGAGTCGAGCATGAAGTCCGCCCAGATCTCGTCGCTCGCGATCACCGCGTCCTGTTCGATGGCGATCTCGCCGATCGCCAGCAGCTCGTCGCGCGTGAATGCCCGACCGGTGGGGTTGTGGGGGTGGCAGAAGAGCAGCAGCGGCGAGTCGCGGAGCGCGGCGCGGAGCCCGTCGAGATCGACCGACCAGCCGCGATCGGCGTACCGCATGTGGTCGACGACCATGACTCGGCCGCTGTCCTCGATACCTTCCCGGAACGGGTCGTAGGTCGGGCCCTGGACCACCACCTCGTCACCGGGCGCGCTGAATGCCTGGACGGTGTCGAAGACGCCCTGGACCAGGTCGGTGCAGGCGAGAACCCGCGCCGGGTCGACCTCCCAGCCGAACCGGTCGCGCATCCGCGCGGCGAAGGCCCGGCCGAGTGCGGGACCGAGGAGGGTTCCGCCGCGGATCGCGTAGCCGAAGTCGGACTCCGCGACCAACCGCGCCAGTGCCTCGGTCACTGCCTCCGGCGCCCGGAAGTCCATGTCCGCGACCCAGGACGGCAGATGGTCCGGCCCGAAGTACGCCCACTTCGCGCCGCGGCGCGCCTCGAGCTCGGCGCGGGTCAGGATCGGGTTGTCCATGCTCATGCTTCCTCCCGGGATGGGGTGTCAGGGTCGGTTCGGTCAGGGGTGGCGGTCAGACGGGAACGCGCCAGATCGAGCGCCCGGCCGAGCAGTCCGGCGTCCGTCGTGGTCGGCACCGCAAGGCTGAGCTCATCGGCGAGGCCCGCGTACGCGCCGATCTGCTCGGCGGTCTCCTCGGGTGTGCCGGCGATGCCGAGCCGGGACACGAACGCCCGGGAGAGCCGGGCCTCCAGGACCGCGGCCTCGACGCCGGCCGCCCGCCCTCGCTGCAGGACGGCGAGGTCGTCTCCGAAGCCGAGCCGCAGCAGCTGGCCATGGAAGCCGCGGGTGCGGGCGAGACCGGGCAGCGGCAGCACGAGCGCGGCGGCCTGATCGACGAGGCGCGCCCGAGCGCGGGCGCCGTCCTCGTCGACGAGCAGCGGCTGGGCGACACAGATCTGCGCCGGCACCGCCAGCGCTGAGCTCCGGCGCGCCGCGACCAGCCGCGCGCGGAGGTCCGTCAGGTCCTCGGGAGCCAGCGCGGCACCGTACACGCCGTCGGCGACCTCCCCCGCGAGATCGACCAGTGCGGGCCCCGCCGCACCGAGGTAGAGCGGAACCCGCGGCGCGGTGACTCCGAGGCCGACCTCTCGCAGGCGTTCGAGGGTTCCGTCGGTCGTGATCGCGTCGCCGGCCAACAGGCCACGGAGCGCCGCGACGGCCTCCCGCAGGGCGGCGATCGGGCGGGACGATGCCGCGATCCCGTGTGCGTCCCGCCAGGCCGCGCTGTCGAGTCGTCCGGCACCGAGCCCCAGCCGGAAGCCACCGCCCTGGAGCTCGGCGAGCGTGGCCGCCGCGCCGGCGAGCGAGGTGAGCCGCCATTCGGCGACAGGCACGACCCCCGTGCCGGTGAGGACCTCACGACCTCGGCTCCGCATCCGTGACCACGCCTGGCTGGCGACGACGAAGGGGTCGTGTCCCGGGGTGGCGACGGCCCAGAGGGAGTCGATCGGCAGGTCGGCGGCCCGCTCGACGAAGTCGAGCGCGTCGTGCAGGCTGCTGCTCCGGGCCCGGACGCCGAGGCCGATCCTCACAGGCTCCTCGCCGCCCTGGCGCCCTCGAAGATCGCCTGTTCCAACTGCCGCGGCGCCCAGCAGTCACCGATCGCGTGCAGCTCGAACGGATCGTTCCGCAGCTCGCGCCACAGGTCGCGGTCCGCCCGTCCCTTGCTCACCAGCACCACGCTGTCGGCCTCGATGGTGTCGCGGTGGCCGTCGAGCCGCTGGCTGACGACGCCGGCGTCGCCGATCTCGACGATCTCCTCGAGGGAGCGCATGACGACGCCGGCGGTCAGCAGGCGCTCGTAGAAGAGCCGCCAGGTCATCAGGTCGCCGTCGACTCCGGGGAACGGTGCCGGCGTCACGAGCGTGACCGTGCTTCCCGCCTCGGTCAGCGCTTCGGCCACGCTCATGCCGGCCCATCGGCCGTCCCAGTCACCGACCACGACCCGGCCGACGGGTACGTCGCCGCGCAGTGCCGCCCGCCCGGAGTGGACGTGGGCGCGGTCGTTGCCGTCGACGTCCTGGAGGCTGTCCGCGGCGCCCGTGGCGACGATGACGACGTCCGGATCCATCTCGCGCACCGCATCGGCGTCCGCCTCGGTCCCGAGCCGGACGTCGACGTCGTGCAGCTTCAGCTGACGCTCGTACCAGCCGAGGATCCTCCCGTAGTCACCGCGGTGCGGACTCGACTCGATGTAGTGGAGCTGGCCGCCGAGCCGTTCGGCGCGTTCGATCAGGGTGACCCGGTGCCCGTTCTTGGCGGCGGCGCGGGCCGCTTCCAGCCCGCCCGGACCGCCGCCGACCACGATCACGCGGCGCGCGGCCGGACGGCCCACCGCGGAGAGCGGGACCCAGGTGTGCTCCCGGCCGACCCGCGGGTTGTAGACGCAGGTGATCGGGCCGACCCGCTGCTGGCGGGAGAAGCAGCCCTCGTTGCAGTAGATGCACGCGCGGATCTCGTCGACGCGTCCCTGCACAGCCTTCGTGACGAGCTCGGGCTCGGCGATGTGCGCGCGGGTCATCGCGACCATGTCGGCGCCGCCGGACGCGACGATCTGGTCGGCGACGTCCAGGTCGTGGATCTTGCCCACCGTGAACACCGGGATGTCGACGGCCGCCCGGACCGCACGCGCGAGCGGCACCAGCGCGCCCTGCGGCACGGTGATCGTCGGATAGTGGACCGAGCGGCTCAGCATGCTCGAGTTGGAGCCCGCCGAGATGTCGACGAAGTCGAGCCGCCCCCACGCGATCATCCGGTGCAGCCAGCGCAGTCCGTCCTCCAGGCGGTACCCGTTGTTGATGACCTCGTCGACGCTGAACCGGATCCCGAAGGTGAAGTCGTCCCCGACCGCCGCCCGCGTCGCCTCCAGCACCTCGCGCGCCATCCGGAGCCGGTTCTCCTCACTGCCGCCGTACTCGTCGGTGCGGCGGTTGGAGAACGGTGAGAGGAACTCCTGCACCAGGTTCCCATGGGCGAAGGAGAGCTCGACGCCGTCGAGGCCTCCCTGCTTGCAGCGCAGCGCACCCGCCGCGAAGGCGGCCACGATGGCGGCGATCTCGTCGTGCTCGAGCTCGTGCGGGATGTCGCGGGTGCGGTCCATGGGGATCGCGGAAGGTCCCAGCGGCGGCTCGCCGTCCACGCCCATGACCACATTGCGGCCGCTGTGGGAGAGCAGTGCCATGATCGCCGCACCCTCGGCGTGCACGGCGTCGGCGATGCGCCGGTAGTCGGGGATGATCGAGTCGTCGATGTTCTGCATCCCCCGCGCGGTGGCGGAGACACCGACGGCGGCCGACGGGTCGATCGAGGTCGCTTCCAGCACGATCAGGCCGACGCCGCCCCGGGCCCGCTCGACGTGGTACGCGAGGAGCTGGTCAGTGACGCCCCCGTTGCTGAACCCGGTCCCGTGCGCACTGCTGAACACACGGTTCCTGATCGTCACCTGCCCGACGCGCAGCGGGGACAGCACGTGGGCGAGCGAAGGGTCCGAGGAGCGCCCCGGCTCGGCGGGGGGCGGGTCGTAGACAAGACGGTCGATGGTTGCCACACCCAAGATCTATCACCATGGAAGATCTTTCCACAAGCGTATGTGGAAACTATTTCCACAGTCGCGCGCGAGGGTGTGGCCGGGAAGACGAGGGGCCCGGTGACCGATCGGTCACCGGGCCCCTCGGCGCGCGCAGCGCCGCGCTCAGATCTGCGGGAAGGACGCCGCCTGCCCGATCCGGGGCGCCGCCTGCTCCATGCAGGACAGGACGTCCTCGAGACGATCGTCGGTGATCCGCTGGATGGGCCCCTCCACGCAGAGCGCGGCGACCGTGGCGCCGCCGGCGTCGCGGATCGGGACCGCGAGCGCGCGGACACTCGCGTTCATCTCCTCGTTGTTGACGGAGTATCCCTGCTTCGCGATCCGGGTCAGCTCCTTCACGAGCTTGCGCGGATCGGTGATGGTGGCCGGGGTGAACCGGGCCAGCTCGCCGAGTCGCTGCACCGCGCCCTGCGGGTCCGCCTCGAGGGAGAGGAAGAGCTTGCCGACCGCGGTCGCGTGCATGGCGATGACCGGTCCCGTCGTCAGGTGCACGCGCAGCGCCTGCTGTGACTCGACCCAGCTCACCATCGAGGCTCGCGAGCCGCGGACCACCGCGATGGCCGCGGTCTCCCCGGTCTGCTCGACGACCTCCGCCAGGATCTCGTTGGCACCGGTCAGACCGATGCGCCGCCCGGCCAGCTGACCGAGCGTCAGGAGGGCAGGGCCGAGATAGTACTTCTCGGTCTCGGGATCCTGCACGAGGAACCGACCGCGCACGAGCGCCTGGGCGATCCGGTGGGCCGTGCTCAGGGGCAGCTCCAGACGCTCGCGGATCTCGCTGACCGATACGTCGCCGTCGAAGTCGTGGAAGGCGTTGAGCAGGTCGACCGCGCGGTCGATCGCTCGGCTTCCGGTCCTGGGCTCAGCTGCACTCTGGGTCATGGTGGCTCACATACTGACAGCAGGCCGGGCGGATACGCACGAAGACGCCGGACCGGACCACGTCAGCGTGACGTGAACACGTCCTCGACCGGGCGTACGTCGACCGCCTCGACATAGTCGGCGGCGTCCCAGGTGACCTGGGCGCGGAGCGGACTGTCGTAGTAGTCCTGCTCGGCGGCGTCGTAGTCGCCCGCGCCGGACCAGCCCACGATCCAGACGAACTCCCGCGTCTGCGGCGAGAACCACGAGCCCACGACGTCGAAGCCGACCTCGCGGCGCAGCGGCACCAGGGTGTCGTTCCACTTCTCGATGAACTCGGCCTCCCGGCCCGCTCGCAGGGTGTAGGTGCGCAGGCGCAGCTGCATGGATGTGTCCTTTCGTCTCCCCGACTCCGGGCCGGGATCTGCTGGTTCGCTGTCCGACGGCTCAGACGAGCCGGCTGAGGAAGGCCTGGGCCCTGGGGTGCGTCGGATGGTCGAGGACCTGGTCGGGCGCGCCGACCTCGGCGATCAGGCCGCCGTCGACGAAGGCGACCCGGCGGGCGACCTCGCGGGCGAAGGTCATCTCGTGGGTGACCACGACCATGGTCATGCCGGTCGCCGCGAGCTCCTTCATCGCCGTGAGGACCTCCATCACGAGCTCGGGATCCAGCGCACTGGTCGGCTCGTCGAAGAGCATCAGCCGCGGCTTCATCGCGAGCGCGCGCGCGATCGCCACCCGCTGCTGCTGACCACCCGAGAGGTGCCGCGGATAGGCCTTGGCCTTCGCCTCCAGTCCGACCAGGCTGAGCAGCTCCTGCGCCGTCGCGACGGCCTCGCGCTTCGGAACTCTCCCGACGTGGACGGGAGCCTCGATCAGGTTCTCCATGACCGTCAGGTGGGGGAACAGGTTGAAGTGCTGGAACACCATGCCGATCTCGGCACGCTGCCGGCGCACCTCTCGCGGCCTCAGCTCCTTGAGCACCGTGGCGCCGTCCCGCCGGACCGACTCGCGGTAGGCCACCAGCTCACCGTTGACGGCGATCGATCCCGAGTCCCAGGTCTCGAGCCGGTTGATGCAGCGCAGCAGCGTGCTCTTGCCGGAGCCGGACGCACCGATCAGGCACACCACCTCACCCTCCGCCACATCCAGCGAGAGGCCGCGGAGCACCTCGAGCTCGCCGTAGCTCTTGTGCAGGTCGCGGACCTCGACCATGGCCCGCCCGCCGGCTCGGCCCGGCAGGTCCGCGGGAGCAGTCTGCGTGTTCATTCCCTACCTCGCTTCGGGGTGATGACCGCGCCGCGCGTGCGCAGGAGCGCGCGGCGGACCTGCTGCCAGGGGCTCACCACGGCGGATCGGGTGGCACCGCGTCCGTAGTAGCGCTCGACGAAGTACTGGAGGATCGAGAGGACCGCCGTCATGAACATGTACCAGAGCGTGGCGACGACGAGGAGGGGCACCACCTCGAAGGTCCGGTTGTAGATGAACTGCGCCGCGTAGAGCAGCTCGTCCACCGCGATCACCGAGACGATCGCCGTGCCCTTCAAGGTCCCGATCAACAGGTTGCCGGCCGCGGGGACGATGCTGCGCATCGCCTGCGGAAGCACGATCCGCCGCAGGATCCGCGCGCGCGACATGCCCAGCGCGTCGCCGGCCTCGGTCTGGCCATGGTCGACACTCAGGATGCCGCCGCGGACGATCTCCGCGGCGTAGGCGGCCTCGTGGAGCGTGAGCCCCAGGAACGCGGCGGTGGTCGCCGAGATCAGCTTGTTGGCGTCGCCTTCGAGGATCGGCGGGAGCAGTGGCAGGCCGATCGAGATCTTGGGGTAGAGGTAGGCGATGTTGAACCAGAGCAGCAGCTGCACCAGCAGCGGCACCGAACGGAAGACCCAGATGTAGAACCAGGCCAGCCAGGCGAGCACCGGGTTCTTCGACATGCGCGCGGTCGCGATCAAGGTGCCGAGGGCCATGCCGACGGCGGTGACCGCGAAGGTCAGCACGATGGTGAGCTTCAGGCCGTCGAGGATGCCCGGATCGAAGAGGTAGTCGCCGACGACGTCCCACTGCAGCCGGCTGTTGCCGAGGATCGACTCGAGGACGAAGAACGAGAGGACGATCGCCACTGCTCCGGCCACCCATCGCCCGGGGTGCTTCAGGCCCTCCAGCGGCGGCGGGCTCCTCCAGTCCGAGGCGGGACGGGAGGCCTGGAGGTCGGCCGAGGCCGTCATGATCGCCGTCCCGGCACGGGGACGGGACCGCCTCCGCGCCCGGTGCTCCCGGGAGGAGGGATCGTCGCCGGCATCGCCGTCGGGTCGGGGTAGCGGTTACTGAGGGGCATTGCGCACTCTCCGGTGGTGGGATCTGGGATCGGTACGCCGATCAGCCGAACATCGCCGACTGGTCCCCGATGTTGATGCCGGGGGTCATCTGGCCGTCCTCGAGGTTCCAGCGCTCCAGCGCCTTCTCGTAGTAGCCGTCCGCGACGAGCTTCTCGAGTGCGGCGAGGACCGCCTCCGCGATCTGGTCGCCGTCCTTCGAGACCGTGAAGCCGTAGAAGGTGTCGGCCGGGGTCGGCGGATCGATCTGGTCGATCGTCTCGCCGTTCGCCTTGCCCCACACGACATAGCTGCTCGGCGTGAAGAAGGTGTCGATCCGGCCCGACTTGGCCGCGAGCAGCAATGCCGGCACGTCCTCGAAGTACGAGACCTCCGGGGCGTCCTTGCCGGCGTCGGTGCAGGACTCGTTCATCTGGTCGATGATGTCGATCGAGCCCTTGACGGAGCCGTAGCCGCCGCCGCAGAGGTCCTCCCAGCTCTTCATCTCGCCGACGTTGTCGCCCTGGACGGCGAGGATGTAGTTCGACTTGAAGTAGTCCACGAACTGGTAGGTCGCCTGACGCTCACGGGTGTCGGAGTTGGTCGAGAAGGCGATGTCCACCCGCTTGGAGTCGAGCGCCAGCAGCTGCGAGGCCGTGGTCGGGTAGATCGAGCCCTCGATCTCGACGCCGAGGATCTGGGCGATCGCGCTCTGGAGGTCGGGGATCACGCCGGCCACCGTGTTCGCGGTCTTGCCGGGAATCGTCAGGGGCGGATTGCCCGCGCTGAGCGCGGCCTTGAGGACACCGGAGTCCTGGACCGATGCGGGCAGCAGCGCTCGGATCTCCTGGTCGGTCTCGTAGTCGGGCTTCAACTGCTCCTGGGTCGTCAGGTCGCCTGAGGCCGGGGCGTCGCCATCCGCTTCGCCGGCGTCCGAGGACCCGCATGCCGCCAGGGAGGTGGTCAGGACGGTCGCGACGAGGAGTGCCGGGACGACCGAGACCCGTCGGCTGCGGCGCAGACCGGTGAATCGCATGCTCATGCTGCTCCAATCGGATGGTTGCGGAGGTGCGTCCGAGCCAGGTAGCCACCGCAAATATGGAAAGTGTTTCCACAACGTACGGCGCAGGCCCGTCGCTTGGCAAGGACTTGGGTGATCTTCGCGACAGCGTTCTTCATCGGTCGCCCCGACCGGCGCCGTCGTCCGCCCGGAATCGGACGTAGTCCAGCAGCGCCTCGGGGTCGTCCGTCGCGTCCAGGGCGCCGATCGCGGCCGGGTCCGCCCCCTGGAGGATCCGCTTGACGGGCACTTCCATCTTCTTGCCGGTCCGGGTGCGCGGCACCGCTCGCACCAGGACCACGCAGTCCGGCACGTGGTGCTTCGAGGCGCGCGCAGCGACGACCTCCCGCACGCGCGCCTCCGACCCGTCGTCCCACGTGGCGGAGGGAACGACGAAGAGGGGCATCCAGTAGTCCCCGTCCGGGCGCTCCACCCCGACGACCAGGGAGTCCCGGACGTCGGCGAGCGACTCGACGGCCGCGTAGATCTCCGCGCTGCCCAGCCTGATCCCACGCCGGTTGAGGGTCGCGTCCGACCGGCCGTGCATCTGCACGGTCCCGAGCGGCGTCACCGTGATCCAGTCACCCTGGCGCCAGACGCCCGGGTACGTCGAGAAGTACGCCTGCCGATAGCGGGAGCCGTCGGGGTCGTCCCAGAACATCACCGGCATCGACGGCATCGGCCGGGTGACGACCAGCTCGCCGACCTGGTCGGTCACCGGCCGCCCCTCGTCGTCCCACGCCTCCAGGGCGACGCCGAGGGCGCGGGCGCTGATCTCGCCGTCGTACCCGGCCGTGGTGGGTGCGGCGCCGACGAACGACCCGACGACATCGGTCCCCCCGCTCACCGAGGCGAGCTGGACGCGGTCGCCCAGGACCGCCCGTACCCAGCGGTTCGCACTCGCCGGCAGCGTCGAGCCGGTGGACGCGATGGTGCGCAGCGCCGTACCCGAGGGCGGACCGACACCCGCCGCCTCGGATGCGGCCAGGTATCCCGGACTGGTCCCGAAGACGGCCACGTCGCGCTCGGCCACCAGGTCCCAGAGCCGGTGCGGCCCGGGATGGAGCGGGTCGCCGGCGTACAGGACGATGGTGGCGCCGAGCAGCAGTCCGCAGACCTGGACGTTCCACATCATCCAGTTCGGCGTCGTGTACCAGAAGAACGTGTCCTCACCGCGCAGATCGGTGTGGAGCCCCAGCGACTTGAGCTGCTCGAGCAGCACACCACCGTGGCCATGGACGATCGCCTTCGGCCGGCCGGTCGTCCCGCTCGTGAAGAGGGCCCACAACGGGTGGTCGAACGGGACCGGCAGCGCCGACGGCCCGCCGTCGTCCGGCGGCACGAGAGCGTCCGGCCAGGGGAACGAGGGCACCCCGGCAGGTGTCGCGATCCCACCCCCGACGGTGATCACCGTCGCCAGCGTCGGGAGCCGGGCGCAGAGCTCCGCGGCAGCGGTACGGCGCTCGTGCCACCTGCCTCGGAAGGTGTAGCCGCTGCCGGCCACGAGCACCCGCGGCCCGAGCTGGGCGAGTCGGTCGGCGGCGGCCCCGGCACCGTAGTCCATGCCGACCTGCGCCCAGAGCGCCCCCAGGGAGGCCGTGGCCAGGAATGCCACCACCCCCTCGTAGCCGTTGGGCAGGTAGCCGACGACCCGGTCCCCCTTCCCCACGCCGCGACCGCGCAGGAAGGCCGCCATCGCTCGGACGTCGGATCGCAGCTGGGCATAGGTCCACGACGCGGAGACGCCGTCCTCCTGCTCGACGACGATCGCCGTCCGGGCCGGGTCCGCGCCGCGGCCGATGTGGTCGACCAGGTTCAGCGTCGCGCCCGGGAACCAGGTCGCCCCCGGCATCGTGGTGCTGCCCAGCACCCGGTCGGCCGGCGTCGCGAAGCGCACGTCGAAGTACATCGCGAGCGCACCCCAGAAGGCGGCCGGGTCCGCGACACTCCAGCGCCGCAGGCCCTCGTAGTCCCGCTCCACCGCTTCGGGCGCCGAGCGGTTCCGGCGTGCCCACCGGGCGAAGTCGGTGATCCGTGCCGCGGCGACGGCCTCGGGGCTGGGAGTCCAGTCGGGCTCGCGCATGGGCTTCTCCTTGCTCGGCCGGTGGTCCGGCCGGGTCGGGGGCGGCGGGGTCAGTGGTCGGAGGTGCGCCACGCCGGGCTCCGGCCGGCCGCCGCGCGCCAGGTCCGGATGCCGCCGTCCAGGTTGCGGACGTCGATGCCGTGCTGGGCCAGGATGCGGGCGGCGACATGCCCGCGCTGACCGACCGCGCAGTAGACGACCACGCTCGGTCCGAGCTCCGCGATCCGGGCGCGCAGCTCGTCCAGCGGAATGTTCAGCGCGCCCGCAACGGCATCCTGCGCGAACTCGCCGGCCGTGCGTACGTCGACGAGCCGCGCTCCCCCGGCCACCGCCTCGTCGAGCTCGTGCCACTGCACGGTCCGGCTCCGGCCGTCGCGGAGGTTCTCGGCCATGTACCCCAGCATGTTGACCGGGTCCTTGGCCGATCCGAACTGCGGGGCGTAGGCGAGCTCGAGGTTCGCGAGGTCGCTGGCCCTGAGACCCGCCGCCATGGCGGTCGCGATCACGTCGATCCGCTTGTCGACACCGGTGCCCCCGACCGCCTGGGCACCGAGGATCGCGTCGTCGGCCGCGTCGACCACGAGCTTGAGGGACATCTGCTCGGCGCCCGGGTAGTAGCCGGCGTGATCGAGGGGGTGGGAGTGCAGCACCCGGACGTCGATCCCGCGCAGCCGGCAGGTCCGCTCGCTGTCTCCGGTCATCGCCACGACCGTGCCGAGCACCTCCACGATCGCGGTGCCGCGCGTCAGCCGCGCCGTCGAGGCGTGACCGCTGAGCACGTCGGCGACCCGCCGCCCCTGGAGGTTCGCGGTGTTCGCCAGGGGGACGTCGCGCATGCCCCGCGGCGAGCGCTTCGCGACCGCGTCACCGACCGCGTACACACCGGGCACGCTGGTGCGCTGATGGTCGTCGACATAGATCGCCCCGGTGTCGGACACCTCGGCGCCCGCGGCGACCGCGAGCCTGCTCTCCGGGCGCACACCCGCGGCGAGGACGACCAGGTCGGCCGGCACGCTCGCGCCGTCCGCCAGGACCACCGTGTCCGACCGGACGCCCACGACGCGCGCACCGGTGACCACGGCGACGCCCGCCGCGCGCAGCGCGGACTCCACCACGGCCGCCAGCTCGACGTCGACCGGACCGAGCACCTGCGGCGCGGCCTCGAGGACCGTGACCGCGAGCCCCCGCCGGACCAGGTTCTCGGCCATCTCCAGGCCGATGAAGCCGGCGCCGATCACGGCGGCGGTCGCCGCCCCCTCGTCGATGGCCCGCATCATGCGGCCGACGTCGTCGAGGTCGCGGCAGGCCAGGGCACGGTCGATCCCGGGGACCGCCGGCCGGACCGGCGCGGCCCCGGTGCTCAGCACCAGGTCGTCGTACGCGAGCTCGAAGGCGGCATCGGCGGCCAGGTCACGGACGGTGACCACCTTGCGGACCGGGTCGACCGCCGTCACCTCGTGCCGGGTCCGCACATCGAGTCCGAACCGCGCCCCCAGGGACCGGGGGGTCTGCAGGAGGACCGATCCCTCCTCCGCGATGACGCCGCCCACCAGGTACGGCAGGCCGCAGTTGGCGTAGGAGACGTGCGGCCCTCGCTCCAACACCACGATGTCGTCGGTCTCGTTCAGGCGACGGAGCCGAGTGGCCGCGGACATACCGCCCGCCACTCCCCCGACGATCACCGTGCGTCGCGCGTTGGTCATCCCGGCATCGTAGAGGAATGTGGAAAGTCTTTCCACAAATTGCGATGAGGTTGTCGGGCCGCAGAGAGTATGCGGGCGGCCGTTCCGGGCACCGATCGGCGGACGTGGGGACGAGCGGGACGTGAGGGTGGTGGCGTGGCGGAGCGGCCGACCGTGCTGATCGTGGACGACTCACCGGAGCTGCGCACGCTCGTCGGCGCGCGACTGCGGCAGTCGGGCCTGTTCGCGGTGGTGGCCGAGGGCGGCGACGGCGGTGAGGCGCTGATGCTGGCCCACGAGCACCAGCCGACCCTGGTGCTGCTCGACACCTCGATGCCGGTGCTGGACGGTCTCGAGTGTCTGCCCCTCGTCCTGGCCGTCTCCCCGGAGAGCAAGGTGGTGATGTACACCGGATTCCGGGCCGCGGGACTCGCCGACCGCGCACGCGAGCTGGGCGCGGTGGACTTCGTCGAGAAGTCACTGCCCCTCGACACCCTGGTGGAGCGGCTGTGGCAGCACGCCTCCGCCCCGGCGCCGGGAGCCACCCGGCCACCCGGCCGCCCGCTCCGGCTGGCCCAGGGCGACGACCCGGCTGCCCGGGACCAGCGGGTGCTCGACGAACACCTCGAGCGCTACCGCGAGGTGTTCGACCAAGCCACCATCGGGATGGCGACGATGACGCTCAACGGCAGCATGGTCCGGGCCAACCGGGCGCTCGTGGAGATGGTCGGGCGTCCGGCGGGCGACCTGATCGGCCTCGACTACGGCGTGCTGACCCGTCAGCACGGCGACCAGCTCGACGACGCGTTGGCACGGATCACCGAGCACGGCGAGGAGCTCGTCGCGTTCGAGCACCCCCTCGAGAGCGACCCGCCGACCCGGACGGTGCGGGTGACCCTCACCCCCGTCCGGGACTCGCGGGGTGATCCGCTCTACGTCTTCGCCCAGGTCCGGGACGTGACCACCGAGCTGGCCCTGCGACGCAGCGAGGAGATCTTCCGGCTGCTGGTGACGGCGGTCAAGGACTACGCCATCTTCATGCTCGACGTCCACGGCAGGGTCGCGAGCTGGAACGCCGGGGCGGCCCACATCAAGGGCTACACCGCCGAGGAGATCTCCGGACAGCACTTCCGGGTGTTCTATCCGCCGGAGGAACAGGCCTCCGGCCACCCCGAGCGGAACCTCGCGATGGCGCTGCGCGACGGTGTCCACGCGGAGGAGGGCTGGCGGGTACGCCGCGACGGGAGCACCTTCTGGGCGCGCGTCGTCATCACCGCCGTGTACGACGACGAGGGCCGGCACGTCGGCTTCGCGAAGGTGACCCGCGACCAGACCGAGCAGCGTGCGCACGAGGAGGAGCGCCGGCGGGCCCTGGAGCAGCAGGCCCACCTGCTGGCCGTGACCGCTCACGAGCTGCGGACGCCGGCCGCGGTGATCGAGGGGGCGGTGGGCATGCTGCGCGAGGACGCGCGCCTCGATCCCGGCGAGCGCCGCCAGGTCCTCGAGGCCATGGCGTCGAGCGCCCAGCGCCTCCAGCGGCTCCTCACCGATCTCGGCACCGCGTCGGACGTCCAGGCAGACGCCCTCGCGCTCGAACTGGAGGCCGTGTCACTTCGCCGTGTCCTGCTGTCGGCGACCGACCGTCTCCACGCGGCGCACGCCGACGCCCGGGTGCGGGTGCACGTCGACAGCGACGTCGAGCTGATCGCCGATCCCGCCCGGCTCGGCCAGGCGCTGGACAACCTCCTCGAGAACGCCGTGCGCCACGGCCGGCCGCCCGTGGTCGTCTCCGGCGAGCGGACCGCCGACGGCGTGCGCATCGTCGTCAGCGACGCGGGGCCGGGTGTCCTGCAGCGCCTGGGCGAGCGCGTCTTCGAGCGCTTCGTACACGCCGGCCCGGCCGCCGGCAGCGGTCTCGGTCTCTATCTCGTGCGCGAGATCGCCCGGCTCCACGGGGGCGAGGCGCGCTATGCCACCGAGGGTCCCGGTCGCCCCGCCTTCGTCCTCGACCTGCCGGCCCGGCCCCAGGTCCCCCGCACGGAGGTGTGAGCGCGGGACCTGGTGCGGGCCGAAACGTCGAGGTGGAGGCGGGAACCTGTCTCCGGATGGGACACCGGAGGCGAGGGGGATCGGTCGGGTTCCCGCCTCCACCGGTCTGGTCAGCGGACGCTGTCGCTCACGCGCCCTCCTGAGGCCTGCGCCGGTTGGCGAGGACGAGGGCGCCGCCGATCCCGAGAAGGGCGAGCGCGGCGATGAGAGCGGCCAGGCCGACGGTCGCGCCGGTGTCGGGCAGCAGCCCGCCGCCGTCCCCGGCATCGCCCGCACCCACCGTGCCGCCCTTCTCGCCCTTCTCGCCACCGACGTCACCCTGGTTCTTCACGATCACGCCCGCGTCCCAGGTCGGGTCGATGCCCTGCGTGGCCTGGACCTGCGTGTAGCCGTAGGACGTGGTGAGCGCCGGGTTGGTGTCGTCGAGGACGAAGGTCCGGGTCAGGCCGGTCGACCGGTTGGCGTCGGAGTCCGCCGCGTCGTCGGAGCCGGCGTCGCTCCTGGTGAACTTGTACGTCTTCTGCTGCTTCTTCGTCAGCGTGAAGCGCACCTGGTAGGTGCCGGCCGGCAGATTGTCGAACAGGTAGCGGCCCTCGGCGTCGGTCGTGGTGGTGCCGACGACCCTGCCGTCCTGGATCAGCTCGACCGTGACACCGGCCAGGGGCTTCTCCTTGGCGTCCTGCACGCCGTCCTTGTCCTTGTCGATCCACACGACGTCACCGACGGCGTAGGACCGCTTGACGAAGCCGAAGTCGAGCGTCGGATCCCGGTCCCCGTCCTCGTGCAGGTCGCCGGGCGCGGTCGACGTCTCCCAGGTGGAGGAGTCGCCGGCCCGGTCGCCCTGCGCGGGCTTCGTCGGCACGTACGGCGCGAGCGCCGCCGCCGAGGCCTCCCGGTCGATGCGGACCGTGTAGATCTGGTTCCCCGTGAGGGCAGGCAGATCGTCGAAGGTGTACTCGCCCTTCGGACCTGTCGTCGTCGGACCGACCGGGTCGCCGAAGACGTCGGTCACGGGCCGGCCGTCGGGGCCGACCAGGGTCAGCACCACGCCCGGGATGCCCTGCTCGTCCGGGTCCTGGCGGCCGTCGCGGTCGCTGTCGACCCACACGTAGTCGCCCACGGAGACGGACCGCACCGGCTCGACGGTGGCAGAGGTGTCGCCGATCCGGTTGACGACCGGCGCCGAGGCGTCGGTGATCCGCACCGCGACATAGGCGGCGATCCGGCCACCGGCGTCCAGGGTGGTGCCGGCCCGCTGCCGGAGCGTGACGGTGCCGGAGGCGGCGTCGTACGACGCGCTCAGGTTGCCGCCGATGTCCACCGGGCCGGGCGTCGGAGCGCTGGCGGTCGGGGCGCCGCTCTCGGTCACGAAGCCGAGGAACTCGGTCGCGGCGGGGAGCACATCGTCGACCGGGACGATGACGACGTCGTCGTAGCTGCCGTGCGGGATGAACTCGATCCGGTAGACGTAGGTGTCCTGCACCAGGGCGCCGGAGCCGTCCAGGTGGGCCTTCAGGGACTCGACCCACTCCTCGTGCTCACGGTCGTAGACCCGCTTGCGGACCTCGGCCTCGTCGCCGTACGACGTGGCCTCCGACTCGTCGTCGTCCCAGTAGTCGGGATCGCCGTCGGCGCCGAACAGGGTGGCCTTGTTGGTGATCGACCTGGTCTCCTTGCCGTCGAACGGCACGGTGGTCAGCGGCAGCGTGACCGTGTAGGCCTTGTCGACGCCGCGCGCGTCCACGACCGCCTTGCCCGCGGCGCTCAGCTCGATGACGAGGTTGCCGTCGGGGTCGCGGCTGAGGGCGAAGTGGGCCGCGGTGAGTGCCTGCCCGTCGTAGCTGCCGGCGATGCCCGCCACCGACGCCAGGTCTGCGATGTCGAAGATGGCGGGGTCGACGTAGTCGACGATCCGGCTGGTGCGGACGTCGACGCCCTTGCCCGCCGCGACGGAGAACGTGTAGTCGACGGTGACCGTGTCACCGGGGTCGACCTCGGTCTCGCGGGCGGTACCGGACTTGGTGAAGACACTGGAGTCCTTGATGCCGTCCTCGTCGTCGGGGAGCACGACGACGGTCACGTCCCGGGTCGCCCGGTAGGGGTTGCCGTCGCGGTAGTGGAAGTCGGCGTGGTTGCGCAGCCGGTACGGCGTCGCGTCCTCGACCGTCGTGCTGCCGGTCTGGTCCAGGCCGGTCACCGTGTTCAGCTGGGCCAGCACCTCGATGGTGGCGTTGGTGGTGTTGTCCTTGCCCACGTTGACCAGCAGCCGCTGGCCGTCGACGCAGTACCGGCCGACGAACGCGTCGCCCGCGAACGCCGCGGGGTCGACCGGGCAGGTCGCCGCCGGCGAGAGCGCGATGCCCTGGGCCGTGACGAAGTCGGGGGCCGAGGTGCGCCAGGACGCCTGGTGGGGCAGCACGTCGCTGATGACGACGTTGCGGTCCAGGGTGAAGTTCGGTCCGCCGCTCCACTGGCGCAGGTCGGCGCGCAGCGTGTAGGTGATCTCGGCCGGCGGGACCAGGGCGCCCTGCTCGTCGGTCTCGACGTTGCGGCTGCTCCAGTCGGAGGTCTTGCCGAAGGCCTGGCCGACGTTGACGCCGGGCACGGTGCCGCGCAGCCGCACCGAGGCCGTCCGGTCGACGGTGCCGAAGCTGGCGGTGTTGACCAGGCTGGTCTCGAAGTTGCCGGTGCCGCCGGCCAGGGCGTCGTACTTCGCCTGCAGGGCCGCCTCGAGCGCGGCGATGTCGGTGACCCGAGCCCGGTAGGTGATGGCGAGGCGCGAGGGGCCGGGGACGTCGACCGTGCCGGTGAAGGAGGAGCCGGTCACGGTCGGGGCGAAGGCGAACGGGGACGTCGTGCGGTTGAGGCCGTCGGCATCCCAGCTGGTGAGCTGGCCGGCGAAGGAGCCGGGGACGTAGCCCAGCCCGGCGGGCAGCTGGTCGGCGATCGTGAAGCCGGCCCGCGCCTCGGGCGAGTCCAGCCGCAGGGTGTAGGTCAGGTCCTGGTCGGCGATCGCGGGCTTGAGCACCACGTTCCCGTCCACGACGGTGACGAAGCCGTCCAGGTTGCTCGGGCTGACGCTCTTGCCGAAGACCTCCGAGACGTCGGCGAACTGGTCGCCGCCGTTGCGGATGACGACCTGGACCGAGGACGGCTCGCCGTCGATGCGCCAGGTGATCGGCTCCTTGGTGCTGCTGTCGACGTCGTTGACCCGGAAGCTCAGGTCGAACACACCCTGGTTGACGTCACTCGGCCACGGGTCGCGGAAGGTGATCGCGACCTGGTTGCCGTTCTTGGTGACCGACTGGATGGCGGAGTTCGCCGTCGGGACGCCGGTCAGGGTCACGTTCGCCCCGAGGTCGAACACGACGGTCGATCCCGGCGTCACGTCGGTGTTGTACTGGACCCGGAGCGTGAGGGTGTCACCCTCGTCGACCACGGACGTCCCGTCATGGGTCTGGCCGTTGAGCAGGATGCTCGACGTGATGCCGACGGTGGCCCGGGCAGGCTGCGCCAGCCCGACGGCGGCGGCGACCGCGAGAACCAGGGCGAGGCCGAGGGCACCGACGACACGCAGCCGTTGCGGTGGTGACGGACGTGCAGCGGCATGCTGGATAGACAAGGGTTCCCTCCCCATTGGTTGGACGCCGTCGACTCCGGCAGGCGCACACGGGCTCGAGGGGACTCCCCACCGCGGCCGCCGGACAGGCGACGAGCGCGACGCAAGGCATCGCGCCTCCAGTCTGAGGCACCCGAGGGGCGCGATCGGCCACCGAGCCGGGACTTCATCCCCCGGCCGCGAAGGTTGGTCCCAGGACTAGTCCCGGATGGGCCGGCCGGGGGCCGGCGACGCGATCGCCTCCGGGAGGGGCCCCTAGGATACGGCCGTGGGCAGCGCCTTCAGCACGGCTTTCAGCGACGCACTCGCGACGCATTCGATGAGTCTCAGTGCCCTGCACCGCGCGCTGTCCGCACGGGGCATCAGGGTGAGCCTGACGACGCTGAGCTACTGGCGCTCGGGCCAGCGTGAGCCCGAGCACGAGCCGTCCCTGCGCGCGGTCGCCGCCATCGAGGAGATCCTCGCCCTTCCTCCCGGGGAGATGGAGTCGCTCATCGAGCGCCGCCGCGGCCGGCTCGCCCCAGGCCTGCTCGCCGACCTGAGCGAGGACCACGAGCGGATCCGAGCGCTGCTCGCCGAGCTCGGCTTCGACTCCCCGTCGGACCGGTTGATCGACAGGGAGGTGACGCTGAAGTACGAGGTCGGTCCGGACCGGTCGCCGGCCCGGCTGACCTACACCATGGTCGTGGAGGCGAACCAGGCCGAGGCCCACCGGCGGGCGTTCATCCTCCGCGTGCGGCCGGGTGCGGAGACGCCGGCGATCAGGCCGCTGATCGGCTTCGAGCTGGGCGAGACGATCCACGACCGGGCGCACGGCATCGTCGTCGGCGAGATGCTCCTGGACCGGCCGCTGCTCCCGGGAGAGACCGCCCTGCTCGAGCAGGAGGTCGTGTACCGGACCCCCGATCCCGACGACAACCACTACTTCTACTGGGCGGTGCGCCGGATGACCTCCGTGACCCTGTGGATCCGGTTCGACCCGAGCGAGCTGCCGGCACGGTGCGAGTTCTACACGATCCTCGACGGGGACGAGCAGGTCCTCGCGCTGGACGCCTTCGGGCCGAGCGTGAGCCGGACGGTCAACGGCTTCGGCCCCGGAACGCTCGGTATCCGCTGGCACTGGGAGTGATCGCGGGCTCCTCGCGATGGGGTCACAGTTGCCCTGGGCGACTGTGAAGGCCGGTCACTAGGGTCGTGGGCGAGGGCAGGACGCGGCTCGGGAGCGCAGCCAGGGACCGGGGAGGGACTCCGGACGCTGTGGCGTCGAGTGGGGCGCGCAAGGGGGAACCATCATGACCGGCATCGTCGAGCCGACCTCACCCCGGGCCAGTGGTCGGCGCCAGCGCGTACCGCACCTGGACGCCTACGGGAGCGCGACCCGCGCGCTGCGCCGGGCCCATCAGCAGGCCACCCAGGGCACCGAGCGGATCACGCGGCAGATCGCGGCCGGCGTCGTACCCGACGGGGAGGAGCTCGCACGGTACCGGCGACTCAGCGCCGCGCTCCGGTACGCCGAGGCGGTCTGGCTGGTCGAGGCTGACCTGCTGGTGGCCGCCGCGGGCCTGGAGGCCACCGCGGCCCGGCGATCCGGGGCGGGAGCGTGACCCAGCTGATGCTCCCCCGGGATCCCCTGACGCGGTCCCCGGCCGTGCCGGCCGGTGCCGACGGGTCGGGCCCCCGTCCGGGCGGCATCGCCGGGATCGTCGACCGGCCGCGTCTCCACCGGCTCCTCGATGCTCCCCTGGCCCGGATCTGCGTCGTCCTCGGCCCGAGCGGGAGCGGCAAGACGACGCTGGTGCGCAGCTGGGCCCTGCAGGGTCGCCCGGGACTCCTGCTGTGGGTCTCGCTCGGTGCGTCGCTCGACAACCGGTTGGCGTTCTGGCAGCAGGTGGCGAGCAGTGCCGTCCGCGCCGGCGCGCTGAGTCCCGACGAGGCGGTGCGGGCCGGCGAGCAGCTGACCATGGCCGTCGACCCGGTCCGGATCGCCGCCCGGCTGCTGGCCGGCGCCGAGCCGGTGGTGCTGATCCTCGACGCCTACGAGCATCTCGGCGCGGCCACCGTCGACGTCGACGCGGACCTCGCCCGGTTGGTCGCGGTGGTGCCGCAGCTGCGGATCGTCGTCACGTCGCGGACGTCGAGTGCGCTGACCGACCGTGACCCCGCGGGCGGCTTCACCCAGGTGATCCCCGTCGGCGAGCTGGCCCTGACCCGGAGCGAGGTCCACCAGCTGATCCGCGACCAGGCCGGCATCGACGACGCCCGGCTGGCCGCGGCCGTCGCCGACGCGACCCACGGGTTCGCCCTCGGCGTGCGTTCGGTGGCGCTGACCCTCTCCCAGCTCGGCCACATCCCCGAGGTCGACTCCGTGGAGTGGGGACGGCTGATCGCGACCCCGCTGGAGTCGCTGCTGCCCGACGCCGCCACGACGCGGTTCGTGGCCGACACCTGCGTCGCGCCCTACGTCGACGTCGCGCTGGCCGAGCTGCTCAGCGAGAACGCCGATGCCGCCGAGCTGCTGCGGACCCTGGAGCGGGGCGGGTTCGGCCGCTGGATCCCCTACACCCGCAACCGCGAGGTCTTCCAGTACGTCGAGACCATCCGCGACACCTTCCGGCAACGCAGCGCCGACGACGATCCCGCGCGCTTCCGCCGCTCGTGCGTGACGACCGCCGCATGGCTCCTGGAGAACGAGGAGACGCTCGACCAGGCGCTGCGGTTCGCGATCGACGGGCGCGACTACGCGCTCGCGGACCGGATCTTCGTGTCGCTGCTGATCGCCAACCCGGACAGCTACATCACCGGCCGCTTCCTCGCCGAGCTGCAGCAGGTCCCCGACGACGTCCTCGGCGAGCATCCGATGCTCGCGTTCGGCCGGGGCCTGGCCCTGATGACCAGCCCGATGCTGCGCCTCGAGGCCGGGCGGTACTTCCGCCTGGCCGCCGACGCACCGGCCCGGCCGGCGTACCTCGACCCCGCGGTGGACGCCTTCGTCCACGCGGCGATGCGCGCGATCGCCCGGCGCCTCGCGGAGCGCCGGCGGACGGACGTCGCGCGGAGCGCGGAGGTGGTCGGCCTGCTCGACCGACTCGCGCCCGAGGAGCAGTCGCGGTTCGGCGACCACCTCGGGACCATCCTGCGCCAGCTGAGCTTCGGCATCTGGCAGGACGGCCGGATCGATGACGCGCTCTGGACCGCGAGCCGGTCGGTCGCCCTGTGTCGCCGGCCGGTCCCCCGCAACTACTCCCTGGTGTACGTCGCCGCCATGGGCGCGTTCTCCGGTGACACGGTCGGGGCGGCGTCGGCACTCGCATCGGTCGACACCGAGGCCTGGCCGCCGGAGACACGGGGCACGTCGATGAACGGCCTCGGCCTGCTGGCAGAGGCTCTCGTCCACCTCGACCGGCACGACTTCTCCTCGGCCGCCACGACCCTCGAAGGGACCCTCGCGTACCTGCGCACCAACGAGTACTGGTCCTTCCTGACCGCCGCACGGCTGCTCACCAAGCACGGCCTCGGCCAGGGCCGTGCCGAGGCCGAGCGCATCGCCCGCGAACTGGACAGCTCGATCCCGCCGCCCGGCGTGGGGGACAACGTCGGCACCGAGCACCTCCACGGCGTCCTGGCCCAGGCCTGGCTCGCCGGCGGCGACCCCCGCGCCGCCCGTCGGCTCCTGGACACCGCCCCGGAGGACAGCCCCCATGTCGCCGCCGCCCGCGTGACGTGGCTGCTGGCCGCCGGGCACGACAACGAGGCATGGCGGCGGAGCCAGCAGCTGCTCCGCCTCTCCGGGCACACGCACCGGACCCGGAGCGAGCTGCAGACCCTCGCCGCCGTCGCCGCCCTCCGGCGCGGCGAGAAGGACGCAGCCACGGACTGGCTGAACGACGCGTGCGTCACCTGGGAGACCCACGGCCCCCGTCTCCACGTCGCGCTGCTCCACCCCCGCGACCTCCAGCAGCTCGTGGAGCACGCGAGCGCCCACGGGTCGGCGCAGCTCCTGCGCTACCTGGCCGTGGTCCGGCCGCGGACGCGGACCCAGCAGGCGACGACGCTGAGTCCCCGCGAGACCGCGACGCTCCAGGCGCTGGTCGAATACCCCAGCGTCCGCGCGATGGCCGAGGCCCTCGTCGTCTCGCCGCACACCGTCAAGAGCCACCTCGGCAGCATCTACCGCAAGCTCGGCGTGGGCTCACGACAGGCGGCCCTCGCCCAGGCCCGGGATCTCGGCCTGCTGGAGTGAACAGGGTGGCCGGTCGCCCTAGACTCGGCACACCATGACCAGCCGGCCGAGCCCTCGACGCTGGGTCGATCCCTTGCTGGCGCTGCTCGTGTGGCTGCTGGGTTTGGCCACGCTGCCGGGCCACCCGGCCGACGGCCGCGAGCTCGCGCTGGCCGCCGGGTTCGGGCTGGCCTGCAGCCTCCCGCTGGTGTGGCGGCGCCGGTTCCCCCTACGGATCGTCGTACTGATCGGGCTGCTCGGCCTCGCCGGCCAACGGGCGCCGTCCCCGGCACTGCTGGACGGGCCGTTCCTGCTGGCGTTCGCGACGGCCGTCGGCACCGTCGGCGCGCTGGACCCCCGCTGGCGGGCGGTCGCCTGGACGGTGGCCGCGAGCGCGCCCGCCTTCGCCGCGGCCCTGGGGCAGGCGCAGGAGCCGGGTGAGCTGGTGACCACCGCGGTCTGGCTGGCCCTGGCGTTCGCCATCGGCCGCGCGATCGGCTTCCGCCGCTCCCTGCTGCAGGCGCGGGCCGACGCCGAACGAGCCGAGCGGCAACAGGCGATCGAGCGCCGGGTCGCCGACGAGCGGGCGGCCATCGCCCGGGACCTGCACGACGTGATCGCGCAGTCGGTCGAGGCGGTGTCGATGCAGGCCACCGTCGGCCTGCACCTCTACGACACCCGACCGGCCGCGGCGCGGGCGGCCCTGGAGCAGATCCGGACCGCGAGCGTCGGCGCGTCCCGGGAGATCCGCGAGCTCCTCGGCCTGCTGCGCAGCACGGGCGAGGGGCCCGACCGGCTGGTGGGCCTGGACGACCTCGCCGCGCTGGTCCGGGCCAGTGCGGTCGACGGCCCGCCGGCGAGCCTCCAGGTCGTCGGCGCACCGGGCGACCACGACCCCCTCGCCGGCCTCACCCTCTACCGGGTGACCCAGGAGGCGTTGACCAATGCCCGCCGGCACGCCCGGGCCGGCACCGTCCGGGTCGAGCTGGAGTGGCGCCCGGACCGGCTCACGCTCCGGGTCACCGACGACGGCACGGGACCACCGGCGGGCGGCGTGGTCGAGGGGTACGGCGTGCGCGGCATGCGCGAACGACTCGCCCTGGTCGGCGGCACGCTGGGACTGGACGGCGGTCCCGACCGCGGCTTCCGGCTGACCGCCGACGTACCCCGGCAGGCTCCGGCATGATCGGCGTGCTGATCGTCGACGACCACCAGCTGGCCCGCTCCGGGCTGCGCTCGCTGATCGAGCCCGAGCCCGACCTGACGGTCGCGGGCGAGGCCGGCAACGGGCCGGAGGCCGTCCGGCTGGCCCGGATGCTGCGGCCGGACGTGATCCTGATGGACCTCAAGATGCCCGGCGGCGACGGCCTGGCGGCGACCAAGGCCATCGCCGACGACCCCCACCTGGCGGCCACCCGGATCATCGTGCTGACCAGCTACGACAGCGACGAGTCGGTGCTGGCCGCGCTGCGGTACGGCGCCAGTGGCTACCTGCTGAAGGACTTCGAAGCCCCCGCCCTGCTCCAGGGCATCCGGACGGTGGCGGCCGGCGAGGCGCTGCTGGCTCCGGTCATCGCCCGCCGGATCGCGGAGACCTGGACCCCTCCCGCTCCCCCGGCCCGGCCGCCGTACCCGGCGCTCGCGGAGCTGACCGAGCGGGAGCGGGAGATCCTGGTCAAGGTCGCCGAGGGACGGAGCAATGCCGAGCTGGCCGCCGAGCTCCACATCAGCCATGCCACCGCGAAGACCCACGTGAGCCGGATCCTGGCCAAGCTCGGGGCACGGGACCGGGTGCAGCTGGTGATCATCGGCTATCGGTCCGGGCTGGTCGGCCCCGACCACTGATCATCGTGCCGGATCACGGGGCCGGGTCGTCGGCGCCGGTGTAGCCGTCCAGCGGATCGCCGGCCAGGAAATCGAGGATCGCCCGCAGGTACGCCGGTCCGGCGTCGCCTGTGATGCCGTGGCCGGCGCCGGGGAGGTAGACCAGGGTGGCGTCGGGCAGGGTGTCGCGATACTCGCGGGTGTCGATCCAGGGCACGTAGTCGCATTCGGCCCGCAGGATCAGGGCCGGGGTCCGGATGGTGCGCAGCACGGGCCGCGGGTCGTCGATCTCGTCGAAGTCGGCGTTGGTGAGCTGGTTGGTGTAGAAGCCCTGGGGGTTCTGGTGCACCTCGCCCTCGCCGGGCGGCCCGCCGGGGCAGCCGCCGAGGTCGCGGCCGGCTACGGCGATCTCGTGCAGCCGGGAGTCGGACTCGGCGTCACCGACCAGGCGGTGGGCCGCCTGCGGACTGTTCTCGAGCAGGAGCGCCTGCAGCAGGAAGCGCGGATCGGACATCAGCTCGTCGTACCGCTTCTCGGCGGCGCCGGTCAGCGCGCCCCACGGCGACACGTCCGTGTCCGGGTGCGCCTCCGGCCAGATCTCGCCGGGCGAGGTGAACGCCACCTTCGCGACCCGGCCCGGGTGCGCCGCCAGGTACTGCGCCGCCAGCGAGCCGCCCCAGGACTGGCCGATCAGGATCACCTGCTCGGCGCCCACCCGATGGCGGACCGCCTCCAGGTCGGCGACATTGCGGGCGACCGTGTAACTCGTGACATCGGCCAGCCGGGTCGACCGGCCGGCCCCGATCTGGTCGTAGCTGTAGACGTCGTAACCGGCCGCGTTCAGCTCGGCCGTCCCGTAGGGCAGCCCCTCGTCCGGCGTCCCGGGCCCGCCGTGCAGGAAGATCACCGGCGTCGGCTTGCGCCCGGCCACCGTCGCCGGGCTCGCGACATAGGCCAGCCGGCTGCCGTCGTCCAGCTTCCAGAACCGGACGTCGGCCGGCACCGGCCCCTCCCGCATCTCCGGGAACGGCCGCAGGAACAGCAGCCCGAAGCCCACGCCGACCAGCGCCGTCCACGCCGTGCCGATGACGAGTGCGGCCCACCAGCCTCGGTGGCCGCGACCGACCGCCACCGCTCCGCGGCCCACCAGCACGGTCACCACGAGCACGGCCGCGGCACCCGCCCCGAGGAAGGCCACCGGCTGCGGCGCGACGGCCGCGACCACCAGGACCGTCAGGCCGCCGACGACCACCCCGACGAGCGCGCCGAGCACGGCGAGGAGGACAGCGCCGACACGGCGGAGTGGGCGGACGGCAGTCGAAGCGGCCGGGGCGGCTGGATAGGAGGTGGTCACGTCGGTCGACGCTAGGTCGTCGGACGACGCCGGTCGTCCGGCTCCGGATCGGTTCGGCGTACATCCTCCGATGTACGAGCCGGCGCTTCCGTCGCCGTCGGCTCGCCCGGTGGTCGGGGCCGTCGCGCCGTCAGGGCGCCCGTCCGGCCAGGACGATCTCAGCGACGTCCTGGCCGGCGTGCGACGTGACGCCGGCTGCCGCGGCCAACGGGCTGCGGACCGTACGGAACCCGTCCGCGAGGTGGGGATGCGCGCCGACGAGGAGCATCCGGACATCGCCCGAGGAGGTGGGGAAGAGGGTCGTGGTCAGCGTCTCCCCCGGCGGCGTCCCCGCCACGGCGGCGAGCAGGAGGTCGCCGAGGTCGCCCGCGACCTCGGCCGGGAGGTCGGTGCCGCCGGCGCGGACGACGAGATGGACGCCGGTCTCCCGTGCCTCGCTGAGGGCCTGCGCGAACCACTGGCCCATGTGCACCAGGTCGGGGTGCAGCAGCGTCAGCTGGCGCAGGTACGCCTCCTCGTCCGCGCAGCGGGTGCGCAGCCCGGGAGAGCCGGGGTCCGCGGCACCGCGAACCGCCTCCAACAGGGCCAGGGAGCGATTCAGGCCGGCCGCCCGCCAGCGCGCCCGCGACCGCTCGGCCGCAGCCTGCTCGTCGCGTCGGGTGCGGGCCGTCCACGCCGCTCGCTGGTCTGCGCCGGCGCGGACGCCGATCTCGCCGATGGCGAGCTGGAACCGGCGCCACGCCGCGACCAGGATCAACGCGGCCGCACCGGCGATCAGCACGATCGTCCGCGCCTGGCCCGAGGATCGCCCGACGTCGACGGCCACGACGACCACCACCAGCGCGTACCAGGCGCTGGCCCACACGACGGTCGTCGGCCGCGGACCGAGCTCGGCCAGGATGACGAGCAGGCCGGTCCCACCGACGGCCTGCCACAGCACGGGATCGTCGCGTCCGTAGTCGACCGCGGCGGCCGAGAGCATGAAGGCGCCGGCCGCCGCAACCGCGAGGAGCAGGGTGGCCCATCGGGGAAGGGTCCGCCGGGCGCGGGTGCACCACCAGGCGAGGGCGACGCCCAGCGCGGCGACGGCCGCCATCAGGTACTCGGGCGTCGGCTCCCCCGGGTGGTTGCCGACCGCGAGGACGAATCCGATCGCGGACACGCCGGCGGCGTACAGGAGGCAGGCGCGACGTCGCAGCACGCGGACGACGCGGGCGATGTCGCGCCGCCCCTCGCGCGTCCTCCGGTCGACCGGCCCGTGACGACGGACCGTGAGTCTGACCGAGGTGCCGGCACCGGGCGCGGTGTCGACGTCGACCTCCATCCCGGCGTCCTGTGCCCGACCGAGGACGGAGGTCGCCAGCCCACCGTGGCGCGCGGCCGCGCCGTCGAACCCGGCGCCGTCGTCAGCGACCGTGACGACGAGGTCCGCGTCGTGCGTCTCGGCCAGCACCCGGACGTCGCCGACCCCCGCGTGCTTGGCCGCGTTCTGGACCAGCTCGGTGGTCGCGCGCCGCAGGGCGCGCAACTGCGCGGGGTCGAGCTCCGCCTCGATACCGGCGAGCGTGTCGTCGTCCAGGCCGAGGTGATGCACCCGGATCCGCGAGTCGTAGGCCGCCGTACGGATCCCGCCGTCGTCCGCGGTCGGCTCGACTCCGGCTTGGAGGGCGACGACGGTAGCGATGTCTCGGGCGCAGCGCTGCCGGACGGCCTCGGCGTCCCGGACCGCGCCGCCGCCGCTGGCGATCGCCGCAAGCGTGTTGATCACCGTGTCGTGGAGGACTCGGGCGTCCTCGGCCGCGGCCCGGCTGGCCGCCTCCTGGGTCGCGGCGGCCGCCTGCTCCCGGTGCGCCACCGCGGCCTGCTCGTCGGCGCGCGTCACGAAGTCGAACAGGTAGGAGTAGCCGACCCGGGTCGCCAGGACGATCGACGACGTCGCCACGAACGCGGCCACGGGAAGCGTCACCGGCAGGTCCGGACGCAGCGCGAGCATCGCCGGCGGCATCAGGACGGCCGCGACCGCCGGCAGCACGAGCGCCGTGCGCCCCCGCAGCACGAACGCGGGCATGGCAGCCCCGAGATTCACCATCCAGCAGGCCGCGAACAGCAGCGGGTCGTCCATCGAGTCAGCAGCGGCCCAGTCGGCCACGAAGAGCACGTAGATGCCGGCGACGGTGACCCACATCGGCACTCGTCCCCGGCGCGCCACGAGGACCACGATCAGCATGACGGCGTGGGCGAGGAGGAGAGGCAGCAGCTCACCCACCCGGCCCGGCGCGGCGAGCACCGCGACCAGCATGACGACCTGCCAACCGGCGCTGCCGGTGAGGAAGACGCGCCTCAGCGCGTCGGACAGGCTCCTGGTGGCCCAACCGCTGGCGGCCGGATCCAGCGGGGAGATACGGCGGCGCAGGTCGCGGACCAGCTCACCAGCGCGTCCACCGCCGGCTCGTCGGACGATCGTCACCCCACCACCCTGTCGCATCGCCGGTCCCGGGGTGACGGCGGGCGCCGGGCGGAGCACGAACTCGTCCTGGCTCGTCCCGGCTCGTCCCGGCCGGACGATGCGGTCTGCCACTCCTCACCGGGCCCGTCGGCCCCGTCGGTCTGCGCGGGCTTGATCAGCGAGCCGAGGGACCACCGGGCGTCGAGCAGCCGTCCCGCAGCGCGGCCAGTGTCGCAGCGAGTCGGTCGAACTGGTCCAGGCGTTCCGGCGCCGACGAGGCGATCGGGTTCAGGAGAAGGGTCGTGACCCCCGCCTGGGAGAAGGCCTCGAGCCGCCGGTGGATCTCGTGCTCGTCGCCGATGAGGGTGACCCCGTCGACCAGCTCCTGCGGTACGGCTGCTGCCGCCTCGGTCTTCCGACCCGTCAGATACAGCTCCTGGATCGCCGTGGCCTCAGGTTCGTAGCCGTAGCGACAGGCGAGCTGGTTGTAGAAGTTCCTGCCGCGCGCGCCCATCCCACCGATGTAGAGGGCCAGCTGATCACGGGTCGCCCGCAGTGCCTCCGGCGAGGGCTCGCCGAAGTGGAAGCTCACCTGGAGCTGGATCTCGAGCGGGCCCAGTTCGGGGTCACGTCGGGAGAACCCCTCGGCGAGGGCATCTCCCCATATGTCGGTGGCCCGCCGCGGATCGAAGAACAGCGGCTGCCAGCCCTGGGCGAGCTCGGCGACCATGGCCACGTTCTTGAGCCCCAGCGCAGCGACCGAGATCGGGATATCGGCGCGGACCGGGCGGTTGATGAGCCTGAGCGGCTTCCCGAGCCCTGAGCCGCCGTCCGCCGCCGTCAGCGGCATGACGTAGTGGTCGCCCCGGAACGCGACGGGCCTCCGGCTCCATACCTGCCGACAGATCTCGATCACCTCCCTCATCCGCCCGAGAGGAGCGTCGTACCTCACCCCGTGGAAGCCTTCGACCACCTGTGGCCCGGACGCTCCCAGGCCCAGGGTGAACCGTCCGTCGGAGACGTAGTCGAGCCCCGCCGCGCTCATCGCGGTCAGCGAGGGAGTGCGGGAGTAGATCGGCATGATCGCGGACATCAGCTCCAGCCGCTCGGTTCGCGCGGCGATGTAGCCGAGTTGGCTGACCGCGTCGAAGGAGTAGGCCTCCGGGATGGCGATCATCTCCAGGCCCGCCTGTTCGTACGCGACGATCAGCTCGACGGTCTCGCCGAAGCCGCCGGCGTAGTCGATGACCATGCCGAGCTTCATCGGCGCCCGCAGGGCGGTCACCGCGATGCTCATGCAGCGTCGTCGACGACGAGGACGATCTTCATCGCCTGGTCGGAGGACATCAGCTCGAACGCGCGCTCGTAGTCCCGGACCGGGATCTTGTGACTGACGATGGAGTCGAGCTCGAGTCGGCCGCCCAGGAGGACGTTCTCGACCTGGTGCCACGTCTCGTACATCCGCCGACCGAAGACCCCGCGGATCGTCGTTCCCTTGAACACCACGTCGTTGAGCAGGTCGAGCTCGACCGGCTGGGTCGGTACGCCGAGCAGCGCAGCCGTGCCGCCGCTCCGGAGTGACGCGAGGCCCTGGCCGATCGCGACGGGACTGCCGCTCATCTCGAGCAGCACATCCGGTCCATCACCGTGAGTCAGGTGCCGTGCCTGCTCCGGCCAGTCCGGGTCGTCGCCCCGCAGGGCATGGTCGGCCCCGAGCTCCAGCGCCAGCTCACGACGTCGTGGACTGAGGTCCGTGGCGATGATCGTCCCGGCGCCCGCAGCCCGTGCGATCGCGATCGAGATCGCTCCGATCACTCCGGCTCCGGTGACCAGGACGGTGCGGCCTGCTACGCCGGCCGTCATCACGGTGTGCATGGCGTTTCCGATGGGGTCGAGGATGGCGGCGGTCTCGTCCGAGATCGAGTCGTGGACGGGCCAGACATTGCCCTCCGGTACGACGACGAACTCGGCGAAGCAGCCGTTGACGCTGGCGCCGAGGACGCGGACGTCCTTGCAGACATGACTCTCACCGGTCCTGCACGGCTTGCACGATCCGCAGGTGATGTGGCCCTCGGCGCTGACTCGTTGGCCCTGACGGACTCGGGACACGCCGGGACCGAGAGCGGCGACGCGCCCGACGAACTCGTGACCGACCGTCACGCCGAGGGATACGTGGCTGACGGTCCACGGAGCCCACTCGTAGATTCCCTTGTCGGTGCCGCACACGCCTGCGTGGGTCACGGCGATCAGCACCTCTCCGGGGCCGGGCTCGGGGACCGCGGCATCGTCGGTTGCCGTGAAACCGTGGGTGGGCGCGGTCTTCTGCAGCGCGAACAAGTGGATCAGCTCCTGTGGTTGGACTCGATCTGGGCAGCCTTGGCGAAGGCTTCGATGGCCGTGTCGATGTGGTCGTCGGTGTGGGCGGCGGAGATCTGTACCCGGATGCGCGCCGTACCTCGAGGTACGACGGGGTAGGCGAAGGAGGCCGTGAACACCCCCAGCTCGCGGAGGGTCGCGGCGACGCGGTGCGCTCGTTCGTCGTCCCCGAGCATCACCGGCACGATCGGGCCCGGGCTGTCGAGCAGATCCCAACCGGTCTCGGCCATGCCGAGACGGAAGCGGGCGACGTTCGCCGCCAGCAGGTCGAGACGGCTCAGGTCGTCGCGGACGATCCGGATCGCCGCAAGCGCGGCACCGGCTGTCGCGGCCGGCATCGGACTGGTGAAGATGAAGGACCTGCCACGACTCGCGACCGTGTCGACGATCTCCCCAGGACCTGCGAGGAAGCCGCCGAGTCCAGCACCGAGAGCCTTGGAGAAGGTTCCGGTCCGGATCGTGTCGACAGCCGCTCCATGGTGCTCGATCGAGCCTCTGCCGGTGCTGCCCACCACTCCGATCGCATGCGACTCGTCGACGATCAGGCTGGCGCCCACCTGGTCTGCCAGGGGGCCAATCTCGTCCAGCCGCGCGATCGAGCCTTCCATGCTGAAGACCCCGTCGGTGATGAGGAGTCTCCTGCCCGCCGCCGCCGTGTCCGCGACCACGCCGGTCAGGGAGTCCAGGTCGTCGTGGCGATAGACCTTGGTCCGGCCACGAGCCAAGCGGCAGCCATCGACGATGCTGGCGTGGTTGTACTCATCGCTGACGATCAGCGAGTCCGGTGTGTCGGCAAGTGCCTGCAGCGTCGCGCCGTTGGCCGCGGAGCAGGAGTTGAACAGAAGCACCGCCTCGCATCCGAGATAGTCGCTCAGCTCCTCCGCGAGCTGTCGATGCACGCGCGTCAGCGCGATGCTCGGGTTGAGACCGATTCCGGCGCCATGCCTGTCGAGGGCATCGTGCGCTCCGGCGACCACCCGGTGGTCCCCGGCCAGCCCGAGATAGTCGTTCGACGAGAGCATGATCATCTCGCGACCGTCGAGGTCCACGCTGCCCGAGAGCCGACCTTCGGCCGTTGGCCAGTAGTTCATCGCTGGTCCTCCTCTGCTTGGGCTCGGCGCCATGCCCGGACAGGCCGGGGTGGGGCGTCGAGCGTTGGATGGCACGCAGGGCGCGCGTGTGCCGTTAGCCCATGACGCTGAAGCTGCTGTCCCGGTTGAACTCGCGCTTGCGGCTGTAGTGGGACAGGTCGATGGTGTGTCCGGTGCGCGGCAGCGTCAGTTGGACCGGTTCGACGTCGTGGTCACGACCTGCCTCCGCGCTCGCCACGATCGCCGCGATCAGGTCGCCGACGATCGGGGCGTTCTTGAACTGGTTGCCGCTGGTGCCGATCGCCACGTAGTAGCCGCCCAAGGACGTCTTGTCGTAGATCGGGATCCAGTCGTCCGAGACGTCGTAGACGCCGCCGATTCCGCGAGGTGCGTTGGGCACGGCGAGCTCCGGCATCCGCCGGGCGGCACGAATGACCTGGGCCTCGAAGACGGCCTTCGTCGGGTTGTGGTTGTAGTCGTCGGGATCGTCGAGCCACTCCATCGGGTCGCACGCCGGTTCGGTGCCGCCGATCATCAGGTCGCCCGACGGAGTCCCGCGGAAGTAGGTCCCCAGATCCAGATCTCCGACCAACGGCACCAGGCGGTCACCCGTGAAACCGGGTGGGGCGGGCACCTGATGCACTTCCTGTCGCATCGGACGCGTCCCGACGTTGAAGTCGTCGAGCACGCCGGCGAGGGAGTTGATCACCGCCGAGTGCGGGCCGGCCGCGTTGACGACCATCCGGGTCGAGACGGGCTCGCCCTTGACCACGAGGTGGGTGACGGCACCGTTCTCGCGGCCGATGCTGTCCACCGGTGAGTTGAAGCGGAACTCCGCACCGTGTCGGCGGGCCGCGCTCATGAGATTGTGAGCGGCGAGTGCAGGGTCGTCGACGAACCCGTTGTCGGGCACCCAGTAGCCCCCCACGTCGCCGTCGGGGTCGTCCCAGAAGGTGGGGTCGCTGAGCTGCTTCGGAGGGTAGTAGCGCCCGGGGTCGACGACCGGGAGCCGGGATCGGATCTGTGCGGCGTCCCAGCGCTCGTAGGGGATTCCCGCTCGGTCGAAGAGCGCGAGGACCCGCTGGGTGTCCTGGTCCGGCGAGTCCAGGACGACCCCGCCCGTCGTGACGAACCGAGCCAGCCCGGCCTCGTCACCTCCGCCGAGGTGTCCACGCCAGTCACGCCACATCGCGTAGGACTCCCACGCCGTGGCGACGCCTTCCCACGTGGAGTAGTTGAAGCGGATGTTGGCCGACGAGGCGCTGGTCGACCCACTCCCCGCCGCGCCCGCTCGGTCGAAGACACAGACCTGGTAGCCGTTGCGGGACAGCGCGTAGGCGATCGAGCAGCCGATGACACCGGCGCCGATGACGGCAGCGTCGTAGGTTCTCTGGTTCATGGATTGGTCCCAAGTTCGAGTTCGGGTCGGCCCGGGTGGTGGGCCGGACGGCTCAGGTTCTCCGTGCGCTGGTGGCGCACGCGCGATGGCTACGGGGCAGCCGGGCCGGCGAGACTCGGGTCCATGCCGTTGGCCTCGAGCGCGCTGGCGACGGTCCCGTCGCCGACCAGGGTCTTGATGTCGTCGTCGACGACCGCGATGAGGGCGGTCTTCTCCTTCGGCATGGCCATGACCACCTCGTTCTGGCTCGCCGAGGCGGCGATCTGGGGCGAGGGCTGGAAGGCGACGACCTCGAGGCTCGAGTCCTGTGCGGCTCGATAGCCGGCCTCGGCGCTGGTGAGCACGGCGGCGTCGACGCGGCCGTTCTTCACGTCCGTCAGCAGGCTCGCGGAGTCCTGGTAGAGCTTGACCTTGTCGGAGCCGAGCGCCTTCTGGAAGTCCTCGTTCCAGAGGTAGCCCTGGATCACGCCGACGGTCTTGCCCGCGAGACCGTCGAGCGTGCCGTCGAGGCCGTCCTTCGACAGCAGGGCCATGCCGTCCCGGTACATGGGAGCGCTGAGGCCCAGCACCTTCGCGCGGTCCTCGGTGAAGTAGATCCCGCCCACCACGATGTCCGCGCGGCCGGCCTCGATGCTGGCGAGCCCCGCGGCGGCCGAGACGGCCTTCTCCTTGAGCTGGAGGCATTCGAGCTTCGCGATCTGCTCGACGATCTGACCTTCGACCCCGCCGAAGGTCGATCCCTCCTTGACGGTGTAGGGCGGCGTGACATAGACGAGGACGTTCAGCTCCCCCTTGCGCAGGGTCTGCACATCCGGGTGCGCCGGGGTGCAGCCCGCCGCCGGAGAGGTGTTCTCTCCGTCCTCGCCGGAGCTGCCGCAGCTGGTGAGCGCGGCCGCGGCCAGCATTCCGCAGGTGGCGGCTACAACGGTACGACCCAACTTCATCGTGGTCTCCAATCTCAGAGGTGTGGACAATCAGCGGCCGGTCGCCGTCGGCGACTCGGCCGGTGCCGTGACATCGGCGAGGTGCCTGGTCCGGCGGGGCCACCTGACGTTCAGCAGGGCCACGACGGCAAGCGAGAGCGCGGCGTACACCAGCCCGGCGAGGATCAGCGTCGTCGTGAACTGATAGGTGATCGACGCCTGGCTGTACGCGCGGCTGAGCAACTCGGGCACCGACACCGCGTAGGCGAGCGAGGTGCCCTGGTAGAGAAGGATGCAGAAGCCCACCAGGGGCGGGACGACGACGCGGATCGCCTGGGGAAGCACGATCAGTCGCAGCTCCTTCCCGTGGCTCAGCCCCAGCGCCTGGGCAGCCTCGCGGTGACCGACGGGAATCGAGTTGACCCCCGCTCTGAAGATGTCGGCCGTATAGGCGGCAGTCGTGAATCCGAGCGCGATCGTCGCGCAGGCGAAACTGCTCCAGGTCAGGCTCAGCTGCGGAAGGCCGTAGTAGACGAAGTACAGGACCACGAGCGCGGGAGCGCCCCTCCCGATCTCCACCACGAGGACCGCGGGGCGTCGGATCGCCTTCGACGGCGCCGTCAACGCCAGCGCGAGCGCCACCCCGAGTGGCAGACCGACGAGCAGACTCACCCCCGTGAGTCTCAACGTGACGGTCAGGCCGTCGAGGTAGTCCGGGAGATAGGCGTGCCATTCACTCCAGATCGACATGTCAGCCTCCCGCCAGGCGACGGGACAGCGCCCGGTCGGCCCCTCTGGCCACGGCCGCGAAGGGGAGTCCGAGGGCGATGTAGAGCAGGCCGGCGACCGCGAAGTTGCCCAGGCCGTTCAGATCCTGCTGGGTCAGCTGCACGGCTTGGAACGTGATGTCGGTCGCGCCGATGACCGAAGCGATGGCGCTGTCCTTGAGGAGCGCGATCGCGAAGGTCGCCATGGGGGGCACGACGACGATCAGCGTCTGCGGCAGGATCACTCGCCGATAGGTCTGGAGCCGAGGGAGTGCCAAGGCGAGCGCGGCTTCCCACTGGCCGGCGGGAACCGCGTCCAGCCCGGCGCGATATGCCTCGGAGAGGTGCGCGGCGTAGATGAGCCCGAGGCCGATCACCGCAGCTTGGAAGGTGCTCAGCTGAACCCGGTCGGTGCTGCCCAGGGAGAAGTAGACGAGGAACAGCCAGACGATCGGAGGTACGGCGCGCAGGATCTCGACGACCAGCACGGCCGGAAGGCGGATCAGCCAGGAGTCGGACATCCGCAGGACGGCCAGCGGGAGGCCGAGGACTGCCGCGACGACGAACGACGCGAGCGTGATCTGGACCGTCTGGGCAACGCCATCGGCCAGGACGCCCAGGATCTCGCCCACGCTATCGATTCCTGACCGCGTCGAGGAAGCGTCTGGTACGCGGGTGTTGCGGGTCGCGCATCAGCCTCCCGGCGCTGTCGACCTCCACGACATGCCCATCGGCCATGAACACCACCCGGTCGGCGACGTCCTCGGCGAAGTGCATCTCGTGCGTGACGACGACCATGGTCATCCCCTCGCCGGCGAGCGTGCGCATCGTTGCGAGAACCTCGGCACCGAGCTCCGGATCCAAGGACGAGGTCGGCTCGTCGAACAACATCACCTTCGGCTCCATGGCCAACGCTCGGGCGATCGCGATGCGCTGCTGTTGCCCTCCGGAACACTTGCTGGGCTTGACGTTCGCGTGGTCGGCCAGCCCGACGTGGGCCAGTTGCCTCATGGCGCGGTCCCTCGCCTGCTCCTTCGGGACCCCCAGGGTGTGGATCGGAGCGAGCATCACGTTCTCCAGGGCGGTCAGGTGGGGGAACAGGTTGAAGGACTGGAAGACCATGCCGACCTCACGGCGCAGTGCGTCCAAGGTGCGACGAGTGCCGCCGACCTCTTCACCGTCGAGCAGGATCCGCCCCTTGCTGGGGGGCTCGAGGAAGTTGATCGCACGCAGCAGACTGCTCTTGCCGGCGCCGCTCGGGCCGATCAGGGCCACGACCTCGCCGGCGGCCACCTCCAGCGAGACGTCATGGACGACCTCGTGCTGCCGGTACGACACGCATACCCCGTCGAGGGCGAGGAGCGGGTTCACCGTGGAGTGCATGTCACGAACCTTCGCCCGTGACACCGACGCGACGTCGCGCGGGATCGGGGTGCGGCGTGCGCTTTCCCGGCGCTGGAGCTGTGTCCGTGCCGCGCGGACGCGTCCCTGTCCGCCTCAACGCCGCCGTGCCAACGCCTCATTCGTCCCACCTTCAAGCCTGGATTGGTGCGTCCAGTATTGAAGGGCGATCAGGTCGGTTTCTATGCGCAGATGTGGGTCGTTCCGATCGATCTCATCGGCGCATCATCAACAGATGTCGATCAGGCCTGGGCGTCGGCCAACGCCCCGCTCAGACGCGCGACCTTCAGGCCGAGATGCAACGTGAGACGGTCGCCACCGTCGCTGAAGTCGAGGCCGGTGACCTCCTCGATACGAGCAAGCCGCTGGTAGAGCGTCGCGCGATGCACGTGCAGTACGGCCGCCGACCGCTGGACGTCACCGGCGAGATCCAGAAAGGTCTCGGCGGTGGAGAGGAGGACGCTGCTGTTGCGACTCGATATCAACCGCACGATCGGCGTCTGATGCGGGCCGAGCACCAGCTCCTGAGGGTCCAGCTTCGCCAGCAGGACGTACACGCCCAACGACTCCCAGGTGACGACGTCGCCCATGGACGGCAGGAACTGCGCCGCTCGGATGGCGACCAAGGCGTCTTGGTAGGACTGGTGTGCCGCGGTCAACGTCTCCTGCTGTCTGCCGACGCCCGTCGTCGTCCTGACACCTGTCCGTTCGCTCAAGGCGCCGGCGATGCGCCGAATCGCGGCGAGGGGCGAATCGCGCCCCCTGCCCCGTGAGCCGGCCACGATCACGACGAGCTCGTGCCGCCTCGGCAGGCACAGGTACGTCGGGTCGGTGCCCATGCTCGTCGTACGCTCAGCCAGTTTCGCGATCGCTGAGTGAAAGTCTGGGGAGTCCTCCTGCGGTGTCGCGGCGCGGAGAACCGCCGCGGTGACCACCGCCGCATCCTTGGGAACCAGCTCCTCTTCGAGAGCTTCTCCCAGCGCGCCGGCGCGTGTCGGCTCGTCGGCAGAGAGCAACTCCCGCACCAGGGAGCCGCAGCGCGTCTGGCGGCGCTGCAGGAACAGGTCTCGTCGGTGCAAGATCATCCCGACCTGGTCAGCGACTGCCGCGGTGTCGAGCAGCTGGCGGTCGTCAACGAGCCCGTCGTCGATGAGCCACAGGAAACCGAACAGGACACCCGCACACCGCACCGGCGCACATATCCGTGCCTTCGCCCCCATCTCGGCCGGAGGCGAGACCCGGCGCGGGCCGTCGAACTCACCGATGCCGAGAGACAGCACCGTCCGTTGGAGCTCGGGGTCGACGCCGCGGCCGAGGACGGACTGCACCCGCACCGTGTCCTCGTCGCCGAAGTGCCTGCTCGCGGCGATGAGGTTCAACGTCGGGTCATCGAGCGCCACTGATCGCTGCAGGCGTTCGGCCAAGGAGTCGATGAGCTCCTGGAGGCTCTCCGCTTGCGCGAGGGAATCGACACCCATGGACATCTTCCGAGCCTACCGGCGTGACAGCTCCGCGCTGCGTACTCTCCGACTCTGCTCCACGGCCACCGTCACGACGGGAGGCGGCGCTGTTCCACCTCCGTGATCCGACCCGGCGACGTGAAGCAGGCTCAGATCTCGACCAGGAGCGCCCGGTGGTCCGAGACCTCGGGCTCGGCGACGACCTCGAAGGAGCGCACGGCGTCCGGCTCCGAGACCAGCAGGTAGCTCGCGTGACGCACCGGCTTCGGATAGCTGCTCGTGCGGGTGTCGGCCGTGCCGACCAGGTCGGTCAGTCCCACTGCCGCGAGGATCGCGAACGTCTCGCTGTCGGGCAGCAGGTTGAGGTCGCCGCACACGACGACGAGGTCGCCGGGCTCGCGAACGCCCTCGACGAGCTCGACCAGACGCTGGGCCTGCGCCCGTCGTGCGGGGGTGTCGCCCTTGCCCCCGTCGTCGCGGAGGCCGTGCAGGTGGCCGAGGGTCACGAACCGCCCGCCGTCGGCGAAGCGAGCGACCTGCGCAGCGCGTGGCCGACCGCTGTGCGGCCAGGTGTCGCCGTGGTCGGCGTAGGAGCCGTGCACGTAGGCCGCGCGCGCCCCGACCTGCACCAGGGCCGGCCCGGCGAACATCCCGATCCCGAAGTGCTGGCGGTGCACACGATGCTCCTCGTCGGTCACCGGTCCCGAATCACTCACCGTGAACCAACCGTCGTACGCCGGCAGCACCGTCCTCACGTCCGACATCAGGTCCGCCCGCTGAGGGAGGATCCGAGCATCGTCCTCGAACCGGGTCCAACCCTCCATACCGGGAGTTCGGGTGACCTCCTGGAGGCACACGACGTCGGCCCCGGTCGTCGGCAACCAGGCCACCAGATCGTCGTACCGGGCACCGCCCCAGGCGTTCACCGACACGATCCGCACCCGGAGAGCCTAGGTCGTGACTCCCACCCTTCTGGGGGTGCCCCCGCCCCGGAGCCAGCGCCAGACCTCGGTAGGGGGACCCTCTAACCGGGACGTGACCGCACGAGCCGAGCTCGCCGACCACGGACGGACGCTTCTGGGGGACAAATGGAAGCTGGACACTCGTTCCTCCTCATCTGAGGACGGTGCCCATCTGTCTGGCTGGCCTACTTGGTTGAGCTTGTCGCACGGTGTTCAAACCAACGTGACCGAGTGACAGCCGTACGCCGAGCCTCCAAGCCGTCGATACGCACCGCCGAACCCGAGGTCGTCCGACCGCGTCAACACCATCATCGTGGCATGAGAATCGAGCAATCTCGACTACGCGGAACCCGGGGCAGACCAGAGCCTCCACGAAACCCGGGGCGATTCAGTCAATGAGCCGTCTCAGCGCTGGCCTCGCCTCACGCGTTGATGGCCAGGGGCTCCGCACGATCGCCCTAGCCAAGCCGACAAGCTGAACAATCACGCCCACTGACTCGGTCGCTCTCAGTTGTCATTTTGGCGGTCTGCCCGCAGGCCAAAGGTGCGGTCGAGGCTGTCGCGTCGAGTTGTCATCGCGGTGACAACTCCAGTTCTGGCGCGCGGAAACTTCTTGCGAAGGCTTACAAGAACCTGCTGTGGCAACTACCGTCCAGGACGACTTCATTCGCAGTGGTTTCGATCAAGCTTGGAGATTAAATGCGCCGGAAATCGGTTCCTCTAGCAGTGGGCCTCTCAGTCGCCATGACCGTCCTCGCGCCGGCGTATCAAGGTACCGCGACAGCCGGAGAACCACCGCCCGGCTCACAGGTCGTGCACGAGATCCCGGATGCGGACGCCATCAGCGCCGAGATCGACAGGGTTGTCGGCGAAGTTCAAGATCTTCAGGCCTCGAAGAGCCAGCCCGCTGCGGGCGTACCGGGAGCCGATCAGCAGGTCGAGAACATCTTCCGGTGCGCAGAGTTCATGGAGACCGCGCGGTACTGCCTCGGTTACGGCTGGACCACATCGACCGAAGATGCAGTGCAGGCTGAACTGCAAGCGGCAGTAGTCACTGAGAGCGCACGACGATCGGCGGCCGAGGAGACGGGCGATCTCTCGCTGCAGGAGATGATCGACCACGCCTCGACCATGTCCCTAGACGAGCGTGCTTCCACGGACCGACGCGAGTTGGAAGATGCCGCCGCTGGGATCGAGAAGTTCGTCCAGCTCGAAGAGCTTCGGCTCAGCGCGAATCCGGTATCGATCGACGCGCCCGCGGGCAGCGTCGGAGCAAGGGCGGTCATCGGCGGCCACACCTACCCTGAAAGCGGGGGCATCCTGCAAGGCCGAGTCTCAGAGCAGGAGACGACCTACTGGTGCGGGCCGACCACCCTGCAGATGATGGCCTGGAACTATGGCAGCCACGCCAAGGTCGCGCAGTCGACGTGGGCCACGCGTCTCAACACCACTACCGCCGGAACAGCCATCACCGACATGGTGCGGGTCATCAACAACAACGGTCAGCTCAGCAAATGGGTGACCCAGCAGGACTCCAACTACGTGACGCTGAATATCGGGAGTTACACCTACGCCCAGTGGTACCAGCTCAACGTGAACCACTATTCGACCTGGTCGACGCCCGTTGTACTTCACCCGATCTTGCTCAAGAAGTACTATCCCTACCTCGACGACAATGGTTCAGGACACTTCCAGCTGGGCCGAGGATGGGATTTCGAGTCCCACAAAACCGACTCCTGGCAATTGAAGTACTATGAGCCGTGGAACCAGCAGCGTTTCAACCCCTCCGAGCCCTTCATCCCGCGCAAGCAGAAGCGGTGGGCAAAGAACTCCTACCTGGCCAACAAGGAGCACTTCCAGCACAACATCGGAGTCTGATGCGCTACTGCGCACCTCATCTGCGCATCGCCGTTGGCCTGACCGTTGCGGTCCTTCTCCTCGCCGGATGCTCGGGCGAGGAGAAGGACCCACCGCGCGTAGCAGAACCAACTGCGACCGCTCCTGACACACCTACCTCAAGCACGCCGGCCACTCCCGCGGAGCCGCCTGCTGCCACAGACCTCAGGTGGGAAAGCACCGATGTGCTTCCCCGAGGGGAGGGTGCACAGGCGGCGGGCGGCAAGTACGTGGTCACCACCTCGGGTGAGTCGACCGCGAACGTACGCGACCGTCGCTCTCTCCGCAGCCTGTTCACCTACGAGGCTCCGGACGGATTCGAGATCAGAGACGTGTTCCTCGAGCCCCCGCACCTCATGGTCGTCAACTCGGACCCCACCGACGAGCAGGGCGACCGCCCGGTCGTGATCGATCTCGAGTCACACGCCGAGCGCGATCTCTCCGCAGTCACCCCGCGGATCTGGTCTGGCGGCTGGTCGCTGCGCGCGGGAAGAGTCACCTACGGAGCACGCGACAGCCGCGACCGATACTGCCTGGCAGAGACAACGCTCGACTCCACGGAGGGCGCAATGGTGGAGTGCGTGCCTCCCCGGCACGGATTCCACCAGGCCGGCCAATCCCCGTATGGCATCGGCTACGCGCGATTTGACGACCGCCGGCCGGCCTCCTGCGGGACAGCGCGGACGCAACGGAAGGCGGAGGCGGTGACCGACGTCCCAGGACCGACCGCGTGCAAGGTGTGGGACGTCCTGCCCCTCAAGGGCGACGGTGCCGTCTGGGGCGAGGTGCCGAAGCCGCGTCAGATCGAAGTCAGTGAGATCAAGTACCGGTTGCCGGGAGGAGCAGTCGAGTCCCTCGGCTATGGGACGACGGGGTCACTCACGTGGTGCGGAGACTCGGCATGGTTCCTCCGGCAGATGGAGGGCCGGCTCATGCGGTGGGACCCCGAGCGTGGCCTGGAGGAAGCCCTTCGGCTTCCCGATACTGATCGGGTCGCGGTGCTGTCGGCTCCAGTCTGTTCGGGCGACTTCATCGCGGTGTTCGAGTCACGAGAGAGGAAGCGCGCCGGAACCGACGAGGTCGTCCATACGACACGCCTACATCCAACGCCGTGATGCCATGAGCGTCAGCAAAGGGGCGCCGTCCGTGCGCCAGGCCGGGTGTTCTCCTGGAGCCCATCTCAGCCCGCTTCTGACGGACTGATTCGGAGGTTTCAGACCTGCCTACGACACCTCGATTGGGATGAGCCAGGTTGAGCTCGATCGCGGGCCGGAGTGCTCCGTAGGAACGGTGATGCGCTTCGGGCAGCGCGTAGTGAAGCGCCCCAGGTTCTCTGCCGCTCCTATGCGGGTTGCGGCTCTCGGTTGAGAGTCGCGTAGTGGGCCTGCTCGAACTCCACCGGGGTCATCATCCCAAGAGTCGAGTGCAGGCGCCTGTTGTTGTACCAGTCGACCCAGCCGGCGGTGGCGTACTCGACGTCACCGATCCTCCGGTAGGGACCTGTTAGGGGCCTGTGTGGAAGACCGTGGTGCGGATGCACTCGGTCTTGTAGAGCCCGATCACGCACTCCATCAGCGCGTTGTCGTACGCATCTGCGACCGATCCGATTGAGGGCCGGATGCCCTCGTCGGCGAGGTGATCGGTGAACGTGATCGATGTGTACTGCGACCCGGTATCCGCGTGGCCGATCAGCTCGCCGGGCACCACGGGCCGGCCTTCCCGTCCTCGCTGCCACAGCGCCATCCTCAGCGGGACGTCGACGAGCTCGACTGCCTTGGTGGGTGCGACGTTCCAGGCGACGATCTTCTGCGAACACGTCGAGAATGAACGCGGTATAGACGAACCCGGCCCAGGTGCGGACGTAGGTGAAGTCCATGACCCAGGTCCGGTTCGGGGCCTCGGCGGTGAAGTCGCGGTCGAGCAGGTCCTCGGCCCTCTTGCCGTCCTTGGCGGGGACCGTGGTCCGGATTCCCTTCGAGCGCCGGATCCCTTGCAGGGACAGCGATCTCATCGCTCGGTCCACGATCCGGGCGAGGCATCTGGGTTGGTGCGCTGCAGCATGATGAGTCACTGCACGATGATGGGAAGCTGGTAGTCGCCGTCAGTCATCCGTCCGATCATGAAGAAGGTGACGATCAGCTGATTGACCGCGTGCTGGTAGCGGTGGTCCTCGAGGATGTGGTCGACGGCGATGCGGCACATCAGGTCGTCCATGAAGCGACCGAGCAGGTAGGGGTCCCGGAAGATCTCGTCGAACTTGTTCCCCTCGGTCGCCCAGCGGTCGAGGAGGCTGCCGGGCACCGGCATGGGCGGCGGGGGTTCGTTGAGCTCCGTCTCGAACCGGTCGTGGATGCGCTCGGAGTAGGCCAGTTGCCGGCAGTGGTCGCTGCAGTAGATCCGCGGGCGTCCTCTGACCGTCTTGAGTGGGAGGGGATTGCCGCACAACGCGCATTCACCGATGGGCTTGTCCATGGTGATCAGGTGCGCCAGCGCGTCCGTCTCGACCGACCGCACCTCGATCTGCACACCGTGTGACGTTATTCGGACGTGGCGGGGAGGACGAGAAGGAGGGGTGGTGGGAAGCGGTGGCAAGCAGACGAGGTGGACGGGCCGATGAGAGCCGAAGAGGCAAGGAACGGACGTAGGGGTGTGGACGACGGTGGGCGTCAACCGCGGCGCGTCGCTGCGCCTCAGCTGTCGTCGACGGCCGCAAGGGCACGGCGCGCTTCCGCGAACAGCGGCATCAGCGACTCACGCCATGCTGCGAGGTCGACGGCCAGGGTCTGCCAGGTGATGGAGCGGTTGATCTCGTCGTACTGGTGGATGATGAAGTTGCGGTTCGCCACAGCGATCGCCATTCGACGCCCTCGGGCTCGAGTACGCCGAGCCGCGACAGCCGGTTGGCGGCCTCGCCGAGCTTCATTATCAGGGAGTCGCCGGCCTCCTGCAGGAGGGCATCCGCGAGGTAGGCGTCCTTGCCACGGTCGACGATCTCCGCGACCCGTTGGAACCACGCCTCGATGTGGGCGAGCTCCTTGGCGGCCTTGAGGTCCATCAGAGCAGCACCGCGTCGCGGCGGATGTCGTCATCGAGGCCGGGCTTCAGGCCGCCGTACTCGACCAGGTCGATCTCCCGGCCCAGCACCTCCTCCAGCAGCTTCCGGAACCGGATGAAGTCGAACGACGAGGTTCCAGTCGGCGCCTCGACGATCAGGTCGATGTCGGAGTCGTCACGAGCCTGGCGTCGCGCGACCGATCCGAAGACGGCGAGCCGGGAGTAGCCGCGCTCGGCGGCGAGGGACGTGAGGATCGGCGCGGCCGCATCCAGGAGCGCTTCGGGGTGCATCTCGGCCAGGTGGCGCGCGTACCGGAGCTGCTGGCTGACGGCCGGCTGGGTGATGCCGAGGGCCTCGGCGATCTCTCGCTGACTCATCCCCGTGGCGGCGAGCGCACGCAACGCGAGTACGCGACGCAGGCGTGCGACGTCCTCGTCGCGTCGGGCGTCGCGGTACTCCGCCAGCAGGGCCATAAGGACAACTTATCAAGGGTGCCGCGCGGCCCCCGGCACCACAGGGATCCCCGATGCAGCGCGGCCGCCTGCACTACTCACTCCCCGGCGCGCTCGAGGACGCGTCCAGGAAGACCGCGCGGCGCCGAGAAGTCCGCCGGGCCACCCGGGTCGGGGCGAAGTGTCGAGCAAAAGACGAAACAGGGTTCCTTCTCCTCGTGAGAGGTTCTGGAACCCTGTCGCTGACCTGCGTACTTGGTGGAGGTGAGGGGATTCGAACCCCTGACCTTCTCATTGCGAACGAGACGCGCTACCAACTGCGCCACACCCCCAAGCGAGGAGAAACGGTAGCACCCGGGGCGGGCGGGGTCCGAATCGGGATGGTCAGTCGCGGTCCTCGTCGGCATGGCCGGCCGGGCGGGGGTGGTCGTCGCCGTGCGGGCCCCGGTCGACCTGGGAGCTGCCGCGCGGGCTTGGGCGGGTCCTCGAAGGTCGTCGACTGGCCCCGGGCGGAGGAGTCCGTGAAGGGGCTCTCCTCGATCGCCTGCTCCGGGTCGGTGCCCTGGGTGTCGGGCGAGACGGCGGTGGCGGAGTCGGCGTACCTCTTCTCCTGCTCGCGCGCCTGCTGGGCAGCCTGGCGGTCGGCGGCGGTGCCCTCGTCCTCGTGGTGGCTCATGGCCCGGCGTTACCCGCGGCCGGGACGCCCATCCGGGAAGGGTCAGGAGCCGGTGGCGCGACGCTGCTCGGCCTCGCCGGCGGCCTTGTCGGCCTTGTCGGCCTGGGCGCGCTGGGCGTCGGCCTCGCGGGCCAGCTGGGAGTCGGCCTCGTTGCGGCCCGAGCTCCACACGCCGGTGGAGTCGAGGTCGATGGTGCGGACGGTACGACCCGCGGGCGCCTTCGCGACGTACGTCGGCAGGGGGACCGCGACCGGAGTCCAGCCGTCCTCAACGACCTCGGCAGCGGACTCGTCGCGCACCTCGGCCGTCACGACCGGGATCTCGTCGGTGTCGTCACGCAGCTCTCCGAACGGTGCTTCCTCGGCCTCGGGGACGATCGCGGCGTCCTCGTCGGCGATGGCCTCGTCGGCGAGCGTCGTACGGCGCCGACGGGCCGGCGTGGCGCGGGCGGCACGCTCGCGCTTGACCATGAGCCGGCAGGCCACCAGCCAGGCCGCCATCAGGCCGCCGGGCGCGGCGAGCCAGGCCCAGGCGACGATCTTGCCGATGGCGAGGCCGGTGACGACCACGATGGCGAGGAGCAGGAGGTTGAAGACCCGACGGCGCCGCGCGGCGGCCCGGCGCGCCGCCGGACGGTCGACCGGGCGGGGGGCGCGCGGCGCAGGGGTGGGCGCCGCGAGCTCCGTGTCGGTGTCACCGGAAGGCTCCTCGACCCGCGGCTCCGCTGCGGGCGTACGGCCCTTCCCCGCCGGGCGGTTCTTCCCGACCAGCTCGGCCTCGGTGGACGACACCGCCTCGCGTCGGGCGAGCACCCGCAGCCGGTCGGAGAAGCCCTCGACCGAGCGGCTGGAGGCGTCCTCCTCGTGGTGCCGCAGCGCCTTCGGGACGAGGTAGACAGCCCACGCCACGAACAAGGCGACGAAGATCAGTGAGCTGAGGTCCACACCGAGAGGTTAGGAGCGGTACCGCAGGACGGGGCGCATGTCCATCGGTGTGTCACAGATTGATTCGTGTGACGCATGTGATTTGCCGGTTCCCCCCGGCAGATCACCCTAGGAGTCGCCTCCGGCGGATCGCTCGAGCCGGATCAGGACGCCGCGGGGAGCCTCCTCGCGGGTGACGGCGAAGATGCGGTGGTCGCGCCACTCGCCGTCGATGTGCAGGAAGTACGGCGCGTAGCCGATCTCGCGGATGCCGAGCTTCTCGACGACCCGCAGGGAGTTGGTGTTCTCGGGGCGGATGCAGATCTCGATGCGGTGCAGGCCACCGAGGAAGAAGCAGTGGTCGATCACCATCGCGACGGCGCGCGGGATGACGCCGCGACCGGCGAACTGCTGGTCGATCCAGTACCCCACCGACGCGAACTGCGCCGAGCCGCGCACGATGTTGTTGACGCTGACCTGGCCGGCGAAGACGCCGTCGACCTCGACCACGAAGGGGTACGTCGTCCCGCGGCGCGCGGCCCGGCGCAGCCGCTTGACCAGCGCTCGGAACGAGGTCGGCCGGGCGTCGGAGCCGGGCGGGGCGGTGGCGTCCCAGGGCCCCAGCCACAGCGCGTTGCGGCGCCGTGCGGTGCGCCAGGCACGGGCGTCGCCGCGGGCGATCGGACGGAGCCGGACGACCGGGTCGGTGCCGGAGATCAGCTCGTTGGGCCAGGCGCGTCCGGGGACGCCGACGACCATCCGCTCCCGCGGGCTCCCGTCGAACCGGGCCTCGTTCAATGGTCGCTCCCGACGATCTGCTCCACGGCGTGCAGCAGGACCGGCTCGAGGACGGCGAGCGCGTCCTTCACCCCGCCGCGCGAGCCGGGCAGGTTGACGACCAGCGCGGACCCCGCGACGCCGGCGAGACCGCGGGACAGGACGGCGGTGGGCACGCCCTTCGCGACGCCGGCGGCCCGGATCGCCTCGGCCAGGCCGGGGACCTCGCGGTCGAGCAGCGGGCGGGTCACCTCCGGGGTGCGGTCGGTGGGCGTGAGGCCGGTGCCGCCGGTGGTGAGCACCACCCGCGCCCCGTCGCGTACGGCGAGCGCGATCGCCGCGCCGACCGGCTCGCCGTCGGGCCGGACCACGGGATCGCCGACCACGAACCCCCACGAGCGCAGCGCCTCGACGATGAGCGGACCCGTGGTGTCGTCGTACACCCCCGCGGCGGCGCGGTTCGAGGCCACGACCACGACGACCAGGTAGTCCGACGCCCCGGCTCCGACGGGATCGCTCATCGCGACCAGTCCCCCGACTTCCCGCCGGTCTTGGTCTCGACGCGGACGTCGGTGATGACGGCTCCCTTGTCGACGGCCTTCACCATGTCGACGACGGTGAGCGCCGCGACCGACACGGCGGTCAGCGCCTCCATCTCGACGCCGGTGCGGTCGGTGGTCTTGACGGTCGCGGCGATGTCGACCGCGTCGTCGGCGACGGTCAGGTCGACCGTGACGCCGGAGATGGACAGCGGGTGGCACAGCGGCACCAGCGCGGGGGTCTGCTTGGCGCCCATGATCCCGGCGATCCGCGCGACGGCGAGCGCGTCGCCCTTCGGCACGCCGTCGCCGCGCAGCAGCGCGACGACCTCGGCCGAGACGAGCACCCGCCCGGACGCGGTGGCGACCCGGCGGGTCACGTCCTTGGCGGACACGTCGACCATCCGCGCGGCACCGGAGGCGTCGACATGGGTCAGCCGGGCCTGCTCGTCAGCCATGGGGCTCCTTCGGGTTCACTCAGCCAGCACCTCGATCGACCGCCCGGCGGCCAGGGCGCACCCCGCGGGGGGCACGACCATCAGCACCTCGGCCCGGGCGAGCAGCCGTTGGGAGTGCCCGGCATGACCGGGCAGCGGGACGACGTGCCCATTCTCGTCGTAGACGCCGGGCAGCACCACCGTGCGGTCCCCCGCCTCGACGGGTACGCCGAGCGGGGCGCGCCTCGTGGCGGCCGCGCGCTCTCCGCCGAGCCGCGCCAGCGCCTCACGCCCGAACAGCAGGAAGGCGGCGTACGCGGCGATGGGCGTGCCGGGCAGGGTGAGCACCGGCACCCGGCGGCCGTCGCTGGCCCGTACGCAGCCGAAGCCCTGGGGGCGACCGGGCTTGAGGGCGACCGGTCCGAACCAGAAGCCGTCCTCCCCGACCAGTGCGGCCTTCACGACGTCGTGGTCGCCGGCCGAGATGCCGCCCGTGGTGACGATCAGGTCGCTCACCTCGGCGGCGGCGGCCAGGACGGCCCGGAAGGCCGCGGGGTCGTCGGGGGCGGGACCGTGGCCGGTCGCGACCGCGCCCGCGGCCCGGCCTGCCGTGAGCAGCGTCCGGGTGTTGCTGTCGGGGATCTGGCCGCCGACGAGCTCCGCGCCGGTGGCGATCACCCCGAGCCGCGGTCGCGGACGGACCGCGACCTCGGCGACGCCCGTCGATGTCAGCAGCCCGACCTGCGCGGCACCGAGACGGGTGCCGGCGACCAGCGCGATCTCGCCCGCCCGGACGTCCTCGCCCTCGCGCCGGACGTGTCGGCCCGCGCCCGCGGACCGCAGCAGGCGGACCGGGTCGGTGCCCGTCGTCCACTCGAACGGGATGACCAGGTCGGCGCCGTCGGGGACGGGCGCCCCCGTCATGATCCGGTACGCCGCACCCGCGGGCAGTGCCGGCGGAGCGGTGTCGCCGGCGGCGACCACCCCGGCGACCGGAAGCTCCACGGGCGGCGCGACGACCTCGGCGGCGCGCACCGCGAAGCCGTCCATCGCCGCGTGGTCGAACGGCGGCACGGAGAGTGCGGCGACGACGTCGGCGGCCAGGACTCGGCCCGCCGCCTTCGCCACCGGCAGCGGCTCGGATCGGTCGAGGGGGGCGACGCCGGCGCGCACCCGTGCCCGGTGCTCCTCCACCGACACGGGGCCGGGTCCGGACGGGTCAGTCATCCGCGCCCGGGTCGGCGGCCGGGCTCCCGAGCACCTCGCCGGCGGGCACCCGCTGCGGACCCCGGCCCTCGAGCTCGACGTCACCGACCACCTGGACGCCGCGGCCGAAGGTCCAGTCGCCGCGGATCCGCAGCGCCGTCGAGCGCGACAGCAGCGGCTCCCCGTCGGGGAAGCGCTGGTCGAACTCGTGGATGGTCCGGTAGTAGCCGGAGTCGAGGTCGACGTACGGGACGTCGGCGGCGACCTGGGTGAGCGCGAAGTCGGCGCCGATCTCGTAGACGTCGGAGCGCAGGATCAGCAGGTCGTTGGTGGTCTTGACCGGGATGAAGCGGTCGCGGCCGACCTCGATCAGCCGGGCGCCGTCGAAGATCTCGATGGCCGCGCCCATGGCGGTCTCGATCTGGATCACCTCGGGCGAGGAGGGGTCGGCGGGGTCGACCGGCTTGACGTTGCGGATGAGCGGCAGCCCGAGGATGCCCTCGCGCTCGTCGAGCACCGCCTTCATCGCGTGCAGGTCGAACCACAGGTTGTTGGTCGAGGTGAACCGGTGCCGGTCGAGGTCGGCGAGTGCCTCGAGGTCCTCGGGCAGCGTCTGCGCGGTCTCGCGCAGCACGATCCGGCCGTCGGCCTTGCGCCGGGCGAAGTGGCCGCCCTTGCGGTCGGACGGGGTACGGCGCACCGCCTCGATCGCGAACGGTGCTCCCGACGCGGCGAACCACCCGGCGATGCGCGGGTCGGGGACGGCACCGAGGTTGTCGGAGTTGGAGACGAAGACGTAGCGGTAGCCCTGCTCGATCATCCGTGCGATCAGCCCCGCGCCGCGCAGCGCCGTGTAGACGTCGCCGTGCCCGGGCGGACACCACTCGAGGTCGGGGTCCTTCGGCCAGCTCACCGGCGTGAGGTCGGAGGTGAGCAGCCTGGGCTCCTTGTTCTGCAGGAACTCCAGCGGCAGTCCCTCCACCGGCAGGTCCTCGTAGCGGCCGAGGGCGTGCAGCGTGTCGGCGGAGGTGCGGAAGGAGTTCATCAGCAGCAGCGGCAGCCGGGCGTCGTACTTCTGGCGCAGGTGCAGCGCCTGCCGGGCGATGATGTCGAGGAAGGAGAGTCCGCGGCGCACGCACAGCAGCGACTTGGCCCGTTCCATGCCCATCGAGGTGCCGAGCCCGCCGTTGAGCTTGATCGCGACGGTCCGGCCGATCGCGTCGGCCGCGACGTCGGCGCCGATCTCGACGTCGGCCAGGCTCTCCATGTCGACAGGGGCGATCGTCGACTCCGGGATCATGCCGGTCTCGCCGTGCTCCAGCAGCCGGTAGTAGTGCGCGAAGGTGTCGATCGCGACGGGGTCGACCCCTGCGTCGAGCATCTTCGCCCGCGCCTTCTCGAGGCCGCCACCGCGACCACTCATACCCATACCGCCGATCGTAGGCTGGTCCGGTGACAGGTACACATCCGTGCCACGGAGCGGCCAAGGTCGCGGTCCGCGACCAGCTGCTCGCCGCCCGTCGCCGCCGGCCGCTCACCGACGTCGGCACCGACGCGCGGGCCATCGCGGAGCACCTGCTCGCCGCCCCTGAGGTACGCCGGGCGGCCACCGTCGCGGCGTACGTCTCGGTCGGCACCGAGCCCGGCACCACCGCCCTGCTCGACCGGCTGGTCGACGCCGGGAAGCGGGTGATCCTGCCGGTGCTGTTGCCCGACAACGACCTCGACTGGGCCGCCTATCACGGCCCCACGTCGCTGGCCCCGGCCCGCCGCGGCCTGCTCGAGCCGGTCGGCCCGGCCCTCGGCGTCGATGCGGTCGCGACCGCCGACGTGGTCCTCGTCCCGGGCCTCGCGGCCTCGCCCGCCGGGCTGCGCCTGGGCCGCGGCGGCGGCTCCTACGATCGCGCCCTCGCCCGGGTGCCGGTCGGCACCTTCACCTGCGTGCTGCTCTACGACGACGAGCTGCTGCCCGACGTACCCGCCGAACCGCACGACCGGCCGGTCACCGCCGCCGCCACCCCCGCCGGGATCCACCACCTCCGTTGAGTCGACCCGAACTCGCCGTTGAGTTTCCCCTTCCTCACCATCCAGTTGCCACCGCGACCGGGCCACCGGCAACTCGACGGCGAGTTTGGGTCAACTCAACGGTGAGGATGGGGAAACTCAACCCTCGGGCTTGAGCAGCAGTACGTCGTCGGCCGCGTCGGTCACGGCATCCTCGGAGAAGACCCAGGGCAGGGTCTCGCCACGCGCCCACAGGTCGGTCTGGTCGGTGTAGTGGGGGTGGAAGGCATGGCCGGAGACGCCGGTGAGGTTGATCCACCGGGCGGCGTCGAGGTCGTCCATCGGCACGATCATCCGCATCGACGGGGCCGTCACGACCTGGTAGCCGCTGCGGGCGTCCCAGGCCGTCGCGTTGACCAGGGAGCTGCCACCGCCGACCTCCCAGCCGCCGCGGTTGAAGATCCGCTCGACGATCCCGATCCCCGACTCCCCCAGCGTCGAGGAGCGCAGCTCGAGCTCGTGCAGCCGGCCCCACGTCCACTCGCGGGCACTGGGCGACTCCAGCGCGGTGAGCTCGTCGCGGGCCGCGATCATGGCGTCGTGCAGGATGTCGCTGCGCCGCTCGACCTTGTCGTCGGTGCGCACGTCGTCCCACCACCCGTTCTTCCCCCGCGGCAGCAGGGCGCTGACGACGGCGAACCAGCGGTCGCCCCCGTCGGGCCGGATCACCTCGGGCAGCTCGTCGCCGAAGGTCCGCTCGAGCACCTCGCGCCACACGACGTTGAAGTACGCCGCGGCCGCGCTGCCGGCGTCCTCCTGGTAGTTCCACGAGCGCAGCAGCCGCTGGCCGTCGGAGTAATAGCCAGCGGGCAGGTCGATGTCGAGGAGGTACGGCGTCAGCGCCTCGCCGATCGCGCTGCGGTCGTCGAGCTGGATGGCCGCCATCGCGGCCACGCTCAGCTCGTCGTCGGCAGCGAGGAGCCGGTTGATCCGGTCGGAGCGATAGCCGAGATCCCAATCGGAGGTGAGGTACGGCGGGTAGCGGCTCGGGTCGATGACGGCCTGGTTGGCCGTGGCGATGATCCCGGACTCCGGGTCCAGCACGCTGGGCAGCGCGTCGTAGGGCACGAACGAGCCCGTCCAGTCGGTGTCCTTGCGCCAGCCCGCGGCGGGCAGCCGGCCGTCGTTGGCCGGGCCGCGGACCGGGACCAGGCCGGTCGCCTGATAGCCGATGTGACCCTCGGTGTCGGCGTAGACGACGTTCTGGCCGGGCACCGCGAAGTCGGACAGCGCCTGCCGGAAGGAGGTCCAGTCGTCCGCGCGGTTGAGCGCGAGCAGGGCATCGACGGTCGGGCGCGGGGTCAGCGCGGTCCACGCCAGCGAGATCGCGTCCCCACCCGTCGAGCCGGCCTCCTGCGCCGCGGCGACCCCCTCCACCTGGTCGAGCAGGCCGTCCTCGGTGATCTCGATGCCGTCCTCGTCGGCGAACCGGGCCAGGTCCGTGAGCAACGGGCCGTGGCCGGTGGAGCGCACCGTGAGCTCCACGTCGTCGCCGTCGCGGACCTCGATCCGCTCGGTGCGCTCGGTCAACGGGAGCTGCCGGCCGTCGTACTCCCAGGTGTCGCCGGTGACCCGCTCGACGTAGAGGTCGGTCACGTCGGGGCCGAGGTTCGTGAACCCCCAGGCGATGTCGCGGTTGTGGCCGATGACGACGCCGGGCACCCCGGAGAAGCTGAACCCGGCCACGTCGTAGGGGCACTCGGGCGAGAGGGTGCGGCAGTGCAGCCCGACCTGGGTCCACACGCCGGGCAGCGAGATCCCGAGGTGCGGGTCGTTGGCGAGGATCGGCGCGCCGGTGTCGGTGTGGTCGCCGTCGACGACCCAGGCGTTGCTGCCGAGGCCGTCGCCTCGGCCGAGCAGCGCGGGTACGCCGGCCAGCACGTCGCGCACCCGCGCCAGCGCGGCGACCGTGCCGGTGCCGGTGCCGGTGCTGCCACCGTCGCGGGCGGGCGGGCGAGGGAGCGCCCCGCCGCCCGGGCCCGAGGCGTCCTGGTCGAAGACCCGCCCGTCGCCGCCGCCGACCCCGCCGACGACGCCGCCCTGCTCGACGATGGGGGCGCGCTCGTCGTACGGGTAGGCGGGGTAGAGGTCGGCCGCCCTGCTCTCGCCGACGGTCGCGATCGCGATCGCGCGGCCGATCTCCTCCTCGAGGTTGCCGCGCAGGTCCCAGGCCATCGCCTTGAGCCAGGCGACCGAGTCGACGGCGCTCCAGCTCTCCGGCTGGTAGTCGAGTCCGGTGAGGCCGAGCAGGGTGTACTCCAGCGCCATCTCCGAGGTGGAGCGGCCCTCCAGGTAGGCGTTGACGCCCTCGGCGTAGGCGTCCAGCGCGCTGCGGGTCGCGGGCCGCAGCATGGTCAGCTCCTGCTCCGCGACGTCGCGCCAGCCGAGGGTGCGCACGACCAGGTCGGTCTCCAGGCCGGAGTCGCCGAACAGCTCGGAGAGGCGACCGGCGGTGGCGTGGCGGCGTACGTCCATCTCGAAGAAGCGGTCCTGCGCGTGCACGAACCCCTGGGCCAGCATCAGGTCGTGGGTGGAGTCGGCGTAGATCTGCGGGATGCCGTGGTCGTCGCGCACGACCCGCACCTCGCCCTCGAGCGCGCTGATCGACAGCTCGCCGCCCGTCTGCGGCCAGGACCGCCGCACCACGACGACGGCCGTCGTCAGGCCCGCGACCAGGGCGAGGACGAGGAGCACGCCGATGCCCGTGGTCCAGCGGAACCATCGGGGCCAGGAGGGAGAGGAGGGGGTCGCGGCCGGGGCTTCGGCGACGGGGCCGCTCGGGTCGTGGTCCACCATGGTGGCGCCATTGTGCCGTGCCGCCCGGTCCTGACGTAGCATTGGCACTCGCCCGGTAAGAGTGCTAGGGCGAGAGTGCCAAGCGAGGATCGTCGATGCCCACCTATCAGTACCTGTGCACCGCGTGCGGCCATGCCTTCGAGCAGGTCCAGAAGTTCAGCGACGACGCCCTCACCACGTGCCCCGAGTGCGCCGGCAGGCTGCGCAAGGTCTTCAACTCGGTGGGTGTGGTGTTCAAGGGCTCGGGCTTCTACAAGACCGACAGCAAGTCCGACACGAAGTCGTCCTCCGGCGGCTCGAACGGTTCCGGCGGCTCCAGCGATGCGCCGGCCGCGAGCTCGTCCGGCTCGTCGGACTCCTCCAGCTCCTCCAGTTCCTCGGGCTCCTCGGGCTCGACCGGTTCCTCGAGCTCCACCGGCTCGTCCAGCTCCAGCTCGGCCGCCTCGCCCGCCTGAGCCCCAGCCCTGTGGAGGACGCCGGCGGCCGGCGCCGCGGCGGCCTACCGTCGCCGCCATGGACTCCCGCGATCCCCGGCACCCGACCGCCCGCAGGCCGCTACGTCGCGTCCGCGACGCTCTCGACGAGGTACGCCGGCGCGTGCTGCGCCGGCGGCGCCTGATCGCCGCCCTGCTCCTGGGCGGGGCTGCTGCCGTCGCCGTCCGGTCCGTCGCTCCGCCGGAGCCCGCGACCGCGGCGCTGCTCGTCGCCGCGCGCGACCTGCCGGCCGGGCAGGCGCTGCGCCCCGGCGACCTGGTCACCATGCGCGTCCCGCCCGCCGCCGTACCCACCGGGACCGCCGAGGACCCGGTCGGCCGCCGGCTCGCCGCTCCCCTGCGCGCCGGCGAGCCGGTCACCGACGTCCGCCTGGTCGGGCCGGACCTCGGCGCGGCCCAGCCCGCGGGCACGAGCACGGTGCCGGTCCGGCTCACCGACGCCGGACAGGTGGCGCTGCTGACCCCGGGCGACCGGATCACGCTGCTCGGCACCGACCCGCAGGCGGGCACGACCCGGGTGCTCGCGCGCGAGGCGACCGTGCTCGCCGTCCCCGATCCGGCCTCGGCGGCCGACGGCGCGCTTCCCGGCCGGCTCGTCGTCCTGGCCCTAGATTCGGAGGCGGTCTACCACGTCACCGCGGCCTCCGCAGCCGAATACGTGACTTATACATGGAGTCGCAGTTAGTTTTCGGGAGCCAAGAAGAGGGTCCCGACCTCCACCACTCGTCTCGGGAAAGAGGAGAGAACATGTCCGGGTTCAAGAAGTTCCTGCTCCAGGGCAACCTGGTCGACATCGCCGTCGCGTTCATCATCGGTGCGTCCTTCGGCACCGTCGTCACCACCTTCGTCAACTGGCTGACCGCCCAGATGCCCGAGTCGGCCAGCGACGTCTTCACCAACGCGGAGAACTCGTTCGGCGCCTTCCTCAACGCCGTCATCGCGTTCGTGATCCTGGCCGCCGTCGTCTACTTCCTCGTCGTCACGCCCTACACCAAGGCCAAGGAGCGGTTCTTCCCCGACCCCGAGCCGGGCGAGACCGAGCTCGACATCCTGACCCAGATCCGCGACTCGCTCGCCACCCGCTGACACCGCTCGGCGCGCATCACGAGCGGTCCGAGGGCCGGCGGGGACTCCCCCGTCGGCCCTCGGCGCGTTCCCGGTCGGCGCGCCGGCGGTCGACCAGCACCCGGTCGGCGACCCGGCCGAGGGTCGCCGACGCCACCACGACCGCCGAGATCCCGATCAGCCAGGTGGCGACGCCGAGCACCAGGCCGAACGCGCCGAAGCGGTGCACGACCGCGACGACATGCGCCGGCAGTACCGCACTCGCCCCGACGCAGTAGGCCACCAGCGCCGGGCCGGTCAGCGCGGCGCTGAGCGCCAGGCGCCGCCACGCGACGCGTCCGCCGAGCAGGACGCGCAGCGACCACCACCACAGCGCGGCGAGCAGGACGGCGTCGAGGGCCAGCCGCGCCAGCACCGGTACGCCGGCGTCCCGGGCGAGCCAGCTGCACAGGACCACCCCCTGCAGCGCGGCGAGCCAGCACAGCAGCCAGCCGAGGGCGCGAGCGCGGGTGCGGACGCCGATCGTCCGGGGCAGGTCCCAGACCTTCTCATAGGCGCGCAGCACGGCGCGGGCGAAGGAGGAGGCCGACAGCACGATCACCGCGCCGCTCACCACCCCGACCCGGGACCGGACGTCGGCGCCGGGGCGCGGCACCCCGCCCGTGCTCGACACGAGGTCGGTCGCGGCACGGTCCAGACCGGTCAGGCCGGCGAACCGGTCGATGCCGGTCCGGGTGAGGTCGCTCGGCAGGAACGCGACGAGCACGACCACCAGCGGGATCAGGGCCAGCAGGGCCTGGGCGGCGACCACCACCGAACGGTCCAGCACCTCGATCCGGCGGAACTCCGCCACCGTCTCGCCGGCCACGGGGAAGCGCCGGGAAAGCCGCCGGCCCAGCACCCGCGCCCGGTCGAGCGCGTCGCGGATCATCCGGCCGCGGGCAGGGCGAGGAGCGAGGTGAGGACGCCGCGGAGACGAGCCATGAGGGACCTTTCCGCGGGCCGTGCGGCATACGCCGCGGGGAGTCGCGGGCCGCGCCGCGGCCCGGAGGGTGACCGGAGCGTAGCAACCGGCCAGCCGCGGCGGGGCGGTTCTCAGCTGCCGTGGTGGGGCGGGACCTGTGCCTTGAGCCAGCGGTCGGTCGCGCTCTCCCGATCGCCCGGAGCCTGGTCGTCACGCTCGTCGGAGGTCACCGTGGGCTCGACGTCGCCGAAGATCTCGGCCAGGCGCCGTCGCCGCGCCCATTCGGTCTCCGGCGCGGCCGTGCTCTCCGGCCCCGACTGCTCGCCCATGCCACCCGCCTCAGGTGCAGAGTCCGGCGGCCTCGCGACCGGAGGCACTGAGGCCCCCGGGGGCCGGCGGCGGGATCGTGGTGTCGGTGCCCGGCGTACCGCCGGGGGTGCCGTTCGACGCCCCGTCGGAGGCGCCGTCGGAGGCGCCGTCCGTGCTGCCGGACGGGCTGGTGGGCGCGGACGGGCTGTCGGACTCGGATGTCTCGTCACCGGCGGTGTTGCCGGCCGACGGGGAGCCGTCCGGGTTGTCGCCGGCGCTGAGCGCGTCCTTGAGGAACTCGGGCGTGAGCGGCTTGTCGCGGCGCACCAGCTGCCAGAGCTTCTCGACCTCAGGGGTCCACTCGATCCCGGAGCTCACCTTGTCGGAGTAGACCCAGGGCGTGGTGATGAACTTGATGTTGTCGGCACCGATGCCCTGCGCGGTGACGGCCAGGTCGGCCATCTGCGCGATGCCCTTGAAGTCGGTCTGCAGGGACGACGTCGCGGCGTTCATGAAGCTGATCATCCGGTCGGGGCGCGCGATCATGCCCGCGGTGAGCGCCTTGTTGATCATCGAGCCGATGAACGCCTGCTGGCGCCGGGTGCGGTTCGGGTCGGTGCCGTCGCCGATCCGGTAGCGGGCCCGGACATAGGTCAGCGCCTCGTTGCCCTTGATCTCGCGGGTGCCGGCCTTGAGGTGGATGTTGCGCACCTCGTCGTCGATGTCGTCGGGGATGCAGACCTCGACGCCGTCGAGGGCGTTGACCATGTCCTTGAACTGGTTGAAGTCGACGACGACGTAGTTGTCGACGCGGACCTTCGTGGCCTGCTCGAACTGTTGGATGGTGCAGGCGGGACCGCCGTACGCGAAGGCGGCGTTCCACTTCTCGTATCCGGAGGCCGCGCGGATCTTGCTGCCGTCCTCCTTGGTGCACTCGGGCCGGATGACAGCCGTGTCACGCGGGACGGAGATGCCGTAGGCGAACTCACGGTTGGCGGAGAGGTGGAAGAGGATCGTGGTGTCGGAGAGCCCGTTGGTGGACTCGCCGTCGATGCCGTTGCCCTCGCCGGCGCGGGTGTCGGAGCCCATCACCAGGATGTTCATCGGCTCCTTGGGACCCTCGACATCCTCCTTCTCAGGACGGTTGGTCAGCTGGTTCGACACGTCCTGCCGGTCGATGTTGCCGTTCCAGTTGTTGTAGATCAGCACGACGCCGAGACCGGTCGCCAGCCCGAGCGACATCAGGCTGGCCACGATCACCTTGAAGACGACCTTGCCCGGCTGCGGCGCCTTGCGCCGCCCCCCGGACACCCGGCGGCCCCGGTCCCCCCGCTCCCCGCGCGGACGGCGGCGGTCACGGTCGGCGCGCGAGGTCGACACCCGGCGGGCGCGGCTCCCGGGTGTCGCGTCGGCGCGCCCGGTCTCGTCGTCCTGCGTCATGCATCACCTGGTCGTGTGGCCGCCGCGGCGGTTGGTCATGGCTCGACTACGCTGCCGAGTCAGCGGCCGATCGGCACCCGGTGGTACCACGCCCACCGTACGGACCGCATCAAGGTCGCACGGCGAGTCGCTCCCATTGTCACCGGTCGCCCCGCCTCGACCCAATCCGGGGGTGATCCGCGGCACCTGACAAGATAGGTCCCCACGCCCCAGTAGCTCAGTGGATAGAGCAGCCGCCTCCTAAGCGAAAGGTCGTAGGTTCGACTCCTACCTGGGGCACCACGCCTGGTGTCGTGCGTCGGGAATTGTTGGATGGTCGGCGTGCTCAGGGTGCGTGCAGCGCAAGGCGCCGGCGCGCGGCTGTACCGGGTCGTCTTGCGAGCGTCGGCAACGCCGCGGGGGGCGTGCCGTGGGCGCGCGAAGCGCCCAAGAATTTCTGACGCGCGGCACTAGCCCTCGCGGATCGTCATCGAGGCGACCTTGTCGCCCGCGACGACGAAGGTGAAGCGGCTCAGGCCGTTGGCGTAGTTGCTGCGCCAGTCGCCGATGACGACGACCTCGCCGCCTGCTGTGGTCACCGACTCGACGGTCAGGGTGCCCTCGGCGCCGATCAGCTCCTTGGCGCTCCAGCCGTCGATGGCCGCGCGGCCGCGGAAGATGCGACCCCAGTCGTCGACGTACCCGTCGGCGGTGAAGCAGTCCAAGAAGGCGTCCTCGTCGTGTCCGTTGACGGCGGCGACGAGGGTGGCGACGGGCTCGGGGATCTCGGTGGTCACGGCTTCTCCTGTGGTCTCAGTTCGTGATGGGCGCGGGACTCCATCCTGCTCAACGGGTGGTGTAGCCGCCGTTGGCGAAGATGGTCTGGCCGGTGATCCACCAGCCCTCGGTGGCCAGGAAGCGCACGATCGGGGCGATGTCCTCGATCTGGGTGAGCTGGTTGCCCATGGCCTGCGACTTGTGGAAGGCCACCCGCTCGGGCGTCTCCTGGCCGTAGAAGAAGGGCGTGTCCATGGGACCGGGGGCGATCGAGTTCACCGAGATCCCGCGAGCGGCGAACTCCTTGGCCGCGGCGCGGGTGAAGTGCTCGACCGGCGACTTGCCGCCGGCGTAGGTCGAGTAGCCGTCGGTGAACGCGGCCAGCAGCGAGGTGACGATGGTGATCACCTTGCCGTTGTCGGCGAGCTGGCGACCGGCCTCGCGCAGGAAGAAGTACGCCGACTTCGCGTTCACGTCGAGCATGTCGTCGTACTCGGCCTCGGTGGTGTCGACCATCGGCTTGCGCAGCACCTTGCCGACCGTGTTGACCGCGACGTCGATCGGGCCGAGCGCGGCGGCCGCCTCGGCGAACAGTCGCTCGACGTTCTCGACCTTGGTGAGGTCGCCGGCGAGCACGACGCCCTTGGCACCGGCGGCCTGGACCGCGGCGAGGGTCTCATCGGCTGCGGGGCGGGTGGCCTCGGAGTTGTAGTGGATGGCGACGTTCGCGCCGGACTCGGCCGCCTGGCGGCTGATCAGCCCGCCGAGGTTCTTGGCTCCGGCGGCGACGAGGACGTTCTTGCCTTCGAGAGTGGGGACAGGCATGAGCCTCTTCCTTCTGTCTTATCGATACACACTCTATGTATCGGTCTTCAGGACGTACTGTATCGATGTGACAGCAGAACGCAAGAGCGATACACGGCAGGAGCTCCTCGAGGCCGCGGCGACCCTGATCAGCGAGGCGCCGGGCCAGGACGTGCCGCTGCGGGCGATCTGCGACCGGGTCGGCGTGAAGCTGCCGACCCTCTACCACTTCTTCGGCAGCAAGGACGGGCTGCTCGCGGCGGTGATCGAGTACGGCTTCGCCAGCTACCTGGACCTCAAGCAGGCGACCGAGCCGACCGGTGACCCGATCGAGGACATCCGACGCGGCTGGGACGCCCACGTCCGCTTCGGCCTCGACAACGCGGGCTTCTACGCGCTGATGTACGGCCAGGTCACCCCCCAGCGGCGGCCGGACGCCGCCGCCGCTCCGTACGCCGCGCTGCTCCGCTTGTGCCAGGAGGCCGAGGCCCAGGGCCGGCTGGCCGTGCCCGCCGCGGCCGCGGCGGACCACGTGCTGGCCACGAATGTCGGCGTGACGCTGTTCCTCATCACCGCCGAGGCCCCCGACCTCGCCCTGGCCCACCAGGTCCGCGACGCCACCGTCGCGGCGATCACCGGCCTGCCCGGAAGGCCGCCGGGTGCGGCGGACGGGGCCGCCCTGGCCCAGCAGCTGCTCCACTCCCTCGCCGGCGCCGAGGACACCCTCGGCGAGGCCGAGACCGCCCTGCTGCGCACGTGGCTCGGACGGCTGGCGGCGGCGACCGGGTCGGTGTAGGCCGCCTGGAGCGGAGGACTTCACCACTGCGGAAGCTCGCGAGACCTCGACATCGGCGTACGGCACGACCGGGAACATCGGCAGGGCGCGACTGCCCGGGCCGCGCCGGCTCCCAGCGCGATGCACCGCGCACCCAACCTCGGGGCTACCACCAGATCATCGTGACGAGAAGATGGGGCCATGACCTCACCGACCACGGTGCGCGACGCGCGCCCCGAGGACGAAGCCGACCTGGGCGTCCTGGTCGACGCCTACCGTCGGTTCTACGAGTGCGCCCCGGACCTGCCCCGGGCCCGCGCCTTCGTCGCCGACCGGCTGCGCCGACGGGACTCGGTGATCCTGGTCGCCGAGCGGGACGGCGACCTCGCCGGCTTCACCCAGCTCTACCCGACCCTCTGCACGGTCGAGGCGGGTCCCATCTACGTGCTCTACGACCTCTTCGTGGATCCCGGCAGCCGGGTGCACGGCGTCGGTCGGGCGCTGCTGCGTGCAGCCGCCGAACGCGGCCGGCGCGATGGCGTCGTCCGGATGGACCTGTCCACCGCGACGACCAACACCACCGCGCAGGTGCTGTACGAGTCGGAGGGCTGGCGGCGGGACGACGAGTTCCACCACTACTCGCTCACCATCGGATAGCCGGCAGCCGGGAGGGTACCCAGATCGGCGAACTGTCGAGAGATGGGTGTCGGCGGCCGTCTCGACGGGTTGCTCGTCGGGCCGCGGGAGTCGGTTGCGGGGACCTGTAGAAACTTCTTGAAAGATTTCTCCGTCGAAGGTGTCGAAACTCGCCGAGCGTCCCGACGTCAGGGTGAAAGGCAAGTTCCGCACCACCCGATGCCCAGGAGGCTCTGATGAAGTACATGCTGCTGCTCCGCCACGAACCCACCGCCGGTCCCGCGGAGGGTACGCCCGAGTTCGACGCCGAGATGACCAGTTGGGGCGAGGTGATGGGCGAACTCGGCCGATCCGGATCGATGATCGCCGCCCACGGCCTCGACACGGAGGCGACCGCCACCACGGTGCGCATCCGCAACGGCGAGTCCCTGGTCTCCGATGGGCCCTTCGCGGAGACGAAGGAGGCGTTCTTCAGCTACATCATCATCGACGTCGCCGACCTCGACGCCGCCCTGGGCTGGGCGAGGAAGATGCCCAACGTGACGTACGGATCTGTCGAGGTCCGGCCGCTGTCCAGCCACGAGCAGAACGGGTGACCGAGGCCGTCGAGCCTGCCGAGGCGATCGAGCGGGCGTACCGCGAGGAGTGGACCCCTCTCCTCGCGACGCTCGCCGGCCAGCTCGGCGGTGACGTCGGGCTGGCCGAGGACGCGGCGGCCGAGGCGTTCGCCGCGGCGGTGGCCGAGTGGCCCGGCCGGGGCGTTCCGTCGCGGCCGGGCGCGTGGCTCACCACGGTCGCCCGTCGCCGGGCGATCGACCGGTTGCGCCGGGAGGCCACCCGGTCGGCGGCGCTCGACCGCTTGGAGACGCTGATGAGGGACGACGACACGACCGACCACGAGCCGCCCGACCGCAGCGGGGTGGCCGATGACCGGCTGCGGCTGATGTTCACCTGCTGCCACCCCGCGCTCGCGCTTGAGGCCCGGGTCGCGCTGACCCTCCGGACCCTCGGCGGACTCGAGGTCGCTGCGGTCGCCCGCGCGTTCTTGACCACCGAGACCACGATGTACCAACGCCTGGTCCGGGCGAAACGGAAGATCAAGGCCGCCGGGATCCCCTACCGGGTTCCTGACGCCGACGAGCTCCCCGAGCGGGTGCACGGCATCCTGCACGTGATCCACCTCGTCTACACCGAGGGCCATGTCGCCAGCACGGGGGACGACCTCATGCGGGTCGACCTGTGCCAGGAGGCGATCCGGCTCGGCCGGCTGGTCGTCGAGCTGCTGCCGACGGACACCGAGGCGCTCGGACTACTCGCGTTCCTGCTGCTGACCGACGCCCGGCGTTCGACCCGGACCGATGGCCGCGGCATGCCGGTCGCGCTGGAGGATCAGGACCGCGGTCACTGGGACCGATCCCTGATCGCCGAGGGTACGGCGATCCTCAACCGCGCGCTCGGACTCGGGGCGCCGGGACCGTTCCAGGTGCAGGCGGCGATCGCGGCGCTGCACGCGGAAGCGCCTCATTGGGATGCGACCGACTGGCCCCAGATCGCTGCCCTGTACGGCGAGCTGTCCGTCATGGCGCCGTCGCCGGTGGTCACGATCAACCGGGCGGCTGCGCTGGCGATGGCCGACGGACCGCACGTCGGACTCGCCCTGCTCGCCGGCATCGACCTGGACGACCGGCTCGACCGCTACCAACCCTGGCATGCCACCCGGGCCGAGCTGCTGGCCCGGGCCGGTGATGCCGAAGGTGCGGAGAGCGCCTACCGCAGGGCGGTCGAGCTCACCCCGAGCGCCGCCGAGCGCGAGGCGCTCGAGGCCCGGCGCCGGCGCATCCTCGGCTCCTGAGGAGGAGATTCGCGACCTCCGCCAGGGGGCGTCAGCGGAGGTCGACGAGCGTCAGGCCGTCACGCTCCGCGGTGGCCGCCGCCTCGGCCCGCGCCGCGACCCCCAGCTTGGCGAAGATGCGCTCGACGCAGTGCGCGACCGTCCGCTCGCTGAGGTCCAGGCGGCGGGCGATCGAGAAGTTCGGCAGACCGGCACCGAGCAGGGTCAGCACCTCCAGCTCACGCCAGGTCAGCCGATGAGGCAGCGGTTCGTCGCGCACCGTGACCAGCGTCCCGCCGGTGACGACCTCGATCCACACACTGCGGGCGGCACCGTCGCGGTCCCGCCATCGCTGCATCCGCCGCAGCGACCGGCCGACCTGCTCGGCCCGGCCGGCGAGCAACCGGGCCAGCCCGATGATCTCGGATCCCGGGTCTGCGGACAGCGGCTCGACCGAGCCGTCGGAGCGGACCAGGACGGAGCGACCGTCCTCGCGCCCCGGCGGAGAGGAGGTCGACCGCCGCGCGCACAGGGCCGCGACGATCGACCGTGAGCGGCGCATCAGGTCCATCGCTGCGTCGGTCGGGAACGAGCGTGCCTCCGTGCTCATGTGCAGGTCTCCGGCGTGCTCGCCCGCGTCCGTCTCCAAGCGCACCGACACCCCGCCGCGGAAGCCCGCCGGGACCAGCAGGTCGCGCGCGAGCTCGGTGGCCGCGTAGTCGAACTCGAGGTCGCGCCAGCACCGCAGCGGACGACCCGGGTCCCGCAGGATCGCCTGGTAGGCCAGGTCCTGGACCGCGAACTCGCTGCTGGCGACCGCGTCGACGAGCTCCGCGGCGTAGCCCGAGGAGGCCAGCACCTCGGCGTCCTGACCCGGCCCCGCGGGCCGGGTCAGGACGGCGGCGGACGCGTTGCCGACCTGGAGCAACAGGTCGAGCACCTGCTCGTGCCGCCTCGTCGGGTCCGCGACGGAGATCTCCGCCAGCCGGAATCCGACCTCCTCCGGGAGCAGCGTCTGCTCGACCATGTCCTGCCGCCTTCGCTGTAGGGCCCCAGTATCGCCGCTCAGGTCCGGTCCGTCAGCAGGTCGTCATCGGCTCGCGTGGATCTGCGGCAGCCGGTCGGCCCACGGCAGCGCGACCTCCAGCTGGGCGGCCAGGCCGATCAGCGTCGACTCCTCACACAGGCCCGCGGCGAGCTGGACCCCGATCGGGAGCCCCTCGCGGGTCGTGGCCAGGGGCAGGCTGATCGCCGGCGATCCGGTCAGGTTGTGCAGCGGCGTGAAGGAGGCGACGTCGAAGATCCGCCGGGTCCACTCCTCGTGGCCGAGCGCCGGGTCGTCGGCGTCGAGGTAGCCCAGCGGCAGGGGCGCGGTGTTGGTGGTCGGCGTGAGCAGCACGTCGTACGAGCCGAAGAACTCTCCGGCGGTGCGACTGATCGAGGTCACGATCGCCGACGCCTCGGCCATGTCGAGGACCGTCAGGCCGCGGCCGTACTCGTAGCCGGCCAGCACGGAGGCCTCCAAGGTGTCAGGCCCCGGCTTGACGCCGGAGACCTGGCTCACCGCGTGCACGGACTCGGCGACGAAGCCTGCCCAGTAGCGATAGTGCGTCAGCATGAACTCGTCCCAGCTGAACCGTGGCGCGGCCTGCTCGACCCGGTGCCCCAGGCCCTCGAGCGTCCGCGCGACGTGGTGGACGGCGTCGGCCACCTCCGGGTCGACGTGCGTCCCCGCCCAGGACTCCGTGTGCACGGCGATCCGCAGCGCGCGGGACTCCCCGGCCAGCTCCTCCCGGTAGGGGCGCGGCGGGTCGGGCAGGCGGTACTTGTCGCCGGGCGCCCACCCGGCGACCTCGTCCAGCAGCAGCGCGGCATCCCGGACGGAGCGGGTCACGACGAACTCCGCAAGGAAGCCGTAGAGGCCCTCCTGCATGTCCGGGGCCAGCGAGACACGACCGGTGGTCGGCTTGAGGCCGACCAGACCGTTGAACGCCGCCGGGATCCGGATCGACCCGCCCCCGTCGTTGGCATGGGCGATCGGCACCGCACCGGCGGCGACCAGCGCCCCGGAGCCGCCGCTGGAGCCGCCAGCCGACCGACTCGGGTCCCACGGGTTGCGGGTCGACCCGTGAACGACCGGCTCGGTGTTGGCGTTGTAGCCCATCTCGGGGCTCGTCGTCAGCGCGACGGTCGCCAGCCCGGCCTTGCGGAACCTGCTCATCAGCTCGGTGTCGTGCCCGTGCGTCACGCCGCGGTCGCCGGTGATGCGGCTGCCCATCCGGGTCGGCACCCCGGCGGCATGACAGACCAGGTCCTTGAGCCCGAAGGGCACGCCGGCGAACAGTCCGTCCGCGGCGTACGACAGTGGCTCGGCGAAGGGCGGGGCAGCCGTGGCGTTGAGCTGCGGGTTCACCCGCTCGATCGCCTCCGCGGCGGCCTCCTGCACCTCGGCGGCCGTGACCTGGCCGGACCTGATCAGCTGGGCGAGCTCGTATCCGTCCAGCACGGCGTACTCGGCGACGTTCATCTGCGCTCCTCGTGGTCGGTGACGTTCCTGGACCGTAGGCGCCGACCGGGCTCGGCGGCAGAGGGCAGAACTGCCCCCTTGCCGGCCCGATCTCACGTTCGGGTCGCCCCGAGCGTCTGCAGCCTGTGAGGAGACAGCGATGACGGAGCGGGCGCCGCGGGCAGACTGTTCCGGTGATGAGGGAGGCGTGGTGAAGCAGCCGTTCGAGCGGGTCGTCGCACGGCACGGGCCGACCGTGCTGCGGGTGTGTCGTGTCCTGCTCGGCCCTCATGACGCCGACGACGCGTGGTCGGAGACCTTCCTCGCGGCGCTGCGGGCCTATCCCGACCTGCCCGCCGACGCGAACGTCGAGGCCTGGCTGGTCACGATCGCCCACCGCAAGGCCATCGACCACCTCCGCGCCATCCGACGGCGGCCGCTGCCCGTCGAGGAGCTGCCCCCGGCCGGCGGCGACATCGCACCGGGACCCGAGGCCGACACGGGCGAGGCCGAGCTGTGGGCCGCGGTGCGCGGGCTGCCGGACAAGCAGCGCCAGGCCGTCGCCTACCACTACGTCGCCGGCCTGCCGTACGCCGAGATCGCCGCGATCCTCGGCGGCACCGCCGATGCCGCACGCCGGGCCGCGGCCGACGGCATCAAGAAGCTCAGAAGGACCTATCCGGGCACGATCACGGAAGGAGCCCGAACATGAACGACACCGAGCACCTCGACACCGAGCACCTCGACCAACTGCTGTCGGCCCCCGCCGACGCCGACCTCCTCGACCGCCTGCACGACCGGCTCACCGGCCAGGCCGCGGCGCGGGACCTCCTCGACGTCGCCTACACCACCGTCGACTCCCCCGTCGGCCGGCTGCTCCTGGCCGCCACCCCACGAGGGCTGGCCCGGGTCGCCTACGACCGCGAGGACCACGACGCCGTCCTCGACACCCTCGCCCACCGGCTGAGCCCGCGGATCCTGCGCGCTCCCGCACGCCTCGACGGGGTCGCCCGCGAGCTCGACGAGTACTTCGCCGGGCGGCGCCGTACCTTCGACCTCGACCTCGACCTGTCCCTGTCCCATGGCTTCCGCCAGGTCGTGCAGCGCCACCTGCCGGAGATCGGCTACGGCCAGACCCGCAGCTATCGCGAGGTCGCCGAGCTCGTCGGCAACCCGCGGGCGGTGCGAGCGGTGGGCACGGCCTGCGCGACCAACCCCCTGCCCGTGGTGGTGCCCTGCCACCGGGTGCTGCGCGCCGACGGGAGCCTGGGCGGCTACGTCGGCGGCGCCGAGGCCAAGTCGACACTGCTGCGGCTGGAGGCGGCATGACCGCCACGGCGCTGGAGCGGGCGCAGCGGGTGGACGGGGCCGACTGGGCCGCGGTCACCGCCGACCTCGACCGGGACGGCGGCGCCCTGCTGCCGCAGCTCCTCACACCCGACGAGACCGCGGCGATCCGCGGCCTCTACGACCACGACGAGCTCTTCCGCAGCACCGTCGACATGGGCCGGCACAGGTTCGGCTCCGGCGCGTACCGCTACCTCCACACGCCGTATCCGGCGCCTGTCGAGGAGCTCAAGCAGGCGCTCTATCCCCGTCTGCTCCCGATCGCCCGGGACTGGTGGTCCCGCCTGGGGAGGCCGGCACCGTGGCCGGACACCCTCGACGCGTGGCTCGACCTGTGCCACGAGGCCGGGCAGACCCGGTCGACCTCGATCCTGCTGCGCTACCGCGAGGGCGACTGGAACGCCCTGCACCGCGACCTGTACGGCGACCTGGTGTTCCCGTTGCAGGTCGTGGTCAACCTCAACGAGCCCGGCGTCGACCACACCGGCGGCGAGTTCCTGCTCGTGGAGCAGCGTCCCCGGGCCCAGTCGCGCGGGACGGCCACGCTGCTCCCGCACGGCCACGGCTACGTGTTCACCACCCGCGACCGTCCGGTGCGCTCGGCGCGCGGCTGGTCGGCGGCGCCGGTCCGGCACGGCGTGTCCGCGATCCGCAGCGGGGAGCGGCACACGCTCGCCCTGGTCTTCCACGACGCGGCCTGACATGTCCGCGACACCCCCAGCGACCGACGGCGTGATCGTCGGCGCCGACGGCCTGGCCCGGCCGGTCTGGGCCGCCACCGACCCGCTGCTGCGCGACTACTACGACACCGAGTGGGGTCTGCCGGTGACCGACGAGCGCGGTGTCTACGAGCGGATCACCCTGGAGGCCTTCCAGGCCGGGCTGTCCTGGGCCACCATCCTGCGCAAGCGCCCAGCCTTCCGCACTGCGTTCGACGGCTTCGACCCCGATCTGGTGGCGGCCTACGACGACGCCGACGTCACCCGCCTCCTGGCGGATCCGGGGATCGTCCGCAACCGCCGCAAGATCGAAGCCGCCGTCACCAACGCCCGGGCGACCCTGGCGCTGCGCGCCGACGGAGGGTTGGCCGAGCTGGTCTGGTCGTTCCGGCCCGCGGACACGCCCCGGCCCCGCGCGTTCGCCGAGATCCCGACCTCCTCGGCGGAGTCGGCCGCGCTCGCGCGGGAACTCCGGCGGCGCGGGTTCGCCTTCGTCGGGCCCACCACGATGTACGCCCTCATGGAGGCCATCGGGATCGTCGACACCCATCTGGTCGACTCCCACCGGCGCGGCACGTCGGGGGTCTGGCCGGACTGAGCCGCCTCATTCCGGCCACGCAGCCCGCCTAGAGTGGGCGCATGGACGCCGTGCCGCTCGCAGCGACGGTCGAGACCGACCGCGACGGCCGGATGACCGTGCGGCCGGCCGGCGCCCTCGCCGGGCTCCCCCACCTGACCGGCCACCTGCGTGCCGCGGCGACGACCCCGGCGATCGGCGAGGTCCGCTTCGTGTGGCTGGAGCCGGAGGCGGCCGGGGCGAGGCGGGAGGCAAGCACCGTGGCGATCGGGCCGAGCCGGGCAGACGGCCGACGTACCGTGCACATCGACGGCGCCGGCCCCGACACGCTCGCCGGGCTCAACCGCCGCGAGCTCCAGGTCCTGACCCTGATCGCGGCGGGGCTGTCGAATCCCGAGATCGCCGAGCGACTGGTGGTCGGGCGGCGCACCGTGGCCACCCATGTGGAGCACCTGCTGGCCAAGCTCGGGGTGTCCGGCCGGTCGGCGGCGGCCGCACTCGCCCACGAGCTCGGGCTGCTCACCCTTCCCCTCCCCGACGGAGACCTGAGCGGGTGCGCTCCTCTCGGCCCGATCCGGCTGGAGGCCGCGGCTCGGGGCATCGACCTGCCGTCCGCCACCCCACCCCGCCGGCCGGTACGACGCGTGCGGCCGCTCCGCATCGGCGCCGTCCTCCCGGTCAACGCCGACTGCGCCGACGACGCCCGTCAGATGCGACGGGGCAGCCAGCTGGCCGTCGCGGGCCTCAACGCGGCCGGCGGGGTGCGTGGCCGACCGGTGGAGGAGGTCGCCGTCCTGGCCGACATCACCTCGACGGCGTCCATGCAGGAGGCGATGGAGCGGCTGATGGGCGAGGACGTCGACGCGGTCTCCTTCCCCTACACCTACCGCCGCTCGCCGGCGGACCTCGTCGCCATCTTCGCGGCGGCGGCCGACACCGGCTGTCCGGTGCTGCACCACTCGACCTCGGCCTCCGCGGCGCAGGTGGTCCGCGACGATCCTGGACGGTTCGGCAACGTCTTCCAGCTGAGCGGACCGCAGACGATCTACGGCCACGGGTTCCTGCGGACGCTGGACCTGCTGTCCGGCACCGGTCGGTGGCACCCGCGCTCGCGGCGGCTCCTGGTCGTCGACAACGCCGACGCCGACCTGCTGACCTTCCCCGAGCAGGCCGCGGAGGCGGCCCTGCGCAGCGGATGGGACCTCACCGTGGAGGCGATCGACACGATGCGACCGGACTGGCCCGCCGTCGTCGCGCGCATCGCCGCCGTCGACCCGGCCGCGGTGATGCTCGCGTGCTTCTCCGGCCCCGAGACCTCAGCGTTCCTGCGGCTGCTGCCCCGGCCCCACGACCTCCTGGTCTACGCGCTCTACGCCCCCTCGATCGGGGGTGTCTGCGAGTCCCTCGGCGCGGCCGCCGACGGCGTGGTGTGGGCGACCGTGACCGGCCAGTACGACGACTCCCGAGGACGTCGGTTCGCCCACCGCTTCGCCCGCGCGTTCGGCGAGCGGGCCGGTCACTCCAGTGCCGGCGTGCACTACGACGCGGTCGGCCTGCTGGCCCAGGCGTGGACGCAGAGCGAGTCGCCCGACCGGTTCTCCGAGGTGGTCGGCCGGCTGCGCACGCTGACCCACCGCGGGGTCAACGGCCCCTACCAGCTCGGCTCCACCGACCAGACCAACCGCGTCTACCCCGACAGCGCGGTCGACCCGTCGCTGGGCGCGGCCCACCTGGTGTTCCAGGTCCAGCACGGCCAGCACCGGATCATCGCGCCGTCGCCGTACGCCACGGCGCGGTTCCAGCCGCCGCCGTCCGGCTGAACCGCGGCGTCAGTCGGTCCGGGCCTGCCAGGCGCCGACCGCGTCGGTGACCGTACTGAACACGGCGTCGTGCTCCTTGGCCCGGTGGATCATCCGCTCGAGCACCTTGATCCGGCTGCCGCGCCCGATCGACTGCGGGTGGAAGGTGTGCGTGAACACCCCGTGCGGCACCTCCTCGGCCATGAAGTCGAGGTCCGACAGCCAACGCCGGGTCAGCCCCTCGACGTCTGTCGACGCGGGCATCACCATCGGCGGCATGAGGGCGAACTCGAGGAACGGAAAGTCGTCGAGCGTCCACGACACCGGGACCTCGACCAGGTCCAGCTCCGGGCCGAAGGTGATGCCGTCGGTGCTGATCACGTCACCCGTGCGGCAGCGGTACATCTCGAAGTCCCGAGCCATCATGCTGCTGTCGTACCGGAAGCCGTACTCCGCGAGCAGACGCGTGGAGTTGGCGGACAGGTCGAAGGCCGGCGAGCGATAGCCGTCGGGCCGCACGCCGAGCACCCGGTCGAGGGCGTCGAGCCCCCGCTCGAGCACCCGGCGCTCGGCGGTCTCGTCGAGCGTGGTCGGCCCCTCGTGCGCATAGCCGTGGTGGCCGATCTCGTGTCCCGCGTCCCGGATCCGCTTGCAGACGTCGGGATAGGTGTCGACGTCGAGTCCCGGGATGTACCAGGTGCTGGTGACGCCCTCGCGCTCCAGCAGGTCCAGGATCCGGGGCGTCGCGACGTTGGCCGCGAACTCGCCGCGCGAGACGTAGGTGGGCGTGGCGAGGCCCAGGGTCCCCAGCCAGACGGAGATGGCGTCGAAGTCGAAGGTCAGGCAGACGGTCGGTCGCATGGGTGCTCCTCGGGTGTCGAAGGGATCAGGCGTGGAGGTGGGAGGGCCAGGCGCGGTAGCGCTCCACGCGCCGGCGACGGTCCTGGTACGTCGTGGTCGCGCCCGACTCCCGCAGGGTCGCCAGCAGCGCGAGGTCGAGGTCCGCCACGGCGACGCCGTCGACGTCCGCGGGGGTCTCGGCGATGACACCGTCGTCCGGCAGCGGTGCGTCGCAGGGGCCGAGGATCGCGCTGGTCGCATACGCACCCGGCCACACGCCCCGCGCCGGGCCGGCCACGCCCGAGTGCACCGTGTACACCTGGTTCTCGATCGCCCGCGCGGCCAGGGAGTGACGCACCCGCCAGAAGCCGGCCCGGGTCAGGGTGAGCGAGGGACAGAGCAGGATCTGGGCTCCCTGCTCGACCAGTGAGCTCGCGCACTCGGGGATCTGCGACTCGTAGCAGATCACGATGCCGACCTTGCCGAACGGGAGGTCGACGACCGCCATCTCGTCCCCCTCGACGATGTCGAGGGTGTGCTCGAGCGGGAACAGATGTGTCTTCGCGTGCTCGTGCACCACCGCCCCGGTGGGATCGTGGAGGACGGCGACATTGCGGTAGCCGCCCTCCCCGGTGGGGACCAGGTGGCTGCCGGCGAGGAGGTACTGCCCACGAGCCGCGGCCTCCTGCGCCATCAGCTCGCGGAAGTCGTCGGCGTACCCGGCGGTCGCCAGCACGGGCGCCATGTCCGTGGCGCCGGACCACGAGGGCGCCGCCGTCATCAGCTCGAAGGTGACCGCCTCCGGCAGCACCACGAGGTCCGCGCCCCGCGCCTGGTCCAGGACCTCGCGCAGGTGGTCGGCGAAGTCGGCGAAGCCGGACACCTCTCGGAACTCGACGTTACAGGTGGCGACGCGGACCATGCGGGACTCCTTCGGTGGCGGGAAGCCCCGAACCTAGCGAGCACCGCTCGGGCCGGGATCGGTCATCTGACCGATCCCCGCGCGGGCCGATCCGGTCCGCCAGACAACCGATCCGTGCTCGGAGGCAACCGAACCGGCCGCGCCGGCGTCTATCTCTATGTGCTGTGGATTGCCGGCGGGGTCATGTGGTTCATCGTGCTGCTGCTCGCGGGCGTGGCGATCGCGCGACGCTGAGCAGCCGGCGCCGGGCCCCGAAGACGCAGGAGCCCGTGCCGGGGACTCCCGGCACGGGCTCCGAACGTTCGGGCACCGAGCCCTGGGCTACGCCAGCTGGTTGCGGCGGACGAGGACCAGGCCGGCGCCGGCCAGCACCAACAGGACACCGAGCGGCATCAGCCAGCCGTCAGGACCGCCGGTGTTCGGCAGGCCGGCCGCCTGCTCGCTGTCGACCGCTCCAGGAGTGTCGTCCGACTTCTTCGGCGGCGTCTCCTCGACGCCACCGACCTCACAGACCACCCCGGAGTCCACGGGCGCCGTGGCGGGATAGGTGTAGGTCGGCTGGTCGCCGACGAAGAGGTTGCCGAGCTTGGCGATCAACTGGATCACGCCGTTGACCACCGAGACGGTGTAGCCGGCTGTCTCGACCGGCGGGATCCACGCGGCGTTGTTGGGCCCGCACGGGTCGCTGGGTGCCAGCGCCGGCGCGACCAGGCACGCCGGATCGTTGTCCGCGGGCAGGTTGTAGACGTGCAGTGTCACCCCGCCCGGGAACACGTTGTTGCCGGTCGCGGTGAGGGTCAGCGAGCCGTCGCCCGGGTCGACCGACGAGGTCCACGGGCCGGCCGGCACGGCGCCGAACGCGACGTTGTTCGGGCCGCAGGGGTTGACCGTAGGCACCACCGGCGGCTGGACGACGGACGGGCACGCGGCCACATTGGTCTCGACCGGCAGGCCGTAGACGTAGGTCGGCGAGGGACCGGGGAAGGTGAAGCCGGGCTTCGCGGTCAGCGTGACCTGGCCGGCGGCCGGGGTGTTCATCGCCACCGTGTACGCCGCGGTGTCACCGGGGTTGATCCAGGCCGCGTTCCCGGCGCCGCACGGGTCGTCGACGAGGAGGACGGGCGGCGTGATCAAGGTGTCGGTGTTGCCGCAGTTCTGGTTGACCGGATCCGTGTCCGCCGGGGGCGGCGGGCTCGTGTAGATCGTGAGTCCGGCACTCGTGGTCGACGGGAAGAGGTAGCCGGGATTGGCCGTGAAGGTGATCGAGCCGTTCGGGTTCCGCACCCAGGTGTACGCCGGTGACACGGCCGGGTCGGCCCAGCTGGTGTTGTTGGCACCGCACGGGTTGAGCAGCGTCAGCGTCGGCGGGTTCACCATCGTCGGGCAGGCGGAGTTCGGCACCTGACCGGGGATCTCGTTGTCGTCGAGGTAGCGGATCACGATCGAGTCCTGGGCGTCGGCGAAGGCGAAGGAGGGGAAGCCCATCGCGGGCGTCCAGTCCTTCAGCGAGTTCACCGACGGGACGATGACGTGGTGGGAGTAGCCGCCCGGCGTGCTGACGTACTTGCAGACCACGACCTTCTTCGTGTTCACCGCCTGCGGCACGACCGCGCTCGGCGCGTTGCCGGCCTTCGCGGCCGCCTGGACGGCGGTGTACTCCGCGGCCGGGGTGGTCTGCTCGGACGGCGTGGCGTCGGTCGCCGCGGCGTCTGCCGGCGTGTCGTCGGAGTTCTCGTCGGCCGCGCCCGGTTCCTGCTCGGGCGCCGCATCCGCCTTCGGGTCCGCCTTCGGGGCGGCCTCGTCGCCGGTCTGGTCACTCTCGCCGTCGCCGCTCCCGGCGTCCGGCGCATCCGGCTCGGCGGACGGGCCCGGATCGGGTGCGGGCTTCGGCTCGGGCTCGGGAGCCGGCTTCGGGTCGGGCTCGGACTTCGGCTCGGACTTCGGCTCGGGCGTCGGCTCGGCCGGGGTCTCCGGCGACGAGGCGTTCGAGGCCGTCGAGGCGGTGTCGGAGGCCGGGCCCGGTGCGGCATCGTCGTCGGCCAGTGCCGGACCGGCGAGGGCGGCGCTGGCCAGCACGAGGACCGGCAGCGCGAGAGCGATGGTGTGCCGCCACCGGCGGGCCGTGACGGCCTGCTCCGGCTCGGCGTGGCGCCGCGGACGGCGCGCGGATCTGGACATGGTCGGGAACCCCCCAATGCGTCGCGCCGAGGGGTGCCGCGACGGCTGCAAAGGTGCTGAGGCAGGCGGTCGTGCGACCGGAGGGCGTCAGACCCGGCGCCCACGCCCCACCGTGAACCCAGCTCCGAGATGCCCTTCTCCGAGCGCCCACGCCTCCCGAGACGGAGGGGACGAACGGAACCCACCCCGCAGCCTAGGGAGGACCAAAGTCCCAAGCGCAGGGATTCCGGTTAAATGTGTCTCCCGAACGGAAGATTTAACCTTCGGGCGGCGCCGCGCCGCACGATCCGACGAGGCGTCGCCAGATCACCGCTCAGCCGAGGACGGCGAGCGCCGCGCCGTACCCCTCCGGCACGACGACGTCGCGCACGACCCACGAACCGAGGCTGCGGCTCGGCGCGTCGTCGGTGCCGAGATAGTCCAGGTGCGGGTCGCGCCCCAGCCCGATGCCGATGCCCTTGAGGTAGGCCTCGGTGCGGGACCACGCCCGGGTGAACCGGACCGTGGCCCGGCCGCCGTCGAGCGTGCCCTGCGCGGCGGCCTCGATCTCCTCGGACTCGCGCGGGTGGAGCAGCTTCGCGAGCGCGACCGGGTCGTCGGGGTGGCGCTCGACGTCGACACCGACGGCGACGTCGGCCACCGCCACGAGCACCTGGCCCGGCGTATGGCTCAGCGAGAACTCCACACCGGTGCCCTCGGCGCGCGGACGGCCGTGCGGTTCGCCACACCCGGGGCAGGGGTGGCGGCCCCACACGACCTTCTCCGGCGGCGTGTCGGTCGCCGCGCCCACGACGAGCCGGGCCGCGGCATGGGCGATCTCGTAGGCCCGCCGCAGCTCCGCCCGGACGTACGACGACGCCTGCTGGCGCTCGCCCTCGTCGAGCCAGTCGCGGGCGACCTCGAGCTCGGCGTCACCGACGGTGGCCGTCGGGATGCGCCAGATCCCGGGCCCGCCCTCGGGGCGGAGCACCGAGGTATTGAGGAAGGAGTCGAGGACGGCCGGGGTCACCGGCTCCGCCTCGCGGTCCGGAACCGCCTGCGCCACGTCGCGAGTCATCGCTCCCGAGGCTAACAAGAGGGGGTGAGCCGGCTCACTCCGCGGTGCCGCAGTGTCGCGAGGACACCTCCGCGGCAGCGTGGTACGGGAGTACGGCTCGGGTGATAGGGTGAGCCGTATGAAGACCACGATCGAGGTGCCCGACGCCCTCGCCGCCGATGCGAAGGCGCTCGCGCGCGAGCAGGGGACGACGCTGCGCGATCTGGTCGTCCAAGGCCTCCGCAGCGAGCTCGACCGGCGCCGCGCGGGCCGACCTCAGGTCGACTTCGTCTTCCCGACGGCGACGGGCAACGGGCTGCGTGTCGACATCGATCCGGCCCGCCTCACGGACCTCGCCTACGACCTCCCGTGATCGCGCTCGACACCAACATCCTCGTCTATGCCCACCGCGCCGATGCGCCCCACCATCACGGCGCACGCACCGCGGTCGAGGGCATCGCCCGCTCGGGCGACCGCTTCGGCGTCCCGTGGCCATGTATGCACGAGTTCCTCGCCATCACCACCCATCCACGGATCTACGACCCGCCGTCATCCCCGGAGCAAGCCCTGGGAGCCGTACGGGCACTCGCAGACCTGCCGTCGATCGCGCTTCTGGGCGAAGGCCCCGATCATCTCGCCGTCCTGAGCGGCCTGCTGACGTCCGGGGCCGTCCGCGGCCCCAAGGTCCACGACGCACGGATCGCGGCGATCTGCCTGGCGCACGGCGTCAGCGAACTGTGGACTGCCGACCGCGACTTCTCGTACTTCCCGTCGCTGCGGACCCGGAACCCTCTCGTCTAGGGAGCGTCTCCCCGACCCCCGCCTGCTACGCGACGTTTCCGACTCGATCTGGCCGCGTTGGCGTCGCTCGAAGGGCGATCCGGCACGACGTCGCTCCGCCGCCTTGCCAGATCGGCCGGAAACACCGCTCGCCACGGCGCCGATGTGAGACACACCCTCGGTGTTCTGACCGGGGAGCCTGAGAGACGCGCCCTGGGCCGTCGCTAGAATCCGGCCTTCTTGCGCTGCGCCTTGCCGATCGCGTCCTCGACGACCGAGTTCAGCCGTGACCCGTTCGGCCACCCGTCGTAGTGGCAGGCGAGGATGACCAACTCGCGCAGCGCCTCCGCGTCGAGCTCGCCGTTGGCGAGGGCCGCGGGGACCTGGATGCCGAGCACGTCGTTCGCACGCTGGCCGACGAGCAGGCCGATCAGGAACAGGCGCCGGTCGCGATCGCTGAGACCGGGCCGCTGCCAGATGTCGGCGAACAGGTGATCGGCGGTGTAGCGGAAGAAGTCACCCTCGCCGTCGGTCATGTCGAAGCCGTAGACCTGCTCCATCTTGCGCAGTCCCCGGGCGCGCAGCTCGGGCAGGTCGTCGAACTTGTCGGCAGATCCCGTCACCGCAGGACCTCCCGGAGATCGAGGACGACGCTGCCGTGCTCGCCGATCACGATCTCGGCCACCGGCTCGCGGTCGTCGAGGTGGGCCTCGGTCTCCCAGGCGCCGTCGACGTTGAGGAGCGCGTCGATGGTGCGCAGGTCGGGGTCCACGATCCAGAGCCGCTCGACACCGCCCTCGGCGTACTCCATCGGCTTGCGGAGCGTGTCCTCGCTGCGGGTGCTCGGCGAGAGCACCTCCGCGACGAGCAGGGGCATCACGGTCCGGAAGGTCTCGTCGGTGCGGCTCTCGGCCATCATCACGTCGGGGCCGCGCAGCCGGTTGCGGGGCAGCCAGAGGCCGATCTCGGTGCCGACCATGAGATCCGGGAACCGGCCGATGAGGAGCGCAGTCAGACGAGCCGCGATCTGGCCGTGGAACTCCGATGCCGGCGGCATCACCAGCACCTCGCCGTCGACCCACTCGGTGCGTGGCCAGTCGGGGAGTCGCTCGTACTCCTCCCAGGACATGCGCAGGCGCCGCACTCCGTCGACCGGCACTTCGAGCATGGGCGCTCCTGACAGGCGTGGAGACACATCGACCTTCCTCTCATTGTGACCCGGGGCCAGGGTCGAGGAAAGCCTCACCGATCTCTCCGCTCGTGGCTCGCGTCCTCCACAGGCAGGCCGAGACCGGGCCCGAGACGCTCGATCGCCAGCTCCGCCAGCGGTACGTCGACGCCGAGCTCGTCCGCGAGTGCGATGGCGAACCCCAGGTCCTTCTCCCCCAGCGCCCGCACGTGGCCGAAGACCCCGTGCCAGAAGTCGTCCGGCGCGATCGGCACCGTGGTGGCGCGGTGCATGATCGCGCCCGGCCCCCCGGTGACCGCGTCGGTGTGCCGGACCACGTCGCCGAGCGCGATCAGGTCGAGGCCGGCGGCCTCGGCGAGGCGCTGGGCCTCGGTGACGGCCGTGAACGCGACGAAGTGGATCAGGTTGCGGGCCAGCTTCATCCGGGTGCCCGCCCCCACCGGACCGGCGTGGACGACCGTGCTGCCCATCGCCTCGAGCGCCGGGCGCGCCGCGGTGAAGGCATCCTCGGTGCCACCCACCATGATCGCCAGGCTCCCCTCGGCGGCTCCCATCGGGCCGCCGCTGACCGGGGCGTCGAGCACCCGCCGTCCGGTCGCGGCCAGCTCGGCCGGGGTCGCGGGAGCGACCGTCGAGTGGATCACCAGCACCGTCTCGTCCGGCAGCTCGGCGGCGACCGCGCGGACCTGGTCGTCGTCGCGCACCATCACACACACGACGTCGGCGTCCAGCTCCGCCACGGAGCCGACGGCACGCGCCCCGGCGACGACCAGCTCGGCGACGGGCTCCGGCGCGACGTCGTACACCTGGAGGTCGATGCCCTCGGCCGCGGCCAACCGGAGCGCCATCGGTTTGCCGATATTGCCGAGACCGACGAAGCCCACCTTCAGATCGCGCATCACGACTCCTCTGAGCGAACGGGGTCCCCGCGGCGTTGTTCGCTCAACGGAGCGAAGCGGGGAGGCGAAGAACGTCGTGGGGTGTTCATAACCGGAAGGTCTGGCCGCCGTCGACCGCCAGGATCTGGCCGGTGACCCACGACGCGTCGTCGGAGAGAAGGTAGAGCAGCGCGCCGACCATGTCGTCGACCGAGCCCATCCGCTTGATGGCCAGGCTGGTGCGGACGATGTCCTTGGCGGCGTCGCCGGCCTGGGTGCGGGTCGCCTCGGTGTCGGTCGGGCCGGGGGCGATCGCGTTCACCCGGATCCCCTGCCCGCCGAGCTCGTGGGCGAGCTGCTGGGTCAGGCTGTTGATGCCGGCCTTCGCGAGTCCGTAGAAGCCGGAGTAGAGGTACGCCGCGGTCGAACTCTGGTTGACGATCGCTCCTCCGCCGCGCTTGGCGATCTCGGGGTGGACCGCGCGGGTCATCACCAGCGCGCCGTCGAGGTTCACCGCCATGAACCGGCGGTAGTAGTCCCAGTCGACGCTGATCAGCAGGTTGAACTCCATCGACCCGTAGATCGCGGCGTTGTTGACCAGGTGGTCGATGCCGCCCAGCTCCTCGACGGTCCGCGCGACCAGGGCCTGGGCCGACTCGGCCGAGGACACGTCGCAGGACACGAAGATCGCGCGGCCCCCGTCGGCCTCGATGGACGCGGCGACCCCGGCGCCGGCCTCTTCGTCGATGTCGGCGACGACGACAGCCGCCCCCTCCGTGGCCAGCGCCCGCGCGTACGCCTCGCCGATGCCCTGCGCCGCGCCGGTGACGACGACGACCTTGTTCTCGAACCTCATGTCACTCCTGTCACTCTGGTGCACAGGAATCGCCGGTTGACCGGTTGTTCCTGCACTTGGGGGGCGTTGCAACGGGCGCCCAGTGCCAGAATCGCCGGTCGACCGGCGATTCCTGCACACCGCTCACGCCGGCTCCGCGACCGTCTTGGTCTCCAGGTACTCCTCGAACCCGGCGACCCCCATCTCGCGCCCGATGCCGGACTGCTTGTAGCCCCCGAACGGCGCGTCCGGGCTGAACCAGACGCCGCCGTTGACGGCGAGGGTGCCGGTCCTGATCCGGGCGGCGACGGCGCGCGCCCGCTCCAGCGAGCCGGAGTCGACCGAGCCGGAGAGCCCGTACGCCGAGTCGTTGGCGATCCGGACCGCGTCGTCGTCGCCGTCGTGCGCGATGACGACGAGCACCGGCCCGAAGATCTCCTCCTGCGCCAGGCGCGAGGAGTTGTCGAGGCCGGCGACGACGGTCGGCTGCACCCAGAAGCCGTCCTGGTCGATGACCGAACCGCCGGTGGCGAACCGCCCGCCCTCCGCCAGCGCGACCGCGAAGTACGCCGCCACGCGGTCGCGCTGCGCCCGCGAGATGACCGGACCGCAGATCGCTCCGGGATCCTGCGGGTCGCGAGCGCCGATCGACTCCATCGTCTGCGCCGCGACCGACACGGCCTCGTCGTACCGGTCGCGGGGGACGATCAGCCGGGTCGTGATCGCGCAGCCCTGGCCGGCGTGGATGCACGCCGCGAACGCGGTCGCGCCCGCCACGGCGGCGACATCGGCGTCGTCGAGGGCGACCGCGGCGGACTTGCCGCCGAGCTCGAGGAAGACCTTCTTCAACGTCGATGCCGCGGCCGCCATGATCGCCTTGCCGACCGCGCTCGAGCCGGTGAAGGACACCATGTCGATGCGCGGGTCCGTCGCCAGCACCGCGGCGACCTCGTTGGAGCGCGGCGTCACCACGTTGAAGACACCCGGCGGGATGTCCGTGTGCTCGGCGACCAGGCGACCCAGCTCCGCGGCGACCCACGGGGTGTCCGGCGCGGGCTTGAGCACGACGGTGCAGCCGGCGGCCAGCGCGGGGCCGATCTTGGCGAGGTTGATCTGGGTCGGGACGTTCCATGGGGTGATCGCCGCGACGACCCCGACCGGCTCGCGCCGCACGGTACGACGCGAGGGGATCCCCATCGGCGAGGCGACGCCGAGGTCGGTCTCGAACGCATAGCCCTCGAGCAGGTCGGTCACCCACGTCAGGCCGTCGACGGGGACGTCGAAGCCGGCGGCGCCCATCATGAAGCCGGGCATGCCGACCTCGGCCGTCGTCAGCGCGCGGAAGGCATCGGCGTCGGCCAGCAGCGCGGCGTGCAGCTGGCGCAGGCAGCGCACGCGCAGCTCCCGGTCGGTCGACCAGTCGCTCTCGTCGAAGGCGCGTCGGGCCGCGGCGATCGCGGCGTCCACGTCGGCGGCGGTGCCGTCGGGGGCCACCCCGATCTCGGATCCGTCGGCCGGGTTGAGGATCGGGTACGTCGCACCGTCGGCCGCGGCGACCAGCTTGCCGTCGATCAGCTGCCGGGCAGCGGGAGGAAGGCCGCTCGAGGTCACGTGGTCGCCTCCGGGGCGGGTGCCTGGGTGACATACCTGCCCGCCTCGACCGGCGGCGGCCACACGGTCGAGGGCAGGTCCTTCAGGCGGTAGTGGCCGGGCACGTCATGGCCGGTGACGGACATCCGCTTGAGCAGGGTGTCGGGCGCCTTGCCGGCCTCGACGATCGACAGGAAGGTGTGCGCCGTCGACGGGAGGTCGAACCAGTCGCGCTGCCAGGCGATCTTGATCTGTCCCGCGTCGGGACCGGACTGCTGCCGCTCGACGCCGAACCACGAGCCGCCGATGCCGAGGATCTCGTACTCCGCGCCGTCGTCGTCGAGGATGCCGGAGCGCTGCTTCCAGAAGCCGACGATCATCGACTTCTGCTCGTCGATCATCGTGCAGACGTAGTCGTAGTGCCAGCCGTCGAGGCCGTCCATCTCGATGCCGATCGCCCAGTCCCGGATCTGGTCGCGACCGACCGCCATGAAGTGCTCGTCGGGGTGGTACATCCAGCCGTAGGTGGCGTCCTCGGCGAACCACTCGGCCATCACCCGCCAGTCGCCGCGGGTCTCGGCGCGACGGTTGACGTCGAGCCAGGTCTGCCAGAACTCCTCGATCTCGGCCCGGGTCAGGGATGCGGTCGGGTCACTCATCAGTCCTCCTCGATGGACAGGGCGAAGGCGGGGCAGTACTTCACGGCGGCGGCGACGTCGGGACGCCGCTCCTCGGCCGGGTGCTCGTGGAGCACGACGACCACATCGGTGTCGGCGTCGAACCCGAACACGTCGGGCGCCTCGCCCTGGCAGAGCTGGTGCCCCTGGCACAGGCCGGTGTCGGCCACGACGCGCATCAGGCGTCCCCGGTCCGGCGGCGGTAGCGCACCCGGGCGGGCTGGGCGAGCTGGATGACCATCTTGGTGAAGTCGTCGCGGTAGGAGTCGAGCTCCTGCACCGGCTCGAAGGAGAAGTCGCGCAGGATCACCGAGAAGATCGCCTTCATCTGCATCATCGCGAACGCATTGCCGACGCAGCGGTGCTTGCCAGCGCCGAACGGGATCCAGGTCCAGCGGTTCTGCAGGTCCTCCTGGCGCGGGTCGACGTACCGCCCGGGGTCGAAGGAGTCGGCCTTCGGGAAGTCCTCCTCGATCCGGTTGGACACCCGCGGGGAGGCAGCCAGCACCGTGCCGGCCGGGATGGTGCGGCCGAGCAGGTCGAAGTCCTCCTGCACCAGCCGCATCAGGATCACCAGCGGCGGATGCAGCCGCAGCGTCTCCTTGAGCGCCGCCTCCAGCACCGGGATCGACCGCAGCGCCTGGAAGGAGACCTCGGCCCCGTCGGCGTACAGCTCGTCGAGCTCCGCCACGACCGCGTCCATCACGTCGGGGTGCCGCAGCAGCTCGATCATCGCCCAGGAGGCGGTGCCCGACGACGTGTGGTGACCGGCGAACATCATCGAGATGAAGATGCCGGTGACCATCTCCGCGTCGTACCCGACGGCGATGAGGACGTCGAGCAGGTCCCGGTCCTGCTTGGGGATCTCGCCCCCCATCGATGCGGCACGGACTACCCGCGCGGAGATGATCGCCTGCACCTTCGCGACCAGCTCCTCGCGAGCCTGGTCGCGGATCCGGAAGCTCTCGATGTCGGCGTAGGGGTCGACATAGGCGATGGCGTCGGTGCCGTGCTCGAGGCGGTGGTAGATCTCGGCGAACGACCCGTCGAGCTGGTCGCGGAACGGCTTGCCGATCAGACAGGAGGACGTCGTGTAGATGGTGAGCTCGGCGAAGAAGTCGAGCAGGTCGATCTCGCCCTCATCCCCCCAGTCGGCGACCATCCGGCGGATCTCGGCCTCGATCGTCTGCGCGTGCCCACGCATCATCTCGCCGCGCAGCGCCTGGTTCTTCAGCATCTGCTGGCGCTCCTCGGGCGAGGCGTCGAAGACCACGCCCTTGCCGAAGATCGGCGTCATGAACGGGTACGCCGCCGCCTGGTCGAGCACGTCGTCGGGTGCCCGGAAGAAGGCCTCGTTGGCCTCCGCGCCGGTCACGAGCACGACCTGCTTGTCGGCGAGCCGGAACCGCCCGACGTCGCCGCACTCGTCGCGCACGCGATGGAAGAGGCGGATCGGGTCGACCCGCATCTCCGGCAGGTGGCCGGTGCCGCGGATGATCGCGGGGACGTCGGGGCCCTGGTCGTCGAGGACCGTCGAGACCTCGGGGATGGCGTCGAGACTCATCTGCTCTCCAGGGGTGCTTCGGGGTTCACGTCGACCGGACTGAGGTGCACGCCCCGGGGCGCACGGACGACGGTGACGATGGCGTCGGCGACGGCGGTGGCCTTGAGGAAGTGGGAGTGCCGGGCGTGCCCCCACTTGATCCACTCGGTGAGCACCTTCGCGCCCGCCTCGGCGTCCCAGTCGGAGCCCATCTCCGACCAGGTCGGCCCGGGTCGTACGACGGAGGCCCGGACCCCGGTGCCCTCGAGCTCCATCTGCAGCGCCTCGACCAGCCCCTCCAGGCCGGATTTGGTGGCGCTGTAGCCGCGCATGAACGGGCGCGCCCGCAGGGCGGTGTCGGAGGAGACGAAGACCAGGTCGCCGCGCCGACGCTCGACCATCCCCGCACCGAAGGCACGGACCAGGCGGTGGGCGCCGAGCACGTTGACGTCGAACTCCGCGGCGAGCTGCTCCGTGGTCGCGTCGAGGATCGCGCCGGGCGCGAGCAGCCCGGCGTTGCAGACCACCACCTCGGCCGCGCCGAGACCGGCGGTCACGGCCGCGGCGAACTCCTCGACCGACGCGGTCGAGGCGACGTCGAGCGGGTGCACGAACGCCTCGCCGCCGGCCGCGCGGATCTCGGCGGCCAGCTCCTCGAGGCGGTCGACCCGCCGGGCGCCGAGCGCCACCGGGAGGCCGGCGGCCGCGAGTGCGCGAGCCGTCGCGGCGCCGATCCCGGAGGAGGCGCCGGCGACGACGGCGGGCCGCCGGTCGGGGTGGACGGGCTTGCGTGAGGCGGCCATCAGGACCCCCGCACGGTGAAGGTGGTCGGCAGCGCGGCGAAGCCCCGCACACTGGTCGAGTGCACCCGGACGGCGCGGTCGGCGTGCACCTCGAAGCCGGAGACCCGGCGGACCAGCTCCTCGAGCACCACGCGGGCCTCGAGCCGGGCCAGGTTGGCGCCCAGGCAGAAGTGGCGGCCGGTGCCGAAGCTGAGGATCTGCGAGAGCTCGGCCTTGTCGCGGCCGATGTCGAAGACGGCCGGGTCGGTGAACACCCGCTCGTCGCGGTTGGCGCTCCCCAGCAGGACCAGCGCCTTCGAGCCGCCGGGGATCAGCACCCCGCCGACCTCGACGTCGCGCACGACGTACCGCGCCAGCATCTGGCTGGAGGTGTCGTGGCGCAGCGTCTCCTCGATCCACGCCGGCACCAGGGCCGGGTCGGCGAGCACCCGGGCCTGCTGCTCGGGGTGGGCGGAGAGGTGGAAGAGCGCGTTGCCGAGCAGCTTGGTCGTGGTCTCGTTGCCCGCCACCACCATGAGGAACAGGAACGCCATGATCTCGCCGTCGGTGAGCCGGTCGCCGTCGAGCTCGGCCGCGACCAGGGCCGAGGTGAGGTCGTCGGACGGCGTCCGACGGCGCTGCCGGACCATCTCGCCGTAGTAGTCGAAGAGCGCGAAGGACGCCTCCATGCCGGCCTGCGGCACGTCGCGGACGCCGTCCTCACGATGCACGACGAGGTCGGCGAGGCGGCGTACCTCGTCCCGGTCCGGGGCCGGGACGCCCATCATCTCGGAGATGACGTCCATCGGGAGCAGGCCGGCGAGGTCGCCGATCCAGTCGGCCTCACCGTGCTCGGCACCGGCGGCGAAGGTGCGCGCGAGGTAGCGCTCGGTGAGCGCCCGCACCTCGGGCGTCAGCTCGCGGACCCGGCGCGGGGTGAACGCCGCCGACACCAGCTTGCGGATCCGCGACTGCTCCGCGCCGTCGAGCCCGAGGAAGCTCATCACCCGGTGCGCCTCGGGGTTCCACGCCGACGCGTCGAGCGAGACGCCCATCCGGTTCGAGAACGTCTCGTCGTCGCGCAGCACCGCGAACACGTCGGCGTGCCGGGACACGACCCACAGGTCGTCGGCGGCGGCGTGGTGGACGGGCGCCTCGTCACGCAGCCGCTGGTAGGTCGGGTAGGGGTCGTCCTGGAAGGCGTAGTCGTAGGGGTCGAACGCCACGCCGCTGGTCGGGCCCGTCGACACCCCGCTCATGCGTTGCCCCGCAGGATCACGTCGACCGCGGAGACGAGCTGCTCGGCGATCTGGTCGTAGGTCAGCAGCCCCATCCCGGCTTGGAGCAGTGCTCCGGAGAAGGTCAGCACGAGCACGTCGAGCACGGCCGGGTCGGCCGGCCGGCCGGGCTCGCCCAGCGCGGCCTCGAAGCGGGCCAGGAACTCCGCACCGATCCGCAGCCGCAGCCGGGCGACATCGGGGTCGGTGCCGAGCAGCGCAGGGGTCACCGCCGCGGCCAGCTCGGGCTCCTCGACGATCCGCGCCGTGAGGGCGCGCATCGTCGCCTGCAGCCGTTCGACCGGCGTACCCGCGGCGGTCCGGGCCGCCTCGGCCGAGGTGAGGTGACGCCAGAACAGCTCGGCGAAGAGGTGGTTCTTGGAGGCGAGATAGGTGTACGCCGTGGCGGGCGACACCCCCGCCCGCTGGGCGACCGTGCGGACCGTCAGCGCCTCGTGGCCGACCGCCCGCAACTCCTCGAGCCCGGCAGCGAGCAGCCTCTCCACCGTCTCGGCCTGCCGGGGGTTCAATCCCCGGCGCGGCGTCTCGAACACCTGACTGGACACCTGTCCAACATAGGAGACGTTCTCGACGAGCGCAAGACATTTCTAGAACACGTTCCTATGGTGGGCGCATGCGCAACGGGATCGTCCTCTTCACCTCCGACCGCGGCATCACGCCGGCCCGACTGGCCCAGGCCGCCGAGGAGCGGGGCTTCGACACCATCTATGTGCCGGAGCACACCCACATCCCGGTGCGCCGGGACGCCCTGCACCCGACCGGTGGCGAGGACCTGCCCGACGACCGCTACCTGCGCACCCTCGACCCGTGGGTCTCGCTCGCCACCTGCGCGGCCGCGACCGAGCGGATCGGGCTGTCCACCGCGGTCGCGCTGCCCGTCGAGTCCGACCCGATCACCCTCGCCAAGACCCTCGCCACCCTCGACCACCTCTCCGGCGGCCGGGTCACCATCGGCGCCGGCTTCGGCTGGAACACCGACGAGCTCACCGACCACCACGTCCCGGCCGCCAAGCGCCGCACCGTGCTGGCGGAGTACCTCGGCGCGATGCGGGCGCTGTGGACCGAGGAGGAGGCGTCGTACGAGGGGGAGTTCGTCAGTTTCGGCCCGAGTTGGGCCTATCCCAAGCCCCCGCAGGGCCGGATCCCGGTGATCATCGGTGCCGGGGCCGGCCCGAAGACGATGCGGTGGATCGCCGCGCACGCCGACGGCTGGATGACCACGCCGACCTCGACCGACGTCGCCGCCGGCGCCGAGCTGCTGCGCAAGGAGTGGGCCGACGCGGGTCGCGAGGGCGAGCCCGACGTCCGGGTCCTCGTCGCCAAGCGGCCCGCCGCCGAGGACTTCGCCGACTGGACCGCGGCCGGGGCGTCCGAGCTGATCTGGGGCGTCCCCGACTCCGACGAGTCCGCCGTGCTCGCCTACCTCGACAAGCTCGCCGGACGGCTCGGCCTCTCGTGAACGTCGTACCGGACAATCCTGCTCCGGATTCGGGAGATTCGCGACAGAATCGTCCGGTACGACGCAGCCGGTACGCCGAGTTGAGTCGCACCGAGCTCGCGACGCTGGTCCCCGAGCTGCTGCTGATGGGCCAGCTGATCGATCGTTCGGGGATGGCCTGGTGCATCGCGGCGTTCGGCCGCGACGAGATGCTGCAGGTCGCCATCGAGGAGTGGGCCGCGGCCAGCCCGATCTACACCCGCCGGATGCAGCACGCGCTCGGCTACGCGCCCGAGGTGGCCGGGCAGGGCGATGTCGTCACGATCTTCAAGGGCCTCCAGCTCGACATCGGCGCCCCACCGCAGTTCATGGACTTCCGCTACACCGTGCACGACCCCTGGCACGGCGAGTTCCGCCTCGACCACTGCGGGGCGCTGGTCGACGTGGAGCCGATGGGCGAGGACTACGTGCGCGGGATGTGCCACGACATCGAGGACCCGACCTTCGACGCGACGGCGATCGCGACCAACCCCCACGCCCAGGTCCGGCCGATCCACCGCCCGCCGCGAGTGCCTGCCGACCGGAGTCCGCACTGCGCCTGGACGGTCACCATCGACCCCGACTTCCCCGAGCCGGAGCCGGTTCCCGCTCTCGCCGTCAACGAGCGCTCCCGCGCGGCGACGCTCGCCCTCGATCCGATCGATCCGGCCGACGAGGGCCGGGCGGACTACACCGGCCCGCTGCTCTCCGACATCGACTTCACCGCCTTCTCCCACTCCGCCCTGGCCCGGATCGCCGACGAGGTCTGCCTCCAGATGCACCTGCTCGATCGCGCGTTCGCGCTCGCCGTCGCCGAGCGCACCGAGACCGACGGCGAGCTGGAGCGGATCCGCCGCAAGCAGCTGGTCGGCGTCGCCGGTCTCGGCGCCGAGCGCCTGGCCCGGGCCCTCGGCCTGGACCGCGAGCCCGACCCGGTCCCCGCGGCGGTTCGGCTCCTCGCCGTCCATCCGCTCCTCAACCCCGCGGCGTACGTCGACGCGTCGGTCGGCGACCGCACCCTGGTCGTCCGCCCCTCCCCCGCCCACGAGGACGCGGCCTGGATCGCCCTGTGCGGACCCGCCTGGACCGCCGCCCTGCAGGCCGTGGTCCGCGCCCTCGACCCGCACCTCGACGTCGAGGTCACCCCGCTGTCGGACGGGGAGGGCTGGCAGGCGACCGTCGTCCTCCGGGCCGAGCCCGTCCCGGAGGCCGACGAGGTCGCCGTCACCCGGTTCAGCACCGGTGCGTCCTTCGTCTTCCAGCCACGGACCTCCCTCCCGATCACTCCGATAACCGGCGCCGAGCACTGAGGGAAGTCTCCGTTCATTCTCGGTGAACGGCCGGTGACGCTCCCGCCTGAGCGCGTCAAAAGGGTCACCAAGAGTTAGCTGGCCGCTGCTAGCTTCCGGCCGTCTCGCCGTTCCCGCCACACCCCGGTGTGCCGGGGACTGCGTGCTGTCTCGGGAGGCGTACCGCAGCCCCATGCCCGCACGCCGTCGTCCCCGCGACGGCTCCGAGAGGACCCTCATGACCTCCTCAGACCGACAGCCCCGCTCCCGTTGGCGCGCCCCGAAGCGGCCCGCCATCGTGGTCGGCGGCCTCGCCCTCGCGATCGCCGCCGGCGCCGGCATCGTGTACGCCGCCGGCGGGCTCGCCCCGCCTGCCGTCGACCCGAAGACCGTGCACGCGCCGCTCGTCGTACCCGACCGGATCGTGCTCACGCCGACCGAGGACCCGAGCACCTCGCAGAGCGTCACCTGGCGCACGTCCACCGCGGCCGGTCCCCCTCAGGTCCAGCTGACCCTCGCCGGCACCGGCGTGGCGAAGCAGACCAGCACCGTCGCGGGCACGTCGACCACCTTCACCACCGACCTCGGCTACGACGTCCGCCAGCACTCGGCGACACTGACAGGCCTCACTCCGGGCGCGACCTATCTCTACCGGGTCGGCGACGACACGACGTGGAGTGAGTGGCTGGAGTTCCAGACCGCGAGCGCCGAGCCCGAGCCGTTCTCGTTCATCATGCAGGGCGACGCGCAGAACGACATCAAGTCCTATGTCTCGCGGACCTTCCGCGCGGCCTACGAGGCCCGGCCCTACGCGAAGGCGGTCCTGCACGCCGGCGACCTGATCGACACCGACGACTCGGAGGCCGAGTGGGGCGAGTGGTTCGGAGCCGCGGGCTGGTCCAACGGCTCGATGAACGTGATCGCCGCGGCCGGCAACCACGAGTACTACCCGGGTCCCGAGCTCGCCGAGCACTGGGGCGCACAGTTCGAGTACCCGCGCAACGGGCCGGAGACGACGAGTCGGATCGCCCAGCTCTACAGCGAGAACGTCTACTACACCGACTACCAGGGCGTGCGCTTCATCGCGCTCAACAGCAACTTCCCCGGTGACCCCGAGGCCTTCGCCGCGCAGACGGCATGGCTCGAGGAGGTGCTGAAGAACAACCCCAGCAGGTGGACGGTCGTGACCTTCCACCACCCGGTGTTCTCGGTCAGCTCGGGGCGCAACAACGCCGCGATCCGCGACGCCTGGCTGCCGCTCTTCGAGAAGTACGACGTCGACCTGGTCGCCCAGGGTCACGACCACGCCTACGGCCGGGGCAACCTGGTCGCCAACGAGTCCGGGCTGCCGCCCGGCGCGAGCGCCGAGAAGAGCAACAAGGGCCCGGTCTACCTGGTCTCGGTCGCCGGTCCGAAGTACTACGTGCTGGACCCGGCCGACGACAACAACTGGACCCGCAACGGAGCGCATCTGCGCACGTCCCTGGCCAACACCCAGCTCTACCAGCTCGTCGACGTCACCGACGACGAGATGCACATCGAGAGCTGGAACGTCTCCGGCCAGCTCGTGGACGCGTTCACCATCGCCAAGGACGCCGACGGCACCAAGCTCGTGACGACGGACGACGCGCCGCGCGCGTCCGGCCCCGGCTCGACGCGCGACGCCATCGGCCGGCCCGACCTGCCCGAGGCCGCCGTACCCCAGGCGGACCCGACCGAGAACCCCACCGAGAACCCGACCGTCTCGCCGCCGGCGCCGCACCCGGGCACCCCGGCCCTGCCCGCGCAGGCCGTCGCGAAGGTCAAGCTCAAGAAGCTGCCCAAGCGGGTCCGGCCGGGCGTACGGGCGAAGGTGCGGGTCGTCGTCGACGTACCCGGTGTCGCCACCCCCGGCGCGAGCGTGACCCTCGTGGTCGACGGTCGCACGGTCAAGGTCAAGCAGCTGCGCGACGCCGCGGACGGGAGGCTCACCCTCCGGCTCCCCCGCCTCTCCGTGGGCAAGCACAAGGTGCGCGTGATCTACGCCGGTACGCCGGCCGTGGCCGCCGCGACGGTCACCAAGACGGTGGTGAGCAAGCGATGAGCGCGCCCGCCCCGATCCCCACCGACACCCTCGTTCCGAGAGGACTACGCATGTTCGAGTCCCTGCGCCGACGCACCCGTCGGCCGATCGGCGCCCTGGTCGCGTCGGCCGTGCTGGCCGGCGCCGCCCCGGCGCTGGCCGCGGTCGCCGTACCCGGCCTGGTGCCGACCGCGGCGGCCGTCGCGGCGGATCCCGCCGTCACCTACCAGCCGAGCGTGGTCCCGGACCGGATCACGCTCACGCCCACCGACGACCCGACGACCAGCCAGAACGTCGTGTGGCGCACGTCGACCGCCGTCCGGGAGGCGAAGGCCGAGCTCCGGGTGGCCTCCAGCCTGACCTACCAGAACGACCAGCGGGTCTTCGTCTCCGAGCGCGACACCGAGGTCACCACCGACCTCGGCTACAAGGAGACCTTCCACAGCGCACGGATGACCGGCCTGGAGCCAGGTACGACGTACCAGTACCGGGTCGGCGACGGCACGAACTGGAGTGAGTGGCAGCACTTCACGACCGAGTCGGCCACCGACGACCCGTTCGAGTTCATCTACTTCGGCGACATCCAGAACGGCATCAAGTCGCAGGCCTCGCGGGTCGTCCGCAACGCCTTCCGCGACGCGCCGCAGGCCCGGATGGTGCTGCAGGCCGGCGACCTGGTCGACGACCACGACAGCGACGAGCAGTGGGCCGAGGTTTACGAGGCCACCAGCTACGGGCTGGGCACCAGGCAGTTCATGATGGCGCCGGGCAACCACGAGTACGACGGCACCGAGCTGTCGGAGCAGTTCTCGGCGCAGTTCACCTATCCCGACAACGGGCCGTCCGGCACCGGTCCGGCGTACGACCTGCTCGACGGCACGGTCTACGCGACCGACTACCAGGGCGTGCGCTTCATCGCCCTCAACAGCAACGCGAGCTCGGCCGAGCCGCTGGCGATCCAGACCGCGTGGCTCAAGGAGCAGCTGAAGGACAACCCCAACCGGTGGACGGTCGTCTTCTTCCACCACCCGGTGTTCTCCCTCGACGAGGGCCGCAACAACCGCGCGGTGCGCGAGGCCTGGCTGCCCGTCTTCGAGGAGTACGGCGTCGACCTGGTCCTGCAGGGCCACGACCACGGCTACGGGCGGGGCAACACCGACGCCGCCGAGCAGGACCTGCCGAAGAGCTGGGACGCCGACCTGTCGTACGACGGCCCGGTCTATGTCGTGTCCAACGTCGGCGAGAAGCAGTACAAGCCCGGTCCGCGCGTGTGGGACGACAACGGCGCGCACCTGCGCCGGATGGGCGGCGGTCTGCAGCTCTACCAGCTCGTGACGGTCGAGGACGGACGACTGCGCTACGAGTCCCGCACGGCCGACGGCAAGTACTACGACGGCCTGACCATCGTGAAGAACGAGCACGGCAAGGCGGTCACCGACGACGCCGAGCCCCAGGTCATCGACCCGACGGACCCGGGCCCGTGCCTCGGCTGTGAGAACCCCGAGAACCCGGAGAACCCCGAGAACCCGGAGAACCCCGGCAACCCGGACGGCACCTTCGAGTACCGCCACGAGAAGGACCTGGTCTCGGTCGATGACGTGACCGCCCAGCTGCCCGCCGGAGTCGCGTTCTCCCAAGAACGCGACACCCTCTTCCTCGGCGACCAGAACGGCCGCACCATCTGGGAGATCGACCCCGCCACCGACGAGGTCCTCCACTCGATGACCCTCCCGGAGAACATCCGCGACCTCGGCATCGACGACACCAACCAACTCCTCTACGTCGGCCAACAGAACAAGAACTGGATCGTCGTCTCCCTCGCCGAAGCCACCTACGGCCACGTCGTACGCGGCCCCTACGCCATCAGCGAATCCAACCGCTCCCTCGACATCGACCCCACCCTCGGCTACGTCTACGCAGCCATCCCCTCCCGCGGAGTCGAAGTCTTCGACGCCACCACCGGAGCCTCCATCGGCACCGTCAACGGAACCGTCGGCGCCTACTACGTCGCCGCCGACCCCAAGAACGGCAACCTCGCCGTCGCCTACTTCGAAGACACCGCCACCGCCAAGAACGTCGAAGTCTTCAACGCCGCCAACGGCTTCGCCAAGGTCTGGGACACCCCCACCCGACCCGACGCCCGCCAAGTCGACATCGACTCCGAACACGGCCTCGTCTACGTCGGCTTCACCGGCGTCACCGACGAGTCCGGCGGCTTCGCCGTCTACGACCTCACCGACGGCGACCTCCTCGTCGACAAGATCGGCAAGCAATACGGCAAGGACGGCTACGGCATCGCCGTCGACGAAGAACGCCAACGCGTCTTCGTCTCCAACCGCGACCACCGCCTCAACCCACCCGGCGACGAACTCACCCCCGTCGCCGTCACCGTCAGCCGCCGCGTCGTACCGGAGACCCCGGAGTACGGCGTGCTCGGCCAGCTGGAGTCGGTCGATGACGTGACCGCCCAGCTCCCCGCCGGAGTCGCGTTCTCCCAAGAACGCGACACCCTCTTCCTCGGCGACCAGAACGGCCGCACCATCTGGGAGATCGACCCCGCCACCGACGAGGTCCTCCACTCGATGACCCTCCCGGAGAACATCCGCGACCTCGGCATCGACGACACCAACCAACTCCTCTACGTCGGCCAACAGAACAAGAACTGGATCGTCGTCTCCCTCGCCGAAGCCACCTACGGCCACGTCGTACGCGGCCCCTACGCCATCAGCGAATCCAACCGCTCCCTCGACATCGACCCCACCCTCGGCTACGTCTACGCAGCCATCCCCTCCCGCGGAGTCGAAGTCTTCGACGCCACCACCGGAGCCTCCATCGGCACCGTCAACGGAACCGTCGGCGCCTACTACGTCGCCGCCGACCCCAAGAACGGCAACCTCGCCGTCGCCTACTTCGAAGACACCGCCACCGCCAAGAACGTCGAAGTCTTCAACGCCGCCAACGGCTTCGCCAAGGTCTGGGACACCCCCACCCGACCCGACGCCCGCCAAGTCGACATCGACTCCGAACACGGCCTCGTCTACGTCGGCTTCACCGGCGTCACCGACGAGTCCGGCGGCTTCGCCGTCTACGACCTCACCGACGGCGACCTCCTCGTCGACAAGATCGGCAAGCAATACGGCAAGGACGGCTACGGCATCGCCGCCGACGAAGAACGCCAACGCGTCTTCGTCTCCAACCGCGACCACCGCCTCAACCCACCCGGCGACGAACTCACCCCCGTCGCCGTCACCGTCAGCCAGCGCCTGGTCGACGGCGAGCTCCCCGGCCCGGTGCCCGGCGACGGCACCGGTGGGCCGGTCGACCCGGTCGACCCCGAGCCGGGCGACGGCGACTACGTCGCCACGGCGCTGACCGTGCTGCCCGACGGTGCCGACACCGAGGTCGACGACAGGCCGGTCGGCTCGGCCGTCGACCCGGTCACCGGTCACCTGTTCGTCGGCAACGAGATGCGCCCGGCGCGGGTGCGGGTCGTCGATCCCGCCACCGACACCAGCGTGCGGGTCCTCGCCCTGAGCATCCCGGGCCTGGTCGACGGCGTCCCGGGTGACATCGCCCTGGGCGAGGGCGTCCGCGACGTGGCGCTCGACAGCGAGGCCGGCGAGCTGTACGTCGCACTCGGCGCCCGGTGGGTCGTGGTCGACAGCCTCACCGGCGCGCTGAAGCGCGGACCGTTCGAGTTCGGCGCCAACGTCCGCGGCCTGGACGTCGACCTCGAGCGTGGCCGGGTGTTCGGCGCCACTCGCAATGCGGGCTTCGTCGTGATGGACGCGACGACCGGCGCGATGGTGCAGAACGTGCCGATCGCCGACGCCACCTGGCGCAGCCACGGGGTGGCGTACGACGCGGTGAACGACCGGCTCTACGTGTCCAACAGCGACAGCGCCGCCGCCACGGTCGGGCTGCGGGTGTTCGACGGCGCGACGTACGCCGAGGTGGCCCAGGCCGCCCGGACGGCACCGATGTGGCGCTCGGTCGCGGTCGACCCGGAGCTCGGCCGGGTCTACCTGGGCGAGCAGAACGAGAACTTCGACGCCAGCGGCGTCACGGTCCTCGACGCCGGCGACCTCAGCGAGGTCTCCCGGCTGTCCGCGCACAAGTTCGGCAACAAGGTCTACGGCGTCTCCGTGGATCCGGTCCGGCACCGGGTCTACGTCTCGGCCCGCGACCGGTACCCGGCCGGGCTGATCATGCTCACCCTCGAGTAGCGGAGTGCCACGCACGAGGCCCCGGTCGTCCGATGTGGACGACCGGGGCCTCGTGTCGTACGGCGGCAGCCGCGTTTTCGACTCAGGCCCGGTCGAGCCCCTTCTCGATCGCCGCGACCACCTTGGGACGCAGGTCGCGGGCTGCGATCACCTCGTCGACCGAACCCACCTCGACGGCACGGTGGATGTGGTGGACCCCGTCGAACTCGGCGGCGACCTCTGCGATCTTGTCGGCGCGCAGCTGGGCCCGCAGGTCGGCGAGCTCGACGACCAGCGCGCCGCGCTCCCCATCCTCGGCGTGGTCGATCCGCTCCTCCAGCGCCGCGACCCGCGGGTCGGCCGCGGCCCGCTTGGCCACCTCGGCGGCGAACACGACGGCCGCGGCGGGGGCACCGCCGAGGACCGAGGCGTAGGAGCCCTCGATCGCGAGCACGGTCATCTCCGGGTTGAGTCGCTTGGAGAACACCACGAAGGCGCCACCGTGGTAGCGGGAGATCACGCAGAACACGATCGGGCCGCGGAAGTTGACGATGGCGCGGCCGATCTCGGCGCCGTACTCCAGCTGCAGGTTGCGCATCGACTCCGGGGAGCCGTCGAAGCCGGACAGGTTCGCCAGCACGACGAGCGGCCGGTTGCCGGAGGCGGCGTTGATGGCGCGCGCCACCTTCTTCGACGACCGCGGGAAGAGGGTGCCCGCGGTGTAGGTGTCCGGCCCGTCGGTGGGCGGGAAGCCCGCCCGGGGCACGGGCTTCGACTCGATGCCGACCAGGCTGACCGGGTAGCCACCGATCCGGGTGTCGACGACCACGGCCGTGTCGGCGTCGGCCATGCCGGCCCACCGCTCCAGCATCTCGTGGTCGGCGTCGGCCAGCGCCCGCATCACGGTGCGGATGTCGAAGGGCCGCTTGCGGTCGGGGTTGTGCTCGGACGAGAAGATCTCGCCGACGGTGGCGAAGTCACCGGGGTGCGGGTGGGTCGTGACGTCGCGGTCGACCGGGTCGGTCGACGGCGCGCGGCGCGGCCCGGCCTCGCCGGGAACGACATAGGTGTGGTCGTAGTGCGCCATCAGGACGCCGAACGCACCGGCCAGGTCCGGCACCCAGTACTGCGCCTGGCCGTTCGGTCCCATCACCCGGTCGTAGCCGCCGATGCCGTGGTTGTCCTCGGCCGAGACGCCACCGGAGAAGTCCAGTGACTGCTTGCCGGTCAGCACCATTGCGCTGTCCGGCGTCATCACCAGGATGCCCTTGGTGTGCATCAGCATGGTGGCCTCGGCGTTCCAGTACGGCTGGGCGCCGACATTGATGCCGGCGACGACGATATTGATCTCGCCGCCGTCCTGGGTGAACTGCACGATCCGGCGCAGCGCCGCCGCCACCCAGTCCATGTTCTCGGTGCCGCTCTCCATGGAGATCCGAGCACCGGCCGAGACCGCGAACCACTCGACCGGGACGCCCATGCTCTCGGCGAGGTCGATGGCCGCGATCACCCGCGCGCACTCGGGCTCGGAGAGGGCGCCGAGCGACTTCAGCGGGTCGCCACACAGCACCACACGGGTGATGCCCTCGGGATGCAGGGCGGTCGGGGTGCTGACGACAGCGACGATCATGCCGGCGGTGTTCTGGCCGGGGGCGCGGTCGACCGGCACCAGGGTCCCGGACGCGTCCAGGTCGTGCTCGACGACGGTGCCGCCGCCGGCGAGCACCGGCTGGAGCTCATAGGGGTAGACCAGACCCCGGCGACGCGCGCGCAGCACCTTGCCGGCGTACTCGTCGAGCGGAGCCAGCGGCTCGGTCGGGGGCTCGAGGATGTCGGCGACGACACCGGCCCCGGGCTTGGCGTGGAACCTGATCGCCACCGGCGTGGGCGTGCCGTCGGGGCCGGCCACCCGCCCCTCGGCGAGCACCTCCTCGATCCCGGCGCCCTCGCTGAGCGGCGTGATCTTGCCCTGCAGGGCGGTCAGCTGGTCGAGGTCGGCCTCGACCAGCGGCCACACCGTCACCCACACATGGTTGACGTCGAGCTTGGTGCCCTCGCGACCGCGGGCGGTGCGCACCCGGCGGATCGCCTCCAGGCAGTTCTCGACCGCGCGCTCGGCGTGCGGGAGCGCGATCACCCGCCCCTCGTCGTCGCGTACGACGGCGAGCTGGCGCACCTGCGCGGCGGCGACCAGGCGGCGGTCGGCGGGATTGGCCCGGGCGACGCACTCGTAGAGGAGGACGTCGTCGGGAGCGGCGAGCCGCGTCACATCGAACTCGCGCAGTCGCCACAGGTTGAGCCGGCGGCCGACCATCGGGTGCATGCCACGAATGAGGGTGTCCTCGACGAGGCTCCCCGGGCCGGCGTCACCGGGCCGGAACGTGAAGTAGTCGACCGGCTGCGGGGCGGCCGGGCAGACCGCCACCGAGACCCGGCGGGCCCGGCGGGCGAACTCCTGGCCGGCGAGCATCCGGGCCACCTCGGCCGAGGCCGTGTCGGGATCGGCCGGCGCGTCGGGCCAGCGCAGGTAGATCTCCACGACCGCGTGGTCGGGGTCGTGGTCGGCGCTCAGCGCCGAGGCGATCGCCTCGCCGAGGGGGCCGTCGGGGTCGGCGAGCTCGGTCACGTCGCCCAGCGTGGACACGACGCGGGTCGCGCCCTTCTGGTCGGTGGCGTACTCGGCGAACACGACCGGTCGGCCGCCGTCGTGGTCCGGGTCGACGACGGTCAGGTCGTGGAGGTGGTACTCCAGGTAGTGCCGGCGGATCAGCACCTCGAGCAACGGCTCCCGAGCGGGCAGGCCGTCGACGAGCCGGTCGCGGAGGAAGCCCACCAGCTGCTCGGGGATCGCGGTGAGCGCGGCGATCCGCGCCTCCCGGTCGGCGGTGTCCGGGTCGGTCAGGGCGGCGACCTCGGCGGCCACGCCCTCGAGGACCGTGCGCCGCTCGTCGTCGACCAGTGGCTGGTCGAACCAGCCGAACCGGATCGAGCGCGCCAGGTCGCCGACGACGGCGAACCGGAGCTGGGTGGCGCGCACCATCCGCTCCAGCAGCGCTCGGGCGGCCGGCCGGTCCTGGGCCGGGGGCGGTGGGGCACTCAGCCACCGCTGCAGGACGCCGACCGCGACCTCGACGTCGGCGGCGTGCTGCTGAGCGAGGAAGATCCGAAAGACCGCGCGCTCGAGCTCCGGGGTGCGCTCGAGGTCGGTGACGCCGTAGTGCGCGAGCACCCGCAGCAGCTTGTCGCGGAAGTGGTCCGGCAGCGCGCCGCGCTCGGGGTCGAGGCTGCGCAGGTAGGTGTGGAAGTACTCCCGCGAGCTGTGCACGCGCAGCTCGGCCGGGGGCTCGTCGCCGGCCGGGCGGTTGCGGCTGAGCTCGGCGACGTCGGTGAAGAGCGAGAGCAGCGCCATCTCGGCGCGCAGCGTGTCCGCCGGCGCGTCCTCGCCGCGGCTCGCGAGGTAGTCGGCCAGCAGCGCGGGGCGCTGATCGGCGTCGACGTCGTAGCCCAGCAGCTGGCTGCTCAGCGCGGCGAGCTGCTCGGCGCTGCGGCCGCCGGTCGCGACGGTCGCGGGTGTCGGCAGGTCCAGGTCGACCTGCCCGGGGGCGGTGTCCTGCTGCTCGGCGCCAGCGTCGCCGGTCGGCTCGAGGCGCACGAGGGGGGCGCCGGTCTCGACCTGGCCGCCCACCCGGACCAGGAGCTCCTTGACCCGTCCGGTGAACGGCGCGTGCAGCGCGGTCTCCATCTTCATCGACTCCAGCACCAGCACCGGGTGCCCGGCGGCGACCTCGTCGCCGACGGCGACGGGGGTGGAGACGACCAGCGCGGGAGCGGGCGAGCGCACCATGCCGCCCTCGTCGCGGCTGATCCGGTGCATGACGTCGTCGACCTCGACCAGCTGGACCGGGCCGTGGCTGGCGCTCACCAGCCGGAACCGGTGCCCGTCGACCGTGAGCCGCCCGTGCACGTCGTCGATGCGGTCCAGCGTGGCGGTGACCATGCGGACCCCTCCAGCTCCAGCGCCGCCTGCGGCGAGGGTGACCTGGTAGCGGGCGGGCCCGGTCTGCCGCACGGTGAGGGCGTACGTCGCCCCGCGCAGCTTGAGCTCGATCGTGCGGGAGGGGTCGTGCTGCACCTGGGGCCGGCCGCCCTGGGCGGTCTGCAGCAGGCGCGCGATCTCGGAGCGCTCCTCCTCGTCGTACGCCTCGATCGCGGCGGCGACGAGGGCCACCCCGGCGTGGCGGGCGGCCTGCAGGCGGCCCTCCCCGCGGACCCGGTCGATCCAGCCGGTGTCGGCCCACCCGGGCTCACCGGTGACGACCTCGGGCTGGTCGAGGAGGTCGAGGATGAAGCTCTTGTTGGTGGCGCCGCCGTCGATGACGACCGTCGTCTCACCCATCGCCCGGCGCAGCCGGGCCAGCGCCTGCTCGCGGTCGGCGCCCCAGGCGATCACCTTGGCGATCATCGAGTCGAAGTCGGCCGGGATCGTGTCGCCCTCGGCGACTCCGGTGTCGACCCGGATGCCCGGTCCCGCGGGGAACTCCAACCGGCTGATCCGGCCGGGGGCCGGCGCGAAGTCGCGGTCGGGGTCCTCCGCGTTGAGCCGGGCCTCGACGGCATGGCCGCGCTCGGTGGGCCGCTCGCCCGTGAGGGGGAGGCCGCGCGCGACCTGGATCTGCAGGGCGACCAGATCGGTGCCGGTGACCTCCTCGGTGATCGGGTGCTCGACCTGGAGGCGGGTGTTGACCTCGAGGAAGGCGAAGGTCCGCTCACCGGGGTGGTAGAGGAACTCGACGGTGCCCGCGCCGGCGTACCCGACGGCGTTGGCGAGCCGCTCGGCGGCGCCCTTGAGGTCGGCGGTCTGGGCCTCGCCCAGGAGCGGGGAGGCGGACTCCTCGATGACCTTCTGGTTGCGGCGCTGCACGGAGCAGTCGCGGACGCCGATCGCCCAGGCGGTGCCCTGACCGTCGGCGATCACCTGGACCTCGACATGCCGGGCGTCGGTGACCAGCTTCTCCAGGAAGACCACGCCGCTGCCGAACGCGCGCTCGGCCTCGTCGCGGGTCCGCTGGTAGGCCTCGGTGAGGTCGGCGTCGGAGGTGACCTTGCGGATGCCGCGCCCGCCGCCGCCGGCGGTGGCCTTGAGCATCAGCGGATAGCCGACCTTCTCGGCGCTGGCCAGCGCCTCCTCCAGGCTGTCGACGCTGCCGCCGCTCCACGGCGCCACCGGTACGCCGACGTCCTCGGCGATCAGCTTGGAGCCGATCTTGTCGCCGAGCCTGCGCATCGCGTCGGCGCTCGGGCCGATGAAGGTGACACCCAACCGGTCGCACAGCTCGGCGAAGGCCGGGTCCTCGGCCACGAAGCCCCAGCCGACCCAGGCCGCGTCGGCTCCGGTCTCGGTCAGCGCCCGCTCCAGCACGGCGTGGTCGAGATAGGGCCGGTCGGCCGCGGCACCGAGGAGGTGGGCCTCGTCCGCCTCCCGGACGAACGCCGACCCGGCGTCCACGTCGGTGTGGAGCGCGATGGTGCGGATCTGCTCGCCTGCCGTGGCGTGGCGAGCGTTGAGGTCGCGCACGGCGTGGATCAGCCGCATGGCTGCTTCACCGCGGTTGACGATGGCGATTCGAGAGACCACTGGCACGGTTTCGACCCTTCCACCTCCCGCGAGGCCGGTGACAGTGGAGAACCCACAGGCTTCACGCGGATTCGTTGTGGGCTCCGTCCAGCGTCGGGTGGCCGGCAGCGTGGCGGACGGCGGCGCATCCGCATCGGCCGACGCCCGCGGTCCGAGCGCAGCGAGGGCCGGGCGGCGAGGTCGATCTCCGACACGCTCGGCCCCAACGACGGCTGGCAGCGTGGCGGACGGCGGCGCAGCCGCATCGGCCGACGCCCGCGGTCCGAGCGCAGCGAGGGCCGGGCGGCGAGGTCGATCTCCGACACGCTCGGCCCCGACTAATCGCAAGGTTGGGAACGGTAGGCGCTCACACCCCTGTGTCCCTACGATCACGCCATGACCGCCTCGGGCCCGCCTGCGGACGACGCGACCCTGGTCGCGGGCGTCCTCGCCGGCGACCGCCGCGCGTTCGCCGGGGTCTACGAGCGGTACGCCGACCGGCTGCACGACTTCGCGTACTCCATGCTCCGCAGCCGGGAGGAGGCGGCGGACTGCGTCGCGGACGCCTTCGTCGTGATGGCGGAGAAGGTCGGCCAGCTGCGGGACCCGGCGCGGCTGCGCCCGTGGCTGTACTCCGTGGTGCGCAACGAGTGCCTGCGCACGCTGCGTGGACGGGCCCGCGAGGCGCACGACGACGAATGGCTCGAGGCGATGCCTGACCACGGCGCCGGCCCCGAGCAGCAGGTCGCCGACGCGGCGGTCCAGGACGAGCTGCGTGAGTTGGTCTGGGCCGCGATCGAGGGCCTCAACGACCGCGACCGCTCACTGCTCGACCTGCACCTGCGCCAGGGGCTGGACGGCGCCGAGCTGGCCGCAGCGATGGAGGTGACGCCGCAGAACTCCTACGTCATGCTCAGCCGCGCGCGCGACCAGGTCGAGCGGTCGCTCGGCGCCCTCCTCGTCGCCCGGCGCGGCAGCGAGCTGTGCGGCGAGCTGTCCGGGATCCTCGGTGACTGGGACGGCCGGTTCTCGCCGCTGATCCGCAAGCGGGTCGCGCGGCACATCGACGGCTGCGAGACCTGCGAGACCCGGCGCCGGCTCATGGTCAGCCCGCTCGCCCTGCTGGCCGGCGTACCCGCCTTCGCCGCGCCCGCCGCGCTCCGCGACCGGGTGCTCGGCGACGAGCGGCTGGTGGCCCACTACGTCGACGATCCGGCGCCGCCACCTCCCTCCTCCGGCAGCGGTACGACGATGCGCCCGTCGCTCGTCGTCGGCCTGGTCGTGCTGCTGCTGGCCCTCGGCGGTGCCGCCGTCCTCGCCTGGTGGCCGGAGGACACCGCTCCTGCGGTCGCCACCGACCCGGTGACCACCGAGCCGGTGACCGGCAGTCCGACACCCCCGACCACGGGCCCGGCCGCCACCGCCCCGGCTCCCGCGACGACGCCCACCGAGCCGGCGCCCCCCCACGGCGAGTGCGCCGGCCGGCCCAGCGTCGACACCCACGACCGGGGCGAGCGTCGCCGCGCCCGGCGACCTGCGCGTCTCGACCCGCAGTCTCCGGCTCGGCGCGAGGTCCGCCGGCACCGTACGGCTGAGCAACGCCGGCGGCACCGCCCTGGACTACACCGTGAAGCCGCGCGTGGCCTGGCTGTCGCTCTCCCGGACCTCCGGGTCGCTGGGCGCCGGCGCCGAGACCGGCCTGACCGTCACGGCCGACCGGTCGAGCCTGGGCGAGGGCAGCAGCACCGGCACCGTGGCCGTCTCCTGGTCCGGCGGCACCGTCGTCCTGTCCGTCCAGGTCACCGTCGACCAGCCGCCCGTCATCGGCCCGATCTCCGTCGGCGGCCCCGCCGACTGCTCCGGCCGCACCCTGACCGCCACGGTGACCGACGGCTCCGGGCTGCAGTCGGTCCGGGTGGCCTGGACCGGCAACAGCGGCAGCGGCCAGCAGGCGCTGGCGGCGTCCGGCGGCTCGTGGAGCACCACCATCGGGCCGTTCCCGATCGGCGGCACGGTCACCGCGACCCTCACCGCCGTCGATCGGGCCGGGCAGACCACGACCCGCTCCACGAGCTTCGACGTCGACCCCTGCCCGGGCTGAGCGCTCCGCTGTAACACGCCGTCCGCCCGACTATCCGTCGGCTGTCAGCAGATTCAGGCCGCTCAGCGACCGCTTTCTGCTGAGATGTGGCGCCTAGTCAGGTGGACAGCGTGTTACAGCGCCGCCGCCGACCAGCCCGATCGGCCCGGCCAACCGACTCGGTCAGCCCGTCAGCCGGGGCATGCCACAGTCCACCGGCTTCACCGCGCTCACCGTGCCGCCGGCGAGATCGGCGCCGAGCGCGTCGAGCAGCGGGGCGAGCAACCACCGGTCGAGATTGTTCTTGAGCGGGTTGACCACCCCCTGGAGTACCAGGTCGACGACCCACTGCAGCAGGCTCGGGATGCCGAGGAACGCCAGCAGGTCGGACAGCGGGCCGAGGCCGCCGAGCAGCTTCAGGCTGTTGACGGACAGGAACAGGTCCGGGACGCCGAGACCGCCCTGCCGGATCGGCACGCTGACGTCGTAGTCCTCGTCGACGATGTCGAGGTGCTCGGGGCGGGGCGGCCGGTTCGGGTTGGGACCGCTCGCCAGGACGACGGTGCCGCTGACGACCTCGACGCCGTTCCAGCCCGGGATGCCCAGGCCCAGCAGCGAGACGCTCAGCTTGGGCGAGGAGGGGGCGTCGGCGCGCTGGCCGAGGCGTACGTCGACGCCGAGCAGCCCGCTGTCGACCAGCATCGCGACCCGCTTGCCGGCCGGCAGACACTCGACCGCGGTGACGGTCGCGCTGGCGTCGGCGACGGTGAGCCGGATCGAGAGCGGGACCCGGACGGCGATCAGGCCGAGGTCGAGCGCGAGCGCGTCGCCGGTGAGGTCGATCTCGATCTGCGAGCTCTCCGCCTTCACGCAGTCGACGACGGGCTTCTGCCCGACCTTCACCGAGGCCTTCAGGTCGACCAGGCTGGTGCCGCCGGGCCCCAGCGGTAGCGGCAGCCGCACGGACACCGGGAGCTTGATGACGTTGGTGCCGTTGGCGATCGCCAGCGATCCGGCGACCAGGTCGAACAGGTCGAGATCGAGGTTCGCCGCGGCGTCGTCGGCGGTCGCGAGCCGGACCAGGTCGCTCAGCCGGATCCCGACGGCGGGGAGGTTGGCCTGGATGCCGTCGTAGACGTCGCGCAGCAGGTCGATCTCCGCCAGCCGTCCGCTCTGCCGCTCCAGGGTGTGGATCGCGGCGAGCATCAGCTCGGAGAGACCCACCGCGACGCCGGCCACCTCGGTGAAGGAGGCCGCGGAGATGTCCGCGCTGACCAGCGGGTCGAGCTCCTCGATCAGGTCGAGCAGGTTGAGGTCGACGCCGGCGAGGCCGGCCTCCGGATCGAGTACGGCGAGCGCCAGGTCGGAACCGAGCAGGCCGCCGAGCAGCGGGGCCAGCAGCCAGGAGCGCTGGGTGTCCAGCTGCGCCGCGTACGAGCCGACCCGCAGGCAGGCACCGGCCCGCGCGGAGGCCACCGCCGTCCGGGCCGAGCGGCCCTGGTCGACCCCGGTGAACGCACCGAACGCGAAGGCGACGTCCGAGCGGGCGGTCACCCGCACCCCGCCGGGGATCTCGTCGGCGCCCGCGGGACGCCAGACGCCGTCGTGGAGCGCCACGAGCTCCCAGGTCACGTCGGCCGCCGGCACCTCCCCGCCGACCAGCTGGTCGTTGCGGCGCAGACTCGCCTCCTTGGCGGCGTCGATCACCGCGCGGTCGGCGGCGGCGTACTCCCCCGCCCTCTTGCCGGTCAGCTCGCGCGCGAGGTCGAGCGCCACCACGTCGACGACCGCCTGCAGGTCACGGCGCAGCACCCGCTGGAGGCCGAGATCGACGGCGAACGCCGTGCAGACCATCGCCACCGACAAGAAGAGCGCGACGAGCAGGGCGCTCGCTCCCCGCTCGGACGTACGACGTGTGCTCCCGCGCCCCATCGGCGGGCCCCCTCTCCCTGGACCCGCGCGGTCGTCGCCCCCGCCGGCGCCGCGCAGCCATCTCCCCATGGCGCGCCCCCGAGCGCCGCGGGCAGCGTACCGAAGCAGACGCTTGGTCGGGCAAACCCCGGCGGGGCCGGACCGGGTCAGCGCCGCTCGAACACGATCCCGGCCCGCTGCAGGCGGGCCAGGAGGGCCTCGCCCATCGCGGTGGCGGTCGTGACCTGCCCGGCCACGTTGGGGTTGTCGTCGAGGGCCAGGCAGAGCGCCGACTCGGCCAGCATCGTGGCGGTCTCGGTGTAGCCGGGATCGCCGCCGGAGACGCGGGTGTGGACCTTCGTCCCCGCGGTCTCGGCGACGAAGTCGACGGTGAACCAGGACTTCTCACGGCGGCTGGGCGAGGGCCCCTCGCCCTGAGGGACCCGCTTCAGCAGGGCGTTCCGCACGGGTGGCACCTGCGCGGCCAGCGTCAGACCGGCGACGCCCACCGCGCCGCCCGCGGCGTAGCGCAGCGTCTTGGTGCCGGCGTAGTGGGAGTAGCTGAACGCGGGCCCGTACGACGCCAGGTGGGCGCCGCTGCGGGCGACGACGAACGGGTCGATGGTGGGCAGCGGGAGCAGCCAGTAGCCGAGGTCGTGGTCGCGTCGGGGGCGCCCGGCGGTAGCCCGGGAACGGCGGCCCTCGGGGCGCGGCTCCAGGCGGCGCCGCGCGGCTGCGGCCTCCTTCATCTGCCGGGCCCGGGAGAACGCGGTCAGCGCGGAGTGGAAGGTGCCGCCGGAGAAGCCGGCCCTGCTGCGGACCACGCCCCGCATGGTGACCGGCGTCGTGATCTCGCCGCCGACCTCCTGCGCCAGCTCGCCGATCGTGAAGTAGGCGCCCAGGTCGTGCGGGATCGAGTCGAAGCCGCACGCGTGCACCAGCCGGGCGCCGGAGCCCTCCGCGGCGGCGTTGTGCTCGACATAGGTCCGGTCGACGAACTCGGGCTCGCCGGTGAGGTCGACGTAGTCGGTGCCCGCGGTGGCGCAGGCAGCCACCAGCGGGCCGCCGTACTGGACATAGGGCCCGACCGTCGTCGCCACCACCTTCGTGGTCGCGACCACCTCGGCCAGGGCCTCGGCGTCGGTCGCATCGGCGACCAGCAGGGGCAGGTCCGCGAGGTGCTCGTGGGAGGCGGCGAGATGGTCACGGACCGCCGCGAGCCGCTGCTCGCTGCGGCCGGCCAGCGCCCAGCGCAGCCCGGCGGGTGCGTGCTCGGCGAGGTAGTCGGCGGTCAGTCCCCCGGTGAAGCCGGTGGCTCCGAACAGGACGACGTCGTACGGGCGCGCGCTGTCTGCCATGCCCCCACTCTTCCACCGGTCCCGAACCCGATGGAACCCTTCGGCCCCCGGGCTCCGTCATAGGTTCAGCACAGCGAGGAGACCTTGTGGAACCCGATACCGAGGCGGCGTACGCCGACTACGTCCAGCAGAGCTGGTCGAGCCTGGTCCGTGCCGCCGTCTTCCTCGGCGCGCGGCCGCACGAGGCGGAGGACCTCGCCCAGACCACGCTGGTGCGCTGCTACACCGGTTGGAGCCGGGTCAGCAGCGCCGAGAACCGGGACGCCTACGTCTACCGGATGCTGCTCAACTGCCTGCGCGACAGCCGCCGCACCCGCTGGTGGAAGGACCGGCAGTACGACGCCCCGCTCGACGGCGCCCGGACCGCCGAGCCCGACGCCACGGACCGGGTGGCGATCGCCGACGCCGTGCACCGCGCACTGGGCGGGCTGACCAAGCCCAACCGGGAGGTCGTCGTGCTCCGCTACTTCGTCCAGCTCACCGAACGCCAGACCGCCGAGGCTCTCGGCATCCCCGCGGGGACGGTGAAGAGCCGCCTGTCCCGCGCGCTGGCCCACCTCGCCGCCGACGACCACCTGCTCGACCTCTCCGGACGGAGCCCCTCATGAGCGATCTCGAGAACCTCTGGGACGACTACCCCACCGACCCGGCACCGGTCGGCGCGATCCTCGCCGCGACAGCGAAGGAGCGGCGCCGGCGCCGGCGGCTCGTCCTCCGGCCGGTGCTGACCGCGGGCGCCGCGACCGCCCTGGCGGGCGCGTTCGTGGTCGGCAACCTGACCGGCGGCCCCGGCGGACCCGGCGGCGGACCCGGCGCCGGCCCGGCCGGTCCCGACCGGCTGCCGCGCCACGTCGCCTTCCAGGCCGACCTGGAGGCGGCGGCGTCCTGCGACGATCTGCTGGCGTCGTACGTCCGGCGGGGGCTGGACGTCGTCGGGCCGTGGGGCTGGGGTGGGGGTGGCCCGCTCTATGCCCAGGGCATGCGGTCGGACCTGATGGACGGCCTCCAGCGGAACCTGCCCGTCCCCCAGGCGGACTTCGCGACGGGCACGGCCGCCTCGGCACCGCAGACCGAGCGGCAGACCAACAGCGAGACCGGCACCAACGTCCAGGAGGAGGGCGTCGACGAGCCGGACACCGTCAAGACCGACGGCAGCCTGATGGTCGTCGAGCGCAATGACCGGCTCGACGTGTACGACGTGACCGGCTCCTCGACCGCCAAGCTCTCCTCCGTCGACCTCCCCGGCATCGACGCCCCCGAGATCCTGCTGACCGGCGACACGGTGGTCGCGATCGGCGACGTGAAGGGCCCCACCGGGCGGACCGGGATCCGCGGCACCCGGGTGCTGACCGTGTCGCTCGCCGACCCGGCCGCCCCCGAGGTCGTCGACGACGTCCGGTACGACGCCGCGCGGTTCTCGGCGCGCCAGCACGGCGACACCGTCCGCCTGGTCCTCGCCAACGGCCTGCCCGACCTCGACTTCGTGCAGCCCACCGGCAAGCGCAGCCCCGACGAGGCGCTCGCCCACAACCGGCAGGCCGTCGAGGACAGCACCCTCGCGGACTGGTTGCCGACGGTGTCCGTCGACGACGGCGCGGCCGCGCAGCTGCTCGACTGCCGCGACGTGGCCCTCCCCTCCGACGACCTCGCCCTCGGCACCACGAGCGTGGTCGGCTTCGACGCCGACGACGCCGGCACCCTGGACGCGATCGGGCTGGCGGGGCTCACCGACATCGCCTACGAGTCCGCCGACCACCTCTACCTCGCCAGCGCCGGCGGCGGGTGGGGCTGCCTCGACTGGTGCGCCACCCCCGCGGACGCGCTCCGCTCCCTCGTCCCGCGCGGGACCGGCGGGACGTCGTACCTCTTCGACTTCGCGCTCGACGGCACCCGGGCCACCCACGTCGCGTCCGGCGAGGTCGAGGGCGCGATCCGCGACCGCTGGTCGCTGGACGAGGCTGGCGGCGTGCTCCGCGTCGCCGTCGGTCCGACCAGCGAGACCGGCAACTTCAGCTCGGTGCTGACCCTCGAGCAGCAGGGCCAGGACCTCGTCGAGCGCGGCCGGCTCGACGGGCTGGGCCGCAACGAGGAGATCCAGTCGGTGCGCTGGTTCGACGACCTCGCGATCGTGGTGACCTTCCGCCGGATCGACCCGCTCTACGCCGTCGACCTCACCGACACCGCTGCTCCGCGGCTGCTCAGCGAGCTGAAGATCCCCGGCTTCTCCTCCTACCTCCACCCGCTGGGTCGGGCCCGCCTGATCGGCGTCGGCGAGGGGCCACAGGGTCCCGAGGGCCAGGGCGGCTGGGGCGCCCAGGTCGGGTTGTTCGACGTCCGCGACACCCGCCAGGTGACACGCCTCGACGTCCTCGGGTACGGCCGGCGCACCGAGGCCCTCGCCGGGCGGGACCCGCGCGCGTTCACCTGGCTGCCCGCGCAGCGCACGGTGCTCACCGTCGTGCAGAAGCAGGGACGCCGTCGGGTCGGCTACGTCTCGGTCCTCAAGCTCGCCGGCGGCCGGCTGCACGAGCGCCGGGTCCAGGTGGAGTACGGCGCCGACGTCGACCGGGTCCGGACCGTCCCGCTCCCCGACGGGCGGGTGGTGCTGGTGACCGGGGAGGACGCCCAGTTCTTCGAGCTGTGACACGTCCGCGCGGCGATCACTCCACGAGCCGTACGTCCACGCCGTACGGCGCCGCGGCCCGCCCCAGTCTCCCGTCCGCGGTGAGCAGCGCGAAGTCGAACCGACGGGCGATGGCGACATACGGAGCGTCATACGCACTGACGTTGTGGCGCAACGACCAGACCTCGGCGAGCAGCCATCCCTCGAGGGGCACGATCCGGATCGCGGTTCGCGGCACCGTGTCGGCTAGCTCACCAGCGGCCGGGGCCGAGAGCCGTCCCACCGCCTCGAGCCGGGCGAGAGTGCGAAGCACTTCGACCGGACCGTGGGCGGGCACGACGACCTCCGGGTCGGCTGCAAGAACCTCGCGGGCAGTCTCGCCCCGCGCTCCCGCATCGACCAGGGCGTGCACCCAGGCACTCGCGTCGAGAGCCAGCATCAGCGGCGGTCGATCCCGAACCCGCCGTCGCGCCCTTCGCGGATGATCGAAACCACCGACCCGGGATCGTCGGACGGCGGCAACTCGATCCGCAGGTCGACGGAGGAGTGGAAGATGTCGACATTCTGGCGGAAGCGAGCCTCTCGGGTGACCAGGTCGAGCAGGTATGCCTGCAGCGACTGGCCATGGTCCCGAGCCGAGAGCGCCAGCACATCGCGCACCTCCTCCGGCACGTCGCGGATCTGCAGGGCCACCATGCATGCACAAGACATGTGGATCGTCCGGCGTACGGTGAAGGCATGTGCCGCAACATCCGTCCGCTCAACAACTTCGAGCCCCCGGCGACGCGCGACGAGGTGAGTGCCGCGGCCCTGCAGTTCGTCCGCAAGGTCAGCGGTGCGACCAAGCCCAGCCAGGCCAACCAGGAGGTCTTCGACCGCGCCGTCGCGGAGATCGCCCACATCACCCAGCATCTCCTCGACGACCTGGTGACCACGGCGCCGCCGAAGAACCGGGAGGTCGAGGCCGAGAAGGCGCGCGAGCGTGCGCGGCTCCGCTACGGCTGACCACCGCGTCGGCGCCGCCTTCGCCGCGGTCGGGCGCGCGGGCTTCCTGCCTCCCGACCAGCGGCGGTTCTCCGCGGCGGACCAGGCCCTGCCCCTCGGGTACGGCGTCACGAACTCCCAGCCGTCGACGGTGCGGGCCATGCTCACGCTGCTGGGCGTGGAGCCGGGCGACCGGGTCCTCGACGTCGGGTGCGGCTCCGGCTGGTCGACCGCGCTGCTGGCCCACCTGGTCGGGCCGCGCGGACACGTCGTGGGGGTCGAGCTGATCCCGGAGGTGCTCGCCATGGCCCGCGCCACCCTCGGTCGGAGTCCTCACCTCGAGCTGCACCAGGCCGACCCGGCCGTCCTCGGCTGGCCGGCGTCGGCGCCGTACGACCGGGTGCTGGTGTCGGCCGATGCAGAGGTGCTGCCCCCTGCCCTGGTCGGCCAGCTGCGGCCCGGCGGCGTGCTGGTCGGGCCGGTGGCCGGGGACATGCTGCGCGTGGAGCGGCACGGTAGGTACGTGTTCGTCCCGCTGCGTACCCTGGACCGGTGACCGTCGTCGGCCAGGGCCCGAGAACCCGGGCCGCGCTGGACCTGTGCGCCTCCGGCCCGCTCGTCGTGCTCACCGGTGCCGGCCTCTCCACCGACTCGGGCATCCCGGACTACCGCGGCCCCGGCGCGCCCGCACGGATGCCGATGACCTACCAGGAGTTCGTGTCCGGTCCGGACGCCCGGCAGCGGTACTGGGCGCGCAGCCACCTCGGCTGGTCCCGGATGCGCCGCGCCGAGCCCAACCCCGGGCACCGCGCCGTGGCGGCACTCGGCGCCGACCTGGTCATCACCCAGAACGTCGACGGCCTGCACGAGGCCGCCGGCACGCCACGGCTGGTCGCCCTGCACGGCCGGATCGCCGACGTGGTCTGCCTCGCCTGCCGCCGCACGACGCCGCGCGGCACGCTCCAGCTGCGCCTCGAGGAGGCCAACCCCGGCTGGGCCGCACGCCACGCCGCCGTCGCGGCCCGCCCCGACGGAGACGTCGACCTCGACGACACCGCCGACTTCGTGGTCCCGGACTGCGTCGACTGCGCCGGCCCGCTCAAGCCCGACGTCGTGTTCTTCGGCGAGAACGTCCCCAAGCCGCGGGTGGAGCGCTGCTACGCCGCGGTGGAGGCGCTCGCCGGCGGCCCGGACGGCGCCGGCACGCTGCTGGTCGCGGGCTCCAGCCTCACCGTGATGAGCGGGCTGCGGTTCGTACGCCGCGCGGCGCAGCGCGGCATCCCCGTGGTCGTGGTCAACCGCGGTCCGACCCGCGGCGACGACCTGGCGACGTACAAGGTCGAAGCGGGGGTCGGCGAGTGGCTGCCCGCGCTGGCGGGGGTGCGGGACCGTCGTCCAGCGCCCCGCCCGACACCCGCGCCTACAGCTTCTTGACGAAGATGTGGTCGGCCGCCTCGGGGAAGATCTCCGCGGTCTCGCCGCCGGAGCCGACCAGCACCCCGTCGGCCGTGGCCTGGATGGTGATGGTCTTGTCGGGCAGCGCACCGACCCGGCGCATGGCGCTCATCAGCGCGTCGTCCTTCTGCATCTCCTCGGAGATCCGGCGGACGACGGCGCGCGACGTCTCGGCGCCGGCAGCCTTGGAGAGCGGCTCGACGTCGGACATGAAGTTCTCGCCGACGGCGTTCTGGCCGAGCTCGGCGAGCCCGGGGATCGGGTTGCCGTACGGCGACTCGGTCGGGTGGCCGAGCAGCTCGATGAGCCGCCGCTCCACGGTCTCGGACATGACGTGCTCCCAACGGCACGCCTCCTCGTGGACCAGCTCCCACTCGAGACCGATGACGTCGGTGAGCAGGCGCTCGGCGAGGCGGTGCTTGCGCATGACGCGCGTGGCGAGGCGCTGGCCCTCCTCGGTGAGCTCGAGGTGGCGGTCGCCCTCGACGGTCAGCAGGCCGTCGCGCTCCATCCGGGCCACCGTCTGCGACACCGTCGGCCCGCTCTGGTGCAGGCGCTCGGCGATGCGCGCCCGCAGGGGGATGATGCCCTCCTCGATCAGCTCGTAGATCGTGCGGAGGTACATCTCGGTGGTGTCGATGAGATCGCTCACGCCCCTATTCTGACCCATTAAGAGAAAGGGCGCACACCACCGGCCTGCCATGCTGGCCCGGTGACCTCCCTGCCCCCGCTGATCGTCCCGCACCGCTTCAACGGACCCCCGCGCTCGGGCAACGGCGGCTGGACCTCCGGCGCCCTCGCGGCGACGCTCCCCGCGCAGGGGCTCGGCACCGCCGTGACGGTGACCCTGCGGCAGCCGCCGCCGCTCGACATCCCGATGCCGGTCCTCCCGACCGCCGCGGGCGCCACGCTGAGCCACGACGGCCAGGTCGTCGCCGAGGCCGTGTACGCCGAGGCGCGGCCGCTGCCCGTGGCCCCGGCGACCGCGACGGAGGCGGCCGAGGCGGAGACGCGCTGGACCGGCCACCGGGTGCACCCGTTCCCCAGCTGCTACGTCTGCGGCCCCGACCGGCGGGTCGGCGACGGCCTGCGGATCTTCCCGGGGCCGGTCGGCGGGGGAGCGCGTGGCCGCCACCTGGACGCCGTACGACAGCGCGGTGCCGGTCGCCTGGGCCGCCCTCGACTGCCCGGGCGGCTGGGCGAGCGACCTCGAGGGCCGACCGTCGGTGCTCGGGCGGATGACCGCGGAGGTCCGCAGCCTGCCGCGCACCTCGGAGCGCTATGTCGTCGTCGGCGAGCTGCGCGGCGTCGAGGGCCGCAAGACGTTCACCGCCGCGACGCTCTACGGCCCCGACGACGAGGTCGTCGCCACCGCCGAGCACGTGTGGATCACCGTCGACCCGCAGGACTTCCGATGACCGCACCGGCGCCGGGCCATCCCTGGTGGCGCGACGCGGTCGTCTACCAGGTCTACGTCCGCAGCTTCGCCGACGGTCTGCCCGCCGGCGACGGGGCGGGGGACGGGATCGGCGACCTGCCCGGCATCACGGCGCGACTGCCCTACCTGCGCGACCTCGGCGTCGACGCGCTGTGGATCACGCCCTTCTACACCTCGCCGCAGAAGGACCACGGGTACGACGTCGCCGACTACACCGACGTGGACCCGCTGTTCGGTCGCCTGGCCGACGTCGACCGGCTGCTGGAGACCGCCCACGACCTGGGCCTGCGGGTGATCGTCGACCTGGTCCCGAACCACACCTCCGACCAGCACGCCTGGTTCCGGGCGGCGCTGGCCGCCGGACCGGGGTCGCCCGAGCGCGCCCGCTACCTCTTCCGTCCCGGCCGCGGGGAGGACGGTGCCGAGCCGCCCAACAACTGGGACTCGGTCTTCGGCGGTCCCGCCTGGACCCGGGTGCCGGACGAGGCCGGCAGCGTGGCGCACGGCCGCGAAGCGGCACGGCGCGACGCCCGCGGGGCGAGCGAAGCGAGTCCCGGGCGGCAAGCGCCGTCTGCGACGCGCTCGGCCCACGAGGCCGGCAGCGTGGCGCACGGCCGCGAAGCGGCACGGCGCGACGCCCGCGGGGCGAGCGAAGCGAGTCCCGGGCGGCAAGCGCCGTCTGCGACGCGCTCGGCCCACGAGGCCGGCAGCGTGGCGCACGGCCGCGAAGCGGCACGGCGCGACGCCCGCGGGGCGAGCGAAGCGAGTCCCGGGCGGCAAGCGCCGTCTGCGACGCGCTCGGCCCAGAAAGCTCAGTGGTACCTGCACCTGTTCGACGCGTCCCAGCCGGACCTCGACTGGCGCAACCCGGAGGTCGGCGACCTGTTCGAGGACGTGCTGCGGTTCTGGCTCGACCGCGGCGTCGACGGGTTCCGGGTCGACGTGGCGCACGGGCTCTACAAGGAGGCCGCGCTGCGCGACCAGGTGCGCCCGGAGAAGCAGGCGAAGACGGCCGGGTCGATGGTCGAACGGGTCCTCGTCGACGAGCCGATGTGGGACCAGCCCGAGGTCCACGACGTCTACCGCCGCTGGCGCCGGGTGCTCGACTCCTATCCCGGCGACCGGATGGCGGTCGCCGAGGCGTGGACCCAGACGGCCGCGTCGATGGCCCGGTTCGTCCGCCCCGACGAGCTCCACCAGGCCTTCAACTTCGGCTGGCTCGGGACGCCCTGGTCCGCGACCGCCTTCGCCCAGGTCATCAACGACTCCATCGCCGCGGTCGCCGCGGCCTCCTCGGCGCCGACCTGGGTGCTGTCCAACCACGACGTCGAGCGGCACCCGACGCGGTACGGCGGCGGGCCGGTCGGGCTGGCCCGGGCCCGCGCCGCCACGCTGACCATGCTGGCGCTGCCCGGCTCGGCGTACCTCTACCAGGGCGAGGAGCTCGGCCTGGAGCAGGTCGACGTACCACCCGAGGCGCGTCAGGACCCGTCGTGGTTCCGCACCGGACTGCCCGGTCGGGACGGTTGCCGGGTGCCGTTGCCGTGGTCGGGTGACCGGCCGCCGTACGGCTTCGGCGGGCCGGCCGGGTCCCAGCCGTGGATCCCCCAGCCCGACGACTGGGCGCCGCTGAGCGTCGAGGCGCAGCTGGCCGACCCGGACTCGACGCTGGCGTTCTACCAGCGGGCGCTGGCCGCGCGGCGCGCGGTGTTCGCGGGGGCGGAGGAGTCCACCCGCGCGGTCGCCGACGACGAGTTGCTCGTCGTACTGCGGGGCGACGTGGCGGTCGTCCTCAATGCCGGCAGCGAGTCGGCGCCGCTGCCGGCAGGCGAGGTGCTGATCAGCAGCGGCCCCGTGCCCGACGGCCTGCTGCCGCCGGACACCGCCGCCTGGATCCGCTGACCGGCCGGGCGCTCCGGTCGCCGTCGTCGGTCATCGCGGGAACCGACGGCGACGCGGCGAGGAGACCGACGTAGGAGCGAGGGGAGCAGCCAAGGCTCTCGCGAGCCGACCGTGTGGCCGCCATGCGAATCCGACAGCGACGCGCTCGCACCGTCGACTCAGCGGTCGCCGGGGATGCCGAGGGCGTCGTTGTAGCGCCGCAGCGAGGCCGCGAAGTCACTCAGCTCCGCGGCGGGCCAGTCCCCGAGCCGCTCGGCCAACAGCTCGCGCCGCGCGGCGGCCACGGCGTCGAGCCGCTCGACACCGTCGGCGCTCACGCTGAGCAGGGTGGCCCGGCCGTCCTCGGGATCGGGTGAGCGGTCGACCAGGCCGAGGTCGATCAGGTGCTGGACCTGCCGGCTGATCGCGCCCTTGTCGATCTCGAACACCGCGCACATCGCCGAAGCCCGCAGCGGGCCGTGGTCGCGGATGTAGCCGAGCATCAGGTACGACGACGGCATCAGCTCCGGGTGCACGGCCCGCGCCCGCTCCCCGATCACCCGGCGGACCCGGCGGATCAGCACGCCGACCTCGGCCTCGAGGTCGGCCAGCGCGTCGGTGCGGGTGAGCGTGGAGGTCATCGTCGCTCGGCCCTGGATCCCTCGCCCCGCGCGCCGTGCGCCCCGCCCGCGGCATCCGCGCGGACGCTGGTGCCCTCGACGTCGAAGGCCGGATAGTCGGCGGGCTCGCCGGCCGCGACCAGGGCGGCCTCGACCTCGGACTCGGCGACCGTGGGGGCCGCCACGTCGTTGGTCGTGCGCAACGGGACCTCCTTGATGAACAGGATGCACAGGAACGCGACCACCGCGAAGGGCGCGGCGACGAGGAACAGGTGGCCCACGGCGTCGCCGAAGGATGCCTCGTAGATCGACCGGATCGGCCCGGGGAGGTCGGACAGCTTGGGGATGTCGCCGGTCGAGTGCTCCATCGCGCTGAGCTGCTCCTGGCTGATCTTGCCGGCCTTGGCGAGGCTGGTGATGCCGTCCTTGACGCCGCTGGTGACCTGGTGCGCGAGCACGGCGCCCAGGGCCGCCACACCGGCGGAGCCGCCGATCGAGCGGAACATCGCGACGACCGAGCTGGCCGCGCCGAGGTCCTCCATCGCGACGTTGTTCTGCACCGAGAGCACGAGGTTCTGCATGGTCGCACCGAGACCGATGCCGGTCAGCGCCATGTAGCCGCCGATCACCCACAGCGAGGTGGTCGCGTCGATGGTGCCGAGCAGCGTGATGCCCGCGATGACGAACAGCATCCCGCCGACCAGCCACCGCTTCCACAGGCCGGTCCGGGTGATCACCCGGCCGCTGACGATGCTGGACACCAGCAGGCCGCCGACCATCGCGACCGACATCAGACCGGCCTCGGTCGGGCTCATGCCCCGGGCCAGCTGGAAGTACTGGCTGAGGTAGACGGTCGCGCCGAACATCGCGACGCCGATCATCACCGAGGCGGCGGTGGCCAGCGTGGTGGTGCGGTCCCGGAACAGCCGCAGCGGGATGACCGGCTCGGAGGCGACCCGCGCCTCGACCCAGAGCGCCCCGCCGATCAGCACCAGACTGCCGACGACCAGCGCGGCCGACGTACCGGAGATCCAGTCGAAGTTGGTGCCCGCGAGGCTGACCCAGACCAGGATCAGGCTGATGCCGGCCATGATCAGGGTGGCGCCGAGGTAGTCGATCTTCACGTCGCGCTTGATCGTGGGCAGGTGCAGGGTCTTCTGCAGCACCACGAACGCGATCGCGGCGATCGGGATGCCGACGATGAAGCAGCCGCGCCACCCCATCGGGCTGTCCACGATCAGGCCGCCGAGCAGCGGGCCGCTGACCGTCGCGGTGGCGAAGACCGCGCCGATGTAGCCGCTGTAGCGGCCCCGCTCGCGCGGGGACACCATGGAGGCGATCACGACCTGGACCAGGGCGGTCAGGCCGCCGACGCCGAGGCCCTGGAAGGCACGCGCACCGATCAGCACACCCATGTTGGGCGCCACCGCGGCGATCACGGAGCCGGCCGAGAAGATGACCAGGGCGACCTGCACGAGGAGCTTCTTGCTGAACAGGTCGGCCAGCTTGCCCCAGATCGGGGTGGTCGCCGTCATGGTCAGCAGCGTCGCGACGACGACCCACGTGTAGCCGGTCTGGCTGCCCTGGAGGTCGGTCACGATCGCGGGGAGGGCGTTGCTCACCACGGTGCTGGAGAGCATGGCCACGAACATCGCGAGGAGGAGCCCGGTGAGGGCCTCCATGATCTCGCGGTGGGTCATCTGGCCCGGTTCGGCGGTAGCCGACGGAGCTGTCGTCATCGAGTCGTCATCTCATCTCGTCATCACTCGAATAGTTGTCGTACATCAACCATATGATCGTTGGTTGATGTCCGGCAACCTTCTGTGACGCGGGAGACACCGGGCATGTCGGCGCCGGCCGGCCGCGGGGCGCGGCAGCCCCCATCGGCGGCCGAGCCCGGCATGCCACCACCGGGAAAAGCAGCGACCCGCAGGTGTGGTCCCGGGACGGGACCCCGCCCGGTGGATGGTCCGGGCTCACCTGCGGGTCGGGTGGCTGCGTTGGATTCGCGCGCAGCCTTCAGAACGGCTGGGCTGCTAGCGAGCAGCCACCTCACGCATCCGATGAGAAATCATTCTTCGGACCACCTCCTTTCCCGTGTGCGACAACCGTAGGTCGGACGGCGCTCCCGCACAACGGGATTTGCCGGCTCGCGGCGCAACGACCGGATTTGTCGCCGAACACGTGCATCCGCGACAAATTCGGTTGGTACGCCGCAACCTGGGTAGGCGCCGAGCATGGCCCGCCCGCTGATCCTCGCCGTCGTCCTGCTGCTCGCGCTCGCCGGCTGCTCGTCCGACGGCGATGGGGACGGCCCGGGCGGCGGTCCGGGCGACGGTCCGACGCCCATTCCGTCGGCCACGCCGCCACCGACGTCCGGCCCCGCGCCCACGCCACCGGTCCCGAGCACCGCGCTGCCCGCGCTGGTGATCCGCCCGGCTGCGATCGGCGACGCCCGGGTCGGCATGACCCGGCCGGAGTGGGAGGCGACCGGCCTGTTCGCCGACGGCGCCGCGGTCTGCGAGAGCGAGCTCATCCACTGGAAGGACGACCCCGACGGCGCCGGACTGCGGGTGCTGACCGACGAGGACGCGACCATCACCCAGCTCTGGGTGACCGCGCCGGGACCGGTGACGGCACACGGTGATCTCCAGGTCGGCTCGACGTACGCCGAGCTCACGGCGGCGTTCCCCGACAGCACCGAGCCGGTCGCCGACGGCTACGACCAGGCGTCGATCTACCCCCCGGGCGAGGAGGACGGACTGCCCTACCTGGGCTTCCTGCTCGACGCCCCACCCGACGAGGTCGCCGCCGCGACGCCGATCGTCGCCATCGCCGTGACCGGTGGAGAGCCGGCGTCCTTCCAGTTCGACTGCTGACCCCGGCGCAACGTCATACGTTCTGTGGGCTTGAGCCCACAGAACGTATGACGCTACGGCGACAAAGGGCTCACACTGCCGCGGCGGCGAACTGCGCCGCGTGCAGCCGGGCGAACGCCCCGTCGCGTCCGAGCAGCTCGGCGTGCGAGCCCTGCTCGACGATCCGGCCGTGCTCCATGACCAGGATCAGGTCGGCGTCGCGGATCGTGGAGAGCCGGTGCGCGATCACGAAGGACGTCCGGTCGGTGCGCAGCGCGGCCATCGCCTGCTGCAGCAGCAGCTCGGTGCGGGTGTCGACCGACGACGTGGCCTCGTCGAGGATCAGCAGCGCCGGCTGGGCCAGGAAGGCCCGGGCGATGGTGATCAGCTGCCGCTCGCCGGCCGACAGGTTGGACCCCTCGTCGTCGACCAACGTGTCATAGCCCTCGGGCAGCGAGTGCACGAACCGGTCGACGTACGTCGCGCGCGCGGCCTCGCGGATCTCCTCCTCGGTCGCGTCCGGGCGTCCGTAGGCGATGTTGTCGCGGATCGTGCCCTCGAACAGCCAGGTGTCCTGGAGCACCATCCCGATCCGGCCGCGCAGCTCCGCGCGGCTCATCGTCGCGATGTCGGAGCCATCCAGCAGGATCCGGCCCCGGTCGAGCTCGTAGAACCTCATCATCAGGTTGACCAGCGTGGTCTTGCCGGCGCCGGTCGGGCCGACGATCGCGACCATCTGGCCCGGGTGGGCGACCAGCGAGAGATCCCCGATGAGCGGTTCGTCGGCGGCGTAGGAGAACGACACGTGCTCGAAGCGCACCTCACCCTTTGTCTGGGCCGAGCGCGTCGCAGACGGCGCTTGCCGCCCGGGACTCGCTTCGCTCGCCCCGCGGGCGTCGCGCCGTGCCGCTTCGCGGCCGTGCTCCACGCTGCCGGCCTCGTGGGTCGAGCGCGTCGCAGACGGCGCTTGCCGCCCGGGACTCGCTTCGCTCGCCCCGCGGGCGTCACGCCGTGCCGCTTCGCGGCCGTGCGCCACACTGCCGGCCGCGGCGACCTCCACCGGATCGACCTCCTCTTCGGCGTCGAGCAGCTCGAAGACCCGCTCGGCCGAGGCGACGCCGGACTGCAGCAGGTTGGCCATCGACGCGATCTGCGTGATCGGCTGGGTGAAGGTCCGGGAGTACTGGATGAACGCCTGCACCTCGCCCAGCGAGAGCGACCCCGACGCGACCCGCAGCCCGCCGACCACCGCGACGACGACGTAGTTGAGGTTGCCGATCAACATCATCATCGGCATCACGAGCCCACTGATGAACTGGGCGCGGTACGACGACTGGTAGAGCTCCTCGTTGGCCGCGTCGAACTCCTCCTCGACCGCCTTGCGCCGACCGAAGACGGTGACCAGGGCGTGCCCCGAGATCGACTCCTCGACCTGGGCGTTGAGCCGGCCGGTCTGGCGCCACTGGTTGATGAACTGGGTCTGCGAGCGCTTCATGATCCGGCTCGTGGCGAACATGGCGATCGGCACCGACACCAGCGAGATGACCGCGAGCAGCGGGGACACCCAGAACATCGCGCCGAGCACACCGACGACCATCAGCAGCGAGGTGAGCAGTTGGCTCATCGTCTGCTGGAGGTTCTGGGCGACATTGTCGATGTCGTTGGTGACCCGGCTGAGCAGCTCGCCGCGCGGCTGGCGGTCGAAGTACGCCAGGGGCAGGCGGTGGACCTTCTCCTCGACGTCGGTGCGCATCTGCCGCACCGTCGCCTGGACGATGTCGTTGACGAGATAGCCCTGCAGCCAGCCGAGCACCTGTCCGCCGAGGTACACGAGCAGGGTGATCAGCAGGATCTGGCCGACCTTGTCGAAGTCGACGCCCTGACCGGGGACGATGTCGAGACCGCGCAGGAAGTCGGCGAAGCCGCCGTCGCCTGCCGCCTCCGCGTTCGCGACGGCGTCAGCCTTGGTGCTGCCCTCGGGGAGGCGGCCGCCGATGAAGCCGTTGAACACCTCGTCGGTCGCCCGGCCGAGCAGCCAGGGGCCGACCACGACGGACGCGACGCTGCCGATGCCGAGCAGGAGGACCGCGATCGCGCGCGCGCGTGCCGGCCGCAGCCGCGCGACCAGCCGCCGCGCGGAGCTGCCGAAGTCGTCGGCCTTCTGGCCGACCATGCCGCCCATCGGACCGCGCCCGGGGCCGCCCTGCTGGACGATCCGCTCGGTCTGCTTCATGGTCTTGGACCCGGCGGCCGAGCCGGTGGAGCTCTCGCTCATGCGAGCACCCCCTCTCCCTTGATGCCTTGTGAGGCGGCGATCTCCTGGTACGTCGGGTTGTCGCGCATCAGCTCGTCGTGGGTGCCCTGGCCGACGACCTCGCCGTCCTCGAGCACGAGGATCATGTCGGCGTCGCGGATGGTCGCGATCCGCTGCGCGACGATGAGCACCGTCGCGTCGCGGGTCACCGGCCGCAGCGCCGCCCGCAGCCGAGCGTCGGTCGCGACGTCCAGCGCGGAGAAGGCGTCGTCGAACAGGTAGATCTCGGGGCGCCGGACGAGCGCGCGGGCGATGGCGAGCCGCTGCCGCTGGCCGCCGGAGACCGTCGTACCGCCCTGGGCGACGGCGGTGTCCAGCTGCTCGGGCATCGCGCGGACGAAGTCGGCTCCCTGCGCGATCTCGAGCGCCGCCCACAGCTCCTCGTCGGTGGCCTCCGGGCGGCCATAGCGCAGGTTGGAGGCGACCGTGCCGGAGAACAGGAAGGCCCGCTGGGGCACCAGCCCGATGCGGGACCAGAGCAGCTCGGGCTCGAGGTCGCGCACGTCGACACCGTCGACCCGGACCACGCCCTCGGTGGCGTCGAGCAGCCGGGGCACCAGGTTGACCAGGGTCGTCTTGCCCGCGCCGGTCGAGCCGATGACCGCGACCGTCTGGCCGGGCCGGGCGGAGAAGGTGACCTGGCGCAGCACCGGCGCCTCGGCGCCGGGATAGGTCAGGCCGACGCCCTCGAGGTCGAGGTGCCCGGCGACGTCGACCTCGGTGACCGGTCGCGCCGGAGGTACCACGCTGGTGCTGGTGTCGAGCACCTCGCCGATCCGGTCCGCGCTGACCGAGGCCCGCGGGATCATCATCAGCATGAAGGTGCCCATCATCACCGACATCAGGATCTGCATCAGGTAGGCCAGGAAGGCGGTCAGCGCACCGACCTCCATCTGGCCGCCGTCGACGCGGTGGCCGCCGAACCAGATCACGCCCACGCTCGCGGCGTTGGACACCGCCATCACGAGCGGGAACATGACCGCCATCCAGCGGCCGGCGCGCAGCGAGACCTCGGTGAGGTCGTCGTTGGCCCGCTCGAACCGCCGAACCTCCTGCGGTTCGCGGACGAACGCCCGGACCACCCGGATGCCGGAGATCTGCTCGCGCATCACCCGGTTGACGTCGTCGAGCCGCTCCTGGACCTGCCGGAAGGCCGGCACCATCCGCGACACCACGAGGCCGATGCAGACGAAGAGCACCGGGACGACGGCGACGACCAGCCAGGACAGGCCGAGGTCCTCGCGCATCGCCATGATCACGCCGCCGACCATCATGATCGGGATGGTCACCGCCATCAGGCAGGTCATCATCGCCAGCATCTGCACCTGCTGGACGTCGTTGGTGGCGCGGGTGATCAGCGACGGGGCGCCGAAGGTGGACACCTCGCGGGCCGAGAAGCTGCCGATCCGGCCGAACAGCGCCTTGCGCAGGTCGCGCCCGAAGGCCATCGCGGTCTGGCCGCCGAACCAGGCCGACGTCATCGAGCAGGCGGCCTGGACGAGCGCCACGGCGAGCATGACGCCGCCGAGCTTCACGACGTAGCCGGTGTCGCCGCGGGCGACGCCCTTGTCGATGATGTCGGCATTGAGACTGGGCAGGTAGAGCATGGCGGCGGTGCCGGTGAACTGGAGCACGACGATGGCCGCCAGCCAGCCCTTGTAGGGCCGCAGGTAGTCGCGCAGGAGCGGGGCGAGCATCAGTGCGAGTCCTTCCTCAGTACGCCGTCCAGGACGGTGTCGACGATCTCGACGGGGGTGAGCAGGTCACCGTCGGCGATCTCCTCGTGGGACGCGGCGAAGGTCAGCAGCCGCCAGACATGGAGGACCCGGTCGGGGTCACGGTCGAACCGATCGATGTCTGGGGAGAGGAGCAGGTAGAGCCGGTCGTGCACCTCGGCGAGGCCCTTCTTGATCTCGGGCCGTTCGGTCAGGTGGTCCGGGGGGCCGACGAAGCCCATGGCTCTCATCAGCCCGAAGATCGCGAGGAACCGCTGCTGCAGGATGGAGGTCATCGCCACCATCCGCTCGCGCAGCGGCAGGCCGAGGTCGATCTCGTCGAGCCGGTGCAGCACGTCGCCCGGCTCGAAGGCCCGGGCGATGGTGGTGTCGATCAGGTCGTCCTTGGAGTCGAAGACCCGGAAGATCGTCCCCTCGGCGACCCCCGCCGCCTCGGCGATCAGCCGCGTGGTCACCCGCCGCCCGTGCTGGTAGAGCAGCGGCCGGGTCGTCCGGATGAGCATCTCCCGCCGGTCGTCGGGCGACAGCGGCGTGGCGCGGGGTGGCATGCCGGTCACAGTAAATGAGTGAGTACTCACTCACAAGTTCTTTTTCGCCGGCGGTCGCGACAAAAGGAGATGCGGCGTCGCCGGGACGCTCCGTAGGGTCCGGGTCATGAGCCACGTCAACGTGATGGTGCGTCGTGTCCGGACAGCGGACGCGGCGGGACTGGGGATGGCACCCGCTCCGGCCTGATTGGGCGCGGCGCCTGGTCGCCGACAGTCCTGTCGTCGCGGGCGACCTGGTCCTCGACATCGGCGCCGGGCACGGCGCGCTGACCGGACCATTGGCCGACGCCGGTGCGCAGGTGGTCGCCGTCGAGCTGCACCCCGGCCGGGCCGCCGCCCTCCGCGAGCGGTACGCCGAGCGCGGGGTCCGGGTGGTCCGCTGTGACCTGCGCGACCTCCGGCTCCCCTCCCGGCCGTTCCGGGTGGTGGCCAGCCCGCCGTACTCGCTCTCCACGCCCCTGCTCCGCCTGCTCCTCGGCACCGATCGGCTGCTGTCGGCCGATCTGGTGCTGCAGTCCGCCACCGCCCGGCGGCTGGCCGCCGCACCGCCCCGCGCCCGCCACGCCCGCCGCTACCGGCTCCAGGTCGGGCGGCCCGTCCCGCGCGCCGCCTTCCGGCCGCCGCCACGGGTGGACTCGGTGGTGCTGCGGGTCGAGCGGTGACCGGCCGACTACCGGATGCCTGGGCGCCCGGCTCAGCGCAGGGCGGATCCGAGGTCGCTGCCGGGCAGGACCGGGACCCGGAGCCGGGCGCCGTCGGGCCCGCCGACCCGGATCGTGTGGACTGCGGGCAGCGACAGTGGCGAGAACAGTGAGGTCCCGACGATCTGGATCCGCAGCCGGTGACCGGCCGCGAAGACGTTGCCGACCGGCCACAGCTCGACCTGGTAGCGCCGGATCTTGCCCATCGGGGCTCGGTCGGCGGTGCTGTAGTCGCCATAGGGCTGCACCACGGCGCCACCGGCGTCGGTCAGCGACCGGCCGGGGACCAGGTTCGGATAGCTGGTCGACAGTCGACCGACCGTCAGCGGGTGCGAGGAGCCGTCGGGCGCGACGTCGGAGAGGATCGCCCAGATCCCCGAGCCGGGGGTCGTGGTCGCCAACGGCAGGTCGAGGGCGAGCGGACCCGCCAGCGCGACATCGGCGGACAGGGCGTCGGTGGTGTAGGTCAGGCCGGTCAGCTTCTCGACGGCCACCGCGTTCGTGCGGTCGAGGAAGGGCAGCGCACCGGTGAGGGCCTTCGCTCCCCCGGCCTCCAGCAGCGACCAGGTCGGCACGTCGGACATGGTCGGCAGGGTGGGCAGGGTCAGGTACGACTCCTTCCGCGACGTCGCGGGCGGGGCGGTCGTCAGCCGCTTGCCCCCGCCCAGGGCGAGCTCGGTCCAGGTGGTGCCGGGGACCGGCCAGTCGGCGGCCTCCCGGACCGTGAACCGGCCGTCGAGGTACGCCGCCCGGTCGCCGTGGGCGAGCAGCAGCCGGACCGCGGGCCGGCTCTCGATCCCGTTGTCGATGCCGCGCAGGTAGTGGTCGAGCCACTCCCGGGCCTCGCCCACACCGCCGTCGGTGCCGGCCGGCGTACCGTCGTGGCCGCCCTCCATGACGAGGTGGGCACCGTCGTCGCGCAGCGCCTGGAATGCCTGGAACACTCCGCGCGACTCGACGTCGTAGAAGCCGTTGAGCATGAGCACCGGGATGTCGTTGGCGTCGCCGCGCCAGCCGCGCTCGACCCACCAGGAGTCGAGGCTCGGGTGGGCCAGGACGCCGAGACCGCTCGCGAAGAGCCCGCCGACCACGCCGAGCGAGGAGGCCGGGTCACGGCGCAGGCGGTCGACACCCTGCAGCAGGGCCGGTGCGCCGATCATCCCGATGACACCGGCGCCGGGGACCAGGTTGAGGATGCCGCCGGGCACGAGCAGGTCGCGGTAGAGCTCGTGGGTGCCCGAGCGCAGGATCGCCGCCTTCACGCACGGCAGCTGCTGGTGCCAGGAGTTGTAGAGCACGATCGCGCTGGCCGAGAAGCCGTTGACGGCGAGGTCGCCGTCGCTGAACGGCTGCGCGCACGCCCACTGCAGGACCTCGACCACGTCGCGCTGGCTCTTCGGACCGAGGGCGTCGAAGGACCCGTCGCTGTCGCCGGTGCCGCGGATCTGGACCAGCAGGAAGTTGTAGTCCGGTGTCACCTCGAGCGTCTGGCTCCCGTCGCCGTACGGCGAGAACTCCACCACCGTCGGCTTGGCCGTGACCGGCCCGACGCTGGTCAGCGTCGTCTGCAGCTCGACGCCGTCGGAGGTGGTGAACCGCTGGTCGACGACCACCCGCGCGGGTGGGGCCGGGTCGTCGGCGCCGGCCGGTCGCGGCCAGGCGGCGAGGCCGGTCACGGCGAGACTGAGGGCGACGAGCAGTCTGGTGAGGGTTCGCGGTCCCATGTGAGCACAACGACACGGTCGCTCCTGGGCTATGTCGCGGCGGCCGTCCCACAATGGAGGCATGGCACGCGTGGCACTGGTCCTCGGCTCCGGCGGCGCCCGCGGGTACGCCCACCTCGGCGCGGTCCAGGAGCTCCGGGACCGCGGCCACGAGATCGTCGCGGTCTCGGGTACGTCGATGGGCGCCGTCATCGGCGGTCTGGTGGCCGCCGGCAAGGACGACGAGTTCGCCGCCTGGGCCTCGACGCTGACCGGGCGCCGGGTGGTCCGGCTGGCCGACCCCACCTGGACGGGCGGCGGCGCCGCCACCGCGGAGCGGCTGATGGCCGCGCTCGACGACATCGTCGGCGACGTCACCATCGAGTCGCTGCCGATCCCCTACACCGCGGTCGCCACGGACCTGGCGGCCCGCCGCGAGGTGTGGTTCCAGCGCGGTCCACTGATCCCCGCGATGCGCGCGTCCTTCGCCATCCCGGGCCTGTTCACCCCCGCCGTGGTCGACGGCCGGGTCCTCGTCGACGGCGGCCTGCTCAACCCGCTGCCGCTCGAGCCCACCGCCGCCGCGGCCGCCGACTTCACCGTCGCGGTCTCGCTCCAGGGGCCGCGCGAGCCGCACGAGCCGACCTCGCCCGCCCGGGGCTTCTCCGTGCGCCGGGCGGAGTGGGCGGCCGACCTGCGCCGCCGGTTCCGCCGGGGCGAGGAGGACCTGGCCGAGGCCGTCCCGCCTGCCCCGCCCGCCCCGCCCGTTCTGCCCGTCCCTCCCGAGGCCCCGGCGGAGGCGCCGTCGGCCGAGACGGTCGACGTACGCCCGGACGTGCGGACCTCGGAGGTCGTGTCGTTGTCCTTCGACGCGATGCAGAGCCTGATCACGCGCTACCGGCTGGCCGCCCTGCCGCCCGACGTGCTGGTCACCGTCCCGCTCAGCGCCGCCCGCACCATCGACTTCCACCGGGCCGAGGAACTGCTCGACCTCGGCCGCACGCTGACGAAGGCGGCACTGGACGACGCCGGGCGCTGACCGGGCGGCCGGCCGAAGCCGGCCGGAGCTGAACGGTCAGGCCGGACGATCAGGGCTGGGCGGCGCAGAGCACCCGGGCATCGCCGAAGCCGCCGCGCCCGTAGCGGTCCTGACTGTTGGGGACCCCCTCCAGGCGCAGGCTCAGCACACCGGCGACGTCGACGCCGACCGGGCTCGGCGCGCCGAGGACCTTGCGGCCCACGCTGCGGCGGGCGCCGTCGAGGGAGACGAAGAAGGTGGCGTCCGTACCGGTCGCCGACGTGTCGGAGATGCCGATCGACGCCTCGAACCGGCGACAGTGGTAGCCGAGGTTGTACTCGGCCCACGACGCCCGCTCCCAGTCCCATGCCGAGGTGTAGCTGCCGAACGAGATGCTGCGCGTGAAGGCGGTGCCCCCGCTCGTCATGCTGCCCCGGAAGGGATAGCTCCCGGCTTCGTCCTTGGAGTCGACCCAGGCCCGGTCGGAGAGGAAGAACCACTGGAGCACGGTGGTCTGCACGATGCCGGACGTGACGGCCCTGCCCTTCTTGACGGTCCTCCCGTTCCGCTTCACCGGCTTCGTCTTCGCCCGGACCTGCCACGCGTTCGCCCCTACGCCGGAGGCGACGCCCTGGATCGTGAACGTCCGGTCCCGCTGGATCCGGGCTTTGCCGACCTCGACCCACGCGCCTCCGCCCACGCTCCGCAGCAGGCGCACCTTGCGGCCGCGCAGCTTCTTGGTGGCCGACCCGGCGAAGGTCACGGCGTCCCCGGTGACCGCCTCCCCCGCCGAGGTGAGCGTCAGCGAGATCCGTTGCCCCTGTCGGGCCGGCGGGGCGTCCGGAGCCGCAGCGGACGACGGCGGTGCCCCCGGCCCCGCCAGGGCGCCCAGCCCCACCACGACGGCGACGGCTGCCTTCAGCATCACGCGCACTCGATGTCCTCTCCTCGTTCCGGGTCCGCTCCGCGCCAGAGCCCGCTCGGCGTCGTCCGCCCCAGGACTCGGACGCTAACGAACGCGGTCGCGCCGCGGGGCCGATCGGCTGTCGGCGGATCGGAGGACACACCGACACGCCGGAGCGGCCGGCGCGTGGGACCGGAGTGGTCGATTCCGGCCCACCGGACCGGCCCAGGGGGCAGGATGCGCTCATGGACATGGGGGTCCACCCGGACGAGCGCGCCCTGCTGGAGGCATTGATCGCCGCGGCGGCGCCCGATCCGCTGCCCGCGGACCAGGCGATCCCGCTGCTGTGCCGGGTCGAGGAGACCGAGGTCGCCGTCCTCGGACGCCTCGCCTACCACGCCCTGACCGGCGTCGACCCCGGCCCGGCCACGGCCCCGCGCTCGCCGGCGGAGGTACTGCCCGGCTTCCCGTCGTTCGCCGCCGAGGTCATCCAGCGCGCGATCGCCGGCGCCGAGGAGCGCCGGCCCACGATCCAGGGGCTGCTGGTGGTCCTCGAGACGGTCGATCCCACCCTCTGGCCCACCCACGGGCGCCCGCACGTGGTGATCGGCGAGGATGACCCCGTGTCCGCCGACGACCACGCATCGAGCTCCGACGACCGAGTGCGCGCCGCGGAGCGCGAACGCGAACGCGACGCGTTCCGGTCGCTGCTGATCCCGTCGCGAGAGGTGCCCCGGTTCGATCCGCTCTTCGACACCCTCTCCGACCCGCTGGGCGACCCCGCGCCGCAGCGCGGTGCCGAGGATGCGGTCGACGAGGACGCCGATGAGCACCCCGACGAGGCGCTCGGCGAAGCCACGGTCACGGAGGAGCCGGTCGCGGAGGAGCCGGTCGCGGAGGAGCCGGTCGCGGAGGAGCCGGTCGCGGAGGAGCCGGTCGCGGACGAATCGGAAGCGGAGGAGCGGGCCGCGGAGCAGCCGGTCGACGAGCACGACGCGTTCCGGCGGGTCGTGGCGACCAGCCACACCGTGCCGCGCTTCGAGCCGCTCGACGGCGCGGGGGACGTCCCCGGCCTCGGCACCGAGATCGTCCGCCGCCGGCGCAGCAAGCGCCGCCGCTCCGCGAGCCACAGCACCCGGCCCCGGCCGGTCGGCCACGGATCCCAGGACCTCGAGGATCTCGACGAGCTCGACGAGGTCGAGGAGGTCGAGGAGGTCGAGGAGGTCGAGGAGGTCGAGGAGGTCGAGGAGGTCGAGGAGGTCGAGGAGGTCGAGGAGGTCGAGGAGGTCGAGGAGGTCGAGGAGGTCGCGCCGGCCGACGCCGAGATCGACGCCGCTGCCGAGACCGAGATCGACAAGGTCCCCGCTGTCGAGACCCAGCGGGAGCCGGCGCGCGGCCCCGTCGGCGGCACCGACAAGCGGGAGACGCTGATCCTGGTCGGGGTGATCGCGGTGCTGATCCTGCTCGGCGCGATCTACGCGGCGGCGCAGAAGTCCGACCAGCCCCGCGACAGCGGCGTCCCTCAGGGCGCGAGCCTGGTGACCTCCCAGCCGCTGGCGGTGCGGGCGTAGCGCAGCCGGTCGTGCATCCGGCCGGGTCGGCCCTGCCAGAACTCGAAGACCGTCGGCCGGACGCGGTAGCCGCCCCATGCCGGCGGCACCGGCACGTCCGCGCCGGCGAAGCGATCCTCCGCCTCGGCGTAGCGCCGGTCGAGCTCGGCCCGGCCGGCGACGACCTGCGACTGCGGCGAGGCCCAGGCGCCGAGCTGGGCGCCCCGGGGGCGCGAACCGAAGTAGGCCGCGACCTGCTCCTCGGCGAGCGGCTGCGCGGTGCCCTCCACCCGGACCTGGCGCTCCAGCGGATGCCACGGGAACAGCAGTGCGCACCGCGGCTCGGCCGCCAGGGCCGCACCCTTGCGCGAACCGGTGTTGGTGAAGAAGGTGAACCCGTCGTCCGGGCCGTCGGCGGCGACGCCCTTGAGCAGCACCATCCGCGCCGACGGGGCACCGTCGGGGTCGACGGTCGCCACGACCATCGCGTTCGGTTCGTGGACGCCGGCGGCGGCCACCTCGTCGAACCAGCGCTGCCACAGCGACCACGGCGCGTCGGGTACGCCGGCCTCGGCGAGTCCGCGGTCGCCGTACTCCCTGCGCAGGGCGGCCAGGTCGGGGAACGGGGCGGGGTCGGCAGCCATGGGGCCACCCTAGGGGCCACCGCGGAGCCGGCCGCGGGGCGCCGTGGGGCAGAATGCCGGGTGGCCCGCGGGTCGCCCGGCTCGGACGCACCTGCACTCATCGCTTCGAAGGAGTTCGCCGATGCCCGAGGTACACCACGGACTGGAGGGCGTCATCGCCTTCGAGACCCAGATCGCGGAGCCCGACAAGGAGGGCTCGGCCCTGCGCTACCGCGGCGTCGACATCGAGGACCTGGTCGGCCGGGTGCCCTTCGAGAACGTGTGGGGCCTGCTGATCGACGGCTCGTTCACCCCCGGCCTGCCGCCGGCGGAGGCATTCAGCCTCCCGGTGCACACCGGCGACGTCCGCGTCGACGTCCAGGCGGCGATCGCCATGCTCGCGCCGGCCTTCGGCTTCGGCCAGACCTACGACATCAGCGACGAGCAGGCCCGCGCCGACCTCGCCCGGGTGGCGGTGATGGTCCTGTCGTACGCCGGCCAGTCGGCGCGTGACCTGCACCTGCCCGTCGTCCCCCAGAAGGTCGTGGACGAGGGCAGGACGCTCGCGGAGAAGTTCCTCATCCGCTGGCGCGGCGAGGCCGACCCCAAGCACGCCCACGCCATCGACGCCTACTGGTCCTCGGCCGCCGAGCACGGCATGAACGCCTCCACCTTCACCGCCCGCGTGATCACCTCGACCGGCGCCGACGTCGCCGCCGCGTTCTCGGGCGCCATCGGCGCGATGAGCGGCCCGCTGCACGGCGGCGCGCCCTCGCGGGTGCTGCACATGATCGAGGAGGTCGAGAAGTCCGGCGACGCCGAGGCCTACGTCAAGGGTCTGCTCGACTCCGGCGAGCGGCTGATGGGCTTCGGGCACCGCGTCTATCGTGCGGAGGACCCGCGCGCCCGCGTACTGCGCCGGACCGCCCGCGAGCTCGACGCCCCGCGCTACGAGGTCGCCGAGGCGCTGGAGAAGGCCGCCCTCGCCGAGCTCCGCGCCCGCCGCCCCGACCGGGTACTGGAGACCAATGTCGAGTTCTGGGCCGCGATCGTCCTCGACTTCGCCGAGGTCCCGGCGAACATGTTCACCTCGATGTTCACCTGCGCCCGCACCGGCGGCTGGTCCGCCCACATCCTGGAGCAGAAGACGACCGGCCGGCTGATCCGCCCCTCGGCGATCTATACCGGCCCGGCCGCCCGTCCCGCCAGCGACATCGAGGGCTGGGACGCCTCCTGGGGCCAGTGAGCCCCGAGCCAGCCTGACCGTCGCACCCGGCATTCCGGTCGTCAATCCATCGATTCGACGACCCGGATGCCGGGTGCGTCGCGGTCCGGGCGGCTAGACCCGGCCGACGTACCAGGACAGGCGCCCACGGGCCGCGGGTCGGGTGAGCGAGATGTGCACGTGGTCGCGGTGTCGCAGGGTGCGGGAGCACTCGCGCCTCGTCGGACAGGCCGCGTTGAGGTACGGCGCGGGGGCGAACCGCCGCCAGGACGACCAGGTCGTGTCGTCCCAGATGACGTACATGACGCCCATCCGGCGGGCCAGTGCCGCCGGGTTGCCGGCGGCGTCGGAGGCGAAGAGCGCGGCGAGGAGGGCGCGGACCCGGCGCCGGTCCGCCGCCCGGCGTACGTCGACGGTCCAGTCGAAGGCGCGGCCCTCGCTGTGCTCGGACGGGCTGGCGCTGCAGGCGCGGGAGATGCCGCCGAACCCGCCACCGAAACGGCGGACGGTCCAGCGGGCCAGTGCCTTCGTGCCGGGCCGGTCGCGCGGGGAGCAGCGGACCGGCGGTTGGTACGCCGCATAGTCCTCGAGCGGCGCCGCATCGGCATGGGCGGCCGGTGCGGGCAGCAGCGGCCCCCGGGCCAGTCCCGGCAGCACGGTCAGCGCCGTCGCCAGGAGGGCGGCGACGAACAGGGCGCGCAGGACTGACACACCGGTCCATCGGCGCCTCGGGCCCCGACCTGAGCCCGGTGGCCCTCACGCTCAGAGCGCGATGCCGACCTGCTCGAGGAAGGCCGCGGCGGCCGGCGCGGGCCCGAACCTGCTCCACACCACGTGCTCGGTGCGGACCGGGGCGCGGGTGACGGGGACGGCGACCAGACCGGGCAGCTGGTCGACGAAGGTGGACGCGAGCAGGGCCACCGCGAGCCCGGCCCGCAGGATCCGGCCCATCAGCAGCATGTCGGTGGTCTCGAAGCTGACCTCACGGCGCAGGCCGGCGTCGGCGAACGCCGCGTCGGCCTGGAGGCGCCCGGTGCTGCCGGCCGGGAAGTCGACGAAGGTCTCGCCGGCGAGCCGGGCCAGGCTCAGCCGCGACCGTCCGGCGAGCGGGTGCCCGGGCGCCATCACGGCGCGATGATGGTCGCGGGCCAGCCGCCGGCCGGCGACACCGGCGATCTCCCAGTCCTCGGGCAGACCGAGGAACGCGAGGTCGAGCCTGCCGTCGACGACCTGCTGCACGTGGCTGTCGCTGTTGCCGCTGGTCAGTCGGACCTGGACCTGCGGGTGGCGCTCGCGGAAGGTGCGCAGTGCGGCGGGGACGTCGACCGCCGCGACCGTCGGGATCACGCCGATCGACAGCGGTCCCCGCACCTCGCCCGTCGCGGCGGCGACCTCGGCCCGCGCCCGGTCGGCGGCGTCGAGGCACTGCCGGGCGATCGGCAGGAACGCCTGGCCGGCGGGGCTGAGCCGGACCTGGCGGCTGGTCCGGTGGAAGAGCCGTACGCCGAGCTCCTGCTCCAGCCGCGCCACCTGGTGGCTGAGCGCGGACTGCACGACGAAGCAGGCCTCCGCGGCCCGGGTGAAGGTCCCGTGCTCGGCGATCGCGACGACATATCTCATCTGCTGCAACTCCACCTATCTATCTTGATTCACGATCAATCAGATGAAAAGCATGTGTTGGACTCATGAAAAGGATCGGCGGACCCTGGAGGCATGACCACGACCACCGACGTCCGGCCCCCGGCGACCGGCGACCCCCGCACTCCCGACGCGACCGGAGTGCCCGGCGCGGTCGGGCTCACCGCGCTGACCGCCCTGGCGCCCGCGGTGTGGGGCACCACCTATCTGGTGACGACCGAGCTGCTGCCCGCCGGGCACCCGCTCTTCGCGGGACTGCTGCGCGCCCTGCCGGCCGGCCTGCTGCTGCTCGTCGTCCTGCGTCGGCTGCCTCAGGGCGTGTGGTGGTGGCGCTCGCTCGCACTGGGCGCGCTCAACATCGGCATCTTCTTCCCGCTCCTGTTCGTCGCGGCGGAGCGACTGCCCGGGGGCGTCGCGGCGACGGTCGGCGCGGTCCAGCCACTGCTCGTGATCGGCCTCGCACTGCCGCTCCTCGGTGAGCGTCCCACGCTCGCCCGGGTCGGCTGGGCGCTGGCCGGCGTCGGCGGGGTGGCGCTCGTCGTCCTCGGTCCCGACGCGACGCTCGATCCGGTCGGACTCCTCGCCGGCCTCGGCGGCGCGCTGTCGATGGCGGCCGGGGTGGTCCTCACCCGGCGCTGGGGCCGACCGCCGGGCATCGGCTCAGGCGTGCTGGTGAGCTGGCTGCTGACGGCCGGCGGGCTGGTGCTGCTGCCGCTGACCTTCCTCCTCGAGGGTGCGCCGCCGGCGATCGACGCCCCGGCGGCCGGCGGCTACCTGTGGCTCGGCGCGATCGGCGGGCTCGCGGCGTACCTGTTCTGGTTCCGCGGCCTCGGCTCGCTCCCGGTCGTGGCCACGGCCCTGCTCGGCCTGCTCTCCCCCGTCGTGGCGGCCGCCCTCGGCTGGCTGATCCTGGGCGAGGCGCTGCGGCCGGTGCAACTGGCCGGCTTCGCGCTCGCCCTGGCCGCGATCCTCGGCGGGCAGCTCACCCGGCGCTGAGCCGGGAGCCGGTCAGCGCTCGACGTGGTCGAGCAGCTCCGCGCCGGCCGCCGCGGCGGCGACCGGGTCGCCGGCGCGGATCGCCTCCAGTACCGCGTCGTGCTCGCCGGCGAGCGCGTCGTTGTCGGTCAGGTGCTGGATGCTCGCGCGCAGGGTCTCCACGAGGCCGTCGTACAGCTCGACGAGCAACGGGTTGTGGGCGGCGGCCACGACCGCGCAGTGGAAGTCGACATCGGCGTCGACCGAGCCGGGACCGTCGCCGTCGCGGACCGCGGCGCGCCGGCGGCCCATGATCGCGTCCAGGGCGGCGATGTCGTCGTCGGTACGACGTACCGCAGCCAGGGCTGCGGCCCGCACCTCGATCGCGTGGCGCACCTCGAGCAGGTGCTCGAGGTCGACCCGGTCGAGCTGCTTGTGCATCAGGGCCTGCATCTCGGTGAGCGCGGCGACGTAGGTGCCGTCGCCGCGGCGTACCTGCAGCAGTCCGAGGTGGGCCAGCGCCCGGACCGCCTCACGCACGGTGTTGCGGCTGACGCCGAGCGCCGCGGCGAGGGCGGGCTCGGGCGGGATCCGGGTGCCGACCTCCCACTCACCGCTCTCGAGCAGCGCGCGCATGCCGTCGATGGCCTGGTCGACCAGCGAGGCGGGAGTGGTGGGGGCGAGCGGCACGGAGCCTCCGTTCATTGGTCCAATCATCCTATGTCTGTCATGGTAGGGGCATGGCCTCTTCCGTCCATGATGCCGTCGCCGAGCCCGCGTGCGCACCCGGCCGCCCTATCGCCCGTGCCGGCGCGGGCCTGGTCGTCGCCGTCCTCCTCGTCGCCTTCAACCTGCGCCTGGCGATCACCTCCCTCGGCGCGCTGCTCGACCGCCTCGGCGACCTCGGCGTCTCCCCCGCGACCCAGGGCCTGCTGACCTCGCTGCCCGTGCTCTGCTTCGCCGTGGTCGGCGCGACCGCGATGGCGGTCACCCGGTGGATCGGCGTCGACCGCGGCCTGGTCGTCGCCCTCGGCCTGCTCGCCGCCGGCCTGGTGCTCCGCGTCCTCGACGGCACCCCGGCCCTGATCGCGGGCACAGCGGTGGCCTGCGCCGGCATCGCACTCGCCAACGTGCTGGTCCCCGCGATCGTCAAGGAGCACTTCCCCCATCGTGTCGGCATGATGACCGGGGCCTACACCGCCGTCCTCTCGGGCGGCTCGGCACTCGGTGCGGCCACGACCGTCCCGATCGCCAACGCCGCGGGCAGCTGGCGGATCGGCCTGGGCATCTGGGCGCTGGCCGCCGTCGTCGCGCTGATCGCCTGGGCGCCGCACTGCCGCCGGCGCGACCCGCGGCGCGCCGACGTCCGTCGTACCCCCCTGTGGCGCAGCCCCACCGCCTGGGCGGTCACCGTACTCTTCGGCTCCCAGTCGCTCTACGCGTACGTCATGATGAGCTGGCTGCCCAGCGTGTACGCCGGATCGGGGTTCAGCGACGCGACCGCCGGCCTGCTGCTGGCGGTGAGCATCGCCATCGGCGTGCCGTTCTTCTTCCTCGCCCCGACCCTGGCGGTGCGCCTGCGCCAGCAGGGCCACCTGGTCCTCGCCCTGAGCCTGGTCACGATGATCGGCTGGGCCGGCCTGTGGCTGGCGCCGCGGGAGGGCGCCTGGCTGTGGGCGGCGCTGCTCGGCATCGGCGGCGCGGTGTTCCCGGTGACGCTGTCCTTCTTCGCGATGCGCACCACCACGACCGCCGACACCGCGTCCCTCTCGGCGATGGCCCAGAGCATCGGCTATCTGATCGCGGCGAGCGGTCCGCTCCTGGTCGGCGTCCTGCACGACGCCAGCGGCAGCTGGCGGCTCCCGTGCGCCCTGCTCGCGGGGATGGGCGTGGTCCAGATCGCGGCCGGGTACGTCGCCGGGCGGCCGGTGCGGATCAGCGCCCGCCGATTGTAACTAAGGGTTACAGCACAGTTATCCACCACATGCGTCCCACCAGTCCCAAATTGCGTACGTAACACTTAGTTACAAGCGGCTCAGTGCGCCGACCAGGACGTCGAGGGCCCGGTCCAGCTCGGCATCGGTCGGACCGCCGAAGCCGACGACCAGGCCGCTGAGCCGGGCGGTACGGCAGTAGTCGCGCAGCAGGTTGACCCGGAATCCGGCGCGCTCGGCGGCTGCGCGGGCCCGGACGGCACGGGCATGCGGCAGCAGCCAGGTGGAGTACATGCCGGCGACCGGACCGGCCAGCTCGGCGTACGGCGAGAGCGCGGCCACCACCCGCGGAGCACGCTCGGCGTACACGCGCCGGGCGGAGCGGACCACGGCGTCGACGTACCCGTCGCGGAGCAGGGTGACCAGCGCGCGCTGCACCGGCCAGGGCGGCGCGTCGTGGGTGAGTGCCCGGTGGGCGTCGACGGCGTCGAGCAGGTGGTCCGGCACGACGGCCCAGCCCAGGCGCAGCGAGGGGAGGATCGCCTTCGACGCGGTGCCCAGGTAGGCGACCCGGGCGCGGTCGAGGGAGGCCAGAGCGGGCACCGGCGCGACGTCGTAGCGGAACTCGGAGTCGTAGTCGTCCTCGATGACCAGCGCGTCGTCGCGGCGCGCGGTCGCCAGCAGGCGCAGCCGCTCGGCGGCGGGCAGGACCCGGCCGAGGGGGTGCTGGTGGGCGGGGGTGACGTACGCCGCCACGCAGCCGGCGAGCTCGGTGACCGGTTCGAGCGCGGGCAGGTCCCGCACGAGCCGGCCGGACCCGCGCACGGTGGCGACCGCCGCCCGATAGCCGGGGTCCTCCAGGGCGACCGCTCCGGTCGGCAGGACGGCCAGCAGGTGTCGCAGCCCGGCCGCGGTGCCGCCGGTGAGCCGGACCCGGTCGGCGTCGACGGCGAGACCGCGCGTGCGGCCGAGCCGCTCGGCGAGGAGCGCGCGCAGCTCGGGCAGGCCGCGCGAGTCGTCGTACCCCCGTGGCGGGGTGGCCGCGGAGACCTCCCGCCAGGCTCGCCGCCACACCGTCTGGTGGCGGGGGTCGATCCACGGGGTGCCCGCGTCGAGCATGACCAGCGCCCGCTCCGGCGCCGGCGTACGCCGGCGGCCGGGTGCCGTGCGGTGGCCGGTCGTGCCGTCGGCGACCCAGGTGCCGGAGCCCTGCCGCGCCTCGAGCCAGCCCTCGGCGAGGAGTTGGTCGAAGGCCTGCGCGACGACCGAGCGCGAGACCCCGAGGTCGGCCGCGAGGCGACGGGTGGCGGGCATCCGGTCGTGCCGGGCGAGGGCGCCGTCGAGCACCAGCTGGCGGACCTGGTCGGCGAGCTGGGTGCCGAGCGGGCGTGGGTCGGTGCGGTCGAGCCGGACGGGAAGCACGATTGGCCTGTCGGAATGGCAGGGAACTGGCCCGTGTGTACAGGCCACTTGTCACCGACGATGGTGCCATGACCACGCGCGGCACGCAGCCCCTCGAGCCCACCGACCGCACCCGGGTCCGGCGTGGGCGCAACCGCGCCGTGGCCGACCGGACCGAGCTCCACGCGTTGCTCCGTGACGCCCTGGTCGCCCACCTCGGCGTGAGCGTGGGCGACCATCCGGTGGTGCTGCCGACGGCGTACGCCGTCGACCTCGACGGTCCTGACGAGGGCGGCACGCTCTACGTCCACGGATCGGTGGCGGCCCGCTGGCTGCGGGAGTCGGTCGGCGCGACGGTCTGCGTCACCGTCACCGAGCTCGACGGCCTGGTCGCTGCCCGCTCCGCCTTCCACCACTCGATGAACTACCGGTGCGCGGTCGTGATCGGCCGGGCCCGGATGGTCGATGACCCCGCGGAGCGACGGCGGGCCCTCGACCTGATCGTCGACCACATGATCCCGGGTCGCGCCGCGACCCTGCGCCCGAGCACCCGCAAGGAGCTGGCCGCCACCGCGGTGCTCGCCGTCCCCCTCCACGAGGCGTCGCTGAAGGTACGCGCCGGCGATCCGGTCGACGACGCCGAGGACGTCGCGGCCGGCATCTGGGGCGGCCACCTCCCGGTCCACCGGGTCGTCGGCACGGCCGTGCCGGCGGCCGACAACCCGCCCGGCCTCAGCGTCCCGGCGGACGTCCGCTCACGGGGCCTCTGAGCGACGGAGCCCCGACTCGATCGCGAAGACCACCAGCTGGGCGCGGTCGCGGGCCTGCAGCTTGACCATGGCCCGGCTGACGTGGGTGCGGATCGTGTCGGGGCTGACCACCAGCGCCTCCGCGATCTCGCCGTTCGACCGGCCGGTGGCGACCCAGCCGAGGATCTCGCGCTCGCGCTCGGTGAGATCCCCGAGCCGCGGGTGCGGGCGCTCGGCCCGGCGGGCACCGAAGTGGTCGATGACGGTACGGGTCACCGACGGCGCGAGCAGGGAGCCACCGTCGGCGACGACCCGGACCGCATCGAGGATCGCGGTCGGCTCGGCGTCCTTGAGCAGGAAGCCGCTCGCCCCGTTGCGGAGCGCCTCGAAGACGTACTCGTCGAGCTCGAAGGTCGTCAGCATCACGACCCGAACCGCGGCCAGCGCCGGGTCGGCCGCGACCTCGGCCAGCAGGCCGAGCCCGTCGAGGACCGGCATCCGGATGTCGCAGAGCACCACGTCGGGCCGAGTACGGCGGACCAGGGCCAGTCCGTCGCGCCCGTCGGCCGCCTCGCCGGCGAGCTCGAGGTCCGGCTCCGCGGCGACCAGGGTCGCCAGGCCCATCCGCACCAGTGGCTGGTCGTCGACCAGAGCGACCCGGATCGCGGCGCCCACGGGGTCGTTCATCGGGGCAGCACCGCCGTGACCTCGAACCCGCCGTGCGCCAGCGGGCCGGCCCGGAAGGTGCCGCCGACCGCGGTCACCCGTGCCCGCATGCCGCCGATGCCCATGCCCTCATCCTGCACCGCGCCGCCGCGCCCGTCATCGGAGACGCGGAGGGCGAGGGTGCCGGAGCCGGCTTCCCAGGCGACCGTGGCGCCGTCCGCGCCGGCATGGCGCAGCACATTGGTCAGCGCCTCCTGGACGACCGCGTAGGCGACCTCGCCGACCGGGGACGCGAGCAGGGCGAGGTCGGTGGGGTCGCCGATCACCTCGACCGGCAGGCCGGCGGCCCGGATCCGGTCCACCAGGGCGGGGATCGCCTCGACCCCCGCGGCCGGACGCCGGGGCGCCGCCTCCCCCGCGATGGTCGCCAGCTCGACCCGGAGCGCGTCGAGCGCCTCCCGGCTGGTCGCGCGGATCGCCTCCAGGCTGCTGCGGGCCGCAGCCGGGTCCCGATCGAGCACGTGCAGCGCGACGCCGGCCTGCATGGCGATCACCGCGAGCCCGTGGCCGACGCCGTCGTGCAGGTCCTGGGCCATCCGCAGCCGCTCCTCGGTCGCCGTCCGCTCGACCCGCTCGGCGCGGGCCTCGAACCGATTGCGAGTCGCGGTCGCGACCGCCCCGGCCGCCAGCACGATGCCGACCATGCCGATCGCCTGCCACAGGCTCTTGTGGGGCTCGTCGGCATGCCACTCCCACCGGGCCCAGAGCCCGGCGGCGAGCAGGCCGACGCCCACCAACGCGCCGGGCAGCCAGCGCCCGACGGGGACCGTCGCGGCGACCAGGAAGGTCACGACCGGCAGCGCGAGGAAGACCGGCCCGTCGGCGTACCCGAGGGCGAAGTAGAGACCGCACAGCGCACCCGAGGCCGTCAGCGCGAGACCGGCCAGCCGGCCCGGCAGCGGCGGCAGCACCGACGGCAGCGTCGCGACGACGACGAGGAGCACGCCCAGCGCCACCGGGTGGTCGACATCGTTCTTGCCGTTGGAGGCGGCGGTGCCGAGCAGCACGATCACGAGGACGGCCCACGGCCACCACGAGCGATGGGCCCGGGTCAGCTCGGCCACCGTCGGATGCGCAGTCGTGTGGATCATGCAGCGAGGCTAGAGCGCCCCGACCCCGGAGGCGTACGACGACGGGCGCCGTCGTCGTACGCAGAACTGCGTACGCAACGGCCTCCGCACGACGGACGCGCGAACCGCCGCGACTGACGACGGTGGAGACATGACAGCGAACACACCGGTGGCGAGCACCGACAAGCTCACGAAGGTCTACGGCGACCGGGTCGCCGTCGACATGGTCACGATGACGGTCCGGCGCGGCGAGGTCTACGGCTTCCTCGGGCCCAACGGCGCCGGGAAGACGACGACCCTGCGGATGCTGCTCGGCCTGGTCCGGCCCACCTCGGGTACGGCCGCCATCACGACCGGTCCCGACCACCCGTCGGTCGGTGCGCTGATCGAGGGCCCCGGCTTCCACCCCTATCTCTCCGGGCGCGCCAACCTCCGGGTCCTGGCCCGGCATCGGGGGCAGTCCGACGCCGAGGTGGAGCGGGTCCTGGAGCGGGTGGACCTCGGCAGCCGCGGCGACGACAGGTTCAAGGGGTACTCCCTCGGCATGAAGCAGCGCCTCGGCGTCGCGGCCGCGCTGATGGGCGACCCGGAGCTGATCATCCTCGACGAGCCGACCAACGGTCTCGACCCGGCGGGCATGGCCGACATGCGCGCCCTCGTCGTCGACCTCGCCCGCGGCGGCCAGACGGTCCTGCTCTCCAGCCATCTGCTGGCGGAGGTCCAGGAGATCTGCCACCGGGTCGGCGTGATCGACGGCGGCCGGCTGCTGCGGGAGTCCACCGTGGCCGAGCTGCGCGGCGGCGTGTCCCTGCGGATCCGAGCCACCCCGGAGCCGGAGGCGCTGGCGGTCGCGATGCGCCTGGCGGGCGACGACGGCGTACGACGCGAGGCCGACGGCGCCCTCCTGCTGACCCTGCCCGCCGACCGGGCCCCCGACGTCACCCGCGCGCTGGTCGGCGCCGGAGTCGACGTCCACGAGATCACCGCTGCCGAGCGCAGCCTCGAAGAGGTCTTCTTCGAGATGACGAGCCAGAAGGAGTCCGTGCGATGAGTACGACGACCGCCACTGTCCGCAGCACCCGGGCCGAGCTGATGCGCCTGCGCGCCTGGCCGGCCGTGTGGATCACCCTCGGCGCCTGGCTGCTGCTGAGCGTGATGTTCGGCTACCTGTTCACCTATCTGTCCTACACCAGCGGCGACCCCGGCTTCGCCGACGAGGGCACCACGCAGGCACAGCAGCTCGCCCGGATGATGCCGGACGCCGTGCCCAACGTGTTCCTGCAGGGCATGCCGATGTTCGGGGGCGCACTGATGATGGTGCTCGGCGCCCTGGTCGCCGGGAACGGCTACGGGTGGGGCACCTGGAAGACGCTCTTCTCGCAGGGCGTGCGGCGTACACCGGCCCTGCTCGGCTCCGTGTCCGCGCTCACCGCGGTCGTGGTCGGCACCCTCGTGGTCACCTTCGGGCTCGACCTCGGCATCTCCCTGGTCATCGCGGCCAGCGAGTCGCAGGACGTCGTCCTGCCCTCCCTCGGATCGGTCGGCGAGGCCGCCGGCGCCGGCTTCCTGGTGCTCGAGATGTGGGCCCTGCTCGGCTTCCTGCTCGGCACCCTTGCCCGCGGACCGGCCCTGTCCGTCGGCCTCGGCCTGGTCTGGGCGCTGGTCGTCGAGAACCTGCTGCGCGGTGTCGGCCAGCTCCTCGGCTGGGTCGAGAGCCTCACCGAGGTACTGCCGGGCACCTCCGCCGGCTCGCTCATCGGCGCCGTCATCGGGATCGACCCGAGCTCTGGCGACCAGACCCCCGGCGTCCTGGACACCGTCCCCGCCGACCGAGCCGCGATCACCGTCGCGGTCTACGTCGTCCTCGCCGTGGTCGCCAGCATCGCGCTGGTCCGGCGTCGCGACGTCGCCTGACGTCTCCGGATCTGGCCCGCGGGTCAGATCCGCTTGCCGAAGCAGCGGGACAGCGGGGCGTCCCGGTAGAACCCGAAGCCGTCGATGTCCTCGTATCCGGCGCTGCGGTACAGACCGATCGCCTCGGGCTGGCGCAGCCCGGTCTCGAGGACGACCAGGTCGTGCCCCGCGGCGCGGGCGGTGACCTCCAGCTCGGCGAGGACGGCGCGGGCGAAGCCGCGCCCCCGCCGCTCGGCGACCACGAACATCCGCTTGACCTCGACCGCGCTGGCACCACCCAGCACCCGCACCGGCGACCGCCGCCAGGCGCCCGTCGCGACCGGTACGCCGGGCGACCCGCTGTCGTCGTACCCGACGAGGAAGATGCCCTCGGGGAGCACGAAGCCGGCCGGGTCGACAGGACTCTCGTCGGGCGATCCGTACCTCTCGACGTACTCCTGCTGGACCCGGGCGACCAGCGTCACGGCGTCGGGGTGCAGGTAGCCGACCGGGCGGAGGTCGAGTCCGGGGCGTTCGGAGGGGGCTTGCATGGCGAAACCGATTGAACAGCGCCGCGGCCGGCCTGTCACAATGGGGACATCGATCTGACAGCGTCGTCAGCCCCTCCCTCACTCGACTCACGATGAGAAGGTTGACCCCGTGACCGACATCCAGATCCCCGCCGAGCTCAAGCCCGCCGACGGCCGCTTCGGCGCCGGGCCCTCGAAGATCCAGACCAGCCACCTCGACGCGCTGGCCGCGACCGGCGTCTCGCTGATGGGCACCTCGCACCGCCAGGCGCCGGTGCGCGACACCGTGGGCCGGGTGCTGCAGGGTCTCGGCGACCTCTTCGACCTCCCCGACGGCTACGAGGTCGTCCTCGGCAACGGCGGCGCCACGGCGTTCTGGGACATCGCGGCGTTCGGGCTGATCGAGAAGAAGTCGCAGCACCTCACCTTCGGCGAGTTCTCCAGCAAGTTCGCCTCCTCGGTCAAGGCGGCCCCGTGGCTGGACGCGCCGTCGGTCATCGCCTCCGACCCGGGCACCCGGCCGGTCGCGGTCGCCGAGGCGGGCGCCGACGCCTACGCCTGGGCGCACAACGAGACCTCGACCGCCGTGATGGCGCCGGTGGTCCGCCCCGAGGGCGCCGACGAGGGCGCCCTCGTCCTCATCGACGCCACCTCGGGCGCCGGCGGCCTGCCCGTCGACCTCCTCGAGAGCGACGTCTACTACTTCGCGCCGCAGAAGAGCTTCGCCTCCGACGGCGGCCTGTGGTTCGGCGTGTTCAGCCCCGCGGCGATCGAGCGCGCCGAGCGGATCGCGGCCTCCGAGCGCTACATCCCGCCGTTCTTCAACCTCAAGACGGCCATCGACAACAGCCGCCTCAACCAGACCTACAACACCCCGTCGGTCGCCACGCTCTTCCTGATGGCCGAGCAGCTGGACTGGATGAACGCCCAGGGCGGCCTCAAGGGCATGGTCGAGCGGACCACCGCCTCGTCCGACGCGCTCTACGGCTGGGCCGAGCGCACGGCGTACACGACGCCCTATGTGGCGGACCCGGCGAACCGCTCCCTGGTGATCGGCACCATCGACTTCGACGACGCGATCGACGCCGCCGAGGTCGCGAAGGTGCTGCGCGCCAACGGGATCGTCGACACCGAGCCCTACCGCAAGCTCGGCCGCAACCAGCTGCGGATCGCGATGTACCCGGCGATCGACCCCGCCGACATCGAGGCGCTGACGGCGTCGATCGACCACGTGGTCGGCCGGCTCTGACCGACCCTCGTCAGCCCTCGCGCCGCGACCTGCTCCGCGCCCGGCGCGCGAGCGCCCGGATCAGGTCGCGGGCGGAGGCCTCGTCGAGGCTGGTCGTGGCACGGCGGGCCGCGGTGAGCCGGGCGACCTTGCGTTCCAGGCGGCGCACCTTCCGCGCCGCGCGCTCGTCGACCTCGTCGACGGCGAGCCGGGCCACGGTGTCGGCGAACCAGCCCGCCGAGGCCACCGTCACCTGTCCGGGCGCGGTCGTCTCCACCGGGTGATCGGCCGGGTCGACCAGGAGGTGGGCCGGATCGCCGACGACCGTGGCGGCGGACGCCTCCAGCGCGGCGATCGAGGCCCGGGCCTGCTCGTTGATCCGCTCGGCCGCCCACCGCGGCACCCGCACCTTCGCGGTGCCGGCCCCGCTGGGGGGCGCGTCGCCCATCCGGCGAGCGGTACGGCGCAGCACGCGCGTCCACAGCTCGCCCTCCTCGCCCCGGCGCCCGTTGGCGAGGTTGAAGTGGCGCAGCATCTCGATCTCGGGGTACGGCGGCGACGAGTTGAGCACCGGCTGGAGCTCGAGCACTCCCTCGATGCCCAGCAGGCTCTCGAAGGCGCGGTGGTTGAGCATCCGGTCGGCCGGATCGCTCGGGTCGCCGCACACGAAGACCAACCGCTCCTCCCCGAAGCGCCGCCCCCACGACGCGATGATCGCGGCGGGGTCGTAGCGCGCGATATTGGCGGCGTGCGGGTGGGCGGGATCGAGGACGCCGGCCAGCCAGTCCTCGAACGACTCCAGGCCGCCGCGGCGCAGGGCCTGCTGCCAGATCGACGGCAGCAGCGCCGCCACCGGTCGCAGGGTCACCACCACGGTCGCCTCGCCACCGAGCTGGTCGCCGATCCAGGACACGCGGTCGGGTGCCGCGCCGCTGAAGCCCTCGCTGGACAGGACGACGTGGGCCGCGCCCGACGTACGGAAGTCCTCGGCCAGGCGGTCCCAGCGCCGCTCGAGGCGGGTCGTGTCGCCACTCGCGGTGCCGGCGGCGAAGCGCGCGGCCGACAGCGGGTTGGCGCCCCTGCTCACGTAGTCGACGCCCCGGCGGCCCAGCTCCGCGCGGGCCGCGTGGAAGGATGCCTGGAGGGCCGAGGTCCCGGTCTTGGGGAGTCCGATGTGGAGGATGCGGGACCCCGCGGGCAACGGTGCGGGCAGATCCACCCTGCGCATGGGAGACGGCTCCTCGCTCGACGGACCGGACGGTCCGTCACCCTATCCGAGCGCGGATCGATCCCGGACTCAGGCGTAGGTGTCGACCCGGCGCGCACCGAGCGCCACGAACAGCTCGGTGCGTGCCGGACCCCGGATGGCGCCCGGCGCGGCCAGGGCCTCGGCGACGGCGCGCTCGAGATCCCGGTGCTCCTGGAAGTGCCGCACGGCGGCACGACGCCACTCCTCGATGTCCGGCCCCATGCCCGGCATCGAGGCCGACCCACCACGAGCACGGGCCAGCCAGCCCGCGCAGAGGAGGGCGAGCGTCAGCAGCAGGACTGCGGTGATCAGCTCCAGCGGCATCGTCGGCTCCCTTCGGTGGATCGGTGACTGACCAACGACGACCCGTCCGCGGGGTGACGACCCCGGCCCGAATTCGGGACCCGGTCCCGGGTCCGCACCGACCCGGCGCATCTGAACGTCTGAGGGGCATCGACCCGGCGCGTTCAAACGCGCCGGGTCGATGATCGCTGGGTCCGATTACAGCCGGCCGGCGATGAGGTCGTACGCCGAGCGTCCGAAGGCGACCATCCGGGCCAGCTCGACGTCGGTGGGCGCACCGCGCAGGGTCTCCAGCGCGGCGTCGACGGCGTCCTCCTTGGGCCAGCCGTAGACACCGGCACTCACCAGGGGGAAGGCGACCGAGCGCGCGCCGAGCTCGTCGGCCACCTCGAGCGCGCGGCGGTAGCAGGAGGTCAGCAGGGTCCGGTCGGTCTCGCCTGCACGGCGGTTGGGGCCGACGACGTGGATCACCCAGCGGGCGGGCATCAGGCCAGCCGTGGTCCAGCCGGCGTCGCCGGTCGCGAGACCGTCGGGGAAGCGCCGTACGCAATCGGCGAGCACCTCCGGCCCGCCGGCGGCATGGATCGCCCCGTCGACGCCGCCACCCCCACGCATGGCCCGGTTGGCGGCGTTGACGACGGCGTCGACGTGCTGCGCGGTGATGTCGCCCTCGACGACCTCGATGTCCATCACTCGACCGTACGGAGCCGCACCGTGCACGGTCCACCCTCGACCAGGCCCTCGGCGGTGCGCACCGCCTTCTTCACGGGGAGCACGAACGTCTTCTCCTCGACGCTGGGGAAGACCGAGGTGCGCCACGTGCTGCCGCCCACGCTCACCTCGACCCGCACGCTCCCGAAGCCCTGGCGCGGCCCGGCCTCGTCGATGAGGTCGGACACCTCGAACGGCAGGCTGACGAAGAACCAGGCGCCGCCGGTCTCCTCGTCGCGCGCCTGCCAGCGCCACAGCGGCGCGGTGAACTCGTGCTCGGTCACACGACGATGGTGTCACCGCCCGCCGACCAGCCGCAGTGTCGCCCGCTCCAGCGCACCCTGGCGCGCGTCGGGGCCGTCGTAGCGCCGACGGACGGCGGCGCGGATGGTGCGACCCTCCTCGTAGGCGTCGACGACCCGCGGGTCGACGTACGCCGACCGCGCGAGCGCGGGGGTGTTGCCGAGGAAGTCCGCCACCTCGCGCATCGCGGCGGCGATCGTCCGCCTGCGCGCGGTCTTCGACACGTCCGGGGCGGGGGGTGCCTCGGCGAGTGCGGCCGCGGCGAGCACGGTGCCGTGCCAGGTCCGGAAGTCCTTCGCGGTGACGTCGAGTCCGCTCGCGTCTCGCAGGTACTCGTTGACGTCGGTGCCGGTGACGTCGAGGAGCCGGGGGTCGGTACGACGCCGCCGGCGACGCCGGTCGAGGGCCTGCACGGCCAGGGGCTCGTCGATCTCGACGTGGTGCTCGATCCCGGACTTCCCGGTGAACGCGAACACCAGCACGTCGCCCGAGCGCCGCACATGCCGGCGCTCGAGGGTGGTCAGGCCGAAGGAGCCGTACTCCTCGGCGTAGACGTCGTTGCCGATCCGGAAGCAGCCCAGGTCGATCAGCCGCACCGCGAGGGCGCAGGTCGCCCGCACGCCGAAGTCGTCGTCGGCGAGGTCGGCGAGCACCCGCTCCCGCAGCCGCGGCAGCCGTCGTCCCAGGCCGACCACCCGGGCGTGCTTCTCGGCGGCCCGCTGCTCCACCCAGTCCGGGTGGTAGAGGTACTGCCGCCGTCCCGCCGCGTCGACACCGACCGCCTGGAGGTGGCCGTTGGGGCGCGGGCAGATCCACACGTCGGTCCATGCCGGCGGGATCACCAGCGCCTTGCACCGGGCCGCGTCCGGCGGGGACAGGGGACGCCCGTCGAGCCCGAGGTGGACGAAGCCGCGCCCCGCCCGGCGCCGGGTCCAGCCCGGCTCGTCGGGAGAGGTACGACGCAGCCGGGCCACGTCGCACCGGTGCCCGGAACCGGTCGGTTCAGTCCCCGGCTCGACCTCTCGGGCGCAGCGAGCGCAGCAGCACGCCCACGATCACGATCCCCGCGACGCCGCCCAGGGCCCACGGCCACAGGGAGCGCTCGTCGTCGGCACGGACCTCGGACCGCTCGCCGTCCGCAGCCGGTGCGGGCGACGGGTCGGACGGCGACGCGGACGGTGACGCGGACGGTGACGCGGACGGGGCCTCGAAGGGCAGCTCGACGCGCAGCACCTCGGCGCCCTCGCCCTCCGAGCTCAGCAGCACCTCGCCGGTCTCGCTGATCGCGAGCCCCTCGCCCTGCGGCTGACTCGGGAGGTCGACCTGCGCGACGCGCTCCAGCCCGGGCCAGGTGTAGACGGCGGCCTGGCCATAGTTGCGCAGCACGAGATGCCGTCCGTCCGGGTGGAAGCTGCCGTCGGTGGCGATGCCGAGCACCTGGTCGACAGCGGTCAGCTCGTTGGGCCCGTCCGGGTCGAGCCGCTCGGGCGCGGCGTACAGGCGTCCGATGAACTCCTTGGCCACGACGTACAACCGCCCGGTCGCCGGGTCGGCGAGCAGCGTCTCCGCGTCGTGCGGCCCGTCCGGATAGACCAGCTCGTACGTCGGCACGTCGACCTCGCGCTCGCCGCGGCCGAACGGCACCCGGGCCACCTCGACGTGGTCGCGCGCCCCCAGGTTGTCGCCGATGTCGCCGACCCACACCTCCCCGTCGCCGGCGGGGGCGAGGGCCTCGATGTCGCGCGCCTCGCCCGGCCAGCGGGTGGTCCCGACCGTGTCGCCGGTGGCGGGGTCGACCGTGAAGATCCGGTTGCCGTCGCCCGAGTCGTTGACCGTGACGACCAGACCGTCGCGGGCGACCAGGCCGCTGGACTCGGTGATCTCGGGATCGCTGAACCGGAACACCGGCTCCCCCGGTGCCGGTTCGACGGCGGCGCCCGGCGCGAGGAACCCGATCGCGAAGGGTGCCGCGAGCACCAGCCCCGCGAGCAGCTTCCTCACCCGCGCGGCTCCGCCAGCAGAGCGCCCAGCCGGGGACTGATCCCCCAGGCGGCCACCAGATCGTCGTACTCGGCGCTGTCGTCGGGCTTCCCGGTCCGCACCGCGCGCAGCAGCGTGTTGCGCGGCGTGTGCCGGCTGTCGACGAACTCCATCACGTCGACCCGGTAGCCCGCGCGCCGCAGCAGCAGCGCACGCAGGGTGTCGGTGAGGGTGTCGGCGAAACGCTCGCGCAGGATCCCGTCGCGCACGAGCGAGGAGTACGGCGCCGGGGCGGGTGCCGTGCGCAGCTGGGCCGCGATGTCGTGATGGCAGCACGGGGCCGCGAGGACCAGCGGGGCGGCCCAGCCGACGGCGCGGGCGAGCGCGTCGTCGGTGGCGGTGTCGCAGGCGTGCAGGGCGAGCACCACATCGGGGGCTCGGTCCAGCTCGGCGGACCCGATGGTGCCGGCGACGAAGGTGGCCTCGATGCCAAGGGCGCGGGCGAGTGACGCGTTGTGGTCGCGCGACTGCTCCTTCACGTCGACCCCGGTGAGCCGCACCGGCAGCTCGCGGCGCTCGCTGAGGTAGCGCTGCGCGGCGAAGGTGAGGTACCCGTTGCCGCAGCCGAGGTCGACCACCCGCAGCGGGTCGGCCTCGGTCGGCCGGCGCAGGTGGCCCTTGGCCATCGCGTCGGCGACCGAGCGGTCGAGGATGCGCAGGAAGTCCTCGACCTGGCGGTACTTCGCCATCCGGCTGGGCTTGATCCGGCCCTGCGCATCGGCGAGCCCGAGCGCGGTGAACACCGGGTCGTCCTCGGGCAGCAACCGCTCCTTGGCCCGGTCGTGGCTCCGCTCGACCGGCGCCCCGCCCGTCCGGGCGGTCATGTGCACCGCGGCGTCGCCCTTCTTGGTCACCCGCAGGCTCAGCTGCCGCTCGGCGGTCTCGACCGTCCAGTTGCCGAACGGCTCGGCCAGCAGCGCGTCGACCGCCTCCTCGGCCGCGCCGCCGCCTGCGTGGTTGGCGGTGTGGGCCTGGGTGGCGTCGTACCGGACGATCTGGAGGTGGCGGCCCGCCTTGAGGTCCACCCAGCGCAGCTCGACCCGGCGCCACGGGGGCGCGGCGGACCGGCGGCGGCCCGAGCCGACAGCCCGGACCAGGCGGTCCTCGGCCAGCAGGTCCGCCCGGACCCGCGCCAGGCCGTCGTCGAGTGGCTGGGTGCTCATCGGACGCTCACTTGAGGAGAGCCGCCACGATCACGATGAGCAGGAGCGCCACCAGCGCGGCCGGGATGATCAGGCGGCGGTGGCGTGGGTTCACCCGTCGATCGTAGACGGGCGGACCCACGCGCACGGCGCCGGATCAGCGCACCCGCTTGGCCTTGCTGACCGCCACACCGCTCGCCGAGCCGTTCTGCACGGTGACCCGCACCGACAGCCGGCGGCCGCGGTCGGCCCTGGTCACCTGATAGCGGGCCTTGGTCGCCTTCTTGATCGGGCGTCCGTTGCGCAGCCACTGGTAGCGCACGGACGTGACGCCGGTCGACCAGCTGCCGGTCGTTGCCCGCAGCGCCTTGCCCACCCGGGCCGTACCGCGGGCCTTCGGCGGCGCCACGACGGCGATGGACCCGACGCCACCGGGCTTGCCCCCGTTCTGACCTCCGTTCGGGCCGCCGCCGTTCGGGTCGCCTCCGGTCAGCGGGCTGAGCGGCGCGGTGGACCAGTCGGGCTCGCTGCCGCCCGGCAGCAGCAGGCTCAGCGCGCCGGTGCAGGCGGGGTTCTTGTTGTCCGCGAAGGTCCAGATCCCGTCGGCCGCCCCGAACGCCAGTGTGGTGCTGTCGGGCGACCAGGTCGGGTCGGTGATCTTGTCGGACGTCTCGCCGTCGAGATTGCAGGCGTCCGCGGGCAGCCCCGGGACGGCGCCCGAGCGGATGTTCCCGTTGATCCGGTAGGTCATGATGTCGCGGCCGTCGCCGTACCCGCGCACGCCGGCGAGCATCGTGCCGTCGGGCGAGACCTCCGTGTTGCCGTAGTCCTCGGCGGGGTACCAGATCTCGCCGTCGTCGAACCAGTGCTGCTGGGTCGCCGAGCCCACGTCGTGCACCATCACCTGGTGCCCGTAGCCGCCGCTCTGCAGGGTGCGCCGGTTGGTCACCCAGGACGGGTCGCTGTAGAACGACGTGCCGTACGTCGCGGGGGTACCGGCGCCCGTCGTGCTGACGTATCCGGTCGCGGTGCGCCAGGCGCAGCCGTTGGTGCAGGAGTGCTCCGCGAAGGTGTAGGCGATGAGGGCGCCGTCCGGCGAGATCGCGGCGTTGACCGGACTGCCGTCCATGGTGCCACCGAGCGAGCTGGGCAGGCGGGGCGGGTCGATCTCGGCGAGCACCCGGCCCTGCTGGTCGAGGGTCACGATGTTCTGGTAGCGCACGGCCGCGATCACGCCACCGTCGGACTGGCTCGGGGCGCGGTAGGGCAGTCCCGCGGTGCCGTTGGTCGTCAGCGGGCGGGCGCCGGTGCCGTCGCCGCGGGCGATCCAGACGTTGTGGTCCTTGATGTAGGTGATCGTGCCGCCGCCGGTCGCGGCGGCGGAGGCCGACGGCGTGACGTGCGGAAGGGGCAGCAGCAGGGCGCCGGCACACAGGGCGGCGAGCCCGGCACCGGCGATCCGGCCGGGTCGGTGGGTCATGGGTTCTCCACGGTCGAGGGGCGGTTGGGGATCTCCACCGTCTCGACGCGAAGGGCCCGGCGGACAGGTGCAGGAGTCCCCGAACGACCGGGACGCCGTGCAGCCCGGCTCGCCGTCAGCCCCTGGTCACCACAGGTCGAGCGAGGCGGTCATGATCGCGGCGAGGTCCTCGCCGGTCACGTCCTTCGGCGCGGTCGCGAGCAGCCGCTGCTGCTGTAGCGCGCCCTCGACGAGGGCCTCGACGTCGCCGGCGGCATACCCGACCTCCGCCAGTCCGTTGGGGATCCCGATGTCGCGCATGAGCGCGGCGATCACGCCGGGCAGCACGTCCGGCCCCGTGCCCTCGACGCCGGGCGACAGCAGCCGGGCCGCCCGCAGGTGCCGCTCGGGCGCCGCGTCGAAGGTGAACCGGAATGCCTCGGGCGCGGTGAGGGCGACGGCCATGCCGTGCGGCACCATCGCCTCGTCCGGTGGGTAGTCGGCGGGACGGAAGTCCCGGACCCGCCCGGCGATCGGGTAGGCGTTGGCATGCGGGATGTGCACGCCCGCGTTGCCGAACCCGAGCCCGGCGAAGGTCGCCGCGAGCGCCATCTGCTCGGCCGCCCCGGAGGCGACCCCGTCCCGTGCATCGCGTACGGCGGCCCGGAACGCCCCCGCCAGCAGGCCCAGCGCACGCTCCGACCAGAGGTCGGCGATCGGGTTGGCGCCGCAGTAGGGCACCCGCTGCTCGGGCTGCTTGGCCGGGAACTCGGCGTACCAGCGCGCGGTGTAGCTCTCCAGCGCGTGGCACAGGATGTCCATGCCGGCCGCCGCAGTCACGCCCGGCGGCTGGGTCGCCGACAGTGCGGGGTCGACCACCGCGAGCCGGGGCCGCAGCGCCGGGTGGCTGATGCCGGTCTTCACCTTGAGGGCGAGCACGTCCATCACGCAGATGGTGGTCGACTCGCTGCCGGTGCCGGTCGTGGTCGGGACCGCCGCGAGGGGCAGGACCGGCCGTTCGGGCGCCCGTGCCTTGCCGACCGGGGCGTTCACGTAGTCCATCAGCTCGCCGGGGTTGGTCACCAGCAGGGCGACCGCCTTCGCGGTGTCGATCGACGAGCCCCCGCCGACCGCGACGACCGCGTCGACCGCTCCCGCTCCGCGGGCGAACGCGACGGCCTCCTCGAGCGAGGCGTCGGTCGGCTCGACCCGTGCGCCCGCGTAGGTGACGACCTCGACGCCGTGGGAGCGCAGCGAGTCCGCGACCGTCTCGGCGTGGCCGGCGGCCGCCACCCCGGCATCGGTGACGAGCAGGGCCCGGCGCGCGCCCCAGCCGCGGACGTCGTACCCGACCTCGGTGGCGGCGCCGTGCCCGAACTTCAGGGCGGGGGCGGCGTAGGTGAAGACGGTCTCACTCGGCTGAGGGGTCACGCCGACACGTTAGAGGACCCGCTGATCCCCAGCGGCCTCGATGGCCGCGCGGACCGACCCGTAGACCTTGATCCGCCGGGCCGCGATGTCGACCAGCGGCACCCAGGCGGCCTCGTCGGTGGTGCCGCCCTCCTCCACGACGTGCGGCTCCCCCCGGCCCACGCGGGCGCGGTAGATGACCCCGATCGCGTGGAAGTCCTCCTCCCGGCCGTTGGGGGCGGTGCCGGTGAAGTGATGGTCGAGCACGGTGAGCAGGTCGTCGGCCTCACCCTCGAGCCCGCACTCCTCCCACAGCTCGCGGCGGATGGTGTCGCGCGGGGACTCACCGTGGTCGATGCCGCCGCCGGGCAGGTGCCAGGTCCCGGGATCGGGGGCAAGGTCGGAGGTGCGGGTGAGCAGGATCGCGTCGTCCCGCACGACGTACGCGTAGGCGGCGGTGCGCTGCCGCTGACGCACGGCGTACGACGCCAGCGCCTCCGTCACGAGGCCGACGGTCGGCAGGGAGCCGTCGAGCACGGCCGCGATCGGCTTCCAGGCCGCCTCCGCGGTCGACCCGTCGATCTCGGTGACGTGCGGCTCGGGCGCGTCGGCCGGCACCCAGCCCTCGTAGACGATCCGGACCGAGTGCGCGTCGACCCGCCGCCCGCGCCGCCAGGAGTCGGCGACATGGAGGGAGTGGACGTGCGCGGTCTCGCCCACCTGCGCGTGCAGCCCGGTCTCCTCGTAGACCTCGCGGATCACCGCGTCGCGGGGGTCCTCGCCGTGGTCGACCCCGCCCCCGGGCAGGGACCACAGCTCGCGCTTGGTCACCCGCTCCGCCAGTCGGGACAGCAGGATCTGGTCGCCGCGGACGATGACGGCGTACGCCGCCAGCCGCTGCACCCGCTGCCCCATCGCCGCCTCCCGCTGAGTCGTCACATCCGCACCGTTGAGTTGCCGCATCCTCAGGTTCGAGTTGCCACTGACTCCCCGGCGAAACCCGCGGACCCGAGCCTATGCCGTCGCTCCGGCTGCCGAAGCGGCGGGACAGTGGTGACTCGACGGCGAGGATGGGGAAACTCAACGGTGAGGATGGGGAAACTCAACTGAAGAGGGGCCGCGCGTCGCGGGCCAGGGAGTGCCGACCGGCCCAGCGCCAGATGCGCGCGGAGCGGTCGCGGTCCTCGTCGGTGACCAGGTTGCCCATCCAGCGCAGGGCGAGGGTCATGAGCAGGTCGGAGCGCATGCCGATCGGGCCCAGGGCGGGGAGCAGCCGAGGCACGGTCACGAGGCCGGCGAGGCGGCGCGCGATCGAGAACGATTCGCCGTAGTGCTCGCGCAGCAACTGGGGCCAGACGGCGCCGAGGTCGACGTCGGGCGACTCGGCCAGCAGCTCGGCGACGACCCGGCCGGTCTCGAGGCCGTAGTCGATGCCCTCGCCGTTGAGCGGGTTGACGCAGGCGGCGGCATCGCCGATCAGCGCCCAGTTGCCGCCCGCGACGTTGCTCACCGCACCGCCCATGGGCAGCAGCGCCGAGGTGGGGGCGCGCAGCTCCTCGCCGAGGCCGAACTCCTCGCGCAACCGGTCGGCGTACAGCCGCATCAGTGGCTTGATGGCGACGTCGGCGGGCCGCTTCGCCGTGGCGAGGGTGCCGGCGCCGAGGTTGACCTCGCCGCTCTGCCGGCCGAGCGGGAAGATCCAGCCGTAGCCCGACAGGATCTCGTCCTGCTCGCCGCGCAGCTCGAGGTGCGAGCTGATCCACGGGTCGTCGGCGCGGGTGGACGCGACATAGGAGCGGCCGGCCACGCCGTAGACGGTGTCGCGGTGCCACTCGCGGCCGAGCACCTTGCCCAGCGGCGAGCGGACGCCGTCGGCGACGACCAGGCGCCGGCAGGCGACCGTGCGGCCGTCCTTGAACTCGACGGCACCGACCCGCGCCCCGTCCATCCGTACGCCGACCGCGCGGGCCCCGTCGAGCGCCTGGGCTCCGGCCTTGAGCGCTGTCGTCCGCAGGTGGTCGTCGAGCTCGGTGCGAGCGATGGCGCTGCCCCAGTCCGGAAGGTTGCCTCCCGGCCAGGGCAGGTGCAGGGTCTGGCCGAACCCGTGGGCCCGCAGTCCCTGGTTGACGGTGTGCGAGCGGACCCAGTCGCGCAGCCCGAGCCGCTCCAGCTCTCCGATCGCCCGGGGGGTCAGCCCGTCGCCGCAGGTCTTGTCGCGCGGGAACACAGCCGCGTCGGCGAGCACCACGTCGAGGCCCGCCCGCGCCGCCCAGGCAGCCGCCGCGGAGCCGGCGGGTCCGGCGCCGACGACGAGGACGTCGGTGCTCAGGTCAGGGGCTGCGCTCATCCCCCGATTGTGTCAGGGGCCCACCGCGCCGCGGAGCACCAGGGCGACCGCGGTCTCCGGGAGGTCGTCGGGCATCGCGCCGTCGAACTGGGTGACGTACATGTGCACCAGGCCGCCGAGCATGGCGATCACCAGGTGCGGGTCCGTGTCCGGCCGCAGCTCGCCGGCCGCGACCGCGCGCCGGACGATCTCCTCGGAGGCGGCCATCCGCACGGCCCAGAAGTCGGCGCGGGCCGTCGCCACGTCCGGGTCGTCCGCGAGCGAGCCGCCCCGGACCAGCGCGGACCCGACCGGTGAGCGGCAGAACGCGATGAGCGAGCGCATGAACTCGGTCAGGTCCGCCACGACCGATCCCGTGTCGGGGATCGGGATGTCCTCGTCGACACGGGAGAGCAGCGCGTCGAGCAGCAACTGGGGCAGCGTCCCCCACCGACGGTAGATCGACGTCTCGTGGACCCCTGCCGCGACGGCCACCTCGGCGATCCGGACGCGGTCGATGCCCTCGCGCTCGATGCGCTCCAGCGTCGCGTCGAGGACGGCGCGCCGCAGCTTCTCGCCGCGCTTCTGCGGGGTCGGTCCGGCGGTGGCCATGGTCGCAGTCTATCGCAAGTGCCCTTGCGTTACTGCCGCCCGACCCTTACCCTCGCCGTAACGCAAGTCAAGTTGCGTTGTCCGGAGGAGAGCCGATGCCCCAGAACGTGACCACCTACCGCGGGATCCGCTACGCCCACGCCGAGCGGTTCGCCCCACCACGCCCGGTCGCCTTCACCGGGGTGCCGGAGCCGGGCGGCCGCTCGGTCGCCGCTCCCCAGGGCCCGAGCCGCATCGCGCTCGTCATGGGCACGCCCGCACCCGTCGACCAGAGCGAGGACTGTCTCGAGGTCACCGTCTTCGCCCCGCAGGCCGAGCCCGGGCGGACCCTGCCGGTCCTCGTATGGCTGCACGGCGGCGCGTATCTCACCGGCTCGGGCGGCTGGAACCTCTACGACGCGACCGACCTCGCCGCCACCGGGCCGATGGTGGTCGTCTCGGTCAACTACCGCCTCGGGCTGCTCGGCTACGCCAGCTCGCCGGGCCTCGCTCCGGGGAACCTGGGCCTGGCCGACCAGATCGCGGCACTCGCCTGGGTGCAGGCGAACGTCGGCGCCTTCGGCGGTGATCCCAGCCGGGTCACGCTCGCCGGCCAGTCGGCCGGCGCGCAGTCGATCATCGCGATGCTCGGCATCGAGTCGACGCGGGGGCACTTCCACCGCGCGATCGTCCAGAGCGCACCCCTCGGCCTGGGCTTCCACTCGGCGCGGGACGCGGCGCGCGCCGCGGAAGCCATCGCCGGCGACGGGCGGACCGACCTCGCGACCTGCGCGGTCGAGGAGATCCTCGCCGCCCAGCAGCGATCGGCGATCGCCCTGGCCGGCCCCGGCATGCTCCGGGCCACCCCGCCCCTCCAACCGGTGTGGGGGGTGGACCCGCTGCCCGACCCCGCGTCCTGGGACCGCGCGCTCGCGGCGCGGATGCGGGAGGTGGAGCTGATGATCGGCTCCACCGCCGACGAGGCGGCCACCTTCCTCGCCGACCCGCACCCCGTCTACTCGAGGGTCCGACGCCTGCCGCTGGTCGGGACGCGGGCGCTGGACCGACTGCAGCGCGCCATGACCGAGCGGGTCTTCACCCGCGGTGCCGCGGACCTCGCCGACCGCTGGTCCCGGGCGGGCGGGCGCGCCCATCTCTTCCGCGTCGGAGCCCTCGACGCGGCGAACCCGTTCGGCGCCTGCCACTGCATCGAGCTGCCGTTGCTGTTCGGCGACGACGCCGGCTGGCGCGATGCCCCCATGCTGCGCGGCACGGCGCCCGTCCGTCTCGCCGAGAAGCGCGCCTCCCTCCGGAGCCGCTGGGCGGGCTTCGTCACCGACGGCGACCCCGACTGGGACGTCCACGTGGCCGGACGGGCGCCGTACGAGCTCTGATCGGAAAGGAGTGGGCATGTCCACGTCACGTGTCGCCGAGGTCATCGGCGCAGGCATCGCGGGACTCAGCGCGGCGACGGCACTCGCGCAGCGCGGGTGGACCGTCACCCTGCACGAGCGCCAGGACGCCGTGCGCGCCGTCGGCGCCGGCATCTACCTGTGGGACAACGGCCTCGCCGCCCTGGAGGGCCTGGGTGCGTTCGACGAGGCCACCCGCGGCGCCCACATCGCGCCGGCGGTCGAGGCACGCTCGTCGACCGGGCGCAGTCTGTACCGGATCCCGATCAACGAAGCGGGCGGCACTCGCTGCTTCACCGTCCTGCGGGAGACCCTGATCTCCGCGCTGCGCAGCGCCGCGCAGACCTCCGGCGTCACCCTCCGGACCGATGCGCAGTGCCTCGCGGCCGCCCCGGAGGGCATGGTCACCTTCGCCGACGCCGAGCGTCGCGCCGACCTCGTCGTGTGCGCCGACGGTGTCGGGTCGCGGCTGCGCGACCGACTCGGGCTGGTTTCCGAACGGGTGCAGATGCGCGAGGGGGCCGCCCGCATGATGGTGCCTGTCGAAGCCGCCGGCGGGCTCGACGTGCACGCCGAGTACTTCGGCACCCGTCGCCGGGTGCTCGTCACCCCCTGCACGTCCGAGCTCGTCTACGTCGCCCTGGTCGGCGAGGCGCCCGGCGACACGGCGCCCGGAAGGAGTCCGGCCGACGGCTGGGACGAGGAGTTCGCGACACTCGGCCCGCTCCTGCGGGCACGACCCGAGTCCGTCGTGCCCTGGGGCCGCTTCGAACTGGTCCGCCTCACCGCGTGGTCGCGCGGCTCGGTCGCCTTCCTCGGCGACGCCGCGCACGCCCAGCCGCCGTACCTCGGCCAGGGCGGTGGCACCGCGATGATGAACGCCCTGTCGCTGGCCGAGATCGTCACCGCCACGCCGGACGTCACCGAGGCACTGCGGATCTGGGAGCGCGTCCAGCGCCCCGCCGTGGAGCGGACCCAGCTGACGTCGTACCGGATGCGCACCCTCGACCGCCTCCCGAACGCGCTCCGGTCCGCGCTGCTGGTCACCGCCGCCCGGGTGCCCGGCGTCATGAGCTCCTCACTCGCCGCGACCCGGGAGCGGCCCGCGGGCCTGCCGCGATGAGCACACCCCACCAGCCCCCGACAACGAGAAGGAATGGGAGAAGGAATCGATGATCACCACGATGCGCATAGGAGACGTCGACATCGCGTTCGACGACCAGGGCTACGCCCCCACGACCCCGGCGATCGTGCTGCTGAACGGCTGGGCACACGACCACCGCGCGTGGAACCGGTTGCTGCCGTACCTGCGCGACGACTTCCGGGTCATCCGGGTCTGCTGGCGCGGTCACGGCCCGGACCGCACACCGCGCGGCGACTTCGGGGTCGCCGAGCAGACCGCGGACACCATCGGCCTGCTGGACCAGCTCGACGTCGAACGGTTCGTGCCGCTCTCGCACGCCCACGGCGGCTGGGTGGGCCTCGAGATGGCCGACCGGCTCGGTCCCGACCGGGTGCCGGCGGTCCTGCTCCTCGACCTGATCATGACGCCGCCGCCGCCGGAGTTCGCGGCGGGCGTCGCCGCGCTGCAGGATCGCGCGACCTGGAAGGCGGCACGCGACGGGCTGTTGCGCTCCTGGCTGGACGGGAGCACGAACCAGCCGGTGCTCGACCACGTCCGGTACGACGCAGGCGGGTTCGGCTACGACATGTGGGCGCGCTCCGGGCGCGAGGTGCAGGCCGCCTACGAGCGGTGGGGGTCCCCGATGGAGCGGATGGCGCAGCTGGCCGGCGAACGCCCGATCCGGCACGTCTTCAGCCACCCCGACGCCCCGGAGTACGACGAGCTGCACGCCGAGTACGCCGCCGCCCATCCGTGGTTCAGCTATACCCGGCTCGGCGGCGAGACCCACTTCCCGGGTATCGAGCTCCCCGCCGAGGTGGCCGGCGAGCTGCGCGCGCTGCTGGACGGGCTGACCTGACCCGCCCCAACCTGACTTGATCTGACGGGCCGGTGACGCGACCGCCGGACGCCGCCGCGGCGCTCGATCGGTGGGACCGTCACCGGGCCGTCCCGGCAAGTCGGGCCGCGCGGCCCTGGAACCCGGGCCGACGGGACCGCGAGGGTCGGCGGCATGCGACCTTCACGACCTCTGCGCCTCCTGGTGCTGACGATGCTCGCCCTCGTGGCGAGTGTCCTCGGCTTTCCCGGAGCGGGCCCCGCACCGGCCACCGCCGCCCCCTCCAACGCGGGCACGATCGTCTACCTCAAGGGCTACGACGTCTACGTCGCCCGGCCCGACGGCACCGGCGAACGCCGGATCACCACCGACGGAACCGCGGCCGAGCCGTGGGTCTCCCCCAGCGCCGCCGACAACGGCACCGTCGTCGCCGCGCGGGGAACAAGCATCGTCCGGATGGACCAGTGGGGAACGTTCCTCAACAGCTTCGATCCGCCGGACCTGTGGGACTCGGCGGCGGAGACCATCGGCGGCCGGATCGACCACGTCGTGGTGTCGCCGGACGGGTCGAGGGTGGCCTACACCTATGAGCACCACACCTGCCCTCGCTACGGCGGCCCCTGCCGACTGCGGTGGACCACGGCGATCAGCGCGTCCACCGGCCTGACCGACGCTCGACAGTACGGCTTCGCGTACTACCCGGACCCGTCCTGGGTCACCGGATCGCGGCTGGTCACCGGCGGCGACACCGACGACCTCAACATGTTCGATCCCGGCGTCAGCCAGAACGCGTGGTTCTACGACGCGCAGCCCAATGTGACCGACCCGCACAACCTGTTCGAGCCGACGATCTCGCGCGACGGCACCATGATGGCGACCGTGCGCGGCGAGGGCGCCGAGCAGCACATCGCGAGCTGGCAGCTCAACGGGGACATCCTCCGCGGCCCGGTCGGACCCGGCCGGCCCGAGATCTGGCCGGACCTTGCCTGCAAGTGGCTCGACAGCGGCTCCTCGAGCCCGACCTTCTCGCCGGACAGCACCTCGCTGGCCTGGGCCGACGGGGCCGGGGTGTGGGCGGTCGAGGACCCGCTGGACTGCAACGACGCGACGCTGGTGATCCCCGGCGCCTCCGCACCACACTGGACCAACGCGGCGCTGCAGTCGGTCCGACCGGTCTACAACTTCGGCAAGGGCGCCAGCCCGACCGTCGAGGCCAAGAAGGGCAAGGTCAAAGTCGGCAAGAAGCTGCACGCCACCGCGGGATCCTGGAGCCCGGCGCCGACCGCCGTCCGCTACCAGTGGCTGCGCAACGGCAAGCCGATCAAGAAGGCGGCCTCGCCGACGTACAAGGTGAAGAAGAAGGACCGCGGCCGCAAGCTCAGCGTGCGGGTCACCGTCAGCCGGGCCGGGTACGCCGACGCGGTCGCGGTCAGCAAGAAGGTCAAGGTGCGCCGATGAGGCGGGCCGCGCTCCGGGCCGTCGCCGGCCTGGTGCTGACCCTGGCCCTCGTCGGCTGCGGCGACGACGGCGACCCGGCCGCGGACTCCCCTGCCGACGCCGGATCGGCCGACAGCCCGGGCGGCGACGTACCGGACGTACCGGACGTACCGGACGTACCGGAGGAGTGCCGCGTCGCCTTCCCCCAGGCGCTGGGACCGGCGGAGCTGAGCGAGCTCGCGCTCCTGCCCGACGGGTTCCCCGACCCGCCGGTCGAGGCGACGCTGTGCATCACCGCCGAGACCGTCGGGGGCGCCCAGGAGACCGCGTCCTACGCCACGACGGCGTCGGCGGACGAGGTGCTCGCCGGCTACGAGACCGCCTTGGCAGCGTACGACGCGGTGCGCGACCAGGACGGCGTCGGGCGGCCGATCGTGACGGCGACCGCCGATGGCGTCACGATCCAGGTCACCCCCCAGGACGGCGGCTTCGTGCTGGCCTTCGCTCGCTGACGTCGAACCCGTCACGCGGGGTCGCCGAAGCGACGATGATGACGCATGTGTCCGCATCCGAGATCCCGACGAGGCCAGGTGACAGCCCCCCACGTCCCCATGTCGCCGGTCTCGTCGGGTCCGGGATCGGAGTCGCCCTGATGCTCCTCGCGGCGACCACCCTCGTAGCGCTCCTCACGACGGCGGACGTCGCGGGCCCGTCGTACGAGATACGGCGCGAGCTGGCGCCGCTCGACCTGATCGCGTGCCTGATGTACGGCCCGCTCGGTGCGTTGATCGTGGTCCGCAGCGGGCATGCCGTCGGCTGGGCGTTCCTCCTGATCGCCGCCGGGTACGCCGTCACTGCCGCCGGGCAGGCCTGGACGATCCTGTGCGTCGCCCATCCCGGCCTGCCCGGAGCCGCGGTGGCGCCGCCGCTGCTGCTGACCGGGTGGACGACCGCGACCCTGACCTCGCTGCTGGTGCTGCCGTTCCTGCTGACCCCGACGGCGCCGACCGGATGGGCGCGCCGGTTCGCGGTCGCCGGTGGGGCCGTCGTCGCCCTGGCCAGCGTCTTCCGCCTCCTCCTCCAGACGCCAGGGGCACCCGCGAACCCGTTCGTCGGCGGCTCCGAGGCGGTCTCCCACTTCGCCTACGACGCCGATGCCGGCCTGATCCCGATCTACTTCCTCCTCGGCCTGGCCGTCGTGGGCTGGCTGGCTCATCGGCTCCGCACCGGGGACGCCGAGGAGCGGCGCGGCCTGTCCTGGTTGTTCGTGGCGCTGCTCCTGGTGGCAGTGGCCTACATGACCTTCGAGATCGGCATCAGCCTCGACGGCACGTGGTTCGTCGCCGGCATCGTGCTCCTGGCGATCGCCGAGGTGATGCTGCTCGCGGCGGTCTTCGTGCTGATCCGGCGCCAGCCGTCGTGGCGGGTGGACCTGGCGATCTCCCGCACGCTGGTCGGTCTGCTGCTGACGACCAGCCTGGTGGCGGCGTACGTCGTCTCCGTGTGGGCGATCGGCACGATCGCCCCGTGGGGCGCGGAGTCGTCGGGACTGGTGGTCGTCGCTGCGCTGGCCCTGGCGGTGCTGCCCTTGCGGGACTGGCTGCAGGGACAGGTCGAGCGGTTGGTCTTCGGCTCCGGGGCCGACCCGTCGGCGCTGTTGGAGAGGATCGCCCAGGCGATCGACGCCGGCGATCCGGACAGTCCGCAGCTGAGCAGCCTCGTCGAGGCGTTGCGCCGGGCGCTCCGGCTCGCTCGCGTCGAGGTGAGCCTCCACGACAGCACCGTGGCGTCCGCGGGCCGCCGCGACGAGGACGACGCTGATCGCGCCCTGCATCTCGACCTGCATCCGCGGGGCCGGACCGTCGGCGTGCTGACCGTCGTACCGCCCCGCGGAGAACGACTCGACCCGCGCACCGTGCGCCTGCTCCGCCAGATCTCCGGCCTGGTCGCGGTCGCCGCTCAACTGGACGACGCGAACCGCGCGGTGGAAGAGGCCCGCGCCCGGGCGGTGGAGGTGCGCCAGGAGGAGCGGCGGCTGTTGCGCCGCGAGCTCCACGACGGGCTCGGCCCGGCGCTGTCCGGCACCGCCCTCGCCCTCGCAGCGGTCCCCGCCACGTCCTCGCTGAGCGACGCCGACGCCGTGCTGCTCAGCCGACTCGTCGACGAGCTGAGCAGGCGGGCCGACGATGTGCGCCAGATGGCCCGGGTCCTGCTGCCTCCCGTCCTCGACGAGGGCCGTCTCGGCGACGCGCTGCACCTGCTGGCCGAGCGGTACTCGATGCCTCGCTTCTCCGTGACGGTGGACGCACCGTACGCCGACCGGCTGGACGGCATCCACCAGATCGTCGTCTACCAGGTGGCGGCCGAGGCGGTGCGCAACGCCGCACGGCACGCGGGCGCTCGTCACTGCGCGGTGCGGCTGAGCCTGCCCGCCGACGGCGGGGTCCGGCTGGAGGTGTCCGACGACGGGCACGGGATCGGCGACGCCGTCGTCCCCGGTGTCGGGATGGCGTCGATGCGCGAGCGCGCCGCGGAGCTCGGCGGGACGGTCGAGGTGAGTCCTGGTGAGGAGAAGGGGACCTGTGTGGTCATGATGCTGCCGTGAACGGGAACGAGCCGATCCGGGTCCTCGTCGTCGACGACCACCCGGTGTTCCGGATCGGGATGGCCGCGCTGCTGCGCTCCCTCCCCGACGTCGAGGTGGTCGGCGAGGCCGCCGACCAGGCGGAGGCGCTGGCCGTGGTCGAGGAGCACGCGCCCCAGGTCGTCCTCATGGACCTCGACCTGGGCGACGACTCCGGCGTCGAGACCACCCGCGAACTCTGCCGCCGCGACCCGACCCTCGGTGTCCTGGTCATCACCATGCTCGGCGACGACGACTCGTTGTTCGCCTCGATCCGGGCCGGTGCGCGCGGGTTCCTGCTCAAGGGCGCCTCACCCGACGAGGTGGCGCGGGCCGTCCGCTCGGTCGCCAACGGCGACTTCCTGCTCGGCCCCCAGCTCGCCCAGCGCGGAGCGCTCTACCTCTCCGGCGCCCGGACCCGTGGCACCCTGCCGTTCCCGGAGCTGACCGACCGCGAGCGCGAGGTCGTGGATCTCGTGGCGCGCGGCTACGACAACGCCACGATCGCCCGTCGCCTGGTGCTGAGCAGCAAGACGGTGCGCAACTACGTCTACGGGGTGCTGGCCAAGCTCGACGTCGCCGACCGCGGCCAGCTGATCGTGCGCGCTCGCGAGGCGGGCCTGGGCGGCGAGGAGGGCGACGACACGGCCAGCTGAGCCGCTGAGCGTCCCTCGACCCGCGGGTCGCGGTCGCGCCGGGCGTCGTACCGGATGTCCGCCGGATGTTCGCGCCCGTTGTCCCGCCCGATGTCCTGCCCGATGTCCCGACCGACGGCCCGGAAGGTCGTGACGCGGGGACCTGACACCCGGGCCGTCCCGCCACCGAGTCTCGGAGCATGAACGAGACCACTCCCCTGTCCTCCTCCGCGCCCGCGTCATCGGACACCTCGGCCGGCGGCGGCTTCACCGCCTGGCCGCTGCTCATCTCCCTGTGCGGGCTGCTCGGTGTCATCGCCCTCTTCCTCGAGGGTCGGCCCGACGGCAACGGCGACTTCGACTACCCCGTGACCGCCGAGGACGTGCTCGGCCTCGACCACGTTCCCTACCGGCTCTCCGGCGCGGTGGGCTACGTCCTCGCGCTGCTGCTCATCGCGGCCGCCGTGCTGTGGCGGCACCGGGTCGAGCGCCGGTTCCCCGGGTCCTCCGGCGCCACCGCGGTGTCCTACGGCGTGCTCGCCACCGCCGCCCTGGTCACCCTGACCTACGGCTGGCGCGGAGCGGTCGGCAATTACCTCCCGACCGGCGCCGAGGGCGACACCTACGACGCGGCGGGCGTCTACAGCTACTACATCATGACCGACTTCAGCCCCTATATCGCCTTCATCCCGCTGCTCGCCTCGGCGTACGGCCTGGCCTGGATGGCCTTCCGCGAGCGGCTGGTCTCCCGTGGCCTCGGTGCGCTCTCGGCACTGCTCGCGTCCGCGCTGCTGGTCGCGGTGTTCGTCACCGGCGTGCCCGGGCTGCCGTCGATGATCATCGTCGGCCTGATCGTGGCCGGTATCTGGCTCGCACTCGGTCGTAGCCCGATCACCGCGGCGCAGTCATGAGGTGCCGCGCCATCGCCGCCGCCGTGGTCGCCGCGGCGGCCGCCGCGGCGACGTCCTCGACGGTCCCAGCACGGGCCGCGGCCCCCGATCCGGGAGGGTCGCTGTGGGACGTCACCCCGCCGGAGGTCCACCTCGACATCCCCACCAGTCCGGGCGAGGGAGCCTGGAGCGGTTGGTACAGCGGCCCGGTGACGATGCAGGTCAACGCCTCGGACAACATCGGCGTCGGTCGCATCGAGTGGTGGCGCACCGGTGCACACGAGGACACCGGCCGGGTCGGGAGCGAGGGCACCTCCCTCACCTTCACCACCGAGGGCGTCACCACCACCAAGGTCGTGGCGACCGACCTCGCCGGACTCGAGGCGGCCGAGACCTGGGGCGTGGGCCTCGATCTGACCGACCCGACGATCACCTTCGGCGGCAGCGCGGCGAACGGCCAACCCATCCGCCGGGGCGAGGAGCGTCGTCTCGCGATCACCTGCGCGGACGTGCCGACGGCGGTCGTCTCGTGCCAGGCCCGCATCGGCCAGGACCGGTTCGGGTTCGGGGAGCCGGTCCCCACCGTCGTCAACGGCAGCTACGCGATCCACGTCACCGCCGTCGACGCGGTCGGCCGGATGACGGAGCGGACCTTCACCTATACCGTCGTCGACCCACCGCTGCAGGTCACCGGCAACCCGACCATCGACGGCAACCCCACGACCGCGCAGGTCGGCACCGTCCTCCTCGCGCACGGTGGCACCTTCGCCCCTGCCGCAACCCGGGTGGACTATCACTGGAAGGTCGAGGGCCGCCCCGACGTGGTCACGCCGGCGTACCAGGTGAAGCCCGAGGACGTCGGCAAGCGCATCTCCCTCTACGCCACCGGCCACCGCGCTGAGCACGAGACCGCCACGACGCCGGTGGTCGGCAGTGTGTTGGCGGCGTCCGGCATGTTCGACGTGGCTGGCCGTCCCGTCGTGTCGGGCACGGCGCGCGAGGGCGAGACCCTCAGGATCGTCCAGCCCGCGATCGCACCGCGGCCTCAGATCATCTCGAACTACTGGACCATCGACGGTGCGGTGGTGGAGACCGACTCGCCGAGCCTTCCGCTGACCCGCGACCATGTCGGCGCGACGGTCGAGTGCCATCAGACCTACACCCGGCCGGGGTACGCCGAGGCTCGGGTCCCGTGCGTCTTCGCCGACGGCTCGACCAGCGTGACGGTGTCGGGGACTCCCGTGCCGCCGGGCACGAACTCCGCCTGGAGCGTGCTGGTGCCCACCGCCCTCAAGGGCAAGGCGACCGTCGGCAAGAGGCTCCGCGCCGTGCTGCCCCAGCTGTCCGGTCCGGCCGGCAGTCACACCTACCAGTGGCTGCGCAACGGCAAGCCGATCGCGGGTGCCACCGGCTCGGCGTACAAGCTCCGTAGGGCCGACGCCCGGCGCAGAGTCGCCGTGCAGGTGACCGCCTCCACGGCCCACCGACCCGACGTCGTCTCGGTCTCGGCCGCCAAGAAGGTGCGCCGGTGACGCGCCGCCGCATCCGGAGCTGCCGGCTCCTCGCGACGCTCGCGCTGGTGTGGACCGGGGCGGGCATCGCCGTCCCTGCCCACGGCGCTGGCAGCCAGGCCGACGACGTCACGCCACCGACCATCCACATCAGCATGGCCGAGAGCCCCGGCACGGGTCCGTGGGCAGGCTGGTACGCCGCCCCGGTCACGATCGTCATGTCCGCCACGGACGACACCCATGTCTCCTCACTCAACTGGAGGATGATCGGAGCGCAGCCCGGAGCCGCCGGCAGCGCCGGGACTGACATCACCAAGGACGTGTTCGTCCAGGGCATCACCACCGTCACCGTCACCGCGCGCGACCCCGCCCGCAACGAGTCCAGCCGCACCTTCGGCGTCGGCATCGATCTCACCGACCCGACCGTCACCTTCGGCGGCGACGCCTACGGCGACATCATCCGACGAGGTGAGGTGCGCCGGCTGACCTACACCTGCGCCGACCAGCCTACGGCGGTCGTTTCCTGCGAGGCCCGGATCGGAGAGGTGCCCTTCGCCTCCGGGGAGCCGATCCCGACGGAGAGCAACGGCCCCAGAACCGTCACCGTCACGGCGACCGACGCGGTAGGACGCCGGGTCGAGGAAACGTACTCCTACGCCGTGCTCGATCCCCGCCTGGCGGTGGTCAGCCCGCCAGAGATCGTCGGCGCCCCGGGAACCGTCCGCGTCGGCGAGACTCTGACCGCCATCGGGGGTCGGTTCAAGCCCGAGTCGACCACGACCTACCGCTGGGTGCAGGACAACGAGGTCCTCGCCGAGGGCCCGTCGTACGTCGTGCGACCCGACAACGTCGACCGCCTGATCCGGGTGCAGGCCTCCGGCACACGTCCGGGCTACGAGGACGCCACCATCGACAACGAACATGCGGTCCGGGTGCTGCCGGCAGCCGCCCCTGTCACCGACCAGGCGTGGACCGTACTGAAGCCGGCCTCGCTCGAGGGCAATGCCCGCGTGGGCAAGCGGCTGCGCGCCGTGCCTCCGCGGCTCTCCGGCCCCGCCACGTCGTACGCCTACCAGTGGCTGCGCAACGGCAGGCCCATCAAGGGCGCGACCCACGCGTCGTACAAGCTCCGCAAGGCCGACGCGAGGCGCAAGGTCGCCGTCCGCGTCACCGCCATCACCGCCCACCGACCGGACACCGTCTCGGTCAGCACTCCACGGAAGGTACGCCGATGACAAGGTTCGTGTACCGAGGGGCGGTCCTCCTCGCCATCGCCCTCTCCATCTCGCTCACCGGTGCCACCGCCGCCCACGCCGACCCGGTGGAGGACACCATCCCGCCGGACATCTGGGTGGAGATCGGCCCTAGCCAGGGCACAGGACCGTGGGTCGGCTGGTACCGATCCCCGACCGCGGCGACCGTCCGGGCCTCGGACCGGACCGGCGTCGCCTATCTCTCCTACTCGCTCGCCGGCGCGCAGACCGGCGCCGCGAGCACCACCTCCTCCGCGAAACTGGATGTCATGCTCGAGAAGGAGGGGCTCTCGACGTTCCGCATCCATGCGAGGGACTACGCCGGCAACACCAGCACTCTCACGTACGGCGTCGGCATCGACCTCACCGACCCGACCGCGGCGATCACCGGTCTCACCGACGGCGCGAACCTGAAGAACGGGGAGCTCCGGCGGGCCGAGTTCTCCTGCGGCGACCCGGGCGGCGCGATCGTGTCATGCGAGGCGACCAACGACGGTGCGCCGTTCACCTCAGGGAGCCTCGTCACCACCGCCAAGGCCGGACCCCATCAGCTGAAGGTCACCGCCATCGACAGGGTCGGTCGCCGCTCCGAGCGCGTCCTCGACTATCAGGTCGGACGCAGGGACCTGAGGATCGTCAGCCTGCCGGTGATCACCGGCAACCCGACCAACGTCCGGATCGGCGAGCAGTTGACCGTGGGAGGCGCGGTCTTCGATCCGGCGCCGGACGCCTTCCGCTACGAATGGACCGCCGCCGGCCAGGTCGTCGCCCTCGGACCTGCCTTCACGCCGACCGCGGAGCACCTCGGCAAGCGGGTCGCCGTGGTGGCCTACGGCTCGGGATCCGGAAGTCAGTACGGCGAGACCTACACCCCGCCCGTCGGCGACGTGCTGGTACGCCCCGCTCTGTCGCCGATGACCGTGGTGGAGCAGCCCTCCATCATGGGCGATCCCACCACCGTCTCCCCCGGTGTCGTCCTGCGCGCGAGCGGCGGCGCATTCTCGCCGGAGCCGGAGAAGGTGACCTTCATGTGGTTCGTCGACGACAAGCTCGCCGGCACCGGCCCAACCTGGACGCCCGGCGTCGAGCACCTCGGCACGTCGGTCCAGCTGATGGCCGTGGCCACCCACCCCGACCACTTCGACACGCCGAGCGGCAGGACCCCCGGAGTCCGCGTCGTTCCGAGTGCGCCCGATCCCGGCGGGCCCGGTCCGGGCGGGCCCGGTCCGGGCAGTCCTGCCCCGGGCGATCACGCCGGTGCTGCCTGGAGCCTGCTGACCGCCGCGACGGTCGAGGGCAAGCCGACCGTCGGCAAGAGGCTACGCGCCGTCCTCCCCCAGCTCTCCGGTCCCGCCCAGTCCTGGACCTACCAGTGGCTGCGGGGCGGCAAGCCGATCAAGGGCGCCACCAAGAAGGCCTACCAACTCCGCAAGACCGACCGGCGACGCAAGGTCACCGTCCGCATCACCGCCACGAGCGCCGCCGGCGCGGTCATCGTCTCGACCGCGAAGCCCAAGCGCATCCGCTGAGACCTGCTCCGCACCCAGTCAAGGATCCCCCGTCATGAGACATCGCCTGCTCACCGCCTTTGCCCTGACCCTGGCCTCCGCGCTCACCGCGGCTCCAGGCCCGCGCGCCGACGCACTCGCCGACGGCCTACCACCGGTGATCACGGTCGACGTCAGAGCCAGCGACGGCCAGGGGGCCTGGGTCGGCTGGTACCAGGACACCGTCTCGCCCGTGCTGAGAGCGACCGACGACGACGGCATCGCCCGCCTGGCCTACCGGCTCACCGGCGCCCAGACCGGGGAGGGCAGCATCGTCGGAGCGCTGCTCCCGGTCACCATCTCCGCCGAGGGCCTGACCACCATCGAGATCACCGCCACCGACACCGCCGGCAACACCGCCACCCGCAGCTACGGCGTCGGCATCGACCGCGCCGACCCCACCGCCATCGTCACCGGCCTCGATGCCGGAGTGCCCCGCGGCGAGACCCGCACCGCTGAGTTCTCCTGCGCCGACCCCGGCGGCCCCAGCAGCGCGATCGTCTCCTGCATCGCCACCCACGACGGGGCTCCCTTCACCTCCGGCAGCCGCGTCGACACCTCCCAGCACGGAGAACACACCGTCGCCGTCACCGCGACCGACCGGGTCGGCAACGTCACCCGGTACGTCTATCCCTATCGCGTCACTCGCTACACCCTGATCAGGCCGCCCGCCATCGAGGGCGACCCCACCATCGTCAAGGTCGGGCAGCAGCTTCGCGCGAGCGGTGGGATCTTCGAGCCGACACCCGGCGCGGTCAACTACGCGTGGTACCTCGACGGCGTCCACATCGCCAACAACGCGACCTACACCCCATCCCCCAGGGACCGTGGCAAGCGGATCTCGCTCCGCGTGACCTGCTCGGACGGAGGTGGCGGCTTCGAGAACACGACGAGTCCGCTGCCCACGGCAGGCATCCTGATCCAAGCGGACCTGCGGGTGGACAAACAGCCCGCCATCGCGGGCAACCCGGCCACCATCCGCCCCGGCTCCGTGCTCCGGGCCACCGATGCCGAGGTCGCCCCCAAGCCCAGCGGCATCACCTACCGGTGGTACGCCGACGGTCAGCAGGTCGGCACCGGCAAGGAGTACGCCGTCCAGCCGGCCGACCTCGGCAAGACCATCGCCATGGATGCCGTCGCCATCGCCCCCGACCCGAGCTATCTGGACACCGTCAGCGCTCGCGTCGGCTCCGTCAAGGTCGAGCCGCACGTCTTCCAGACCCAGAAGCCGCCGGCGGTCACTGGCACCGCCGATGTCGGCGGCAGCCTGACCATCACCGACGGCGCCGTCACCCCGACCACCCCGCCCGCCAGCAGTCACTGGGTCGTCGACGGCGCCGTCGTGGCCACCGGCAACCAGCTCACCCTCACCCGCGCCCACGCCGGCCGCGCCGTGGCCTGCCATCAGGTCTTCACCGCCCCCGGCTACGCCGACCTCACCCTCCCCTGCACCTTCCCCGGCGACGCCACCAGCGTCACCATTCCCGGCACCCGCACCGACGGCCCCGACAGCGACGCAGCGTGGTCGGTGCTGGGGCCAGCCCGGATGAAGGGCAAGGCGAAGCCCGGCAAGACTCTCCGCGCGGTCCTCCCGCAGGTCTCCACGCCGGCTGCCGGCTACCGCTACCAGTGGCTGCGCAACAACAAGCCCATCAAGAAGGCCACCAGAGCGACGTACCGGATCCGCAAGCCCGACCGCGGACGCAGGATCGCCGTCCGCATCACCGCGATCTCGCCAGGTCGGCCCGACCTGGTCTCCCACAGCCCGGCGAAACGAGTGCCCCGATGACGATCCACCGACGACATGCACTGCTCCCTCTTCTGCTCCTGAGCGGTGTGCTCACGACCACGGCGGGTCAACAGAGCGCGGCGGGCGAGGACCTGAAGAACTTCTACTACTACGGCCCCAACCCCTCGGTGCCGGAGGTCCCCTATGTCGGCGAGGCTCTGACGGTCACTCGCGCCGGCCTCCTCCCCGACCCCCAGTACGTCGAGACGCTCTGGACGATCGACGACACCACGCGGGGCGATACGGGCCATCGCCTCCTGCTCACCGCGGAGCTGCTCGGGTCCCGGATCTCCTGCGAGCAGTCCTACAGCCATCCGGGCTACCGCTCTGTCACGCTGCCCTGCGCGTTCAACGCAGGCAACGCTGGGCTGCCCTGGGTGATCGTGCAGGCCCGTCCGGGCGGGCCGACCACGCCCACCCCGACCATGCCCACCCCGACCACCCCGACCACGCCGACGACCGATTCGGCGTGGATGGCCACGACGGCCGCCGCGCTCAAGGGCAGGGCCGAGGTCGGTGCGAGGCTCCGCGCCGTCCTCCCTCAGCTCACCGCACCTGCCAGCACCTACTCCTACCAGTGGCTGCGCAGCAACAAGCCCATCAAGAAGGCCACCACGGCGACGTACCGGATCCGCAAGGCCGACCGCGGGCGCAAGCTCAGCGTCCGGGTCACCGCCTCCGCGCCCGGCCAGACCGACCTCGTCTCGGTCTCACCGGTCAGGCGAGTCCGCCGCTAGTCCTCTCCCCCACGGAGGAACCCACACCCGAGAGGAAAGGACGACGGCCCTCCCGAGCTGCGCTCGGGAGGGCCTTCGGCGGGTCAGCGCTCACTCGCGGACGCCAGCGCCGACGGCACCACAGTCACCGGGAACGGCGATGTCGCGGTCCATGGCCGATCGCCCGTGCGGTCCACGACCGTCTCGTACACGTTGTCGCGCAGCTCCCACACGATCAGCCGACCCGCCAGCGGGTCGACCGCCCAGTACGAAGGGATCCCGGCCCGCTCGTAGCGCTTGTACTTCGTGTTCAGGTCGTAGAGCGCCGTGCTCGGCGAGAGGATCTCGCCCACCAGCAGTGGGCAGACCTCGATCGGGTCCGTTCCCACGACCGCGGCGGGATCGATCACCATGACGTCCGGCTGCACGGCAGTGTCCGCCGACAGGATGTCGAACGGCGCCGCCAGCACCTCCAGGTGCTCCGGCAGCGCCGACAGCAGCAGCTTGATCAGCCGCATCTGCGTGCGCTGGTGCTCGATCGACGGCCCCGCCATGACCGTGACCACCCCGTCAATCAGCTCGAGCCGGCGATCCGGCTCCCACAGTTGCCAGACGTCGTACGCCGTCAGCACCTGCCCCTGCGGCAGGTCGAGGTCCACCGTCATGACGCCCATTGTGCACCGCCTCTCCGGTCCGAGTCATGCGTCGATCCTGCGGGCACGCCGACCTGCCCGCAAACGGCTCTCCACAGTCGTCCGCAGACAAGACGAGGGCCCTCCCGAGCAGCGCTCGGGAGGGCCTTGGGGCGAAACCGGTGGCGGAGGGACGCCGAGCGACGGAGCGCAGGGAGCGAGGAACGAGCGACCGGAGCGGAGGAATCGGCGTTCCTCCGCTCCGGTCGTCTTGCCGCCAGTCCTACTCAGCCATCTCCGTCACCCGGCCGCGGGCCGGCAGCGTGGCGCGAGGAACGAGCGACACGCTCGGCCAGTTCAACTCAGTTCTGATAGGAACCGAAGTCGAAGTCGTCCAGCGCCACGGCCTGGCCCTGGTTGCCGAACTCGTAGTCGTAGGACTCGTAGCCCGTGACGGCGTACGCCGCGGCGCGCGCCTCCTCGGTCGGCTCGACCCGGATGTTCCGGTAGCGCTCCAGGCCGGTGCCGGCCGGGATCAGCTTGCCGATGATCACGTTCTCCTTCAGACCACGCAGGCTGTCGGAGCGGCCGTTGATCGCGGCGTCGGTGAGGACCCGGGTGGTCTCCTGGAAGGAGGCCGCCGAGAGCCACGACTCGGTCGCGAGCGAGGCCTTGGTGATGCCCATGAGCTCGGGACGACCCGAGGCCGGCTTGCCGCCCTCGGAGACCACGCGGCGGTTCTCCTCCTCGAAGCGGACCCGGTCGACGAGGTCGGACGGGAGCAGGTTGGTGTCGCCCGACTCGAGCACCGTGATCCGGCGCAGCATCTGCCGCACGATGATCTCGATGTGCTTGTCGTGGATCGACACACCCTGCGACCGGTAGACCTCCTGGACCTGGTCGACGAGGTGCTGCTGCGTACGGCGGACGCCGAGGATGCGCAGCACCTCCTTCGGGTCCTCGGTGCCGGCGGTGAACTTGTCGCCCACCTCGACCCGGCCGCCGTCCTCGACGAGCAGACGCGAGCGGCGGGAGACGGGGTACTCCTTGACGTCGCTGCCGTCGTCGGGGGTGACGACGATGATGCGCGCCTTGTCGGTCTCCTCGATCTGCACGCGGCCGGCGGCCTCGGAGATCTGGGCGTGACCCTTGGGGGTGCGGGCCTCGAAGAGCTCGACCACACGGGGCAGACCCTGCGTGATGTCGTCGGCCGAGGCCACACCGCCGGTGTGGAAGGTACGCATCGTCAGCTGCGTGCCGGGCTCACCGATGGACTGCGCCGCGATGATGCCGACGGCCTCACCGATGTCGACGAGCTTGCCGGTGGCCAGCGAGCGGCCGTAGCACTTCGCGCAGGTGCCGGTGCGAGCGTCGCAGGTCAGCACCGAGCGGACCGTGACCTGCTCGATGCCGGCCTCGATCAGCTCGGCGATCTTGACGTCACCGAGGTCCTCACCGGCGACCGCGAGCACCTCGCCCGTCGTCGGGTGGGTGATCTCCTTGGCCGCCGAACGGGCGTACGCCGCGGTCTCGGCGTTCTCGTCCTTGACCACGACGCCACTCTCGTCGGTCACGCCGATGACCTTGGGCAGGCCCCGCTCGGTGCCGCAGTCGTCCTCACGGATGATGACGTCCTGCGACACGTCGACCAGACGACGGGTCAGGTAGCCCGAGTCGGCGGTCCGCAGCGCGGTGTCCGCCAGTCCCTTGCGGGCGCCGTGGGTGGAGATGAAGTACTCCAGCACGGAGAGACCCTCGCGGAAGTTGGCCTTGATCGGCCGCGGGATGATCTCGCCCTTCGGGTTGGCCACCAGACCACGCATGGCGCCGACCTGGTTGATCTGGTTGAAGTTACCCGAGGCTCCCGAGTGCACCTGCACGTAGATCGGGTTGGTCGGGTTGGCCTCGAAGGTGGAGCGCAGGGCCTTGCCGACCTCCTGGCTCGCCTTGGTCCAGATCTCGATGAGCTCCTGGCGGCGCTCCTCGTCGGTGACCAGACCGCGCTCGTACTGCTTCTGGATCTTCGCCGCCGCGCCCTCGTGCTCGGCCAGGATCTCGGCCTTGTTGGGGGGCGTGATCACGTCGGCGATCGACACCGTCACACCGGAGCGGGTCGCCCAGTGGAAGCCGTTGTCCTTGAGGGCGTCCAGGGACGCCGCCACGACCACCTTGGGGTAGCGCTCGGCGAGGTCGTTGACGATCGCGCCGAGGCGCTTCTTGCCGACCTCCTCGTTGACGTAGGGGTAGTCGGCCGGCAGCGCGTCGTTGAAGATCGTGCGGCCCAGGGTCGTCTCGACGATGGTCGCCTCGCCGTCCGCGACGCCCTCGAGGGCGTAGTCGCTGAGCCGGATCCGCACCTTGTCCTGCAGCGCGATCTCGCCGCGGTCGTAGGCCATGATCGCCTCGGCCGGGGACATGAACGTGCGCAGGCGGGTCTCGCCGTCGACCTCGACCGTCGCCTCGCCACGCTCGGTGGTGAGGAAGAACAGGCCGATGATCATGTCCTGGGTCGGCATGGTCACCGGACGGCCGTCCGACGGCTTGAGGATGTTGTTGGTCGACAGCATCAGGATCCGCGCCTCGGCCTGGGCCTCGGCGGACAGCGGCAGGTGCACGGCCATCTGGTCGCCGTCGAAGTCCGCGTTGAACGCGGTGCAGACGAGCGGGTGGAGCTGGATGGCCTTGCCCTCGATCAGCTGCGGCTCGAAGGCCTGGATGCCGAGGCGGTGCAGGGTGGGCGCACGGTTGAGCAGCACGGGGTGCTCGGTGATGACCTCTTCGAGGACGTCCCACACGACCGGGCGGGCCCGCTCGACCATCCGCTTGGCGGACTTGATGTTCTGCGCGTGCGACAGGTCCACGAGCCGCTTCATGACGAAGGGCTTGAACAGCTCCAGGGCCATCTGCTTGGGCAGACCGCACTGGTGCAGCTTGAGCTGCGGACCCGACACGATGACCGAACGCCCCGAGTAGTCGACGCGCTTGCCGAGCAGGTTCTGACGGAAGCGACCCTGCTTGCCCTTGAGCATGTCGGACAGCGACTTCAGCGGCCGGTTGCCCGGGCCGGTGACGGGACGACCGCGGCGGCCGTTGTCGAACAGCGAGTCGACGGCCTCCTGGAGCATCCGCTTCTCGTTGTTGACGATGATCTCCGGCGCGCCGAGGTCGAGCAGCCGCTTGAGGCGGTTGTTGCGGTTGATCACGCGGCGGTAGAGGTCGTTGAGGTCGGACGTCGCGAACCGGCCACCGTCGAGCTGCACCATCGGGCGCAGGTCCGGCGGGATGACCGGGACGGCGTCGAGGACCATGCCCTCCGGCTTGTTGCCGGTCTTGCGGAACGCGTCGACGACCTTGAGCCGCTTGAGGGCGCGGACCTTGCGCTGGCCCTTGCCGGTCGCGATGGTCTCGCGCAGGTTCTCGACCTCGGCCTCGATGTCGAAGCTCTGCAGGCGCTTCTGGATCGCCGTGGCGCCCATGTGGCCCTCGAAGTACTTGCCGAACCAGTTCTTCATCTCGCGGTAGAGGACCTCGTCACCCATGAGGTCCTGCACCTTGAGGGTCTTGAACGTGTCCCAGACCTCGTCGAGGCGGTCCAGCTCGCGCTGGGCGCGGTCGCGCAGCTGCTTGAGCTCGCGCTCGGCGCCGTCGCGGACCTTGCGGCGCTGGTCGGCCTTGGCCCCCTCGGCCTCGAGCGCGGCCAGGTCCTCCTCCAGCTTCTTGGTGCGGTCCTCGAGGCCGGCGTCGCGGCGCTTCTCGATGGACTGCCGCTGCAGGCCGATCTTGCCCTCGAGGTCGGACAGGTCGCGGTGCCGCGCGTCCTCGTCGACGGAGGTGATCATGTAGGCGGCGAAGTAGATGACCTTCTCGAGGTCCTTCGGCGCCAGGTCGAGCAGGTAGCCCAGTCGGCTCGGGACACCCTTGAAGTACCAGATGTGGGTCACCGGGGCGGCGAGCTCGATGTGGCCCATCCGCTCGCGGCGCACCTTGGAGCGGGTCACCTCGACGCCGCAGCGCTCGCAGATGATGCCCTTGAAGCGGACCCGCTTGTACTTGCCGCAGTAGCACTCCCAGTCCCGGGTGGGACCGAAGATCTTCTCGCAGAAGAGGCCGTCACGCTCCGGCTTGAGCGTGCGGTAGTTGATGGTCTCCGGCTTCTTGACCTCGCCGTGGCTCCACGTCCGGATGTCGTCCGCGGTGGCCAGGCCGATCTGAAGCTGGTCGAAGAAGTTCACGTCGAGCACGATGGCTGCAACCCTTCGTTGGATCTGAGAAAAGTGAAGTTGGTTGGGGGTGGAGGCAGGGCGCGCCCGGTGGGGCGCGCCCCGCGACTCACACCTCTTCGACCGAGCTGGGCTCGCGGCGGGACAGGTCGATGCCGAGCTCCTCGGCGGCGCGGAAGACGTCCTCCTCCGCGTCGCGCATCTCGATGGTGGTGCCGTCCTGGGACAGCACCTCCACGTTGAGGCAGAGCGACTGCATCTCCTTGACGAGAACCTTGAACGACTCCGGGATGCCCGAGTCGGGGATGTTCTCGCCCTTCACGATGGCCTCGTAGACCTTGACGCGACCGGGCACGTCGTCGGACTTGATGGTGAGCAGCTCCTGGAGGGCATAGGCGGCGCCGTAGGCCTCCATCGCCCACACCTCCATCTCGCCGAACCGCTGGCCACCGAACTGGGCCTTACCGCCCAGCGGCTGCTGCGTGATCATCGAGTAGGGGCCGGTCGAGCGCGCGTGGATCTTGTCGTCGACCAGGTGGTGGAGCTTGAGGATGTACATGTAGCCGACCGAGACCGGGTCCTTGAACGGCTCGCCGGAGCGGCCGTCGAACAGGCTGGCCTTGCCGGTCTCCTTGACCATCCGGACGCCGTCGCGGTTGGGCAGCGTCTGGCCGAGCAGGCCGGTGATCTCGTCCTCGCGGGCGCCGTCGAAGACCGGGGTGGCGACCTTCGTGTTCGGTGCGGCCTCGGCGACGCCGATCGCGGTGAGCCGCTGGGCCCAGTCGGCGTCCTGCAGGTCGGCGTCGATGTGCCAGCCCTGCTTGCCGAGCCAGCCGAGGTGCAGCTCGAGGATCTGGCCGATGTTCATCCGTCGCGGCACACCCAGCGGGTTGAGCACGACGTCGACCGGCGTGCCGTCCTCCATGAACGGCATGTCCTCGATCGGCAGGATCTTCGCGATGACGCCCTTGTTGCCGTGGCGGCCGGCGAGCTTGTCGCCCACGGAGATCTTGCGCTTCTGCGCGACGTACACGCGGACGAGCTGGTTGACGCCCGGCGGGAGCTCGTCGCCCTCCTCGCGGTCGAAGACGCGCACGCCGATCACCGTGCCGGACTCGCCGTGCGGCACCTTCATCGAGGTGTCGCGGACCTCGCGCGCCTTCTCTCCGAAGATCGCGCGGAGCAGGCGCTCCTCGGGGGTCAGCTCGGTCTCGCCCTTGGGCGTGACCTTGCCGACGAGGATGTCACCGGTCGACACCTCGGCGCCGATCCGGATGATGCCGCGCTCGTCGAGGTCGGCGAGCATCTCCTCGCTGACGTTCGGGATGTCGCGGGTGATCTCCTCCGGCCCCAGCTTGGTGTCGCGGGCGTCGACCTCGTGCTCCTCGATGTGGATCGAGGTGAGGACGTCCTCCTGCACCAGGCGCTGGCTGAGGATGATCGCGTCCTCGTAGTTGTGGCCCTCCCACGGCATGAACGCGACGAGCAGGTTGGTGCCCAGCGCCATCTCCGCGTTGTCGGTGCACGGACCGTCGGCGATCGGCGAACCGACCTCGAGCCGGTCCCCCGCCTCGACCAGCGGTCGCTGGTTGATGCAGGTGCCCTGGTTGGAGCGCTTGAACTTCGCGAGACGGTACGACGAGTAGGTGCCGTCGTCGTTCATCGTCTCGACGAGGTCGGCGGAGACCTCCTTGACGACACCGGCCTTGTCGGCCACCACGACGTCGCCCGCGTCGACCGCGGCCCGGAACTCGATGCCGGTGCCGACGATCGGGCTGTCGCTCCGGATGAGCGGCACGGCCTGACGCTGCATGTTGGCGCCCATGAGCGCGCGGTTGGCGTCGTCGTGCTCGAGGAACGGGATCAGGGCCGTCGCGACCGACACCATCTGGCGCGGCGAGACGTCCATGTAGTCGACGTCGTCGGCCGGGACCTCGGCGACCTCGCCGTTGCGCTGACGCACCAGCACGCGGTCCTCGGCGAAGCGGCCCTTGGCGTCGAGCGCCGCGTTGGCCTGCGCGATGACGTAGCGGTCCTCGTCGTCGGCGGTCAGGTAGTCGATCTGGTCGGTGACCACACCGGCCTCGACCTTGCGGTAGGGCGTCTCGACGAAGCCGAACGGGTTGATCCGCCCGTACGACGCGAGCGAGCCGATCAGACCGATGTTCGGGCCTTCCGGCGTCTCGATGGGGCACATCCGGCCGTAGTGCGACGGGTGGACGTCGCGGACCTCCATGCCGGCGCGGTCACGGGACAGACCACCCGGGCCGAGCGCGGAGAGGCGGCGCTTGTGCGTCAGGCCCGCGATCGGGTTGGTCTGGTCCATGAACTGCGAGAGCTGCGAGGTGCCGAAGAACTCCTTCAGCGCCGCGACGACGGGACGGATGTTGATGAGGGACTGCGGCGTGATCGCCTCGACGTCCTGGGTCGTCATCCGCTCGCGGACCACGCGCTCCATCCGGGCCAGGCCGGTGCGGAGCTGGTTCTGGATCAGCTCGCCGACGGTGCGCATCCGGCGGTTGCCGAAGTGGTCGATGTCGTCGGCGAGGACCGGCAGGTCCTTGCCGTCGGCGTCCTTGCGGATCTCGCCGCCGATCGCGGCCACGAACTCGTCGCCGTTGTGCAGCTGGACGATGTACTTGATCGTCGCCACCATGTCGGCGATCGTCATCGTCTGCTGGTCGAACGCCTCGTGCTGGCCGAGCTTCTTGTTGACCTTGTAGCGGCCGACCTTGGCGAGGTCGTAGCGCTTGGGGTTGAAGTAGTAGTTCTTCAGCAGCGTCAGCGCGGCCTCGCGCGTCGGCGGCTCGCCCGGGCGCAGCTTGCGGTAGATGTCGAGCAGGGCGTCGTCGGGCCCCTGCGTGTTGTCCTTCTCCTCGGTCAGCTGGATCGACTCGAACTGACGCAGGTCGGCCATGACGGCCTCGTAGTCGTACTCCTCGCCGGTGTCCTCGGCGATGGCCTGGAGGGCCTTGAGCAGGACCGTGACGTTCTGCTTGCGCTTGCGGTCGAGGCGGACGCCGACCATGTCGCGCTTGTCGATCTCGAACTCCAGCCACGCGCCGCGGCTCGGGATCAGCTTGGCGGTGTAGATGTCCTTGTCGGACGTCTTGTCGGCGGTGCGCTCGAAGTAGACGCCGGGCGAGCGGACGAGCTGGGACACGACGACCCGCTCGGTGCCGTTGATGACGAAGGTGCCCTTGGGGGTCATCAGGGGGAAGTCGCCCATGAAGACCGTCTGGCCCTTGATCTCGCCGGTCTCGTTGTTGGTGAACTCGGCGGAGACGTAGAGCGGGGCGGAGTAGGTGAGGTCCTTCTCCTTGCACTCGTCGACGGTGTACTTCGGGTCGTAGAAGACCGGGTTCTCGAACGAGAGCGACATCGTCTCGGAGAAGTCCTCGATCGGGGAGATCTCCTCGAAGATCTCCTCGAGGCCGGACTTGTGGGTGGCGTCCTGGCCCTCGGCCAGGCGGGCCTCGATCCGGGACTTGTGGGCCTCGTTGCCGATCAGCCAGTCGAAGCTGTCGGTCTGGAGCGAGAGAAGCCTCGGGAGCGCCATCGGCTCCTGGATCTTCGCGAAAGAGATGCGGGACTTACCGGGGGTGGTGCGCGCGGCCAAGAGTTGTCCTTCGACGGGTTCGACTCTTCGAGAGCGCCCTGACCCACCACGTCATCGGCCACCGGGCAGGCCGAAGCGCATCTGAGGGCAGGCGCAAGGAGCCACGATACACCACTGCGGAGCGCTCGACAATATCGGCTGCGCAACCTCACACAGCCGGGGAGCGGCTCCGCCGACCCCGGTCAGGGCCGGCTGGGATCCGGTCCGCCCGATCATGCTGCGCGGACCCGCTCAGGTCAAGCAGCCGCTCGGCCGCCCGGTCCCCCGATCATCGACCCGGCGCGTTCGAACGCGCCGGGTCGGCGCCTTTTTCGCGTTCAGATGCGACGGGTCGATGCGGTCCGAGACTCAGCTCTCGGCGCAGTCCGAGTCGACGCAGATGCCGTCGAGCAGCCAGCCCTGCTCGCTGCCGGAGTCGCGGACCAGCTGCAGCGTGGCCCACATCCGCAGCGTGCTCCGCTCGCCCCCGTCGCGGACGCTGTCCTGCCGGATGAACACCACGACGGAAGCGAGCCTGCCGTCGTCGCTGAGGCGGGTCAGGGCGACCCCGTCGGCCGCCGCCTCGACGACGATCTTCTGCTTCGTGGCCTCCTCGGTCAGCTCCGGCCAGAGCTTGGTCTGCTTGGCGGCCAGGGCCGGCGTGAGGTACTGGGTCACCCGCTCCAGGTCGGCGTCCATGGTCTGGTAGCCGTACGAGAAGGCCGGCGCGACGATCCGCTCCGCGGCGCCCTCCACCTCGACGGAGGTCCGCTCGAAGCGGAGGTTGCTCTCGGCCACCTCCTTCGCGCTGGCCTCGCCGCGGGCGCCGGGCAGCAGGGCGAGCGTCACGGCCAGACCGACGGCCAGGACCGCGGCGACCCCCGCGGCGACCAGGGCCACCGTGCCCGGGGCTCGGCGCCCGGCCGCGGCCGGTGCTGGCTCGGCCGGTGCTGGCTCGGCCCGTGCTGGCTCGGCGTCCGCAGGGTCCGCGGGAGCCGGCTCGTCCGCGGCCGCGGCGGTCTCGGCGGCGCGCTCGGCGGCCAGCTCGGCGTCGTACGCCGCCCGCCTGTCCTGGTCGAGCAGGACGCCGGCGGCGTCGCTGTAGGCGCGGAACCGGCGCTCGGTCGGGTCGAGATCGGCGATCGCGACCTTCCACGCGGCCCGGATCTCGTCGGCGCTCGCGCTCTCCTCGACGTCGAGGAGGTCGTACAGATTGGTGCTCACGGGGCCTCCCCCGTGCTCGGCGAGCTGCCGTCGCTCGGCTGCTCGGACGACGGCGTCGGCTGGCCACTCGGCTGACCACTCGGCTGGCCGACCGGCGGGCCGCCCTCCGGGATCGACGCCTCGCCGAAGGAGGGCAGCTCGTCGTCGAGATCGTCGAGATCGTCGACCAGCCAGGTCCCGCCCTGCTTGACGAGGGAGACCTCGTAGCGGAACCGGAGGGGCTCGAACGGGATCCGCTGGGTGCCGTCGGAGGGGTCGGGATAGGAGAACTCGACGACGCCGGCGACGAGCAGCTCCGCGGAGTCGTCGTCGATGCTGGCCACGCCGACGGCGTACGGCGTGCCGACCCGGTCGATCTGGGTCTGCTTGACCGTCTCCTCGGCGTAGCCGACGTTCTTGTCGAACACGGTGCGGAACTTGGCCGTCATCAGCCGGCCGACCCCGGCGTAGTCGGGCATCTTGCCCGCGGCGTCGAGCAGGTCGGGGCCGTAGGTGTTGAACCGCTGGACGAACGTCCGGGCGGCGGCGAGCGCCTTCTCGCGATCGGCGGTCTCGTCGCGCGGCGGGTCGATCAGGGAGTCGAGCTTCTCGCCGGGGTTCGAGCCCGCGCCCTTGTCGACCAGCGTCCACACGCTGACGCCGAGTGCGGCGACGACGACAGTGAGCAGCAGCCCGATCACGCTCCAGCGGAGCGTGGCGTTGGACTCCCTCACCGCGCGAGCCTCGACGACGGGCTCACCGAGCGGGGTCGAGCAGCGGTTGGAGGTAGAGCCACTTCCACGAGTCCTCTCCCAGCGACGGAGGCGCCACGTTACCGCGCACGCTGGTCGTCTCCTCCGCCTGGCCCGTCACGGCCCAGGTCAGCTCACCGGTCTCGTCGTCGACCCGCACGCCGATGTCGTAGCCCTGCACGCCCGGCGCGACCCGCGGGAGGTTCTGCGTGCCGCGGGGGTTGCTCTTGGTGATCGGCTCGGTGCAGCCGACGTTCTCGGGCATCGGGGCGTTGCCGCGGTCGGACTCCGGGTTGCGGCGGGTCTTGAGGTAGCCGGCGTAGCAGGGCGTACTGGTCAGCGCGAGCACGAGGCCGAAGTGCGCGTCCCAGAACCCGCTGCCGCCCTCCTGCTTGGACCGCTTGCCGACGACGACCTGGCCGGCACCGATGGCGTACGGGTAGACGACGAGCATCTGCTTGAGGGCGTCGAGGTGCTGGACGACGACCTCGCCGGTCGCGACCAGGTTGGCGAGCAGCTCGCTGATCTCGACGCCGTTCTGCTCGAGGAAGGTGCGCAGCTGGGTCGCGGCCACCGATCCCGAGTCGATGACCTTGCGCAGCGCCGGGTCGGCGCCGGCCAGCGCGGAGCTGAACAGCGACAGTTGCTGGGCGAAGGTCCGCAGCGAGGACTCCGAGGCGACCTGGCCCTGCAGGACGGTGTTGCTGTCCCGGATCAGCGCGGTGGTGAGGTCGAAGTTCTCGTCGGCGGTCTCGATGAAGGAGTTGCCGGTGTCGATGATCCGCTGGAGGTCCGGGCCGGTGCCGGCGAACGCCTGGCCGAGCTCACTGACCGTCGTCTGCAACGCCTCGCGGTCGACGCTGGCGACCGTCGCGGACAGGTCGCCGAGGAGCTTCTCGGTGGCGATCGGGGTCGCGACGTCGGAGATCTCCGAGCCCTCGCGGAGGTACGGCCCGCCGTCGGTCTGCGGCTGCAGCTCGACGTACTGCTCGCCGACGGCGGAGCGGTTGCCGACCAGGGCGAGGGTGTCGCTGGGGATCTTGTCCCACTTCTTGTCGATGTCGAGGTGGACGTCGACGCCCGCGTCGGTCAGCTTCAGCTCGCCGACGGTGCCGATGCCGACGCCGCGGTAGGTGACCTCGGCCCCGGTGAAGATGCCGCCGGACTCGGGATAGTGGGCGGTCACGGTGTAGCTGCGGTCGACGACCAGGCGGTCGAGCTTGGCGTAGCGGGCGCCGACGAAGGAGACGCCGAGCAGCGTGATGAGCGCGAAGACCATCAGCTGGATCCGGGTACGACGGGTGATCACGGTGCGGACCTCGCCTTCTCGGCCCGGTGCGCCGTCGGCGCCTGCTGGGTCAGCGGGGCGGCGTACAGGCTGACCAGGTCGGTGTCGTAGGCATCGTCGAACTCCGACCACATGGTGTCGACGTCACTGTGCCCGCCCGGCGCCGGGCGCCCCAGGCCGCCGCCCCCCAGCACGCTGGAGAGCAGGTTGCGGATCGGGTTGTTGCTGGCGGGTGCGCCGCCGGCCGTGGCGCCCTTGTTGCCGCCGAGCAGGTTGCAGAGCAGCTTCACGGCCGAGCAGACGTCGTCGAGGAGGTACTGCGGCAGCAGCAGGCACTTCTGCGGGTCCGGCGGCGTCTTCAGGCAGCCCTGGAGCGTCTTCCACGCGCTGTCGCAGAGGTTCTTCAGGTTGATCAGCTGGTCGAGCGGCGAGTCCGGGAGCTCGTTGACCAGGAGGCAGGGGAGGTCGGGCAGGTTCAGGTTGCCGATGTCGAGCTGCAGGTCGATCGACAGGTTGACGTAGTCGCCCATGTGGAGGTTGCGGGCGACCTGCGGGTCGCGTCCGACGGACTCGTCGATGAACGGGTAGGTCAGGAAGGTGCTGAAGCCCTTGGCGAAGTCGTCGCCGGCCTGCGCGATCTGGAAGAGGACCGGGTCGAGCATCTTGAGGGTGTCGATCGTCGCGGCCTTGGTGGTGTTGATGACCCGGACGCCGACGTCGCTGAGCTGGGTGAGCCCGTCGAGCATCGCGACCAGGTCCTGGCGCTGCCGGTCGAGCGAGTCCAGCGCGCTCGGCAGCTCCTCGAGGGCGAGGTCGATGCTGTCCTGGTGCTGTCGGGCGGTGACGGCGAGCCGGTTGACCGACTCGATCGCGTCGACGATGTCCTGCTTGCGCTGGTCGAGCTGGCCCATCAGCGAGGAGACCTGGGTGAGCACCGACTTGGCGGAGTCCTCCCGGCCCTCGAGGGCGAGGTTGAGCTCGGTCGAGATCGTCTTCAGCTGGGCGATGCCGCCGCCGTTGAGGACCAGGCTGAGTGCGCCGAGCACCTCCTCGACCTCCGGGTTGCGGCCGCCGTCCTCGATGACGTCGCCGTCGGAGAGCCGGCCCTGGGCACCGGCGGCGGGGGCCGCGAGCGAGACGAACTTCTCGCCCAGCAGGCTGGTCTGGCGGATCGAGGCGACCGGGTTGTCGGGCAGGTCGACGTCCTTGCGCAGCTCGAGGGTCACCACGGCGCGGTAGCCGTCGAGGCGGACCTCGGTGACCTGTCCGACCGCGACGTCGTTGACCTTGACCGACGACTTGGGCACCAGGTCGAGGACGTCGTCGAAGCGGACGCTGACCTGGATCGGGTCCTTGCCGGTGTCGGCACCGCCGGGCAGCGGCAGCTCGTAGACATCGAAGTCGCAGCCGGTGAGCAGCACCGCGCCGGCGAGCAGGGCGACCAGCGCCCGCATCCGGCGGCGGAGCACGGAGCGTGGCCTCGTCATCGGTCCACCTCCACCAGTCCGTTGAGCGTCGGGTCGTAGGCCTGGCCGTACCAGGAGCCGGTGCCGAACGGGGCACCGCGCGGCAGCAGGGTCTCGATCAGGCCGCAGATGTCGCCCTTCGCATCGGCGCCCGACACCAGAGCACACAGCACGGCACTCGGGTTCGAGGTCAGCTCGTGCAGGATGTTGCCGAGGTTGGCGTTGGTGTCGAGCGTGCCGTCCTTGGGGTTGTACGTGTGGTAGAGGTTCGTGATCGCGAGCGGGCCGGCCTGGAGCAGCTCGTCGAGAGCCCCGCGCTGGCGGACCAGCACCTTCGCGACCCGGTTGATGTCGCGGATGTTGCGGCCGAGCACCTCGCGGTTGCGCTTCACGAAGCGGGCGACGTGGTCGAGCGCCGTACCGAGGTTCGACAGTGCGGTCGTGAGCTCCTGCCGCTCGTCGGCCAGCAGGCTCGACACGTCGCCCAACGACCGGCTGAAGTCGCGCACGGTCGTGTCGTTGTCGGCCAGCGTCTTGAGGAAGGACTCGAGCTGCCGGGCCGAGTCGAAGAGGTCGTCCTTGTTGTTGTCGAGGGTCTCGCTGAGCCGGCCGAAGTCCTTGATGGTCTGGTGGAATTGGGCGCCCTGGCCGCCGAAGTTCCGGGCCGTCTGCTCGAGGAGGTCGGTCAGCGCGCCCTCCTTGTTGGCGCCCTCGGGGCCGAGCGCGACGGTCAGCTTGTCGATGCTGCCGTAGATCTCGTCGAGCTCGAGCGGGATCGCCGTCTTCGTGGCATCGATGACGGTGTTGTCGGCCATCACCCGGTCGCCGTCCTCGAAGGCCGGCGACAGCTGGATGTAGCGGTCGCCGACGACGGACGGCGACACGATGACGGCATCGGCGTCGGCCGGCACCTTGAGGTCGGAGTCGTAGGCCATCACGACCTTGACCTTGGTGCCCTCCGGGACGACCTCGCGGACCCGGCCCACGGGGATGCCGAGGACCCGGACCTCGCTGCCCTCGTAGACCGACACCGCACGCGGGAAGTAGGCGGTCACCGTCTTGTCGTTGCCCGAGCCACCGAACATCCAGACCAGGCCCGCGACGATCAGCACCCCGATGACGGCCAGGGGGAGCCAGCGGCGCATCCTGCTCACCGAGTCGTTCACGGCTTCACCGTCCCGGGCACCGGCGGCAGGTTGAAGATGTAGGTGTCGAACCACGGCCCGTTGCCGAGCGTGCTGGCGAAGACGCGGTAGAACGGCGCCATCAGACGGATCGACTCCTCGAGGTTGTCCTCGTTCTTCTTCACGACCTGCAGCACCGAGTCGAGGCTGTCGAGCGCGGGCTTGAGATCGGCGCGGCTGTCCTTGATCAGCCCGGTCAGCTTGGTGCTCAGCGTCGAGGTCGACTCCAGCAGGCGGTGGATCTGCGCCTTGCGCTGGAGCAGCGCGGTGAAGAGCGAGTCGGCGTCCTTCATCAGCGCCACGATGTCCTCGTCGCGCGAGTCGAGCACGGTCGAGACCCGGTTGAGGTTCTTCAGCAGCGAGTTGATCTCCTCGTCGCGCGAGGCCACGGTCTCCGCGAGGGAGGAGAGGCCGTCGAGCGCCGCCCGGAACTCCTCGGGCGTGTTGCGGGTCAGGTCGGCCAGCGTGGTGAGCGCGTTGGCGAGCTGGTCGGTGTCGATGTCGGCGGACGTCTCGGCCAGGCCGGTGAAGGCCTCGACCACGTCGTACGGCGAGCTGGTGCGGTCGACCGGGATGACCGCTCCCTCCGCGAGCTGGCCCTCGCCGGCGGGGTCGAGCGCGAGGAACATCGAGCCGAGGATGGTCTTCACCTTGATGTCGGCACGGGTGTCGACGCCGAAGGGGGTGTCGGTCTTGATCTTGAACGCGACCTTGACCGAGTTGCCGTCGAGCTCCATCGAGGTCACCTGGCCGACCCGGACGCCGGCGATGCGGACCTCGTCCTTGGGCTTGAGTCCACCGGCCTCGGAGAAGGAGGCGTAGTAGGTGTCGCCGCCACCGATCAGCGGCAGGTCGTTGGCCCGGAGGGCGGCGACCAGGCCGAGCAGCAGCACGGCGATGCTCACCGCGCCGATGACCACGGGGTTGCGCTCGCGGAAGGGCTTCATGTCAGTGATCGCCTCATCCGAGCGTGCAGCGGTCGGCGGTCGCGCCGTAGGTGGCGCTGACCGGGTTCGGCAGGAGCGGGACCTTGATGGTGGCCTTGAAGTGGCACAGGTAGAAGTTGAACCACGAGCCGTACGTCGCGGTGCGGCCGATCTTGGTGAGCTTGATCGGCAGCACCTGCAGCGCCCGGTCGATCTCCGCGCGGTTGTCGTCGAGGGTCCCGGCGACCTTGCGCAGCTCCTTGATGTCCTTGATGAACGGGTCCTTGATGTCGGTGACCAGCGCGGCGGTCTGCACCGAGAGCTCCGAGATCGAGTCGAGGGAGGACAGGATCGCCTCGCGATCCTCGTTGAGGCCACCGATCAGGGAGCGGAAGCTGTCGATGAGGTTCGTCAGCTGCTTGTCGCGGTCGGCGACGTGGTCGAGGACGTAGTCGAGGTTCGTCAGCAGGTCGCCGATGACCTGGTCGCGGTCGGCGAGGGTCTGGGTGACCGACGCCGTGCTCGACAGCAGGCCCTCGACGGTGCCGCCCTCGCCCTGGAAGACCTGGACGATCTCGTAGGACAGCTTGTTGATGTCGTCGGGCGACAGCGCCTGGAACAGCGGCTTGAAGCCGTTGAAGAGCACGGTCAGGTCGAGCGCCGGCTTGGTCCGGTCGACCGGGATGGCGTCGTCCTCCCCCAGCCGCTCGCCGCCGGTGCCCTCCTGGGTCAGCGAGATGTAGCGCTGGCCGATCAGGTTGCGGTACTTGACCGTGGCATGGGTCGCGTCGTCGATGCGGGTGTCGGAGTCGACCGAGAAGGACACCCGGGCCCGGTCGGCGCTGATGATCCGGATCTCCTGGACGGTGCCGACCTTGACGCCCGCGATCCGGATGTCGTCCCCCTTGTTGACGCCGGTGGCGTCGACGAAGTCGGCGGCGTAGTCCCTGGTGGCGCCGAAGGAGAGGTTGCCGATGGTGATGATCAGGACGCTGGTGGCGAGCGCCGTGGTCACCATGAACACGACCAGGCGGACGAGGTCGCCGCTGGTCTTCTTGTCGAGTCCGCGCAGCATCACGGCGCCCCACCTCCGGTGAGGAGCGGGCCGGCGAGGAGCACGTTGAGGTCGGAGCCGGCGCCGTCGTACGCCTCGTCGAGCGCGCCGCGCAGCGCGGCGACGTCGTCGGGGCTCCCGGTGTAGCCGGAGTACTCCGGAGCCGGGCGCAGGTTGCCCTTGCCGGTGTCGCCGTTCATGCCGTCGTTGAGGTGCGGCAGCGGCGGGAACGGGTTCTGCTGGCTCCACGGGATGTCCGGCAGGCCCAGGCAGTCGGGCCCGCGGTCCTCCCCGAAGATCGGGGCGTCGGCCGGGGTGTACTTGCGCGGCTGGTCCTGCAGGGTCTCCAGGACGATGTGCAGCTCGAAGCCGCGGAATGCCTCCGCGAGGCGCCCCTGCGCCTTGACGATGCCGGCGGCCATGCACGGGATCGTCGGTGCGTAGCGGGCCACCGCCCGCAGCGTCTCGGTGCTCAGCTCGCCGGCGCGCTTGAGGCGGTCGGCGTTGGCGTCGAGGAAGGAGCGCGCCGTGTCGGAGAAGCTGCGGATGTCGCGCAGGGTCGCGGTGAGCGCCGCCTCCCGCTCCTCGATCGTGCCGGTCGTCTTCACGGTGTCGTCGAGGATCTGGGCCACCTGGGGAAGGATGTCGGCGTAGGTGTCGGAGACCTGCGCGGTCAGCTTGAGGTCCTCGAGCAGGGCGGGGATCTGCGGGTTGATCCGCTTGAGATAGCCGTCGAGTGTCTCGAGGTTCTTGCCGAGGAGCTCGCCGCGTCCCTGGAGGGCGGTCGCGAGCGCGGTCAGCGTCGCGTTGAGCTCAGCCGGCTGCACCGTGCGCAGCAGCGGGTAGAGGTCGGAGAGGACCTCCTCGAGCTCGGTCGAGACGACGGTCCGGTCGATGGTCCCGCCGGCGCGCATCGTGCCCGACGGGCCGGTCTCGGGCACCACGAGCGAGACGTACTTCTCGCCGAACAGCGTCTTCGGCACGATCGAGCCGGTGACGTTGGCCGGCACCACGCCGATCTTGTCGGGATAGATGCCCAGCGTCAGCTCGGCGCCGTCGGCTCCCGAGCGGGCGTCGAGCACCTCGCCGACGATCACGCCGCGCACCTTCACGTCGGCGCGGTTGGGCAGCTGCAGGCCGATCGAGGAGGTCTTGAGGGTCACCCGGTCGTAGTCGGTGAACTTCTTGGTGAAGGTGGCGTAGGTCAGCCAGACGCCGAGCAGCAGCAGCGCCACGAACACGACGCCGAGCGCCTTGTGGGCCGACAGGATCCGGTTCATCGCCCGATCACCCCGCCAGCCTGACGGTGGTCGAGGCACCCCAGATGGCCATCGACAGGAACAGGTCGATCACGTTGATCGCCACGATGCTGGTCCGCACCGCGCGACCCACCGCCACCCCCACGCCCGCGGGGCCGCCCGAGGCGGTGTACCCGTGGTAGCAGTGGATCAGGATGACGACGACCGCGAACACCAGCACCTTGCCGAAGGACCACAGCACGTCACCGGGTGGCAGGAACTGGTTGAAGTAATGGTCGTAGGTGCCCGACGACTGCCCGTAGAACTGGGTGACCACGAGCCGGCTCGCGACGTACGACGACAGCAGGCCCACGACGTAGAGCGGGACGATCGCGATGAGTCCGCCGATCACGCGGGTGGTCACGAGGAACTGCATCGACGGGATCGCCATCACCTCGACGGCGTCGATCTCCTCGGAGATCCGCATCGCGCCGAGCTGGGCGGTGAACCCGCAGCCGACGGTCGCGGCGAGGGCGATGCCCGCGACCAGCGGCGCGATCTCCCGGGTGTTGAAGTAGGCGGACACGAAGCCCGCGAAGGCGGCGGTGCCGAGCTGGTTGAGGGCGGCGTACCCCGACAGCCCGACCTGGGCGCCGGTGAAGAAGGTCATGCCGATGATGACGCCGACGGTGCCGCCGATGACCGCCAGGGCGCCGGAGCCCAGGGTGACCTCGGCGAGGATCCGCAGGATCTCGCGCGGGTAGCGCTTGATCGAGCGGGGCAGCGCGAGCAGGACCTTGAGGTAGAAGGACAGCTCGTGGCCCAGGTTGTCGAGGCCCTTCAGCGGCCGGTCGTAGATCGCCTTGATGTTCGCCATGTCGCCTCGCCTAACCCGTCTTCGGGGGCACGACCTGCAGGTAGATCGTGCTCAGGGTGAAGTTGACGACGAACAGGAGCAGGAAGGTGATGACCACGGACTCGTTGACGGCGTCGCCGACGCCCTTCGGACCACCTCCGGCGTTCATGCCCTTGTACGACGCGACGATCGCGGCGATGAGACCGAAGACGAGGGCCTTGATCATGCCGATCCACACGTCGGGCAGCTGGGCGAGGGCGGTGAAGCTGGCGAGATAGGCACCCGGGGTGCCGTCCTGCAGGATCACGTTGAAGACGTAGCCGCCGCCGACGCCGACGACGCTGACCATGCCGTTGAGGAAGACCGCGACGAGCATGCAGGCGAGCACGCGTGGGACGACGAGGCGCTGGATCGGGTCGATGCCCAGCACCATCATGGCGTCGAGCTCCTCGCGGATCTTGCGGGCGCCGAGGTCGGCCGCGATGGCCGAGCCGCCCGCGCCGGCGATCAGCAGTGCGGTCGCGATCGGGCCGGCCTGCTGGATGACCGCCAGCACCGATGCGGAACCGGTGAAGGACTGGGCACCGAACTGCTTGATCAGGCCACCGACCTGCAGCGCGATGACCGCGCCGAAGGGGATCGCGACGAGGGCCGTCGGGATGATCGTGACCGAGGCGATAAACCAGGCCTGCTGGATGAACTCGCGCCCCTGGAACGGACGCCGGAACAGCCCCCGCCCCACGTCCAGCGCGAAGGCGAAGAGCTTGCCCGCGGTGCCGAGGGGGGCGATCACGCGTGCAGCGGTGAGCGACACCTAGCGCCCCTTTCGTCCTGATCCTGTGTCGTCGTCCCCCGGATGTCCTGGTCGCTCAGCTGGCGCTGCTTCCGGACGCGTGCTCCGCCTCGCGGGTGAAGGACCCCGGCGGCGGCGTGATGCCGTTGGCCCGGCACCAGGCGCCGGGCGCGGCCTGGGCCCGGCGCGGGATGCCGTTGGACGGCTCCATCTGCAGCGGGATCGGCGGCAGCGGCGGCAGGTCCATGTCCTTCTCGGCTGCGAGCTGGTCGGCGTCCTTCTCCTCCGACATGCCGATCGGGCCGATCGTCTGCGCGTTGAGGAACTGGCGGACCACGGGCTCGTCGGACGACAGCAGCATCTCGCGCGGGCCGTACATGGCCAGGTGCTTGTGGTAGAGCAGGCCGATCTGGTCGGGCACCACCCGGACGCTGTGGATGTCGTGGGTGACGATGAGGAAGGTGGCGTCGATCTGGGCGTTGAGGTCGACGAAGAGCTGGTTGATGAACGACGTCCGCACCGGGTCGAGGCCGGAGTCGGGCTCGTCGATGAGCAGGATCTCGGGGTCGAGCACCAGGGCGCGGGCCAGGCCGGCGCGCTTGCGCATGCCACCGGAGATCTCGCCGGGGAGCTTCATCTCCGCGCCGAGCAGACCGACCATGTCCATCTTCTCCATGACGATGTCACGGATCTCGGACTCGCTCTTCTTCGTGTGCTCGCGCAGCGGGAAGGCGACGTTGTCGTAGAGGTTCATCGAGCCGAACATCGCGCCGTCCTGGAAGAGCACGCCGAACAGCTTGCGGATCTCGTAGAGCTCCTTCTCGGAGCAGCTCGCGATGTCGGTGCCCTCGATCACGATCGAGCCCTCGTCGGGCTTGATCAGGCCGATGAGCGCCTTGAGGAAGACGGACTTGCCGGTGCCCGACGGGCCGAGCATGACCGAGATCTCGCCCGCCGGAAGGGTGAGCGTCACGCCCTTCCAGATGAGCTGCTTCCCGAACTGCTTCGTCAGGTTCGTGACCTGTACGTCGACGCCCATGTCGTGACCTCTCCCTCGTGCGCTCCACCAGCCCGGCTGCCTAGGAACAACGCTGTCGCGTGGCGCACGTTACGCGGCATCCGTGGCATGCGTCACGCCCACCCGACCATCAAGACCCGCAAAGTACTGGCGAGTAGGCCTAGCGTCCAACTCGCGAGTAGTGCTAGCGCACGCGGCGTTGACCCGCCCCGAAAAGCAGCACGAGGCGGATCCCCGCAGGGATCCGCCTCGTGCTGTGAGCCGCCTCATCTCAGGCCGGCAGCGTGGCGCCCGCGCGCAGCGCATCGGAGGCAAGCATGGGCCCGAAGGGTCCGTGCGCAGCCTTCGACAGGCGACGAGGCGGGCCCCCGGAAGGGACCCGCCTCATCTCAGGCCGGCAGCGTGGCGCCCGCGCGCAGCGCATCGGAGGCAAGCATGGGCCCGAAGGGTCCGTGCGCAGCCTTCGACAGGCGACGAGGCGGGCCCCCGGAAGGGACCCGCCTCATCTCAGGCCGGCAGCGTGGCGCCCGCGCGCAGCGCATCGGAGGCAAGCATGGGCCCGAAGGGTCCGTGCGCAGCCTTCGATAGGCGACGAGGCGGGCCCCCGGAAGGGACCCGCCTCATCTCAGGCCGGCAGCGTGGCGCCCGCGCGCAGCGCATCGGAGGCAAGCATGGGCCCGAAGGGTCCATGCGCAGCCTTCGATAGGCGACACGCTCGGCCCAAATTACTTCAGGGTGACGGTGGCGCCGGCGCCCTCGAGGGACTCCTTGGCCTTGTCGGCCGTCTCCTTGTTGACCTTCTCGAGGATCGCCTTCGGGGCGCCCTCGACGAGGTCCTTGGCCTCCTTGAGACCGAGGGAGGTCAGCGCGCGGACCTCCTTGATGACGTTGATCTTCTTGTCACCAGCGGCCTCGAGGATGACGTCGAACTCGTCCTGCGCGGCGGCGTCGTCGCCACCCGCGGCAGCGCCACCGCCGGCGGCGGGGGCAGCGGCAACGGCGACCGGGGCGGCGGCGGTGACGCCGAAGGTCTCCTCGAACTGCTTCACGAACTCGGAGAGCTCGATGAGGGTCATCTCCTTGAACGCGTCGAGGAGCTCGTCGGTGGTGAGCTTCGCCATGGTGGCGTCTCCTTCTTGGTGCTTGTGGCCCGCGACGACTGTCGCCGCGGCCCGGGTTTCAGGTGGTGGGGTACGTCAGCCTGGAATCAGGCGTCGGTGGACTCGGCAGCCTCGTCGGCAGCGGCCTCGGTCGACTCCTCGGCCGGAGCCTCGGTGGTCTCGTCGGCAGTTGCCTCCTCGGCGGCCGGAGCCTCCTCGGCGGCGGCCGGCGTACCAGCACCACCTGCGAGGATCGAGGGGTCCTCCTGGGCCTTCGCCTCCAGGGCGCCGGCGAGCCGGGCAGCCTGGGCGAGCGGGGCGTTGAGGAGGTAGACGGCCTGGCTGAGCGAAGCGAGCATCGCGCCCGCGAGCTTGCCCAGGAGCACCTCGCGCGACTCGAGATCGGCCAGCTTGGCGATCTCCTTCGCGTCGAGGAGCGCGCCGTCGAGAACGCCACCCTTGATGACCAGGGTGGGGTTCGCCTTGGCAAAGTCACGCAGACCCTTGGCGGCCTCGACGACATCGCCCTTGATGAAGGCGATGGCGGTGGGGCCGGTGAGGAGCTCGTCGAAGCCCTCGATGCCCGCCTCCTTGGCGGCGAGCTTGGCCAGCGTGTTCTTGACCACGGCGTAGTTGGCGTTCGCACCGAGGGAGCGGCGAAGGTCCTGCAGCTCCTTGACGGTGAGACCGCGGTACTCGGTCAGCACAGCGCCAGCGGACTCGCTGAAGGACTCAGCGATCTCCGCGACGGCGGCCTGCTTGTCTGCCCGCGCCATGGGTCTCCTTCCGGATGGGGACCGCCGCACTCGTCCGGGAAAGACGAACGCCCCGAGCGCAGGCGCTCAGGGCGTGGACTCCGCGGGCGGACCCGCGTCGTCGGTGCTCTGATCCCCTGCGCAGGCCGTCCACTCTCGCGGAGCCTTCGGTCCGGACTGGTAGTCCGGACAACCGGCGGTCTTAAGGTTTCGAGGAGCAACGGTACGGCGCCCGACCGGCCCGGGCCAAATCGCGAGCCGTCCGGGCCGTGCGGCACGATGGTCCTCATGCCCACCTCCGCGACGCCGCTGTCCGCCCTGTCCGCCGACGACCTCGCCGCGCGCCTGACGACCGTGCGCGCCGACTACGACGAGCTGACGTCCCGCGGCCTCGCGCTCGACCTGACCCGCGGCAAGCCCTCGGCGGACCAGCTCGACCTCGCCAACGAGCTGCTCGACCTGCCCTCGTCGTACCGCGACCGCGCCGGTGCCGACGTACGCAACTACGGCGGCCTTGACGGCCTGCCCGAGATGCGCGAGATCTTCGCCGACCTGCTCGGCGTCGACGCCTCCGCCGTGGTCGCGGGCGGCAACTCGAGCCTGACGATGATGCACCAGGTGCTGACCTCCCTGCTGCTCAAGGGCGGCCCCGACTCCCCGCGTCCCTGGGTCCAGGAGCCGGTCGTGAAGTTCATCTGCGCCGTCCCGGGCTACGACCGCCACTTCACCATGCTCGCCGAGCTCGGCATCGACATGGTGACCGTGCCGATGAACGCCGACGGTCCCGACGTCGCCGCCGTGCGGGCGCTGGTCGCCGACGACCCCAGCGTCAAGGGCATGTGGATCGTGCCGACGTACGCCAACCCGACCGGAGCCGTCTGCTCTCCCGAGGTCGCCGCCGAGCTGATGGCGATGCCGACGGCGGCGCCGGACTTCCGGATCCTGTGGGACAACGCCTACGCCGTGCACCACCTCACCGAGGAGGAGACCAAGAGCGCCGACGCCCTCGGCCTCGCCTCGGCCTCCGGCCACCCCAACCGGCCGATCATCTTCGCCTCGACGTCCAAGATGAGCTACGCCGGTGCCGGGGTGGCGGCGCTCGCCGCCTCCCCGGAGAACCGGGCGTGGTATCTCCAGCGGCTCGGCTTCGCTGCCATCGGTCCCGACAAGGTCAATCAGCTGCGGCACGTGGAGTTCTTCAAGGACGCCGACGGTGTGCGGGCCCACATGCGCAAGCACCGCACCCTGCTCGCCCCCAAGTTCGCTGCGGTCGAGGAGGCCCTGTCCACGCGACTCTCCGGCCTCGGCATCGCCGAGTGGACGGTCCCCACGGGCGGCTACTTCGTGAACCTCGACGTCGTCGACGGTACGGCGTCGCGCGTGGTCCAGCTCGCCAAGGAGGCCGGCATCGTGCTGACCCCCGCCGGGTCGGCGTTCCCGCACGGCGAGGACCCCTACGACCGCAACATCCGCCTCGCGCCCTCGTTCCCCGTGCTCGACGAGGTTCGGGCCGCGATGGCCGGCGTCGCGTTGTGTGTCGAGCTCGCCGCGTTGGAGTCACTCACCGCCTGAGCCCCTGGGGCGGTTCAACTACCGCATTTGTCGTCCAGGAGGCCGGTCGGCGACAAATCTGGTAGTTGAACCGCCACCAGAGCACCCCGGAATGCGCGACGCCCGCCGTCCCCGAGGGGAGCGGCGGGCGTCGTACGACCGGACTGGCGCCTGGGCTCAGGCCTCGTCCTCGACCGCGACGTTCTTGATGCGGTTGGGGTCGACCTGGACGCCGGGGCCCATGGTCGTGGAGACGGTGACCTTCTTGAGGTAGCGGCCCTTGGAGCTGGACGGCTTGAGCCGCAGCACCTCCTCGAGGGCGGCCGCGTAGTTCTCGGCGAGCTGCTGCTCGGAGAAGGACGCCTTGCCCACGATGAAGTGGAGGTTGGCGTGGCGGTCGACGCGGAACTCGATCTTGCCGCCCTTGATGTCGGAGACGGCCTTGGCCGGGTCCGGCGTCACGGTGCCGACCTTCGGGTTCGGCATGAGGCCACGGGGGCCGAGCACGCGGCCGAGGCGGCCGACCTTGCCCATCAGGTCGGGGGTGGCGACCACGGCGTCGAAGTCGGTCCAGCCGCCGGCGACCTTGTCGATCAGCTCGTCGCTGCCGACGAAGTCGGCGCCGGCCTCACGAGCGGCGTCGGCCTTGTCGCCGTTCGCGAACACGAGGACGCGAGCGGTCTTGCCGGTGCCGTGGGGCAGGTTGACGGTGCCACGGACCATCTGGTCGGCCTTGCGCGGGTCGACGCCCAGACGCATGACGACGTCGACGGTCTCGTCGAACTTCTTCTTGCTGGCGGCCTTGGCGATCTTGATCGCGGCCAACGGCGCGTAGAGCTCGTTCTTGTCGAACGTCTCCGCAGCCGCGCGGTAGGTCTTGCTGCGCTGCATGGTGGTTCCTTAGGAGTAAGAGGAGGTGTGGTCAGCGGGCCAGCGCGGCCCTTCCACGGTTCGTCAGGCCTCGACGGTGACGCCCATGGAGCGGGCGGTACCCTCCACGATCTTCATCGCGGCGTCGATGTCGTTGGCGTTGAGGTCGGGGAGCTTCGTCGTCGCGATCTCGCGCACCTGGTCCTTGGTCAGCTTGCCGACCTTGTCCTTGTGCGGGACGCCCGAGCCCTTCTTGAGGCCGGCAGCCTTCTTGATCAGCTCCGCGGCCGGCGGCGTCTTCGTGATGAAGTCGAACGTCCGGTCCTCGTAGATCGTGATCTCGACGGGGATGACGTTGCCGCGCATGGACTCGGTCTGGGCGTTGTACGCCTTGCAGAAGTCCATGATGTTGACGCCGTGCGGACCGAGCGCGGTACCGACCGGCGGAGCCGGGGTGGCCGAGCCGGCCTGCAGCTGCACCTTGACCAGTGCGGCGATCTTCTTCTTGGGAGGCATTCCTCTATCTCTTTCTTCTCGTGGTCATGACGAGGCGTACGTCGTGCGCCTCTGCCACCTGCGTCGCCGAGTCACGGGGAACCCTGACCCGGGCAACCTTGCCATTCTCCGCGCCGAGACCCGGAGAAGCGAAATTCAGACGCGCTGGATCTGCGAGAACGACAGCTCGACCGGCGTCTCGCGGCCGAAGATCTCGACGAGCGCCTTGACCCGCTGGGCCTCGGCGTTGATCTCGGTGATCGTCGCGTGCAGCGTGGCGAACGCGCCGTCGACGATGAGGACGGAGTCGTTGACGCCGAAGTCGGCGACCTCGATCGGCTTCTTGGCCGGCGTGGCGGCGGTGCCGCCGGTGGTGGCCGCGGCGGCCTCCGCCTCGGCGGCGGCCGCGGTGACGACGGCCGGGGCGAGCATCTTCTCGACCTCGTCCATGCTCAGCGGCACCGGCTGGTGGCTGTGACCCACGAACCCGGTGACCGACGGGGTGTGCCGCACGGCGGCCCAGGACTCGTCGGTGAGGTCCATCCGGACCAGGACGTAGCCGGGGAGAACGGTGCGCTTGACCATCTTGCGCTGGCCGTTCTTGATCTCGGCGACCTCCTCGGTGGGGACCACGATCTCGTGGATGTAGTCCTCCATGTTGAGGGAGTGGATCCGGTTCTCGAGGTTCTGCTTCACCCGGTTCTCCATGCCGGAGTAGGTGTGCACCACGAACCAGTCGCCGGGCTTGGCCCACAGCTCGCGGCGGAACGCCTCGAGCGGGTCCTCGTCGGCGGCCTCGTCGTCAGCCTCCTCGGACTCGCCGTCCACGGACGCCTCGGCGTCGTCGTCCACGGCAGCGATCTCGTCGGCACCCTCGACATCGACGGTCTCGTCGATCTCGACGCTCTGCTCGGCCTCGTCGGCCTCGAAGGTCTCCTCCAGGGCGGTGTCCTCGGCCTCCTCGACGTCGGCGACGTCGTGGGCCGCCTCGGCGAGCGCCTCGTCAGCCTGGGCCGGGTCGTACTGCTCGGACACGTGCTGCTCCATCAGTTGTCGAAAAAAGATCGGTTGTCAGCCGACGCGGCGACCGCGTCGGGCTCAGATGTCGTCGGCGCCGGTGAAGATCTCGAACGCGAGCTTGCCGAGCGCGAGGTCCAGGACCGACACCAGCGCGATCATGATGAGCACGAAGACCATCACCACCACGAAGTAGGTGCCGAGCTGCTCCCGGGTGGGCCAGACCACCTTGCGGAGCTCGGCGACGACCTGCCGGTAGAAGGTCACCGGGCCGGTGCGGTTCTCAGACTGCTTGCCGCCCGAGGAGTCCTTGCGGCCCCCACGGACTGCCGGAGCATCCGCCACGCTGCTCACCTTCTCTTCGTCAGCGCCGACCCTCCGGCCGGCTGGTCGTCATCTCTTGCAGGGCACGAGGGACTTGAACCCCCAACCTTCGGTTTTGGAGACCGATGCTCTGCCAGTTGAGCTAGTGCCCTCCGATGTCTCCGCCCCCAGTGTGCCGACCGCCCCAAGGGCGCGACTCACCATGTGGCAGAACCACCAAGCGGGGAGTCTACGGGTTCCGGCCCGGCCGAGTCGAACCGAGGTGCCGTCGGCGTGCACCAGTGCCCCAGCTCCGCGAGGCAGAGCCGAGCGGCGATGCCCGCGTCGTCGAACGCCCGCCGGGTGGCTGCCGCGTCGTCGCGGAAGTGTCCCCATCCCTGTTGGTGCGCGACGACGACGTGGGCGCTGCCGAGGATCTCCGCCGCGGCGGCGGCCCGGTCGGCGGTGAGGCTGAGCGGGCGGCCGCGGAACTTCGAGGGGACCGAGGCGCCGCCCGCGAACAGGACCGCGACATCGGGGGCGCCGAGGCGGTCGCGGACGTCGCGGACGATCTCGAGGGAGGCGTTGTCGCCACTGACGTAGACGGTGGGGGCGCCGTCGGCGGTGACGACGAAGCCGGCGACCTCGCAGTTGACGAATCCGTCCTCGTCCACCTCGCCGTCGGCAGGCCCGTGGCGGGCGGGGACGGCGGTCACGGACAGGACCCCGTCGGGGCCGGTCCAGGTCGACCAGGCGTCCAGGCCGAGCGCCGGACCGCCGAGTCGCCCGGCGGCGGAGCGTGGGGCGAGCACCACGGGCGACGCCGAGGCGAACGACCGGCCCGCGTGGTCGAGGTTGTCCGGGTGCAGGTCATGGCTGACCAGCACGACATCGGGGACGCCGACCGCGGCCACCGGCACGGCCGGCCCGACGGTCTTCCGGAGGTACCCGTAGTCGGTCGGCGGGTCGAAGGTCGGGTCGCAGACCAGGCGCCGGCCGAGGACGTCGAGCACGGTGGTCGGCCCGCCGAGCACGGCCACCCCGAAGGGCAGCCGTGCCGGCGTGACGGACCCCCGGGGCCCGTCACAGGTCGACATGGCGCAGGTCCTTGCTGATGTAGGAGCCCACGAAGAGGAAGACGCCACCGGCGGCCAGGATCACCAGCGGCGTGAAGTCGTAGCTCATGACGCCGCCGAGCCACAGCATGTAGTACGGGTAGAACGCCGGGACGACGCTGGGCAGGCTGTAGGCGATGCCGTACCCCGACGAGCGGACCTCGGTCGGGAACATCTCCATGATGTAGGCGGTGATCATCGCGAACACGCTCAGTCCGCCGACGATCGCGACGGCGGCGCCGGCGACGACGGTCAGGGTCGAGTCGAAGCCGCCGATGGCGAGGCCGAAGGCGATGGTGCCGGGGACCAGGTTGAACAGGGCGATCGCCATCATCACGTGCCGGCGCCCGTAGCGCTGGCCGGCGGCGCCGATCAGCGGGAACAGCGCCATGCCGACCACGGCCGAGACGAGCACGGTCGTGTTGACGACGCCGTGGTCGGTGCCCAGCTTCTTGAAGTGTCCGGCGAAGACCCCGATGGTGCCGTCGAGGATGAGCCAGGCACCGGTGGACGTCACGAAGGCGACCGCGAAGTTCCGCAGGTTCTGGCCGCTCAGCAGTGCGCGCAGCGGGTTGGTCGTGCTGTTCTCGCTGGCCGCCCACAGCTCCGACTCGGGAACGGAGCGCAGGTAGTGCCAGAACACCATCAGCGACAGCACGAAGCCGACGGCGAACGGGATCCGCCACCCCCACACGCTGTACGCCGCGTCGGCGTCGCCCGAGGGCATGAGCTTCAGGATGAGCATGGTCAGCAGCGTCATGAAGCCCAGCGCCGCCGGGTATCCGATGTTGAGCAGCGCTCCGTACAGGCCGCGCAGGCGGCGCGGCGCGTACTCCATGGCGAGCGGGTTGGCCGCGGTGTACTCGCCACCGAGGAAGATGCCGTCGACGAGGCGCAGCAGGATCAGTGCTCCCGCGGCCCACCAACCGGCGGTCGCATAGCCCGGCAGCAGGGCGATGAGGCCGGTGCAGACCGTGAACCCGGCCGCCACCCACACCGTCGTACGCCGGCGCCCGACCCGGTCGCCGAGGACGCCGAAGATGATCGAGCCGATCGGCCTCCCGACCAGGGAGACCGCGAAGATGAGCGCGGTCAACGTGGCCGCCTGGGTCTTCGACGCGTGGTCCGGGATGAAGTACGCGATCGCCGGAGCGAGCGCGATGACCGGCAGGTACACGTCGTACATGTCGACGAAGAAGCCGCCGATCGCGGCGCGCAGGGCCTTGCGGCCGTTGGCGCGGTACTCGGGGTCATCCTCGCGGGCGAGGACCGGGTCGGTCTCGCGGATCTCGGCGTCAGAGGACATCGCGACCCACCTCCTCGTCAGCGGGAGCAGTAGCGACAGCACCAGCGTTGTCGTCCTCGATCGTCGTGATCGCGGGCCGCCGGCGCTTGTCGACGCGGACGTCGAAGATGTCGAAGCGGTTGTAGGTGCCGACGATGTCGTGCGCCCGCTTGAGGACGATCTCCTCGTTGAGGTCGACCGTGGCGGTGACGATGCCCTCGTCAGTCGTGGGCGGCCCGGCGACGACCTCGCCGCGGGGGCCGACGACCATCGAGACGGTCGGGGTGGCGCGGAGCAGCTTCTCGACACGCTCGTCGCCCCGGGCGACCGTCTCGAGGGCGTCGTCGTCCAGGACCGTGGCGGCGACGACGGTGAAGACCTTGCCCTCGAAGCTGTGCGCGGCGCTGCGCAGCCGGATGCTCTCCGCGAGGTCGTACTCCGGCGCGTCGGTGCGCTGGTCGAACGGCCAGGCGGGCGGGTACGTCGCGATGTGCAGCCGCTCGCCCTGGGCGAGCAGCGTGTACTTGGCGAGCGTATTGGTGTTCTCCCCGCAGATGAGCGCGCCGAGGAACCAGCCGTCGAGCTCGACCGGCTCGAGGCCGTGAGCGTCGCCGTGCGACCAGGTGAGCCGCTCGTGCCAGGTCCCGACGAGCTTGCGGCGGTGGTTCACCAGGGCGCCGGTCCGATCGAAGAGGAGGTTGGCGTTGAACACCTGGCCGAGGCTGTGCGCGGCCCGCTCGTTGACGCCGATCGACAGCACGACGCCGTGCCGCGCCGCGATCTCGCCGAGGCGCCGCGCGTGCGGGCCCGGGACCGTGATCGTGGACTCGACGAGGCGCTGATGGAGCTCGTGCTGGTCGACAGGCGGCAGCACCGACCCCCAGATCGGGAAGCCGGAGACGAAGCTCTCGCCGAAGACGACCAGCTCGGCTCCTCCGGCAGCCGCTGCGGCGACGAGCGACTCGACCTTGTCGAGCGTCGCGTCGCGGTCGAGGAAGACCGGCGCCGCCTGGACGGCAGCCACCCGGACGGTGGGCAGACGGTCGTTGACCATGGTGGACACATCCCTTGCTAACTATGTCGCCGGAAGTCGACACTGTGTCGACCGTCGACGGCGATGTGGGCTACGTCACCGGACGCTAGGACTGCTTGGCGAGCCAGGTCTACGGCAAGTATGTCGACGCTTTTCGACAACAAGAGGGGTCAGCGCAATGTGGCAGGAGCTGGTCGAGGCGGGCCTCGACCCCAAGGACGCTCATTTCTACCTGGCCGTGCTGCGCCGCGGCCGCACGACGGTCGCCGAGGCGGCGCGCGAGGCCCACGTCAGCCGGACGAGCGGCTACGACATCGCCCGCCGGCTGCAGGCCCGCGGCCTCATCGGCCGCGTCGAGTCCGGCCCCGGCGACCACGAGGACCTGCGCACGCAGAGCCACCTCGTCGCCAATGACCCGGAGCACCTGCTCGACGAGTGGGCCAACCGGCGCCGCGTCCTCGACGACGTCGTCCCACAGCTGCGGGCACTGTTCTCGGCCAGCCGGTCGCGCCCGAAGGTCCGCTACCTGGAGGGCGCCGCCGGCATCCGCGCCGCCCTCTTCGAGACCCTCGAGTGGCGCTCGCCGATCCGCGGCATCCTCTCGATGCGCGACCTGATGGCCGTGCCCGGCGAGACCGCCATGGACGAGTACATCGCCGGACGGCGCGAGCGCGAGCTCGTCCTGCGCGTGATCCGCACCCGCGACCACGACTGGCCCCGGGGCTGGCTGACCAGCGCCGCGGACTACCGCGTCGTCAGGCACGCGCCGCCGGAGTACGAGTTCACCATGACCGCCGTGATCGGAGGGCACCAGGTGGTCAACCTGTCGTCGGCGCGCGAGACCTTCGCGATGATCATCGAGAGCGAGGAGTACGCCGAGATGCAGCGCAACCTCTTCGACGTCCTGTGGGCCGCCAGTCTGGAGGCGGAGACCGACGGCTCCGGCGCTCCCCCCGACCAGGGCCCGCGCCGTCGGCGACCGGCGACAGGGACGTGACGCCCCGCCGCCGACCGCCGGCGCCTCAGGCCCAGCCGGCCGCGGGGCGTCCCAGGCGTGGACCGGGGAGGGCTGTCCTGCCGTCGCCGATCTCGGCGAGCACCCGGCCCTCTCCGGCGCGCTCGGATCCGCCCGCCGGACCGACCTCGTAGGCCGGCGCCGCCCGGCCGATGATTCCGGTCCGGGCCGACGGTCCACCGTCTCGTGGCCCGGCCCGGCCCACGACCCGACCCTGGAGGTGCCCCATGCAGGCGACGACCGTCGAGGCGAACGGCGTGACACTCGGGATCGAGCACTGCGGCGACGAGACCGCGCCGCTCGTCCTGTGCGCGGGCGGCCCCACCCTGCTCTCGTGGCCCGACGAGCTCTGCGCGGCCCTCGCGCGCGGCGGGCGCCACGTCGTGCGCTACGACCTGCGCGACGCCGGGGCGTCGCTCACCGCCGATCCGGAGGCGCCGGCGTACACCCTGCGGGACCTGGCCGCCGACGCCGCCGCCCTCGCCCGCGCCCTCGACGACCGGCCGGCCCACCTCGCGGGCATCGGGGTCGGCGGGATGGTCGCCCAGGTCGCCGCGCTCGACCACCCGGACACGTTCGGCGCCCTCACGCTCGTCGGCACGCGCCCCGTCGCCCCCGGCCCGGTCGACGACGACCTGCCCGACCACGACGCCGCGACCATGGCTCAGCTCTTCGCACACCCGATGCCCGACTGGTCCGACCGGACCGCGGTCGCGGAGTTCGCCGCGGCGGGCGCCGCGATCCTCGGCGACGACCCCACCGCCGCGCGCGCCAACGCCGCCCGGGTCTGGGACCGGACTCCGAGCCCGGAGCCCGCGGTCCAGATGGCCAACCAACTGGGCATCGCGTTCGCCCATCTCGACTGCGCACCGCGCTGGCGCGAGCGGCTGCCCGGGCTCACCCTGCCGAGCCTGGTCGTCCACGGTCGCCGCGATCCGTTCTTCCCCGTCGGCAACGGTGAGGCGCTCGCCCGGGAGATCCCGGGTGCTCGACTGCTCGTCCTCGACGACGCCTCGACCGCGATCCCGGTCCCCGCCGTCCCGGACGTCGCGGCCGCGATGCTCGCCCTGGGGTAGCCGACGGCCCAGCGGCTCAGCCCGCTCCGTCGCCCCCGGGAGCATCGGCGCCGGCCATGTCGACGAACCGGATCGCCTCTGCGGGACAGGACAGCACGGCGCGGCGCTGGAGCCGCTCCGGCGCCGCCTCCGCCGCGGGCCCGTCGAGCACCGCCATGCCGTAGTCGTCGAGCGAGAGCAGCTCCGGCGCGGCGAGGGCGCAGATCCCGTAGCCCTGGCACTTGTCCTGATCGAGTTCGAGCACGTTCGCCTGCCTCTCCATGCCTGCCTGGGAGGTCTAGTATACAAAACAACCAATTGCATACTTACGTGAGGAGTACCGGCTCGTGACACTCAGTGTCCGCAACTTCATCGACGGCGCGTCGGCCGACAGCGACGGCGCCACCATCCCCTTCATGGCGGCCGCCACCGGCACCGTGCTCGGCCAGGCCCCGCAATCCACGGAGGCCGACGTGGACGCCGCCTTCGCCGCCGCCGACCGGGCCGCGGCCACCTGGTCGACCAGCACGCCACGCGAGCGGCAGGCCGTCCTCCTGGGCCTTGCCGACCGGCTCGAGCGGCATGCGGAGGAGCTGGTGGAGGCCGAGGTCCGCAACACCGGCAAGCCCCGGGCGGCGACCCTCAACGTGGAGCTCGGCTCCGCCCTGGACCAGATCCGCTTCTTCGCCGGCGCCTGCCGGACGATGAACGGCACACCGCAGACGGAGTACGCCCCCGCCCACTCGTCCTCGATCCGGCGCGAGCCGGTCGGCGTGGTCGCGCAGATCACGCCGTGGAACTACCCGCTGATGATGGCCGCCTGGAAGATCGCGCCGGCCATCGCCGCCGGCAACACCGTCGTGCTCAAGCCCGCGGAGACGACGCCGCTCAGCACCGTCCGGCTGGCCGAGCTGTCCGCCGGCATCCTGCCGCCCGGCGTACTGAACGTGGTCTGCGGCGACGGCGAGGTCGGCGCCCGGCTGGTCCGCCATCCCCGAGCCGACATGGTGGCCATCACCGGAAGCACCCGCGCCGGCAGCGAGGTCATGCGCAGCGCCGCCGACGACGTCAAGAACGTCCACCTCGAGCTCGGCGGCAAGGCCCCTGCCGTGGTGTTGTCCGACGCGGAGCTCGCCACGGCCGCCACCACCCTCGCGCAGATCGGCCTGTTCAACGCCGGACAGGACTGCACGGCCCCGACCCGCCTCCTGGTCCAGGAGACGGTCGCCGCCGAGTTCGTCGACCTGCTGACGTCCGCGATGAGCACCCTGCGCCCGGGCGCACCCGACGACAGCGGTGCCTACTTCGGCCCCCTCAACAGCGCCCGCCATCTCGCCGCGGTGCAGGGCTACCTCGACCGGCTGCCCCCGCACGCGACGGTCGTGACCGGTGGGCGCAGCGAGGGACCCGGCTACTTCCTCGAGCCGACGGTCGTGACCGGCGTACGCCAGCACGACGAGATCGTCCAGGAGGAGGTCTTCGGTCCCGTGCTGACCGTCCAGACCTTCCAGGACGACGACGAGGCGCTGCGGCTCGCCAACGACATCCGCTACGGGCTGGCGTCGAGCGTGTGGGGCCGCGACAGCGCGCGCCTCAGCCGCTTCTCCCGCGGGCTCGAGTTCGGCTGCGTCTGGGTGAACTGCCACGGCCTGGTCGTCTCGGAGATGCCACACGGCGGCTACAAGCGCTCCGGCATCGGCAAGGACCTCTCCATGTGGGGGCTGGAGGAGTACACCCGGATCAAGCACGTCATGACCCGGCACTGACCGGGTGCCGGGGCCCGGCGACATGATCGGGCCCCGGGCCCCGGGCGCCGGTACGACGAGACGGGGCGGCGCATCGCGCGCCGCCCCGTCTCTGGTCATCCCCTGCGGGGCTCGCTCACCGCACGCTCGACCGCGCCTCCGAGCGCCCGGAGCGGCGCGCGACCAGGCCGTGCATGAGCAGCGTGAGCGCCAGGAACGTGGCCGGGACCAGGTAGCTCGGCCAGCTGGCCTCGGTCACTGCCAGCGCACCGATCGCCGCGCCCACGCACAGCAGCACGAGGCCGAGGGCCGCCGCCCGCTCCCCCGGCGGCAGGCCCTTCCCGAGCGCGACCGACTCGATGACGGTGGTGAGTGCGCCGGTCATGTACGTCGTCGACACCGTCACCCCCAGCCGTCGGACCGCCGCACCCTGGATGCCCATCGCGCCGGCGCTGCCGGCCAGCAGGGCCAGGCGCGCCTCGTCGTGTGCCGCCGGATCGGCGAGGACCCAGCCGAGGCACAGCAGGAGCATCAGACCGAGCTGGCAGCGGAGCGCGCGGGTCACTCCCGGTGGCCAGTGCTGGCCCTCGACCTCGGCTCCCGGAGAGGCTGCCAGCCGGCTGCCGACGACGACCCCGGCGACATAGCTGCACAGCGCCAGGGCGCAGGCGAGGAGCACGGCGCCGTCACCGGAGACCAGGGCGATGCCGGAGAACACCACATTGCCGGTCATCACGCTGGCGAACACCTCGCCCAGCGCGAGGAACGAGATCGCGTCGAGACTGCCACTGGTCAGGCACAGGAGGACCGCGAGATAGCGGGCCCGGGTCGCGTCCAGTGTCGGCGGGGTCGTCCTAGCGACCGACGGCATAGCCCTGGGCTCCTCTCGGGTTGGCGGCGGCGCGGATCGCACCGTCCTCGGTCCGGCTCACGGCACTCAGCCGGCCGATGGCCCAGCCATCGACCGTGAGCACGTCGTGCCCCGCTCCCCTGAGCTCGTCGACAGTGTCCGGGGAGAACCGTCCCTCCAGGACGAGCCGTCCCTCGTGGCGCTCACGAGGGAAGAAGGACGAGGGGAAGTCCTCACTGAAGAAGGCCGGGGACTCGATCGCCTGCTGCATCCCCAGCCCCCCGTGCAGGTGGCGGAGCAGGAACTGGACCGAGCACTGGTCCTGGGTGTCACCACCGGGGGTGCCGAAGGCGAGGCGGCGCCCGTCGTCGCGCACCATGGTCGCGGTCAGGGTGGTGCGTGGCCGCTTGCTCGACGCGAGCGCGTTCGGGTGCTCCGGGTCGAGCCAGAACATCTGGGCGCGCGTCCCGAGCGCGAACCCCCACCCGGGCAGGGTGGGCGAGCTCTGGAACCAGCCGCCGCTCGGCGTCGCGGACACCAGGTTGCCCCAGCGGTCGCACACGTCGAGATGACAGGTGTCACCGCGGGACCCGTCGGGACGCTGGTGGGTGGGCTCGCCGACACCGGGCGCCAGGCCGACGCCGACGCCGACGGTCGCTGCGCCCGGCAGCGACGCCGGCCGGAGCCCGCTCGGCACCACTCCCGGACGCAGCGGCCCGCGGTAGGCCAGGTCCGGGTCGATCTGGGCGCGTCGACGGTCGGCGTACTCCGGCGCGAGCAGGGCCGCGAGCGGTACGTCGACCAGGTCGGGGTCGCCGTAGTAGAACTCACGGTCGGCGAACGCCAGCTTGGCCGCCTCCGCCACCAGGTGCACGAACCGGGCCCCGGCGGGATCGCACTCGTCCAGCTCGAAGCCCTCGAGGATGGCCAGCTGCTGCAGCATCACCGGGCCCTGCGTCCATGCGCCGGGCTTGAAGACCTGCCGGCCCCGGTAGCCGGTCGAGACCGGGCTCTCGTAGCGGGCCGTCCAGCCGGCGAGGTCATCGGCCGCGAGGAGACCGCGGTGCCGTCTCCCCGAGGAGTCGAGCACCTCCTCATGAGCGCAGAAGTCGTGGATCGCCTCGGCCACCGGCCCCTGGTAGAAGGCGCGGATCGCCGCGTCGATCTCGCCCTCGCGCCCGCGCCCGCGCGGGCCGGAACCCGCCAGGAGCAGCCGATAGGTGGCCGCGAGAGCAGGGTTGCGCATCGTCGCGCCCGCGCGCGGGAGGGAGCCGTCGGGGAGCCACTGCGCGAACGACGAGGGCCAGTGGCGGGCGAAGTGCTCCTCGCACCCGGCCAGCGCCGTGACGATGCCGGGCAGCACGGGGAAGCCGCCCTCGGCGTACGCGAGCGGGTAGGCGAGCACGTCGGCGAGTCGCCAGGTGCCGTGATCGCGCAGCAGCGTCATCCAGGCGCCCCACGCGCCAGGCACGCACGCGGCGAGCAGTCCGGTCCCCGGGACATGCTCGAGCCCGAGCTCTGCGAAGGCCGCGATCGAGGCGTCGGCCGGGGCCGGGCCCTGGCCGCACAGCACGAAGGGATCCTCGTCCGAGGCGAGCCAGCCCAGGATCGGCACCTCGCCGCCCAAGCCGTTGAGGTGCGGCTCGACCACTTGGAGCACCAGGCCCGCGGCCACGGCCGCGTCGAAGGCGTTGCCCCCGCGCTCCAGCACGCTCATCCCGCACTGGGACGCCAGCCAGTGCGTCGAGGCGACCGATCCGAACGAGCCCACGATCTCGGGGCGGGCCAGTTCAATCGACACTGAGCCCTCCCCCTGTCCTGACGATCGACGTCACGCTGGCCACTCCTTCGATCTCGGCGACCACCCGGTCGCTGTCGTTGAGGTACTGCGACGCCGGGTCGTCCGCGAACGCCGCTACTCCGGACGGGGTGCCACAGAGGATCAGGTCACCCGGGTCCAGGGTCATCCGGTGGCTCGCGTAGGAGACCAGCTCCGCGCACGAGAAGTAGGCCCCCGCCATCGTCTCCGACTGCCGTACGTCGCCGTTGACGCGAGTGCGCAACCGGAGGTCGCGGGGGTCACCGGCACTCGCCGTCGGCACCAGGACGGAGCTCAGCGGCAGGAAGCCGTCGAAGTTCTTGGCCTCGAAGAGACCCTGCCCGGTGAACAGCACCTCCCGCAGGGTCAGGTCGTTGGCCACGGTGTAGCCGGCGACGTGGCTCAGTGCCTCCTCCGGCGCCACGGCCCGGCAGGTGCTGCCGATCACCACGGTCAGCTCCACCTCGTAGTCGAGGCAGCGGCCACCGCGCGGCACGAAGACGTCCTGGCCGTCGGCGGCGACGGTCGACGGCATCTTGGCGAACAGGTACGGACGGGTGGGCTCGGGTAGCTGCTCACCGGCGCGCAGCGCCTCGTCCCGATGCGACACGAAGTTGCAGCCGACGGCGAGCACCTTGCCCGGGCGTTCGACGACGGGCCGCAGTTCGACCGTCGCCCAGGGCAGGTGCTCGCCGTCGCGAGGTGTCACGGCGAGATCGCCACCCGGCGCGAGCCGCGCCAGAGCACGCAGCAGCTCCGGACCGGAATCGTCGGCGGGAGCAGCCGTGGCGGTGGGCGCGGGCAGCTCCACCAGGCAGCTCTCGTGCACCGCGCAGACGAGGCCGGTCCGCGCCGCGGCACCCCCGCGGGAATAGCGGATCAACCGCATCGGAGGCTCCCTCCGCTTCCGGCCGGCGGAGCGACCGGGTGGAGAGGTGTGACCAGGAGACAGCGGCTCCGATGCCCAGGGGCGATCTCCACGTCGCCGGGAACCGCCTCCTCGCACGCCGCGACCCGGCGCTCGCATCGTGGCGCGTACGGGCATCCCGTCGTGGTGACCACGGGCGCGACGGCGGGGACCGACCGGTCCAGGTCGCGGCGCGCGCCGACGCTCAGCACCGAGCGGAACAGCTCCCGGGTGTAGGGATGACTCGGCTCGCGCGCGATCGTCGCGGTGTCACCGCACTCCAGGGCGTGCCCCCGGTAGAGCACCAGCATCCGGCTCGCCATGTGCTCGACCACACCGAGGTCGTGGGAGATGAAGACGAGTGCCACGCCCAGCTCGCCCTGCAGGCGGGTGAGCAGGTCGAGGATCTGCATCTGGGTGAGGACGTCCAACGCGCTCACGGCCTCGTCCAGCACGATGACCTGAGGACCGGGCGCCATCGCCCGCGCGATCGCCACCCGCTGGCGCTGGCCGCCGGAGAGCTCGTGGGGATAGCGGGCCAGCAGGTGGGGCGAGAGCTCGACCATCTCCAGCAGGGCGGCCGCCGTCCGTTCGGGACGGGGACCGCGCTCCGCCGTACCGAACCGGAGCGCCTCCTCCAGGGCGAACCCGATGGTCGCGTGCGGCGTCAGGCTGGTGAGCGGGTCCTGCCACACCATCTGCACGTCGCGCCAGAACTCCCGAGGGGTGACCCGACCGAACCGGTGCACCTCGCGACCTGCGACGACGACCCGGCCGGACGTCACCGGCTCCAGGCCCGCGATCACCCGGCCCAGGGTCGACTTCCCCGACCCGGACTCGCCGACCACGCCGAGGGTCTGGCCCATCTCGACGCGCACCGACACCTCGCTCAGCGCATGCACCACGGTGCCGTTGCGCCGCCGGGGCAGGTAGTCGACGCTCAACGCGTCGACCTCGACCACCGTCATGCGGATCCCCGATCGGTGTGGCGCCGCAGCACCGGGCTCCGGACCTCCTCGAAGCCCAGCGACCGGTAGAGCGCGGTCGCCATGGGGGTGGTCTGCAGCTCGACCCGCGCGACCCCCTGCAGGTCGAACCAGGCCAGCACCGACCGCACCAGCGCCGAGGCCAGACCTCGTCCCCGATGCTCCGGGTCGGTGACCACGGAGCCGATGTGGCCCATCCGGCCGTCCATCCCCATCGGCGCCGGCAGGTGCTGGTCGATCCAGCCGATGGCGGAGGCGACCAGCGAGGTGCCGTCCGGCTCCTCGACGACTACGGCACACAGCCCGGAGTCCTCGCGCCCGAGCCGGTCGGCCAGATAGCTCTGGCTGCTCACCAGCCACGCGACCTCGGACTCCTGAGGATGTCCCTCGAAGATCGTGCGGCGATGTCGGGTCAGCTCTGCGGCGTCGGAGGGCCGCGCGAGCCGCAGGTGGAAGCCGTCCGGGCCGTCGAGCAGCCACGACGTCTCCGGCACCGGAGCCGGCGGCCGGCGTACGGCGATGCCCTCGATCTCCACCCGCAGGTCCGGGTGCATCAGGACCGCCTGCAGGGTGCTGCGGGCGGGGCGGTCCGCGCCGAAGTAGCCGGCGTAGACCCGGTCCATCCCCGGGAAGTCGGCGGCGCTGCGCAGGAACACCGTCGTCTTGACGACGTCGGCGGTGTCGAGACCGGCACCCTGGAGGGTCTGGACGAAGTTGTCCATCACGATGGCGGTCTGCTCCTCGATCGTGTCGCCCAGGATCGTCTCCCCGGGCCCGATCGGGGCCTGGCCGCTGATGAACATCAGGTCGCCGGCGCGAACGCCTGAGCTGAGGCCGAGATCGAGCTCGCCGTACTGCGGGAGGTGGACGAAGCGTCGGTCGGTCATGGCAGGCCAGCTCCTTGGCTGTCGGGATCGGGGAGGGTGGTGGACGACGGGACGGGCTCCGTGTGCGGATGCACGCAGGACACCGTGTGCGCCGGTCCGAGGGTGAGCGTGGGGACAGGCTCCGCGCAGCGCTGGGTGGCGCGTGCGCACCGGGGCGCGAACGGGCACCCGGGCGGCCGCGCGCCGGGTTGCGGCGTGGAGCCGGGGACGACGGGCAGCGGACGCCCGGCGTGCTCGGGTCCGAGCACGGCCTCCTTGAGGGCCCGGGTGTAGGGATGGCCGGGCCGGGCGAGCACCTCGGCGGCATCGCCCTGCTCCATGGCGCGGCCCGCGTAGAGCACCAGCACCCGGTCGGCGACCGCGGAGACGACACCCATGTCGTGGGTGATCAGGAGCACCGCGAGACCGCGCTCGTCGCACAGCCTCCGCAACAGGCTGAGCACCCGGAGCTGGACCGTCGCGTCCAGGGCGCTCGTCGCCTCATCGGCGATGAGGACCCGCGGCTCGGCGATCAGCGCGTTCGCGATCATGACCCGCTGCGCGATGCCTCCCGAGAGCTGATGCGGGTAGCGGTCGATCACGGCGTCGACGTCGGCAACGCCCGCATCGACCAGTGCCGCCCGAACCCGTTCCCGCGCCTCGGCACGGGAGAGGCCGCGTAGCACCCTGAGCGGGGCGGCGAGGGAGGTCCCGACGGTCCGCATCGGGTCGAGGCAACTGATCGGGTCCTGGAAGACGACACCCAGCTCGCGGGCCAGATGGGTCCGCCGACCGGCTTCGTCGAGATCGACGAGGGGCGTGCCGCCGACCACGATCCGAGCGGGATCCGCCTCGATGCCGGCCGGCAGGATGCCCGCGACAGCCATCGCCGTCATCGACTTGCCGGATCCCGACTCACCGACGATCGCCACGATCTCGCCGGCGGCGACCTCGAGCGAGAGGCCTTCGACGATCGGCACCCGCTCCGGTCCGCCCGTCAGGTCCGCGTCGAGGCGGTCCAGGCGTACCGCCGTGGCTGCGCCCGGCTCCTCCGCGGCCCGCGGCGCCCCGGCCCTCCGGTGGCGCGACCGGACCAGAAGATGCGCATATCCCGACCGCCGCTGCAGGCCGCCGGTCCATCCGTCGGCCAGCGAGTTCAGCGCCAGCACGATGACGAAGAGGGTGAGGCCGGGCGGCAGCACCTGCCACGGCGCGTCCAGCACGACGTTCTGCGCCGACTTCAGCATCGAGCCGAGGCTGACGTGCGGAGGCTGGGCCCCGAAGCCCAGATAGCTCAGCGCCGCCTCGGTGAGGATCGCCGCGCGCAGCGTCATCGCGCTCTGGATGGTGAGGGGACGGGCCAGGCTGGGTCCGATGTGCCGCCGCACGAGCGACCAGCGGGTCGCTCCGCCCACGCGAGCGGCACGGACGAAGGGCGCGTCCTTGAGCGCGTGCGCCTCGTCGGCCACGAGCCGCACGTAGATCGGGGAGAACGCGATACCCAGCCCGAGCATCGCGGGCAGGAGGCCGCGACCCGTCATGCCGACGACCAGGAGCACCAGCACCACGGCCGGGATCGAGAACATCATGTCGGCCAGCCAGCGGACGACCTTGCGGACCGACGCCGGCCCGAGCCCGCCGAGCAGCCCCAGCGGGATGCCGATCCCGAGGGAGACGACCAGCGCCGCGGCCATCGAGGCGAGACTCAACCTCAGGCCGTGGAGCAGCCGGGAGAGCAGGTCCCTGCCGAGCTCGTCGGTGCCCAGCAGGTGATCGGCACCGGGGTGGAGCAGCCGACGGGACAGGTCCTGCGCCGCCGGGTCGGCCGCGACCACCAGGGGACCGATCACACCGACGGCGACGATGGCGGCCAGGGCAAGGAGCGGGAGCAGGCCGCGGCGGCGTACCGGCGGGCGCTCGGTGCGCGTGCTCACAGCGCCCGTCCTCTCGTCGTCGGGTCGGAGACGACGCGCAGGATCTCGGCCGCCAGGGAGATGAGGACCACCAGCGCGGTGAAGACGACCACACCGCCCAGCAGCATCGGCGTGTCCTGCTCGGAGAGCGCGTTGACGATGAGGGTGCCGATCCCGCGGATCGCGAAGATGTTCTCCACGATCACCGACACGCTGATCAGGATCAGCGCCTGGAGTCCCAGGATGGTGATGACCGAGGGCAGCGAGTTGCGGAGCACCAGGGTGCGCAGGATCCAGCCGCGCGAGAACCCCTGGATCACCGCCGTCCGCACGTAGTCACGGGTCAGCTCCAGAATGACGGCGCTGCGCACATGGCGACAGATCGAGGCCGCGATGGGGAGTCCGAGGGCCAGCGCCGGAAGCGTGATGGAGTGGATCCAATCGGCCGGGGACACTGCGATGTCCACATAGCCCGAACCCGGGAACCACCGGAGCATGACGGCGAAGGCACTGATCAGCATCAGGGAGAGCCAGAACTCCGGGACCGCCTGCAGCGCGGCGGTCACCGTCGAGATGACCCGGTCCAGTACGCCGTTCGGCTTGGTGCCGGCGACCAGGCCCGCTGCCACTCCGGCGAGGGCAGCGACCGCGAACGCCACGACGAACAGGGACACCGTGCGCGTGAGCGCCGGCCCCAGCTGCTCGGCCACCGCCTGGCTGTTGCTCCAGGAGCGACCGAAGTCGCCCCGCGGCAGGCCGCTCAGCCAGTCCCAGAACTGCTGGGGCAGGGAGTCCTCGAGCCCCAGGGAGCGCCGCAGCTCTCGGATCGACTCCTCCGACGCGGTCGGACCGAGCAGGTTGGCCTCGGGATGCCTGGGCATCAGCGCCGTGGCCGTGAACACGACCAGGGCGACCGACAGCAGCAGACCGAGGCTGGTCGCGCATCGCGCCACGAAGAACCGGGCGAATGACACCATCTGTTTCCTTCTCTGGGACGGGGCGGGCGGTCCGGGCGAGCCGCCACGTGGGCGGCCCGCCCCGCACTGGATCAGCCCGGGAGCTTGAGCGCGTCGCGCGCCCGCAGGCCCTGGCGAAGCTCCTCGACGCCCTCGCGGTTGAGGAACCTCTCCCCTGTCGGCATCAAGAAGAGCTCCTGCGCACGACTCGCCGGGACGGTGCCCTTCGCCTCGCCGCCGTTGGCCACCTCCTCGACGGAGCTGATGATGACGTCCCGCATGAAGGTGATGCCGCCGTCCCCGACGGGGAGCATGTTCTCGTTCTCCCGGTCGACGCGCTCCGGCATGCTGCCGACGACCGTCGCGTCCTCGTGACCGGCGCCCTCCGGGATCGTGTAGCCGAGCTCGACGGGCTCACCGGTGCGGACGCTCTCGTTGTACTCCAGGTACGGCTCGATCCGCTCGGTCTGCCAGGGCGTGTCCCACTTGAGGTGCTCGAGGTGGTCGTCGATCTCGTCCGCGAACTCGGCGAACTCCTCGGGGATGTACATCACCCGGAACATCACGGTGCTCGTGTCGTCCATCGGGACGCTGAAGCGCGCCGTGATCGGCGGGTTGCTCGACCCCTTGGCGCGGGGGAACCAGAAGCTGGTCGCACCCGTCAGGCCGATGCTCGGCAGGATCAGGTTGTTGACCCGCAGGTGCCACTTCTCGGGGTCCTCGGTCGTGCGCAGCGAGAGGTAGGCGACCCCGAACTCGGTCTCGTCGAACCACATCTCCGGGAGCGCCGACATCGCGGTCCAGGTCGGTGCGTGGGTGAAGCTCAGGTGCAGCGGGTCCATCGCGTTCTCGTTGATCTGCATCCAGTTGCCCCGCGACGTGCCGATGAAGCGCGCCTTGTGGACGCCGGGACCGTCGAGGAAGTCGAAGCGCGGCAACGCCGGCGGCTCGCCCTTGCCGAAGTAGGCGAAGATGAGCCCGCCCATGGTCTGCGTGGGATACGAGCGCTGCTGGACACGCTCCTTGAAGGTCTCGTCCGGCTCGCCGGGAGTCTCGAGGACCTTGCCCTCCGGGCTGAAGACCCAGCCGTGGTAGCGGCAGGCCACTCCGTCGGCGAGCGACTGCCCGAGGCACAGGTTGGCCCGCCGGTGGGCGCACCGCGAGTCGAGCAGTCCGACCTTGCCGCGCTTGGTGCGGAACAGCACCAGCTCCTCGCCCAGGATCTTGATGAAGGTCGGCTTCGCCTTCAGGTCGGCGTCGACCGCGATCGGCCACCAGTAGCGCCGCAGCCACTCTCCCATCTTGGTGCCGCGGCCGGTCTCGGTCAGGCTGTGGCTCAGCCCGGCGTCGATGCTTGTCGTCGTCATCTCAGAACTACTCTCCGTCGATCGTCAGGTTGCGGGGATTGGGGATGGTTCCGGCGTAGGTGTCCAGCTCGGCCTCGACGCCCTTGCGCATCACGACGGGCAGCTCCTGCCGGAAGACCGGGATGACGAGCGCCTCGCCGTAGATGAGCTCGTCGAAGAGCTCGCCGTAGACCCGGGTCGCCTCGGCGCGGTCGTTGGTGCCGAGCTGGCGGACCTCGGCGGCCAGTTCCTCGAGCCTCGGACTGGTGCTGCCGAACGGGTTGTACCGGCCGCCGGGACCGGCGAAGGCCGTGTAGAACTCGTAGGCGCTGCGGATCCCGGTCGCGTTGACCAGGACGGGCGACTGCTTCTTGGCGATCCGGTCGCTCAGCGCCCCGGCGTTCTCCACGACGTTCACCTTGAGCTCCACGCCGATGTCGGCCAGCTGGCCCGCGACGGCCTCGGCGATCAGGCTGTGGGCCGGGGTGATGTAGGTCTCGACGGTGAAGCCGTCGGGATATCCGGCCCCGGCGAGCAGGGCTCTGGCCTGCTCGACGTCCCGGTCGTAGGCACCGTCCAGCCGCTCGCTGTAGCCGACGGACCCTTCCTCGAAGGGGTTGACGCTCGAGGTCCCCCGGCCGCCGAAGGTGGCGTCGAGGATCGAAGGACGGTCGAGGGAGTAGCCCAGGGCCCGGCGCACGTCGACGTCGGCGAGCGGCTTGCTCACCTCGCCGCGGCCGTCCGCCAGGACGAGCACCTCCATCGCGGCTCCCATCGATCCCACGACGTAGCCCTGTCCCTCGAGGGACTTGGCCTCCCCGCCGGTGATCCCGATGACGTCGACCTGCCCGGCCTTCAGCGCGTTGACCATGGTCGACGGCTCGACCAGCGGCTTGATGACGACCCGGTCGACCCGCTGGACCGCCGGGTCCCAGTAGTCCTCGTTCCTCACGAACACGTAGGAGTCGTTGGCGACGGTCCGCTCGGCGTCCAGCCGCCACGGCCCGGTGCCGACCGGCGTGGTGCCCAGCGAGTCGGGGTCCTCGAGCGCGCGTGGGCTCACCATCATCCCCGGTGGGGCGGCGAGGGTCTCGACGATCGCGGGCTGCGCCGACGAGAAGGTGATCACCAGCTCCTTGTCAGACACCACCTCGATTGCTTCCATGGCATTGTATACATCAAACCAGCTACCGGAGGTCGCCGTCTTGCCATGCTCGAAGTTCTTGGCCACCGCCTCCGCGTCGAACGGAGCGCCATCGGTGAACACCACGCCGGCACGCAGGACCAGGCGCAGCGTCCTGGCCTTGCCGTCGTACTCCCACTCCGTCGCGAGGCCCGGCTCGAAGGTGTCGATGCCCTTGCGGACCACGAGGCTGTCATAGACCGGCGAGAGGTAGTCGAGCGCCGGCGGCGGCGTCAATGCCGGGTCGAAGGTGACGAAACCGTAGAGGTTGCCCATCGTGACGGTGTCGTCGTCGCCACCGCCCGCGCCGTCGGAGCCGGCGCACGCGGCAGCGACGGTCGCGACGGCGGCGAGGGTCACGGTGACGGCCAGCGCACGCGAACGCGCTCCCGCCTGACGACGGGCACGCCGTGCACCTGAAGAGACGGCGGCGAAGCGATATCTGAACATCGGTCATCCATTTCTGACGTACTTGCCTCGGGTTCGACGGATTGTGACCCCGGACACCAGAACGCGTCAACTGCACAACATCTCCTCCCCGATCGCCACCTCACCTTCCACCAGGACGACTCCAGCAGCCCGGGCAACTCGCCGCGCATATGGGGTCTGACCTGCATGAACAGGCGTTCCTTGGTCCGCTCGCGCGGATCAGAAGCGCCCCTCGATCCAACCCATCGCGCTCCGGCGATTTTGCAGATGCACAAAATGATCGGGCGGAATATAGGCAAACAACCATTGCCTCGCGACGACGCGCACGACCAGGATGGAGACCAGCCGGCCCGGCCTCCCGCCGCCCTCCCGGCGCTCTCGACAATGCTCGGCCGCCGGACCGCGCGGTCGCATCCGTCGACTTCCGTCCGCGCGCCCGAAAGCGATCCTGTGCTCGATCTCCTGCTCACCCATGCCCGCATCCACACCCTGTCGGCCGACCGGCCGACCGCCTCCCGTCTCGGCGTCGTGGGGGGACGGATCGTGGGCGTCGACGAGGAGCTGGGCGGCGATCCTCCGGCCGCTCGGACGGTGCACTGCGGCGGCGCCGTGGTCGTCCCCGGCTTCGGGGATGCCCACAACCACATGCTGTGGTTCGGCCGGAGCCAGGGCGAGCTCGATCTCACGACCTGCACCTCGCCCGACGAGGTGTACCGGCGGGTCCACCGCGCCAGTCGCGACCTGGCCGCGGACCGGTGGCTGATCGGACACGGCTTCGACCACGAGGTGCTCGGCGGAGCACTCCACCACGAGGATCTGGACCGCGCGAGCGGCGGACGACGGGTGTGGCTCAAGCATCGGTCCGGTCACGAGGGGGTCGCGAGCACCCGCGTGCTCCGCGACGCCGGGATCCTCGCCGAGCCGGGACGTACCGTGCCGGGCGGGACCGTGATCCGCGATCCGGGGGACGCGCCGAGCGGAGGACTCCAAGAGGCGGCGATGAGGCTGGCGACCGACCTCATCCCTCCCGCCACCCGCGCCGAGCTGGCCGCGGCACTGGCCCGGGCCAGTGCGATCTACGCCTCCGAGGGACTGACCCACGTCACCGAGTGCGGCATCGGCGGTGGCCTCGTCGGGCGGAGCCCGTTCGAGGCAGGGGCCTACCAGGAGGCGCTGCGGTCCGGTGGGCTGACCGTCCGGGTGACTCTGATGCCCGCGGCCGACACCCTGCGACGCCTGGGCGATCCCGTCGGTGAGCGGCCGGAGGTCGCGCTCGACCTCGGCCTGCACAGCGGCTTCGGGAACGACCACCTCAAGCTCGGCGCCGTCAAGATGTGGCTGGACGGTTCGATGCTGGGGAAGTCCGCCGCCATCTCCGAACCCGGGTACGACGACGGCTGCGGCTGCGGGTACCTCGCCGCCGACCCCGAGGAGATGAAGACCCTCCTCGTCGACGCACACCGATCGGGCTGGCAGATCGCCGCCCACGCGATCGGCGACCGCGCGGTCGACCTCGCCGTGGACACGCTCGCCACCGCCCAGCGCGTCCACCCCCGCCCCGACGCCCGTCACCGCATCGAGCACGCCGGACTCGTGCGGCCCGACCAGATCCGGGCGATGGCCGAGGTCGGCGCCGTCCCGGTGCCCCAGCCGCGGTTCCTGCACGAGTTCGGCGACGCCATGGCGACCGCCGTCGGTCCCGATCGCGTCGACTGGCTCTATCGCCACCGGTCCTTCCTCGAGGCCGGGATGCGGGTCCCCGGCAGCTCCGACCGGCCGGTCGCCTCCGGCGCGCCGCTGCTGGGGATCCGGTCGATGGTCGAGCGGCTGTCGGCGGCCGGTCGCGCGATCGGTGCCGACGAGCGCGTCGACGTCGCGACCGCACTGCGTGCGTACACCGTCGACGCGGCATGGGTCGACCACGAGGAGCAGCTGCGCGGTCGGCTGACCCGCGGTCGCCTGGCGGACTTCGTCGTCCTCGACGCCGACCCGCTCGCCGTCGCGTCCCGCGACCTGGACGGCATCCGCGTGCTCGCCACCTTCGTCGGCGGACGGTGCGTGTACGCCGGCGACGCCGCCCCCGTCGACCCCGACGTCGCGCCACTGACGTCGGTCCGATGACCGCCCAGCCCGAGGAGCCGACGATGAGCCACCCCGACCACCCCGACCACCCCGACCACGCGGGCCAGGCGGGCCACGCGGGCCAGGCGGGCCACGCGGGCCAGGCGGGCCACGCGGGCCACGCGGGCCACGCGCTCGTCCGCGCCATGGAGGCGCACGGCATCTCGCGGATCTTCTGCGTCCCCGGCGAGAGCTACCTTCCCGTCCTCGACGCGCTCCACGACTCGTCGATCGCCACGGTCGTGTGCCGCCACGAGGGCGGCGCGAGCTATATGGCCGAGGCCACCGGTCGCTTCACCGGATCGCCCGGTGTCGCCATGGTGACCCGGGGCCCCGGCGCGGCGAACGCCCTCGTCGGCGTGCATGCCGCCTGGCAGCACGCGGTGCCGATGATCCTGTTGGTGGGTCTGGTCCCCCGCGGCGAGCGCTTCACCGAGACGTTCCAGGACTTCGACCTCACCGCATGGTTCGGCTCGACCGCGAAGATGGTCACCGTCGTCGACGATCCCGCGCGGATCGGCCACGAATTCGCCCGCGCCCACCACTGCGCCCTGTCGGGCCGGCGCGGTCCGGTGGTGATCGGACTCCCCGAGGACATGCTCTTCGAGGCGGCGGCGGCCGGCGGTCCGGTGCGCCCCCTGGGGCGCGCCGACGCCGCCATCCCAGCCCGGCAGTCACGCCGGATCGCCGAGCTCCTCGACGCGGCGACCTCTCCCGTGGTGGTGGCAGGCGGCTCCGACTGGGACGCCGAGGCGGCGCGGCTGCTGGAGCGGTGGGCCGTCCGTCACGGGATCCCGGTGCTCGCCGACTTCCGCCGTCACGATCTCGTCGACAACACCTCACCGGTCTATGCCGGACACCTCGGGTTCGGGCGGCCGGAGGCGGCCGCCCGGCTCCTGGACGGCGCGGATCTCGTCCTTCTGCTCGGTTGCGTGCTCGACGACGTCGCGCTGGACGGCGGCGCGCTGCTCCGGCACGACAGCGCCGCGGTCGTGGCCGTCGGCACGGACCCCGACCTCCTCGGCCACCTGCGCCGCGTCGACCTGCACGTGGCCGGGTCGCCCCGGGATCTGGTCGCCCAGCTCCCGGAACCCGGGGGCCCCCGCAGCACGTCCGCCCTCGACACGGCCCACCGCGCCTGGCTGGACTTCGGGAGCCCGCCCGCACCGTGCCCGCACCCCGGCGTCGATCTCGGGCGCCTGGTCGGCGACCTCGACCGGCTGTTGCCCGCCGACGCGGTCATCACCTACGGGGCCGGGAACTACGCGCTGTGGGCGCAGCGGCACCTCCGCCACCGCACCTTCCCCTCGCTGCTCGCGCCCCGCAACGGGACGATGGGCTACGGCATCCCGGCCGCCGTGGCAGCCCAGCTCGCCGCCCCCGAGCGCACGGTCGTCTCCTTCGCGGGCGACGGCTGCTTCCTGATGAACGGCCAGGAGCTCGCCACCGCGGTGCAGTACGGCCTGTCCCCGCTGATCCTCGTGGTCGACAACGGTCAGTACGGGACGATCCGCTCCCACCAGGAGACCCGGTTCCCCGGCCGCCGCAGCGGCACCGTACTCGAGAACCCCTCCTTCGCCGCCATGGCCGAGGCGTTCGGCGGCTTCGGAGCGACCGTGAGCGACGACGCCGACGCCGGGGCCGCGCTCCGCGCCGCCCTGGCCTTCCAGGGGCCTGCCGTGATCCACCTCAGGACCTGCGCCGAGAACTGCCTGCCCGCGACGGAGCCGGCCTCATGACGGGTCACCGCGCGATCTCCGGCGCTCCGCAGCCGGGCCCGCTCCCGACGGTCCTCGCCGACACCGCGGGGTGGGTCAAGATCGGCATCGAGCACGTCGGACCGACGCTGCGGGCGTCGTCGCTGGCCTCGGCACTGCGCCGGGTCGGCGCGGCCGAGGGCGAGGCGGTGTTCGCCCGACGTAGCGGCGGGCGCATCTGCCTGGCGTCGTACGGCGAGACGGTCGAGCTCAGCGAGGCGAGCGCCGAGCTCATCCGCGCCACCTTCCACTACACCGTCGGCTGACCCCGGTCAGGCGCGGCCGGGCCGAGCGGCCGGATCGGCTCGGCACCTCCGGAGGCAGCACACTCGAAGGCGACATGGAGCAGGGCCGCGTCGGACGGCACGAAGGGGTTCATCCCCGTGATCTTGTGGACCTTCTGCAGCCGGTTGATGGTCGTGTTGCGGTGCACGTGCAGCAGCTCGCCGGCCCGCGACGACGAACCGGTCGTGAAGTACGCGAGGAAGGTCTCGTGCAGCAGGCGCTGGTCGACGTCCGGCATCCGCTGGAAGTCGTCGAGCACCGTGGTGACGATCGCGTCGCCGACGGAGCCGATCTCGTCAGCGACGAGCGCGGCCCACACGTCCTCCGGTCCGAGTGGTCCGGTCGCCGTCGGCGGCAGCGCCCGGAGCACCTTGCGGGCGGTCGACACCGCGTCGGCGAGGTCGGCGAGCTCCGCGCACCAGGAGTAGCCCCCGACGATGCCCGGCACGAGTGCGACCGCGTCGCGGCGCCCGCCCTGCTGCTCGACGATCAGGAACGCCTGGTGGAACAGCTCCTGCGCGTGGGCGGCGAGCCCCCGCTCACGCAGCTGCGCGGCGCGGACGCCCAGCGCGTCGAGCTGGCCCAGGTGAGCGGTGAGGACCAGCCACGGCCGGCCACCGACGGCATCGAGCGCGGACTCCACCTGGCGTTGGAGCGATCGGCCCGGCGACGTACTGACCACGAGCCGGCGTACCAGGTCCTCACGGACCCGGTGCTGCTCGTGGGCCATCAGCGCGGCCTCGTCCAGGTAGCCCCGCTGCAGCGTGAGGGTGTGCGCCTCCAACGCCTGCCACACGAGCGGCGCCGAGCGCAGCAGGACGTCGCCCGCGGCCTCGCCCTTGGCGACCAGGAGGTCCCACAGCAGCTGGAAATCGATCCGGATCGCCTGGAGGATCACCTCCAGCGGCACACCGCTGCGCGCTCGGCGGCGACCGATGTCCTCGCTGATCCCCGACAGTCGGTCGGGGATCCGCAGGCCGCCGATGGAGCGGAGCAGGAGCTCGAAGGAGGCCTCCGCGTCGCGAGCGACCTCGCTCCGGTCGACGACGTCGTCACGGTAAGGGTCCAGCTGCCACACCCGCGCGACGAACCGGTCGGTCAGGCCGCCCAGCTCCTCCAATGCCTCGCGACACAGGCTGGCCAGCGGCGACCCCGACGTTGACATTTCCCGCTCACCTCTGGAGTTCGTGGATCCGGCCCGCCGAGTCTAGGACTCCCCCGGCAGGCCACGGTCTACCTGTACGATCGGGCCGCCCGGACCGCGGCCGTCGGAGAGCCGTCGGAGATCAGTGTTGAGGAGCACCGTGAGGAGTCAGCGTCTCGCTCCCGGCGACGGCTCCCTCTCCGACTGGGTCCATCACCAGCTGTCGCAGCTCATCCTCAACGGTGAGATCGAGCCGGGCCAGCCGCTACGCGAGGTGGCGATCGCCGAGCAGTTCGGTACGTCGCGCGTCCCGGTCCGCGAGGCGATCCACCGCCTCGCGGAGCAGGGCTGGGCGGAGCGGGTGCCCGGCGCCGGCGTACGGGTCCGGGTGCCCACCGCCAAGGACATCAACGACCTCTTCGACGTACGCCTGCCGCTCGAGCTCGAGGCGGTCCGGCTTGCCGTGGCCCGGATCTCGCTGGCCAACAGCGAGCCGATCAGGGATCTCATCGCGACCGCCCACCGCTGTGCGGACTCCGGCGACGAGAGCGGGCTGAGCGACGCGAACCGCCTGTTCCACACCGCGCTGGCCGGCCTCTCGGACAACCAGCTGCTCTCCGATCTCCTCGGGACGCTGGAGCTGCGTGCGCAGTGGATGCTGCGCTCGGCGCTGCACGAGGACCCCCGCCAGGGCATCGCCGAGCACGAGGAGATCCTGGAGGCGGTGCTCGCCCACGACACGGCCCGCGCGAAGCGGTTGATGCGGGCCCATCTCGTGCGCACCCGCCGCGAGTTCCACCACCTCTCCTCCTGACTCCTGACCTCCCCGGCGCCGGCGCGGCCGCCGGCACCGAGGGGCGCGGTCAGCAGACGGGCTGCTCCCACTGGATCCCGACGGAGGCCCAGCCGAGGTCCTCGCCGGCCAGCCGGATGCGCAGCGGGGACGCGGCGGCGATGGCGGAGGCGGGCAGCCGGAATGTGATGCCGTCGCCGTCCGTCTCGACGGCGATGGCGCCGCAGGGACGCTCCCCCGCCGCCGGCGGGACGCCGTGGGACTCGAGGCTCGGGCCGCTGTCCGTGCCGGACGCGACGGTGCCACTCCCCTCGCCCGGAGGCGGGATCGGCGCTACGTCGGGGAACGCCTCGGCGTCGTACGAGACGTCGGCCTCCACCCCGTGCTCGGCGAGCGCCCGTTCGAGGCCGTCGGCGTCCTTCAGGCTGGAGATGGTGACGACGACGTCGCCGTCGCCCTCCTCGTGGACCGCGAACGCCGAGTCGGGCTGCAACAGCACCGCCGTGGTGGCGACCGAGCCGGCGGCGAGGACACCCGCCCCGACGGCGGCGAGGCGGCGGCGCCCCCTGCGGACGGGTACGGCGTCGCGCTCGGAGACGTGCCGGCGGAGCTCGGTGAGCAGGGACTGCTCGAAGGGATCGAGGGTGCGGGTCATGACGGGACCTCCGGTGAGAGTGCGGCCTCCACGGCGGACTGCGGGGGCAGCAGATGGGACTGGACCAGGCGCCGGCTGCGGTGCAGCCGGACCCGCGCGGTGGCCGGCTTCACCCCCAGCACGGCGGCTGCGTCCGCGACGGGCAGGCCCTCGACGGCGACCAGCTCCATGAGCGCGCGGTCCCGCGGGCGCAGGACGCCCAGAGCGTCGTACAGACGCCGGGTCTGGCGCTCGGCGTCGATCCGCTCCTCGATGCGGGCCAGGCTGTCGGGGTCGAGCAGGCGCCGGCCCGCGACCTTGCGGACGGCGGCCCGCTGCCGGCCCTGGCGCCGGAACTCGGCGGCCACGACATTGCGGGCGACCCCGGTCACCCAGGCGGCGGGATTGCCCCGGTCGGGGCGGTAGCCGCTCGCCCCGTCCACGGCGGCGACGAAGACGTCGGCGGTGAGGTCCGCGGCGAGGTGCGGGTCGTCGACCCGGCGCGCGACGAAGCGCTGCACCAGGTCGAGATGGTCGCGGTAGAACGCCTCGAAGGCGTCGGGGTCGTGGCCGATGCGGCGGACCGGGTCCGGATCATCGGCTCGTTGCTGGTTCATGCCCTCTCTTGGCGCTGGGGGCCCTCGACGTTACAACCCGGGGTCGGTGGGCGGGATCCTCCGTCCACCGACCCCGGGGTGAGCCCGCCGGTCAGGAACCCGATTGCGCGAACGGGGCGACCAGCTCCTCCAGGTCGGGCAGCGAGTCCTCCCGGACGACCTTCCCCTGGACCAGGATGTCGACGTACTTCTCGAGGCCGGGCATGTTGACGTCCGCCATGATCGGGTTCATCGGCGTCTGCTTCAGCGCCTCGACGGTCTGGCCGCAGCGCTCGGCCATGATGCGGTACATCTCGTCCGCATTCGCCGGGTCGTTGAGCTCCTCGCCGGCCTGGGTCAAGGCGTCGTAGAAGTCCTCGGCCTGCTTCTCGTGGGACGTGTAGAAGTCGGTCGTCTGGGCGTATCCGGCGAAGGGCATCGAGACCCCGCCGGTCACCAGCGTGTGCGGGCTGCCGATATTGCGCAGCCCCTCCATCGACGCGACCGGCAGCGGGGTCTGCGCGACGTCGACCTTGCCCGAGAGCACGGCCTGCAGCAGCTGGCCACCGGGCAGGGCCACCCACTTGACCGACGAGGGGTCGCCGCCGTCGGCGCGGATCGCACCGGCGACCGTCGCCTCGCTGACTCCTCCGACCGCGGTCAGGGCGACCGTCCTGCCCTCCAGGTCACTGAAACGCTCGATCGAGCTGCCGTCCTTGACCATGGCGCCCGAGGTCGCCGCCTCCTCGTCGGTCGGGAAGCCGTACGCCGTGGCGATCCAGGTCAGCGGCGTACCGCCCTGGATGGCCTGGATGACCTCCCCCGGCGCAGTGAAGGCGACATCGACCGAGCCGCCGACCGCCGCGGCGATCGTCGTCGAGCCGCCACCGCCGGCCTCGACGAGTTCGACGTCGAGACCGCGATCGTCGAACAGGCCCTTCTCCTCGGCCCACCACAGCGGGATCTCGCTGCAGTAGCCCAGCGAGCTGACCTTGAGCGTGCCGTCGGACGATCCGCCGCCGTCCGACCCGTCGCTGCCGCAGCCGGCAGCGAGCAGAAGCGTGACGGCGAGCGCCGCGACCGATCCGCCGCGGACGACCCGCGGCGTTGAGCTGTACCTCTTCATCGATGTGTTCCTCTTGTCCGTTGATTTCCGTTGGGGGTGCCGGGCGCCGGGGCCGCACCGGAGTCGGCCGCCGGATCCGGCGTCACAGGGCGGTCCCCTCGCGGGCGGTGGGGACCCAGCGCAGGAGCCGTGCCTCGAGAAGGCTGAACAGCAGGTTGGCGACGATGCCGAAGCACGCGATCATCACGACGCCGCTCCAGGTGTCGAGGAAGCGGAACTGGTTGCTCGACAAGACGACGTACGCGCCGATGCCCTCCGACGCGGCGAACATCTCCGAGACGACCACCAGGATGAGTGCGATGCCGAGGCTGACCCGCAGGCCGGCCAGGATCCCCGGGCTGGCGGCCGGGAGGACGATCCGCCGGAAGTAGGACGACCGCTTCATCCGCAGGCTCTTGGCCGAGCGCAGGTAGCCCTCGTCGATCGAGCGGGCGCTGTCCATCGTGTTCACGAGGATCGTCCAGAAGGTGCCGAGGACGACGATCGTGATGTTCATGCCGTTGCCGATCCCGAAGAGCATGATCGCCACCGGCAGCAGGGCAGTCGCGGGGATGGCGATGCCGAACCTGACGATCGGTGCCATCAACGCGTACGCCGTGCGGTTCATCCCGAGCAGCATCCCGAGGGACACACCGAGCAGGATGCTGATCGCCCAGCCCTCCGCGAACCGTCCGACGCTGGCGACCAGGTGCTCGCGCACCACGTCGTCGAGGAAGAGCGTCCCGACCCCGCCCGTGAACCAGTTGTCGCGCAGGTGCGCCAGGATCTGTGAGATCGGCGGGACGAAGGGCGTCGCCCACAGGCGGGCGACGATCTCCCACAACACGAGCAGGGCGACGCCGAGCCAGAGGTGGCTGCCCACCTCGATCGCCGCGCTGCGGGCCGCCTGCCCGGAGCGCCGCAGGCTCCCTCCCGTGGGCAGGACGCCCCTGTCCGACCGGATCAATGTCTGCGACATGGACCGACCACCTCCTGTCATGACCGCTGCCGGCGGTTCGCGTGGGACCACGGGACGAACCTGCGCTCGAGCAGCATGAACACCGTGTACTGGATGAAGCCGAGGGTCCCCGTGATGGCGATCCCGGCGTAGGCGTAGTCCGGATGCGTGGGGATGTCCGCCTGGAACTTGATGATCAGGTGGCCCAGTCCCGAGCCGGCCGCGACGATCTCGACGCTCAGGATCACGATCAGCGCGACGCTGCCGGCCACCCGGATCCCGGTCGCGATCATCGGCAGCGCGGAAGGCAGCACGACCTTGCGCAGCACCTTGCCCCTGCTCCACTGCAGGCTCTTGGCCACGGTCAGCAGCTGGGGCTCGGTGTTGCTGACGCCATAGATCGTGTTGAGCAGGATCAGCCAGCTGATCGAGGTGACGGTGAGGGCGACCTTCATGTTGGTGCCCAGCCCCAGCACCAGCACCGCGACGGGGATCAGTGCCACGAGCGGCACGGCGCGGCAGGCGTGGACGACGGCGAGGCTCGGCTTGCGCAGGGCAGCGACCGCGCCGGCGACCAGGCCCAGCGGTACCGCGATCGCCACACCCAGCACCATCGCGAGCGCCCAGGCCCGGATCGTGTCGAGGATCTCGGCGCGGTAGCCACTCTCCCCGAGCAGGTGCACGACGCCGCCGGCGACCTCGTCCGGCGGCGGCAGGGAGGAAGGATCCACCAGGTCACCGCGGGTCACCGCCCACCAGCCGAACAGCAGGAGGCCGATCCCCACCGTGCCCAGGAGGGGGTCGCGCAGCAGGAACAGCAGTGGTGCGCTGCGCGATCTCGTCTCCGCCGCCGACCCGGCAGCAGGCCCCGCAGCCCCCGCCGGAGCGCCGGGGCGTTCCATCAGGTCGCTCATGACGCCCTGCGCTCGACCTTGTTGGCGCCCATGATCAGCTCGTAGAGCTCGGCCCGGATCTCTCCGAAGCGCGGGTCCTGCTTGGACACGAGCTGGTCGCGCGGCCGGCTGATCGGGACCTCCAGGTCGGCGATCGTCGAGGCGGGCGACCCCGAGAGCACGACGACCCGGTCGGACAGGTAGACCGCCTCGTCGATGTCGTGGGTGACGAAGATGATCGTCTTGTTCCACTCCTGCCACACGTCGAGGACCAGGTCCTCGAGAACGTTCCTGGTCTGCGCGTCCACCGAGGCGAACGGCTCGTCCATGAGCAGGACCTTGGGACGCGAGACGAGTGCCCGCGCGATCGCCACCCGCTGCTGCATGCCGCCCGAGAGCTGCCAGGGGTACATCGGGCCGGTCTTCTCGGGCAGCCCGACCTGCGCGAGGAGGCGGTACACACTCTCCCGACGCTCCGCCTTGCCGGTCGTGTCGCGGATCGGCACCGCGATGTTCTGCTCCACGCTCATCCACGGGAACAGCGAGCGGCTGTAGTCCTGGAAGACGATCGACAGCTCCTCGGGCGGACTGGAGTAGGAGCGACCGTCGAGCGCCAGCTCGCCCGTCGTGGGCCGGATCAGCCCGGACAGGCAGTTGAGCAGGGTCGTCTTGCCGCAGCCCGACGGTCCGACGATCGAGACGAACTCGCCCGGATACACGGTGAGGTCGATCTGCTCGATGGCCTGGACCGTGCCGCGCTTGGAGGGGTACTGCTTCGAGAGGCCGTCGACGCGGAGCATCGGGACGGTCTCCGATGTCGCTGCGACGACCCCGGGGTCGGTTGTTGGCTCTGGATACATGGGAAACCCGCTTCTGTGGAGGAGCCCGCGACGGGGCGCCGGTACGGCGCGGCGCGATCGCGGCGCACGCCGGAGGCCGGCCGGCCCGAGCCAGCCGGCGGGAACGGCCGGACGGACTAGGCCTGGTAGGTCACGTTGCTGACGGCGTACTCGGGTGCGAACTCGTAGTAGTCGCGCAGGGTGACCCAGAACCGGATCAGGTCTCGCTTCAGGTCGTAGGCCTCGTGGTCCTCGTACTCCGTGCGCGAGTGGACGATCAGGTGGTTGTTGAGGAACTGCATGTCGCCCGGCTGGAAGATCATGTCGAGGTAGATGGACGGCGAGCTGGCCACCTCGTCGAACATGTCGAGGGCGGCGATCGCCTTCTCCGTCAGGCGCGGCGCGTCCTCGTGGCGCTGTGACGACTCGATGTAGCTGCGGCCGTAGCGCGCGCTGAGCCGGCCCTGGTGGGGGCTGAAGATCGGCGAGAGCTGGAAGCCCGGGCCCTCGGCGTCGAGCGGGAGCCGCTTGTCGAAGGCGAAGCTCCGATAGAGCTCGGCCACGAGCTCGGGGTCGCGACGCAGCATCTCGTTGTGGATCGCCGAGGAGCTCGCGATGCGGCTGGCGCCGCCGCTCTTGGCGGCCCGGCGGCACAGCAGCGCGACGACGTCGGAGCCGTCGACGTGGTAGTCGAGGGTCGCGGTGGTCTGGTAGCCCCGCACCTCGGGGTCCTGGTAGTCCTTGCCCTGGTCGCGCACGTGGACCAGGAGGTCGTTGCGGGCGTTCTGCGGCAGCGGGATGCCGATGTGCGAGCCGAGGATCCAGTAGGCCAGCTCGGACTCGTGCTCGCTCAGCTCGAAGACCGGGAGACCGCGCACCAGCGAGAACCCGTACCCGTCGGTCAACTGGTGCAGGACCTCGGCGATCAGCGGCTGCGTGCGCGGCAGCGGGTGGTCCTCACGGGTGATCTCCCCCAGCGGCGCGCCGCTGGCCTTGGCCGCTTCCACGGACTGCAGCAGCTCGTCGAGGTGCTCCTGCTCGAGAACGACGGTGACCTCGGGCGAATCGGCCACATCGGGGCCGACCCAGGCGGCCTGGGAATCAATGGGCTGAATGTATGTGTGGTCCATGGTCTGCACGACCCTTCCATCAGGGGACTTCGATTTCGAAACAGATCACGGGAAACGAACCAGCGTTGAATTCGCTGTGGTCCGTCTCACATCGCGATTCAACGTACCGTAGGGCGAGATGACCGCCGCTGTCTAGAGGTCATTTCAAGACTTTTCGCGGGGCGTGAAAAGTGCGAAAAAAGCCGCCGCGCAGGCGTGATCGCCTGCGCTGCGGCAGCAGTGATAATCCCTATTTCCGAGCGCGCTCCGAGCGCGCCCCGGCCTTATCGAGAAGACCTGGCACTAGGTCGAGAGAATTCCGATCTTCGAGAAAGTCGACGTCGTGTCGGGACGCCTTTCACCCCTTCGCCGGGCCGGCGCCGCCGACCGCCATCTCACCGGCCAACCGCTCGGCCGCGCCCTGGAGCAGCGGCACCGCGCGCGCGACGATGTCGTCGGTCATCCGCGCCCGCGGACCCGACACCGAGACGGCCATCCAGGACAGGCGCTCGGCCTTGATCGGGACGGCGACACAGCGCACGCCGATCTCCTTCTCCTCCTCGTCCATCGCATAGCCGCGGCGGCGGATCTCCGCCAGGTCGGCGAAGAGCGCCGTCTCGGTGGTCAGCGTGTGGGGCGTGTAGCCCGGCAGGCCGACCCGGTCGATCACGCTGCGGATCTGGTCGTCGCCCAGTTGGGCGAGCAGCGCCTTGCCGACGCCACTGCAGTGCAGCTCGACCTGACGGCCGACCTCGGTGAACATCCGCATCGCATGACGGGAGGGCACCTGGGCGACGTACTCGGCATGCGCGCCGGTCAGGATCGCGAGGTTCGCCGTCTCCCCCAGCGCGTCGACCAACTCGCCGAGGATGGTCTGGGTGTTGACCCCGACCAGCGAGCTGGCGGTGCTGCCCAGCGGGACCAGGCGGAAGCCGAGGGCGTAGCGGCGGTTCGGCATCTGTCGCATGTACCCGCGGTCGACGAGCGTCTGTAGCAGGCGGTGGATCGTGGGCAAAGGGATGTCGGAGGCCGCGGCGATCTCACCGATCGCCAGGTGCCCCCCGCCCGCCGCCACGATCTCCAGCAGGTCCAGTGCGCGGTGCACCGACTGCACGCCACCACTGCCGCGGCGCGAACCACCGTCCGGAGCCGCCATCGGCGGCACCCCCTTCCTCGGCCCTCGAGCCTCGCCCGAGCCGTTTGACAATCGGCCCATGCCCTGTCAAGTTTCCACTATACGCATAGAGATTTCCACATCATGGAAAGTTACGCAAGGGGCTGGCATGACAGATCGAGTACGCGTCGGACGGCTGAGCGTCGCGGAGACGCTGCATCGGTTCATCGTCGAGGAGGCGCTGCCGGGCTCCGGGGTGGAGCCGGACCGGTTCTGGGCCGGCGCCGACGCGATCGTCCACGACCTCTCCGGCCGTAACGCCGCACTGCTCGCGCGGCGCGTCGAGCTGCAGCAGGCGATCGACGACCACCACCGGGCGCACCCGGGAGCGCCGGACACTGCCGCCTACACCCGGTTCCTCGAGGAGATCGGCTACCTGGTCGAGGAGCCCGCCGACGTCACCGTCACCACCTCGGGCATCGACACCGAGATCGCCGAGCAGGCCGGCCCCCAGCTCGTCGTCCCCCTGCTCAACGCCCGGTTCGCGACCAACGCCGCGAACGCTCGCTGGGGCTCGCTGTACGACGCGCTGTACGGCACCGACGTCATCGCGGAAGACGGCCCGCTCGCCCGCGGTACCGACTACAACGCCGTGCGCGGCGCCGAGGTCGTCGCCCGCGGACGGGCCCTTCTCGATGCCCACGTCGGTCTCGCCGGCGGCTCGCACGCCGACGCGACGTCGTACACGATCGACGCGGACGGCTTGGCGGTCGGCGTCAAGGGCGAGGTGCTGCGCCTGGCCGATCCGACCCAGCTGGTCGGCCACCGCGGACCGGCCGACGAGCCGGAGGCGATCGTCCTGGTGCACCACGGACTGCACCTCGAGATCCTCATCGACCGGACCGACCCGATCGGCGCGACCGACGCAGCCGGCGTCAAGGACCTGGTGCTGGAGTCGGCGGTCTCGACGATCATGGACCTCGAGGACTCGGTCGCGGCGGTCGATGCCGAGGACAAGGTGCTCGGCTATCGCAACTGGCTGCGGCTGATGCAGGGCACGCTGGCCGAGGAGGTCACCAAGGACGGGCGCACGTTCACCCGCGCCATGAACCCGGACCGGGAGTGCACCGCGCCCGACGGCCAGACCGTGCGGCTCCACGGCCGCTCGCTGCTCTTCATCCGCCAGGTCGGGCTCCTGATGACGACCGACGCGGTGCTCGACGAGCACGGCGACGAGATCCCCGAGGGCATCCTCGATGCGCTGGTCACCGCCCTCGGCAGCGTCCACGACCTGCGCGGCAACACCCGGCTGGGCAACTCCCGCACCGGCTCGATGTACGTCGTCAAGCCCAAGCTGCACGGCCCCGACGAGGTCGCCTTCACCTGCGAGCTGTTCGGCCGGGTCGAGGAGGTGCTCGGCCTCGCCCCGCTCACGATCAAGATCGGGATCATGGACGAGGAGCGCCGCACCAGCCTCAACCTCAAGGCCTGCATCGCCGCGGCACGCGACCGGGTCGCCTTCATCAACACCGGTTTCCTGGACCGTACGGGCGACGAGATCCACACCTCGACGCAGGCCGGGCCGATGGTCCGCAAGAGCGACATGCGCGGCGAGACCTGGATCCGCGCCTACGAGGCGTCCAATGTCGACATCGGCCTGGCCTGCGGGCTCCCCGGCCGAGCGCAGATCGGCAAGGGCATGTGGGCCGCGCCCGACAACATGGCCGAGATGCTCGAGCAGAAGATCGGGCACCCGCAGGCCGGTGCGACCTGCGCGTGGGTGCCCTCACCGACCGCGGCGACCCTGCACGCGATCCACTACCACCAGGTCGACGTGCACCAGGTGCAGCGCGAGCTGGCCGGACAGCGCCGCGCCTCGCGGGCCGAACTGCTGACCGTGCCGCTGGGCGACCCGGCCGCCTGGTCGCCGGCCGACCGGCAGGCCGAGCTCGACAACAACATCCAGGGCACCCTGGGGTACGTCGTGCGCTGGATCGACGCGGGCGTCGGCTGCTCCAAGGTGCCCGACATCCACGGCGTCGCGCTGATGGAGGACCGCGCCACCTGCCGGATCTCGTCGCAGCACGTCGCGAACTGGCTGGCCCACGGCATCGTCACCGTCGAGCAGGTCGAGGAGACCCTGCGCCGGATGGCCGCCGTCGTCGACGGCCAGAACGCCGGCGACCCGGCGTACATCCCGATGGCACCGGCCTACGACGGCGAGGCATTCCTGGCCGCGCGCGAGCTCATCTTCCGGGGCGCGGAGCAGCCCAGCGGCTACACCGAGCCGATCCTGCACCGCCGCCGGTCCACCACCAAGAAGCACATCTCCCAAGGAGCACACTGATGTCCCTCCCCCTCACCACGGCGCGCGCGATGATCGCCGCCACCCTCGAGCACGCCGCGAAGGCGGGCTTCAAGCCGCTGACGGTCGTCGTCCTCGACGCCGGCGGCCATGTCGTCGCCGCCGAGCGCTCCGACGGGTCGTCCGCCAAGCGGTTCGAGATCGCGCACGGCAAGGCCCACGGCGCGGTGGCGCTCGGCATGGGGACCCGCGCCCTCATGGCCCGCGCCGAGCAGCAGGGCTACTTCATCGCCGCCGTGGGCTCGGCCATCGGCGGGGCGCTCGTCCCCGTTCCGGGCGGCGTGCTGGTCAAGGACGAGGGTGGTGCCGTGCTCGGCGCCGTCGGCGTCACCGGCGACCTGTCGGACAACGACGAGGCGGCCGCACTGGCCGGCATCGCGGCGGTCGGCCTGGTCGCCCAGCCCGACTGAGGACCGGGCCCGCCCGGCGATCGGGCGCGCTGCGGAGGCGAGCCCTAGGATGACGGCGTGCGGGATATCAAGGCGTTGCCCAAGGCGCACCTCCACCTGCACTTCACCGGATCGATGCGGCACTCGACGCTGCTCGAGCTCGCCGCCCGCGACCGGATCCACCTCCCCGACGCGCTCGTCGAGGAGTGGCCGCCCCAGCTGACCGCGGCCGACGAGAAGGGCTGGTTCCGCTTCCAGCGCCTCTACGACGTGGCCCGCTCGGTGCTGCGCACCGAGGCCGACGTGCGCAGGCTGGTCCTGGAGGCCGCGGAGGACGACGTCGCCGACGGCGGGCGCTGGCTGGAGATCCAGGTGGACCCCAGCGGCTACGCCGCCCGCTTCGGCGGCATCACCGCCTTCACCGACCTGGTGCTCGACGCGGTCCGCGACGCCTCGGCCCGCACCGGCCTCGGCATCGCCGTCATCATCGCCGCCAACCGCACCCGCCACCCGCTCGACGCCCGGACCCTGGCCCGGCTGGCCAGCCAGTACGTCGACCGCGGCGTCGTCGGGTTCGGCCTCTCCAACGACGAGCGTCGCGGTCGCACCGCCGACTTCGCGGGCGCCTTCTCGATCGCCGAGCGGGCGGGACTGCTCCTCGCCCCCCACGGCGGCGAGCTGCGCGGACCCGAGCACATCCGGCTGTGTCTCGACGAGTTGCACGCGGGGCGGCTCGGTCACGGCGTACGCGCGGCGGAGGACGCGGACCTCCTCGCCCGGATCGTCGACGCCGGGGTCGCCCTGGAGGTCTGTCCGGTGTCGAACGTCGCCCTGGGCGTCTACTCCGACCTCACCTCCGTGCCGCTGCCCACGTTGCTGGAGGCGGGCGCGACGGTCGCCCTCGGCGCGGACGACCCCCTGCTCTTCGGCTCGCGCCTCGCCGGCCAGTACGCCACCATGCGCGCCGCCCACGAGCTCTCCGACGACCAGCTCGCCGAGCTGGCGCGGATGTCCTTCCGTGCCAGCCGGGCGCCCAAGGACGTCATCGACGCGGGACTGGCCGCGATCGACAGCTGGCTGGCGCAGGCTGCTGAGTGACCCGTGACGCACCGCGGGCCCGGTCGACATCGACCGGGCCCGCGGCGTTCAAGCGTGAGTCAGCGGCTCAGGAACAGGCCAGGTACGACCTGGTCACCGTCACCTTCTTGCCGTTCTTCAGCTTGATCGTCGCGACCACCTCAGCGGCCGACGCCGGAGCAGCCGGCAGCACCAGCGCACGCTTCTTCAGCTTCTTGCCCTTGAACTTCGCGACCTTCGCGCCGTTGACCGTGATCACGACCTGCTTGGCCTTCTTCTTGGCCTTCTTCGTGATCGCCGCAGCCACATTGCCCGTCGCGCAGTCGCGCGCGCCGAACTGGGTGTAGCCGCCCCCCTTACCGGTGGGAGCGGTAGCGGCTCCCATCGGCTGGAGCTCGATGTTCACTGACGAGGTGAACGAGGCGGTGCGGTTCTGCGGGTCCGCCGCGTATGCGTCAGTCTCACCGTAGAGATCCATCTCGATCAGACCGGCCGGAAGCAGTGCCGTCATGCTTCCGGAGGTTCGGACCGGCATGTTGACGCGAATAACGCCGTCCGGCAGGTCCAGCTCCACATACCCGGACCCGCTGGCCCCCTTGCCGCCCGTGGTCCAGGTCATTGTGGCCCACATCGGCTGCGCCAGCGTGAAGTCACCCTGAGCCTCACCCTCGACCGACGCGTAGCCCTCGCAGACCGTGCCCTCCTTGCTCGGCACGGCACTAGCGTTCATTGTCGTCGCGAACTTGATCGTCGCCGGCCCGCCTGCGACGGGAGTCGAGCTGACCGTGGTCACCGCAGACGCGCTGAGCGCAGTGCTCTCACCCGGCGCAGTCAGCGTGCCGGAGTCGGACTCCGTAGCGGTGACCGCAACCCCGTTGTCACTCCACGGAAGATCTGGAGTTGTGTTGGACGACACGTTCGCCACACAGGTCGGGTCACTGCCATCATCGCCCAAGCCGGACCACGCGTAGACATCGGCGTTCACGATCGCCGCGTGGGCCAGCGTCGGCACGCTGGCCAGGCCGGTGGCCGCCAAGGCACCCAGGGTGAGTCCGACGGCACCGCGCCGGACGAGAAGTCGCTTCATCAAAGCTCCTCGAGAGGTTCGACGGCACCTCGGTCCAGCGCCGTCTGGGAGTCAACCGGCGACGCTAGTGCGCCGCGGGCGCCTCCGGCGCGACTTCGAGATTTCCTTTACCTCCGACAGTTCGCGACAGTGGGGCCCGGCCGATCAGCCGGGCCCCACTGTCGTTCGAGCGGTCAGGTGATCAGGAGCAGGCCTGGTAGGACCGGGTGACGGTGGCCTTCTTGCCGCTCTTCAGCTTGATCCGGACCACGACCTCGGCAGGAGCCGCCTTCGCGGCGGGGAGCACGATGGTGCGCGGCTTCAGCTTCTTGCCCTTGAGCTTCGCGGCCTTGGCGCCGTTCACACTGATCGTGACCTGCTTGGCCTTCTTCCTCGCCTTCTTGGTGAGGTCGACGGCGACGCCGCCGGTGGCGCAGTCCCGGGCACCGAGGGCGACGACGCCCTTGCTCTTGCCGGAGACGGGCGAGGCCGCGCCGCCGGGGCCCGCGGGCGCCGGCGTAGCACCGACCGGCGTGAGCTCGATGGTGAAGGAGCCGGCGTAGCTGCGGGAGCCGACCGTGTCGTCGTTGTCCACCTGAGCCTCCGCCTGGATCTGGACGTAGACCGGCCCGGCGGGAATCAGTGCCGACACCGATCCCTTGCTCTGCGGCCCCACGACGAGTGCCACGACGCCGTCCTGCGTGTCGTCCACCATCGCCTGCGCGAGACCGGATCCGTCTCCGCTTCCGCTGATGGTCGCCCACATCGGCTGGGGGAGCTCGAATGACGCCTCGGCCCCCGGTCGTGCGGTCGCGTTGGCCCAGCAGGCCCCATCCTCACGCTGGGCATGCGCCGAGGCCGAGGCCGCGACGCTGGCCTTGATGGTGGCCGGACCGGCGCCGATCGGCGTCATCGACGCGGTGACCTGGCCCGACCCGGACAGCTCGGTCACGTCGGTCTCGTCGTCGGTGTGGGTCACCGTCGCCGCGGCGTTCCACGACTGCGACACCGGGACCCCGTTGTCGACGAGCTCGATGCCGCCCGGATGGCTCGGCTCCGAGATGTCGCACACCGCCGGGTCCCAGCTGCTGAAGTCGACGGCAGCCCGGACCTCGGCGTACTCGACGGCCGCTCCTGCCGGCGTCGGGAGGGCGCTGAGTCCGGTGACGGCCAGGGCTCCGGCGGCGAGGCCGAGCGCGCCGCGGCGTACGAGTTGGTTCTTCACGGGGTGCTCCTCGAGATCGGGGGGTCGACGCCCGCCCAACGGCAGCGGGCCTGGTCCGTTAGGACCAGGCCCGCTCCGACGCCGAATGTCGCCCGGCCAATCACCCGCTCACGTGCAGGGCAGGTACGACCTCGTGGCCTGCATCCGGCGGCCGTTGGCCAGGACGAGCTTGACCTTGACCTTGGTCACGCCTGACGCCGAGGTCGGCAGGACGACCGTCCTGGCCTTCGGCTTCTTGCCCTTGAGGCCCTTGCCCTTGAGCACGGCGGCCTTCGCCCCGTCAACCTTGAACTTCACGCGCTTGGCCTTCTTCACGGTCTTCTTGCTGAGCGCGACCGTCACATTGCCGTTGGTGCAGTCGCGCTCGCCGAACTGGACCAGCGGTGCTCCCTTGCCGGTGACCGCCGACGCGGTGCCGGCGGGCTTCAGCTCGACCTTGAAGCTGCCCGTGTGCGACGCGCTGCTGCGCGCCGCCGCCGCGCTTTCGGACTCGCCGGTCAACTGATGGGTCGAGGCGACCGCGAGGGCGCTGAAGCCCACGCCGTACTTGCCGGGCGGCAGCAGAGTGCTCGAGACCGCCGAGCCGCGGTTGCCGGCCGACACCACCAGGCCGTCGCCTCCCAGGCCACCGAAGAAGAGCAGGCTCTCCCAGCCCGATCCGCCGAGCAGGTCAGCGCTGCCGATCCCGACAATGCTGGTGCCGAGGGTCTCACCCTCGCGTTGCCCCTGACCGGTGGCAGTGAGAGTGACCCACATCGGCTGCGTCAGCGTGAAATAGCCCTGACTCACCGCTGCCGCCTGCGTTCTCACGAAGCAATCGACGTCGACACTGCTCGGGCGAACGGAGGTCGTCGCGGTCGCCGAGCCCGTGATGGTGGCCGGGGCGCTGCCGATCGGCGAGGCGCTGATCGAGGCGCTGGTGGAGGTCGTCGCGTCGACGGAGTCCTCGCCCACGGTGAACGTCGAGGAGGCGGAGGTGTTCTTGGAAACCGTCACGTTGTTGTCGGTCCAGGACACCACGTCCGGCTCGAACTCATCCTCCTCGGGGCCCTCGCAGCCGTCGGCCAAGATGCTGGACCAGCCGCCGATCTCGCCGTCTTCTACGGCGGCGCGCGCAGGCGACGGGACACTGGCCAGTCCGACCGCGGCGAGGGATCCGAGCGCGAGTGCCGCGACGCTGCGCCGAACGAGATGGTTCTTCATGGGGGAGCTCCTCGAGAAGGCACGACGGCGCACGGGAGCGGCAGCCGCCTACTGAGCGCAGACTAGGGCTACCGCGAACCTCTCGGCGAGCGTTCGCCAGGATTGTCGCCCTGGAGGTCACCCGGTCGGTCACCCGGGCAGCCGTCGGCGCGGGCCCGGCCGGCGGCCGGGCCCGCCCCGCTCACGAGCAGGCCAGGTACGACCGGGTGACGGTCGCCTTCTTGCCGTTCTTCAGCACGACCTTCGCCGTCACGGTGGCCGCGGCACCGCCCGCGGCGGGAAGGGCGAGCGTCTTGGGCTTGAGCTTCTTGCCCTTGAGCTTCGCGACCTTGGCGCCGTTGGCCTTGATCAGCACGCTGCGCGCCTTCTTCTTGGCCTTCTTCGTGACGACCGCGGCGACATTGCCGGTGGCGCAGTCCCGGGCGCCGAACTGGACGTAGCCGGCCGCCTTGCCGCTCGGCGCGCCCGCAGCGCCCACCGGCTGCAGGTCGATGCGGAAGGTGCCGGAGTAGGCCTTGCTCTCCTCCCGCGAACCGGTCGCATAGACATCGGCGTAGACCTCGAAGTCGACGTAAACGTCACCCGGGACCACCAAGACGGTGGTGCTTCCGGAGCCGCGGTTGCCCAGCTCGATCCCGGTGCCGCTCGTCTCGTCGCGGATGTAGATCGAGCCGGTGCCGGTGCCGTTGCCCGATCCCGACACCGTGGCCCACATCGGCTGGGTGAGGGTGAAGGAACCGCTCGCGCCGCGCCGGCCATTGCCGCTCACGGCGCAACCGGTGGAGGCCAACGTCGAGGTGGCGCTCGCCGTGACGTTGGCCGATCCGGTGATGGTGGCGGGGGCTGCGCCGCCCGAGATGGGGCCGGCGGCCACGGTGGCCGTGCCCGACGTCTGCACGACCACCTTGTCGGTCGCGGCATCGGTCCGGGTGTAGGTCGTGGTGCTGCTGTAGCTCTTGGTCACGGGCACGCCGTTGTCGACCCACTCGGCGTTATCGCTGCCGCTCACAGGCGTCGGAGTGGTGCACGACGGTCCACCCTCGGACTCGTAGGTGTAGAAGGATCCACCCACCGACCCGTACTCGAGGGCGGCGCCGGCGGGACTCGCGACAGCGGTCAGGCCGGCGGTGGCGAGGCCGACGAGGGCGAAGGAAGCGGCGGTACGCCGCAGGGCAGGACTGGTCACGGGCTCTCCTCGAGATGCGAACGAACGGACGCCCCACGGCATCGCGCTCCCCCTATCTGCCAGCCCGCGCGACCGGTCAAACCAGCCGCGCCCCTCAGAGCGCGCAGCCGATGAGCACCGGCTCGTTGACCAACTCGATCCCGAACCGGTCCAGCACACCGGCGCGCACCTCGCGGGCCAGGTCGAGGAGCGCGGCGGTGGACGCGCCGCCGCGGTTGGTCAGCGCCAGGGTGTGCTTCGTCGACAGCGACACCCGTGCGTCCGGCCGGTCGAGGCCGAAGCCCTTGCCGAAACCCGCGTGCTCGATCAGCCAGGCGGCGCTCGTCTTCACCCGCCCGTCCGGCTGCGGGTACGACGGCGCGCCGTCGGGCACTCGGTCGGGATCGACGAACGGGTTGGTGAAGAACGAGCCGGCGCTCCACGTGTCGTGGTCGGTGGCGTCGAGGACCATGCCCTTGCCGCGCCGCAGCCCCAGCACCGCCTCGCGTACGGCGGCCAGCGGGGCGCGCTCCCCCACGGCGACGTCGAGGGTGCGGGCGAGCTCGGCGTACCCGACGGGGGCCGACAGGTCGCCGCGGCCGAGGCGGAAGGTCACGTCCAGCACGAGATGGCGTCCGGGGTCCGCCTTGAACCGGGAGTGCCGGTAGGAGAAGCGGCACTCCTCTCCGGAGAAGGTCCGCTCGCCGCGGAGCATCCGGTCCCAGACCCGGACCGCGGTGATCGTCTGCGCGACCTCCTGACCGTAGGCGCCGACGTTCTGGATCGGGGTGGCACCGGTGGTTCCGGGGATGCCGGAGAGCGCCTCCACGCCGACCCAGCCCTCGGCGACCGCGCGCGCGACGAAGGCGTCCCACGACTCCCCCGCCGCCACGGTCACCGCCACCGACGGTTCACCTACCGAATTGGTCGTCAGATCGCGCTGATCACGACGAATTCGGTCGTTGAACCGTTCCCCCACCCGGACTCCCCCGCCGGTGAGGTGGACGACGGTGCCGGCGAAGCCCTCGTCGGCGACGACCAGGTTGCTGCCGCCACCGACCACGAGGACCGGCTCGCCGGCCCCGTCGGCCTCGGTGACGGCGGCGACCAGGGCGTCGGCGTCGGGAGCGGCGACATAGCGCCGCGCCGGGCCGCCGACCCGGAGCGTGGTGAGATCCGCCAGAGCGGTCTCAGGCACGGACCAGGACCTTGGGGGCGCCGAGCACCTTGGTGCCGTCGACCGTGATCTGCAGGGCGAGGGCGAGCAGGCCGTCGTCGTTGCGCTCGCCGACGGTGCCGGCGACCGTGACCCGCGCCGCCCCCGAGGCGGGTACGACGACGGGCGCGACGAACTTCGCCCCGAGCTCGACGACCTCGGCGTCCCCGGTCCACGCACCGACGGCACGCCCGACCAGCGCCAGGGTGTACATGCCGTGGGCGATCACGCCGGGCAGGCCGACCGCGAGCGCGATCTCCTCGTCCTGGTGGATCGGGTTGTGGTCGCCGCTGGCGGCGGCGTAGGCGACCAGGTCGGCACGGGTGATCTCGAAGGTGAGCGGCTCCAGCGCGGCGCCCGGGGACAGGGTGGTCATCGGGGTCCCCGCGAAGTTGTGGGCTGGAGGAGCGAAGCGGGGGAAGTGCAGAACTTCGTGGGGTGATTCATGCGGCACCTCCGCGGTGGACGAGGGTGGCGGTCGCCGTACACACGACGGCTCCGGTCGCGTCGGTGATCTCGCTGGAGGTGCTCACGATGTCGTTGCCGCCGATGGAGCGCACGCCGGTGACGGTGAGGGTCGCGGTGAGCTCGTCGCCGACGACGACCGGGCGCGCGTAGCGGAACCGCTGGTCGCCGTGCACGATCCGGGACAGCTCGACCTGCTCGGCCGCCAGGAAGTCCTGGAGGGCGGCGAAGGTGACGACGATCGGGTACGTCGGCGGGACCGGCCCGCCGGTGCCGCCACCGACGGAGGCGGCGAAGGCGGCGACGGACTCCGCGGTCACCGGCACGGGCGCGGTCGGGGGGAAGGCGCGCCCGACCAGGGCGGCGTCGATCGGCATGCGAGGAGTCTATGGGGTGCCCTGCCGCATACTCGCTCCATGTCGGTCCAGGGCGGAGCAGCAGCGCTCGCGGTCGTGCTCGGCCTCGTGACGAGCGCGTGCACCGACGCCGCAGGGCGGGAGTCCATCCCTCCGCGGGCCGGCGCCGGGACTGTCGCCGGGGCCGGCGGGTGCGGCCCGGTTCGCTACGACGACGTGCGCGGCCCGGCGCCGTCGTACGTCGACGGGCCGCTCGCCGAGATCCCCAACGCCCACGCGCTGTGCCGCGGCCGGTGGCTGCCGGCGACCGGCGCCCGGTTCGTGCCGCAGGGCCTGGTCGTGCGCGGCCATCGCGCCTGGGTGAGTGGCTACAACCATCGCAGCCGGGCAGCGGGCGGTGACACCTGCCGGGTGATCGTGGTCGACCTCCGCACAGGCGAGGAGATCCGGCATCGGGCCGCCGTCGCCGGTGTCTGGCGACCCGGCACCCCGAGCTGCCAGCACGCCGGCGGACTGGCTCTCGACCGGCACGGACTGTGGCTCGCGCAGCGGCGCAAGGCGTGGCTGCTCGATCCGGAGACACTGGACGTCCGGCGAGGCTGGAGCCTGACCGGCCGGCTGCGCGGCTCCTACCTGGTGACCGACCCGAGCGGCCGGCTCGGCTTCGGCGGCTTCCACAGCGAGCGGAGCCGGCCGCTGCACTGGCTCGACCCGGCCGTGCTGCTCGAGCCGGGCCGGCTCGAGGTCGGACCGGACGACGCCGAGGAGATCCGATCGGGACCGCCGGACGCGCAGGGCGCGGTCTGGGCCGACCTCGGCCCCGGCCCGGCCCAGGTGTGGTTCACCCGCTCCACGACGTCCTGCGGCGAGCTGTGGGGCGGGAGCCGACGACGCTTCGCCTTCCTGCCCGGCGCCGAGGGCCTGGCGGTCGCCCGCGGGAAGGTGTGGGTCGTGAGCGAGTCGACGGCGGCGCCGTACTTCCGGCGGGGCGGGCGTCCCGTCGTCCCGGCCCTGGCGCAGTACGACCTACGCGACCTCGCCCGCTGGGAGCCGTCGACCTGCCCCGCCACGGGAGAAGACTGAAAGCCCGCCTCCCCCAGGGAGACGGGCTTCCATGACCGTGCGAACCGCAGACTCAGCGGGTCTCGCGGTGCGCGGTGTGCTTGCGGCACCGCGGGCAGAACTTCGACAGCTCGATGCGGTCGGGGTCGTTGCGGCGGTTCTTCTTGGTGATGTAGTTGCGCTCCTTGCAGTCCACGCACGCGAGCGTGATCTTGGGGCGAACGTCGCTGCTCTTGCTGGCCACAGGAAGTCCTTTGAGTTGCTGGTGGTGGTGCCGGGTACTCGGTAGCGGGAACGGGGATCGAACCCGTGACCTCACGATTATGAGTCGTGCGCTCTAACCGTCTGAGCTATCCCGCCACGTGAGGAGGGCGCCCTCCGCGTCTCCCGCCCAGTATCCCCGGGCGGGTCGTGCGGCGGCGCCCCATCTCAGAGCCCCTTTACGGAATCGAACCGTAGACCTTCTCCTTACCATGGAGACGCTCTGCCGACTGAGCTAAAGGGGCAACGCCGCGAAACGATACACGCGTCGTCGGGCGGTGCGAAATCGGCGCCCCACTCGGGGCGATCAGCCCCGGATCGAGGCGAACGGGCGGGCCTGTTCGAGCTCGTAGGCGAGCTCGATGAGGACCGCCTCCTGACCCGGCGCGGCCCCGAACATCATGCCCTGCGGCAGCCCCGCGGCGGTGCTCGCGAGCGGCAGGGAGACGGCTGGGGCACCGGTGATGTTCTGCCAGGGCGTGAACGCGACCCAGTCGAGCAGCCGGTCCATGATCGTGGCGTAGTCCTGGGTCGGGTCGAGATGACCGACCTTGGGCGTGGCCATCGCCAGGGTCGGGGTCAGCGCGACGTCGTACCGCTCGTAGTAGGCCTCGGCGTGGGCGTTGGCGCGCTTGAGGCGGGTGATGGCGCCGGGGACGCGGTGCAGGTTGCGGCGGGCGTGCCGGGCCAGGCCGAGGGTCAGGTTGTCGTGCCTGGTCCGGTCCCACGTCCGGCCGTGGAACGGACGCCCGGTGGCGAGCATGACCTCGGCGAGCAGCGCCCAGTAGAGCAGGAAGTCGTCGACGAAGCTCGGGGCCACCGGGGCCTCGGTCTCGGTGACGGTGTGGCCGAGGTCCTCCAGCAGGCTCGCGGTCTGCTCGGTCAAGGCCCGGGTCTCGGCGTCTGCGCTGCGGCCGACCCCGCTGGTGTTGAGAGCGATCCGCAGCCGTCGCCTGATCGGCCGGGTCAGATCGCCGATCGGCGGCAGGTTGAGGTTGCGGTAGTGCCGCTCGGCCTCGCGATAGAACGCCGCGGTGTCGCGCACCGAGCGGGTGACCACGCCGTCGGAGATGATCCGGATCGGCATGTCGCGGAACAGCTTGTCCTGCGCGAGCCGCCCGCGGGTCGGCTTGAGGCCGACCAGCCCGTTGACCGCGGCGGGGATCCGGATCGAGCCGCCGCCGTCGTTGGCGTGGGCGATGGGTACGGCGCCCGCGGCGACCAGCGCGCCCGAGCCGGAGCTGGACGCGCCGGCGGTCCGCTCGGTGTCCCACGGGGTCCGGACGGCGCCGAGCCGAGGGTGCTCGGCGGACGCGCTGAAGCCGTACTCCGAGAGCTGGCTCTTGCCGAGCGGCACCAGGCCGGTGGCGAGGTACATGTCCGCGAAGTCGCCGTTGCGCTTGGCCGGCCGCGGCTCCCAGGCGTCGGTGCCCGACCGGGTCGGCATGCCGGCCACGTCGACGTTGTCCTTGACCAGCGTGGGTACGCCGGACAGGAACCCCGGCCGCGGGGTGCGGGCCTCGGCGCGGGCCCGGTCGAAGGCGTCGTACGCCATCGCGTTGAGGTCGCCGTCGACGGCCTCGACCCGGGCGATCGCCGCGTCGACGGCCTCCTGCGGGGAGACCTTGCCCGCGGCGAGGTGTTCGGCCAGGCCGACCGCGTCGAGGTCGCCGAGGGCATCGTCGGTGAAGGCATGCACGCGCATGCAGGGGAACCTAGCCGCTCCTCCGACTCCTGGCGTCCGACCAGGGTCGGAGGTTCGGGGTGCGGGGTGCGGGGTCGGCGGGTTCGGTTCAACTACCGGATTTGTCGTCTACCCGCGGGCACGACGACAAATCCGGTAGTTGAACCGCGCACACACCGGCACCCGTCAGAACAGAACGAGCGCCAGGACCGGCACGAGCAGGCTGATCGCGAGCGCGGAGAGTCCCATCGCGAGACCGGCGAAGGCGCCCTCGGTCTCGTCCTCGCGCAGCATCCGTGAGGCGCCGATGCCGTGGCTGACCGCGCCGACGGCGAGACCGCGGGCCCGGCGGTCGCGGATGCGGAGCAGGTTGAGCACGGCCGGGGCGATGATGGCGCTGACGATGCCGGTCACGATCGCGAAGACGGCCGCGAGCGGCGGGATGCCGCCGAGCGTCTCGGTGAGCGCGATCGCGACGGGTGTCGTGGCCGCCTTGGTGGACAGCGTCTTCTCCAGCGCCTCGTCGGCACCGAGCAGGCGGGCGAGGAGAACGGCCGAGACGATCGACGTCGCCGCCCCGACGAGCACCGCGACGAGCAGCGGTACGATGAATCCCTTGAGCCGGTCGGCCTGTCGGTGCAACGGGATGGCCAGGGCGACCGTCGCCGGGCCGAGCCAGAAGGCGATCAGCTCGGTGGCGCCGCGGTAGTCGGCGTAGTCGACGTCGAGCACCGTGATCGCCGTACCGGCCACGGCGATCGCGACGATCACCGGCTGCGCCAGCGCGTGGCCGCCGGTACGGGTCTGGAGCCAGCGGCCGGCCTGATAGCCCGCGAGGGTCACGAGCAGCAGGGTCAGCGGCGAGCGGGCCAGCTCGAGGAGGTCGTCCCTCACGTCGTCTCCCCCGTCTCGCCCGCCCCGGCCGCGCCGCCCGCCCCGGGCAGGTCATCGCGCGGGGCGCCGAGCAGCCGCTCCAGTCCGACCGCCGTCCAGCCGACGACGGTGAGGCCGAGGAGCCAGGAGCCGAGCAGGGCCACGGAGATCGGCAGGGCGTGCTCGCCGAGCAGGCCGAGATAGGCCACGATCCCCACCCCGGCAGGGACGAAGAACAGCTGCAGGTGCCGGAGCAGGGCGGATCCCGCGCGCACGATGGAGCCGCTGTCGTCGTACCGCCGCACGCGGAGGAAGACGAACAGCAGCAGCATCCCGACGACGGGTCCGGGCACGGTGACGTCGAGGACCCGCACGATCACCTCCCCGAGCACCTGGAAGGCGAGCAACCAGGTGAGGCCGGTGATCACCGGCGTTCGCGGAGCCGCGCGTTGGGCAGCCCTGGGGCGGGGATCGGGCGCAGCGGCTGGTCGGGGACGACGCCGAAGCGGCCCGGTGCGACCTGGCGGCTGTCGGGGACGACTTCGCCGTCGGCGCCGGTGATCTGGTCCTGCCAAGCCGCGCGATAGGAGACGACCTCGTCGTGGGTGCGGCCCACGAAGTTCCACCACATCACGATCGACTCGCCGAACGGCGGCCCGCCGAGCACCAGCAGCCGGGCCCCGGCGTCGCCCGCGGTCAGGGTGAGCTCGTCCGCGCCCGGCGGGACGTAGGCCAGGTCGGCCACCTCCGCCGTGACACCGCCGATGGTGACACCGCCGACGTCGACCAGCACCCCGTGCTCGTACGACGCGTCGACGGGGACGGTGAGCGTCGTACCCGGGTCGAGCACGAGCTCGGCCCCCAGCAGCGGCGTGAAGGTCGCCACCGGCGAGCTGTCGCCGAGCAGCGAGCCGAGGAAGACATGGGCCCGCCAGCCGTCCCCGCGGACCTCGGCGGGCGCGTAGTGCTGGAAGCCGGGGTCGGTGTCACGGTCGGCATCGGGCAGCGCGACCCACAGCTGGGCACCGTGCAGCACCGTGGTCTCCGGGGTCGACACCTCGGAGTGGCTGATGCCGCGGCCGGCGGTCATCAGGTTGACCTCCTTCGGCCGCACCATCGCGACATTGCCGGCGCTGTCGCGATGCTCGATCTCGCCGGTGAACAGCCAGCTCACGGTCTGCAGGCCGGTGTGCGGGTGCGGCGCGACCTCCATGCCGCCGCTCTCGCTCACGAGGTCCGGACCGTAGTGGTCGAGGAAGCACCAGGCGCCGATCAGCGAGCGCTGCCGCTGCGGCAGGGTGCGGCGTACCGGCATCGCACGGGGCCCGCCGAGCGGCACCTCGCGGGGCTCCATCAGCTCGATGCCGGCGGCCTGCCGGCCCTCGCAGATCACCTCGTCGGGCTGGGCGTCCGGATTGCTCATGTGCTCCATCCTTCCGCGCCCGTCAACCGCGTGGTCGGCGAGGGTTCACCCCCCGCCGCAAGGGTGTGCCCGTGCGGATCGCCCAGCTGGCCAACTTCGTCGGCGCGACGTCCGGAGGCATGCGGACCGCGATCGAGCAGCTGGGCCGCGGGTACGTCGCCGCCGGAGCCGAGCGCCTGCTCGTGATCCCCGGACCGGTGGACGCCGTACGGACCACGTCGCTCGGGGACGTGGTCCAGGTCCGGGCGCCGCGGGTGGGCGGCGGCTACCGGCTGATCGTCGAGCCGTGGCGGGTCACCGACGTGCTCGAGCGGTTCGCGCCGACCAGCGTGGAGTGGAGCGACAAGCTGACCCTGCTGCCCGTCGCCTGGTGGGCGCGGCGCAACGGCGTGCGGTCGGTGCTCCTGTCGCACGAGCGGATGGGCGACATGGTCGCGATGCGCACCGGCCTGGAGACCACCTCCAAGGTCTCCATCGGCCTGCTCAACCGGCTGATCGTGCGCAGCTTCGAAGTCGTGGTCGTGACCTCGGCGTACGCCGAGACCGAGTTCCGGACGGTCGCGAACGCCGCCGGCTGTCCGGTCGCGCGGGTGCCGCTGGGCGTGGACCTGACGACCTTCCGGCCCGCTGCTCCCGCGGCCCCCGCTGCTGGCGGCCTGCTCCGGCTGGTGCACGCCGGCCGGCTGTCCCGGGAGAAGTCCCCGCACCTGGCCGTCGCCACCGCGGTCGAGCTGCACCGCCGTGGTGTGCCGGTGCGCCTCGACGTGTACGGCGAGGGTCCGCACCGCGACGAGCTCGAGGAGCTCGCCGGCGACGCCCCCGTCCACTTCCACGGGTACGTCGACGGACGGGCCGCCCTGCGCGACCGGCTCGCGGCCGCCGACGTGTCCCTGTCCGTGTGCCCCGGCGAGACGTTCGGACTCGCCGTGCTGGAGGCGCTGGCCTGCGGCACTCCCGTCGTCACCGCCGACCGCGGCGGCGCCCGGGAGCTGGTCGACGCGTCCTGCGGGGCGTGGGCGGCACCCACCCCGACCGCGCTGGCCGACGCCGTGCTGCGACTGCTGCTGGAGCAGCCCGAGTCGCGCCGTCGTACCGCTGCCCGGCGGCGGGCCGAGCAGTACAGCTGGGGCCGCGCCGTCGCGCGGATGCTCGCGTTGCACGCCGGCGACCGCCTCGGCGCGCTGAGCGCCTGACCGCTTGTAACTAAGGGTTACAGCGCGAAAACCGCTGCAACAACGCCCGGGTAGTAGCCACAGCACCCGGGTAGATGGACTCAGGCCGACCGTCGGTCGCCGTACTCCCGGCGCAGCTCGGCGGCCTCGCGCGCCAGTTCGGGGTGCAGCTCGGCGCCGAATCGCTGGACCGACTCGGCGTGTCCGCGCCGGATCCGATGGATCGCCTCAGCGCGGCGGCGGCCCTTCCAGATGTCGTCGTTGACGACGCGGACCACGATCACCCCACGGTCGGTGACAGCCCGCTCGCGGAGCTTCTCGTCGAACCAGGTCCGTTGCGGATCCTCCGACAGCCCTCCGTCCGCCACCGCGGTGAGCTTGACCTCCCCGTCCGCCTCGATCATCAGGTTGCCGACGCGGAGGTCGCACCACGCGACGCCGCGCGTCGTACGCACGGGGAACTGCGTCTCCGGGTCCCCGATCCCTGCTTCGACGACGAGCTCGCGCGCCAGGCTCTCGAGGGCGCTCTCGGCGCCAGGGTCAGCGAGGTCGACGGCGGCGCGTGCCTGTTTCACGCCCGGCCAGCACGTCATGCCCTCCATCGCCAGCCGTAACTCCGCCCGACCGACGCCCCGTCTCAGGGCGGCGTCGCACGCCACCAGGCCGTGCCGGAAGCCGTGCTCGCGGGCGATGTCGACCGCCGTCCGGGCGAGGTCGAGCGCGCGGAGTCCGTCCACGACGACCACCTGAGCGGGATCGAACCGGGCGAGGTGGTGCTTGACGCCGTACTCCGTCCAGGCGTTGGTCCACCCCGGACGGGTCAGATGCACCAGCGGGTCCCGCGGACGCAGGATCGGCAGCTGCTGGAGGTGGGCAGAGGAGTCGTGGCTCAGCACCCAGTCCCGCTTCGCGGCGAGACCCGCGGCTCGCGCCAGGAGCAGTGGCCGTCCGACGTACTCGTCGAGGGCGTTCCAGTACTCGGTCGCGGTGAAGATCCCGCGCCTCAGCACGCGCAGGCGCGGTTCGTCCTCGTGGCGGCGGCGACGCAGCATCGAGCGGACCTGGCCCGGTCCGATGCCGAGGTCGTGCAGCTCATGACGGGTGATCAAGCCACCGTTGGCGGCCATCACGGCCAGGATCCTGGGATGCATGCTCCGGACGGTTGCCGCCCGGGGCGGCCCCGACACATCGAGTTCGCAGGCTGTGGACAACCGCGTACGACGGGTGCTCGGTCGGCCCGCGCGCGACGCGACTACCCGGGTGCTGTGGCTACTACCCGGGCGTTGTTGCACTGGTTTTCGCGCTGTAACCCTTAGTTACAAGCGGCGGGGCGAGCGGGGCGACGATCCGGGCCAGACGCTCGCGAGCGGGCGGGGTGAGCAACAGGACGGGGAGTAGGAGGGCGACGGTCATGCAGCCGATCACGATGGCGTAGTAGGCGCCGTGGAGCGAGGAGTCCAGCGGGGCGACCAGGCCGAGCAGGACGGAGACGGCGACGAGGGCGCCGGTGGCGTGCCGCGGGAGTCGTTGGGCGGCGAGGAAGGGCGGCAGCATCAGGAAGTACCACAGGTGCACGACGGGCGAGAGCAGCACGAACGCCGCGCCGGTGGCGGCGACCGCCGCGAGCGCGGTACGCCGGGAGCCGGTGCGCCAGCGCAGCGCGACCCACCCGCCGATCCCCGCCGCGGCGAGCAGCCCAAGGGCGCGGACCAGGTCGCGGAAGAAGGCGGGAGCAGTGTCGACGCCGAGGTGCAGGGCGATCCAGTCGAGGACGCCGCCGACCAGGGTGGTGGCGGACAGCGGGGTGTTGACCTCGCCGGGGACGGTGAGGGCCCGCAGCCAGCCGTTGCCGACGCCGGTGACGACGCCGAGCCCGAGCAGGGTGCCGAGCGAGACCGCGGCGACGGCGCCGAGGCGCCGCAGCCGCGCGACCAGCGACGCGCCCACGGGCAGGGACACGAGCACGATCCCGACGCAGACCAGCCCGCCGGGAACCTTGACGCCCGCGGCGAGGCCGGCGAGCACCGCGCCCCACGCCCAGCCGCGCTCGACGGCCACGACGAGCGCGGCGGCCATCAGCCCGACCATGAGCAGGTCGTTGTGCAGTCCGGCGACGCCGTTGGCCATCATCAGCGGCGAGACCACGACCAGCGCGGTCGCGACGGCGGGGTTCGCCCCGCCCCAGTGCGCGAGGCGCGGCACCGCCCAGGCCAGCAGGACCAGGCCCGCCAGCGCGAACCCCCGGTGCGCGATGACGAGGATCCACGGGTTGCCGGTGACGCCGGCGACGATCGCGCCGAGGAACACCGGCACCGGCCCGTACGGCGTCGCGGTGTCCCACCACATCGGGTCGACCGCCTGCACGATCGGCGGCCCGGTGACCCAGCCCGGCAGCGGGAGGAAGGTGGCGGGGGCGAGCGCCCCCGGCCCGACGAGGTACGGCGAGAGCCCCACCTCGGCGAGCATGCCCTGGGCGGCGTACGACCATCCGTCCCGGGAGAACAGCGGCGGCGCGAGCAGCAGCGGGACCGACCAGACGACGGCGGCGAAGCGCACCAGCGCCACGCCCTCGGCCGGGTCGGCGGTCTCGCGGTCGCCGACGGCGACCGTGCGGCACAGCCGCAGCCAGGCGTTGGCCAGCAGCCCCAGGCCCACCAGGACCACCACCAGTCCGGCCATCCGGCCGATCTCGTGGGCCCGCAGCGCCTCCAGCGGGCCGAGCCGGAGCACCGGCGTGGACGCGGGCAGCGTGGCCGTGACGAGTCCCCCGAGCAGCACGAGGAGGCTGCCGATCGTTCCGCGAGCGATCACGCTCGGAAGGTAGGTGGAGGCGCTGTCGCGGGGTTGAACGCCCGGGCAACAGGGCAAGAACGCTCGCAATGCCTGCTCGGAGGCCGTCCAGGGCACTAGATTGCTGCCATCCCGGTGCGCCCCCTGCACCATGACACGAGGAGACCCCATGTCCGAGAACCAGCCGCCTCCCCCGCCCCCGCCGGGCGGGACCCCGCCGCCCCCGCCGGGTGGCTACGGCGGCGCGCCGCAGCCCGGCTACGGCGGCGCGCCGGCCGGCGTCCCGCGACCCGGAGAGCTGCTCAACCGCTTCCTGGCCCGCCTGATCGACCACGTGCTGCTCGGCATCGTGTTCGGCATCCTGTGGAGCGTCTTCACCGCGATGTTCCTGACCGGCTTCGTCCACTCCACGGGCGAGTGGTTCCTCTTCTACCTGTTCCTGTCGGTCGTCTCGGTGGCGATCAACCTGGCCTACTTCGGCCTGATGGAGTCCAACCGGGGCCAGACGGTCGGCAAGATGCTGCTCAAGCTGCGCACCTACGGCCCGGACGGCGTCTCGAACCCGACCCTGGAGCAGGCGCTCAAGCGCAACGGCTACGTCGCGCTCAACCTGATCAGCGTGATCCCGTTCATCGGCCCGGTCATCGCGAGCCTCGGCACCCTGGCGGCGGTCATCTACATCGCCGTGACGCTCAACGGCGACCAGCCCGAGCACCAGGGCTGGCACGACAAGTTCGCGGGCGGCACCCGCGTCGTGCAGGTCGGCTGACCGCAGCACCCGCCGTACGACCGGGGCGTCCTCCTTCGCGGAGGGCGCCCCGTGGCACGTCCGGGCCGGTCCCCACCCGCCGACCCGAGAACACGTTCTAGGGTTCGGCCATGGGCCTGTTCACCCCCGTCGCGATCAAGCTCGGCTCCCAGCCGTGGATGCCGAGGCTGCTCCCCCAGATCACCTGGACCGATCAGCGCCTGCAGCGCCTCACCGGCCGCCGGGTCAGTCTGGTCGGGCTCGCCGGGCTGCCGAGCCTGCTGCTGACGGTGCGTGGGCGCAAGACGGGCATCCCGCGCTCGACGCCGCTCCTGTGCGTGCCCTGGCAGGGCGGCTGGCTGATCGCCGGGTCCTCCTTCGGCGCCCCGAAGCCGCCGGTGTGGTCGGCGAACCTGCGCGCGGCGGAGACGGTCGAGATCGACTACCGCCGCCGACACCACCGCTGCACCTGGCGCGAGCTGACCGGCGAGGAGAAGGAGCGGGCCTGGGGGCACATGCTGACGATCTGGCCGAACTATGCGAAGTACGTCGAGTGGACCGACCGGGTGATCCCGGTCTTCCTGTTGCATCCCCAGGACCCGTCTCAGTAAGGACAGCCTGGCCGAGCCAAGGGCAGCCTTGCTTTAGCCTTTCCCCGTGGGGGAAGGCACAGCGGGTGCACAGGTCGCGGCACGCATCGCCGACGACCTCGCCCGGCACGGCGCCCACCCCGCGCTCCGGACGACGAGCGGCCCGGTCAGCTACGCCGAGCTCGCCACCCGCGTGGCCGACGCGCGGGCGACCCTCGACGCGCTCGGCGCCGGTCGCCGACAGCTCGTGCACCTGCGGCCGGCCGCGACCACCGAGTTCGTCGTGGCCTGGCTGGCCGCCCTCTCCGGAGGACACCCGGTCCTGCTCACCCACGACGAGGGCCTGGCCCGTGCGTACGCCGTCTCCGCGACCCACGACGGCGGCTCCTGGCGGGCCACGGGGCGCCCCGCCCCCGACCTCCACCCCGACCTGCGGCTGCTGCTGAGCACCTCGGGCTCGACCGGATCGCCCAAGCTGGTGCGACTCTCGGCGGCCAACCTGGACGCCAACGCCGCCGCCATCGCCGACTACCTCGGCCTCACCGGCGACGACGTCGCGCTGACCACACTGCCCCTCGACTACTGCTACGGCCTCTCGGTGCTGCACAGCCACCTGCTCGCCGGCGCCGCCGTCGTCCTCGACGACCGCTCGGTCACCGACCCGGCCCTGTGGGACCGCGCCCGCGCCGAGGGCGTCACCTCCTTCGCGGGCGTGCCCTACACCTTCGACCTGCTCGGCACCGCCGGCTGGCCCGACCTGCCGACCCTGCGTCAGGTCACCCAGGCAGGCGGGCGCCTGGCTCCGGAGCGGGTCCGCGCGCTCGCCGAGCAGGGCCACCGCGAGGGCTGGGAGCTGGTCGTGATGTACGGCCAGACCGAGGCCACCGCCCGGATGGCCTTCCTGCCGCCCGAGCTCGCCGCCCGCCACCCCGGCGCGGTCGGCGTCGCGATCCCCGGCGGGGAGTTCCGACTCGATCCGGTCGCCGGTGCCGGGCCCGGCGTCGGCGAGCTCGTCTACCGCGGCCCGAACGTGATGATGGGGTACGCCGAGGCACCCACCGATCTCGCCCGCGGCGCCGGTCCCGACGAGCTGCGCACCGGGGACCTGGCCCGGTTCGGGCCCGAGGGGCTGGTCGAGATCGTGGGGCGGCGGTCCCGCTTCGCGAAGCTCTTCGGCCAGCGGATCGACCTCGACCGGCTGCAGACCCTCCTCGGCCTGGGCGGGTACGACGCCGGGTGCGCCGAGTCCGCCGACGGCACGCACCTCGTCGTGGCCGTTCCGGGCGCGCCCGACCCGGCGACGGTGGCCGAGGTGGTCACCGCTGCCGCGGCGGCCACCGGTCTGCCGGAGCATGCGGTGCTCGGCGTACCCGTCGCGGGGCTGCCACGGCTGCCCAACGGCAAGCTGGACCAGCAGGCGCTGGCACGGCTCCAGCCGCCGACCGCTGCCGAGACCGGCTCCGCACCCGGCTCGACGGCGGCCTCGATCGCCCGGCTCTACGGCCGGATCCTCGGTCACGAGCAGGTCGGCCCGGACGCCTCCTTCGTCGGCCTCGGCGGCGACTCGCTGTCCTACGTCGAGCTCTCGCTGCGCCTGGAGAGCCGGATCGGCCGGCTGCCGGCCGACTGGCAGACCTGGACCGTGGCCGAGCTCGCCGCGCGCCACGACGCCGTTCCCGTCCCGGCCCGCCGGCCGCGCTGGGCGCGGGTCGACACCACGATCGTGCTGCGCGCGCTGGCGATCGTGCTCGTCGTCGGCTCCCACACCGACCTGTGGGTCGTGCTGGGTGGTGCCCACGTGCTGCTCGCCGTCGCGGGCGTGAACTTCGCGCGCTTCCACCTCGCCGACGAGGGACCGCGCGAACGGCTGCGGCGGGTCGCGCGGGCCGCGGGCCGGGTCGCCGTGCCGGCGGTGCTCTGGATCGGGGCGGTCGCCCTGCTCACCGGCCGGCCGGGCTGGCGCAGTGTGTTCCTGCTCAACGACGTGCTCGGTCCGCGCGACTGGTCCGAGCCGGCCTGGTACTACTGGTTCGTCGAGGTGGTCCTCCTGCTCGCGCTCGGCGCGGGCCTGCTCACCGCCGTGCCGCGGGTGATGGCCCTCGAGCGGCGCCACCGGTTCCCGCTGGCCCTGGGGCTGGCCGCCCTCGCGCTCGTGCCGCGGACATGGGCCGACCTGGCATCGTACGGCGGGGACGTGATCCACTCCTCGGTCTTCGTCGCCTGGCTCTTCCTCGGCGGCTGGGCGGCGGCTGTCGCCCGCGGACCGCGCGACCGGGTCCTGGCCAGCGTGGTCCTGCTCGCCGGCTGCTGGGGCTTCACCGGCAGCACTGAGCGCGACCTGCTCATCGCCGCCGGCTGCCTCGTCCTCGTGTGGGTGCCGAGCGTGCCCTGGCCGCGGGTGCTGGTCGGGCCCACCGGGGTGATCGCGAGCGCCTCGCTCTACGTCTACCTGACCCACTGGCAGGTCTATCCGTGGTTCGAGAGCCGCTGGCCGCTCGGCGGGCTGATCGCCTCGCTGGCCGTCGGCGTCCTGACCTGGCAGCTCGTCAACCGCGCGCCCGCCTGGGCCCACCGCGTGGCCGCCGTCCCGGCCCTGCCGCGGCCTCACTACTCTCCCGTCCAACCACTCCGACAGGAAGCCCGATGAAGAAGCAGCTCGTCCTCGGCGTCACCGCCCTCACCCTGGTCTCCCCGCTCCTCGCCGCCTGCGGCGAGGACGAGCCGAAGCTGGTGATCTACAACGCCCAGCACGAGCCCCTCCTCAAGGAGCTCGCCCCGGAGTTCACCAAGGAGACGGGCATCGAGGTCGAGCTGCGCAACGGCAAGGACCTCGAGCTGTCCAACCAGCTCGTCCAGGAGGGCAAGGCCTCGCCCGCCGACGTCTTCCTCACCGAGAACTCGCCGGCCATGTCGCAGGTGGAGGCGGCCGGCCTGTTCGACCAGCTGCCCGCCGACATCCTCGACGTGATCCCCGCGCAGTTCCGGCCGGTCAGCGGCCTGTGGACCGGATTCGTGGCCCGCTCGACCGTGCTCGTCTACAACACCGAGCAGATCCAGGAGGCCGAGCTGCCGACCTCGCTGCTCGACCTGGCGAAGCCGGAGTGGAAGGACCGGATCTCCTTCTCGCCCACCGGCGCCGACTTCCAGGCGATCGTCGCCGCCGTGCTCGAGCTCGAGGGCCCCGAGGCGACGAAGGCGTGGCTGGAGGGCATCAAGGCCAACGGCACCGTGTACGACGGCAACAACCTCGTGCTCGAGGCCGTCGACTCCGGCCAGGTCGAGGTCGGCATCGTCTACCACTACTACTGGGAGCGCGACCGCAAGGAGAACGGCGACGTCAGCGACCAGAGCGCGCAGCACTACTTCACCGGAGGCGACCCGGGTGCCTTCGTCAGCGTCTCCGGCGCCGGCGTCCTGAAGTCGAGCGACATGAAGAAGGAGGCCCGCGAGTTCGTCGAGTTCCTGGTGAACGAGACCGGCCAGCAGGTCCTCGCCGACAGCTACGCCCTGGAGTACCCGCTGAACCCGGCCGTGGAGCTGGAGGGCGTGACGAAGCAGTTCAGCGAGCTCCAGCCGCCGCAGGTCAACGTCTCCGACCTCGACGCCGAGGCTGTGGTCGACCTGATGACGGAGGTCGGCTTCCTCTGAGCCCACCCCGCGCCCCGGGGGCGTCGCGCTCGACCCCCGCCCTCCTCCTCGTCGGCCTGGCCATCGCCGGGCTCGCGCTCGTGCCGCTCGGGTACGTGCTGTGGACCACGGCCGAGCTCGGCCCCGGCGAGGCCGCCGACTTCCTGTGGCGGCCCCGCATCGGCGAGCTGCTGTGGAACACCAGCCGGCTCCTGGTCGCCGGGGTGCTGACCAGTGCCGTCGTCGGCGTGGCGGGAGCGTGGGTGGTCGAGCGGACCGACGTGCCGGGACGCGGCTGGTGGCACGGCCTGCTGTGCGCGCCGCTCGCCGTACCCGCCTTCGTCAACGGCTTCGGCTGGGTCTCGACGACCCACGCGGTGCAGTCGTTCCCCGGCGCCGTGATGGTCGTGACGCTGTCGTACTACCCGCTCGTCTATCTGCCGACCGTCGCCGCGCTGCGGCGCCTGGACCCGGCTGTCGAGGAGGTCGCCACCGCCCTCGGCAAGGGCCCGTGGCAGGTGTTCGTCCGGGTCACCCTGCCGGCGATCAGCCCGGCCGTGCTCGGCGGCGCGCTGTTGGTGGGCCTGCACCTGCTGGCGGAGTACGGCGCCCTGCAGCTGCTCAACTACCCCACCCTGACGACCGCGATCCTCCAGCAGTACGCGACCGTCTTCAACGGCCCCGAGGCCACCCTGCTGGCGCTGGTCCTGGTCACCTTCTGCCTGCTCCTGCTGGGCATCGAGCTGCTGCTGCGCGGCCGGCGGCCCCGGTCGCGGGTCGGCGCGGGCACCAGTCGGGAGGTGGCGCGGATCCGGCTCGGGCGACGCCGGCCGGTCGTCGTGGCCGGGCTGGCCGGGCTCGCCGTCTGGGCGCTCGGCGTCCCGCTCGCCAGCCTGGTGCGCTGGCTCGTCCGGGGCACGTCGACGGGCCTGGAGACCGGGGAGCTGACCAGCGCGCTCGGCAACACCCTGCTGCTCGCCGTCCTGGGCGGCGCGCTCACCACCGCCGCCGCGGTCCCCGTCGTGTGGCTCGCGGTGCGCCACCGCGGCCTGCTCACGACAGCGATCGAGCGCAGCGTCTACACCGCCAGCGCGATGCCCGGCATCGTGATCGCCCTGGCCCTGGTCACCGTGTCGATCCGGGTCGTGCCGGACCTGTACCAGACCCTCGCCCTGCTGCTCGTCGGCTACCTGATCCTGTTCCTCCCCCGCGCGGTGGTCAGCGTGCGGGGCACCTTCGAGCTGGTGCCGCCCGGCCTGGAGGAGGTCGCCCGCAGCCTGGGCTGCAGCGGACCGGAGGTGGCGCGCCGGGTGACCCTCCCGCTCGTCGTACCCGGACTGGCGTCGGGGGCGGCCCTGGTCGCCCTCGCCATCTCGACCGAGCTCACCGCCACCCTCCTCCTCGCCCCGCTGGGCACCGAGACCCTGGCGACGAAGTTCTGGTCCTACGGCTCCTCGATCGCGTACGGCGCCGCCGCGCCCTATGCGCTCGCCCTGATCGTCCTGTCCGTCCCGTCCACCTGGCTGCTGGCCCGACTCAGCATCCGGGCCCCGAGGAGCACCCGATGACCGCACTCGAGATCCACGGGCTGGAGGCCGGCTACGGCCGCACGACGGTGCTGCAGGGCGTCGACCTGCGGGTCGCGTCGGGCGTGACCGCGATCCTCGGCTCGTCGGGCTGTGGCAAGACCACGCTGCTGCGGGCGGTCGCGGGCTTCGTCGAGCCCCGCTCCGGCACGATCGACGTGGCGGGGCGTCGGGTCGTGGGCGGTGGCCGGACGGTGCCGGCCCGCAGCCGCGGCATCGGCTACGTCCCCCAGGAGGGCGCGCTCTTCCCGCACCTGAGCGTCGCCCGCAATGTCGCCTTCGGCCTCCCCCGCGCGCAGCGCCGCGACGCCGGGGCGGACGTCGCCGCGGCCCTGGAGCTGGTCGAGATCGACCCCGGGCTCGCCGAGCGCTACCCGCACGAGCTCTCCGGCGGACAGCAGCAGCGGGTGGCCCTGGCCCGCGCCCTCGCCCCGCGACCCGCCCTGGTCCTGCTCGACGAGCCCTTCTCCTCCCTCGACGCGTCGCTACGCGAGGAGACCGGTCGCGCGGTGGTCCGCGCCCTGCGGGCGGCCGGCGCCGCCGCCGTCCTGGTCACCCACGACCAGGGCGAGGCGCTCTCCCTCGCCGACCAGGTCGCCGTCATGGTCGCCGGCCAGTTCCTGCAGGTCGCCGCCCCCGCGGAGGTCTATCTCGCCCCGGCCGACCCTCGCGTCGCCGGCTTCATCGGCCATGCCTCGCTGCTGCCCGGCGAGGTGACCGCCGAGGGCCGGGGCCGCTGCGCCCTCGGCGAGCTCGCCCTGCGCGCCGTACGGACGCCGGCCGGGCCGGCCCGGTTCGCCGTCCGCTCCGAGCAACTGCAGGTCCGCTCCTCGGATGCGGACTCCTCCGGGGTCTCCGGCGAGGTCGTCGACGTCAGCTTCTTCGGCCACGACGCGACCATCCGGGTCCGACTCGCCTCCGGTGAGCAGGTCACCGCCCGCACCCCCGCCGACACCGTCCCGGTCCCCGGCGACCGGGTCCGGGTGGCGGTCGTCGGGGACGTGATCGCCTTTCCGGGCGGGGTGTCCGGGGGCCCGGAGGGGCTGTAACACGCCGTCCGCCCGACTGGTCGCCGGTTCTCCGCAGAAAACCGCGCGAATTCCCGCGTCTCGTGCTGACAACCGCCGGGTGGCCGGGTGGACAGCGTGTTACAGCCGGGGCCCGGCCACCCACCCACCGATCCGACGCTCCCCATCGCCCGGAAACCCACCGCAACGCACGTCCGCTCCCCACAATGAAGGGGTGACGGCGCATCCGGGGGGCCGTCGGGATCGGGACCCCGCGCGGGCCCGCTCCCGGCGGCGGGTTCGCCACGACGGGCAGCCTCGTGCTCGCGCGTCGTGGTGGTGGAGCGCGGCCGTCGCCGGGCTGTTGCTCCACCCGTACCTCGTCGTCGCGCTCCTCGGCGAGGGCGGCGACACCCGGCTCGCCCTGGCCGGGCGCTCCTCGATCCTCCTCGCCGACCTGCTGGTGCTCGGCGCCGGGATCGCCCTCGCCGTCGACGCCCGCCTCACCCGCGACCCGCTCCGCGCCGGTATGGCGGTCGCGGCCACCCTGGTGGCGATCCAGGACGCGCCCCTGGTGGTGCTGGCGATGATCGACCCGGCGCTCGGCAGCCACTCCTACCGGCTGACCACCGGCCACCTGGTCACCGTGCTCATCGTGCTGGTCGTGCTGCACCGGGCCCGCCGCGCGGTGACGCCGGTGCAGCGGCCGATCGCCGCCGGCGTGCTGCTCGGACTCGCGGCGCTGGGCACGACCCTGGGCCTGCACGCCCTCTCCACCGCGCTGGACCACGGCTCGGGATTCCTGTGTACCGGCGACCCGTTCGACGTCGCGCTGATGGTCCTGATCGGCGTCGTCCTCGCGGCGATCGGACTGCAGCTGCGTCACTCGCCACTGCCCGCCTGGGCCTCCAGCCGGATCGGCGTCGGGATCCTCGCCATCTTCGCGGCCCGCCTGTGGGCGACGCTGACAGCCGCGACCACCCCGCCGCCGGCGGCGGTCGCCGGCGTCGCGGTGTTCAGCGCGCTGACCGCGACGACAGCCGCGGCGCTGCTGCGGCTCTCCCTGGAGCAGACCAGCGACCGGGTCGCCCACTACGCGCGGATCGCGGCCGAGGCCCAGGCGGAGGTCAAGCAGGACCGCGAAGTGGCCCACGACGTACGGTCGACGGCCGCCGGCATCGCCGCGGCCGCCCGCCTGCTGGCCAGCGGACAGGTACCTCCCGGCCCCCGGCGCGACGCCCTCCAGGACATGGTCGACAGCGAGGCCGCCCGGCTGCGGCGTACCGTCGCCGCCCAGCCCGGCCCCCTGACCGTCGTCGCGGTCGACGAGGTGGTCTCCCCCCTCGTCGTCGCCCAGGATGCTCTCGGCCACCGAGTGACCTGGACCCCCGGCGGACACCGGGTCGTCGCCCGCAGGGATGCGCTGGTGGAGGTGCTCGTCACCCTCGTCAACAACGCCGCCGACCACGCCGGCGGCCGGGGTACGACGATCCTCTCGGCCGCGATCGGCGACCGGGTGATCATCGTCGTCTCCGACGACGGGCCGGGCATCGATCCGGACATCCGCGCCAGCCTGTTCCAGTGGGGTGCCCATCGCAGCCTGTCGGCGGGGCAGGGGATCGGGCTGCACCGCGCCCACCGGCTGGTCCTCGAGCAGGGCGGGACGCTGGAGCTGGTGGACGATCCCGGGGCCCGGGGCACCGTCTTCGTGATCACCCTGCCCCGCGCGGAGGGCCGGATCTCCCGCTGATCAGCGTCGGGCGCGCGGGAACACCTCCAGCGAGCGCCGGTACAGCGCGACGGCCCCGAGCTGCGAGTCCACGTCCAGCTTGCGGCGCAGCGACTTCACCTGGCTGCGCACCGTCGCCTCGGCCACCCCCGACGCCTCGGCGATCCGGCGCACCGACCTGCCGTCGTAGAGCGAGCCGAGGATCTCGTACTCCCGGTGCGTGAGCAGCTCCATCCGCCGGATCAGCTCGCGCTGCTCCTCCGCGACGCTCTCCCACGCGGCCAGGGCCCGCTCGCGCAGTGCCGCGGGCGTCGGCGACCGGCCCGCCATCGTGTCGCGGAGGGCCTTCGCGAGACTGGCCGTGGTCGTCGTGGTCGGCAGCACGCCCAGCGCCCCCGCGTCCAGGACCGTGCCCCAGCGCGGGCCGAACTCGCTGTCGGTGAGCACCAGCCAGCGGATCGGCCCGCGCGCGACGAGCAGCTCGACGTCGTGCAGCAGGTCGGGGGTGCGCAGGTCGCACAGGATCACGCCGACCGACGCGCCGCTGCGGGCGAGGGCGCGACGGAACGAGAGCCGCCCGCCGCGCTCGGGCCAGTCGAAGAGCACCGGCGCCAGGCCCCGGCCGCGCAGCGCCGCCGCGATCGCCTGACCCACCAGACGGCGCTCGGCGACGAGGGCGATCCGCCGGACCGGCTCCTCAGCGGACATCGACGACGACACGGTCGATCGTTCCGTGGAACTGGTCGGTGGAGTCGCCGGTGCTGTCGGGGATCCGGCCGCGGGCGGTGACCTTCGCGCCGATCGACAGGGGGACGTGCGCGAAGACGATCTCCCCGGGGTCGCCCGCCGCCGTCCATTCCCGCGGCTCGGTGGTGCCCTCGAGGTCCGCCAGCCGCAGCCGCACGGAGCCCGCCGTGCGGGTACAGGTCAGGCGGTACCACCGGCCGGGCTCGACCGGCTGGTCACCGGCCACCACGATCTCGCCCAGGGTGCCGGCCAGACGGCACGAGGGGACGCCGTGGTCGAGCTGGATCTTGAGCTGGGCCGGGTCGCCGAACCGGCCGCGCTGGACGAGATTGTCGCCGTCGTCCTCGGGCCGGCCCGCGGTGGCCGGATCGGCGCGGAAGTCCACCCCCACCACGAGATCGCGCGGACCCGGGTCGAGCGGGTCGGGGACGGTGGGGTCGGTCCGGACCACGATCGCCGCCGCCGGGACCGGACCCTGCTCCGCGTACACCGGCGTCCGCACGGCCGCGCCGCCGTTCCGGCCCGGCGTCCAGGTGAGCCGGCCGCCGCCCTGGGTGACCACGGAGATGTCGACCGGGGCCGTGCCGTCGTTGACGGCTCCCGGGACCAGGTCTCCCGGCACCACCACCTGATCGAAGCCGAGACCGAGGTCGACGCCGCGCAGGCCGCGTGCAGGGTCGTGCGGCGGTGGCGCCACGGCGCCGTCGCTGACCCCGCACCCACCGGCCACGCCGAGAGCGAGCAGGACCAGGGCGTGTCTCCGCGCCGGCACGGCTCAACCGCCCCGTCCGGTCACGGGACCGACGAAGACGGTGCCCGGTCCCCAGCGGACCCCGTCGACGCCCGGACCGCCGACGTCGACCACCGCGCCGGTCGGGACCGCCGCCGCGGCCGTCTGCGTCCAGCCGGTACGCCGCAGGCGCCCGTCGGCAGTGGTCCAGTACAGCCGTCTCCCGGCCGCGAACAGGGCGCGGACCCGCCGTGGGTCGAAGCCGCCGACCCGCCGCGACGCCACCGACCGCACCGCGCCGACGATGCCGCTCTCCGGGTTGAAGTAGCGGTAGTGCAGGGCCCGGGAGCCCGCCAATGTGAAGTAGAGCCGGCCACGGTCGTAGAACAGACCCGTCATCGACGCCAGCTCCGCGCGCCACGCGGCCAGCGGGACCACGCCGTCGGCCCCGTCGACCGGCACCGCCGGTCCATAGGAGGCGCCGTCGAAGGTGCGGCGCGTGAAGGTGCCGTCGCGGCCCGCGACGTAGAGCCGGTCGCCGAGCACGAAGGCGCCGGCGACCGCCCGCCAGTCCGGGCTCCCCTCCTGCGTGCCGGCCGACACCGTCGCCGGCGGCCCGACGCGCGTGCCGCGATGGGTACGCCGGGTCAGGTCGCTCCCCTGCGCGAGGTAGAGCGTCGCGGCCCGCCGGGGCGTCGCCAGTGCCGGGTAGGCCGCCCCGGCCGCCGGCAGGAGGGCGATCCGGGAGCGCAGCTGGTCGTGACCGATCCGGTCGGTGTCGGAGCCGACCCAGAGCCCGGCCCCCGTCGCGAGCAGGTCCCCGACGCCGATCCCCTTGCTGCGTCCGGGGTTCCAGGTGAAGGGGAGCCCGTTGACCGGGCTGAGCGCGGCGATGCCCTCGCGGGCGACGGTGCCCGGGCCGGGCGTGTTCGAGCCGAAGGGGTTGTTGAACCAGCGCTGGTGGCCACCGACGTAGACGGCCGCGGGGGTCACCTCGACCGCCTGGACCGTGTCGCCCCCGGTCGACGCGATCCAGGACGGCCTGACCCAGCGGTCGCTGCCGCGGGTCTCGAACCGGGCGACGGTGTCGCAGGGCGACGACGGGCCACCCGGGCCGCCCGACGTCGCGACCACGAAGAAGGAGCCGTCGGGCGCGAAGGCCACGTCGCGCACGTAGCTGTAGTAGATGGCCTCGCACTCGGCGGCGTAGAACCGGGTGCGGAACCGCGACAACACGGCGCCGCGCCGCGTGAGGTCGAGCACGGCGAGCTGGCGCCGGCTCTGGCCCAGGACGGACCGGAAGTTGCCGATCGCCACCAGCCGGCGTCCGTGGGGACTCAACTCGATCTGCGCCACGGTCGTGCGCCCCAGGCCACGCCGGGCTCGGCCGGCGACCGCGACGTCGACCGCGTGGGCGGTGCCGGTGCGCGCCGCGAGGAGCGCGAGCGCCCGGTGGCGGTGGCCGCCGATCCGGGAGAACGAGCCGGCGACCCACAGCCGGTTCCGCTGCAGCCGCAGGTCGCGGACCGGGCCGTCCACCCGGCCGGCGTCGAAGCGCGGTACGACGGAGCCGTCCGCCAGGGCGATCTGCGCGACCCGCTGCCGCGGCTGGCCGGCGACGCGGGTGAACTCGCCCCCGACGTACACGGTGCCGTCGCGGCCGGGCGCGACGGCGCGGACCGCGCCGTCCGGGTCCGGACGGAAGGCGGGGTCGATCCGGCCGGTGGCGGCGTCGAAGGCGAGCAGCCCGCGGCGCGGTAGCTCCGTCGTACTGCCGTCGTCGCGGGCGCGGGTGAAGGTTCCGCCCAGGATGATCGTCCCCCCCACCTGGACCACCGAGAGGACCTCGCCGTCGAGCACGTGCGGGGTGCCCGGGACCGGCTCCTCGCCGACCAGGGCGCCGCCCGGTTCGGTGGTCGCCGAGGCCGGCGCCACCAGGGCCGAGGACCACCCCAGGGCCAGGCAGCAGAGGAGCACGGCGGCAGTGCTGCGCATGGGGCCTCCCCTCCCCGCCGGCCGATCACCGGGGTTCAGGCGACAGTAGGACGCTGCGTCGGGACCCGCGCCGCGCGCGGAGTTAGTCCCCCAAAATTGGTGAGCCGGGACCGGGTGGGCGCGGGGTCTCCTAGGAGGATGACGTCCGCCACGCCACCGGGGGACCGGCCCGGGCGGGGCCGTGCCTGGAGTCTCGGCGCCGTCGCGAGCGGCGCTTCGCGCCGATCTGGCAAGGCGGCGGAGCGACGACGTGCTGGATCGCCCTTCGAGCGACGCCAACGCAGCCAGATCGGATGCGAAACGCCGCGCAGCAGGCGGGGAGACCCCAGGCGCGGCCTCATCGCCGAGCGGTGCTTCGTGATCGGCATCGCCGGCCTGCCGCTGTGGTGGCTGCTGGGCGTCGCGTCCCTGGTCCCGCTCGCCCTCGCCGTCCCGCTCTGCTGGGACCTGCGCTCCCGGCGCCGGGTGTCCCTGCCGCCGCATGCCGGCTGGTGGCTGCTGTTCCTGCTCTGGGTCCTGCTCGGCCTCGGCACGCTCTGGGCCGCGGCGCCCCAAGCCGTCGACGACGGCGGCACCGGTCGGCTGCTCGTGTTCGGCTACCGGCTGGCGTGGTACCTCTCCTGCACAGTGCTGCTGGTCTGGATCGGCAACACGCCGGCCGACCGGCTCCCCGACCGGGTCGTGCATCGGATCCTCGCGTGGGTGTTCGTCGTCGCGGTCGCCGGCGGCCTGCTCGGCCTGCTCGCGCCGGACCTGGCGATCACGACACTGGCCGAGCGGATGCTCCCCGGCGGGCTGCGGAGCAACGGCTTCGTGAGCACGCTCGTCTCGGCCGAGACCGCCGACATCCAGAAGGTACTCGGGGATCCGGAGCCCCGTCCCAAGGCGCCGTTCCCCTTCACCAACACCTGGGGCAGCGTCATCTCCCTGACGCTGGTCTTCTTCGTCGCGGCCGCCGTGACCAGCCGGTCCCGCGCGCGCTGGCTGGCCGGGCCGGTGCTCGCCGTCGCGGCGGTGCCCGTCGTGCTCAGCCTCAACCGCGGGCTGTGGCTCGCCCTCGGGGTCGGGGCCCTCGGGCTCCTGGTGCTGCTGGCACTGCGCCGGCACCACGCGGCGCTCGCGGCCCTGATCGCCGTCGTGGTCGTCGGCGGCATCGCCGTCACGTCGACCTCGCTGGGCGACACGGTCTCCTCGCGCCTCGACAACCCGCACAGCAACGAGCGGCGCTCGCAGCTCCTGGTGACCACGGTCGACTCGATGACCCGCGGGTCGCCGGTCGTCGGCTTCGGCAGCACCCGTGACGTCGCGGGCACCTTCACCTCCATCGCCGGCGGCGCCACGCCGAGCTGCCCGGCGTGCGGCGTACCACCACTCGGGACCCAGGGGCAGCTGTGGCTGGTGCTCTTCTCCCAGGGATGGATCGGGACGCTGTTCTTCCTGGCGTTCTTCGTGCTGGCGCTGCGCCGGACCTGGCGCTGTCGGACCCTGAACCAGACCGTCGCGACCTTCGTCCTCGTGATCTTCCTGCTCCAGTTGACCGTCTACGACACCCTCGGCCTGCCGATGATGATCGTGATGACCGCGGTGGCCCTCGCCTGGCGCGAGGAGCGGTCGGGTACGTCGCTGCGCCGTCCCTCCGGCCGGGCTCTGGTCGCCGCCGCCGCGGTGGCGGTGGCGGTCCTCGGCGGCGCCGTCGGCGCCGCCGCGACCCGCGGGGAGGACAGCCACGTCGCCAGCACCGTGACGGTCGCCCTCACCCCGTCGCCCACCTACCTCGACGTCGGCGACGTCGCGCGCGAGGCGGACAGCGGCACCCTCGTCCGACCGCCCGATCCCGCGACGATCGACACCGAGGCCGCGCTGCTGCGCTCCGAGAGCGCGATGGAGCGTGCCGGGCAGCGGGTCGGCCTGGCTCCCGCCACCCTGCGCGCCGACATCGGGGTGGCCGCGCCGCCCCTCTCGACCGTCCTGGACCTCACGGTGACCACGTCGCGCCGGACCGACGCGGCGGCCGCCGCGCTCGCCGTGGCCGAGGAGTACCTCGCCGAGCGCTCCCGCTTCCTCGAGACGCGCCGGACCGACCTCGTCGCCCGGCTGGGCGAACGGCTGGCCGCCGTGGACCCCGGCGACCCCGCGTGGGCGGCCACCCGCACCTACCTGCGGGCGGCGATCGACCACCTCACGACCCACCGGCCCGAGGTGGGCAGCGTGATCCGGGTCGGCCCCGCGCGGGTCGTGGGCACCGAGCGGGGCGTCCCGGTCACCAGCGGTCTGGCCGTGGGCGGGCTGGCCGGGCTCGCGCTGGTCCGCATCCGGCCGCCACGGCGGCAGTGGCGGTGGCGACGGTGGCGACGGTGAGTCCCCGGCCCCGCGACGTGTGGACCCGGCTGGTCGTCGACCCGCTGGCGGACCCGCTCGCCCGCGTCCTCGCACCGCACCCCGCGGTCACCCCGAACCGGGTGACCGCGTTCTCCGGCCTCCTCGGCGTCGCGGCCGCCGCCTGCCTGGCCGCCGGGTGGCTGCGGCTCGGCGGCCTGCTGTTCCTGCTCCGCTTCTTCGCCGACTGCCTCGACGGCAAGATCGCCCGGCTGCAGGGCTCGAGCTCCGCGCGCGGCGCGCTGCTCGACGTCGGCACGGACGTCGTGTGCGTGACGGCGGCCTATGCGGGACTGGCCTGGTGGGCGGTCCGCGCCGACCGCGTCGAGATCGCGGTCGCGGTGGGTTTGCTGGCCGCCCTGGGCGCCTACGGCTGGGCCCTGGCCCACCGCAAGCACCTCGCCGCGCTGGCCGGGCTGGGCGACGGCGGCTCCGGCCTGCTGCGGCGGACCGACCTGCCCCTGCTCGACCCGTGGCTGCGGATCTGCCGGCGCCTCGGGATGAGCCCGGTGCCGTGGGCGGTGGAGGCCGAGACGCTGGTCCTCGGCCTGCTCCCGCTGGCCGGCCCGCGGCCCGCGGCGGCCGGACTGCTGGTGGGGCTCGCCTTCTACCTCATCGCCACCGTCGTCAACCTGCGCCGGAGCTGGCGGATCGCGACAGCCCTCGACGTCGTACGGGCCCGGGAGCCGGGCGGGAAGGGGGCGTCGTGAGCCGTCACCTCAGACTGCCGGACGTCGACGTCGTGATCGCGACCCACGACCGGCCGGTCCTGGTCCGGGAGGCGATCGCGGCCGTCGTCGGGCAGGAGTACGCCGGGCGGATCCGCTGCATCGTGGTCTTCGACCGCTCGACCCCCGACCCCGCCCTGGTCCGCGCCGACGCCGGCGACGGCCGGGTGGTGGACGTGATCGGGAACCACCGCAGCCCCGGGCTCGCCGGCGCCCGCAACAGCGGCGTGCTCGAGGGGGACGGCGAGCTCGTCGCCTTCTGCGACGACGACGACGTCTGGCTCCCCGGCAAGCTCGACCTCCAGGTCCGTGCCCTCCGCGAGGGCGGCCCGCCGACCTGCGTCACCGGGATCGAGGTCGACTACGCCGGCACCACGACCATCCGGGTCCCCACGGCCGCCGCCCTCGAGCTGCGCAGCCTCGCCCGGCGCCGGGTCATGGAGGCGCACCCCTCGACGGTGGTCGTCCGGCGACCCGAGCTGCTCTCGACGATCGGGCTGGTCGACGAGGAGATCCCCGGCAGCTACGGCGAGGACTTCGACTGGATGCTCCGCGCGGCCGGTGCCGGCGGCTTCCACGTGGTGCCCGCTCCCCTGGTCCGGGTCCGCTGGGGCGGCTCGCAGTTCTCCCGCCAGTGGGCGACCATCGTCGCGGCCATCGACTACGGCCTGGCCAAGCACCCGGTCTTCCACGAGGACCGCCGCGCCCTGGCCCGCCTGCTGGGCCGCAAGTCGTTCGCGCTCGCCGCGCTCGGTCGCCGCGACGCGCTGCGCTGGGCCGCGCGCACGCTGCGCACCTCCCCCCGCGAGCCGCGCGCCTACCTGGCCGCCCTCGTGGCCCTGCGCGTGGTCAGCGCCGAGCGGCTGCTGGACCTGGCACACCGGCGCGGACACGGGATCTGACCCGACCGGCCACCCTCGTCCGCTCCCCCATTTGGGGGACGGGATTGGCCCCGATCCCTCGGTCCGGGTGCAATCGAGCCGATCGAGCAAGAGATGACGAGGGCCGTGCACGATGCTCCCCGCGGCCGGATTTCGGGAGGTGGCGTCATGCAGAACGCCTACAGACGTTGGACCTGGCTGGCCGTGGCGCTGGCCACCGTGATGATCGGGAGCGCGGCGGCCGTGGCGCCCTCCCCGTCCCGGGCCGCGGCGGGCGAGAACCTGCCGGCCGGCGACTTCGAGACCCATCTGGACGGCTTCGCCGGGGTGGACGGCAGCCGGGTCGCGCTGTCCCGCGACGGCGCGGGACGCAACGACAGCCGCGCCATGGTCGTGCGGACGCCGCGAGGCGGGAAGGCGACCACGGTCAGCAAGCACCGCTTCGCCGGCGCGCACGCCGCCGGGACGGCGTACGTCGTGCGGGTGTGGGTGCGGACCGCGGGCGGGCGTCAGGTCGCGCTGCGGGTGCGCGAGGTCGCCCACGGGAAGAAGGTCCAGGCACGGACCGCGCGGGGCACCGCCAAGGCGGGCTCGTGGACCCGGCTCAAGGTGCGGGTCACCACCAAGAAGCGCGACTCGGCGCTGAGGCTGCGCATCCGCGCCCCGCGCGTGCCGGCCGGCACCAAGGTGCTCGTCGACGACCTGAGCGTGGCCCCGAAGGGCGACGCCGGCACGTCCGAGGGCATGGCCGGGACGCTGACCAACGGCTGCGGCCGCACGGCCCGGGGCATCCCCTCCTGCGGTACCTACGTCGGCGCCGCGCACGGCTCGAACACCGACCCCAGCGCCCTGGAGCAGCAGCTCGGCGACCGCCTGGCCCTGCGGCGCACCTACTTCACCTCGACCGGTGTCGCGAGCGCGGTGCGCACCGCGCAGGCGGACCTGGCGGCCGGACGGCTGCCCTGGGTGAGCTTCAAGCTGCCCTACTCGTGGACCGAGATGGCCGACGGCAAGGGCGACGCCTGGGCGACCGACCTCGCCCAGCGCCTGGCCGCGGTCGGCGGCCCGGTCTGGGTCGCCTTCCACCACGAGCCCGAGGGCGACGGCGACATCCAGGAGTGGCGCCGGATGCAGGAGCACCTCGCCCCGCTCGTGCGGGCCGCCGCGCCCAATGTGGCGTTCACGGTCGTGATGACCGGCTGGAACCAGTTCTACGGCGACGCGCAGTACAGCCTCGCCCAGATCTGGCCGCGCGGCGTCAAGGTCGACGTGGCCGGCTTCGACATCTACCAGCAGTACGGCGTCGTCAAGAACGGCAGCACGACGACCAAGTGGACCGACTTCGAGCAGTACTACCGCGCGATCTCGACCTGGTCCCGCAGCATCGGCGTCGACTGGGCACTCGGCGAGACGGGCGTGACCGACGTGGCCGCCGATGCGCGGCCCGCGGCGATCGCGGACGCGGTCCGGCTGATGGAGGACTACGGCGGCATCGCCTACAGCTACTTCGACAGCGCCCTCAACAGCGTCGCGCCGTGGACCCTGGGCACCCCGGCCAAGCGCGCCGGCTTCGCCCAGGCCCTCGCCGGCTCGCCCTCCCTGAAGTAGCGCCGCCAGCGCTTGTAACTAAGGGTTACCGCACGATTTCAGGTGCAACAACACCCGGGCAGTAGCAACAGCACCCGGGTAGATGCGGGCACCTGGCCGACGTCCGAACATCCCTAGACGTCGGCCAGGTGCTCCAGCGCGACCAGCGTCTGCATCGCCCGCGAGGAGATGTGCTCGCCCCCCGGGACGTCGACGAGCCGCAGGTAGCGGGTCAGGATCGCGACCAGGTAGAGCAGGCTCTGCACATGCGGCTCGCCCCCCGGGCTCCGGTCCCGGTACGACGCCAGCGCCAGTGCCCGCAGCACCCCCTCCGCCGACGCGGGTGTGCCCGAGTTGACCGCGTTGACGACGTAGTGCAGGGCGTCGAGGCCGCGCGGGACGCCGGTCTCGAAGCGCTCCCAGTCCCACAGCAGCACCCGCTCTCCCGCGGGTGCCATGTTCCACGGCGTCCAGTCCCCGTGCCAGGCGCCCCAGCTGAGCTCGCGTCGCCCGGCGATCGCGGCCACCCGCTCCAGCGCGCGACCGAACCGGCTGCGCGACACCGGGTCGGCCAGCGCGCCGGTGGCCTGCCACTGGCGATGCCACCAGTCGGCCGCCGCGAGCTCGCGGTCGGGCGAGGCGAACCGCGCCGCGAGCTCGTCCATCGCCGCACCGGGCGGCGTCCACGAGCTCCGGTGCCGGCGCCACGGTGACGGCTCGAGCGGGCTGACCACCAGGACCGGCCGGCCCCGCCACGACGTACGGGCGAGGAGCTGCGGCGGGACGACGTACCGGTAGGGCCGGGCGGTCACGGCTGCGAGCGCGCGGCCCTCCGCGGTCACGTCGGCGCAGGTGTTGTCGGACCAGCCGACCTTGACGAACGCCCGGCAGCAACCCTGGTCGTCGAACACCTGGAGCACCGGCTTCCGGTTCACCCGCGCCGTGCCGATGGTGATGCTGAAGCTGACCGGCATGCCGAGGACGTCGGAGAGGTGCTCGGCGAGGCCGTCCGCGCCGCCGCGGACCTCCACCCGGTGCCGCAGCAACCGAGGCACGGCACGGACCATCGCCCCCGCGGCGACCCGCGCGGTGGTGTCCCACCAGGTCGAGGCGGTGCTGATCCGGCGCAGCGAGGCCCCGGCCGCGACCGGCGACTCGACCGGCACCAGCACCACAGGGCTGCTGCCGCGGCTGATCACGGCGTACCGGGCGCGCACCGGCCGTCCGTCGCGGGCCGTTCCCGCCGGGACCAGCTCAGCCCCCGGCCACAGCTCGGCGGCCGCGTCGAGCAGGTCGGTGGATCCGGTGGCCGCGCCCATCTCAGGCCGCCGGATCGGTGCGGACGCAGACGAACAGGTGCCGCCCGTAGTTGTCGGCGTAGGGGCCGACCGCGTCCCGGTCCGGGCCGAGATCGAGGATCCGGTCGAAGGTCGTGTGCTCGTGCAGGAACGCCCGGATGTGGTCGGGGTTCCAGCCGCGCAGCGACGACCGGAACCAGCGCTCGTGCTCCTGACCGGTGTCGAGGAAGAGCACCCGCCCGGTCGCGCGGTCGAGGAGCCGGACCAGCTCCACCTCGTCGCAGCTGCCGCGCCCGAGCACGAAGTGGTGCAGCAGGCTGAAGCACGACACGACGTCCCAGGTCTCGCGGGTGCCCCGCAGCAGCTGGACCGCGTCGCCGATCCGGATGCGCTCCGGGTCGAGGCCGTAGACGAGCCGCCCGAGCGTCGCCCCCAGTGGGTCCCGCTCCATCCCCTCGGCCTCGAAGCCCAGACTGCCCATCTGTGCGACGAACCACCCGTAGCAGCTGGCGACGTCGAGATAGCTCCCGGCGAGCGTGGGACCGATCGCCCGGCGCAGGAACGCGTCCATCGCCTCGAGCCGGTCGACGCAGCAGCGCACCGTCGGCCACTGCGCGGCGAGCTCCGGCGCGTCCACGGGCTGGTAGAGCTGGCGCCCGCCGTCGAGCCACGTCATCCGCCCCAGCAGATCCTGCAGCGGCGTGGTCACCGTGCCACGGCGGACCCGCACCGGGAGCGTCACCGCCCCCTCGGCGGCGGCGCGCGCCACCCGGTGGTGGCCGTCGAGGACCTGGTAGCAGTCGGAGTGGGCGATCGGTACGACGAGCACCGGCTGCCCCGGTGGCGAGTGCAGGTCGCCCGGCGCCGGCGCAGCCTCCCCCGTCTCGCCGGCGGCGAGGAACCCCCGCGCCTGCGTGAGGATCCCGCTCGCGTCCTGGGCCGCGAAGTAGCGGCCGGTGCGCCGGATGCAGGTCCGCGCCATCCGCGCGTACGGCGTGGCCAGCAGCTGCGCGTCGGACAGGCCGCCGTGCCGGTCGGCGAGGGCGAGCAGCCCCGCGTGCGGGCCCTCCACCACCCGCCGCGAGGGCCACAACGGGTCCTCCACCGCGGTGGCGAACGTGGTCGCGCTCATGCCGTTCTGGCCGCCGAGCAGGAGCTTGGCCACCGGCACCTCGCGCAGTCCCGGCCGCCACCGGGTCACCCGGGCCAGCCGGTGCCGGCCGGCCGCAGTGAGCCGGGGGCGGTGCAGGAGATCGGTCATTTCGTGCCTCGATCCGTGGTGGGGCGTCGTTGCGAGCGGCGCCAGAGGGGTGCGTCGGCAAGGCGCCGACGCGAAGGTGGACTGGGCGTCTGTCGAGCGACGGCAACGCCGCCGACGGGCCGCTCGGGTGTCGCGTCGCAGGCGCCCGGCCGCGGATCGCGGCACGAGGCTTCCTCTCGCCAGCTGGGTGTCCTGCCGAGGAGCTCGGCCAGGGCGGCGTCGGGACCGTCGAAGCGGCGGCGCAGAGCGGCCGCCAGGTCGGGCGGCAGCGGGTCGCCGGGCCGCTCGTTCCAGCGCCCGACCTCGTCGGGCCGGTGGACGGTCAGGCCGAGCCGCCGCTGGAGGTCGACGTAGACCCCCACCGGATCGGCGAACAGGGCGCCGGCGTCGACCACGTGCACCCGCTCGCGGCCGAGGGCCGTGACGTAGCGGGCGAGCTGGACGGCGTACTCGCCCCGCTGCAGGTAGGCGTGGTGGCGGTGGGCGAAGCTGGCCGCGCCCGGGTCCGTGACGAGCAGGTGCGCCTGGCCGGCGGTGCGCACGGCCTCCAGCGCGACCGCGTCGGCGAAGGGCAGGTTCTCGAAGCCGCGGGCGCTCTCGTGGCGGTGGGCGGAGTGGGCGCGGGCCACGGGATCGCGGACCAGGGCGACGACCTGGCAGCCCGGCAGGTCGCGGGCGAGCCGGTCGGCGGCGAGCGGGTGGAAGAGGTAGTAGCCGCTGCACTCGAAGGTACGCCGACCGCGTGCGGTCCGGCGCAGTGGGAAGTGCGCGCGGTACCAGCGCCGGCCGTGCCGGTAGCCGTCGTCGAAGTAGCCGGTGCCCTTGTCCACCGTCGGCCGGCACAGGTCGGGGTGCTCGCTGAGCAACCGGAACAGGGTCGTGGTCCCGGCCCGCTGGGCACCGACGACGACGATGTCCGGCTCCTGGCGCAGGTCGGCCGTCAGCCAGCCCCAGGCCAACAGCACGGCCCGGGCGGCACGGCGCAGCGGCGGCGGGAGCACCGGGCGCAGCCGGCCGGCCAGGGCACGGATCATGCCGCCACCGCCAGGCTCCGGGCCGGACGCAGCCCGGCGGCGAACACGTCGACGGCCAGCCGGGCGCGCAGCCGCCAGACGACGGCGGCGTACCCACCGCCGGCGAGGACGCAGGCCACGAGCCAGGCCGACGGCGAGAGGCCGGCCAGCCCGGCGAGGGCGACTGGCAGGCCGACGCAGCCGACCGGCAGCGCCGCGGCGAGGAGCAGCGGACCGATCCGCGGCGCCAGCCCGATCTCCGCGCGGAGCTGGACGACGGCGAGCAGGCAGCGGACCACCACGGCCGCCACCCACGCCACGGCGGCGCCGGCGATGCCCATCCGCGGCACGAGCGCCAGGCACAGCCCGACGTCGAGCGCCAGCGCGACGAGCGTGTTCGCCAGGCTGCGGCCGCTGCGGCCGGTCATCAGCAGCAGCGTGTCGACGGGCCCGGAGGCGACGGCGACCAGCATCCCCACGGCCATCACCAGCGCGACGGCGACCGCCTCCCCCACGACGTACGACGACCCGAACCAGCCGAGATAGGCGGCCGGCGCCCCCGCGACCGCGAGGTACACCGGCCAGGCCAGCAGGATGCTCCAGCCCGTGGTCACGCCGAAGACCCGGTTGACGAGGCCCGGCGCCTCGTCGGGCGGCCCGGCCAGGATCATCGTGAACCGCGGCTGCACGACCGTCGAGACCGCCTGGTTGGCGAGCTGGCCGAACACGACGAAGCGGGTGGCTACCGTGTAGACCGCCGCGTGGGACGGGGAGAGCAGCCAGGCGACGAGCACGATGTCCAGCCGCTGCACGGCGACCTGGGCGATCCGGGCGACGGCCCGCGGCCAGGTGAAGGACCAGAAGGCGCGCGGCCCGACCTGCCCGCGCTCGCCCGCCCCGCGTCCGGCCGGGCCGGTGACGGCCGCGAGGGCGCGCCCCGCGAGCACCGCGCTCCCGGCGTACGCCGCCGCCCAGGCGACTGCCAGCCACGCCCCCGGCAGCCCGAGGAGGAGCACGACGGCGACGAGCAGGACCTGCAGGCCGGGGCGCACGATCCGGTCGACGACGACGGTGGAGCGGAACAGGGCGTGCGCCCGCACGGCGGCCAGGCACAGGTCGGCCGACGCGGCGAGCGGCAGCGCCCACACCAGGGGCCGGGCGTCCGGCATGGCCGCGGCGAGCACGAGCGCCAGGCCGCACGCGACCAGCAGCACCGGGATGCCGGCGACCCGCACCAGGTGCCGTACGACGTCGGGCCGGTCGTCGCGCAGCACGAAGCGGGCGAGGCCGGTGTCGGTGCCGAGCCCGGCGGTCGCGAGCGCGACCAGGAAGACCGCGGTCGCCGCGAAGAAGCGCCCGGCGGTGTCGGGCGGCACGCTGCGGGTGACCACGAGGACCAGACCGAAGCCCGCGAGCGTGCTGAGCACCGCACCCGCCAGCGTGGCAGCGCTCCCCCGGGCGACGGCACGGAGGTGCCGGTGCTCGCCGTCGGTCACCGGCGGCGTACGGGGAGGCCGGGCGGGACTCACGAGTCCACCTCGACGACGCCGACGACATGGGTCGACACCCGCTGTGCCTCGGCCAGGACGGCGGCCAGGTCGGCCCGGGTCGCGGTGCGCGCCCCGACCTCCACGACGACGGCCGTCGAGGCAGCCAGCACCGCCCGGCCGACGGGCGTGCCGAGTCCGGGCGAGCGGACCAGGACGAGGTCCGCCCGCTTCGCGAGCTCGGCCAGACTGCGCCGCATCTCGGCGGAGGCGGCGAGGTCGGCAAACTCCGCGGGCGGCCCGGTCGTCTCGGTCACCGGCTGCAGCCGGCTGTGGAAGTCGCCGTCGGCGACGAGGACGTCGTCGACCACCGCCTCCTGCAGGACCAGCTCCGTCATCGCGGCCATCACGGCCGGGAGGGCGAGGTCCACGGTCACGACCTCGTAGCGGGCGCGGGTCAGGGACTCGGCCAGGGCGGCGAACGCCAGCGGGTACCTGTGACCGGGGACCGCGACGGTCACGACCGGAGGCCGGTCCGAGCCGACAGCGAGCACCACGGACCGCACGTGGGCGATCACGTCGCTGTCGGCCCGGACCGGGGCCCGGAGGACACCGAGCGGGACCAGGCCTCCTTCCCCGCCCTCGGCGAGGTCGGTCAGGCCGAGATCCGCCGGACGCCGGGCGCGGGCGACCGCCACGGACAGGACGAGGAGCGCGCCGAGACAGGCCGCGACGAGGCCGGAGCGGACCGGGTCCGCCCACGGCCCGGCGCTGACGACCTGGCCGGGCGTCACCAGCTGCCCGGGGTCCAGGCCGACGGCCTGGGCCGCGGCGAGCTGTGCGCGCAGCGAGCTGATCTGGACGACGACCTCCTGGACCTGCTGCTCGATCAGCTCCCGCTCCGGTGCGGCGGCGGCGAGCTTGTCGAGGCGCTTCAGCGCGGCGTCCCGCTCGCCCTCACGCAGGCTGACGAGCTCCTCCAGCCGCGAGGTCCGCTCGTACACGGCCGACTCCGTGCGGGACCTGCGGAACCGGAGATAGACGTCGGCGAAGGCGGAGGCCCGGGCGACCGCGGTCATATCGTCCGACCCGCGGGCGGTGATCTGCAGGAGCTGGGTGTTCGGCGGGACCACGACGGAGACCGCGGCGAGCAGGTCGCTCGGCTGTCCCTTCGCGCCCAGCTGGTCGAGGACCGCACGGGCCACGGCGTCCGAGCGCAGCACCTGCGCCTCGGTCTCCAGGTTGACGAGGTCGTCGCCCCGGCCGCCCGGACTGTAGGCGTTGCCCTCCAGCGGGTGCAGCATGATCACCGCCGTCGCGACGTGCTCACCCTGGCGGTGGCGCGCCCACGCCACCGCGGCCGCCCCGCTGAGCCCGGCCACCAGCACGGCGACGAGTACGAGCCGTGTTGCGCGGCGCTGTCCCATCGCACCTCCCCCACCTGCGGTCATCCTCACGACGACCGACCCACTATGGGACGCGCCGACGGCTCCGGAAGGACAGGTGCGCGGATACCCCCAATTTGTGGGATGGGCGGCGTTCGCCGGCCCGCGGCGCGGACCGGAACGCGCGAATCCTGCCCAATATCGGTCATGCCGCGAGCCCCGGCGGTTGACACGATCTGGCCTGCCAGACGCCCTCGGGACCGAGGGCCGTGCGAGTGCGGGGACGGTGAGGCAGATGCGTTCAACCACCACCAGTCGGCGTCAACCGGTCCCAAGCCGACGATGGCGACGCGTCGCCCGGGCGGTCGTCCCCATCATCACCGCCTTCGTGATCGTCCCCGCACTCGCGCCACTGGCACCGCCCGTCGGGGCGGCGCCCGGCGAGATCTCCTTCGTGGCCGCGGCCAGCACGGCCGGCAACCGGACCGCGCACACCGTGCGCGTCCCCGTCGAGGTCCGGGCGGGCGACGTGCTGCTGCTGTCGCTCACCACGAACACGACGGCCAGCACCATCGTGGACCCGCTGGCCGGCTGGACCTCCGTCGCCGGCCGGGACGGCAACGGCATCCGCAGCCGGCTGTGGTCGCGGACCGCCACCGCCACCGACGGCAACGCCAATGTCACCGTCACGACGAGCGCCGCGGCCAAGTCGGTCCTCACCGTGGCCGCGTACCGCAGCACCGGCGCCACCCCGTCGGTGACCGCCGTCGCGGGCGGCGCCGACACCTCCGGCACCGACCACGTGGCGCCCGCCGTCCCGGTGGCCGGCGCCGGATCCTGGCTGGTCAGCGTCTGGGCCGAGAAGTCCTCGACCGACACCACCTGGACGTTGCCCGCCGGCGTCACCCAGCGCAGTACGGCGGCAGCGACCGGCAGCGGCAAGGTGAGCGGCGTCTGGGGCGACTCCGCCGGACCGGTCGCCACCGGCACCGCACCCGCACGGACCGCCACGACGAGCACGGCCGTGTCGCGCTCGGCGACGTACTCCGTCGTGATCGCGCCCGGCGACCTGACCGACAGTCCGCCGGACGCCTCCTTCACCGCGAGCTGCAGCGGGCTGGTCTGCTCCTTCGACGCCTCCGGCTCGCAGGATCCCGACAGCGACGCCCTCACCTACGCCTGGGCGTTCGGCGACGGCGCCACCGGCACCGGCAGCGCGCCGCAGCACACCTACGCCACCGCCGGTCCCCGAACCGTGACGCTGACCGTCAGCGACGGGAGCCACCAGGACACCGCGACCCGTCAGGTCAGTCCGGACGTCACGGTCACGGCCGGCCAGGTCACCTACGTCGGCGCCGCCAGCACCGCCGGCAACCGCCCCGGTCACTCGGTCACCGTCCCCACAACGGTCGAACCGGGTGACCGGCTGGTCCTGTTCCTCGTCACGAACTCCACCACGAGCACGATCGAGGACACCCTGCCCGGCTGGGACCTGTTGCGGTCCCGCGACGGCAACGGCATGCGTGGCCGGGCCTGGACCCGCGCCGCGACCGCGGCCGACGCGGGCCGCACGGTCACCGTCTCCGGCAGCGCCTACGTGAAGTCCGTGATGACGGTCGCGGCCTACCGCAGCACCGGACCGGCCGTGATCGGAGCCTCCGCCGTCGGGGGTGCGGACGCCCCGGCCACCAGCCACACCACCCCCGCCACGACGGCGACCCACGCCAACTCCTGGCTGGTCAGCGTGTGGAGCGAGAAGTCCACCGACCCGACCACCTGGACCCTGCCGGCCGGCACGCCCACGCGCACCCAGGCGACGGCGACCGGCACCGGCAAGGTCAGCGCGATCCTCGGCGACTCCGACGGCGCCGTGCCTGTGGGTCCGCTGGCCGGTCGCACGGCCACCACCAGCACCACGGCCTCGCGGTCGACGCTGTTCTCGATCGTGCTCGACCCGGGCGTCGACGCCACGGAGACGAACGAGCCGCCGGTCGCCGAGTTCGCGACCGGATGCGCCGGGCTCACCTGCGAGTTCGACGCCGCCCACTCCTTCGACGTCGACAAGGACCCGCTGAGCTACACCTGGCAGTACGGCGACGGCCAGACCGGCACCGGCGTGAACCCGACGCACACCTACGCCACGCCCGGCACCCGGACGGTGACGCTCACCGTCGACGACGGCAACGGCCACACCGACCAGGCCACGAGCAGCGCGACGGCCGTGCCGCCCAACCCGCCGCCCGGCCACACCGCGGTGGTGCCGGACACCCCGCGCACCAACCAGCCGACCATCACCTCCGGTGAGGTCTGGGACATCGAAGTGGTCGGTAACCGCGTCTACGTCGCCGGCTCGTTCACCTCGATCCGCCAGCCCAACAACGGCACGACCATCAACCAGGCCTACCTGGCGGCGTACAACTGGAGCACGGGGCAGGTCGACACGACCTTCCGGCCGACGTTCACCAACGGCCAGGTCGACGCCGTCGAGGCATCGCCGGACGGCACCAAGCTCTACATCGCGGGCAACTTCGGCACGGTCAACGGCCTCAGCCGCAAGGCGATCGCCCGGATCAACCCGACGACGGGCGCCCCGATCGACACGTTCACCGCGAACGCCAACGGCAAGGTCAACGAGCTCGCCGTCACGAACTCGACGGTGTACGCCGGTGGCCGGTTCACCACGATCAACAACGTGCCGCGCGGTGCGCTCGCCGCCCTGGACGGCACGAACGGCACCGTGCGCGCGGACTTCGTCAACAACATCACCGGCGGCATCGGCACCAACGGCGAGCTCGCCGTGCAGCGGCTCAAGCTCACCCACGACGAGGGTCGCCTGCTCGTGGTCCACACGGGTCGGCAGGTCAACGGCAAGGACCGGTACGGCGTCGCGATCATCAACACCCGTACCAACAAGCTGACGCCGTGGAAGACCAGCCTGTGGGAGGACAACCTGCAGTTCGTCGGAGGCATCCAGCGCGCGTACGGCGGCGACATCGGCCCCGACGACTCCTACTTCGTCGTGACCAGCGGCTCCGGCGGCGACCGGCCGCCGATCAACGACACGGTCATCGCCTACGCACTCGACGACGACAGCAACGCCCAGCCGCTGTGGATCTCGCGCCACTTCGACTCGGTCTACTCCGTCGCCGCGACGGAGGCCGGCATCTACATCGGCGGTCACTTCCAGTGGGCCGAGTCGGCGACCGCGCCGGTCCCGTGGCCGGGGCTGGACGACGTCGGCTACGGCACCGGACAGGGCCTGTCGGCGTACGCACTCGGGGACGCGGTGGTCAAGCGCTTCCACCTGGCCGCCCTCGACCCGACGGACGGGCACGCCCTGGAGTGGTTCGCGCCGTCCAACTCCTACGAGGGCGACAAGCACCTCGAGGCCACGCCGCGCGGACTCTTCGTCGGCGGCGACGGCAACACCAAGGGCAGCTACAACGTCGGGCGCGTGGCCTTCTTCGACTTCGCCAACGTCCCCGCCCAGAACGGCACGCAGACGGTCGTCACGGCGCCGATCGAGGGCCGGATCGAGCCCGTCGACGAGGCCTTCGAGCTCACCGGTACGGCGACCGCGGCCTCGGGCGTCCAGCGCGTCGAGCTCGAGGTGATGGACCGCAACTCGGGCCGCTATCTCGCCGACGACCTGACGACCTGGGGCTCGACGACCTCCAACACGTTCAACGCGACCCTGGACCCGGGCGCCGGGACCACCCGGACCTGGCGGCTGCCGCTGACGATGACCGCCAACCGCGAGCTCCTGGTCCGCGCTCGGGCGGTCGCCGGGAACGGCACCGCGGACAACACGAAGGCCACGAAGAAGTTCGAGACCTTCGGCACGGCGGACCAGCCGCCCAACACCACCGTCACCGGTCCCGGCAGCCCGGTCGCCGCGCTGACCTTCACCATCACCGGTAGCGCCACCGACGACTTCGGCGTCAACGGCGTCAGCTTCACGCTGCGCGACAGCCAGAACCGCTACCTGCAGGACGACGGCACCGTCTCGGGCACCTACCACACCTTCCAGGTCGACCCCGACGTCGTCGGCGCCACCAGCACCACCTGGTCCTACGAGATCACCGTGCCCTACGAGGACGAGTGGTGGGCGCAGGCGCGGGCCACCGACACCGCCGGACAGTCCGACCTCGACACCGCCGACCGGCGCTGGATCGTGACCGAGAACGGGCAGCCACCGACGGTGTCGATCACCCAGCCGGCGACCATGGTGCCACCGACGACGGTGCAGACCGTCACGGTGACGCCGGGCAGCCCGGTCACCTTCGCCGGCTCCGCGAACGACGACGAGGGCCTGAACGAGGTCTGGATCACGCTGCGCAACAACTCCACCGGCGAGCGACTCGCCGCCGACGGGTCCTGGGGCACCAGCGTGATCGCCGGGTCGTACCGGGTGTCGCCGGTGAACCTCACCCAGGCGAGCTACAACTGGAGCTACACGACGCCGTTCAACCTCAGCCCCGGCACCTACGCGTTCACCGTCAGCGCCTCCGACGACATCGGCCTGAGCACGCCGTCGAACATGCAGGGACGGCTCACCCTCAACGCGGCCATCCCCGGGGACAGCCCGCCGAACGCGACGATCACGCCGACCGGGACGATCAACGGCCAGCAGGTGCTGCTGCTGAACCTCGCCGGCACCGCCACCGACGACAAGGGCGTGGCCCGGGTCGGCGTGGCGATCCAGGACCGCGACACCAGCCGCTACCTGCAGCCCAACGGCACCCTGTCGGCGAATCTCGCGACCCTCGACGCCACCCTGGCCGACCCGGGCGCCACCAGTACGACCTGGACCTTGAACGTCCCCCTGCCGACCCAGGGCGACTGGGCGGTGACGGCGTACGCCTGGGACAGCGCCGGACAACAGGATCCGTCGACGAGCGGCGCGACGTCCCGCTACCCGATCTACCCGGGTGACCAGCCGCCCGTCATGAACGAGGCGCTGCTCAACCCGATCGAGGGCACGGAGTTCCTCGACGGCAAGATCTTCGTGAGCGGACGCGCCGAGGACGACCAGGCGATGCAGGAGGTCGAGGTCGCGATCGTCAACGCCGCGGGCCAGTACATGAGCTCCTCCGGGACGTTCACCAGCACGAACGCGAGCTGGCGCACGGCGTTCCTCAACAGCCCCGGCACGCCCGGCTCGAACTTCTCCTACACGACCCCCGTCATCCCGCCCGGCGCCTACACCGTCCGGGTGCGCGCCATCGACCAGCACGACTTCGTCAGCGCGATCTACGAGCGCCATGCGACCGTCGTACATCCGCCGAACGACCCGCCGGTCGCGAGCTTCACCACCACCTGCACGGCCAACGTCTGCTCCTTCGACGCCCGCGGGTCGACCGACGAGAGCCCGGCCACGCTGACCTACTCCTGGAGCTTCGGCAACGGCAGCGGCTCGGGCCCGGTCCCGACCCGCACCTACACCGCGCCGGGCACCTTCACGGTGACGCTGACCGCGCGGGACGAGTGGGGGGTCACCGCCACCGCCAGCCAGACGGTGACCATCACGACTCCCCCGACCAACCGGCCGCCCGTCGCCGTCCTCAACCCGCCGGCCTGCGCCGGGCTGTCCTGCAACTTCTCCGCGGTCGGCTCGGCCGACCCCGACACCGGGGACACCATCGGCTACCGCTGGGTCTGGGGCGACGGCACGCCGAACTCGACGTCCTCCTCCGCCGCGCACACCTTCCCCGCGGCCGGGACCTACACCGTGACGCTGACGGTCACCGACGGCTGGGGCGCCGCCACGACCGCCACCCGACAGGTGGTGGTCACGGCACCCTGAGGTGGTGATGCTCCACCAGGAGACGGACCGGACAGTCAAAAATTGGGTACGTTCCCACCTTCACCGGCGAGAATCCGGCAGGCCGCGCATAATCGCGTCATGACGCGTCCTCAACCGGGCCGTCAGTTCCGTCACCCGTGGGGGGTTTCTCGGGCGGTCACTCGACGGTCATCGCCTTTCCAGGAAGTCTCGAACGAGCGCGCGCCCCTGTGGTGGGCCCTGTTGCTCGCGGGACTGATGCTGCACCCGTACGCCGTCCTCCTCATGGAGGACCCGTCGATCGACCCGATGACGACGGCCGGTCACATCTGCATGGTGCTCGCGGATCTCGTCCTGCTCGGCAGTGCGCTGGTCCTGTCCTTCGACGCCCGCCTGCGACGCAGCCTGATCCGGGCCCGGATGGCCACCGCCGCCACCCTCGTCGCGGTCCAGGACCTTCCGCTGCTGGTCATCTCGGTGGCCGATCCGACGCACGGCGGCCACAGCTACCGGCTGACCACCGGCCACGTGGCGACGGTGCTCGTGGTGCTCCTGGTCTTCACCGTCCGGATCCGCGACCAGCATCCGCCACGGTTCAGCCCGCTGCTGGGCGGGCTCCTCCTCGGCGGCGTCGTGCTCGCCGTCCGGCTCAGCCTGCTCGTCCTCGACCCCTCGCCCTTCCTGTCCGTCAAGCGGGGCGCCGACCTGGCGGTGCTGGCCGTGGTCACCCTCGGGATGGTCCTGATCGCGCTCGCCCTGCTGCGCTCGTCGCTGCCGCGGTGGGCGGCGGTGCGGGTCAGCTGCGGCATCTTCGCGGTCTTCGGCGCCCGGGTGTGGTCGACCCTGTTCGAGGCGACCGAGCCCCCGCTGCCGGCGATGGTCGGCGTGGTCCTCTGCAGTGCTCTCCTCGCCACCACGGTGGTCGGCCTCCTGCTCGCGACGCTCCACGACACCGCGGTCCGCGAGACCCGGTTGCTGCTGCGGGCCGCGCAGGCCGAGGCGACGGTGCAGCACGACCGCGAGGTGGTCCACGAGATGCGTGCCGCGACGGCCGGCATCGTCGCCGGCGTCCACCTGTTGACCGGCGACACGGTGCCGCCCGGCCCCCGTCGGCTGGCCCTGACCCACATGGTCGACGTCGAGGCGGCCCGGCTGGGCCGCAGCTTCGCCGACAGCGCGGAAGAGCTCGACGCGCTCGGTGTCGACGACCTGATCGGCCCCCTCGTCGTCGCGCAGGACGCCCTCGGCCACCCGGTCGCCTGGCAGCCCGGCGGGCACCGCGTGGTGGGCCGTCACGACGCCCTCACCGAGGTCCTCAACGTGCTGCTGACCAATGCGCACCACCACGCCCGCGGGCACGCGACCGCCGTGACCTCGCGGGCGGTCGGCGACGTCGTCGAGCTGCGGGTGTCGGACCGCGGCCCCGGGATCGAGCCCGGCCTGCAGGACCGGCTCTTCCAGTGGGGCGCGCGCGGCAGCACGTCCACCGGGCAGGGCATCGGCCTGCAGCGCGCCCATCGGCTGATGCTCGAGCTGGGCGGATCCCTGCGGCACGAGCCGCCCGATGCGGACTCCGGCGGCACGACCTTCGTGGTGACCCTGCACAACGCCGACGCGGACGCGGAGCCGACGCTGTTCTCCCCGGACGTGACGGCGCCGCCCCCACCGGTCCCGGCCCCCGCCGCGGCCCCCGTCACCGTCCCGGCCGCCGTCGCCGGCTCACGCCGATGACGACCGGGCAACCGCGGCCGATGCGGATCACCATCATCGACGACCACGCCCTCTTCGCCGAGTCGGTCGCGCTCACCCTGGAGGCGGAGGGCTACCTGGTCCGCCGGATCGACCTGACCGACGAGCACACCACGCTCGCGACGGTGCTCGCCACCGCCCTGCGCAGCGCGCCCCGGGTGGTCCTGCTCGACCTCGACCTCGGGCACGTCGGCGACGGCATGCGGCTGATCACCCCACTCACCGCGGCCGGCGTCGCGGTGGTGGTCGTGACCGGCAGCAGCGAGGGCGCCCGCCGCGGCGAGTGCCTGCGCCGCGGCGCGAAGGCGGTGCTGGTCAAGACCTGCCCGCTGCACGAGGTGGTCTCCACCGTCCGCCGGGCGCGGGACGGGCTGCCCCTGATGAACCCACAGGAGCGCGGCTCCCTCATCGAGCTCGCTCTCCACGACCGCGACGAGGTCCGCGACATCCGGACCCGGCTGGACCGCCTCACCCGGCGCGAGATGGAGGTTCTCGGCGCCCTGATGCGGGGTGCGCCGGTGCGCGAGATCGCCCGCGCCAGCGTGGTCTCCGAGGCGACGGTGCGGACCCAGGTGAAGTCGATCCTGGCCAAGCTGGAGATGAGCTCCCAGCTCGCCGCCGTCGGCGCGGCGTACAAGGTCGGCTGGCATCCGCCCCAGGGCTGAGCCTGGACGCCCCGGCGCGGCCACGGACATACCGCATTGGGGGCATGTCAGGCCCCTGACGCCTCCCTAGGGTCGGGAGCGCCCATCAGCCACCAAGCTCCGGGAGCGCGTCATGCGGGTGCTTCTCGTCTCCTCCTCGGGAGGACACCTCGCGCAGCTGATGTGCCTGCGGCCGTGGTGGGAGAAGCATGACCGGCACTGGGTCACCTTCGACACCGAGGACGCCGTCGCGAAGCTCGAGGGCGAGGACGTGACCTGGGCGCACCACCCGACCACGCGCAACCTGGTCAACCTGGCCCGCAACTCGGCGCAGGCACGCACGGTGCTCGCCCGCTACGCCCCGGACCTCGTGGTCTCCACCGGTGCCGCCGTCGCCGTCCCGTACTTCTGGCTGCGACGCCGCCGGCACACCTCGTCGATCTATCTCGAGGTCTACGACCGGGTGGAGACCCGGACCGTCACCGGCCGGCTGTGCCGACCCGCCACCGACCTCTTCCTGGTCCAGTGGCCCGAGCAGCAGCGCCTCTACCGCTCCTCCGTCCTGGTCGGGGAGCTGTGGTGAGCGGACAGGCGCCCCTCGTGGCGGTCTTCCTCGGCACCGACCACCACCGCTTCGACCGACTCCTCGACTGGGCCGGCCGGCTCCAGGGGCAGGGAGCCTTCCGGTTCCACGTGCAGTACGGCGCCACGCCGCTGCCGCCGATCCTGGCCGGAGCCGCGCTGCTGGGTCCGGTCCCGCTGGCCGAGCTGCTCGACCGGGCCGACGCGGTCGTCACCCATGGCGGTCCGGGCTCGATCATGGACGCGCGCGAGCACGGGCACCTGCCTGTCGTGGTTCCCCGCGACCCGCGACTCGGGGAGCACGTCGACGACCACCAGCAGCGGTTCGCGCGCTTCCTCGCGCGCACCGGCCTGATCGTCACGGCGTACGACGAGCAGGAGCTCGCCGCCCGGCTCTCGCTCGCCGTCCTCACCGGTCGGCGCAGCCGCGCCGCCCACCGCCCCTCGCCCACGCTCGCGCGGTTCGAGGCGCTGGCCGAGGAGCTAGTCCACCGATGACCCTCCTCTCGGCCCGCGCGACGACGCTGGCGACGCCCGGCCGCGTGGCGACGCGCGGCCGGGCGACGGTCCACCGCACCGGCCGGGTGCTGGCCGGCGCCGATGCCGTGGCCGCGGCGGTCGTCGTCCTCGCGGCGGTCCTGGTCCCGGATGCGATCTCCCGCACGGGGCCGGCCTTCCTGTTCGTGCCGCTGTGGGTGGCCGCCGTGTCCGCGACCGGGGACTACCGGCTGCCCGGCCACCTGACGGCCCGCGCCCGGCGGCTCGCCGTCGCCGCGCTGGTGCTGCCCACGGCGACGCTGCTGACCGCGGAGGCGATCGGCTACCCGGTGTCCGCCGCGGTCGTGACGTCGGTATGCGTCGCCAGCGCCGGCCTGGGCGCACTGGCGCGGGGCGCCGTCGCCGTGGCGGCCCGCCGTGGTGTCCACCTCAGTGGCGTGACCCACCGCGTCGTGCTGGCGGGGACCGCCGACACCCTGCCCGGCCTGGTCGATCGCCTCCACCAGTCGCGCACCCACCGCTTCGCGGTGGTCGGCGCCTGCGTCGCCGCGGGCGAGGCAGGCGGCCCGCCCGCACTGGACGGCGTGCCCGTCGTGTCCGGGATCGCCGCGTGCGTCCCGACCGCGCGGATGAGCGGCGCCGACGCCGTGATCCTCGCCCCCGATCCGACGATCCCCGCCACCGACCTGCAGCGCCTGTGCTGGTGCCTGGAAGACGCCGGCGTGGCCATCTTCATGTGGACCGGACTGCTCAGCTCGACCGCCGGCCGCCTCCACCTCGACGTCGGCGAGCGGCTGCCGCTGCTCCACCTCGGCGCGCCTCGCCGCCTCGGCCCCTCCCACCTGGTCAAGCACGTCCTCGACCGGGCCGTGGCGACGGTGGCGCTCCTGCTGCTCGCGCCGGCGCTGCTGGCGCTCGCCCTCGCCGTGCGCCTCGACTCCCCGGGACCGGCCTTCTTCCGGCAGACCCGGATCGGCCGGGGCGACGCGCCCTTCACGATGTGGAAGCTGCGCACGATGTCGTGTGGAGCGAGCGAGGCCGTGGCCGGTCTGCTCGATCTCAACGAGGCGGGCGGCCCGCTGTTCAAGATCCACCAGGACCCGCGGATCACCCGCGTGGGGCGCTGGTTGCGGCGTACCTCGCTCGACGAACTGCCCCAGTTGATCAACGTCGCGCTCGGTCACATGTCCCTGGTGGGTCCGCGGCCGGCGCTGCCGTCGGAGGTCGCGGCCTATCTCCCCGACGTCCGCCACCGGCTGGTCGTCCGCCCCGGCATGACCGGCCTGTGGCAGGTGTCCGGCCGCTCCGACCTCTCCTGGGAGGACGCCGTCCAGCTCGACCAGCAGTACGTCGACAACTGGTCGCTCCTTCTCGACGCGCGGATCCTGCTGCGGACCGCGGGCGCGGTCCTCAGCGGCCGTGGTGCGTACTGAGGCTCCTCTCATGAGGCTCCGCACAGGCTCGGCGTTCGCGTCGCGACCGGCCGCGGAGCCATCCCCTCAGCCGGGTCGGCGACCAGCAGCGCCGCCAGCGAGAGCGTCGCTGCGCACGTTGGCCTGCCGATCAGGCTCCGGTGAACACGGGAGCGCGGCGCTCGATGAACGCCGTGGCCGCCTCGACGCAGTCGGACGACGCGGTGGCGGCGGCCTGGCGGGCGGCTTCGCGGTCGAGGAGCTCGCCGAAGTCGTGGCGCTCTCCGTCGTTGAGGTTGGCCTTCATGCCGGCTAGGGCGAGAGGCGCCTGGGCAGCGAGCCGGGTGGCGAGCTCGAGGACGCGGTCGCGGAAGCTGTCGTCAGGAACGACCTCGCTGACCAGCCCGATGCGCTGGGCCTCGGCGGCGTCGATCTTGAGGTTGAGCAGGCACAGCTCGCGGGCCTTGCCGGCGCCGACGATGCGGGGCAGGGTCCAGGTGGAGCCGAAGTCGCCGGTGAGGCCGGCGGAGACGAAGGAGGAGCGGAAGACCGCGGAGGTGGCGGCGATCCGAAGGTCGCAGGCGCAGGCCCAGGAGAGGCCGGCGCCGGCGCAGGGGCCGTTGACGGCGGCGATCGTGGGCTTCGCCATCTCGTGCAGCAGTCTGCTGGAGTGGTGGAGGCGGCGGAGGTCGGACTCCTCGGCGGCGACGTCGATGCCGTCGGCGATGTCGCCGACCTCGCCCAGGTCGCCACCGGCGCAGAAGCCCCGACCCACGCCAGTGAGTACGACGCAGCGCACGGCCGGGTCGACGGCGGCGTCCTCGAGCACCGGGATGAGGGCGGCGACCAGGCTCTTGGTCATCGCGTTCAGCCGGGTCGGCCGGTTCAGTGAGATCATCCGCACCGCACCGATCCGATCACTGAGCACCATCGGCTCGTCCATCATCCCCTCCTCGCTTCTCGTCACGGAGCCAGCACCACCAGCACGTCGCCCGCGGCGACCTGGTCGCCGGGGTGCACCCGCACCTCGGCGACGTACGCCGCGGACTCGGCGTGGACGGGGATCTCCATCTTCATGGTCTCCATGACCAGGAGGCACTGACCGGACTCGACCCGCGTCCCGGTCGCGACCTCGACCTTCCAGATGTTCCCCGGCAACTCGGCGAGCACGTCGACGCTCACTGCTTCGGACATGGCGTCAGCGTAGACAGGAATTGACATTGACGTCAAATTCAATGACCGAGCGAGACGAGCAGCGGGATCGAACCGGACTGGACCAGCTCGTCGCGCTGGTTGAGCAGCTCGAAGCGACGCTCGAGCACACCGGCGTCGCGACGCGAGGTCAGTCGGGCGCCGGCGATCTCCACCCGGACCCGGACCGTGTCACCCACGACGACCGGCGCCCGGAACCGCCAGTCGTCGACCCCGAGCAAGGCGATCGAGCAGCCCTCGAAGACGCCGAGGCGCGAAGCGAGACCCATCGCGACCGACAGGCCGAGCACGCCGTGCGCGATCCGCTCGCCGAACCGCGAGCCGGCCATGTGCACGGCGTCGGTGTGCGGCGGGTTCGTGTCCCACGACCAGCCCGCGAACCAGACGATGTCCGACTCGGTGATCGTGCGGCCCTGCCCCGAGAAGACCTGGCCCACCTCGAAGTCCTCGAAGTGCCAGACGCGCAGCGGCTCCATCCGGCGCGCCGTCAGCGCCCCGTGAAGTGCGCGGGACGCCGGGCCACGAAGGCCTCGACCCCCTTGCGGACGTCGTCGCTGTGGTTGACCACCTCGACGGCGTACTCCGCGTCGACCAGCGCCTCCTCGAAGCTCTGCTGGCGGGCGCGGCGCATCATCCGCTTGGCCATCCGCACCGCCAGCGGCGCCTTGGCCGCCAGCAGCGCGGCGAGCTCGGCGCCGCGCTCCTGCAGCCGGTCGTCGGGCACGACCTCGGTCACCAGGCCGAGCCGAAGGGCCTCGCGGGCGTCGTAGACCTCGCCGAGCAGGGTCATCCGCAACGCGGCGTCGTGTCCCATCGCCCGCGGGAAGAGCCAGGCCCCACCCTCGTCGGGGAGCAGCCCGACCCGCCCGCTGGTGTCGCCGAGCTTCGCGCTCTCGGCCGCGATCCGGAAGTCGCACAGCAGCGCGAGCGACAGTCCTCCAGCGACGGCGTGACCGTGGACGAGCGCGACGACCGGCTTGTCCAGGGCGTGCAGCAGGCGGTTGACGGCGTGCATGCCCTCGCGCATCACCATGCCGTGCCCGAGCTGTCGCTCCTCCCCCTCGATCGCCTCCGCCTCACTGCGGACGTCACCGCCGACGCAGAAGGCGCGCCCGGCGCCGGCGAGCACCATCACCCGCTCCTCGTCACTGCGCTGGTAGTCGAGGACCGCGGCGGCCAGCCCTCGACACAGTGCCGTGTCGTAGGCGTTGAGCACCTCCGGACGGTTCAAGATGACCCAGCGGACGTCACCACGCCGCTCTACGATCACCACGTCATCAGAGTCATCGGGCATGCTGAGCTGTTCCGCAGACACGATGGTGATCTTAACTGACTTTGACGTCAGGTTCAATGAACGTCTAGGCTCGACCCCGAGGGGCCGACCAGGATCCGAGGAGGTCTCATGACCGATACCGACGGCGACACGTCCGTCACCACGCTGACGCCGCGCGCCCAGCGCACCCGCGCAGCCCTGCTGGTCTCGGCGCGTGCGGTCTTCGAGCGCGACGGCTTCCACAACGCCCGGATCACCGACATCGCCGACGGCGCGAAGGTGGCCCATGGCACCTTCTACACCTACTTCGACTCGAAGGAGAGCGTCTTCCTGGCGCTGGTCGACGAGATGATCGCCGACCTCTTCCATGAGAACGAGGATCCGGGCACCGCCCGCGAGCACAGCAACCTCCAGCCGATCGAGCGACTCGAGCGCAGCAACCGCGAGTACCTCAAGGTCTACCGCGACAACGGCCGCCTGATCGCCCTGTGGGAGGAACTCGCCACCCATCACGAGGGCGCCAAGGCGCGCCTCGACCAGGGCCTGCAGAAGTACGTCGACCGCAGCGAGCGGCAGATCATCCGTCTACAGGGCGAGGGCCGAGCCGACGCCGCGCTCGACCCGCAGTACGCCGCCCGCGCGCTGACCGGGATGGTCTACCGGTTCGCCTACTCCTGGTTCGGCCAGGGCCTCGACTACGACCTCGAGAAGGCTGTCGACAGCCTGACCCGGCTGTGGGCCAACGCGCTGCGGATGGACCAGGGCTGAGCCAAGCTCAGCCCTGGAACAGCCCTGGATCAGCCCTGGAACACCGAGATCTCGGCGAGCTCGCGCTGGCTCAGTCCGTCGCGGTCGATGCGCCCGAGCTTGGCCGTCAGGCCACGGTCGGCGAGACGCGCGGCGAAGGCGGTGTTCTGCTCGAGGAGCAGGATGCTGAGCGCGCCCTCCCTGCGCAGTCCGCCGAGGAACTCGGTGACCGTGCCGATCGCCGAGGGCGACAGCCCCAGCGACGGCTCGTCGAGGATGAGCAGCCGGGGCTCGGCCATCAGCGCGCGCGCGATGGCCAGCAGTTGCTGCTCGCCTCCGCTGAGCAGGCCGGCGCGCACCCGGGCACGGGCCTCGAGACGCGGCACCAGGGCGTACATCGCATCCCGACGCTCCTGCCAGTCGCCGTGGCGGCGGCGGACGAACGCGCCGACCTTGAGGTTCTCCTCGACGCTGAGCTGCGGGAAGACCATCCGGCCCTCGGGGACGTAGACGATCCCGTCGCGGACCGCAGTCCGAGCGACCGGGGCACCGGCGTACTCGATCCGGCCGGAGGCCGCCGGGACGAGACCCGCGACCGCCTTGCCCAGAGTGCTCTTGCCGGCGCCGTTGGCGCCGACGACCGCGAGACACTCCCCCGCGGCCACCATCAGGGACATGCGCTCGATCGCCACCGCGCGCCCGTAGCGGACCGCGAGGTCGTGCACCGTGAGCACGGGTGCTGCCGTGTCGTGTCCGGTCATGTCAGGTAGGCCTCCACGAGGTCGGTTCGGGACGCGAGCTCCGCCGTGGCTCCCTCGGCGACCTTGCGACCCGCGTCGAGGACGACGAGCCGGTCGGAGAGAGCCCGGGTACGCCCGATGTCGTGCTCGATCAGGCAGATCGTGGTGCCCGCGGCGTGCACCCGGCGGATCATCTCGACGACATGGTCGCGGTCCTCGGTCGCGAGGCCCGCGAGTGGCTCGTCGAGCAGCAGCACCGACGGCGCGCGGACGACGGCGATCGCGATGCCCACCAGCTTGCGGCTCGCGAGCGAGCAGTCCTTGACCAGCATGCGCCAGGAGTCCGCCAGCCCGAGCATCTCGCGCACCCGCTCCACCTGGTCGGGAGCCTTTCCTCGGGTGGCGAGGAGCAGGTTCTGCTCGACGCTCAGGTCTCCGAACCCACCGACGTTCTGGAAGGTGCGGACCAGCCCGCGCCGGGCGATGCGGTGCGGCTTGACGCCGTCGATCCGCCTGCCCTGCAGGCGGACCTCGCCCTGGGTGGGCGGCATGAACCCGCTGATCACGTTGAACAGGGTGGTCTTGCCGGCGCCATTGGGACCGATGATGCCGACGCAGTCGCCGCGGGCCACCGCGAGATCGATGTCGGCGAGGACCTCGACCCCGCCCAGCCGGACGGTGACGTCGTTGACCTCGAGGACGGGGTGGGCCGTGGACGGGCTCATGCGGGGCTCCTGCGACGGGCGAGGAGGGAGCGGCCGCGCCGGGTGAGGCCGGCGATGCCGCCTGGCTCGACCAGCGCGATCAGGGCGAGGGCGCCGCCGACGAATGCGATCCGCAGCGACGGCTCCACCTCGAGGTAGAGCGGCAGGATCATGAGGAGGAAAACGCCCGCGAGCGCGCCACCCACCGAGCGGACGCCGCCCACGATGAGCAGGCTGAGCAGGAAGATCGACTCGCTGGTCGCCATGGAGTCCGGGCCGATGTAGCCGACCATCGGCGCCCAGGCGACGCCGACGGCCGCCGCGAGCGCGGAGGCGACACCGAAGATCACCGTCTTGTAGACGACCGGGTCGAGGCCGAGGCCACGCGACGCGTTCTCGTCGTCGCGGATCGCGGTCAGCCGCAGACCCCAGTGGGAGCTGCGGATCCAGATCACGACGAGCAGCACCACCAGGAACACGACGACCAGCCACAACGAGAAGTAGCGGTAGATGCTGAACCCGAACGGCATCTCGTCGCCCACGCCCCACATCACCGTCAGCCCCTCGGTTCCGCCGAGCAGGTCGGGCGACTTGGCGACGACGCGCACCATCAGCTCGCCGATGGCGAAGGTGACGACCGCGAAGGACATGCCCGCGGTCCGCCCCACGACCGGGAAGCCGATCAGGGCGGCCACGACGCCACAGCCCAGCACCGCGGCGAGACCGGCGAGCGGCAGCGGCCAGCCGGCGGTCTCGTTCAGCACGACGGAGGCATAGGCGCCTGCCCCGAAGAACGCGGCGTGGCCCGCGGGCAGCAGGTTGAGGTTGCCGACCATCAGGTCGAGGCTCAGCACCAGGGCGCCGTACGCCAGGAAGGTGTTGAGGAGGACGACCCGGTTGTCCGGGACGCTGCACGCCAGGACCACGAGGACGACGGCGACGGCGAGGGCGAGGCCGGAGCGGCGGAGGGCGACGGTCCTCATCCCGCGCGCACCTGCTTCCTGTTGAAAAGGCCCTGCGGCATCACGAGGAGGACGACGATCATCGCGGTGAAGGTGTAGACGCTCGTCATGGACGGGTCGGCGTACCTCGCCGCGAAGGCCTCGACGAGGCCGAGCAGGAGCGAGGCGACCAGGACGCCGACCGGCGAGCCGAGGCCACCGATGATCGCGACGACGAAGCCGGTGAGCAGGAAGCTCATCCCGATCGACGGCGTCACCGGCGTGACCGACGCGATGCACAGGCCCGCGATCGCGGCGAGCACCCCGGCGACCACGAAGGCGTAGAGCCCGACCCGGCGCGCCGAGAGCCCCAGGGTCGCGGCGGCGAACCGCTCGTCGCCGGTCGCGCGCAGGGCGAGGCCGACCCAGGTCCGCTTGAGCGCGACCGCGCAGCCGATCACGATGGCCGCGGTCACCAGGATCACGACGATCCGGGCCCAGGCGATCTGGTCGCCGCCGGGCAGGCTGAGCGTGCCCTCGACGCGCGGACCGGTGCGCGGGATCGCGGAGAAGAGCTGGAGGAAGAGGTTCTCGCTGAACAGCAGGAGGCCGAGCGAGAAGGCCAGCCCCTGCAGGTGGTCGCCGATGGTGAACGCGAAGCCGACCAGGTAGACCACCGCGGCGACGGCGACCGCCACCAGCAGAGCGAGCGGGATCGCCAGCGCGGTCGGGGCGAGCACCGCGAACCCGATCACCGAGTAGGCGCCGATCGTCACGAACTCGCCGTGCGCGAAGTTGAGGATGTGGGTGACGCCGAAGGTGATGGTCAGGCCGAGGCCGACCAGCGTGTACAGGCCGGCCTGCATGAGGCCCAGCAGCAGGGTCAGGAGGAGGTCGCTCACCCGGCCGCCTCCAGCACCCGCTTGACCTCGAAGCGCTGCAGCTTTCCCATCGAGTTGCGCGGCAGCGCGGCGACGACGACGAGGTCGCGGGGCACCTTGTAGTCGGCGAGGTGCTCGCGACAGTAGGCGCGCAGGTCGTCTCTCTGCAGCTCCGCGCCGTCCTCGAGGACGGCGACAGCGACGATCTCCTCGCCCCACTGCCGGCTCGGCCGGCCGACCACGACGCACTCGTGCACGGCGGGATGCCTGTCGACGACCTGCTCGACCTCGGCGGCGTAGACGTTCTCGCCACCGCTGATGATCATCCCGTGCTTGCGGTCGACGATGGTCAACCGGCCGGCGTCGTCGAAGGAGCCGATGTCACCCGACAGGATCCAGGGGCCGCGCCGGGTGTCGGCGCCCGCGGCCTGCGGGGAGAGGTAGCCGATCGACGCCGCGATGGTGCGGATGCCGACCTCGCCGCGCTGCCCGGGTGGGCATGGACGGCCGTCGTCGTCGAAGACCGCGACGTCGGAGCCGACGGTGCTGTAGCCCACGGTACCGCGCCGCACGGTGTCGCGGGACTTGACCTCCATGGTCGCGAAGCCGGCCTCGGTCCAGCCGTAGGTCTCCTGGATGGTGGCGTCGGGGAACATGTCGAAGGCCGCCTCGACGAGGTCCGCCGCGGCGGCGGCGCCGGACGTCATGATCGAGCGGGCGGTCCGCATCGGCGCCCGGCCGCGGACGACCCACTCGTCGTGGATCATCTGCGTCATCGACGGCACCAGGAAGGCGAACGTCGCGCGCTCGGCGAACTCGTCGTACGCCTCGGCGGCCGAGAAGGACGGCATGATCCGGACCTCGCCGCCCATCAGCCAGGTCGCCAGCGCGAAGCTGGAGTAGGACATGTGGAACAGCGGCCCCGGGACGAGCGTCCGCTCGTCCCACTGGATCCGCAGCTGCCAGCCCCAGCGCATGGTGTTGACGATCCAGTCGTCGTTGCGCACGGCCGCGCCCTTGGGCAGACCGGTGGTGCCGGAGGTGTAGAACACCACCGCCACCCGCTCGCCGCGCGCGGGATCCTCGATCAGGTCGCGGCCCCGCTCCCCCGGGACGACGGTGTCCGCGTCGACGACCCGGACTCCGGGCGCCGCGATCCGGCGGGCCACCTCGACGTACTCGCCCGCGGCGAGGACGGTCCGTGCCTCGGAGTCCGCGAGGATGTGCTGCAGCTCGCGGTCCGCGAGCCGGTTGTTGAGCGGCACCGCGCCGACCCCCGCCCGCTGGCAGGCGAGGTAGGACGCCAGCGCGTCCAGCCCGTTCGGGAGCAGCGTCGCGACCATCGGCCCGTGCTCTCCCCCGGCCGTCGCGGAGACCGCGTCGGCGAGGTCGCCGACGCGGTCCCACAGCTGAGCGAAGGTATACGCCGTGGACGTGGCGCCGAGCACCGTGGCAGCGACCTGGTCCGGCCGGCTGCGGGCCACCATTCCGACCATGTCCGCCAACGTGTAGTCCATGACGTCACTGCCCTCCGAACGACACGACCTCGCCCTGGCCCTCGCGCAGGACACCCAGGCCCATCGGGCTGGTGTTGAGACCGTCGGCGTCGAAGGAGAGCCGCACGACCCCGTCGTACGACGACCCGCGCAGCGCCTCGGAGATCGCCTCCACGTCGGTGGTGGTGCCGGCCTCCTCCATGGCCTGGACCAGCATGCCGACGTAGTCGTAGTGGACGAAGGGGAAGTAGGTCATCTCGCCGTCGGGGATGTCGTAGGCGTCGGTGAACTTCGCGATGAACTGCTTCTGCTCGTCGTCGGCCGGGTAGAGCGGGTCGGCGCCCAGCACCAGCCAGGTGTAGGCGTCCAGCGTGTCCTCGCGCGCGACGCCGGGCTGCGCGGAGATGCCGCGGGTGAGGTAGACCTGCGGCAGCCCGGCCTCGGCCGCGGCGTCCATGATCGCGGACGCTGCGCTGTCGTTGTTGTAGCCGATGAAGATGCCCTGCACGCCGTCCTTGATCCGCTGGACGATCGGCGCGAAGTTGGTCGAGGCGGGGTCGTAGAACTCGGTCTGGGAGACGGTGACGCCGTTGTTCTCGAAGGAGGCGGCGTAGCCCTCGGCGAGCGCCTTGCCCGTGTCGTCGTCGGTCATCAGCATCGCGATGTCCTTGACGTCGGGCAGCTGCTCGACGGCGGCCGGGATGTAGCCGTCGTTGACCATGGTCGTGTCGTTGGGCGAGAGCCGGAAGAACGGGTCGCCCTTGCCGGCGTACGCGTCCATGCCTGTCGAGACGGACAGCATCATCACGTCGCCGGCGCGCTGGACGGCGGTCGCTGCAGGCGGGACGGCGGCCGCCATGTCGGGCCCGAAGACGAACTTCGCGCCGAAGCCGGTGATCAGGTCCTGGGTAAGCCCCGCGGCCTTGTTCGGGTCGCTGGCGAGGTCGACCGCCTTGTAGTCGATCGTGCAGTCCTTGCCGTCGACCTGGAAGCCGGCGGCGTTCGCGTCCTTGACCGCGAGCTCGATGGCACGCTCACCGTCGGCCCCGAACGCCGAGGCGGCGCCGGTCTGGCTGAAGATCGAGCCGATCTTGACGACACACTCACCGTCGGCGGCACCGCCGTCGGAGCCGCCACAGGCGGCGAGGGACCCGAGAGCGAGGACGCCGATCACGGCGAGAGGAAGGGGCGATCGAGACACGCGGGAACTCCTGCCTGACAAGGGTGCGTGCGTGGAGATCCACGGACGCCTGGGACCGAGATCACACCATTTATTGATTCTGACGTCAACTTCATTTTACTCGGAGAATCTATTGAAACTGACGTCAATTTCTAATAGCCTCGCAGCACCGGCAGCACCGATGACACGGATGGAGACCGATCACCATGAGCCGAGAGAACGCGGGCGTCGCGATCACCGGGATCGGGGCGATCACCGCACTCGGGCACAGCCCGGCGGAGTTCACCGCGGCACTGGACGAGGGTCGTACCGCCCTCTTCCCCGCCGCCTGGGCCGACCCCGGGTCCCCCGCGTCCTGGGCCTCGACCGTCAGCGGCTTCGACCCGCTCGACTGGATGGACCCGCGCCTGGCCGACGGCACCGACCTCTTCGCGCAGTACGCCCTCGCGGCGGCTCAGCAGGCGGTCGAGGACCACGGCCAGCCGCTGGAGCCGGGCACCGGCGTCGTCATCGGTACGACGATGGCCGGCGTCACCTCGCTCACCGAGGCCCAGCGCCGGCTCGACCTGGTCGGCCCCGAGGCGGTGCCGCGCAAGCTCAACATCCAGGCCTGGCCGAACATGGCCGCGGGCCAGATCGCGATCAGGTACGCCCTGCACGGTCCGCTCCTCACGGTGTCCACCGCCTGCGCGTCGAGCATCGACGCCATCGGCACCGCCCTGGGCATGATCCAGACCGGCCGCGCCGACGTCGTGATCGCCGGCGGCACCGAGCGCGGCCTGTGCGAGGTCCTGCACCACTCGCAGGCCAGCTACGGCATGACCAACCAGGTCACCGACCCGATGCTGTCGACGATGCCGTTCGACCGGCGCCGGACCGGGCTGGTCGAGGGCGAGGGTGCCGCGATCGTCGTCCTGGAGAACCTGGAGCGCGCCCGCGAGCGCGGCGCGACGATCCATGGCGTGCTGGCGGGCTACGGCTCGCTCTCCGACGGCTCGCACCCCTCGTCCCCGGACCCGAGCGGCTCCTACGAGGCCCAGGCGATGCGCGACGCGCAGCGGATGGCCGGCGTGACGCCGGACGAGGTCACCGGCCTGGTGGCCCACGCGACCAGCACCCCCAAGGGCGACACCGTCGAGATCAGCGCGATCAACCAGGTGTTCGGCGAACGGGACGACGACCTGCACGTCACCTCGATCAAGGGCAGCGTCGGACACACCGGCGCCGCGTCCGGCGGCATGGGGCTGCTCCTCGCGCTGCATGCCATCGCGACCGGGCGCCTCGCGCACATCCCGACCACCCACGAGGTGGAGGACGGCGCCCGCTTCCACATCGTCACCGAGAAGCCCGCGGTCGCGGACTTCCACACCGTCCAGGTCAACGCCTTCGGGTTCGGTGGCCAGAACTCCTCGATCATCGTGAGGCGAGCATGAGCGACCAGCAGACCACCCCCACCACCCCGACCCGGCGCGATGTCGTCGCCGGGTGCGCCGCGGAGTGGTCGCGCCGCTCCCAGGCCGGCGACTTCGACGGGATGCTGGCACTGGCCGCGCCCGGGATGACCGCCTGGCAGAGCGGCGGCGAGCCGCCGAGCCCGTTCGTCGAGGCGATCGAGGGCATCCGGACGATGCACGAGCGGATGGGCCAGTGGCAGTACCTGCACCCCCGGCTGATCGTCGACGACCACGGCTTCTGCGAGCAGCACGTCGTGCGCTTCGCGCGGGCGGACGGCAGCACCCGCGACTTCACGGCCTGCGTGGTCGCCGAGGTCGACGAGAACGGGCTCATCTCCCGGCTCGACGAGTACCTCGACCCGGCCCGGAACTCCACCTGGGTGGCCTGAGCCGTCGGGCTCGCCATCGACCTACCCCGAAGGGACCTCTCATGGACGGCATCTGCAGTGGCCGCGTCGCCATCGTGACCGGAGCGGGCCGCGGCCTCGGCCGAGCCCATGCGCTCGAGCTCGCCCGCCAGGGCGCGCGCGTCGTCGTCAACGACACCGGCGGCGACGTCCACGGCACCGGCGCCGACCGGGCCGTGGCGGACCTGGTCGTCGAGGAGATCCGGGCACTGGGCGGCGAGGCCGTCGCGAACTACGCCGACGCCGCCGACTGGGAGGGCGCGGCGAGCATCGTGTCCGACGCGCTCGAGGCCTATGGCCGCCTCGACTCCCTGGTCAACAACGCAGGCATCCTGCGCGACCGGATGTTCGTGAACATGTCGGTCGAGGAGTGGGACGACTGCATCCGCGGGCACCTGCGCACGACCTTCTCCTGCACCAAGCACGCCGTCGCGCACTGGCGCGAGGAGTCCCGCGCGGGACGCGAGGTGGACGCCCGGGTCATCAACACCTCCTCACCGTCGGGGCTGTACGGCAACCTCGGGCAGAGCAACTACGGAGCGGCGAAGGCCGGCATCGCGGCGTTCACGATCATCACCGCGAGTGAGCTCGCCCGCTACGGCATCACCGTCAACGCCATCGCACCGGGCGCCCGCACCCGGATGACGGAGAACCTCGCCGTGCTCGATGGCGCCACGACCGATGCCGACGGCGGGTTCGACGAGATGGCGCCCGAGAACGTCTCCCCGCTCATCGCCTTCCTCGCCAGCAGCCGCTCGGCCGGGATCACCGGCCGCGTCTTCAACGTCTGGGGCGGTCGGGTCAGTGTCGCCGAGGGCTGGGCCGCCGGCCCCGGCGAGGACAAGGGAGCCCGGTGGACCGTCGACGAGCTCACCTACTCCCTGCCGGCCTTCGTCTCCGACGCGGCCCCGAACGCCGACACCTGGGGCGTCCGGCCGGAGTCGACCTTCGCCTGAATCGAACTTGACGTCAATGTCAGTTGATTCTAGGGTCGCACTGTGACCGACAGCACACGGCCGACGGCGCTGGAGGCCCGCTGGGGACCGACCTCCGCGTGGAACGTCGGTACCCAGCTTCGGCGTCAGGCCGTGGAGCGGCCGCGAGCGCCGTACGTCGCCGTCGGCGACGCGCCCGCGCTGGCCTTCGCGGAGGTCGCCGCCGAGGCCGAGCGGACCGCCGGCCGGTTCTGGTCACTCGGCCTGCGCGCCGGCGACCGGGTGCTGTTCTTCCTCCCCACCTGCGGCGAGGCGGTCCACGGCTGGCTCGGCGCGAAGCTCCTCGGCCTGGTCGACATCCCCCTGAACGACGCCTTCCGCGGCGAGTCCCTGGCGCACGCGGTCAACCTCTCCGGCGCCCGGGTGATCGTGCTGAGCCGCGCGCTCGCCCCCGAGCTCGCCCAGGTGCGCGACAGGATCACGGGCGACCTCGCCGTGGTCGTCGCCGAGGACCTCGACGAGCTCCCCGTCGCCACGGACTGGGAGCCGGCCGCCCCTGCCCACAGCGACCTGTCCACGGTGCTGCTCACCTCCGGCACCACGGGACCGGCCAAGGGCGTGATGATGACCAACGCCCAGACGCACGCGATCGCTCGGGAGTGCGCGGAGGGTCTGCGGATGGGCGCCGAGGACGTCTTCTACTGCTTCCATCCGCTGTTCCACATGGCCGGCCGGTTCGGCGCGCTCTACGCCGCGCTGATCACCGGGGCCCGGGTGTGCCTCGACGTCGGCTTCGCCCCTGAGCGCTGGATCGACCGGATCCGGGCCTGCGGTGCGACGGTCACCATCGCCCACGGCCCGATGATCGAGATGGTGCACGCGACCGAGCGCCGCCCCGACGACGCCACGACCGCGCTGCGCGCGGTGCTCGCCGCTCCCCTGCCGGCGGCGATCGGCGCCGACTTCGAGGAGCGCTTCGGCGTCGTCGCCCTCGAGACATGGGGCATGACCGAGGTGACCGCCTGCTGCTGGCGTCCGTACGACGCCCCGCTCCGGTTGGGGGCGGCCGGCCGCCCCCTCGACGAGCTGGTCGAGATCACCGTGGTCGACCCGGTGACCGACGAGCCGCTTCCGGCCGGACAGGTCGGCGAGATCACGGTGCGCCCGCGCCATCCCTGGCTGCTCATGCAGGGCTACCTCGGCATGCCCGAGGAGACCGTGCGCGCCTGGCGCAACCTGCGCTTCCACAGCGGCGACGCCGGCTTCCTCGACGACGACGGCTGGCTGCACTTCGTCGACCGCCTCGGCGACCGGATCCGCCGCAAGGCCGAGAACATCTCGTCCTACGACATCGAGGTCGCCGCCGGCAGCCACCCCGGCGTGACCGAGGCGGCGGCGGTCGGCGTACCCGTCACGCCGTCGGACGACGAGATCAAGCTCGTGGTCGCGACCCGCGGGAGCTTCGACCCCGAGGCGCTCTTCCGCCATCTCGTCGCCGAGCTCCCGCACCACATGGTCCCGCGCTACGTCGAGCGCCTCGACGCACTGCCCCGCACGCCCACCAACAAGGTGCGCAAGCGGGAGCTGCGCGAGCGCGGCGTCACCTCGGGCACCTGGGACTACAAGGCGGCGGGACTCTCCATCCGCACCCTGCGTGGGTCCACGGACCACACCGGACAACGACCGACAGCAGCCGCGAAAGGCAGCACCGCATGAGCGAGCTCGTGGAGTACATCGTCCAGGGGATCCTGATCGGCTCGGCCTACGGCCTGGTCGCGCTCCCCATCAGCATCGTCTATGCCACCACCCACTCCATCGACGCCGCGGTCGGCAGCCATGCGGTGGTCGCCGCGACCACGGCCGCCGCCATCGGGGGCCCGGTCGGCATCGTCGTCGGGATCGGCGCGGGCCTCGTCACGACGGGGGTCGTGGCGGCGACCTATCTGATCCTGCGCGGTCGCGGCTCGGTCGACCCGATCACCATCGTGCTGGCCACCTTCGGCATCGCCTTCGCGCTGCAGGCGCTGGTGCTGCTCTGGCACGGCCGCGAGCCGGTCGTCGGCCACGGGTTCAGCGCCAACTGGGACCTGCTGGGCATCTCGGTCAACCCGCAGTCGGCGCTCAACCTCGCGTTCGGCCTGGTCGCGATGGCCGCCATCGCCCTGGTGCTGGCCCGCACCCCCCTGGGCCGGTCGTTGCGCGCCTGCGCCGACAACCCGCTCGGCGCCCAGCTCACCGGCCTGTCCGTACGACGGCTCCAGACCACCGCCATCCTGATCGGCGGCGGACTCGCCTCGGTGGCGGGCATCCTGCTCCTCTACACGACCGGCGTGAGCTACTCCTCCGGCCTCTCGATCACGCTGACGGCGATCGGCGCCGCCGTGGTCTTCGGCTTCCGCGGCCCCATCCACGGCTTCGTGGGAGGTCTGCTGTTCGGCGTGGTCCAGGCCCTGGTCGCCGGGTACGCCGAGACCGGCGTCGCCGCGGCGGTCCCGTACCTCTTCATCTTCCTGGCCCTGACCCTGGGCCGCTCCACCGCCGCGGTGGCCCGCGCATGAGCACCGGAGGTGTCCCCGTCATGGTTCGGCGCCAGCGCCCCACCCTCGTCCTCACCGCCGCGGTCGTGGCCCTGATGATCGTGATCGGGCAGGACCCGGCGAGGGTCGACGCCGCGATCACCATCGCGGTCTTCGCCCTGCTCGCGCTCTCGGTGGCGATCTCCTACGGCCAGGCCGGGATCCTCTCCGTCGCGCAGGCCGCCTTCGCCGCGCTCGGCGCGTACGCGAGCGCGATCCTCACCACCCGGTGGGAGCTGAGCCCGGTGCTCGGCCTGGTCGGCGCGGTCCTCGTGCCCGCCCTGGTCGCCTACCCCCTGTCCCGCCTGGTCGGGCGGCTCTCCCACCTGGCGCTGGCCATCGCCACGTTGGTCTTCGGCGAGATCGTCGTGATCCTGCTGCGCGAGGGCGGCGACCTCACCGGCGGCTACATCGGCATCTCCGGGATCCCGCCCCTGCCCTGGGCGCTGGACCTGAAGAACTACGCGATCTTCTCGTGGGTCGCGGTCATCGTCGTCGTGGCTCTCTACGCGAACCTGGTGGGGAGCAGTCACGGCCGGGCGCTGCAGACCATCCGCTGGGACACGCTGCGCGCGCGGGCCGACGGGGTCGACGTACCGGCCCGGGTGGCGGGCGTGTTCAGCCTCTCGGCCGCCGTCGCCGGCCTGGCCGGCTGGCTCTATGCCCACTACGTCACCTTCCTGGCCCCGGAGTCGCTGCCGAGCGCCCTCTCGATCACCGCCATCCTGATGGCGGTCGTCGGCGGCACCCGCTACGTCCTGGGACCTATCGTCGGCACCGCCGTGCTGTTCTACGTCAACGACGCGCTTCCGTCGGAGGAGGCCCAAGGCCTGCTGTACGGCGCCGCGCTGGTCGTCGCGCTGATCGTGGCGCCGCAGGGCCTGCTCGGTCTGGCCGACCAGGCCCGTCGCGCCATCGGGCGCCGGCCGGCTCCGCGGCTCTCCCCTCCGGCGAGATCGGAGGCGCCGGAGTCGGCGTCCCCGACGACCCGGTCCGACGAGCCTGCCGAGGTGACCCGATGAGTCTCGTCGCCACCGACCTCGCCATCAGCTTCGGCGGCGTCAGCGCGCTCGCCGGGGTCGGCCTCACCTTGGAGCCCGGAACCGTGCACGGGGTGATCGGGCCCAACGGCTCGGGCAAGAGCACCATGTTCAACTGCCTGACCGGCCTGATCCGGCCCGACCGCGGCACCGTCGTCCTCGACGAGCGCGACATCAGCGGCGTGGCGACCCACCGGCGGATCCACCTCGGCCTGGCCCGCACCTTCCAGACCCCCCGCTTCGACCCGGCCACGACCGTGTGGCAGGCCGTGGCCTGCGGCTTCTACCCCACGTCGGGACGCGGTCTGCTGCCGTCCCTGCTGTGGGCACCCTGGGTGAGCCGGGCCGAGCGGGCCACCGCCGAGCGCACCGATGCCCTGCTCGCGGACTTCCGGCTCGACGACGCGCGCGACGCGACGATCGGCGAGCTCCCCCTCGGCCGGGTGCGCCTGGTCGAGGTGGCCCGCGCGATGGCCATGGCGCCGCGCTACCTGCTGCTCGACGAACCCGCCGCGGGACTCGCCGTCGACGAGCAGGAGCTGCTCGCGAGCGAGCTCACCCGACTCGCCGGGGCGGGGGTCGGCGTCTTGCTGGTGGAGCACAACTTCGACCTGGTGGTGCGGATGTGCCACCGGATCCTGGTGCTCGAGCGCGGCCGGGTGCTCACCGAGGGCACGGCGGCGGAGGTCGCCGTCGACCCGGCGGTGCAACGTGTCTACCTCGGCATGGAGGAGGTCGCCTGATGAGCAGTGGACTCTCGTGCACCGCGCTCGACGCGGGCTACGGACGGATGGTGGTGTGCCGCGACATCGAACTCACCGTCGAGCCCGGCGGGCTGCTCGCGATCCTGGGCCCCAACGGCGCCGGCAAGAGCACCCTGCTGCAGGCACTGGCCGGGATCACCCAGAAGGCGGGGACCGTCCGTCTCGGCGAGGTCGACGTCAGCCGCAGGCGCGCGACCGCGCGGGCTCGCGCCGGCATCGCCTTCGTCCCCGAGACCCGCGGCAACATCTTCGCCACCATGACCGTCCGCGAGAACCTCGCCATCGCGGGACGCTCGACACCGACCGAGCGACGGCGCCTGCGCCACGCCATGGCGCAGGAGGTCTTCCCCGCACTGGAGACGTACGCCGACCGCGCGTCCGGCCTGCTCAGCGGTGGCGAGCAGCAGATGCTGGCGATCGCCATGGCCCTGCTGGCGGATCCGAAGGTGATCCTCCTCGACGAGCCGTCCCAGGGACTGGCGCCCTCGGTGCTGCGCGACATCGAGCAGGCGCTGCGGGCACTGCGCCCCTCGGGCATCACCGTGGTGCTCGCCGAGCAGAACCAGCGCTTCGCCACCAGCCTGGCCGATCGCGTGCTGCACATCAGTGCCGGGCGCCTGGTCGCGCCGGCCGCGGCGTACCAGGAGGAGACGGCGGGCGGCGCCATCGGCGTGCTGCCGTGAGCGGCGCCGGCGCGCTCGCGGGCATCCGCGTCGTCGACCTGTCGCGCAACGCTCCCGGCCCCTACGCCTCGATGCTGCTGGCCCGACTGGGCGCGGACGTGGTCACGGTCGCCGGCGGACGCACCGGCGAGGCGCTGCCCGAGCTGGCCGCCGGCAAGCGCCGGATCACCCTCGACATCCGAACGCCCGACGGCGCCCGCGCGCTGGAGACGCTGGTCGCCGGCGCCGACGTGCTGCTGGAGTCGTTCCGGCCCGGCGTCCTGGACCGGCTCGGTGTCGGCTACGACCGGCTCTCCCGGATCAACCCGCGCCTGGTGCACTGCGCGCTCACCGGCTACGGCCAGTCCGGGCCGCTGCGCGCGGCCGCCGGCCACGACCTCAACTATCTCGCCGTGACGGGCGTCCTGGGCTGTCTCGGGCCGGCGGACGAGCCCGCCGTACCGCCGATCAACCTGGTCGCCGACATGGGCGGCGGCGGGCTGTGGGCGGCCTTCGGCATCCTCGCGGCGCTGCACGAGCGCGAGCGGACCGGCGCCGGGCGCTACGTCGACGCCTCGATGGTCGACGGCGTGCTCTCCATGATGGGCACCTGGCTGACCGCCTGGGGCACCAGCGTGCTGCCGGCGCGGGGCGAGGGGCTGATGAGCGGCCAGGCGCCGTTCTACCGCTGCTACCGCTGCGCCGACGGCGCCTGGGTCGCCGTCGGCGCCATCGAGCCCCGCTTCTTCGCCGAGCTCTGGCGGCTGCTCGGCCTGCCCGGGGACCCGCCCGACCACCTCGACCCCGCGCGATGGCCGGAGCTCGGCGCCCGCCTCGAGGCGGTGTTCGCCACCCGCACTCGCGACACGTGGGCCGCGCTCGCGAACGACGAGTGCTGCCTCACCCCGGTGCTCGCCCCGGACGAGGTGCGCCACCATCCCCACCACCGCGACCGGCTCCCCCAGGGCGCCGAGGTCGCGCCCGCGGACCTGTTCCCGCGCGTCGACTGGCTGGCCGCCAACGGCTGGACGGACGGCACCGACCGCACCGAGGCGGTGCTGCGCGCGGCGGGCCTCGAGCAGGACGTCCTCGCCCGGGTCCTGACCGCGCTGGCCGCCGTCCCGCAACCCGAGCTCGCCTGGCCGCCGACCCACTGACCGGACCTGTCCAGGCATGCCGAGGCCCCGGCGGGTTCCACCCGCCGGGGCCTCGTCCGTCGTCCGACCGGGTCGGTCAGGACCCGGGCTGGTAGGTCGCGAACGCGCCGTCCTCGACCACGAGCAGGGCCAGGGCGTCGGTGCCCATCCCGTCCCGCTCGTCCTTCGTGTAGCAGACCGACGCGCCGATGGCGTAGGTGTCGAGGTCACAGACGTTCTCCATGGCGTCGCGCAGCTTCTCGCCGGTGATCTCCCCGTCGATCTTCTCCGCGCCCGCGGCCACCACCTGGGCACCGTTGGCGCCCGCGGCCTCGTACGACGTGGCGTCGTACCCGGCCGCCTCGAGCAGGTCCTTGAGCCGCTTCTCGTCCTCGGACGGGTTGTTCCAGTTGTTCATCGCGACCATGTGCACGCCCTCGGCGGCCTCGCCGGCGCCGTCGATGAAGCCCTGCTGGGCCAGTCCGATCCCACCCCACAGGTCGACGTCCGAGCCACCCTGGCGGACGGCGCGGGCGATGCCGACTCCCAGCGCGGTGGCGCCGGTGACCAGCAGCACGACGTCGGGGTCGGCGTTGCGGAGCTTGGTCGCCTGGGCGGTGAAGTCGGTGTCGGTCACCGCCGCGCTGGTCGTGCCGACGAGGTCGAGGCCGAGGTCGTCGGCCTGCTCCTCGATGTAGGCGACGCTGGAGTCGCCGTACGCCGACTGCTCGGCGAAGATGCCGACCTTGGTCTTGCCCTCGGCCACCACCTGGTCGAGCATCGCCTGCATCGTGACGAGGTCGCTCGGCGCCGATCGGAAGATCCAGGGCCAGAAGTCGTTGGCCTTGTCGGTCACCGAGATGGTGCCATTGGTCGCCAGGATCGGCGTCTTGAGACCGGCCGCGATCGGCGCGTAGGCCAGCGTGTTGCCGCCGGCGGTGGTGCCGATGATGACGTCGACCTTGTCCTGGGTGATCAGCTTGCGCGCCTCCTGGGCGGCCGTGGTCGGGTCGGTCTTGTCGTCGGCCTCGAAGATCTCGATCTTCTTGCCGTTGATCCCGCCGTCGGCGTTGATGTCGTCGAGGACGACGCGTGCGCCATTGCGCTCACTGATGCCGTACGGCGCGGCGGGGCCGGTCAGCGAGAACAGCAGGCCGACCCGGAGCGGGTCGTCGGCGCTGCCGCCGCCGCTGCCGGAGGCCGTGCCGGCCTCGCCGGTGCCGCAGGCGGCGACGGTCAGCATCGATCCGAGAGCGATTGCCGCGACCAGCGAGCGTCGCGCGGTCGTGAAACGGGTCATCTCATCCTCACAAGGGGTCCAGCACATGCATCGGGTCATGTGGCGTCCGCCACACCGTAGAATGAACTTGACGTCAATATCAAGTACTTGGCACGAGACTTTCCAGCACCGCCTCGCGATGCCGCTCCGCGTCGCCGAACAGCGCCAGGTCCGACTCCGCGCGCCGCACGTGCAGGTGCGCTGAGTGCTCCCAGGTGAAGCCGATCCCGCCGTGCAGCTGGACGTTCTCCAGTGCGCAGCGCAGGTACGCCGGCCCGCAGGTCGCACCGGCCATGGCGACGGCGAGCGGCGCGACGTCCGCGTCCTCCTGGACCGCCCAGGCCGCGTGCTCCACGGCGGACAGGCTGAGGTCGAGCTCGATGGCGAGATCCGCGCAACGGTGCTTGACCGCTTGGAAGGAGCCGATCCGACGCCCGAACTGCACCCGGTCCAGGGTGTAGGCGACCGTGGCAGCGAGTACCGCCTCCGCTCCTCCGTGCTGCTCGCAGGCGACCGCGGCCGTCCGGGCACGGCGCAACCTGGCGAGCGCATCGGCCGCGAGCCGGTCGCCGACGCGCCGCGCGGGCGCGCTCGTGAGCGTGACCACGGCGAAGTCGCGGACCAGGTCCATCGACGGCATCGTCCTGCGGTCCACGCCGTCGTCCTCCGGACCGACCAGCCACAGCCGCCCGGAGCCGTCGACGACGAGCAGGAGATCGGCGGACATGCCGTCGACGACCTCGCCGAGCCGGCCGGTCAGCCGACCGTCCGCCCCCTCGGCGACCACCTCCAGGTCCGGTGCGTCCAGCACCGCGGCAAGGACCAGCTCCCCACCCAGCAGTCCGGGCAGGAGCTCGGCGAGGGCGGCGTCGTCCCCCGCGGCCAGCAGCAGGCCCTGACCCAGCACGACCGAGCCGAGCACCGGCAGCGGCGCCAGCACGCGTCCACACTCGCGCAGCACGACGGCGAGCGCCCCGAAGCCGGAGGCCGCACCGCCGAGATCCTCGGGTAGGTCCAGGCCCGCCACGCCCAGCTGGTCGCACGCGCGACGCCACAGCTCGCGGTCGATCCGCGCGCCCGGTGGGCGGTCGCGCACCTCGACGGTGGCGAGGAAGTCCCGCACCACGCCCTGCCAGATCAGCAGGTCCTCGTCGCGCAGGATCATGACGACACCCCCAGCAGGGCGAGAGCGCGCTCACCGAGGGACTGCACCTGGGCACCACGCTCGGCCATCCGCGGATCGCTGGTCTCGCCGCGCAGATGCCGGTCGTAGAGCTGCTGCATGATCACGGCCGTCTTCCAGCAGCCGAAGGCCTCGTACCAGTCGACGGTGGCACGGTCGACGTCCAGCCCCGACCGCTCGGCGTACCTCGCCACGACCTCGCCCTTGGTCGGGAGACCGAGGTTCTCCAGGCCCGGGATCGCGAGCGCCGGCGAGCCGTCGTCACCCGGCCAGTAGTTGAGCAGGGTGCCGAGGTCGACCAACGGGTCGCCGAGGGTCGCCATGTCCCAGTCGAAGACGGACACCACGACGTCCGGGTCGCCTGGAGCGAACTGGCAGTTGTCGGTCTTGAAGTCGTTGTGGACGATGGCGTCGCGTGCGGTCGCGGGCAGTGCCGTGACCAGGGCGGCGCCGGCGCGCTCGACGGCGGTGCCGGGCTCCGGCGACACGGCCTCCCACCGGCCGAGCCAGCCGCGGAGCTGGCGCTCGAGATAGCCGGCGGGCCGACCCAGGTCGCCCAGGTCGCAGGACGCCGGGTCCACGAGGTGCAGGTCGGCGAGCGCGTCGACGACCGCCAGCCCGATCCGGTGGCCCGCGTCGGGCCCGGCCAGCTGCGCCGGGACCGTGTCCCACACGACGATGCCCGGGCGGTACTCGGAGACGAAGAAGCGCGAGCCGACGACCGACTCGTCCTCGCAGTACAGCAGCGCCCGCGGAGCACGCGGGTAGGCACGGTGCAGGCGCGACAGCACCCGGTGCTCGCGGGCCATGTCGTGCGCGCCCGGCGCGAGCTTGCCGAACGGCGGCCGGCGTACGACGAGGCGGCGCTCGCCGACCGTGACCTGGTAGGTCAGGTTGGCCGACCCGTTGGGGAACTGCAGCACGGACAGGGGACCGCCGAGCTCGGGCAGGTGCTCCTTGAGGTGCCGCTCGAGCGCGACCCAGTCGAGCTCCTCGCCCGGCCGCACCGGGGCCAGCTCCGGATGGTCGGTGGTGGCCGAGCCGAGGGGCGCGCCGCTCACGACGACAGGACCGCCGCGTCGAGCTCGGCGGCGAACCGCGCACGGGCGGCGTCCTTGGCGGCGATCAGGTGGCCGGTCGGGAACAGCCCGGGCGCCGGCTGGGCACCCTTGAGCAGCTGCTTGGCCACGGCCATCTTGTGCAGCTCGGTCGCGCCGTCCGCGAGCCCCATGTGGAAGCTCTCCAGCACCCACTTGCCGAACGGCATCTCCGTGGAGATGCCGAGCGAGCCGTGGATCTGGATGGCGCGGCCGGCGACGTCGAGCAGCACCTTCGGCATCGCCGCCTTGACCGCGCTGATGTCGGCGATCACCTTGCGGTAGTCCTGGTAGCGGTCGATCTTCCAGGCGGTCTGCAGCACCAGCAGCCGGAACTGCTCCAGCTGGATCCACGAGTCGGCGATCAGCTCCTGGACCAGCTGACGGTCGGCCAGGGTGCCGGTGCCGCTGCGCCGCGAGACGGCCCGCTCGAGCATCATGTCGAGCGATGCCCGCACCAGACCGACGGTGCGCATCGCGTGGTGGATGCGCCCGCCGCCCAGCCGGGTCTGCGCGACCGCGAAGCCCTGACCACGCTCGCCGAGGAGGTGGTCGCGCGGGATGCGCACGTCCTCGTAGCGCACGTAGGCGTGGTGACCCTCGTCCTCGTCGTGACCCCACACCCCCACGTCACGGACGATGGTGATGCCGGGGGTGTCGGCCGGCACGACGAACATCGACGCGCGCCCGTGTCGCTCGGCATCGGGGTCGGTGACGGCCATGGTGATGTAGAACGACGCGAAGCTGGCATGCGAGGAGAACCACTTCTCGCCGTTGATGACCCAGTCGTCGCCGTCGAGCTCGGCCCGGGTGACGAACGCCGTCGGGTCCGACCCACCGGTCGGCTCGGTCATCGAGTAGCAGGACACGATCTCGTTGGCGAGGAGCGGGTCGAGGTAGCGGCGCTTGAGCTCGGGAGTGCCGTAGTGCGCCAGGATCTCGGCGTTGCCGGAGTCCGGCGCGTGGCAGCCGAAGACCACGGGGGCGCTGTGACTGCGACCGAGGATCTCGTTGAGGAGGGCCAGCTTGAGCTGGCCGTAGCCGGGTCCGCCCAGCTCGGGTCCGAGGTGGCAGGCCCACAGGCCGCGCTCGCGTACCTGCTCCTGCAGCGGCCTGACCAGCCGGTTGCGCAGCGGGTCGCGCACGTCCCAGGCATGCTCGATCAGGTGGTCGACCGGCTCGACCTCGGTCCGGACGAACGCGTCGACCCAGGCGAGCTGCTCCTGGTAGTCCTCATCGGTCTCGAAACTCCACACGGGAGCGGCCTCCTCGGGCTCGGGCAGCGCGGGGCTGCGGGTGGGATCAGCGGGTGAGCACGGTGCAGGCGGAGATGCCGGGGGCGCCGTACACCTGGGTGAAGCCGACGCTCGGGTCGCCGGGCACCTGGCGCGCCCCGGCCTGACCGCGGAGCTGGAGCACGATCTCGTGCACCTGCCGCAGCCCGGAGGCGCCGATCGGCTCGCCGTTCGCGAGCACACCGCCGTCGGTGTTGACCGGGATCCGGCCGCCGATCTCGGTCTCCCCGTCGACGAGCAGCTTCTCCTGCTCGCCGTGCTCGCACAGACCGGTCTCGGCCATGTGCATGATCTCGGCGCCGGACTCGGTGTCCTGGATCTGGGCGACCCGGACGTCGGCCGGCGCGACGCCGGCGGCCTCGAAGGCGGCGCGGGACGCGTCCGTGGTGACACTGTCGACGCGGGTCGGCGAGAGCCATGGGCTGTAGACCTCGAACGAGCCGAACCGACGCGAACGCAGCTCCGCGGAGCTCAGGTAGACCGGACTGCTCGTCAGGGAGCGCGCCTTCTCCGGGCTCGCCACCACCAGGGCGACCGCTCCCTCCCCCGGCGAGCAGAACATCAGCTTGGTCAACGGGTCGTTCACCATCGTCGACTCGCCGATGACCTCGGCCGGGACCGGCTGCTGCCGCCAGGCCTTCTCGCTCAGCGCACCGTTGCGATAGGCCTTCTCCGCGACCAGGGACAGCGCCGACGGCGCGATGCCCCACTCGTGGAGGTAGCGCTGGATCTTGGTGGCGAAGAACTGGGTGGTGACCATGAAGCCGGTCTCGCCGTACCAGGCGCCGAGGCCGACGTTCTCCGGCGACTCGTTGAACGCACCCGGCGGGTGCTTGTCGAAGCCGAGGACCAGGCCGAGCTCCCGTTCACCCGACTTGATCGCGTTGGCCGCCGAGATCAGCGACGATCCCCCGGTGCCGCACCCGTTGTAGACGTTGATGAAGGGCGCGCCGGTGAGCCCCAGCAACGAGATGAGGGTGTCGGCGTCGCCGCAGGAGTAGGTGCCGCCGAAGGCGAACTGCATGTCGGACCACGAGACGCCGGCGTCGGCGCAGGCCTCGCGGACCGCGGCCACCGCCATCTGGCGCCCCGTGACCCCCGGCTGGCGCCCGAACCTGGTCATCCCGATCCCGACGATCGCGACGTCGTTGCCCATCGATCAGCCCTCCTGTCCGGCCGGGTGCTCGACCCGGAAGCCGTAGGTCAGCACCTGGGTGCCGTCCTCGTCCGTCCACGCCGGCAGGGTGCACAGCGTGACCGCGGCGCCGATGCCGAGGCGCGCGGGATCGTTCTCGGTGAGCCGGGCGACGACGATGACGTCGCCCAGGTCGACGTAGCCCATGCCGAAGGGCACGAAGTCGCCGTCGTGGCGGTACGGCGCCTTGGGCTCGAAGTGCTGGACGGTCGCCGACCAGATGGTGCCGCTCCGGGGCAGGACGGCGTCCGCCATGCCGGCGCCGCCGCACCGTGGGCAGCCCTCCTGGCGCGGGAAGGTGGTCGTGCCGCAGGCGTCGCACCGCGAGCCGACCAGGCTCGGGACCCCTTCGTGGCCGGGGTCGTGCGCGTCGCTCGCGAAGAGCGCGTCGTCGACGAGGCGGGTGGTGGTCATCGGTTCTCCTTCCGGGATGGGATGCGCTCAGGCCGAGCCGAAGCTGACGACTCCGCGGCCGCCGTCGACCGGCAGCACCGCCCCGGTCGTGTACGACGACGCGTCGCTCGCGAAGTAGAGGGCGGCGCCCACGACCTCGGCCGGGTCGCCGGCCCGGCGCATCGGGTAGTGCGCGAGGTCGCCGGCCAGTGCGTCCAGGTCCCAGCCGCGCGCCATGTCGGTGAGGAACGGGCCGGCCATGATCGTGTTGACCCGCACCTTCGGGCCGTAGGCCTGCGCGAAGCCCGCGGTCAGCACGTTCAGCCCGCCCTTCGCGGCGGCGTACGGCAGGTCGCTGGTCATCGGCCGCACGGCCGCGCTGCTGCTGATGTTGATGATCGAGCCGCCGTCGCCCCGGGCCATCCGGGCCGCGACGAGCGCGCTGAGTCGGAACGGGCCCTTGAGGTTGACGCCGACGACCTTGTCGAAGAGCTCCTCGCTGACCTGGTCGAGGCTCGGGTACGTCGGCGCCAGCCCCGCGTTGTTGATCAGCACGTCGATCCGGCCCAGCTCGGCGTACACGGTCTCGACGACCGCGTCGATCTCGTCCCAGTGGCCGACGTGGAGGGCGAGGGGCAGGGCGCGGCGGCCGTGGTCCTGCTCGATCTCGGTGGCCAGGGCGCGGCAGTCCTCGAGCTTGCGGCTGGTGATCACGACGTCGGCGCCGGCCTCGGCCAGACCGCGGACCATGGCCCGGCCGAGGCCGCGACTGCCGCCGGTCACGAGCGCGACCTTGCCGAGAAGAGAGAGGGAGGGGTTCGGTTCGGTCGTCACCGGGGCAGGTCCTTCCAGGGGGTGTCCTTGTCCGCCCGCGGCTCGGGCGGCATGCCGAGCCAGCGCTCGGCGATGATCGTGCGCTGGATCTCGTCGGAGCCACCGGCGATGCGATAGCCCGGGGCGCCGAGCACGTGCTGCCCCCAGACGTAGGTGCCCCACTCGCCGTCGTCGACGACCAGCCGGGGTCCCAGGATCCGGCGGGCAGCGGCGGTGACGTCGAGCATCCGCCCGACCCACTGCATCATCCGCACCGAGCCGATCGCGCCCATCGGACGGCCGCTCTCACGGGCCGCCTGGTCGCGGGCGACGGCGACGGCACCGAGGCGCTCGCTGACCATCGCGCGGGCGAGGTCCTGGCGGACGAACGGGTCGTCGAGGACTCCTGCCCATTGCGCGGCGGCGAGCAGCTGGCGCCAGTTGCCCCCGACGTGGGCGTTGTTGTTGGCCGCCTGTCGCTCGAAGCCGAGCGTGGTCAGCGCGACCTCCCACCCCTGGCCGACCTCGCCGATGCGGTACTCGTCGGGCAGCCGCACATCGGTCAGGAACACCTCGTTGAAGCTGGTTCCACCCGACATCTGGCGCAGTGGGCGGACCTCCACCCCCGGCCAGTCCATCGGGATCATGAACGCCGTCATCCCCGCGTGCTTCGGCAGCGTGGGGTCGGTGCGGCAGATCAGCTCGCCCCAGTCGGCGAACTGCGCGCCCGAGCTCCACACCTTCTGCCCGTTGACGACCCACGCGTCGTCCTCCCGGACGGCGCGGGTGCCCAGCGCGGCAAGGTCGGACCCCGCGGACGGCTCGGAGAACAGCTGGCAGCAGATCTGCTCGCCGCGCAGGAACGCCGGGACCAGGTCGGCCCGCATCGCGTCGGTGCCGAAGAGGCGCACCGTCGGGGCGATCAGGTGCTGGGTGACCGAGAAGGTCTCGTGCGGACGGGGAGTCCGGTAGCGCAGCTCGAGCTCGTCATAGGCGTCGAGGTACTCGGCGGCGAGCCCGCGGCCGCCGTACTCCGGCTCCCAGGTGATCGCACCGAAGCCCGCCTGGAACTTGCGGCGCTGCCAGTCCTTGAGCTCCTCGATCAGCGCCGACTCCTCGGCGAAGCCGAGGTCGTGGAAGACCGACACGTCGAGCTCGCCCTCGCCCCAGACGACCTTCTCCTCGTCGGTACGACGCGCCAGGCCGCTGCCCGCGAGGAACGCCTCCGCCTCGGCACAGAACTCGTCGAGCGGGATCACGCGTCCTCCGCGAAGTAGAAGCGGGCGAGCATCCGTGCCACGCACGCCGGCCGGTCGGTGCCGTCGACCTCGACGGTGAGGTCGAGGCCGACCTGGATGCCGCCGTCGCCCGTCTCGACGACCTCCGCGAGCCGGGCGTGGCAGCGGACTCGGCTGTCGACGGGCACCGGCGTCGGGAACCGGACCTTGTCGAGGCCGTAGTTGATGCCCATCGACGCGGTCGGGACGCCGAGGAGCTGGTCGAGAAGGCCCGCCAGGTAGGACAGCGACAGGTAGCCGTGGGCGATGGTGCGCCCGAACGGCCCGGCCGCCGCCCGCTCGGGGTCGACGTGGATCCACTGGTGGTCGCCGGTCGCGTCGGCGAACAGGTCGATCCGGTCCTGGTCGATCACCGTCCAGGCGGAGGTCCCGAGCTCGGTCCCCGCTCCGGCGAGCAGCTCGGCGCGTGAGGCGAAGACGGTCATGCCGCCCCCGTCCGCGAGGTCGCCGCGGAGTCCTCCCGCGGCTCGACCAGCCGGGCCGGGGTCGCGGCGGGCGCCGCGACGGCCGCGGACGGGTGCCACAGCCGCAGTGCGGCCACCAGCGTGGCCCGGGTGTCCTCGGGCCGGATGATGTCGTCGATGATCCCCGCCTCCGCGGCCGCGAACGGCCGGGTCACGGTCTCGCGGTACTCGTCGGCCAGCTGGGCACGCAGGGCCGCCGGGTCCTCGGCCGCCGCCAGCTCACGGCGGTGCAGGATGTTGACCGCTCCACCCGGGCCCATCACCGCGAGCTCGGAGTCGGGGTAGGCCCAGGAGAAGTCGGCGCCCAGGGACTTCGAGCCCATCGCGATGAACGCGCCGCCGTACGCCTTGCGCACGACCACGGTCAGCCGCGGGCTCTCCGCGCCGACATAGGCGTCGAGTACCTCGGCCCCCTCGGTGATGATGCCGCCGCCCTCCTGGCCGGTGCCTGGCATGAACCCCGGGACGTCGACCAGCGTGACGACCGGGAGGTGGAACCGGCCGCAGAAGCGCACGAACCGCGCGATCTTCCGGGAGCTGGGGATCTCGAGGATGCCGCCGCGCCGGTCCGGCTGCGACGCCACGATCCCGACCGGGACGCCGCCGAGGCGTGCGAACGCGGTGATCACGCTCGGGCCGTAGGCCGGCATGATCTCGAAGGGCTCCCCGCCGTCGACGACCGCGCGGACCAGCCGGCGCATGTCGAACACCTCGCTGCCGCGGCGCGGGACGATGCCTCCCAGGACGCGCACGTCCGCCGGCGCCGGTTCCTCGGTCGCAGCGAGTGGGAGGTCCGCCGCGGCGTGGGCGGGCAGGAAGGACAGCAGCCGTCGTACCTCCGCGAAGGCGTCCTCCTCGGTGTCGACAGCCAGATGGGCGACGCCGCTGCGGATGGTGTGCAGCTCGGCGCCGCCGAGGTCGGCCGAGGACACCTCCTCGCCGATCGCCGCGCGCACGACGTCGGGCCCGGTCAGGAACATGTGGCTGGTCTCGCGGACCATGATCGTCCAGTCGGTGAGTGCCGGCGAGTAGGCCGCGGCGCCGGCGCAGGGGCCGAGGATCACCGAGATCTGGGGCACCAGTCCCTTGGCCCGCACGTTGCGGCGGAAGATCTGGCCACAGCCGTCGAGCGAGTCGATGCCCTCGTTGATCCGCGCGCCACCGGAGTCGTTCAGGTAGACGATCGGGACCCGCAGCTCGATCGCCCGGTCCTGGAGGGCCGCGACCTTCGCGGCGAAGCCGGACCCGATCGATCCGCCGCCGTGGGAGAACTCATGGCTCGCGACGGCGACGGTCCGCCCCTCGATGGCTCCGAAGCCGGTGACGACGCCGTCGCCGTCGTACAGCTTGTCGGCCTGGCGGCTGGTGCTCTGGCGCAGCAGGCCGGTCGGGACGAACGAGTCGGCGTCGCACAGCAGCTGGGCCCGGCCGAGCGCGGTGTGACTGCGGGTGCCACGCGGCTGCGGCGTGGCTGCGGCCAGGCGCCGCTCGAGCTCGCTCGCCGATGCCCCGGCGTCGGGCTGAAGGTGGTCGCTCACATCGGCACCGTAAGCCGGATCTGACATTGACGTCAAGTTCATTCTCGGCCTATGATGACGCACATCACATCGGCCGTCCAGCCCCGATACTGGCGACCACACGAGAGGGACCGAGGCCATGAGCTGCACCAACGCCACCGCGGTGATCGCGACCGACGAACCGCTCGCCGTCAGCTACTGGCCCGCCGACGCGAGCGTCGCGCTCGACCACACGACGGTCGGCGAGCTGCTCCGCCGAGCGGCGGCGACCGCGCCCGACCGGGTCGCACTCGTGGACGGGGCGACCGACCCCGCCGACCGGCGCCGCTGGACGTACGCCGAGCTGCTCGCCATCGCCGAGCAGGTCGCCGACGCCCTCCTCACCCGGTTCGAGCCGGGCGAGCGGGTGGCGATCTGGGAGATCAATCGGCCCGAGTGGGTGATGCTCCAGTACGGCGCCGCGCTGGCCGGGATCGTGGTGGTGACGGTCAACCCGCAGTACCGCATCGACGAGCTCAGCTACGTGCTCGAGCAGGCCGACGTGTCGGGGATCGTGCACGGCGACGAGCACCGCGGAGTGTCGATGACCGACCTGGTCGCCCGCGCCGTGCCGTCCGTGCCGCGGGTGCGCCACGTCATCCGCTTCGCCGACTGGGATCGCTTCCTCGCCAGCGGCACCGGGCGGCGCGACTTCCCCGAGATCTCCCCCGATGACGACTGCATGATCATCTACACCTCCGGCACGACCGGCTTCGCGAAGGGCGCACTGCTCCACCACCGTGGCGTCGTCAACGCCTCCCGCCTCTCGGCCGAGCGCGCGAACTTCCGCGACGGCGACTGCTGGATCAACCCGATCCCCCTCTTCCACACCGGCGGTGGCGTGCTGGGCAGCGTCGGCACCCTCGCCCGCCGCGGCCGGCAGGTCGTCGTACCGCAGTTCGAGCCGGGGCTGGTGCTCGACCTGATCGAGAGCGAGCGCGGCAACCTGATCGTCACCGTGCCCACGATCCTGCTGGCCCTCCTCGACCACCCCGAGCGGCCCGCACGGGACCTGTCGAGCATGCGCACGATCATGTGCGGTGGCGCCAAGGTGCCTGAGGACCTGGTCCGCCGTACCAAGGAGATCGTGGGCTGCGACTTCTCGATCCTGTTCGGACAGGCCGAGATGCACGGCGTGCTGACCCAGACCCTGCCGACGGACACCCCCGAGGACCAGGCCACGACCCTCGGCATCCCACTCGCCCACGTCGAGGTCAAGATCGCCGACCCGGTCACCGGCGAGCCGGTGCCGATCGGCGGGTCCGGTGAGATCTGCGCGCGCGGCTACCAGGCGATGCGCGAGTACTTCCGGATGGACGACGCGACCGCCGCGACCATCGACCGCGACGGCTGGCTCCGCAGCGGCGACGTCGGGACCATGGACGGGCGCGGCTACCTGCAGATCGCCGGCCGGATCAAGGACATCATCATCCGGGGCGGCGAGAACATCCATCCGCTCGAGATCGAGGAGCTGCTCGTCCACCACCCCGGCGTCGCCGAGGTAGCCGTGATCGGCATCCCCGATACCCACTGGGGCGAGCAGGTCGCGGCGGTGATCCGGCCGCACGGCACTCCCCCGCCCGTCGACGAGCTCCACGCCGTGTGCCGTACGTCGCTCGCCCCCTTCAAGACGCCGCGCTTCTGGTACTTCGTCGACGAGCTCCCGATGACCCCGTCGGGCAAGATCCGCAAGGTCGAGCTCCGTGCCGGCGTCGCCGAGGGCAGCCTGGGCGACCCCGCCGTCGCCGGCCGGTGACCGGACCCCCGACCGCGGGCTTCGTCGTACCCGCGTTCGAGGAGGTCGCGGCCCTGCCCGAGACGCTGCGCCTGCACGTGCCGACGGAGTTCCAGGACGCCAACGGCCACATGAGCGCGACCCGCTACCTGACCACCTGCGTCGAGGGCGTCGAGGAGGCACTCGACGGCCTCGGGATCCCGCGCGACTGGCCGACCACTGCCGGGCACGGCGTCTTCACCGTCGACCAGCACCTGCACTTCCTCAGCGAGGTGTCCGTCGGCACCGAGCTGACCTTCCACCACCGGCTGGTCGCCCGCGGACCGCGATCGGGACGACTCGTCGGCTACCTGCTCGACCACCACCGGCACACGGTCTGCTTCGCCATGGAGGCCGCCTTCGTGCACGTCACGATGGCCACCCGCCGCTCCGCGCCGTGGCCCGAGGAGGTCGCGGCCGCGCTGGACCGACGCGCAGCCGAGCACGCCACGCTGCCCTGGGCGCTGAGCAGATCGCCCTGCTTCGAGGACTGAGCCGTCCGGGGCAGTCGCCGACCCCGCGACGCACTCCAGACCCAAGGCCAAGGTGCTGGTATTCACCTCGTTCCCACGCGAGCACTGGCGCAAGATCTGGTCAACCAGCCCGCTCGAGCGGGTCAACAAGGAGATCAAGCGCCGCTCCCAGGTCGTGGACCTCTTTCCCAACGCCGCGGCGGTCCTCCGGCTGGTCGGCGCGGTGCTGATCGACATGCGCGACGAGTGGATCGCCGGAGACCGGCGCTACCTGTCCGAGGGGTCGATGGCCAAGATCGACGACACCAGCGATACCGACCCGGTCGCAGCCATCGAGAGCAGCGACACGTAGGCACTGAGGACCACCTCAAAAGCCCACCACCCCGCGGGGCCTTGTCGCGGTTTGTTCACGGATGTTGTCGGCTGCGATCACCCCCGGACGGAGTCAACTCCACCGCCACGACCCGCTCGGCCATCCCCCTGAGCCGCTCCGTCAGTGGCCGAGACTGCTCAGCGTCGAGAGGCCCGGCCCGTTGACCTCGACCAGCTCGCCGATCAGATCCGCGAGTCCGTCGCGCTCGGCCTGACACCGCAGCTCCCGTTCCGACTGGGAATTCACCAATAAGGGTCATTCGCCCACCGCGGGAAACAGGTCGGATGTGTGGGTGATCGCCCGCAGAACGTTGTGCTCCCTGCTCTCCGTCGGCGCCCTCGTCGGGGCCATGCTCGCCGGGGCGGCACCACCGGCCCAGGCGGCCGACACGGGCAACCCGGCACCGCAGCCGGGTCGCATCGTCGACGACGACCCCGTGTCGTTCACGCCGCACGTCATGGACGGGGACGTGTTCACGATGACCCGGGTCGGCAACACGATCGTCGTGGGCGGCACCTTCACCCGGGTCCGTAACGCGGGCAGCTCCACCGACCTGCCTCGGCGGAACCTGTTCGCCTTCGACGCCTTCACCGGCCAGGTCAGCACGACCTTCGCGCCGAACCCGAACGACCGCGTCTACACCCTCGAGCCGGCATCCGACGGAGCCTCGGTCTATGTCGGCGGCGCGTTCACCAGCGTGACGTCCGGCGGAGCGAGCCTCGCCGTCAGCCGTCTCTACAAGGCCAGCGTCGCCACCGGCAACCGCGTCGCCGCCTTCCAGCCGGGCACGATCAACGGCCAGGTCCGCGACGTGTCGGTGACAGGGAACCGGCTCTGGGTCGCCGGGAAGTTCACCCACCTGCAGGGCCAGCCCAGCCGCGGCCTCGGCACCCTCGACGCCACGAGCGGCGCCCGCGACCCGTACTACACGGCCGTTCTCGCGGGCGTGCACCGCGGCACCACGACGAATGTGCAGAAGATCGCGACCGATCCGGGCAACGGACGTCTCGTGGCGATCGGCAACTTCGACACCGTCAACGGCGCCAAGCGCCACCAGTTCGCCGTCTTCGACATCGCGGGCGGGGCGCTCGCGCTCGCGCCGTACTACACGACGCAGTTCGAGTCGGCCTGCAGCGCGTCCTTCGAGACCTACATGACCGACGTCGAGTTCTCCCCCGACGGCAGCTTCTTCGTGGTCTCCACCACCGGCGCGTACGGCGGCTACAGCGGCAGCATGGCCGGCACCAGCGGCTGCGACGTCGTGGCCCGGTTCGAGTCCGGCGCCAGCGGCACGAACGTGCGGCCCACGTGGACGGCGTACACGGGCGGCGACACGACCTGGACGGTCGAGGTCACCGACGACGTCGTCTACACCGGGGGGCACATGCGCTGGCAGAACAACCCGGCGCGCGGCGACGCTGCGGACGAGGGCGCGGTGTCGAGGCCGGGCATCGCGGCGCTCAGCACCCATACCGGCATGCCGTACTCCTGGAACCCGACCCGCACGCTGGGTGCCGGCGTCCGGGACATGATCGCCACCCCGGAGGGGCTGTTCGTCGGCTCCGACACGGACGTGTTCGCCGGCGAGACGCACCGCCGGATCGCCTTCGTGCCCCTGGCCTCCGGCTCGGCGCTGCCGCCCCGGCAGGACGGGACGCTGCCGGGCACCGTCTTCCGGGTGGCCGGTGGTCAGTCGCAGCTGCTGCGGCGCGACTTCGACGGAACCCAGGTGACCGCGGCCTCCGACGCCCCGAACGACACCGGCTGGGGTACGACGGTCGGCGCCTTCATGGTGAACGGCGACCTCTACACGGCCTACGCCAACCGGACCCTGACCCGGCGCACCTTCGACGGCACGACCTACGGCCCGGCGACCACGGTCAACGCCGCCGACCAGCTCGTCTATCAGGACGACTGGCACAACGGCGACATCCCCGCGATCACCAGCCTGTTCTACGACCGTGGCTGGATCTACTTCACCAAGTCGGGCTCGAACCAGCTCTACCGACGCGGCTTCGAGCCGGAGTCCGGCGTGATCGGACAGCAGCTCTTCTCGGTTCCGGCGGTGGCCGGCGTGAGCTACAGCGCCATGCGCGGCGCCTTCGTCGCGGACGGCAGGCTGTGGTTCGCCTCCAGCAACGGCTCCCTCAGCCGAGCCGACTGGGGGGTCCACGGCGCGGTCGCCGGGACCGCCACCACGCTCCCGGCCGCCGGCAGCGGCTGGGCCTCACGGGCGATGTTCCTCTACCAGGGCCCGCCTGTCGCACCCCCGGTGAACGACCCGCCGACGGCGTCCTTCAGCGTCTCCTGCACCGGCCTCACCTGCTCCTTCGACGCCGGCGGATCGAGCGACACGGGCGGCGGCTCGATCACCGACTACGCCTGGAGCTTCGGCGACGGCCAGAGCGGGACGGGTGGCCCGACCACGAGTCACACCTATGCGACCGGTGGCGCCGTCTCGGTCACCCTCACGGTCACCGACGACGGCGACGCGACCGGGACGACGACCCGCATCGCCCAGCCCTCGCAGGGCGGCACCGCGACGGCGGTCGTCGCCGCGACCTCGACCAGCGGGAACCGGATCGCCCACACGGCGACCGTTCCCGCGTCCGTGCAGCCCGGCGACCTGCTGCTCGCCTTCTTCGTCGCCAACACCACCGCCCCGGGGTACACCGGCCCGGCGGGCTGGACCCCGCTCGAGTCCGCCAGCGCCGGGACGAAGGCGGTGGGCCGGCTCTACAGCCGGGTCGCCACCGCGGCCGATGCCGGCAGCACGGTCACGGTCACCTCCGACGCCTACGCGAAGAGCGTGCTGACGCTCGTCGCCTACCGTGGCGCTACCGCGGTCTCCGCCAGCGCCCTCGCGGTTCGCACCAGCAGCGGCGCCGCCCAGGTCACGCCCGCGGTCGAGGCGCCGGACGGCGCGCACTGGCTGGTCAGCTACTGGGCCGAGAAGACCAGCGACGGGACGGCCTGGACCCTGCCGGGGGGCGTCGCCTCCCGTTCGACGGCCTCCAGCAGCGGAGGCGGCCACATCACCGCCGTCCTCGGCGACAGCGCCGGCCCGGTGCCCGCCGGGGCCCAGGGCGGACTCACCGCCACCGCGGACGCCAGCGGCAACGCCGCCCTCACCTTCAGCGTGCTCCTGGCGCCGAGCTGACGTCCTCGACATAGGTCACCGCGCCACTGGGGCGCCGCGCGGCGTCGACCCGGAGCTGGAAGACGTCGGGACGCTGGTAGTGCCCCGCCACGTCGGCCGTGAACCGCCACTCCCCCAGTGAGGCCGGCTCGATGTCGGCGAGCACCAGTCCGACCGTGCCCCGCTCCGGCCCGACCAGCCAGGCGCCGTCGGGGCCGATCACGCCGGACCCGCCGTCGAACAAGACGTCACCGGGGTCACCGGGGTCACCGGGGTCACCGGGGTCGAGGCCCTGCCGGAAGGCCGCGCGCATCTCCTCCGGGACGTCCTCGACCCGGGCCACGTTGGCCGCGACGATGACATAGCAGCGGCCCTCGATCGCGTAGGTCCGGCTGGCGAGCTCGTGCGCCTCCGCGAGGTCCGGCCACGCGGCGACGTGGACGTCCTCGTGACCCGCGTGGAGGACCTGGCGGGCCAGCGGGTTCCAGTGCTCCCAGCAGATCAGGCCACCGACCCGGCCGGCGCCGGTGGTGACCACCCGCAGCCCGGCGGCGTCGCCCGGCGACCACACGTTCTTCTCCGTGGACGTCGGGACGAGCTTGCGGTGGTGGTTGACCAGCGTGCCGTCGCTGTCGATGACCACCTGGCTGTTGTAGACGGTGCCCGAGCCCGGTCCAGCCAGCTCGTTGAGCCCGAGCACGACGACCACGGAGCCCTCCCGGGCCGCGTCCCGCACCGGGCCGAGCTGGTCGTCGGCGCCGCCGACGAGAACGCTGGAGTCCAGCAGCTGCCGGTAGAGCCGGCGACCCAACGGGTCCTCCCAGGCGGCGGCGCCGAAGCACCAGGCCGGGTAGCCCCCGAGCCAGGTCTCGGGGAAGGCCACCAGCTCGGCGCCGGCGGCGGCCGCCTCGGCGACCAGGGCGGCGCAGCGCTCGACGGCGGCGGCCCGGTCCCCGAAGACCGACGGGTGCTGGACGGCGGCGACGCGCATCAGCTGTCCTCCTGTCCTCGTGCGGGATGGTCGAGGGCGGCGAGCACCTCGGCCGCGGCGCGCTCCCCGGATCGGATCGCGCCGTCGATGTAGCCGTGCCAGAGGCTCGACGTCTCACTGCCTGCCCAGTGGACCGTGCCGGACGGCGCACGCCAGCCGTGCTCGCCGTACTCGATCCACGCGCCGGGAGCGGGCACCGCGGCGTAGGCGCCGCCCGCCCACGGGTCGGCGACCCAGTCCTGCACGAGCAGGTCCGTCGGCCGGGTGGCCGCAGCGCCGAAGAGCCGGCCGAGCGTGTCCAGCAGCGCGGCGCGCTGCCGCTCGGGAGCGAGGGCCGCCCAGGTGCGCAGCCGGTCGCCGTAGACGAAGGCGACGAGGACGCCGCAGGCGCCGTCGGCCGGGGAGTTGTCGAAGACGACACCGGGCAGGTCGTGCGCGGTGTAGAGGGATGCCTGGCCCGAACGCCCGTCGGCGCGCCAGAAGGGCCGGTCGTAGACCACGTGGATCTTGGCGACGTCACCCATCACGCTGCGCTCGAGCCAGCGCCGCCGCGGCGCCGGGAGCGGCGGCTCGAAGACGATCGCCCGGGCTGCCGGCGGCGTGGTGGCGACGACCACCCGCTCGGCCCGGACCGTGCCCCGGTCTGTCTCGACGAGGCCGTCGCGCACGGCGCGCACCGGCGTGCTCAGGTGCACCCGGTCGCCGAGATGCGCCGCCATCGCGAGCGCCGGCGCCTGCGCGCCATCCACGAAGCGCTGGTCCTGGGCGTGACCGCGGGTGCGCATCAGCTGGTCCCAGCCACCTGCCGAGGCGACGTAGAACGCCAGGTGGAGCAGGGAGAGGTCCCGTGGCTCGACGGCCCAGACGCCCTGGACGGCGAGTGCGAGCCGGGGCCGGGCGACCTCGGGCACGCCGTCGAGCCAGGAGGCGACGGTGGTGGCGTCGAGCCGCTCGGCGTCCGGCGTCGCGGCCGGATCGTCGAGCTCCACCCGCGCGGCCAGCGCCTCGATGTCGGCGACGGCGGCGGCGTACTCCGCGTGTCCCGGGGCCGTCGAGTCCCGCTCCGACGTGCCCTCGTGGAGGGTGCCGTCGTGCCACAGCTCGAGGTGCGAGCCCTCGTCGTGGGTCGGGAAGCGCGCGCAGCCGAAGCGGTCGGCCAGTGCCAGCAGGCGGGTCTGCGTCGGGCCGACCCACTGCCCGCCGTGGTCGACGGCGTGCGCCCGCGGGTGTGGCACCGACCAGACCCGGCCCCCGGGCCGGTCCGCCGCCTCGAGGACGACCACGTCGACCCCGGCGTCGCGCAGCGCGAGCGCCGCGGTGAGTCCGGCGTAACCCGCCCCGACCACGACCACCGACGCCCGGGCGGGCAGCGCGCCGCTCACCTGCTCGCCCCCGGACCGAGCAGGGCGCGGGCGCGGTCGATCACCGCCTGCTGGTGCGGCTGGACCTCCTGGCCCGGCCAGCCGATCCAGTCCGGCTCGAAGGGATCGGCGATCCCGGTGTCGCGCCCGCTGAGCGCCTCGACCACGGCCAGGCCGCAGAAGGGCACGTAGATCGGCGAGTAGCCGCCCTCGTGACTCATCACCAGTCGCCCCGCGCAGACCCGGTCGGCCAGGGCGACCAGGCCGGCCGTCATCGTGCGGTACGTCGACGAGGTCACCATCATGGTCGCGAGCGGGTCGGCGTTGCAGGCGTCGAAGCCGCAGGCCACCACGATCAGCTCCGGCGCGAACGCCTCGACCGCCGGCACGACGACCTGGTCGAAGGCCGCCAGGTAGGCGCCGTTGCCCGATCCCGGCGGCAGCGGCACGTTGACCGCGGTGCCGAGCGCGTCGCCACGGCCGCGGTCCTCGATCGCGCCGGTGTCGGCGGGGTAGTTGCCGTCCTGGTGCAGCGAGATCGTCAGCACGTCCGGGTCGTCGAGGAAGATCGATTCCGTGCCGTTGCCGTGGTGCACGTCCCAGTCGACCACCGCGAACCGGCGCAGCCCGTAGTACGCGCGGGCGTGCTCGATCGCGACCGCGACATTGGCGAACATGCAGAAGCCCATCCCCCGGTCGGCGACGGCGTGGTGGCCCGGCGGCCGCACGAGGGCGTAGGCGTTGTCGACCGTGCCGTCGAGCACCGCCCGGACCGCGTGCACCGTGCCGCCGGCCGCGAGTGCGGCCACCTCGTAGCCGTTCCAGCCGAACGGCGAGGTGCCGTCGCCCATGTCGCCGCCCTCACGCCGCCGGCTCTGCTCCTGCATGGAGCGCACGTGCGCCTCGGTGTGCACACGGAGCAGGTCCTCCTCCGCGGCCGCCCGCGGCCGGACGTCGACCAGGTGCTCGCGCAGCCCGCTCACCTCGACCAGCGAGGCGAACCGGGTCTTCGACTCCGCGGACTCGAAGTGCCCGTACGGCTGCACACCGGGCGCGCCCAGCACATAGCCGGCCGCACGACCGGTGTCGTGCCAGCCGTAGAGCTCATGCCAGACCCAGCCGGTGCGCCGCGCGCTCACCGGACCAGCCTCGGCAGCGTCGTATCGAGCAGTTCCTCGGCGTCGGCCATGATCGTGGCGACCACCTCGGCGACCGGCGCCACCTCGTGGATCAGCCCCTGCGCCTGCCCGGCCCACCACATGCCGTCCTCGAGGTCGCCCTCGGCGAGGACCCGCTCGCGGCCGCGGACGCCGGACGCGAGGTCGGCGACGTCGGCGAAGGTCGCTCCCGGCCGGGCGCCGATCTCCTTGATCTTCTCGGAGATCGCGTTGCGCGCGACCCGCGCGGTGTTGCGGAACTCGCGGAACACCAGCACGGTGTCGCGCTCGTCGTTGGCGACCAGCTGCTGCTTGACGTTGGCGTGGATCGGCGCCTCGTCGGTGGCCATGAACCGGGTGCCCATGTTGGCCGCGCAGGCACCGAGCGCGAGGGCGGCGACCAGGCCCGCCCCGGTCGCCAGCCCGCCCGAGGCGATGACCGGGATGTCGAGCGCCCGGGCCGCCGCCGGGATGAGGATCAGTCCGGGCACGTCGTCCTCGCCCGGGTGCCCGGCGCACTCGAAGCCGTCGATGCTGATCGCGTCGACGCCCTTGCGCTGCGCGGAGAGCGCGTGCCGCACGCTGGTCGCCTTGTGGATCACCTTGATGCCGGCCGCCTGGAAGTCCGGCAGGTGCGGCTCCGGACTCGATCCGGCGGTCTCCACCACCCGCACCCCCGACTCGACGATGGCGGCGCGGTACTCGTCGTACGGCACCGGGTCGCGGGTGGGCAGGATCGTCAGGTTCACGCCGAAGGGCCGGTCGGTCAGCTCGCGGGTGCGCGCGATCTCGGCGACCAGCGCCTCGGGCGTCGGCTGGGTGAGTGCCGTCAGGAAGCCCAGCGCACCGGCCTGCGCGACCGGGGCGATCAGCTCGGCGGTGCCCAGTCCGGTCATGCCGCCGCACACCAGCGGGTGCTCGACGCCGAACATCTCGGTGAAGGGGGTACGGATCATGGGGGCTCTCCTCTGCGTCGGGTGGGTCGTGGGGGCGGTCGGTCAGAGGTTGCGGGAGATGACCAGGCGCATGATGTCCGAGGTCCCCTCCTCGATCTCCTCCAGCTTGACGTCGCGCATCCACTGCTCGACCGGGTACTCGCGCGAGTAGCCCCAGCCGCCCAGGGTCTGCACGGCCGCGTGGGTCACGAACATCGCGGTCTCCGACGCCTGCAGCTTCGCCATCGCGGCCAACCCGTTCACGTCGTGGCCGGCGTCGAGGCGCCGGGCGGCGTGGAGCGTCATCAGCCAGGCCGACTCGATCCGGGTGGCCATGTCGGCGAGCCGGAAGGCGACCGCCTGGTGCTCGATGATCGGCCTGCCGAACTGGGTGCGGGTGCGCGCGTAGTCCAGCGCGAACTCGTACGCCGCGCGCGCGGCGCCGGTCGCGGCGGCGGCCAGGACGACGCGGGAGACGTCGAAGGTCTTCATGAGGCCGATGAACCCCTGGCCCTCGTCGCCGAGCCGGTTCTCCTCGGGGATGAACGCCTTGTCGAAGAAGATCTCCCGGCACACGATCGCGCGCTGGCCCATCTTCTTCATCGGCTCGCCGAAGGTGACGCCGGGCGTGTCCTTGGTGAACAGGAAGGCGGTGACGCCGCGGGAGCGCTGGCTCGGGTCGGTCTTGGCGAAGACGACGTACTGGTCGGCCAGGCCGGCATTGGAGATCCACGCCTTCTGGCCGGTGATCTCGTAGCCGCCCGGCACCTTGTCGGCGCGGGTGACGATCGAGGCGGCGTCGGAGCCGGAGCCCGGCTCGGTGGTGGCGAGCGCGGTGTAGCGCGGCTCCTCCCCGGTCAGCGGACGCAGCCAGCGCTCCTTCTGCTCCTCGGTGCCGAGCGCGAGCAGGGGGTCGGCGAAGAAGCCGTTGGAGCACACGAAGTTGCCGATGCCGGGGTCGCCCCAGCACAGCACCTCCTGGACCAGACACTGGGTGAAGACGTCGGTGAACCCACCGCCGCCGTACTCCTCGGGGAGCATGAAGTCGGTGATGCCGACCTTCGCGGCCTTCTCGAAGATGTCGACCGGCGACACCACGTCGGCCTCGTCGACCTCGCGCCCGCGGGGCCGGATCTCCTCGGCGGCAAAGGTGGTGCAGAGCTCGACGATGTCGCGCTGCTCCTGGGTCAGCGGCCAGTACTCGACGTTGGGCTGGGGCATGGCTTCTCCTGGTGGGGTGGGGCGGGATCAGAGGTGGACGACGGTGAGCTCGGTGAACTCGAGGAGGCCCTCGACGCCGAACTCGCGGCCGGAACCGGAGTGCTTCCAGCCGCCGAAGGGCGCCTCGACGTCGTAGTCGGCCTCGTTGACGAAGACCTGGCCGGCGTCGAACCGGGCGGCCAGGCGCCGGGCCCGGTCGCGGTCGGCGGACCACACCGCGCCGGACAGGCCGTACACGGTGCCGTTGGCGATGCGCAGCGCGTCCTCGTCGTCGGCGTAGGGGTGGACGACGAGGACCGGGCCGAAGATCTCCTGCTGGCTGGCGGGGTCGTCGACGGGCAGATCGGCGAGCACGACCGGGCGCAGGTAGTGGCCGCCTGAGGGCACATCGGTGACCCGGGTCGCGACCCGGGCGCCGCGGGCGACGGCGCCGGAGACCACGGCCGCGACCTTCGCGTGCTGGTCGGCGCTGATCAGCGGGCCCAGCTCGGTGGCCGGGTCGGTCGGGTCGCCGACGACCAGCTCGTCGGCCCGGGCGGCCGCGATCGCGACGGCCTCGTCGAGCCGGTCGGACGGGACCAGCAGCCGGGTCCAGGCGCTGCAGGTCTGCCCGGAGTTGAGCATGCAGGCGTCGACCGACCAGCGCACCGCGCTGTCCAGGTCGGCGTCGTCGCACACGATGCTGGCGGACTTGCCGCCGAGCTCGAGGGTGACCCGGGCCAGATGGTCGACCGCCGACGCCGCGACCCGGCGGCCGACCGTGGTCGAGCCGGTGAAGGAGACGACGTCGACCCGGTCGTCGGCGACCAGCGGCACACCCACCTCGGCACCGGTGCCGGGCACCAGGTTGACGACCCCGGCGGGCAACCCGGCGCGCATCGCAGCCTCCGCGAAGGCGTACGCCGACAGCGGCGTCAGCTCGGAGGGCTTGTGCACCACCGTGCAGCCGGCGGCCAGGGCCGAGCCGGCCTTGGCCGCGAGCTGGTAGAGCGGGTAGTTCCAGGGCGTGATCAGCGCGGCCACGCCCGCCGAGCGGCGGTGCAGGACGAGAGCGCCGTGCTCCTGGACGAACGGATGGGTGCGGGCGTGCCGCGCCGCGGAGGCGAGGATGTCGAGGGACACGTCGACGTGCCAGGTCGCCGCGACCGTGACCGGGGCGCCGACCTCGGCGACGGTCATCGCGACCAGCTCGTCGCGCCGGGCGCGGAGCTCGGCGACGAGCGCATCGAGGTGGTCGGCGCGGGCCGCCGGAGTGAGCGCGGACCAGTCGCCGTGGGCCGCGCGGGCCGCGGCCACGGCCAGGTCGACCTCGGCCCGTCCGCAACGGGCACCGGAGCCGACGAGCGCGCCGGTCGCGGGGTTCTCGACCTCGATCACCGATCCCGGCCGGATCCAGCGTCCGCCGACGAGCGCGTCGTCACGCGACCAGCTCGTGCTCATCGTCCCGCCTCCTCGTCACGTGCGGCGACGAGACCGTCGACGGCGAGCAGCCCGGCCGGCGAGACCCGCACCGGGTTGATCTCCAGTTCGGCGACGCCCGGGTCGGCGGCGAGGGCCGCGCCGGCGGCCACGATCACGTCGACCAGGGCATCGACGTCGACCGCGGGCCGGCCGCGCCAGCCGGCGAGCAGCGGGCGGCTGCGCAGGGCGTCGACCATCGCGGTCGCCGTGGCCCGGTCGACGGGGGCGAGCTCGGTGCGGACGTCGCGCCACAGCTCGGCCTCGGTGCCTCCGGCGCCGACGGTGACGAGCGGCCCGAAGTCGCGGTCGCGGCGGGCGCCGACGAGGAATTCGACGACGTCCCCGCGCCGGTCCTGCTCCTCGACGACGTACTCGCCGTCGCCGAGTCGACCGTGCATCTCGGCGAACGCACCGGCGAGATCGTCGGCCGAGCCAAGCCCCAGCACCACGCCGCCATGCTCGCTCTTGTGGGCGAGCCAGCCGGCCTTGAGCACGTACGGCGCGCGCAGCACGCCGGCCGCGGCCCGGGCCTCGCCCACCGTGCCGACGAGGACGCCGGGCGGCAGCGGGACGCCGATCCGGCCGAGCAGGTCGCGCGCGGCCCAGTAGCCGGGCCGGGCGCCGAGGTCGCGCGACGCGGGTCGGTCGAGGTCACGACCCGGGTACGCCGCGAGGTGGTGCGCGCGGGCCACCGCTCGCAGTGCCGACTCGACGGCGGGGTAGGTCGGGATGTCGTGCTCCCACATCCGCGCGACCGCGCCGGAGCCGGCGCTCATCGTGTGCACGACGAGCGGGACGTGGGAGTCCTGGGCCATCCGGGCGAGCCGGTCGACGACGGCGAGCTCCTGGTCGAGCAGGGCGGGCGTGTCCTCGCCGTAGCAGCCGAGGTAGCCCGACAGCAGCACGGCGTCGACCTCGCCGGAGGCGACCAGCCGCTCGCAGAGCACGGCATAGGTCATCAGGTCGGCCTCGCCGGCGCCGGCGAGGTCGATCGGGTTGGCGACCGACGCGCCCGCGGGCAGCAGGCCGGCGAGATCGGCCTGGAGCGCGGCGGAGAAGACCGGGGTGTCCAGCCCGAGCGCGCCGGCGACGTCGGCGGCGACGCCGCCCTGCCCCCCGCTGTCGCTGACGACCGCGACCCGGACACCTGCCGGCGCCTCGGCCACGGACAGGAAACGGGCCACCTCGACCAGTTCGGTCGGTGTGGTCACCCGCACCGCCCCGGCGGCCCGGCATGCGGCGTCGACGACGTCGATCGCCGAGGTCATCGAGCCGGTGTGGCTGGCCGCGAGGCGCTTGCTGCCCTCGCTGGCGCCGGTGGCCAGCACCAAGGTGTGCTTGCCCGCGGCGCGCAGCCGCCGCAGGATCCCGACCAGGTCGTCGCCTCCGGCGAAGCTCTCCAGGTAGAGCGCGACGATCCGCGTGGCGTCGTGGTCGATGAGGTCCTCGAGCAGCTCGGGCGCGCGGACGTCGTACTGGTTGCCGACCGAGACGAACCGCGAGACGCCGAGTCCGGCCCGGGCCGCGAGGTTCGCGATCTCCGAGCCGAGCTGGCCGCTCTGGGAGACGATCCCGATCCGCCCGGGGGTGAAGTGCCCCCAGGCCAGCTGCAGGTCGGTGTCGGCGTCGAACAGGCCGAGGCTGTTGGGGCCGACCAGGCGGGCGCCCGCGGCGGCGAGCCGCTCGCGGAGCCGGTCGTCGGCGGCGACACCCGCGGTGATCGCGAGGAAGGCCCGCACTCCGCGCTCGAGGCTCTCCTCGACGACGGCCTCGACGTGCGCGGCCGGCACGCACAGGACGACGAGCTCGGGCGTGCCCGGCAGCGCCGCGACGGACGTGTGCGCCGGCTGTCCCTGCACCGTGCCGGCGGACCGGTTGACCAGCCACACGGCGCGGCGGTGCGCTCCCAGGAGGGCGCCCTGGGCGATCCAGTAGCCCCACTTGGCAGGGTCGTCGGAGGCGCCGACGACAGCGACCGAGCGGGGGTCACGGAACGATCGGAGGTCGCCGAGGCGCGTCCGGTCGGTGGGGGTCTGCACGATTCTCCCTTTATTGATTGACTCGTCAGTTAAATACTAGGAGGAAGCGGCCCCGCCGGTCAACGCCCAGCGGGGACCCGTTCCCGACGCGCTCAGCCGACCCGCTCGTCCCGGTAGCCGCCGCGACCGCTCCGGCGTACGACGAGGTGGGTGCCCAGCCAGTGCACGGCGCCCGCCACGACCAGCGCCGGGATCGACGCACCGACGTACTCGAAGCCGCTGTTGGGCTCGTAGTTGACTGGGTGCAGCAGCGCGACATAGGTGAGGGCACCGAGCGCGACCGCGACGAACGCGACCCAGTTCCACCCACCCCAGAAGCCGTACGCCGACTGCTGCGGCGGCAGGTAGAGGTCACGCAGGCTCAGCCGGGCCCGGCGCAGCACGAAGTAGTCGACGACCTGGACGCCGCACATCGGCGCCACCAGGATCGCCACCCAGCTCAGGAACCGTCCGTAGTTGTTGTAGACCGACTCCGGGAAGAGGCAGATCACCACCACAGGCACCAGGAAGACCGCGCTCAGCACCGGCCAGGCGATGCTGCGCACCTTCTTGCTCACACCGATGATCGCCGAGATGCCGGAGTAGGCCTCCGCGACCATGCTGGTCAGGTTGGCGAAGGCGATGAACGCGAGCACGGCGACGCCCATGACGGCCCCACCGAGGGGGATCATCCACACCGTCGGGTCGTCGGAGCCCAGCGCCAGAGCGGCGAAGACTCCCACCACGGCCGCGACCGAGGAGGCGGCGAAGAGGCCGAAGGCGTTGGACCAGAAGGAGGCGCGGGGAGTATCGGTCAGCCGCGCCAGGTTCCCGATCATCGGGTACCACGCCAGACCACCGGCGACGTTGAGCTCGACCGCCAGCATGAACGCCAGGTGCTGGTCCTCCATCGGATAGAGCGGCGCCGCACCCGCGATCTCCGACCACGAGGTGCGCGCGAAGATCAGCACCAGCATGCCGAGGGTGATCACGATCATCACCGGCGCCGCGATATTGCCGACCTTGCCGACCCGCTCCGGGCCACCGACCAGCAGCACCCAGGCGACGGCCACGGCGATCAGGGCGAAGACCGCGATCGCGACGCTGGACGTCGCCAGGCTGGTGTCGGCGATCTCGTCCATCACATTGGCGACGGCGTGCCCGAACATGATGCCGAGGAGCGCGGTCCAGGCCGCCATCACCAGCACCGTCATCACCAGCATGACCACCTTGGCGCCGACGACGCCGAAGACGCTGCGCAGGCCGGTGTACATCTCCACGCCGTACTTCGCGCCCGGCACGCAGGGCGCGAGCGCCACCAGCAGGGTGCTGATGCCGTAGCCGATCACGATGGCGGCGATGGCGGCCTCGGCCCCGACATAGAGCGCGACGGCTCCACCCTGGAGGAAGGCCCAGGTGGCGATCGCCAGGCTCACGTTCATGCCCGAGAACCGGCGGAGGTTCCAGATCCGCTCGGCGCGGAGCAGCGGGAGGTCGCTCTCCCCCGCGCCGACGTCGGAGGCGTGAGAGGTCGCCTGCGGCGCGGTCATCGCGGATACCCCCAGATCAGCAGGACGACGGCGAGCACGGCCAGGCCGAGCGCGGCGAGGGCGACGTCGCGCCCGGGGAGGTCGTCGAGGACCTGCTCGGACGAGGCAGGGTCCTCGAGGAGGCGGAGGCGGCGCTCCAGCTCCTCGTCGAAGGTCGGGTCCGGCATGTGAGTTCCTCTCGTGCGAAGGCAGCGGCCGGTGGCGGCCGCCGGCAGGGGTCAGTCGAAGACGACGACGGCGCGGCCGCCACGGGCGTGCCGCATGTCCTCGAAGGCGTCGATCGCGCCGGCCAGCGTGATCGCGGGGCCGACGAGCGCGTCGAGCGGCAGCTCGCCGGCCAGGTAGCGCTCGGCCAGGGCGGGGAAGTCCCGGCTGGCGACGCTCGACCCGTAGTTGCAGCCGAGCAGCCGCTTGCCCTCGGCGGCCAGGGTGTAGGCGTCGAGCGGGACCCGGGCGTCGAGCGAGGTCAGGCCCTCGAGGACGACGGCGCCACCGGGGTTGACCAGCTCGATCGCCTGGTTGATCGTCTCCACCCGCCCGATCGCCTCGAAGACGTAGTCGAGGCCGTCGGGCGCGGCCTGCGCGATCGCGGCCGCGAGGTCGGGAGCGTCGCCGGCGAGGGCGTGCGTGGCGCCGACCTCACGGGCCAGCGCGAGCCGGTCGGCGGACAGGTCGATCGCGACGACCGGGTCGGCACCGGCGAGCACCAGGCCCGCGATGGTGGCCTGGCCGACACCGCCGCAGCCGAGCACGGCTGCCGCCTGGCCGGGACGCACCCCTGCGGTGTTGAGCACCGCACCGACGCCGGTGGCGACGCTGCACCCGATGAGGGCGCCGATCGCGAAGGGCAGCGTGTCGGGCACCTTGATCGCGGCGGACTCGGGGACGACGACGTACTCGGCGAGGGCGCCGACGCCGATGAACGGGTAGACCTCGGCGCCGTCCTGGCTGAGCGCGGTGCCGCCGTCGGGCAGGCGGTGCTCGTTGCACATATTGCCCGTGCAGAGCCACTGCTCGCCGCGCCGGCAGGCCGCACACGCGTGGCACGGCGGGAACCAGGACAGGACGACGTGGTCGCCGACCGCGAGTCCGGTGACCTCCTCGCCGACCGCCTCCACGATCCCGGCGGCCTCGTGTCCGGGCACCAGCCGCTCACCCGAGGGCCAGTCGCCGTCGATGAGGTGGAGGTCGGAGTGGCACACGCCCGAGGCCTTCACCTGGACCCGGACCTCGCTCCCCCGCGGCGCGCGCAGGGTCAGCTCATGGACGGCCAGGCCGTCGGTGGGCGCATGCACCAGGGCTTGGATGGACAGCGACGTCATCAGGTCCTCACGATCGGTCCGGTCTCGGCCGGGTGGTCACAGGGGTCGGGCCAGCGGCCGTTCGGCGTGGCACGGGTCACCGGAAGCGGAGTGACGTGGAGCACGTTATGATTAACTGGACGATCAGTCAATAGAGGAGGACCGGAATGCTCGCCGTACTCGCCGACGCCGTCCGGCGCGGCCGGGCCACCGCCGAGGAGCTGGTCGGTGCGGCGGCCGGGCGAATCGCGGCGGCCGAGCCGGCCCTCGGCGCGGTGACGTCGCTCGACGTCGACGCGGCCCTCGCCCGGGCCCGGGAGATCGACGCCGCGCCCGCCCCCGCCGACACCCCGCTGCTCGGCCTGCCCCTGCTGGTGAAGGACATCGAGGACGTCGCCGGCCGCCCGACGACGTACGGTTCGGTGCCGTTCGCGCACGCCGCCCCGGCGGATGCCGACTCCCCCGTCGTCGCCCGGCTGCGGGCCGCGGGCGCGATCGTGCTCGGGCGGACCAACACCTGCGAGTTCGCCCACGAGGGCTACACCGCCAACCGGCTCCACGGCGCCACCCGCAACCCGTGGCAGCCGGCGTGGTCGCCGGGCGGATCCAGCGGCGGCTCGGCGGCCGCGCTCGCCGCGGGGCTCGTACCGCTGGCGACCGCCAGCGATGGTGGCGGCTCGGTCCGGATCCCGGCCTCGCTGTGCGGGCTGCTCGGGCTCAAGCCGACCAACGGCGTGATCGGCTCCGCGCCGACGCCCGCCTGGCTCGATCTGCACACCGATGCGCTGCTGGCCACCGACGCCGCCGACCTGGCGCTGCTCCTCGACGTGATCGGTGGCGCGGTCCCCGGCTCGGCCGCCCCCGGGCCGGTCGCGCTCGCCCCCGCGACGCCGGTCCGCACCGTCCTGGCCGTCCCCCGCCTGCACGGCAGCGGCGGCCTCGGCGGCACTCTCGGCAGCGAGCTCCTCGACGCCACCCGGCGCCTGGCCGACGCGCTCGCGGACGCCCAGGGCGCGCAGGTGCGGGTCGTCACCACGTCCGTCGACGAGCTCTTCGCCGCCGCTCCCGAGCTGGTGTCGCGCTGGGAGCCGGACTGGTACGCCGCCACCTCGGCCGAACAGGCCCACCTGCTCGGACCCGACGTCGTCCGCCGGCACGCCGACGCCTGGGACCCGTCCTTCCGGGCGGCCCTGGAGCACGGCCTGCAGGTCACCGCCGGCGACTACCTCGCTGTCCGACGCCGCTGCGCCCACACCCGCGCGGTCCTCGACCGCGCGCTGCCGCCGGGAACGCTGCTCGCGACCTGCGTGCTCGACGGACCGGGCTACCGGCCCGACGGCCGCGCGCCCGGCCACGCCGACGCCGGCAGCCCCCACGGACTGACCCAGACCGTGCTGGCCAACCTGACCGGGCATCCGGCGATCTCCCTGCCCGCCGGCCGCTCCGACCTCGGCCTGCCCTGGGGCCTGCAGGTGCTCGCCGGCCGCTGGCACGACCGCACCCTGCTCGAGGTCGCCGCGACCTGGGAGCGGGCGCACCCCTGGCCGCGCACCGCTCCCGGCTACCGACCCTTCGACCTCACGCCCGCTAACGGCTGACTGCGACCGAGTCGACGAACGCGCGGCAGGTCGCCTGCATGTCGGCGAGGCTGATCCCCTCGGCGCCGGCGAGCACCTGGATCGCCAGGCCGTCCATCATCGAGACGTACATGTTGGCGAACAGCTGGGGGTCGGCCACCTCGATCAGCCCCTTCTCCTGCCCCTCGCGCATCGCGTCGAGCACGGCCTGACGCCACTCGCCGTAGTAGACGTCGTTGACCTGTCCCATCGACGGGTCGCGCAGCGCCGAGATCCACAGCTCCATCCAGACCCGCCAGGACCGCACCGAGGCCGGCGAGGACGGCAGGTACGCTTCGGCCAGGGCGCGGAGCCGGGCAACCGGGTCCAGGCCCGGTGTCACCACGGCCTCGCGCCGGATCCGCGACTTCTCGTACTCGAAGCGGAACGCCTCGCGGAGCAGCTCCTCCTTCGAGTCGAAGTAGTAGTGCACCGTGCCGGTGCTGTAGCCGGCCTTCTTGGCCACGTCGACGATCCGCAGGTCGCGGAAGCCCCGCTCGGAGACCACCTCACAGGTCGCCTCGAGGATCTCGCGGCGACGCTCGGCGACGGCGCTGGGGCGGGCCATGTCTCTCCTCACGATTGACTGACGGGTCAGCATACGGCGAGTCGGCCCGGCCCGGCCCGGCGGTCGGCCGATGCCGCCGCCCGGCCCCCGGGTGCCGGAGAAACCGAGCGGCCCCGACCGTGCGCATGCGCTGGTCGGGGCCACTGTGGCAGGTAGTGGATTCGAACCACTGTAGGCATTGCCGGCTGATTTACAGTCAGCTCCCTTTGGCCGCTCGGGCAACCTGCCGGGCTGTCGACACGGCCTCGTCCGGGCCCTCGGAGGACCCTGAGTTGGCGCGTGGGCGACGACGCGAAACAATAGCGCAGCAGCCCCGCCGGACCGAAAACAGCGCAGGTGACACCATGGCCGACTCCTCCTTCGACATCGTCAGCAAGATCGACCGCCAGGAGGTCGACAACGCTCTCGGACAGACCGCCCGGGAGATCGCGACCCGCTTCGACTTCAAGGGCACGGGCGCCACGATCGAGTGGAAGGGCGAGCACGCGATCGAGATCAGCGCGTCCGCCGACGACCGCGCCAGCGCGGTGCTCAGCGTCTTCCAGGACAAGCTGATCAAGCGCAACCAGTCGCTGAAGATCCTCGACGCCTCCGAGCCGCGCCCGTCGGGCCAGGTCTCGAAGATCGGGATCACCCTCAAGGAGGGGATCAGCTCCGAGGACGCCAAGAAGGTCTCCAAGCTGATCCGCGACGAGGGCCCCAAGGGCGTCAAGGCGCAGATCCAGGGCGACGAGCTGCGGATCTCCTCCAAGAAGCGCGACGACCTCCAGGCCGTGCAGGCGCTGGTCAAGGCGCAGGACTACGACTTCGCGGTGCAGTTCACCAACTACCGCTGACGCCGGACCCGCCCCATGCCCCGTCCCGACCGCTACCTGGTCGGCGCGGTCACCCTCGCGGTCCTCATGGTCGCGCTGGTGATCGGCGTCGGCGTGGCGTTCGCGTACGACGCCGGCTCCGCGCGGCGCACCCCGCTGGCCGAGGCGACCGGCGTGGCGCCCGCCGTCACCGGCGCCGCACCGGTCCGGCCGGCCGCGCCCGCCCTGCCGGCGACGGCACCCGACCCGTACCGGCCCGACGCCGCCTGGCTGGCACAGGTGGCCGGCCGCACGGGCATCCCGCTGCGGGCCCTCACGGCGTACGCCCGGGCGCATCTGCGGGTCGCCGCCGAGCAGCCGGGGTGTCGGGTGGCATGGAACAGCCTGGCCGCGATCGGCGGCGTCGAGTCCACCCACGGCAGCGTGCACGGGTCGGCCCTCGGCGACGACGGCGTGGCCCGGCCGGCGATCCTCGGCCCGGTGCTCGACGGCGGCGCGTTCGGCGCGGTTCGCGACACCGACGGCGGCGCGCTCGACGGCGACCGCACCTGGGACCGCGCGATCGGCCCGATGCAGTTCATCCCCTCCACCTGGGAGCGCTGGGGCGCCGACGGCGACGGGGACGGCGTGGCCGACCCCCACCAGATCGACGACGCGGCGCTGGCCGCCGCCCGCTACCTGTGCCACGCCGGCGACCTCACCGCGCCCGAGACCTGGCGCCGCGCGATCTTCAGCTTCAACCACTCCGACGCCTATGTCGCCGACATCGCCGACCTGGCGAACGTCTACGCGTCGCGCGCGTCCAGCTGATCCACGACGTACTCCGCGATCGCCAGGCTGGAGGTCGCCGCCGGCGACGGCGCGTTGCGGATGGCGGTGACGCCGTGGGCGCGGTGGATGACGAAGTCGTCGACCAGTGAGCCGTCCGCCTCGACGGCCTGGGCGCGCAGCCCCAGCCCCGCGCGGGTCACGTCCTCCGGGCCGATGGCGGGGACGTAGCGCTGTGCCACGCGCATGTACGCCGCGCGCGACAGCACGCCGCGCAGCTCGCCGACCCCGGTGCGCCAGTGCCGGCGCGCGAACCGCCAGAATCCGCCGTACGACACGGTGTCGGCGAGATCGCGAGGCGAGACCGACGCCCGGCCGTAGCGGTCGCGACTGAGGGCGAGGAAGGCGTTCGGCCCCACCTCCAGGCCCCCGCCGACCCGCCGGGTGAAGTGCACGCCCAGGAACGGGTACGCCGGATCGGGCACCGGGTAGACCATGCCGCGCACGAGGTCCTGCTTGGCCGGTGCGACTGCCATGTACTCGCCCCGGAAGGGCACGATCCGCGGCGTCGCCGGACCGCCGACCAGCCGGCCGAGCCGGTCGGACTGGAGTCCGCCGCACAGCACCAGCTCGTCCACCCGGTGCCGCCCGGTCGCCGTACCGACCTCGAGGGCGCCGGGCACCCGGTCGACGGAGGTCACCTCGGCCCCCAGGTGCACCGCTCCCCCGGCGGCGACGATCTCGGCGGCCAGCGCCTCGGCCACCGCGACATAGTCGGTGATCGCGGTGTGCGGCGAGTGCAGCGCGGCGAGGCCGGCTGCGTGCGGCTCGACCTCCCGGATCGCTGCGGCGTCGAGCCGGCGCAGCCCAGGCACGCCGTTCTCACGCGCGGTCCGCGCCAGCGCCTCGAACCGCGGCAGCTCGGCCTCGTCGACCGCGACCACCAGCTTGCCGCACGCGTCGTACGCGATGGCGTGCTCGGCGCAGTACTCGCGCAGCAGCGCCCGGCCGCGGGTGCACAGCTCGGCCTTGAGACTGCCGGGCCGGTAGTAGATGCCGGCGTGCACGACGCCGGAGTTGTGGCCGGTCTGGTGCGCGGCCAGCCGCGCCTCCTTCTCCAGCACCACCACCCGCACGCCCGGCCGTCGACGGACCAGCTCACGCCCGACGGCGAGGCCGAGGATCCCGCCGCCGACGATCCCGATCGTGCCCGCACCCACGGAACCATCCTCCCCGACCGGCCCGCTCGGCCATGATGGGCCCATGAACCCCTCCGCGCGGATCGACATCGACGCGCCGCTGGACGTCGTCTGGTCGGTCATGACCGACACCGAGCGGTACGCCGAGTGGAACCCCTTCGTCGAGCGCGCCGAGACCGCGCAGCCGCCCGCGGTCGGCAACCCGATCGTGCTGCACGTGGTCTGGGCCGGCGGCGGCCGCACCCGCTCGCCCGAGCGGATCACCGCCCTCGACGGCCCGGTCACCGACCCCGCGACCGGTACGACGACGGCGCTGATGTCCTACGTCTACGAGGGCCTGCCCGCGAGGCTGGGCCTGGTCAGGGGGGTGCGCCACCAGCGGCTCACCCAGCGGCCGGGCGGGCCCACGACGTACGAGACCGTCGAGGAGTTCCGCGGTCCCCTCGTCCGCCTCGCCGGGCCGGGGCGGGTGGCCGACGGCTTCCGCCGCCATGCCGAGGGGCTCAAGGCGAGGGCGGAGCGGACTGCTGCTTCGCGGCGGGAGGGATGAGCTCGGAGGCGTTCTTCGCCGCCCACAGCGCGAAGCCGAACACCGCAGCGCCGCAGACGATGTCGACCACGACGTGGGTCTGGCGCCACCAGGCCATGTCCGTGGCCCCGGGCACGGTGTAGTGCGCGATGCCGATGAGCCCCGACAGGGAGTACCCGGTGAGCGCGATCGCGGCGGTCGTGATGTGCCGGCGGAACCACAGCAGCAGCCCCACCGCGCCGAAGGCCGTGAACACGAACCAGCCGACCGCCACCAGCGTGGCGGACGGAGCCGGTACCGCCGCGTCGGGATCGGGCACCGGGTAGTCGTCGTAGTTGACGTAGTTGTCGACGTAGTGCACGACCGACACCAGCACCGCGATCCCGAGCAGCCAGCACAGGACCCTGGTCGCCCGCAGATAGCTCACCCGCCCAGACTAGGAGACGGGACCGGGCGGCCCGGCACTTGTAACTAAGTGTTCGGTCATCCACCCGGGTGCTGTTGCGCCGTTTTCGGCACCACAGCACCCTGGTAGATGACGTAACACTTAGTTACAAGGGGCGTGGCCTCAGGCCGTGGCGGCTCCGAGCACCGGCACGGCCGTCGCTCCCGTGGTGGGGCTCAGCCAGACCCGGCTGCCGAGCTCCAGGTCGAGCGCCCGCGCGTGGGTGCGGGAGAGGACGACCAGGACCGGCTCCTGCTGCCCCTCCACCTCGACGGTGAGCCGCACCTCGAAGCCGACCCGCAGCGCCCGGAGCACGACACCGGCCGACGACCCCGGTACGCCGGGCGTCACCGCCACCTCGATGTCGTGCGGACGCAGCCGCAGCGGGCCGAGCCGGGTGACGGCGCCGAGGAAACCCATCACGAAGTCGTTCGCGGGCTCGTCGTACAGCTCGTCGGGACTGCCGATCTGCTCGATCCGGCCCTCGTTGATGACCACGATCTCGTCGGCGACCTCCAGGGCCTCCTCCTGGTCGTGGGTCACGAACACCGTGGTCACGTGCACCTCGTCGTGCAGCCGGCGGAGCCAGTCGCGCAGCTCCTTGCGGACTTTCGCGTCGAGCGCGCCGAACGGCTCGTCCAGCAGCAGCACCGAGGGCTCCACGGCGAGCGCCCGCGCGAGCGCGAGCCGCTGCCGCTGGCCGCCGGAGAGCTGCGAGGGCAGCCGGTGCGCGAACTGCGAGAGGTGCACGAGCTCGAGCAGCTCGGCCACCTTCGCCTTCACCTCGGCCTTGGGCCGCTTCCTGATCTCCAGGCCGAAGGCGACGTTCTTGGCCACCGTCATGTGCTTGAACACGGCGTAGTGCTGGAACACGAAGCCGACGTTGCGCTTCTGCGGCGGCAGCCTCGTGGCGTCCACGCCCTCGATCTCGACCGAGCCGCCGTCGGCGGACTCCAGGCCGGCGATGATCCGCAGCAGGGTGGACTTGCCGCCGCCGCTGGGCCCCAGCAGGGCGGTCAGCTGACCGGTGGGCAGGGACACGTTGATGTCGTCGAGCGCGACGAAGTCGCCGTAGCGCTTGCCGACACCCCTGACTTCGATGCTCATGAACGATCCTCCTTGCGGATCAGGGAGACGACCACGAGAGCCAGCACGGAGGCCAGCACGAGCACGAACGCGGCGGCGTACGCCGTGGGCTCCTCGTAGTTGTTGTAGCGGTTCTGGATGAGGAGGGTGGCGGTCTCGCCGCGGAACTCGGCGCCCGGACTGACGATCTTGACCGCGCCGAACTCGCCGAGCGAGCGGGCCATGCTCAGCACCACGCCGTACACGACCGCCCACTTGATGCTGGGCAGCGTGATCCGCCGGAAGGTCTGCCAGCCGCTGGCCCCGAGGCTGCTGGCCGCGAGCTCGGCATCGGTGCCAATCTCCTCGAGCACCGGCACGATCTCGCGGATCACCAGCGGCAGGCTGACGAACGCGGTCGCCATGATCAGGCCCGGGGTGGTGCCGATGACATAGAAGCCGACCGACTCCAGCGCCTCGCCGAACCAGCCCTTGCCGGTGCTGTAGGCCAGCACGAGCGCCAGGCCGACGACGACCGGGGAGACCGACATCGGCAGGTCGATGAGCACCGAGAGGATGCGCCGCCCGGGGAACTGGTAGCGGACGAGCAGCAGCGAGATGCCCACGCCGAACAGGGTGTTGATGACGACGGCCCAGAACGCGACCGTGACGGTGAGGTTGAAGGCGTAGGTCACCGACGGGTCGCTGAGCCGCTCCCAGAAGGCCGCGAACCCGCCCTCGGCGCCGCGGTCGGCCGGGGCGAAGGTCTGCTTGCCGACCTCGAAGAGCGGCCAGATCACCAGCACCGCGAGATAGGCGATCACGAACGCCCGCAGGACATAGGTCACCGGGCCCTTGCGGCTCCGGATCGATCGGGTGTCAGCCACGGCGCGCCACCCGCCTCGAGATGAGGTCGAGGATCACGATCGTCACGATCGCCACGACCAGCAGCAGGACGGCGACCGCCGCCGCGCCCGCCTGGTTGTCGCCCTCGAGGAACTTGAGGATCTTCAGCGACGCGACCTCGGTCTCGTAGGGCGTGTTGCCGGAGATGAGGACGAGGGAGCCGAACTCGCTGATCGCCCGGGCGAACCCGAGCGACGAGCCCGCCGCGATCGCCGGGACCAGGCTGGGCAGGATGATCCGCCGGAAGGTGGTGGCCCGCGACGCACCGAGCGAGGCCGCCGCCTCCTCCACGTCGGCGTCGAGCTCGATGAGGACGGGCTGGACGGTACGGACGACGAAGGGCAGGGTCACGAACAGCAGCGCCAGGAAGATGCCCTGGCGGGTGTTCACGATGTTGATGCCGACCGGGCTCTCGGGGCCCCAGAGGCTGAGCAGGACGAGGCCCGCGACGATGGTCGGCAGCGCGAACGGGATGTCGATGACGACGTCGAGGATCCGCTTGCCCGGGAACTGGTCGCGGACGAGCACCCAGGCCACGATGGTGCCGAGCACGGCGTTCACCGCGGTCACCAACAGCGCCTCGACGACCGTGAGTCGCAGGGCCGCGAAGGTCTGGGCGTCGGTCAGCGTGCCCCAGAAGCGGTCGAACCCGCCGTCCGCGGCGGCCCCCACGACCGCGGCGAGCGGCAGCAGCACGAGGACGCTGAACCAGACCAGCGCCACGCCCAGCCCCACGCCCGAGGTCGGCGTGAGGCGGAACAGCCCGCTGGGCCGGCTCGTGGTGCGAGCCGGCCCAACGGGAGCGACGAGGGTGTCGGTCACTGCTTGGTCGCCTCGGCGTACAGCTGGTCGAAGCGGAGCTTCTCGCCGTCCTTGCCGAACCACTCGGCGTTGATCGCGCTCCAGCCGCCGAGGTCGGCGGCCGTGCTCAGGGACGCCGGCGTCGGGAACGGGTCGGCCGGGTCGTTCGCGCCCTCGACCTCGATGCCGGAGATGTCCAGGTCGCCGACCGGCCGGAAGCCCTTCTTCACGAACGCGGTCTGGCCCGCGTCGCTGAGGATGAAGTCCAACCAGTCCTGCGCGACCGGGTTGGCGTCCTTCAGGACGGCGCCCGGGTTCTCGATGAGGAAGGTGTGGTCCGGGACGATGTAGTCGAGATCCTCGCCGTTCTGCTTGGCGAGGATGGCCTCGTTCTCGTAGGTGAGCAGCACGTTGCCGACGCCCTTCTTGAAGGCCTCGGTCGCCTCGCGACCGCTGGCCGCCCAGGTCGTCACGTTGGAGAACACCTTCTTCAAGAAGGCGTCCGCCTCCTCCTCGGTCGCGCCGTTCTGCTTGGCGTAGGTGTAGAGCGCGAGGATGTTCCACTTCGCCGAGCCGGAGCTGGCCGGGTCCGGCGTGACGATGGTGACGTCGTCGCGGGTGAGGTCGTCCCAGTCCTCGATGCCCAGCGGGTTGCCCGCCTGCGTGGCGATCACCGCGACCGAGCTGGAGACGATGCCCCGGGTCGGCCCGGCGTTCCAGTCGTCGGCGACGAGACCGGCGTCGACCAGCCGGGTCAGGTCCGGCTCGAGCGAGAAGACGACATAGTCGACGTCCTTGCCCTTGGTGTCCACCACCTTGCGGCTCTGGTCACCCGAGGCGCCGTACGAGCCCGAGAAGGTCACGCCCTTGCCGGCGTCGGTCTTGTTGAACTCCGCCGCGGCGGCCTTGTTGCCGGCCTCCGGGACCGCGAAGCCGACGATATTGACCGTCTCGCCGTCTCCACTGCCGTTGCCCCCGTCGGCGCTCGCGCACGCAGTCAGCGCCAACGCTCCGGTGACCGCCAGGGCGGCGGCCTTGATGACTCGCTTCATCGCACTCATTCCTTGCTGTCCGGGCCGGCCTCTCGGGGGCCAGTTCCATCAAACTAGATCGGAATAATACATATAAGAGAATTAAGAGACTCGCTCACTAGACAAATCGACGAGCCGCCATGACCGACCTCACACCCCCACGGAGGCCGCCGGAGCGCCCATCAGGCGGCGCGGCCACCGCTGCGCCACGGCGGCGGACTATCGTGGTGAGCGTTCGTCGAGCCGCGTCGATCCGGCGGCCGGCGCGAGCAGGACAGGTGTCCACCCAAGAAGTGGAACGTGTTCTAGATTGGCTCTAGAATCGGCTCACCTGAAGCTGTCATCGCGCGCGAGGCCGCCATCGATGTCGAGAGAAGTGGAGCAGGTGTGAGCCAGACCAAGCAGGTCAAGCAGCTGGACCGGGTGATCATCCGGTTCGCCGGAGACTCCGGTGACGGCATGCAGCTGACCGGTGACCGGTTCACCCAGGAGTCGGCCGTGTTCGGCAACGACCTGGTGACCCTGCCCAACTTCCCCGCCGAGATCCGCGCCCCCCAGGGCACCATCCCGGGCGTGTCGTCGTTCCAGGTCCACTTCGCCGACCACGACATCCTCACCGCCGGCGACCGGCCCGACGTCCTGGTCGCGATGAACCCCGCCGCGCTGAAGGCCAACCTGGGCGACCTGCCCAAGGGCGCGACGATCATCGTGGACACCCACGACTTCACCAAGCGCAACCTCGACAAGGCCGGCTACACCTCGAACCCGCTCGACAAGCTGGGCGAGGTCGATGACATCCTGGCCGGCTTCCAGGTCCAGCCCGTCGACCTGACCGGCATCACCGTCGAGGCCGTCAAGGAGTTCGGCCTCTCCCGCAAGGACGCCGCCCGCGCGAAGAACATGTTCGCCCTGGGCCTGCTCTCGTGGATGTACGGGCGCCCGACCGAGCCCACGATCGCGTTCCTGGAGAAGAAGTTCGCCAAGGTCGCCGACATCCTGGGCGCCAACCTCGCCGCCTTCAAGGCCGGCTGGAACTACGGCGAGACCACCGAGACCTTCGTGGTCCAGTACGAGATCAAGCCCGCCAAGATGCGTCCCGGGACGTACCGCAACATCACCGGCAACCTGGCCCTGTCCTACGGCCTCGTCGCCGCCGGCGTCCGCTCCCAGCTGCCGGTCTTCCTGGGCTCCTACCCGATCACCCCCGCCTCCGACATCCTTCACGAGCTGAGCAAGCACAAGGGCTTCGGCGTCACCACCCTCCAGGCCGAGGACGAGATCGCCGGCATCGGCGCCGCGATCGGTGCCTCCTTCGCCGGCCAGCTCGCCGTCACCACCACCTCCGGCCCCGGCATCGCCCTCAAGTCCGAGGCGATCGGCCTGGCCGTGATGACCGAGCTGCCCCTGCTCGTGGTCAACGTCCAGCGCGGCGGTCCCTCGACCGGCCTGCCGACCAAGACCGAGCAGGCCGACCTGCTCCAGGCCATGTACGGCCGCAACGGCGAGGCCCCCGTCCCGATCGTCGCGCCCCAGTCCCCCGGCGACTGCTTCGCCGCCGCGGTCGAGGCCGCTCGGATCGCGATCACCTACCGCACTCCGGTCTTCCTGCTCTCCGACGGCTACCTCGCCAACGGCTCCGAGCCCTGGGAGATCCCCTCGATCGAGGATCTCCCCACGATCGACCCCGGCTTCGCCACCGCGCCCAACCACGAGGGGGCCAAGGGTACGGAGTTCTGGCCCTACCTGCGCGACGAGGAGACGCTGGCCCGGCCGTGGGCGATCCCGGGCACCGCCGGCCTCGAGCACCGCATCGGTGGGCTGGAGAAGGCCGGCACCATCGACGAGGGTCACGGCAACATCTCCTACGACCCCGCCAACCACGACGCGATGGTCCGGATCCGCGCCGAGAAGGTCCAACGCATCGCCGACTCCCTCCCGCCGCTCGAGGTCGACGACCCCTCCGGCGAGGCCAAGGTCCTCGTGATCGGCTGGGGCTCGACGTACGGGCCGATCGGCGCCGCATGCCGCCGCGTGCGCCGCGCCGGCTACGACGTCGCCCAGGTCCACCTGCGCCACCTCAACCCGTTCCCCAAGGACCTCGGCGAGATCCTCAAGCGCTACGACAAGGTCCTGGTCCCCGAGATGAACCTCGGCCAGCTCTCCCGCCTGCTGCGCGCGGAGTACCTCGTCGACGCCATCGGCTACAACCACGTCTACGGCCTGCCGCTCAAGGCCGCCGAGCTCGCCGAGGCCGTCGGCGCGCTCGTCGGCCAGGCCGAAGGTCGCGACGTCGACCTCGGTGAGCACGGAACGAACGTCCCCGCCGACCACGAGGAGGCTCCGGTCAAGTGACCACCATCGACCTCGGCAACCCGTCCCTGCGCTCCGGCACCGAGCTGGTCCCCTCGCTCGGCGAGGGAGAGACCCAGACCGGCAAGGACTTCTCCAGCGACCAGGAGGTCCGCTGGTGCCCCGGCTGCGGCGACTACGCCGTCCTCAAGGCCGTCCAGTCCTTCCTCCCCGACCTGGGCCTGCGCCGCGAGAACATCGTGTTCGTCTCCGGCATCGGCTGCTCCTCACGCTTCCCCTACTACCTCGACACCTACGGCATGCACTCGATCCACGGCCGCGCGCCGTCGATCGCCACCGGCATCGCCACCGCCCGCGAGGACCTCAACGTCTGGGTCGTCACCGGTGACGGCGACGCACTGTCCATCGGCGGCAACCACCTGATCCACGCCCTGCGCCGCAACGTGAACATGACGATCCTGCTGTTCAACAACCGGATCTACGGCCTGACCAAGGGCCAGTACTCCCCCACCTCCGAGACCGGCAAGGTCACCAAGTCCACCCCCGTGGGCTCGATCGACCACCCGTTCAACCCGGTCTCGCTCGCGCTCGGTGCCGAGGCGTCGTTCGTGGCGCGGACCATCGACTCCGACCGCAAGCACCTCACCGCCGTCCTCGCCGCCGCCGCCGCCCACCGCGGCACCTCGCTGGTCGAGATCTACCAGAACTGCCCGATCTTCAACGACGGCGCCTTCGACGCGATCAAGGACAACGACACCAAGGCCCACGCGATCATCCCGCTGGTCCACGGCGAGCCGATCACCTTCGGCACCCGCGACGAGGCCACCGGGCTGGGCGACAAGGCCCTGGTCCGCGCCGCCGGCGGCGTCGAGGTCGCCGACACGGCCTCCGTGCCCGCCGACGCGATCCTCGTCCACGACGCCCACGACCCGGACCCGTCGACGGCGTTCGCGGTCAGCCGGCTGACCGACGCCGGCTACCTCAACCGCAGCCCGATCGGGATCTTCCGCCAGGTCGACCGCCCGACGTACGACGACCAGGCCCGGGCCCAGGTCGCCACCGCGACCCAGGCCGTCGCCGACCGGGGGACGCCAGAGGAGCGGCTCGCCGCCCTGATCGGCGCCGGGGACACCTGGACCGTCGACTGACCGGCCGGCCCACCCGGCCCGGACCCCGCGGACAAAGCGAAGCGCCGCCGAGCAGGAGCTCGGCGGCGCTTCGCGTCGGGTGTCACCGCATTCAGCGACGGCTGACGGTGAACTTGTAGCTGGCCTTGGCGTAGACCGCGTCGCCCTTGGCGATGACCTTGTACTTGGTCTTCTTGCCCTTCTCGGCGCGGACGAAGACCTTCTTGGTGAGGCCATCGCCCTTGGTCTTGACCTTGGCGATGCGGACCCAACGGCCGTTGCGCTTGACGTAGACCTTCATCTTGACGCCCGCGGCGAGCGGGTCGGTCGCGAACTTGGCCCAGAGACGCTTGCCGTAGCAGCCAGCCGCGGGGTGCGGACCGCAGTCGCCGATCAGGACCGTACGCGGCGTGACGCCCTTGGCGGCGACGACCTGGCCGGGCTGGACCTGGATGGAATCGGCCTGCGCGGCCGTCGGTGCGAGCGTCAGTCCCAGCAGGGCAGCCGTGACGGCGGCCACCAGGACGGAGATGGTGCGAATGAATCGCATAGGGACTCCCCCTCGTGATCAGGATCGTTCGTGGACACGGCCTTCGTGCCCGCATGGGCGCTACCTGAAACCACCTCGCCCCCGCGAGCCGGAACACGCCGCTAGGGTCCCAGTGTGTCGGACCAGCGTCGCGGGCTCGCCCTCGGGTTCCTCGCCTACCTGCTCTGGGGTGCCTTTCCCCTCTACTGGCCCCTGCTCAAACCCAGTGGCGCCGTGGAGATCCTGGCTCATCGCATCGTCTGGTCGGTGGTCGTCATGGGGCTGCTCGTCCTGGCTCTGCGCCGGGGGGCCGCCCTGCGTGCCGTCCTGCGCGACCGGCGCCGGACCGCCCTGCTCCTCGCCGCGGCCGTCGTGATCACCGGCAACTGGGGCATCTACATCTACGCGGTCAACAGCGACCGCGTCGTCGAGGGATCCCTGGGCTACTTCATCAACCCCCTCGTCACCGTGTTGCTCGGTGTGCTGGTGCTCGGGGAGCGGCTCCGGCCGGTCCAGTGGGCGGCACTCGCCGTGGGGGCCGTCGCGGTCGTCGTGCTGACCGTGGACTACGGCCGGCCACCGGTGATCGCGCTCGCGTTGGCGATGTCCTTCGGCACCTACGGCCTCGCGAAGAAGTCCGCCGGCGTCGGCGCGATCGAGAGCCTGGCCTTCGAGACCGCGGTGATCGCGCCCGTCGCCCTGTCCTACCTGGTGTGGCTGGGTGCGGCCGGGCGCGGGCACTTCGCCGACGAGGGGACCGGCCACGTCGCGCTCCTGATCGCGAGCGGCATCATCACCGCCGTACCGTTGCTGTGCTTCAGCGCCGCGGCGACCCGGGTGTCGATGACCAGTCTCGGGCTGCTGCAGTACCTCACCCCGATCCTGCAGTTCGCCCTCGGCATCACGGTGGTCGGCGAGGCGATGCCGGCCGGGCGGTGGGTCGGGTTCGGGCTGGTCTGGCTCGCGCTGGTCGCGTTCACCGTCGACGCCCTACGTCACCGACGCCGCCAGCTCGCCCTCGCGGCCGAGTCCTGCGCACTCTGAGGTGGTCGGACACGTCGGCGCCGGACCTCACTCCGGGCGCGTGAGCACGTCGAGGAACTCATGGTTGACGAACAGCAGCTCCCGCCCCACCTTGGCCTCGTAGAGAAGGCCCGCGCTGACGAGGGCGTGCAGCCAGGTCGAAGCGATCTGTCTCGACACATCGCACCGCTCCACGACAGAGCCGATGCGGCAGTAGGGCTGCTCGAAGAGGACCGACAGGAACCGGGCATCACGACCACCCGGCGTGGCGGCACGCGCCCGCTCGGCGATCTCGTTCTGGCAGGCACGGATGGAGCCGATCTTCCGCGTGGTCGAGGTTGCCGACTCCCGCACGACCTCCAGCATGTGGCAGACCCATTCGATCCAGGCACCCTCAGCGCTGACCGCGCGCAGGAGACGGTAGTAGTCGTGCTTCCGCGCGATGATCGACCGTGAGAGGTAGAGGATCGGCTCGTCCAACAGACCCGACTGGATGAGCATGAGGATGTTGATGACGCGCCCGGTGCGCCCGTCGCCGTCGTGGAACGGGTGGATCGCCTCGAACTGATAGTGCGCGACCGCCATGCGCACCAACGGATCGAGGTCCTCCTCGCCATGGACGAAGCGTTCCCAGGCAGCCAGCTTCTCGCGGATCACGTCCGCTCCCTCAGGAGGCGCGTCGACCACCTCACGAGTGCCGGGGTTCACGATCCGCGTGCCAGGAACCGCCCGAATGTCCATGTCCCGCCCTTGGAGGCGAGAACAGATGGTCGCTGCCGTCGTGGCGGAGAGAGGGCTGCTCCGGATGGCATCGACCCCGGCGAAGAGAGCGGTGCGGTAGCGCAGCGCCTCCTTGGTGGCATGGTCACCACCACCGGAGTCGACGTGCTTGAACAGCTCGTCCGCCGTCGTCACGATGTTCTCGATCTCCGAACTCGCTTGCGCCTCGAGCAGCGGCACGGCGTGGATCAGCACGTTCGGGTTCGGCAGCAGTCGTCCCGCCTGAGCCAGCGTCGCCAAGGCAGCGCGCGCTTCGATAGCGGCCTTGAGCACCTCTTTCGGCTCGAGGTCGAGCCCGACCGGAGGCAGTTCCGGAAGGTCGTTGAAGGGGATCTCGGGATTCCAGACCACACGTCAACTCTGTCAACAGATCCGACCTATCTGTTAAATGAACGCCGAAAAATCAACACGTTCCGCGAACGCGTGGGGTTCCTTGACGTGTCGTACGGCGTGCCGGTTCGGGTGTGCTCAGCCTGGCAGCCGGCGTGCTGAAAGACCTGGCTCAGGCGGAGCGGACCGCCACGACGTCGGCGAACGCCTCCAGCGCGGAGCGCACCGAGCCCTCGGGCAGCGCCGCGAGCAGCCGCTTGGCCTCCTGGGCACGGGCGATGACATAGGCCCGGGCCTGCTCCATCGCGGGATGCTTGCGGAGCAGGTCGAGCGCCTCGGCGTGGAGGTCCGCGTCGCCGGCGAGATCGGTGCGCGCGGGGTCGAGCAGCTCGAGCAGGCGGGCGTCGGCCGGGTCGGTGGAGGCGCGCGCCATCAGCACCGGCAGCGTCGGGACCCCCTCCTTGAGGTCGGTGCCGGGCGTCTTCCCGGACTCCTCGCTGTCGGAGGCGATGTCGAGGATGTCGTCGGAGAGCTGGAACGCGGTGCCGACCAGCTCGCCGTACGCCGTCAGCGCGGCGACCACCTCCGGCGAGGCACCCGAGAAGAGGGCGCCGTAGTGCGCCGAGGTGGCGATCAGCGAGCCGGTCTTGCCGGCGACGACCTCGAGGTGGTGGGCGAGCGCGTCGTCCTCGGGTCCCGGCTCGACGGTCTCGAGGATCTGCCCCTCGACCAACCGGGTGAAGGTCTCGGCCTGGATGCGCACGGCCTCGGGCCCGAGCTGAGCGGTCAGCTCCGATGACTTGGCGAAGAGCCAGTCGCCGGTGAGGATCGCGACCAGGTTGTCGTAGCGGGCGTTGGCGGAGTCCTCGCCACGGCGCAGCGCTGCCTCGTCCATGACGTCGTCGTGGTAGAGCGAGCCGACATGGGTGATCTCCACGACGCAGGCGGCGGTGAGCACCTCCTCGGCGTCGGGCCGCGGCCCCGCCTCAGCCGCCAGCAGGACCAGCAACGGCCGGAACCGCTTCCCACCGGCGGCCAGCAGATGGCGCGCCGCCTCCGTGACGTACGGCGCGCGGCTGGACGCGTGCCCGTAGAGCGCCTCCTCGACCGTGGCCATCCGTGCCCGCAGCCGGTCGGCCAGGGCGGTGTCGTCGATCGGCAGCGCCAGGTCGGCGGGACGCGCATCAGGGCTCACCTGATGAAGTCTCCCGCACTGGTGACGAGATCGAGAACCGGGCCCGGCACGACACCCATCACCAGGGTCGCCACCAGACACACCACGATGGTGCCCGAGGTGAGCAGCGAGGACCGGGTGACCACGCCGGCGCCGTCCTGACTGGGCTCGGTGAAGAACATCAGCCGGATGTGCCGGACGTAGAACGTGATCGCCAGGATGCTGCACGCGATCGCCACCAGGACCACCGGCCAGGCGCCCGCCGACAGCGCCGAGGTGAACACCGCCCACTTGCCGATGAAGCCCGCGGTGAGCGGGATCCCGGCCATCGAGAGGAGGAAGAACGCGAACGCGCCCGCCACCAGCGGCGAGGTCCGCCCGAGGCCCGCCCAGCGGTCGTACGCCGTCGCCTCGCCCCCGGCGTCGCGGACCAGGGTGACGATGGCGAAGGCGCCGATCATGGCGAAGCCGTAGGTGGTGAGGTAGAAGAGCACGCCCTCCAGCGAGGTGTACTGCCCCTCGGCGAGGTCGCCCGCACTCTGGACGCCGAGCACGCCGACCAGGATGAATCCGGTGTGGGCCACCGAGGAGTAGGCCAGCATCCGCTTCACGTCGTTCTGCACGATGGCGAGGACGGCGCCGAGGAGCATCGACGCGATCGCGATCACCCACAACGTCGGCTGCCAGCTCCAGCGCTCGCCGCCGAAGGCGACGTAGAGCAGGCGCAGCAGCGCACCGAAGGCGGCGACCTTGGTGCCGGCCGCCATGAACGCGGTCACCGCGGTGGGCGCGCCCTGGTAGACGTCCGGGGTCCACGCCTGGAAGGGCGCGGCGCCGACCTTGAACAGCAGGCCGACCGCGAGCAGCCCGATGCCCGCCAGCAGCAGGCCGTGGTTGGCCGAACCGGCACGGACCGCCTCGTTGATGCCGGCGAAGCTGACCGAGCCGGCGTAGCCGTAGACCAGCGCGGCGCCGTACAGGAAGAAGCCGGAGGCGAAGGCGCCGAGGAGGAAGTACTTCATCGCCGCCTCCTGGCTCAGCAGGCGGCGCCGGCGGGCCAGGCCGCAGAGCAGGTAGAGCGGCAGCGAGAGCACCTCGAGGGCGACGAACATGGTCAGCAGGTCGCCGGAGGCCGGGAAGAGCAGCATGCCGAAGACCGCGAACAGGAGCAGCGGGTAGACCTCGGTGTGCTCCAGGCCGCGGGTCGAGGCCTCGCGCTCGCTCTCGGTGCCGGGCAGCGCGGCCGCCTGGCCGGTGAAGGCCGACACCCCGCCCTCGAGGCGCTGCTCGCCGAAGAGCGCGACGCCACCGAGGGCGAAGACCAGCAGCAGCCCCCACAGGTAGACCGTCGGGCCGTCGACCACGATGCTGCCCATCGCGCCGACCAGTCCGCGCCCCTCGGCGCCGGCGGCGCCGGTGTGCTCGTCGAGGTTCACGCCGACCACGACCGTGGCGACCAGCGCCGCCGCGACGGTGACCAGCGCGAGACCGACCTGCGGGAGGCGGCGGGTCCCGCGCGGGAGGATGGCCTCCAGCGCGACGCCGACGCAGGCACCGCCGAAGACGATGAGGAGCGGCAGCAGCTCGGCGTACTCGAGCTCGGGCTTCACGAACTCCATCAGTGGTCACCCTCTCCCTCGGACCCGGCATGGGCGACCGTCGGCGCGTCGTCCTGCACCCCGACCTGCTGCATCAGGTCACCCACCATCGGGTTGCTCACGTCGAGCAGCGGCGCCGGGTAGAACCCGAAGAACACCAGCGCGGCCATGAGCGGGGCCACCGCGGCGATCTCGCGTACGCCGAGGTCGCGGGTGCCCTCGATCTCCGGCGGTGTCGGGCCGGTCATCGTGCGCTGGTACAGCCACAGCACGTAGATGGCCGACAGGACGACCGCGGTGACCGCGATGGCGCCGACCCACCAGCCGTAGTCGAAGGCCGCCACGAACACCAGGAACTCGCTGATGAAGGGCGAGAGCCCCGGCAGGCCGAGCGTGGCCAGGCCGGCGACGAGCAGCAGACCGGCCAGCACGGGGGCGACCTTCTCCACCCCGCGCATCTCGCGGATCGAGGCGGTGCCGCTGCGGTCGTAGAGGTAGCCGGCCACCAGGAAGAGCGCAGCGGTGCCGAGACCGTGGTTGACCATGTAGAGGATCGCGCCGGTGCCGCCCTGGCTGGTCATGGTGAAGACGCCGAGCGTGATCAGGCCGAAGTGGCTCAGCGAGGTGAGACCGATGAGCCGGAAGATGTCGTCCTGCCCGATCGCGACCAGGGCGCCGTAGACGACGGAGATCAGCGCGAGGGTGATCACCAGCGGCGTCGCCCATTGCGAAGCCTCCGGGAAGATGCCCAGGCAGAACCGCATCATCCCGAAGGTGCCGATCTTGTCGAGGATGCACACCAGCAGCACACCGGTGCCGGGCGTCGCCTTCTCGGTGGTGTCGGCCAGCCAGGTGTGCAGCGGGAACAGCGGTGCCTTGACCGCGAAGGCGATGAAGAAGCCGAAGAACAGCCAGCGCCCGGCCTCGGTGCCGATGTCGAGCTTCTCGAGGTCGGAGAGGAGGTACGACGGCTCGCCCTGCTGGGCGGAGACGACGTACAGGCCGATCACCGACGCCAGCAGCACCAGACCGCCGGCCAGCTGGAACATCAGGAACTTCAGTGCCGCCGCGCCCCGGCCGTCGCGGCCGAAGCCGCCGACCAGGAAGTACGCCGGGATCAGCGTCGCCTCGAAGACGACATAGAACAAGAACACATCGGTCGCGCAGAACACCGCGAGCGAGAGCCCCTCCAGCGCGAGGGTCCAGGCGACGAAGGAGCGCGCTCCGGCCGAGCCGGGGGCGTCGGCCTTGAACCACTCGGCGCCGAGCACCAGCGGGACGAGCAGCACCGTCAGCAGGACCAGCAGCAGGCCGAGCCCGTCGACGCCGAGGGCGTAGTGGACCCCGAACGCCTCGATCCACTCGTGCTCTTCGGTGAGCTGCCGCCCGCCGTCGAGCTCGTACGACGCCGCGACGACCACGCCCACGACCAGGGTCGCCAGCGCGACGCCGAGGCCGACGGTCTTGCTGAGCGTGCGCGGCAGCAGCGCGACGGCGACCGCGCCGGCGATCGGCAGCCAGATGAGCAGCGACAACATCAGTTCACCACCACCAGGGTCAGGACGAGGAGCAGTGCGCCGCCGAGGATGCCGAGGGCGTAGGACCGGACGTAGCCGTTCTGGAGCCGCCGCAGCAGCTCACCGGTGCCGGCCAGCACCGTCGTACCACCGGTGAAGAGACCGTCGACGATCGAGCGGTCGCCGGCGGTGAGGCTGCTCACCGCGGCCTTGCCGGGCGTGACGACCAGGCCCTCGTTGATGGCGTCGCCGTAGAGGTCCGCACGGGCGGCCCTCGTCGCGATCGAGACGTCCGCCGGCGCGACCCGCGGCACCTCCCGTCTGCCGACCAGGAACCAGGCCGCCGCGACGCCGACGGCGACGACCGCGACCGTGAGCAGGGTGAGGACGATGACCGGCACGGGCGGCTCGTGGTGCTCGGCGTGGCCGACGACGGGGCTGAGCCAGTCGACGATCCAGTTGCCGGCCAGCATCAGGCCGCCGAGGACCGACAGCGCGGCGAGGACGATCAGCGGGATCGTCATCACCTTCGGGCTCTCGTGGGGGTGGACGCCCTTCTCCCACCGCTTGTCGGTGAAGAAGGTCATCAGCATCATCCGGGTCATGTAGAAGCCGGTGATGCCCGCGCCCAGCAGGGCGCAGACGCCGACGACCGGGTTCTCGACCAGCGCGGTCTCGATGATCTTGTCCTTGGACCAGAAGCCCGAGAAGCCGGGGAAGCCGATGATCGCCAGGTAGCCCATCGCGAAGGTCAGGAAGGTGACCGGCAGCATCTTGTTGAGCGCGCCGTAGTGGCGCATGTCGACGTCGTCGTCCATGGCGTGCATGACCGAGCCGGCGCCGAGGAACATGTTGGCCTTGAAGAAGCCGTGGGTCAGCAGGTGGAAGATCGCGAAGGCGTAGCCCGCGACGCCGAGGCCGGCGCCGAGCATCATGTAGCCGATCTGGCTCATCGTGGAGCCGGCCAGGCCCTTCTTGATGTCGTCCTTGGCGCACCCGATGATCGCGCCCCACAGCAGCGTGACGGTGGCGACGATGACGACCGCGGTCTGCGCGGTCGGGGCCAGCTCGAAGACGAAGTTGGAGCGGGTGATCAGGTAGACGCCGGCCGTGACCATGGTCGCCGCGTGGATCAGCGCGGACACCGGCGTCGGGCCCTCCATCGCGTCCAGGAGCCAGGCCTGGAGCGGCACCTGGGCCGACTTGCCGCAGGCGCCGACGAGCAGCAGCACGCCGATCCAGTTCAGCGTCGTCTCGGTGGCGCCTCCCGACATCGCGCTGATGCCGCTGAAGCTGGTCGTGCCGAAGGTGACGATCATCAAGAAGATGGCCAGGCCCAGCCCCATGTCGCCGACCCGGTTGATGACGAACGCCTTCTTGGCCGCGGCCGCCGCGGACGGCTTGTGCTGCCAGAAGCCGATGAGGAGGTACGACGCGAGGCCGACACCCTCCCAGCCGAGGAACAGGCCGACGTAGTTCTCCGAGAGGATCAGCATGAGCATCGCCGCGACGAAGAGGTTCAGGTAGGCGAAGAACCGGCGCCGGCGCGGGTCGTGGGCCATGTAGCCGATCGAGTAGACGTGGATCAGCGAGCCGACACCGGTGATCAGCAGCAGGAACAGCGCCGACAGCGGGTCGTAGAGCAGGTCGAGCCCGATGTGCAGGCCGCCCGCCTCGATCCAGTCGTAGAGGTGCTGGCTGATCTGGCGCTCGCCCTCGTCGCGCCCCAGCAGGGTGATGAAGAGGACCAGGCTGATGACGAACGACGTCGCGGAGGTCGCCGTACCGAGCAGGTGGCCCCACCTGTCGGTGTAGCGGCCGCCGAGGAGCAGCACCGCCGCGCCGAGCAGCGGCAGCGCGATGATCAGCCACAGCAGCGTGAACGGGCCGTCGGCGTCGGTCGGCGAGACGACGGGGATGGAGGTCTCGCTGGCCTTGAGGGTCAGCGCGGTGAGTGCGTTCATCGTCTCGTCCTCAGAACTTCAGCAGGCTCACGTCGTCGACCGAGGCCGAGCGACGGGTCCGGAAGATGGTCATGATGATCGCGAGCCCGACCACGACCTCGGCCGCGGCCACCACCATCACGAAGAAGGCGGCGATCTGGCCGTCGAGGTTGCCGTGCTGGCGGGCGAAGGCGATGAACGCCAGGTTGCAGGCGTTGAGCATCAGCTCGACGCACATGAACACGACGATCGCGTTGCGCCGGGTGAGCACCCCGATGCCGCCGATGGTGAACAGGATGGCGGACAGAACGACGTATTCGGTCATGCCGGGTCCTCTTCGCTGGACGCGGTGGCGCCGGTCTTCCCGGCCTCCTCGGGCTTCGCCGTGGGATCCACGCCGAGCTGCTCCTTGATCGCCTCGATGTCGGTGAGGCCGGCCGGGCGCATGGTGCCGCGGGCGGCGAGCACCCGGGAGACCGAGGCGGCCGCCGGGCTGCCGTCGGGCAGCAGCGCCGGGGTGTCGACCGCGTTGTGGCGGGCGTAGACGCCCGGCGGCGGCAGCGGGCCGAGGTGGGCCCCGGACTCGCCGTACGCCCGGATCCGCTCGGCGGCGAGGACCGGCTGGGTGCGCTTCGGGGTGAGCCGCTCGCGGTGGGTCAGCACCATCGCGCCGACGGCCGCGGTGATGAGCAGGGCGCTGGCGGCCTCGAAGATGAAGACGTAGCGCGAGAACAGCAGGTCGGCGAGGGCCTGGACGTTGCCGCCCTGGTTGGCCTCCTCGAGGCCGACCGCCGTGCCGAGGGTGAGCTGGGACAGCCCGACGACCATCACCACGACGAACGCCAGGCCGATCAGCCAGGCCAGCACCCGCTGGCCCTTGATCGTCTCGACCAGCGAGTCGGAGGCGTCGACGCCGACGAGCATCAGCACGAACAGGAACAGCATCAGGATCGCGCCGGTGTAGACGATGATCTGGACCGCGAACAGGAACGGCGCCTCGAGGACGGCGTACAGCACGGCGAGACTGATCATCACGACCGCCAGCAGCAGCGCGGCGTGGACCGCCTTGCGGACGAACAGCAGGCCGAGCGCGGCGATCACCATGATCGGCGCGAGGATCCAGAAGGCGGTCACGAGCCGGCCCCCTCGTCCGCGGGCACGACCGGCACGGGAACCGGCTGCTGGAAGTCGCCGCGGTAGTAGTCGTCGTCGCTGCCGAGCAGCTGCGCGTGCGGCGGCTGCTCCATGCCCGGCAGCAGCGGGGCCAGCAGGTCGGACTTCTCGTAGATCAGGCTGGCGCGGCTGTCGTCGGCGAGCTCGTACTCGTTGGTCATCGTCAGCGCTCGGGTCGGGCAGGCCTCGATGCACAGCCCGCACAGGATGCAGCGCAGGTAGTTGATCTGGTAGACGCGGCCGTAGCGCTCCCCCGCCGAGTAGCGGCCCGACTCCCTGGTCCCGTCGGCGCGGAGGGTGCCGGTGTCATCGGTGTTCTCGGCGCCCTCGACGTAGATCGCGTCGGCCGGGCAGGCCCAGGCGCACAGCTCGCAGCCGACGCACTTCTCCAGGCCGTCGGGCCAACGGTTGAGCTGGTGCCGCCCGTGGAAGCGCGGCGCCGTCGGCAGCTTCTCCTTGGGGTACTGCTCGGTGACGACCTTGCGGAACATGGTCCGGAAGGTGACCCCGAACCCGGCGACCGGGTCCCAGAGCTGCTCCTTGAGGGACGGACCCTTGTCCTCTGCCCTCGTCGAACCGTGCTGGTCAGCCATTGCTCACCCCTGAGTCGCGGACGGATTCACTGACGGTGTCCTGGGCCGTACGGAACACGAGCGGCGCGGCGGCACCGCGGACGGCGCCTCCCGCCGGCATCGGCGGGACCGGGAAGCCGCCGGTGCGTGGCGTGGCGGTCTCGAGCTCGTCGTCGCCCTCCTTCGAGCCCTTGTCGGGGACGAGGAAGGTCAGCAGCAGGACGACCAGGACCACACCGACGAGGATCAGCCAGAACTGCGGGTTCCCGCTGAAGCCCTCGTCGAAGACGCCCTCGTTGCGGGCGACCCGCATCGTCGCGACCGCGACGATCCACACCAGCGAGATCGGGATCAGCCGCTTCCAGCCGAAGGCCATGAACTGGTCGTAGCGCAGCCGCGGCAGGGAGCCGCGCAGCCAGATGAAGATGAAGATGAAGAAGAAGACCTTGCCGAAGAACCACAGCACCGGCCAGTAGCCCTCGTTGGCACCGGCCCAGACCTCGTCGATCCAGAACGGGGCGTGCCAGCCGCCGAGGAAGAGGGTCGCCGCGAGCGCGGAGACCGTGGCCATGTTGATGTACTCGGCGAGGAAGAAGAGGGCGAACTTCAGGCTGGAGTACTCGGTGTGGAAGCCGCCGACCAGCTCGCCCTCGGCCTCGGGGAGGTCGAACGGCGCGCGGTTGGTCTCACCGACCATGGCGATCGCGTAGATCACGAAGGACGGCAGCAGGATCAGCCCGAACCACAGGTCGTCCTGGGCGGCGACGATCTCGCTGGTCGACATCGAGCCGGCGTACATGAACACCGCGACGAGGGCGAGGCCCATGGCGACCTCGTAGGAGATCATCTGGGCGCTGGAGCGCAGGCCGCCGAGCAGGGAGTACGTCGACCCGCTGGACCAGCCGCCGAGGACGATGCCGTAGATGCCAATCGACGCGATCGCCATCACGAAGAGCACGGCGACCGGCATGTCGGTCAGCTGCAGCGGGGTCTGGTGCCCGAAGAAGCTCACCTCGGGCCCGAAGGGGATGACGCTGAACGTCACGAACGCCGGCACCACGACGATCACGGGGGCCAGGATGAAGACCACCTTGTCGGCGGCCTTGGGGATCAGATCCTCCTTGAACGCCAGCTTCACGCCGTCGGCCAGCGACTGCAGCAGGCCGAAGGGGCCGTGCACATTGGGGCCGATCCGGTGCTGCATCCGGGCCACGACCCGGCGCTCCCACCAGATGTTGAACAGCGTCAGCAGCACCAGGACGACGAAGATCAGCAGGGCCTTGAGGCCGATGACCCACCACGGGTCGTTGCCGAAGGCCGACAGAGACTCGCTCACCCGTGCACTCCTTCCGCTCCCGCGATGGTGACCGTGGCGCCCGGCGACGCCAGGTCGGCGAGCACACCGGCGCCGACCGAGTTGGCCGGCACCCAGACCACGCCGTCGACGAGGTCGTCGCAGATCTCGGCCGGCAGGGTCATCGAGCCGCGGTCACCGGTCAGGGTGACGGTCGGTCCGTACCGGTCGTAGGCGTCCGGGGTGACCAGCGCCACCGGGGTCCGAGCCGTCGACTTGAGGTACTTGTCGCCGTCCTGCATCGACCCGTTGTCGAGCAGCTGCTTCCAGGTGGCCAGTCGGACCGTTGAGTTGCCGCTTTCTCGCTGTTGAGTTGCCGCAGACTCGACGCGCGTCGCAGGCGACTCGGGGCGCGGGCCGTCCCAGGGGCCGAGCTGCGCCATCTCGGCGCGGACCTCGTCGACGGTGCGGAAGCCGAGCGGACGCCCCTGACCGAGCTGGGCCAGCTCGTCGGCGATGCCCGCCAACGCCCGCAGCTCGGGCAGCGAGGCCGGGTTGTGCAGGGCCGCCTCCCAGGAGCGGACCCGCCCCTCCCAGTTGACGAAGGTGCCGGACTTGTCGGTGGTCGGCGCGACCGGGAAGACCACGTCGGCCCGGTCGGTGACCTCCGTGCGGCGCAGGTCGAGGGCGACCACGAAACCGGCCGCGTCGATCGCGGCGCGGGTTGCTGCCGGGTCGGTGGTGTCGTCGGGGTCCACGCCGCCGACGAGCAGACCACCCAGCGTGCCCCCGGCGAGCGCGGCCACGATGCCGTCCGCGTCGCGGCCCGGCGTCTCCGGGAGCGCGGCGGCGCCCCACGCGGTGGCGACGTCGACCCGGGCGCCGGCGTCGGCGACCGGCCGGCCGCCGGGCAGGAGGGTCGGCAGGCAGCCGGCCTCGATCGCGCCGCGGTCGCCGGCCCGGCGCGGCACCCAGGCCAGCCGGGCACCGGTGGCCGCGGCGACCTCGGCGGCCGCGCTCAACGCACCGGGGACGACGGCCATCCGCTCGCCGACCAACAGCACCGACGACGCGTCGAGCTCGCCGACCAGGGTCCGCAGCGCGGCCGGCTCGTCGCCGGGCGCGGTCGGGACCAGCCGGGCCGCGAGCTTGTCGAGGCCGCGGGTCGTGAACGGCGCGAGGCTGACCACCCGGGTGCCCCCGGCGCGGACCGACTTGCGCAGCCGCAGGAAGACCGCCGCCGCCTCGTCCTCCGGCTCCAGGCCGACGAGGACGACGGTGGCCGCGGACTCGAGGTCGGCGTAGGTGACCCCGCCGGCCTCCGGGCCGGTGAGCACGACGTTCGAGGCGAGGAAGTCCGTCTCCTCGGCCGACAGCGGTCGGGCCCGGAAGTCGATGTCGTTGGTGTCGAGCGCGACCCGGGCGAACTTGGCGTAGGCGTAGGCGTCCTCGGCACTCAGCCGGCCACCGGTCAGGACCCCGACGCCGCCGGCGTCCTTGGCCGCCGCCAGGCCGCGAGCCGCGACAGCGAAGGCCTCGGGCCACGACGCCGGGCGCAGCGCGCCGTCGGGGCTGTCGGCGTCGCGGACCTGCGGATAGGTGAGCCGGTCGTCGGCCTGCGCATAGGCGAAGGCGAACCGGTCCTTGTCGCTGATCCACTCCTCGTTGACGGCCGGGTCGTCGCCGGCCTGGCGACGCAGCACGGTGCCCCGGCGGTGGTCGACCCGGATCGCGGAGCCGCACGCGTCGTGCTCGGCGACGCCGGGCGAGGAGACCAGGTCGAAGGGGCGGGAGCGGAAGCGGTACTGCTCGGAGGTCAGCGCGCCGACCGGGCAGATCTGGATGACGTTGCCGGAGAAGTACGACAGGAAGGGCGCGTCGTCGGCGATGCCGATCTGCTGCTGGACACCCCGCTCGACCAGGGCGATGAACGGGTCGCCCGCGATCTCGTCGGCGAACCGGGTGCAGCGCTGGCACACGATGCAGCGCTCCCGGTCGAGGAGCACCATCGGCGAGAGGTTGATCGGCTTGGGAAAGGTGCGCTTGACGCCGCGGTTGCGCTCGTCGGAGAAGCGCGACTCGCCGCGGCCGTTGGACATCGCCTGGTTCTGCAACGGGCATTCGCCGCCCTTGTCGCAGACCGGGCAGTCGAGCGGGTGGTTGATGAGCAGCAGCTCCATCACGCCCTGCTGAGCCTTGTCGGCGACCGGGCTGCTGACCTGGGTGCTGACGACCATGCCCTCGGCGACGGGAAGGGTGCAGGACGCCTGCGGCTTGGGGAAGCCGCGGCCGTTGCCGGCGTCGGGGACGTCGACCAGGCACTGGCGGCAGGCGCCGACGGGCGCGAGCAGCGGGTGGTCGCAGAACCGCGGGATCTGTACGCCGATCTGCTCGGCGGCGCGGATCACCAGGGTGTCCTTGGGGACGCTGACCTCGACACCGTCGATGGTGACGGTGACGAGGTCGGTCCGCTCGATCTCCGGGGCGCTCATGCCGAGACCTCCGTTCCGGCCCAGGCGGTCGACCGGGCGGGGTCGAACGGGCAGCCGCCGTTGCTCAGGTGGGCGAGGTACTCCTCGCGGAAGTACTGGATCGAGCTGGTCACCGGGCTGGTGGCGCCGTCGCCCAGGGCACAGAACGCACGGCCCAGGATGTTGTCGCACTGGTCGATGAGCTGGTCGAGGTCCTCCTCGCTCCCCTGCCCGTTCTCGAGCCGGGTGAGCGCCTGCGTCAGCCACCAGGTGCCCTCGCGGCACGGCGTGCACTTGCCGCAGGACTCGTGCTGGTAGAACTCCGTCCAGCGCAGGACGGCGCGGACCACGCAGACCGAGTCGTCGAAGATCTGCAGCGCGCGGGTGCCCAGCATCGAACCGGCACCGGCGACGCCCTCGAAGTCGAGGGGCACGTCGAGGTGCGCATCGGTGAACAGCGGGGTGCTGGACCCGCCCGGGGTCCAGAACTTGAGCTGGTGACCCTCGCGTACGCCGCCCGCGAGGTCGAGCAGCTCACGCAACGTGATGCCGAGCGGTGCCTCGTACTGGCCGGGCTTCCGCACGTGCCCCGAGAGCGAGAAGATGCCGTGGCCCTTGGACTTCTCGGTGCCCATGGCTCCGAACCAGGCCGCGCCGTTCTTGACGATGGCGGGCACCGAGGCGATGGACTCGACGTTGTTGATGACCGTCGGGCTGGCGTAGAGACCGGCCACGGCGGGGAACGGTGGGCGCAGCCGGGGCTGGCCGCGGCGGCCCTCGAGACCCTCGAGCAGCGCGGTCTCCTCGCCGCAGATGTAGGCGCCGGCGCCCGCGTGGACGACGACGTCGAGGTCGTAGCCGGAACCGTGGATGTCCTTGCCGAGGTGACCCGCGGCGTACGCCTCCTCGACCGCGGCCTGCACCCGGCGGATGACGTGGACGACCTCGCCACGGATGTAGATGAACGCCTTGTTGGCACGGATGGCGTAGGAGCTGATGATGACGCCCTCGACGAGGACGTGGGGGTTGCCCATCATCAGCGGGATGTCCTTGCAGGTGCCCGGCTCGGACTCGTCGGCGTTGACGACGAGATACTTGGGCTTCGGGTTGTCCTGGGGGATGAACGACCACTTCATGCCGGTCGGGAAGCCGGCGCCGCCGCGACCGCGCAGGCCGCTGTCCTTGACAGCGGTGATGATGTCGTCGGGACTCATCGCGAAGGCGGTGTCGAGGGCGGCGTACCCGCCCTGGCCGGCGTAGGTCGCCAGCTTCCAGGACTGCTCGGCGTCCCAGATGTCCGTCAGGACCGGGGTCAGCACGTCGGTCATGCGCCGCTCTCCTCCTTCTGCGCCGCCTCGACCGCCGGCGTCGCCGCCGGGTCCGGTGCGCTCCAGCCGTGCTCGCGGGCGATCTCGAGACCCGCCAGGGACGCGGGCCCGGCGGACGGTCCCTCGTCGACCCGGCCGTCGGGGAAGCCGGCGAGCACCCGCTCGGCCTCGCGCCAGGTGCACAGCCGGGGTCCGCGCGTCGAGCTGACCTCGTGGCCGGCTCGGAGCGCCTCGACCATCTGGACCGCCGACTCGGGGGTCTGGTTGTCCATGAACTCCCAGTTGACCATCATCACCGGCGCGTAGTCGCAGGCGGCGTTGCACTCGATGTGCTCGAGGCTGACGGTGTGGGAGTCGCCCTGGCGCTGGACCGCGACCTCGTCGTTGCCGATCTCGAGGTGGTCCTTGAGCCGCTGCAGGATCGCGTCGCCGCCCATCACCGCGCACAGCGTGTTGGTGCACACGCCGACGTGGTAGTCGCCGACGCCGTGCCGCTTGTACATGGTGTAGAAGGTCGCGACGCCGTTGACCTCGGCCGCGCTGATCTCGAGGATCGCCGCGCACGCCTCGATGCCCTCCGGCGTGATCCGGCCCTGGGCCGACTGCACGAGGTGCAGCATGGGCAGCAGGCCCGAGCGCGGCTCGGGGTAGCGGGCCGCGATCTCGCGCAGCTCGGCGAGTGTCTTGTCGTCCAACGGTGGAGTGCTCATCGGTCGACGCCTCCCATCACGGGGTCGATGCTCGCGATGGCGACGATGACGTCGGCGATCTGGCCGCCCTCGCTCATCACGCCCATCGCCTGGAGGTTGTTGAACGACGGGTCGCGGAAGTGCGCCCGGAAGGGGCGGGTGCCGCCGTCGGAGACGACGTGCGCCCCGAGCTCGCCGCGGGGGGACTCGACCGGCACGTACGCCTGGCCGGCCGGGACCCGGAATCCCTCGGTCACCAGCTTGAAGTGGTGGATCAACGCCTCCATCGACTCGCCCATGATGTGGCGGATGTGGTCGAGGCTGTTGCCCATACCGTCGCTGCCGATGGAGAGCTGGCTGGGCCAGGCGACCTTCTTGTCGGCGACCATGACCGGTGCACCCTCGAGCCGGGCCAGCCGGTCGGCCGCCTGCTCGATGATCTTCAGCGACTCGTGCATCTCGTTGAGGCGGAGCCGGAACCGGCCGTAGGAGTCGGCCGTGTCCCAGGTCTGGACGTCGAAGTCGTAGGTCTCGTAGCCGCAGTAGGGCTGGGCCTTGCGCAGGTCGTAGCCGTAGCCGGTGCTGCGCAGGACCGGGCCGGTCAGCCCGAGCGCCATGCAGCCCTCGAGGTCGAGGTGGCCGACGTTCTCGAGGCGGGCCTTGAAGATCGGGTTCGCGTTGCACAGCGCGGCGTACTCGGGGAGGCGCTTCTTCATCAGGGCGACGAAGGACCGGATCTCGTCGAGCGCGCCCGGCGGGAGGTCCTGCGCGACACCGCCGGGGCGGATGAACGCGTGGTTCATCCGCAGCCCGGTGATCAGCTCGAACAGGTCGAGCACCAGCTCCCGCTCGCGGAAGCCGATCGTCATCACGGTCAGCGCGCCGATCTCCATGCCGCCGGTGGCGATGCAGACCAGGTGGGAGGAGATCCGGTTGAGCTCCATGAGCAGGACCCGCATGATCTGGGCCTTCTCGGGGATCTGGTCCTCGATGTCGAGCAGCCGCTCGACCCCCAGCACGTAGGTCATCTCGTTGAAGAACGGGCTGAGGTAGTCCATCCGGGTGCAGAACGTGACGCCCTGCGTCCAGGAGCGGTACTCCATGTTCTTCTCGATGCCGGTGTGGAGGTAGCCGATGCCGCAGCGCGCCTCGGTGACCGTCTCGCCCTCGATCTCGAGGATCAGCCGGAGCACCCCGTGGGTCGAGGGGTGCTGCGGGCCCATGTTGACGACGATCCGCTCCGCGGCGTCGCTGTCGCCCATGTCGGCGGCGATCTCGTCCCAGTCCTGGCCGGTGACGGTGAAGACCTTGCCCTCGGCGGTGTCGGTGCCGTCGGCGTAGAAGTCGGTGCTCATACGAGATCCCCCTGAAGTGGCGGGGTCCCCGCGGCGTCGTTCGCCGGGGGAGCGAAGCGGAGGAGGTGAAGAACGTCGTGGGGTGCCATCAGTTGTAGCTCCTCCGCTGGTCCGGCGGCGGGACGCTCGCGCCCTTGTACTCGACGGGGATGCCGCCCAGGGGGTAGTCCTTGCGCTGCGGGTGGCCCGGCCAGTCGTCGGGCATCAGGATCCGGGTCAGGGCCGGGTGCCCGTCGAACTGGATGCCGAACATGTCCCAGGTCTCCCGCTCGTGCCAGTCGGCCGCGGGGTAGATCGGCACCAGGCTCGGCAGGTGCGGGTCGGTGTCGGGGGCGCTGACCTCGACCCGGACCCGGCGATTCCAGGTGAAGGACATCAGGTGGTAGACCGCGTGCAGCTCACGGCCGGCGTCGCCCGGATAGTGCACGCCGCTGACGCCGGAGAGCAGCTCGAAGCGCAGGTCGGGCTCGTCGCGGAGCTTGCGGGCCGCGGCCAGCAGGTTGTCGCGGTGGATGTGGAAGGTGATCTCGCCGCGGTGGATGACGACCTGCTCGATGAGCGGGTCCAGCCCGTCGGCGACCGTGTCGAACCAGCCGCCGTAGGGCCGCTGCGCGGCACCCGGCAGCACGACGGGGGCCACCAGGCCGCCGTACCCGCTGGTGTCGCCGGATCCCTGGACGCCGAACATGCCCTGGCGCTCGCCGACCGCGCGGATCTCGAGGCCGGGCTCACCGAGGGCCTCGGGGGCGTTCTCGGGCGACTGCTCGGTCGCGGGCTGCTCGACGGCCTTGTCGGGACCGACGGACTTGTCGTCGCTCATCGCAGCATCCCCCTCATGTCGCTGGTCGGGAGCGCGGCGAGGCCCTCGGCCTCGAGCTCGCGGATCTGGGCCTGGCGGTTGGCGCCGAGCGGCGTGTGCTGGACCTTGTCGTGGAGCTTGAGGATCGCGTCGATGAGCATCTCGGGTCGCGGCGGGCAACCGGGGAGGTACATGTCGACGGGCACCACGTGGTCGACGCCCTGGACGATCGCGTAGTTGTTGAACATGCCGCCGCTGCTGGCGCACACGCCCATCGCCAGCACCCACTTGGGCTCGGCCATCTGGTCGTAGATCTGGCGCAGCACCGGCGCCATCTTCTGGCTGACCCGCCCGGCCACGATCATCAGGTCGGCCTGCCGGGGGCTGGCCCGGAAGACCTCCATGCCGAACCGGGCGAGGTCGTACTTCGGGCCGCCGGACGTCATCATCTCGATCGCGCAGCACGCGAGACCGAAGGTCGCCGGCCAGAAGCTGGCCTTGCGCATGTAGCCGGCCAGCCCCTCGACCGTGCTCAGCAGGACTCCGCTGGGGAGTTTCTCCTCGACACCCATGGTCAGTCCCAATCCAATCCGCCGCGACGCCAGACGTACGCGTAGGCCACGAAGACCGTGGCGATGAACAGGACCATCTCGACCAGCCCGAACCAGGCCATCGCGTCGAAGCGGACGGCCCAGGGGTAGAGGAAGATGATCTCGATGTCGAAGACGATGAAGAGCATCGCGGTGATGTAGTACTTCACCGGGAAGCGGCCCGTCAGCGCCTGGGGGGTGGGCTCGATGCCGCACTCGTAGGAGTCGAACTTGGCGCGGTTGTATCTCCGCGGCCCCACCATCGTGCTCATGACGACCGACCCGACCGCGAACAACGCGGCCAGCGCCGCCAGGACCAGCACCGGCGTGTAGAGCTCCATGAGCCTCCCTCTCGTGATCTTGTGAACAGAATCACTAGTGGCGTGAGGCACATATTGCCACCCATCCGGGACGCCGGCACAGGGGGGTCGGCAATGCCGGTCCAGCCACGGCTGGAACGGCGAAAACCGCCGCTGACCTGCAGATTTAGCGCATGCGAGGGTTGCGTAATTCGTGTGAACGCGCGAATAGCGGTTTCGTCAACCAGGCACTGGCGGTTTCGTCGGGTGGCTGGTAACGGTTTCGTCGGACCGTTGGTGGCAGTCCCGTCAGGCCGTCGCGCGGTGCAGCGCGACGATGCCGCCGGACAGGTTGCGCCACTGCGGCCGATCCCAGCCGGCCTCGGCGATCAGGTCGGCGAGGCCGCGCTGGTCGGGCCAGGCCCGGATCGACTCGGCGAGGTAGACGTACGCGTCGGGCGAGGAGGAGACGGTGCGGGCGACGGCCGGCAGCGCCTTCATGAGGTACTCGATGTAGACGGTGCGCCACGGGGCCCACGTGGGGTGGCTGAACTCGGCGACGACCAGTCGTCCGCCGGGCCTGGTGACCCGGCGCATCTCGGCGAGACCGGCGAGCGGGTCGACGATATTGCGCAGCCCGAAGGAGATCGTGACGGCGTCGAAGGTTCCGTCCCGGAAGGGCAGCCGGGTGCCGTCGCCGGCGGTGAAGGGCAGATGGGGCAGCTGCCGCTTGCCGACCTGGAGCATGCCGATCGAGAAGTCGCAGGGCACGACCTCGGCGCCGGCGTCGAGGAACGGCTGGCTGGACGTCCCGGTGCCGGCCGCGAGATCGAGCACCCGGTCGCCGTACGCCGGGTCGACGGCGGCGAGCACCTCACGGCGCCAGCGGCGGTCCTGGCCGAAGGACAGGATGTCGTTGGTCAGGTCGTAGCGCCGGGCGACGGCGTCGAACATCCGTCGTACGTCGGCGGGCTGCTTGTCGAGCTCGGCGCGGGTCATGGGCGCGCTCAGCCCTCCTCGGTGAGCTCGAGCACGCGGTCGACGTACGACGCGACCTCCTCGGGCGCGAGCCCGGTCGCGTAGACGTCGTAGCTGAGGCCGTCGCGCTCGGCACGGCACTCGGCCTGGTAGTTGGCCGCCGGGACCTCGCCGGCGGTGGGCGCCCCTGTCGTGGGATCGGCGCCCTCCTGCCAGGCGACGGCGCAGCGGTGACCGCCGATCGCGCGCAGCTCGTAGTGCGATCCGCCCTGCTGGTCGATCTTGAACGGGCCGCTCGGGATGACCAGGCCGGCCCCGCCGGCGCTGATGGTGACCGCGATCTGGGCCGGCGCCACCTGCGCATCGGCCTGGCCCATCACCTGGGCGTCGACGTACGCGCGGACCCGCGCGGCGCCGTAGATGGCGGACAGGTCGCTCGACGCCTCGGTGTCGCCGGTCGCGGCGCGGTCGCTGACCTGCTCGATCGCCTCGAGGTCGGCCGGGTCGGTGAGTCCCGCGTCCTCGGCCGTCACCGCGGACAGCGCGACCATCCGGTCGTCGAGCCGGTCCGGGAGCGTGGGGAGGTCGGCGGCGGAGGCGACCGACGGGTCGTCGACGACCTTGGGAAGGCCGACGCCGAAGCCCACGGCTCCGGCGAGGAGGAGGACGCCGGTGGTGGCGCCCACGACGGTGGATCGAGCGATCGGCATCGGGCCATCATGCCCGGTCCACCTGAGCGCCGGCTGACCGGCCCGCCCACCGGCCGTGCCACCGGCCCGCTCGCCGAGCGGTCAGAGATCGGTGCCGTCGGCGAGCCGCGCGTACTCCTGCCCGGCCGCCTCGAGGAACCGGCCGAACTGCGTGTCGACGACGCCCAGCCCCTCGGGCGAGAACACCCGGTCGTGGATCGCGACGTTGCGGGCCGCACCGACCTCGCGGGCGAAGTCGACCCCCTCGGAGACCCGCATCCACGGGGCGCACACCGGGGCGAGGAGTACGTCGACAGGGACCCCCGGCCCGGTCAGCGCATCCCCGGGATGGAAGACCGTGCTCTCCCCCGCGGTGAGGAGGTAGCCGCTGTTGTGGAAGCGCGGCAGCTCCGGATGGATCACGGCGTGCAGCTCGCCCACCGCCCGCACCTCGATGCCGCCGACCGACCAGGTCTGCTCCGGCGCTACCACCGTGACCCTCTCGACCAGGTCCGGCGCCCCGTCGCGGATCTGCGCCGCGACCGCGTCGATCGTGAAGATCGGGGCGTCGGTCGCGCGCAGCAGCTCCGGGGCGTAGTGGTCCAGGTGCTCGTGGGTGACGAGCACCGCGTCGACGCCGTCGACGGACTCGCGCTGGCTCCACACGCCGGGGTCGAGGACGATCGTCGTCCCGTCGTGCTCGATCCGGACCGCGGAGTGGCCGAACTTCGTGAGGCGCATGGCCCCACCGTAGTCCGGGGCCGGCTCAGCCGGTCTGGTGGTGCACGTAGCACCACCGCCAGTCCTCGTCGGGCTCGACCGAGCGCATGACGGGGTGCTGACTCTCCCGGAAGTGGGCGGTGGCGTGGCGGCTCGGCGAGGAGTCGCAGCAGCCGATCTCGCCGCAGGACAGGCACATCCGCAGCGCGACCCACCGGGTGCCCTCGGCGAGGCAGGCCGTGCAGACGAGCTCGTCGGGTGGGTCCAGCAGCGGTGTGCCGGCAAGATGCTCGCAGCCGTCGCCGCGCTGGACCCGGCTCGTGCTGCGCAGATCGGCACGCGCGGCGTCGGCGGCGTCGAGCATCGACTCCTCCACGTCGAGCATGGCGAGCACCTCGCTGACGATCTCGGACGGGACGGATCCGGTGGAGCGGATCTCCAGCACCCGCCGGCGCTCGGCCCCGATCATGTCACCGCGCCAGCGGGAGTAGAGGTCGCTCGGACTCTCCTCGCCGGCGGTCGTGCCGAGCCGCTCCCAGGCGGCGAAGTTGCGCTGCTCGATGCGCTGGACGATCAGGGAGCGGACCTGGTGCGGGTCGTCGCACTCGGCGGCGAGCTCGTCGAGCCGGTGCAGGCCGGCCTTGGCCGCCTGCTGGAGCAGAGTGGCCCGCGCGAGCGCGTCGTCGTGGGGGTCGGGCGAGGGGACCCGGAGCCGCCGGGCCATCCACGGCAGGGTCATGCCTTGGCCGAGCAGGGTGCCGGCGACCACCGTGAACGCGATGATCAGCAGGATCTCACGGTGCTCGGTGTCGGCCGGGACGGTGAACGCGGCCGCCAGCGTGACCACGCCGCGCATGCCGGCCCAGCCGATGAGGAAGGAGTACCGCCAGGAGGCGACCTCGCCGGTCACCGGATCGGGTCCGGACCGCAGCAGCAGTGCCTTCGCCGCGAACACCCAGACCAGCCGGAGCAGCACCACCGCGACCAGGGCCGCCACGCAGGCGGTGGCCACCGTGGCGACGCCGAACTCGCTCTCGCCGACCTCGCCGAACAGCCAGTCCGCCTGGAGCCCGATGAGGAGGAAGACGGTGTTCTCGAGGACGTAGGCGATCGTGCGCCAGTTGATCCGCTCGGCGATCCGCGACTGCGCCGACTGCAGCACCGGCGCGACGTGCCCGAGGGCGAGGCCGGCGACGACGACCGCGACCACGCCGGACGCGTGGATCTCCTCGGCCAGGAGGTACGCCGCGAACGGGATCACCAGCGAGATCGCGGTGTCCAGCAGCGGATCGGTGACCTTCTTGCGCAGGAAGCCCACCACGACGAAGGTCAGCAGACCGACCGCGACCCCGCCGCCGGCGGCCAGGGCGAAGTCGCTCCCGACCTCCCAGGCGGCCACGGTCCCGCTGATCGCCGCGACGGCGGTGCGCAGGGCGACCAGGGCACTGGCGTCGTTGAGCAGCGACTCGCCCTCGAGGATGGTGACGATCCGGCGCGGCAGGCCGATCCGCCGGCCGATCGCCGTCGCGGCGACCGCGTCGGGCGGGGCCACCACCGCGCCGATCGCCAGCGCGAGCGGCCAGCCGATCTCGGGAATGACCAGCCGGACGACGGCCGCGACGCCGACGGTGGTGAACGCGACGAGCCCCACAGACAGCAGCAGGATCGGGCGGCGGTTGGCGTTGAAGTCGACGAGCGAGGTGGTCACCGCCGCGGAGTAGAGCAGCGGTGGCAGCAGGCCCAGCAGCACCACCTCGGGCTCCAGGTGCACCACCGGGACGCCCGGCACGTAGGCCGCGCCAACGCCCACGACGACGAGGACCAGGGGCGCGGGCAGGTCGTAGCGCTCGGAGACCGCGGTGAACGCCAGCACCGTCACCGCGATGGCGACGAGGAAGATGGCGATCTCCATCAGCGCGCCTCCCGCGGCCGGGTTCCGGTGTGCTCGACGGCTTCGAGGGCGGCGATCAGGCTCCGGGCGTCGTACGGACCCTGGTGACGGCGCTCGCCCACGAAGAAGGTCGGGGTGCCGCGCACCCCGCTGGCGCCGGCGCTGGCGAGATCGCGCTGCAGGTGGGCCACGAGGGCGGGATCGTCGAGGTCGGCGACGAACCGCTCGACGTCGAGACCGAGCTCACCAGCGTACCCGACCAGGTCGTCGCGCTCCAGACGGTCCTGCCGCGTGAACAACAGCTCGTGCATGTCCCAGTAGCGGTCCTGTCGCCCGGCGGCCTCGGCCGCGATCCCGGCCAGAACGGCATGCGGGTGGGCGTCGAGGGGGAGATGGCGCGGCACGTAGCGCAACCGGTCCCCGAAGTGCTCGCGCACCTCACGCGCGGCGCCGGTGGCGCGCGCGCAGAAGGGGCACTCGAAGTCGAGGTACTCCACGAGGGTCAGCGGCGCGTCGACCGGTCCCCGCACGTGGTCGACCGCCGGGTCCACCGGCTCGCTCAGGCGTGTCGGCAGGCCGGCGTCGCGCTGGTCGAAGAACCGGGCGGCGATGGCGAACACCAACCAGCCGAGCAGCGCGGCGAGCACCGCGGCCAGCAGCACACCGACCTTGGCCTGGTCCTGCAGCCGCTGGTCGGTGAACGCGAGCCCGACGATGAGGAGGGAGACGGTGAACCCGATGCCGGACAGCGCGGCGCCGCCGAGGGTGTGGCCGGCGGCGACGCCTTCGGGCAGGGCGCCCAGCCGCAGCCGGACGGCGCCGAGGGCACCCGCCCCGATGCCGAGGAACTTGCCGAGCACGAGACCGGCGACCACACCCCAGGTGACCGGCGAGCCCAGCGCGTCGCCGAGGACGCCGTCGCGCAGGTCGATGCCGGCGTTGGCGAGCGCGAACACCGGCACGATGACGAAGCTGGTCCAGCCGTGCAGCACCTCCTGCAGCCGCTCGTTGACCGACACCGCGCGGTTGAGGCTCTGCCGGGCCTGGCGCTGCACCTCCGGCAGCGGGGACTGCTGGAAGCGGCGCACCCGCTCAGCCGCCTGGCGGACCAGCCCGCGGTCGGGATCGGCCGCGGGCACCAGCAGGCCCGAGAGCATGCCGGCGATCGAGGCGTGGATGCCGGACTCGAGCGTGGCGACCCAGAGCACCACCACCGCGGCGACGTACGGCGACGCGCGCCACTCCCCCACGCGGTCGAGCACGACCAGCGCCACCAGGCACCCGCCGGCGACGGCGAGGGCGGTGAGGTCGATCGAGTCGGAGTAGACCACCCCGATGACGGTGACGGCGACGATGTCGTCGATGACGGTCAGGGTGAGCAGGAAGATCCGCAGCTGCGTCGACACGCTGGGCCCGACGAGGGCGAGGGTGCCGAGCAGGAAGGCGGTGTCGGTGCCGATCACCACACCCCAGCCGGCGGCGCTGTCGCCGGACGGGTTGAGCGCGAGGTAGAGCAGCGCGGGGACCACCATGCCGCCGACGCCCGCGATGACCGGGACGACGAGCCGGCTGCGCTCGGTCAGCTCGCCGACCGAGAACTCCCGGCGCACCTCGAGTCCGATGACGAAGAAGAAGACGACCATCAGGCCGTCGTTGACCCAGTGGTGCAGGTCCATGCTGAGCCCGCCGCCGGCGAAGGTCAGCTCGAGCGTCTGGTGCCAGAGCCGCTCGTAGCTGTCGGACCACGGCGAGTTCGCCCACCCCAGCGCGACCAGGGCGACCACGACCAGCAGGCCCGCGCTCGCGGCCTCGGTGTGGATGAAGTGCCGCAGCGGCGGGGCGACGCGTTGGTCCCGCGGCAGGTCCGGCTCGCGCTCCTCGGAGGTCGACGGCGAACAGGTGTCGCTGGCCACCGGGCAAGCCTAGTGCGTGACCGCGAGGTCCCGGATCCGCCGGTCCAGGTCGCGGCGGTCGTCGCGGCCGACAACGGCCTCGATCACCTCGATGCCCCCGTTGGGGCTGGCGAGCGCCTGGTCGAGCTCGGGACGCGAGGCGACCCGCAGGTGCGGGACCCGCGCCGCGGCGCACAGGCTCGCAAGGTCGTGGCCGTGGGGCGTGCCGAAGAGCCGCTCGAAGGAGGCGGCGTGCGCCGGCGCCCCCTGCTCCAGCATGGAGAAGATGGCGCCCCCGTCGTCGTTCGGTACGACGATCGTCAGGTCCGGCCGCGGCTCGTCGGGCCCGAGCACGAGCGCGGTCTGGTCGTGGAGGAAGGTCAGGTCGCCCATCAGGGCGAGGTTCCTGGTCGACCCGTGCCGGCCCAGCGCGGCGCCGATCGCGGTGCTGATCGTGCCGTCGATGCCGGCCAGGCCGCGGTTGGCGATCACCTTGCGACGGGTCCCGACGGCGGGCGGGCGGACCATGAGATCGAGGTCCCGGATCGGGCTGGAGGCGCCCACGACCAGCAGCCCCCCGGCGGGCAGGGCGGCGTGCGTGAGCGCCGCGACGTCGTACGGCGTGAGGGCGGGCTGCTCCGCGAGCAGCCGGTCGACCCGCCGGCCGAGGTCGCGGTCGGCCGTGCGCCAGGCGTCGAGCCAGGCCAGGTCGTCGGGCGCGGCGTCGGACCAGGACGGCGCCTCGATCGTGCGCGAGCCCGCGGGCCGGACCGGCCACACGCCGGGTCCCGGCACGACGAGCACCTCGACGCCGGCGCGCTCCAGGAGCCGGGTCACCGGCCGGGACAGGGTCGGCCGGCCGAACACCACGACCCGCTCGATCCGCTCGCCCAGCTCGGTGGCGAGCAGCAGCCGGTAGGTGCGCAGGGCGTTCTCGCCGGTCCGCGCGCCGCTCGACGGCTCGGCCAGCAGCGGCCACCCCGCCGCCTCGGCCAGCTGTCGCGCGGGCGGCCCGGCGTCGTCACCCGCCACCACGACCGTCCGTGGTCCCTGCGGCAGCCGGGTGGGTCGTCGTACCGGACATTCCTGTCGCGAATCGGGCGGATTCGCGACAGGAATGTCCGGTACGACGGGGACATCCGGCACCAGCGGGGCGTCGAGCTGCAGGTTGAGGTGGACCACGGCGTCCCCCGCCAGCGGGACGACGGAGAGCTCGGCGACGGACGCCACGTCGTGGGAGGGGACCAGCGCGCCGAAGATGCCGACCTGATCGGTGGTCTGGTTGGCGCCGGTTCCGCGGAGCCGGGCGGGACGGTCGGCCGAGACGACGACCAGGCCGACCCCGGCGTGCGCGGCCTCGAGGACGGCCGGGTGCAGGTTGGCGACGGCCGTGCCGGAGGTCGTCAGGACCGCCGCCCGCGCTCCCGTCTTGGTCAGGCCGAGCGCCAGGAAGCCGGCGGTGCGCTCGTCGATGCGGGTGTGCAGCCGCAGGGCGCCGGCCTGCGCGGCCGCCCACAGCGCCATCGCGGCAGGGGCGTTGCGCGAGCCGGGTGCGACCACGACGTCGGTCACGCCGGCCCGCCGGAGCCGGTCGACGAGGGCGTCCGCGAGAGCGAACGAGCTGTCCGTCATGGACCGAGATCCTTCCCCAGCGCCCGTACGGCGGCCAGCCGGGCCTCCCAGTGGCGGACCCGCGCGGGATCGGCGGCGACGGCGGCGAGCCGCCCGGCGTCCACCAGCGGGCGGACGACGGGCAGCGCGCCGTCGACCGGCAGCAGGGGCGCGGCCACCACGTCGGAGGTGAGCAACTGGACCGTCGCCAGCCCGCAGGCGTACGGCAACTCGGGGAGGGAGGCGGCGAGCGCCACGCCCGCGGCGATCCCGACCGAGGTCTCCAGGGCGCTCGACACCACGACCGGCAGCCCGATCCGCTCGGCGATCTCCAGGCACGCGCGGACCCCGCCGAGCGGCTGCACCTTGAGCACCGCGATGTCGGCGGCCGCCAGGTCCCGGACCCGGTAGGGGTCCTCGGCACGGCGGATCGACTCGTCGGCCGCGATCGGTACGTCGACCCGGCGCCGGACGAGCGCGAGGTCCTCGACCGTGGCGACCGGCTGCTCGGCGTACTCCAGCCCGCCGGCCGCGCGGTCCAGCCGGCCGATCGCGGCGACCGCCTCGTCGACCGACCAGCCGCCGTTGGCGTCGACCCGGATCCGGCCGCCCGGCCCGCCCGCGTCGAGCGCGTCGCGGACCGCCTCCAGCCGGGCCTCGTCCTCGGCGGTGCCCTGGCCGGGCTCGGCCACCTTGACCTTCGCGGTGCGGCAGCCGCCGGCGAGCACGATCTCGTGGGCCCGCTCGGGCCCGACGGCGGGCACGGTCACGTTGACCGGGACCCGGTCGCGCACCGGTGCCGGCCATGCTCCCGCCGCGGCCTCCTCGGCGCAGCGCAGCCAGGGCTGGGCGACCTCGGGCGGGTACTCCAGGAACGGGCTCCACTCCCCCCACCCCGCCGGACCCTCGATCAGTGCCGCCTCACGGACGGTGATGCCGCGGAAGCGCGTGCGCATCGGGATGGACACCACCCGGATCGCGCTCACCGCGCCGCCTCCGCGAGCCTCAGCAGCGCCTGCCGGTCGGGCTTGCCGTTGGCCAGCAGCGGGATCGCGTCGAGCCGGACCAGTTGCCGGGGCGCCCAGGCACGCGGGTGCGCGTCGGCCACCCACGCCCGCGCCTCGTCCGGCCCGACCGGCCCCACGACGAACGCGACGACCCGGTTCCCCCACTCGACATCCGGTACGCCGAGCACCTCGGCCGCGACCACGTCGGGGTGCTGCCGCAGCCGCTCGGCCACCGCCGGTCCCGGCACGTTGAGCCCGCCGGTCACGATGACGTCGTCGACCCGCCCGATCACGGCCAGCCGGCCGTCCTCGTCGATCCGGCCGGCATCGGAGGTCAGGAACCAGCCGTCGACCAGCACCTCGGCGGTCAGGTCGGGCTGCCCGTCGTAGCCGCTGAAGAGGGTGGGGCCGGCGATCCGGATCCGGCCGCCCTCCCCCAGCGCGACCGCGACCCCGTCGAGCGGCAGGCCGTCGTAGACACAGCCGCCGGCGGTCTCCGCCGAGCCGTACGTCGCCACGACGCGCACCCCCGCCTCGGCCGCGCGCCCACGCAGCGAGGCTCCGATCGGGCCGCCGCCGAGCAGCACGGTGTGCGCCCGCCGGAGCGCGGCGACGTCGGGCGACGAGGCCAGCAGCCGGGTCAGCTGGGTCGGGACCAGGGAGACGAACCAGCCCTCGCCCGCCGGCCAGCCGTCGCGGTCGTGCAGGGCCGGCGGGTGGCCGGCGACCAGGGACCGGACGATCACCTGCAGCCCCGCGACGTACGTCGGCGGGAGGGTCAGCACCCAGGGGCCGCTCGCACCCAGCCGGGCCGCGGAGGCCTGCACCGAGGAGCGGACCGCGGCGCGGCTCAGCAGCACCCGCTTCGGCGTACCCGTGGAGCCGGAGGTCTCGACCACGAGCGGCGCGTCGTCGTCGGCGGAGAGCCAGCGCCGGGTCCGCTCGACGACCTCGGCGGGCCCACCACGCACGGTCCAGGGTTCCACCGCACAGACGCTATCGCCCGCACCGCGACGCCGGTCCGGGGACCGGACGGCACCCGACTGCGCGCGCGGGCGCCGCCGCCTGCTTGAATCGACGGCTATGGCCACAGCAGCGCACTGGATCGCGGGCGCCCGCGTCCGCACTCTCCCGGCAGCGGTCGCCCCGGTCGTCGTCGGCACCGCCGTCGCGGTGTACGCCGACCGCGGCGTCTGGTGGAAGGCGCTGCTCGCCGCCGTGGTCAGCCTGGCCCTCCAGGTCGGCGTCAACTACGCCAACGACTACTCCGACGGCATCCGCGGCACCGACGACGAGCGGGTCGGCCCCCTGCGCCTGGTCGGCTCCGGGCTCGCCACCCCCGCCGCGGTGAAGCGGGCGGCGTTCCTCTCCTTCGGCGTCGCCGCCGTGGCCGGACTCGTGCTCGCCGCCACCACGTCGTGGTGGCTGGTCCTCGTCGGCGCGCTCAGCGTGCTCGCGGCCTGGTACTACACCGGCGGCTCGAAGCCCTACGGCTACCTCGGGCTCGGCGAGGTGATGGTGTTCGTGTTCTTCGGCCTGGTCGCGGTCGTCGGCACCACCTGGGTGCAGACCGAGACCTGGCGGACCCCGGGCTGGGCCTCGGTCGCCGCCGGTGCCGGGGTCGGTGCCCTGGCCTGCGCGATCCTGGTCGCCAACAACCTGCGCGACATCCCCACCGACCGCGTCGCCGGCAAGATGACCCTCGCCGTGCGACTCGGCGACCGTCGTACCCGCGCCTTCTACGCGGTCCTCCTCGGGCTCTCCGCCGCCGCCGTCGTGGTCCTCGCCGCGCTCACCACCTGGTGGGCCCTGCTCGGCCTCGGCTTCCTGCTGCCCGGCATCGCGGCCGCACGCATCGTGCTCGGCGGGGCCCAGGGCCCGGCCCTCATCCCGGTGCTGCAGAAGACCGGTGTCGCCGAGCTGGCCTGGGCCGTCCTCGCCGGCCTCGGGCTCGTCGTCGGCTGAGGCCACCTCTCTCACGGGCCGCCCGCCGGCCGGGTCGCCGCTTCATCACGGTATGTAGGCCAACCCGCACTGCTGTAGCGGAGTTCCACTACAGCAGTGGCGCTTCGGCTACATCACGTGATGAAGCCGCAGCCATCCAACTCAGTCGTCTTGGTCCTCACGGGACCGCATCTCCTCGTACTTGCGGGAGATCCGGTCCGCGCGCCCCTCGACCTTGGCGGCGAAAGCCGAGCGCTGCCGCGCCAGCAGGACGTACGACGCGACACCGCTGACCAGGAAGGCGATCACGATGATCCACAGCACGTTGACCGAGTCGGCGACCAGCAGCCACACCCCCGCCACCAGGCAGAACGCGCCGATGAACAGGCCGGCTCGCAGGGCGGTGTAGATCCAGAACTCCTTCACCCCACCAGCCTAGGCGCGCGCGGTTCGTCCGCGGTCATCGGGACCCACCACGAAGCAACCGGCGACCGCCTACTCTGGAGAGGTGAAGCTGTTGCTCGTCGTCCTCGTGTTCGCGGCGCTGACCTACCTCGCGGTCCGCTGGCTCCAGGACCGCGGGTACGGCGACGAGCCCGCCCGCCGGCGTACGCCGAAGCCGAAGCCGCCGACCCGTCCGGTCGCCCCCGACGACGACGAGGGCTTCCTGCGCGACCTGGAGTGGCGACGCCGCCAGCAGGAGCGGCACAAGGACCAGCCGCAGCCGCCGGACAGCCCGGACGCCTGAGCCGGCCTGCCGGCGGTTCACCTACCGGATTCGTCGTCAGAACCGCGGTTCTGCGACAGATCCGGTCGTTGCGTCGACCACCCGCTCGGCGGCATACGAGTGCTGGCTCGTGGTCGAGAAGTAGTTGATGCCGATGAAGTTGAACCACAGGGTGGCCATGCCGACCAGGGCGAGCATGGCGGCCTTGCGGCCCTTCCAGCCGGCGGTGGCACGGGCGTGGAGGTACCCGGCGTAGACGACCCAGGTGATGAACGCCCACACCTCCTTGGGGTCCCAGTTCCAGTAGCGCGACCACGCCTCGTGCGCCCAGATCGGCCCGGTGATGAGGACGGCGAAGGTCCACACGGGGAACGCGAACGCGTGCACGCGGTAGGCCAGGCGGTCGAGGGCGTCGAGCTGCGGGACCCGCGCCAGCCAGCCGCCGAGCTCGGTGCCCGCGGCGGCGGCCCGGCGCTGCGCGCGCATCCGGACGAGGTAGACGATCGAGATGATGCCGCCGAGGGTGAAGGCGCCGGTGGCGATCACGGCGGAGACGACGTGGATGACCAGCCACGGCGAGTTGAGCGACTCGGTCAGCGGCGCAACGGCGTCGTAGAGCCAGATCACCGCGACCATGAGGGTCGCGACGACGAAGCCGACGACGAGCGGTCCCATCCAGCCGAGCGCGAACTTCTTGTAGAGCACCAGGTAGAGCAGTGCGACCACGAACGTCCCGGAGAGCGTGAACTCGTACATATTGCCCCAGGGCACCCGGTTGGGATCGGCGGCCATGCCGCGCCCCACGAGGGCCACGAGGTGCGCCGCACAGGCGATCGCCGTGAGCAGCACGCCGAGGCGACCGAGGAAGGCCACCCGCTGGGTACGCCGCGCGGACGGCGCGTCCCCGGCGCCGGCCTCCTCCGCGGCCGTACCCTCGACGTCCGGTCCGCCCGCGCCGACGAGGGCGCGCTCGGCCGCCGGCTGGCGCAGCGCGGCCCACTCGGCGAGGTAGACGACCAGGGCGACGAAGTAGATGATCCCCGCCGCCCCCACGGCCTGGTTGCTCAGCGTCTCCCACGCGGTGTTGCTCACGACTGCCTCACGATCTCGGATGCCTCCTGGAGCTGCGACAGTACGGCGGTCAGGATCTCGTCCATCTCACCGTTGCCGGAGCGATCGAGTACGGCGACCTCGACCCTGGTGGTCATCGGCTCAGTGCCGCCGGTTCCGTCCATTGTGCCTGCGTCCGCGTCCGTGGGGTCACCGGGGTCGCCGGGGCCGACCGGGACCGCCCGCACCCACACCCGGCGCGGCCGGATGAACAGCGAGCCGCACAGGCCGATGAGCGCGAGGATCACGCCGAGCAGCGCGATCTCCTTGCCGGGGGTCTGGCTGATCTGCACCCGGATCCAGGGGTCGACCCGCTCGAAGGTGACCGAGCCGAGCCCGTCGGGCAGGTCGACCTTGCCACCCGGCTGGAGGTCGATGCGCAGCGGCTTGCCGTCCTCCTGGGTGATCGGGGTGGCCTTCGACTTGTCGAGCACGTAGACCGACTGGGGGCTGCCGTCGTCGAGGCCCAGGTCGCCGGTGTAGGCGAGCATCGACAGCGTCGGGTTGAGGTCGTCGCCGAACACCGTGACGGGGTTGCCGTCGATCATGTCGAAGGTCGGGAAGAACAGCCCGTCGAGCCCGATCTGGCCGGGCTTGGCGTCGGGGCACTTCACGACGCCGTACGACAGGAAGCTGGCGTCGCGCGGCAGGAACACCGTCGGTCCGGTGCAGACGATCTCGCCCGAGCCGTCGCGGATGGTGATGACCGGCGCGTAGCCGTGGCCGATCAGGAAGACGTCGGTGCCGTCGAGCTCGAGCGGGTGGTTGACCCGGAGGTTGTACTTCCTCGGCTCGCCCTTCCCCACGCGATAGGTCAACGCGGCCTCGAACTTCCGGGCCTGACCGAAGCGCGGCCCGTCCTTGAGCCAGTCGACGGAGAAGTCGTCGACGCTGAAGCGGAAGTTCTTCATCTGGCCCTGCCCGAACAGGCCGCCGGGCTTGAAGTCGTCGTACTGCGTGAGGTTGTTGCTGAACGTGCTGCCCTGCACCAGGATGACGCCGCCCTGGTAGCCCCGCAGGCCGCCCATCGCGACCCCCGCGAGCACGATCAGCAGGGAGAGGTGGAAGACCAGGTTGCCGGCCTCACGGAGGTAGCCGCGCTCGGCGGCGACGAAGTCGTCGCCGACGGCGGCCCGGCGGATCCGGTGCCTCCGGCCGAGCACCGAGCGTGCCCGGTCGAGGACGTCGGCCGGCGCGAGGTCCGTGGTGTACGACGCCTGCACCGGCATCCGGCTGAGATTGCGCGGTGCCTGCGGCGGCTCGGCGCGCAGGGCCCGGTAGTAGACGAACAGGCGCGGGATGATGCAGCCGACGAGCGAGAGCACCAGCAGCAGGTAGATCGCGGAGAACCATGGCGAGCTGTAGACCGAGAACAGGTCGAGCTTCTCGTAGACCGGCGTCAGTTTCGGGTGCTCGTCCTTCCAGCGGGTGACGGCGAGCGAGTCGACGTCGGCCTGCGGGATCACCGAGCCGGGGATGGCTGCGAGCGCGAGCAGCAGGAGCAGGAGCAGCGCCGTCCGCATCGAGGTGACCTGGCGCCACGCCCAGCGCAGCAGCTCGCGCGCGGTCAGCTCGCCCGGGCGCCGCGCGGGGTCGGGGCGTCGTGGGGTGCTCATACGGAGACCTCGAAGTTCTGCACGAGCTGGAGCTGCATCCATTGGACGAGGTGGCCCCACCAGCCGGTGAGCATGAGGATGCCGATCAGGATCAGGAACGCTCCCCCGATCCGCATCACCCACTTCTGGTGCCGCCGGACGAAGCCGGTGAGTGCGAGGGTACGGCGGTAGGCGAGTCCGGCGACGATGAAGGGGATGCCGAGCCCGAGGGCGTAGCACAGGGAGAGCAGCGCGCCGCGCATCGCGGTGGCGTCGACGAAGGTGAGGTTGACGATGACGCCGTAGGTCGGGCCGACACAGGGCTGCCAGCCGATCGCGAACAGCGCGCCGAGCAGCGGCGCGGCACCGAGCCCGACGGCCGGGATCCGGTGGATCCGCAGGTCACGCTGCAGCCAGGGCAGCGCGCCGGCGAAGACCAGGCCGAGCACGACCAGGACCACTCCGAGACCCATCTGGATCTCGTCGTCCCAGCGGCGCAGGGTCTGGCCGACCGAGCCGAAGGCGGCGCCCATGAGCACGAAGACGACGGCGAAGCCCAGCACGAACAGCACCGAGCCCAGCAGCATCCGGCCGCGCCGCTTGCCGGCCTCCCCGGAGACGATGTCGGCACCGGAGAGCCCGGTCGCATAGGAGAGGTAGCCCGGGAGCAGCGGCAGCACGCACGGGGAGAAGAAGGAGACGAGGCCGACGAAGACGGCCACGGGCACCGCGAGGCCGAGCGAGCCGGCGGCCGCCTGCTCCTGGAGCCATTCGCCCATCAGCCGTCGCCCTCCGCCAGGACGGACTCGACGACCGTGGTCAGCGTGCTCTTCGAGGGGATCGGCCCGTTGACCAGGGCCGCGACCCGGCCGGTCGCGTCGAGGACCAGGGTGGCCGGCATCGAGGGCGGCGCGAACCGACCCAGGTCGAGCAGCGTCTCGCTGCCCGGGTCGTAGAACGACGGGTAGTCGACGCCCCGGGCGCGCTCGAAGGCGGCGGCGTTCTCCTTCGCCAGGTCACGGATGTTGATGCCGACGAAGGCGACGTCGTCACCGAGCTCGGTCTCGGCCTCGACGAGCATGGGCATCTCCTTGATGCACGGTCCGCACAGCGACCACCACACGTTGAGGACCACGACCTTGCCCCGCAGGTCGGCGAGGTCGAGCGCCTCGCCCTGGATCGTCGTCCCGCTGATGTCGACCGGCGCCTCGCGCTCGTCGTCGGGGATCTCCACGACCTTCCCGCTGCCGGCGATGTAGTCGAGGTCGCCGGTGCCCCCGAGGTCCGAGCAGGCGGACGACAGGAGCAGGGCGGCCAGGACGGCCACCGCACAGGCGACGCGTCTCATGCCGGAGGCGTCCCCTCGGGCCGGTTCTCCTCGGGCGCGTCACCGGCGGAGAACGGCGCCGCGATGTCACCGGTCGGGATCAGGTCGATCGCCGGCTCGGCGTACGAGATCTCGACCAGGTCCTCGCCGGCGAAACCGAAGGAGGTGACCGAGCACAGCGTGCACTGCCGCTTGCGGGGATCGTGCAGGAAGGAGCGCTTCTCCGCGGCCAGGCGGGTGGTCCAGATCGGCAGTTGGTGGGAGACGAGGACCGCCTCGTGGCCGGCGGCGTCGCGGCGGGCGTCGTGGACGGCGGCCATCATCCGCTCGACGATCGCCCGGTAGGGCTCGCCCCAGGACGGCCGGAAGGGGTTGTAGAGGTGGCGCCACAGCAGGGGGTTGCGCAGCGCGTTGTTGCCCCGGCCGAAGGTCATCCCCTCGAACCGGTTCTCCGACTCGATGACCCGCGCCTCGCGCCCGACCTCGAGGCCGAGGGCGGCGGCCAGCGGGGCGGCGGTCTCCTGCGCGCGCTCCAGCGGCGAGGACCGGATCACGGTGATGTCGTTGCCCTTGAGCGCCTCGGCGACCCGATCGGCCATCGCCCGGCCGCGGGCGGAGAGGTGGAAGCCGTCGCGACGCCCGTAGAGGATGCCCTCCGGGTTGTGGACCTCGCCGTGGCGGACCAGGTGGACGACCGTGTCGGCGGTCATGCGTTCTCCTCACGGGCCGCGGCGGCGGCGCGGGCGGCCGCGGGGAGGGCGTCCAGGACCCGCTGGACGGCCCGGTCGTCGTGGGACGAGGACACGAACCAGGCCTCGAAGGCCGACGGCGGGAGGTGCACGCCCTGGTCGAGCATCGCGTGGAAGAGCGCGGCGTACGCCGGCACGCTGGTGCGCTGTGCCTGCGCGAAGTCCGTCACCGGGTCCTCGGTGAGGAACACCGAGAACATGGACCCGGTCGACTGGATGACGTGCGGCAGCCCGGCGGCGGCGAAGGACCGGGCGATCCCGGCCCGCAGCGCGTCGGCGACGACGTCGAGGCGGGCGTAGACCTCGTCGGTCGCGGCGCTCAGCGTCGCGAGGCCTGCCGCGGTCGCGACGGGGTTCCCGGCGAGCGTGCCGGCCTGGTAGACCGGGCCCTCGGGGGCGAGGTGGGCCATCACGTCGGCCCGGCCGCCGAACGCCGCGGCGGGGAAGCCGCCGCCCATCACCTTGCCGAAGGTCATCAGGTCGGGGATCCAGCCCTCGACGGCGCCGTCGGTGCCCCACTGACCGGCCTTCGACACCCGGAAGCCGGTCATCACCTCGTCGCTGACGAACAGCGCGCCGTGGGCCCGGCAGGTCTCGGCGAGGAACCGGTTGAAGCCCGGCGCGGGCGGGACGACGCCCATGTTGCCCGGCGCCGCCTCCGTGATCAGGCACGCGATCCGGTCGCCGTGCTCGGCGAACGCCGCGGCGACCGCCTCCCGGTCGTTGTAGGGCAGCACGAGGGTCAGCTCGGTCGAACTGGCCGGCACGCCCGGCGTACCGGGGATGGAGAAGGTGGTCAGGCCCGAGCCGGCCGCGGCCAGCAGCGAGTCGACGTGACCGTGGTAGCAGCCGGCGAACTTGACCACGACGTCGCGGCCCGTGAATCCGCGCGCGAGCCGGATCGCCGACATGGTCGCCTCGGTGCCCGACGAGACCAGGCGCAGCCGCTCGACCGGGGTGCGCGTGACGATCGCCTCGACCAGGGCGACCTCGCCCTCGGTCGGCGTGCCGTACGACGTCCCGCGGCCCACCGCCGCCTGCACCGCCTCGACGACCGCGGGGTGCCCGTGGCCGAGCAGCATCGGGCCCCAGGAGCAGATCAGGTCGACGTACTCGTTGCCGTCGGCGTCGGTCAGCCACGGTCCGGTCGCCGAGCGGATGAAGCGGGGCGTGCCGCCGACCGCGTTGAACGCTCGGACCGGGGAGTTGACGCCGCCGGGGGTCACCTCACGCGCCCGGGCGAAGAGGGCCTCGGAGGTCGATGTCGGGAGTGCGGACACCGCGCCATTGTCGCCGATGGGTCCCAACGACCCGTCATCGCCGTCGGTCTTCGTGCGTGCGGCGCGCGACGCGGCCCATAGCACGTCGACCGAGTTGTGCGCCGGATCATGTGACACCCGTAACGTCGGTGTGTCACGATTCGTTGACTCAGTGCACAGGTGGGCACTGAGGGAGAGCCCACGCGATGGGGCCACTCGTGGCCAGGGGAGAGAGTCAAGACATGTCGAGGAAGCGTCTGGGGCGGCTGCAGCGCGTCGCCACCATCATTCCGCTCGCTCTGCTGTCGGCAGCCTGGACCGCCTCGGTCGCCGGCATCGGCGGCGTCGGCTCGCCCGTCCAGGCCGCGGAGACCCCCGGTCAGGTGACCGACGGCACCAGCGTTCCCGAGGAGTCGATCGACGACCCGGCGAGTCTCTCCGACCCGGCCTCGGTGGAGGGCCTCGAGGACGGCAACGAGGCGGGCATCGTCTCCGCCGCGTCGACCAACGCGATCCCCGCCGCGGCGCTGGCCGCCTACCAGCGGGCCGAGACCGTCATCAACTCGGCCGACGAGTCCTGCAACATCACCTGGCAGCTGATCGCCGCGATCGGTCGGGTCGAGTCCAACCACGGCCGCGTCGGCGGCAACGTCCTCGACAACGACGGCGTCGCCACGCCGGGCATCTACGGTCCGGCGCTCGACGGCCAGAACGGCGTCAAGGCGATCTCCGACACCGACGCGGGCGTCTACGACAACGACACCCAGTGGGACCGCGCGGTCGGCCCGATGCAGTTCATCCCGTCGACCTGGCAGGTCGTGGGCGTCGACGCCGACGACGACGCCGCCCGCAACCCGCAGGACATCGACGACGCGGCCCTCGCCGCCGCGGTCTACCTCTGCTCCGGCGACGGCGACCTCTCCACGGTCGTCGGCCAGCGTGCCGCGGTCTACCGCTACAACCACAGCCAGGCCTACGTCGACCTGGTCCTCAAGATCATGAACGCCTACCTCGAGGGCGACTTCACCTCGGTCCCCAACAACGCGACCGCCGCGGGCTACGTCGTGCCCGAGCCGCCCAGCTTCGACGTCCGCAGCCCGGGCGCGATCACGAAGGACAAGGGCGCCAAGGGCTCGACCAGCACCGGCACCCCGAGCGCCGACCCGACCGTCCCCGCGCCGCCCGCGGGCGCCGGCAGCGGTGGCAGCGGTGGCAGCGGCGGCGGGACCGGCGGCGAGAAGCCCACCCAGCCCAAGCCCGGCACCCCGTCGGTCCCGGCGCTCCCGGCCCCGCTCGACGATGTCGTCACCGGCGTCGACGAGGGCGTCGGCGCGGTCACCTCGAACGTCATCAGCGGTGTCCTCGGCCTGCTCACCAAGCAGGAGGCCGCAGCCGCCTGCCAGAAGGAGTTCCCGAAGCTCACCCAGACGGTGCAGCTGCTGAACTGCCTGCTGAGCTACGGCCTCAAGACGCCGTAGTCACCCCGCACGACCCGCAGGAGCCCCGGACCTGACCCCCCAGCCCGGGGCTCCTGCCTTGTCCGGACGAGATCACGGGTCCTGGTCCGCGCCGGCCGACGGACCGCTAGCGTGTGCACCCGTCACGCGGACGGCGAGGAGGCGACGGTGGCGATCACGAGCGAGGAGACCGGCCTGGCCGGGGTGCGGATCGTGCCGCTCACCGCGCACGCCGACGAGCGTGGCCGGTTCGTCGAGGTGTTCCGGGACGAGTGGGACACTGGGCTGCGCCCCGTGCAGTGGAACGCGGTCCGCTCGCGCGCCGGCGTGATGCGCGGCGTGCACGTCCACGTCAGCCACCACGACTACCTCACCGTCCTGGCCGGCACCCTGGTCCTCGGCCTGCACGACCTGCGGCCCGACAGCCCCTCCACCGGGCGCTCCTCGATGCTGACCATCGACGCCGACGCCCCGGTGGCCGTCGCCATCCCACCCGGCGTCGGCCACGGGTTCTGGTTCCCGGAGCCGAGCGTGCACCTGTACGGCGTGGACCGGTACTGGAACGTCGACGACGAGCTCGGCTGCCGGTACGACGACGCGGCGCTCGGTCTCGACTGGCCGGTCGCCGGCGAGCCGCTGCTCTCCGAGCGCGACCGGGTCGCGCCGGATCTCACGACCATGCGCGCGGCGTACCTCGCGGCGAGCTCCCGGTGAGCACCCCCATCATCGGCCTGGTCGGCTTCGGCCGCTGGGGCCGGCTGATCTTCCGCGACCTGCGCGCCCTGGGCGCCGAGGTGCACGTCGCCGTACCGTCGGAGGCGTCCCGGGCCGCTGCGGTGGCGGCGGGGGCCGTGTCCGTCGCCGCCACGGCCGGCGAGCTGCCCGACGCCGACGGCTATGTCGTCGCCCCCGTCACCGTCCGGCACGCCGAGGCGGTGCGGGCGCTCCTCCCCCGCGGCCGCCCGATGTTCGTGGAGAAGCCGCTCACCGCCGACCCGGTATCGGCCGCCGAGCTGGTCGCGACGGCGGGCGAGCGGATCTTCGTGATGGACAAGTGGCGCTACCACCCCGGGATCGTCGAGCTCGCCCGGCTGGCCCGGACCGGCGCCTTCGGCCCGATCCGCAGCGTCACCAGCCACCGACTCGGCTGGGGCAATCCCCACCGGGACGTCGATGCCGTGTGGATCCTGCTCCCCCACGACCTGTCGATCGCGGTCGAGATCCTCGGCACGCTCCCGGAGCCGCGCTATGCGGCGGCGCCGGACGCCGCGGGCAGCGGACTGCTGGCGGTGCTGCGCGACGCGGACGGCCCGCTGGTCACCTGCGAGGTCTCCGCCGCCCACCCGGTCAACCGGCGCACGGTCGTCGTGGTCGGGGAGCACGGCTCCGGCCAGCTCGCGGACTCCTGGGACGACCGGATCCTGCTGGCCGGGACCGTCGACGGCGTCGAGATCACCCCCGACAACCGCGAGCGCGCGGTCGGCGCCGAGCTCCCGCTGGAGGCGGAGCTGCGGGCCTTCCTCGAGCACCTGGCGGGCGGGCCGCCACCCCGCTCCAGCGCGGCCGACGCCCTGTCCGTCGTCCGCGCGATCGCCACGCTGCGGACCATGGCCGGGCTCTCCGGAGCGACCTGTTGAGCGGCTTCACCGTGCTGCTACCCGTCCACCGTCCGCCGGCGATGCTGCCGCTGGCGATCGAGTCGGTGCTGGCCCAGACGGTGACCGACTTCGACCTCGTGGTGATCTGCGACGGCGCTCCGCCCGAGACCGCCGCCTGCGCCGCGGAGTACGCCGCCCGCGACGTCCGGGTCCGGGTCCTCGACCTGCCCAAGGGCGAGCGTCACGGCGAGGCGCACCGGCACCGGGTGCTCGCGGAGGCCGACGAGGTGGAGCGGCCGCTGGTGGCCCAGCTCGCCGACGACGACCTGTGGTTCCCCGAGCACCTGGCCGAGCTCGACCGGCTGCTGGCCGAGGTCGACTTCGGCAACCTGCTGCAGGCGCGGCTGACACCGGACGGGGCCGTGGCGGTGCACCACGGCGACCTGGCCGACCCGCGGACCCGGGAGCGGATGCGCACCGAGCGGTTCAACTTCTTCGGCCCGAGTGTGGCGGGCTATCGCCTCGCGGCGTACCGCCGGCTGGTCCACGGCTGGGAGCCCGCGCCACCGGACCTGTGGAGCGACCTGTACATGTGGCGGGCCTTCCTCGACACCCCCGGGCTCCGGCTGGCGACCCGGTTCTCGGTGCAGGGCGTCAGCCTGCCGGCTGCCGAGCGCACCGACGCCGACCTGGCGGAGCGTGCCGCGGAGAGCCGGCGGGTCGCCGCCGGGCTGCTCGGCTCGGCGGGGGCCCGTGACGACTTCCGGCAGCGTGCGATCGCCGACCTGTGGACGCATCTGGACACCGCGGTGACCCACCGCGACCAGCTGCACGACGCCCACGACCGTGCCGTCGCCGAGATCGCCCACCTCACGACGCAGCTCGAAGCCACCCACGCGGCATTCGTGGGGGCCGGTGAGGAGGCCGGACGTCAGCGACAGGTGAGCCTGCGCCGGCGAGCCCGGATCCGCAAGCTGCGGCGCCGCACGACTCGGCTGCGCCGCAGCAACGCCGCCCTGGCCGAGGAGCTGGCGACCCTGCGGGCGTCGCGCTCCTGGCGACTCACCGCGCCCCTGCGCCGGCTCACCGGCCGGCGCGACCGGTAGGGCTCGATCTCCGACACGCTCGGCCCCAACGACTCGGTCTTGCCGCCAGGCGGACGGTGGACCTACGCGACTCGACCGCGTGGCCGGCAGCGTGGCGCCCGCGCGCAGCGCATCGGAGGCGAGCATGGGCCCGGAGGGTCCGTGCGCGGCCTTCGATAGGCGACCCGCTCGGCCCAGACGACCCGTCGTGCCGCCAGGCGGACGGTGGACCTACGCGACTCGACCGCGTGGCCGGCAGCGTGGCGCCCGCGCGCAGCGCATCGGAGGCGAGCATGGGCCCGGAGGGTCCGTGCGCGGCCTTCGATAGGCGACACGCTCGGCCGATCTAACGCAGCATCCCTGCGGCCTCGGTGGCCCAGTAGGTGAGGATGATGTCGGCGCCGGCCCGCCGGATCGAGGTGAGCGTCTCGAGGATGGCCGGCTCGCGCTCGATCCAGCCCCGGGCTGCGGCGGCCTCGAGCATGGAGTACTCACCCGAGATGTTGTACGCCGCCGTCGGCACGCCGAGCTCGGACACGGCGTCGGCCACCCTGCGCAGCACGTCGAGATAGGCCAGGGCCGGCTTCACCATGACGATGTCGGCGCCCTCCTCGATATCGAGCAGCGCCTCACGGACGCCCTCGCCCGCGTTGCGGCGGCCGTCCTGCTGATAGGTCCGGCGGTCGCCCTGCAGCGCGCTGTCGACGGCCTCGCGGAAGGGACCGAAGAAGGCCGACGCGTACTTCGCGGAGTAGGCGAGGATCCCCGTGTCGGTGAACCCAGCTCGGTCCAGGGCGTCGCGGATCACGGCGACCTGACCGTCCATCATGCCGCTGGGACCGACCATGCCGGCACCGGCGCGCGCCTGCACGACCGCCATGTCGGCGTACCGCTCCAGGGTCGCGTCGTTGTCGACCCGGCCGGTCGCGTCGAGGACGCCGCAGTGGCCGTGGTCGGTGAACTCGTCGAGGCACAGGTCGCCCATCACGACCAGCGCGTCGCCGACCTCACCGACGATGTCGGCGATGGCGACGTTGAGGATGCCGTCGGGGTCGGTGGCGCCGGTGCCGGTCGCGTCCTTGGTCTCCGGTACGCCGAACAGCATGATGCCGCGCAGCCCGGCCTCCGCCGCCTCCGCCGCCGCCTTGCGCAGCGAGTCCCGGGAGTGCTGGACGACGCCCGGCATCGAGCCGATCGGGATCGGCTCCGCGGCGCCCTCGCGGACGAAGGCCGGCAGCACCAGCTGGCTGGGTCGCAGCGTCGTCTCCGCGACGAGGTCGCGCGTCGCCGCCGTGGTCCGCAGGCGTCGGGGACGGACGATGGGGCGCAGGCTCTCGTTCATCGGGGTCCCCGCGACGTTGTGCGACGGAGGAGCGCAGCGGAGGAGGCGCAGAACTTCGTGGGGTGGTTCACGTCCCCATTGTCGCGCAGGCCCCTCGGCGCGGGCTCAGCGCCAGCGCGCGAGCCACTGGGTCGCGCCGGGGATCGGCTCCTGCGGGCCGGCCGCCTCGCCGACCGGGGTGTCCCACAGGAGATAGCCGTCCGGCGTCGGACCGCCGAGCCCGTACGACGAGTTGGCATCGGAGACCCGCGCGAAGCTCCCCGAGTCGGGCTCGTAGACGTACGTCCCGGCCCGCTTCCGGGCGTAGGACGCCACCCGCACCACGCCACCGGTCACCCAGCCGCTGACGCCGTCGTCCTGGATCGTGGTGACCAGGTCCCCGTCGGTCGTGAGGATCTGGATCCGGTCGTCGCGGCCGTTGTCGTAGGTGCCGCAGTACTGGCTGAGCACGATCCGGTCGTCGAGCGCCCCGAAGCCGAGCAGGTTGCACCGCTCCCCCGACCGCGGGTCGAAGTCGTGCTCGGCACCGGTGGCCAGGTCGCGGACGTGGATCCGGTCGTTCTTGCCGTTGGTCCGGGCAGTCCAGACCATCGCGTCCTCGGTGAACGCGACTGCACCGAACCGCAGGCCCTCGTCGCGTACGTCGGCCGGGTCCGTCGGCGACACCGACCACAGGTCGTAGGTGTCGCCCTCCGCCCCCGCGTCGTCCGCCTCGCCATCGGGCCCCATCGGCCAGCCGCCGGGCGGCGGCGAGCCCTTCGTCGCCGGCGCGCCGACGTACAACCGGCCGCCGGGACCCGGCACCGGGCTCTGGAGCCCGGTGATGTCGGGCAGTCCGGGCCAGGTGACGCTCGACCAGGAACGCGTCGAGCGGTCGTAGACGTGTGCCTGGAGCCGGCCGCTCAGATCGGCGCCGTCGCCGGCCCGGGTGGAGGTCAGCACCAGCCGGTCAGCGCCGAGCTCGGCCGGCCAGATCTGGTCGGCGAAGCCCATCGGCGGCAGCCAGTCCTTCTCGCCCGTGGCGGGGTCGAGCAGGGCGTAGCGGATCTTGTTCTCGGGGCCGTGCGGCCCGTCGCGGAACAGGATCAGCCCGTCGTCGGTGACGCCGTCGTAGTACTGCCCGTTCGCCGCGTCCAGGTCCTCGTTGGTGTAGCTCGTCAGGAGGTCGTAGTCGGTCCCCTCCTGCGCCTGCCGCGCGTCGGAGAGCCGGACCACCGGTCCGTCGGGGCGGGGTACGACGCTCGCGGCCGGCGTGTCCCGACCGTCGGCCCCCTGGCTGACCAGGCCGCCGGCGGCCACCACGCCGACCACGGCCACCGCGAGGCCGCCCGCGAACCGAGCCCGGCGCCGGCGTACCCGGCGCCGGCCGCCGCTGAGGACCGCGGCCAGGTCGATGTCGTCGGCCGGCGGCGTCGACGCCGCCTCGTGCAGCAGGGCACGCATCTCGTTCACCATGTCATCTCCACGGTCAGCTCCACGGTCGTCACCACTTTCCGGATCCCAGGGTCAGCTCGCCGAGCGACGAGTCCTCGAACACGGAGCGGAGCCGGTCCAGCGCACGCGCGGTCTGGCTCTTGACGGTGCCCTCGCTGCAGCCCAGCGCCCGTGCGGTGTCGGCGACGCTGAGGTCGTCGAAGTACCGCAGCACGACGCACGCCCGCTGCCGGGGCGGCAGCTCGGCCATGACCTGCAGCAGGGTCGCGCGGGCGCTCACCAGCTCGGCGACGTCGAGATCGGCCGGTCGCCGGGGATCGGCCGCGACGACCAGCTCCGTGCTCGACCGCCGCCGGGTGTGGTCGAGCACGACGCTCACCAGGGCCCGGCGGGCGTAGGCGTACTCGCGTCCGGCCCGGGTCAGCCGCGGCCAGGCGACGTACACCCGGATCAGCGCGTCCTGGACATGGTCCGCCGCCCGCTCCCAGTCACCGCACATCAGGTACGCCGTACGGCGCAACCGGTCGCGCGCCCCCTGGGCGAAGGCGACGAACTCGTCCTCGTCACGCATCGGTCATCCGCTCCATGACCGCCTCAACGCAGTGACCCCGCGCCCAGGTTGCACGCGGATCGCTTGTAACTAAGGGTTACAGCACGAATTTGGGACGCATGGGGCCCCTGTGGTGGATAACCGTGCTGTAACACTTAGTTACATGAACGTGCCCCGCTCGATCAGGCCTTCTTGCGACGCGACGACGGCTTGCGGTCGCTCGGCTTGGTGACCGGCTCGCCGGCCTCCAGCATCGCGACCCGGCGGCTGGCGCCGAAGCCGGCCAGCGCCTCGACGAGCAGCTCGACGTCCGGCTTGGGCGCCAGGACGTCGACCCGCAGGCCGTGCTCCTCGGCCGTCTTGGCCGTGGCGGGCCCGATCACCGCGATGATCGTCGACGGGTGCGGCTTGCCGGCGATGCCGACCAGGTTGCGCACGGTCGAGGACGACGTGAACACGACCGCGTCGAACTTGCCGGTCTTGATCGCGTCGCGGGTCGGCGCCGGCGGCGGGGCGGCCCGCACGGTGCGGTACGCCGTGACGTCGTCGCACTCCCAGCCGAGGTCGATCAGGCCGGCGACGAGGTTCTCGGTCGCGATGTCGGCGCGCGGCAGGAACACCCGGTTGATCGGGTCCAGCTGCTCGTCGTACTCCGGCCAGTCCGCGAGGAGCCCCGCGGCGGACTGCTCACCGGAGGGGATGAGGTCGGCCCGCAGGCCCCAGTCGGCGATCGCCTGGGCGGTCTTGTCGCCGACCGCTGCGATCTTGAGCCCGGAGAACGCGCGCGCGTCGAGCCCGTACTCCTCGAACTTCTCGCGGACGGCCTTCACCGCGTTGACCGACGTGAACGCGATCCACTCGTAGCGACCCTCGACCAGGCCGCGGACGGCCTTGTCCATCTGCTGCGGGTTGCGCGGCGGCTCGACGGAGATCGTCGGGACCTCCTCCGGTACGCCGCCGAACTCGCGGATCCGCTCGGAGAGCGACGCGGACTGCTCCTTGGTGCGGGGCACCAGCACCCGCCAGCCGAACAGCGGCTTGGTCTCGAACCAGGACAGCTTCTCGCGCAGGTCGACGACGGCGCCGATGACCGTGATCGCCGGCGGGGCGATCCGGGCGGCGCGGGCGTCGGCGGCGATCCGCTCCAGAGTGGAGGTGATCGTCTGCTGCTCGGTGGTGGTGCCGACCCGGGTCATCGCGACGGGGGTCTGCGGCGATCGGCCGTTGGCGATCAGCTGCTTGGCGATGTCGCCGATCTGGCCGACGGCCGAGAGCAGGACGAGAGTCGGGGTGTCGGCGTACCGGGTCCAGTCGACCTTCTCGCCGCAGGTGACGACGGCCATCTCGCGGTGGTCCTTGGTCGTCAGCGGGATGCCGGCGTACGCGGGCACGGCGCCGACCGACGAGACGCCCGGGACGACCTCGAAGGCGAGGTTGGCCTTGGCGACCGCCTGGGCCTCCTCGGGCCCGGAGGCGTAGAGGAACGGGTCCCCGCCGAGGAGCCGGACCACCCGCAGGCCGCGCTTGGCCTGCTTCACGACCACCTTCGCGCGGGCGGCGTGGGTGAGCGGCTGGCCGTCCTCGCCGAAGCCGCCGTCGATGATCTCCGGCTCGGCGACGACCTCGTCGCCGACCCGCTCGGCCCGGGCCCGCACCACGGCGACCAGGTCGGTGTGGCGGGGATCCTCGGTGATGACGACGTCCGCGTCCTGGATCAACCTGACGGCGCGCACGGTGAGCAGGTCGGGGTCGCCGGGACCGGTACCGACGAAGGCCGTGAAGCCGGGGCCTCCGGGCTGGACCTGGACGGCGGCGGGAGTCGAAGCAGCCTTCTTGGCTGGCGTGGCTCGCGTCATGGGTTGGGCACCTCTGCAGATCGTGCGGACGGGTGGGCGTTCGAGTCGGTGGAGCGGTTGAGCTGGGCCATCAGCTCGTCGGCGCCGTCGGCCAGCATCTCGGCGCCGAGGTCGCCGCCGAGCTGGGCGGCGGTGGCGGGCCAGGACGCCGGGTCGGCATCGAGGGCGACGGAGGCGGAGCGGCGTACGGCGAGCACACCGTCCTCGGACAGGATGACGGCGCGCAGCCACAGCTCGGGGCCTGCATCGCCCTCGGCGACCTCGGCGAGGGCGCCGATCGGTGCGGTGCAGCCGCCCTCGAGCCGGGCCATCAGGGTCCGCTCGGCAGTGACGGCGGCGCGGGTCGCGCCGTCGTCGAGCCGGGCGAGCAGGGCGAGCGTGGCGCTGTCGTCGCTGCGGCACTCCACGGCCAGGGCGCCCTGGCCCGGGGCGGGCAGCACCCGCAGCGGGTCGAGGACCTCGGTGACGTCGTCGAGTCGCCCGAGCCGGGCCAGGCCGGCGCGGGCGAGCACCACGGCGTCGTACCCGCCCTCGCGGATGCGGCCGATCCGGGTGTCGACGTTGCCGCGGACCCCGACCAGCTCGATGCCGAGGCCGAGCGCCTCCAGCTGGGCGACCCGGCGGGGCGACCCGGTGGCGACCTTGCTGCCGGGCGGCAGCTCGCCGAGCGTGAGTCCGTCGCGGGCGACGAGGACGTCGCGCGGATCCTCCCGCGGGGGTACGGCGGCCAGCGTGATGCCCTCGGTGAGGTAGGTCGGGACGTCCTTGAGGGAGTGGACGGCGACGTCGACCTCGCCGGCCAGCAGCGCGTCGCGCAGGGCGCTGACGAAGACCCCGGTCGACGAGCCGCCCGCGAGCGGCGTGCCGGTGGCCTGGCTGCGGTCGCCGTCGGTGGTGATCTCGACCAGCTCGGTGGCGACGCCCAGCGCCTCGATGGCCGACGCGACGTGCCCGCACTGGGTCGTCGCGAGGGCGCTGCGGCGGGTGCCGATGCGCAGCGGCGGCGTGGCGGTCATGAGCGCCCCTCCTCACTGACGACGGGCCGGGTGACGGCGTCGACCGCGTCGGGGTCGAGCGCGAAGAGCTCGGCGAGCGCGGCGGCGTACGAGACGGCGCCCTGCTCGTTGGCGAGCTCCTTGACCCGGACGGTCGGCTCGTGGAGCAGCTTGTCGGCGACCCGGCGGACGGCGTGCCGGATCTCCTCGCGGGTCGCCTCGTCGAGCTCGGGCAGCCGGCCCTCGAGCCGGGTCATCTCGGCGTCGACGACGTTGGTGGCCATCGAGCGGAGCGCGACGACGGTGGGCGTGACGCTGGCCTGGCGGCGCGCGGCGAGGAAGGCCGTGACCTCCTCACCGAGGATCCGGCGCACCTCCTGGACCTCGCGGCCCGTCGCTCCGCCGTGGAGCAGCTCGGCGAGCTCGGCCAGGCCGACCAGACGGACGTCGGGCAGGTCGGCGACGTCGGGAGCGATGTCGTGGGGCAGCGCGAGGTCGATCAGCGCGAGCGGGCGCCCGGCGCCGCGGCGGACCCGGGTCATCAGCGCGCGGTCGATGATCGTTCCGGACGATCCGGTGCAGCTGATCACGATGTCGGCGCGGGCCAGCTCGTCGCCGAGATCGGCCAGCCGGACCGCCTCGCCGGCGTACTGCACGGCCAGGCGCACCGCCCGGTCCACGGACCGATTGACGATCGAGAGCCGCCCGGCGCCGAGGCGGCTGGCGGTCGCGGTCGCGAGCCCGGCCATCGCGCCGGCCCCCACCACGACGACGTGCTTGCCCTCGACGGTCCCGACCAGCTTGGCCGTCTCATCCAGGGCAGCGCTGACCAGGGTCGGCGCGACCTGGTCGATCTCGGTCTCGGCGCGGGTGCGCTTGCCGACCCGCAGGGCCTGCTGGAAGAGCAGGTTGAGCGCGGGTCCCACGGTGCCGAGCTCCTGGCCGCGCCGCAGCGCCTCCCGCGTCTGGCCGAGGATCTGGCCCTCGCCGACCGCCATGGAGTCCAGGCCCGCGGCCACCTGGAACAGGTGGGAGATCGCCCCGTCGTCATAGTGGACGTAGAGGTGCGGGAGCATCGCCTCGGTCGACTCGCCTGCACGGTCGACGAGGAGTCGCGAGATCTGCTCGATGCTGCCGTGGAAGCGCTCGACCTCGGTGTAGATCTCGAGCCGGTTGCACGTGGCGATGACCGTCGCCTCGCTGACGTGCTCGCACGACGCGGCGTCGGCGATCAGCTTCTGGACGCCGTCGTGGTCGAGCGCGACACGCTCGAGCAGGGAGACCGGGGCGGAGTTGTGGGAGATGCCCACGACCAGCACACTCATGCCGCGCCTCCCCCGGTCTCGACCGCGGCCGCTGCGTCGGCGCCGTTGGCCTTGCGCTGCTCGTGGTAGGCGAGGATCTGCAGCTCGATCGACAGGTCGACCTTGCGCACGTCGACGCCCTCAGGCACGGCCACGACGGCCGGGGCGAAGTTGAGGATGCTGGTGATGCCGATGGCGACCATCCGGTCGGCGACGTCCTGCGCGGCGACGGCAGGGGTGGCGATCACGCCGATCGCGACGTCGTGCTCGCGGACGATCTCCTCGAGGTCGTCGAAGGGGCGGACGACGACGCCCGCCACGGTCTGCCCGGCGAGGCCCGGGTCGGCGTCGAGCAGCGCCACGACCCGGAAGCCGCGGCTGCGGAAGCCGGAGTAGTTGGCGAGGGCGTGACCGAGGTTGCCGATGCCGACGATGACGACCGGCCAGTCCTGGGTGACACCGATCTCGCGGGCGATCTGGTAGCGGAGGTAGTCGACGTCGTACCCGACGCCCCGGGTGCCGTAGCTGCCGAGGTAGGACAGGTCCTTGCGCAGCTTGGCGCTGTTGACGCCCGCGGCGGTCGCGAGGTCCTCGCTCGAGCAGGTGCGGATCCCGTTGTCGGCCAGCGCCGTCAGCGCCCGCAGGTAGACGGGCAGGCGGGCGACCGTGGCCTCCGGGATGACCCGGGCGGCATCCGTCGAACTACGTGTGGTCACAGCTCCACTTTCCAGCCGCTCTACCGAACGTCAGTGGCGCGGCTCGATCACTGTAGGAGTTTGTGAACGTGAGAACAAAATGGGCGGAAGCGCAACTCGACGGGGCGACAGGTACGTCACACCGGGACCGGCTCGGGGCGGGTCGATTTGCGGTTCAACTACCGAATTCGTCGTCGTGCGCGCGGGTTGACGACAAACTCGGTAGTTGAACCGCAGAAACCAGATCAGCCGCGCAGCGCCGCGCGCAGCCGGTCCGCGCTGACCCGCCAGAAGTCGTGCTGGCGACCGTCGACGAAGGTCACCGGGATCTCGTTGGCGAACCTGTCGGCGAGCTCGGGGTCGTCGTCGATCGACAGCTCCTCGTAGCTCTCCCCCAGCTCGGCGCACACAGCCTCGATGACCGCACGGGCGTCGTCGCACAGGTGGCAGCCGGAGCGGCCGTAGAGGGTCACCCGGGCGGCGCGCACGTCGCTCACGCCGCTCACTCCAGGATCCCCAGGGCCTTGCGCCGCTCGGCGCCGCGCAGCACGCCCTTGCGGATCTTGCCGGTCACGGTCCGGGGCAGAGCGTCGACGACCTCGACCCGGACCGGCCGCTTGTACGGCGCCAGCCGCTCCCGCGCCGCCGCCTCGGCCGCGGCCACCACGGTGTCGGCCGCGGCGCCGGCGACGACGCCCGCGTCGGGCACGACGTAGGCGACGACGGCCTCGCCGGTCTGTTCGTCGGGCACCCCGAGGACCGCGGCCTGGCGCACGCCGGGGACCTCCTCGAGGATCGCCTCGACCTCGGTGGGGTAGACGTTGAAGCCGGACACGATGATCAGCTCCTTGACCCGGTCGACCAGGAACAGGTCGCCGTCGGCGTCGAGGAAGCCGACGTCGCCGGTGGACCACCAGCCGTCGTCGGCGGGGCCGTCCTGGCCGTCGGGCCAGTAGCCGCTGAACAGGTTGCGGCCGCGGATCTGGATCTCGCCGGGGTCGTCGGCGGCCGCCTCCTCGAGCGGTCGGCCCTCGTCGTCGACCAGCCGGATGTCGATGCCGTCGAGCGCCGCGCCCACGGAACCCGGCTTGATCTCGGCCGAGCGCAGGGTGCTGGTGACCACGGGCGACGCCTCGGTCAGGCCGTAGCCCTGGTGGATCGGCACCTTGGTCAGCGCGCCGAACTCCTCGACGGTCTCGGCGGCGAGCGGCGCCGAGCCGGACAGGATCATCCGGACCGGGCCGAGCCGCTCGGCGAGTGCCTCCACGCCCCGCCAGGCCGCGAACACCGGCGGCGCGACCGGAACGACGCTGCAGGCCTCGTCCTCGACGAGGTCGAGGGTCCCCTCCGGGTCGAACCGCTCCGTGAGCACCAGCTTGGCGCGGTGCCGGATCACCCCGCCCAGCACCGCCCCGAGCCCGTAGACATGGAACAGCGGCAGCACGCCGAGCACGACGTCGTCGGAGTGGATCATCGGCGGGCGTACGGCGGCGACCTGGTCGACGTTCGCCAGCAGGGCGCGGTGGGTGAGCATCGCCGCACGCGGGCGCCCCGACGTACCGCTCGTGTAGAGCAGGACGGCGAGCTTCTCGGGATCCTGGAGTGGTGGCACCGGGACGGCGGGCTCGGCGCGGAGGTCGTCGTACCGGCTCTCGCCGTCGTGCGGGTCGGCGCCGACGAGGACGACGCGCGGCTCCGGCCGCTGCTCGTCGCGGGCGGCCGCGGCGACCTCGGGCCGCCCGGCGGCGTCCCGCACCGCACCGGCCGTCTGCCCGTCTGCCACCGCCAACCGGGCGCCGCAGTCGACCAGCATCGCCGCGAGCTCGGCGGGCGTGGAGCCCGGGTTGACCGGCACCGCGACGGCCTGGGCGCGCAGCACGCCGAGATAGGAGGTCACGAACTCGAGCCGGTTGCCGAGGACCAGCAGCACCCGGTGCCCGGCGAGGACGCCGGCGCGGCCGAGCCCGGTCGCCAGCCGGCCGACCTCGTCCTCGAGCTCGGCCCAGGTCAGGCCGCGACCGCCGGCCTCGACGACAGCGAGCCGCTCGGGATGCTCGACGGCGGCGGACGCGACGAGGGCAGCCACGTCGGGAGCGGCGCTCGTCTCGTCCGACAACGACATGGAGGGATCCTACGCGGGTGCATTTCTTCTAGGGTGGGCCCATGGTGCCGCCCGCCGACCGTCCCCGACGGCTGAACCTGCAGCAACGGTCGCGCCTGGCGGGCGAGGCGGCGGCCGCGGCCGCCGAGGTCGAGACCGCGCTGGCCCACCCCACCGATCCACGGGCGGCGGCGTTCTTCGACGTCGACAACACCGTCATGCAGGGCGCGAGCATCTTCCACCTGGCCCGGGGTCTCTACCGGCGCAAGTTCTTCACGACGCGCGACATCCTCGGGGCGGCGTACAAGCAGGCGTACTTCCGCATCGTCGGCGTCGAGGACCCCGAGCATGTCGCCGAGGCCCGCAACTCCGCGCTCGCGTTCATCGCCGGGCACACCGTGCAGGAGATCGAGGACGTCGGCGAGGAGATCTTCGACGAGGCGATGGCGCACCGGATCTGGCCGGGCACCCGCGCGCTCGCCCAGATGCACCTCGACCAGGGGCAGCGGGTCTGGCTGGTGACCGCGGCCCCGATCGAGATCGCCGGCCTGATCGCGCGCCGGCTCGGGCTGACCGGGGCCCTCGGCACGGTCGCCGAGCACGTCGACGGCGTCTACACCGGCCGGCTGGTCGGCGACATGCTGCACGGGCCGGCCAAGGCGGTCGCCGTGACCGCGCTCGCCGAGCGCGAGGGCCTCGACCTCTCGCTCTGCTCGGCCTACAGCGACTCCGCCAACGACCTGCCCATGCTCAGCCTGGTCGGCGACCCGTGCGCCATCAACCCCGACGCCAAGCTGCGCGCCCACGCCCGCGCCCACGGCTGGCGGATCCGCGACTACCGGACCGGCCGCAAGGCCGCCCGCGCCGGCATCGTGGTGGGATCGGCCGCCGCCGGCGCCGCGATCGCGGGGGCCGTCGTACGTCGCCAACGGCTGCGCCCCTGACCGTTTCGGGCGAACCATGGCGATCCTCCTTACTGGACGGTAACCTTCCGGTAAGTGGGGCGATGAGGGCTCGCCCGGACCGGTTCTGGCGTTCCGGTACCACGGTCGGCGGATCCACCGTAGGATCCCCACCGGGGGCAGTTGGGAGGGAACCAGCATGACCTGGCAGCGCACTGACCTGTCGCGAGGGCTCGAGGCCCTGCGCGTGGCCGTGCTCGCTGCGCTGTCCCCGGACCCGATCCCGGCCCTGGCCGGATTCCCCGCGGCCGGACTCCCCGCGGCCGGACCGTTCGGCGCGCCGGCCCGACGCGACCACCGACTGCTGAGCGAGGCGAGCGCCGAGACCTCCGCCGGACCGACCGGGACCGACGGCTTCGATCGCGACGGCTCGGGCGAGTTCGGCGACGCCACGCTGGCGACCTCGTCGGAGGACTCCCCCGAGGCCCGCGAGCGCCTGATCGGGCTGGTCGAGCTGGCTCGCGGCGGCGACGCGGAAGCGTTCGGGCTGCTCTACGACCACTACCAGCCGTCGGTCTACCGCTTCCTCTACTACCGCACCCGGTCGGTCGTCGTGGCCGAGGATCTCTGCTCGGAGACCTTCTTCCGCGCGCTGCGCAACATGTCGTCCTTCCGGTGGCAGGGCAAGGACTTCGGCGCCTGGCTGATGACCATCGCCCGCAACCTCGCGACCGACCACTTCAAGGCCGGCCGGACCCGCCTCGAGCTGACCACCGAGGACATGGGCCAGCACGACGACGCCACCGAGGGCCCCGAGAACGCCGTCCTCGCCAGCCTCACCAACGAGATCCTGCTCGATGCGCTGACCAAGCTCCCCAACGAGCAGCGCGACTGTCTCATCATGCGCTTCCTGCAGGGCCTGAGCATCGCCGAGACGGCCGCGGCGCTCGGCCGCAGCGACGGCGCCATCAAGCAGCTCCAGCTGCGTGGCGTGCGCAACCTGGCGAAGCTGATGCCGGAGGGGATCCGATGATCGGGCGCCTGGTCAATTCGGACTACTCCGCTCCGTCCGTCCGGACCGTAACCACCGGGACCGACCCGTCGTTGGACCTCCGAGAGAGCTCGAGGGCCCTGGCGACCCTCCCGACACGAGGACGGTCATGGTGATGCGGGGCAACGGCTGGTCGCGCGGCGCGGAGGAGTTCGACGCGCTGGTCTCCGGTCGCGGCGCGGACGCCGCGGCCGACCACGAGACGCAGGCCGAGCTGCTCGAGCTCGTCGCCGCCCTGCGCGCCGTCCCGCCGGTCACCGCGCGTCCCGAGTTCGTGTCCTCCCTGCGCTCCCAGCTGGTCGCGGCCGCCGAGAGGGAGCCGGCCCGGGCCGAGGAGGCGCTGGCCGTCCGGCTCACCCCGCGCCAGCGCCGCGGCTCCCGCGAGCGTCGCCTCGCCGCCGTGATCGGCGGCTTCGCCGTGGTGTCCGCCACCGGGTCGATGGCGATGGCCTCGCAGGACGCGCTTCCCGGCGACGTCCTCTACCCCGTCAAGCGGGCGATCGAGAACGCGCAGACCAACCTCCAGCCCGACGGCGCCGCCAAGGCCGAGGCTCTCATCTCCCACGCCGAGTCCCGCCTCGGCGAGTTCCGCTCGCTGGTGGCGCGTGACGCGAGCGCCGACGCGATCAACAAGACGCTCCAGGACTTCACCGACCAGGCGCGCCAGGCGTCCGAGTTCGCACTCGACGACTACGCCGCCACCGGCAAGGCCGACCGGATCGCCGACCTGCGCGCCTTCGCCGGCGACAGCATGGACGTGCTCGGCGACCTCGGCCCGGTCGTCCCCTCCGACAGCCGCTCGATCCTGATCACCGCGACCCAGACGATCCGCCAGATCGACGCCGCCGCCTGGAATGCCTGCCCGAGTTGCGCCGAGGGTGGCGTCGCCGAGATCCCCTCCTTCGCCACCCTGCCGCTCAGCGCGGTGCTCAGCGGCGACATCAGCGCCTCGGCGACCCAGGTGCTGCCGCCGCCGGCCGCGAAGAAGGACGAGCCCGCTGCGACCACGCCGCCGCCGGCCACCGCGACCGCTCCGCCGGGCCAGGTCCCGCCGCCGCCTCCTCCGGAGACGACGCAGCCGAAGCCGCCTGACAACCCCAAGCCCACCAAGACCGTCGGCAAGACGGTTGAGGAGGTCACCCGTGGCCTCACCGGCACCCTCGGGCTCGACGGGCAGCCCCAGCCGACCGACGGGGTCACCGACCCCGGCCTGCTGGGCGGGCTCGTGGAGGGCGTCAGCGGCCTGCTCGGCGGCCTCCTCGGCACCACGCCCTGACGCTCCGCTGGCGCGCGGGCCGGGCCGGGCCGGGCAGTTGTAACACGCTGTCCACCCGACTACCCGTCGCGTTTCAGCAGGTATCGGCCGCTTTTCGGCCCGTTCGTGCGGAGAAGTGACACCTCGTCGCGCGGACGGCGTGTTACAGCCCGTCCCAGCCCGCGGAGTGCGAGCGCAGGAGAGAATCTCAGCGGAAGACTGACTCGCGCTGCATGAGCAGGCTGTAGAGCGTCTGCTGGATGGTCTCGCGGACCTGGTCGGTCACGTTGAAGACCAGCATCGGGTCCTCGGCCGCGCCGGCGTCGTACTCGTCGGTGCGGATCGGCTCGCCGAACTCGAGCAGCCACTTCGACGGCAGCGGCACCAGCCCGAGCGGGCCGAGGAGCGGGAAGAGCGGCGTGATCGGGATGTACGGCACCCCGAGCAGGCGGGCCAGCGACGGGATGTTGCCGACCAGCGGATAGATCTCCTCGGCGCCGACCACCGAGAGCGGCACGATCGGGACGCCGGTGCGCAGGGCGGCGGACACGAAGCCGCCGCGGCCGAAGCGCTGGAGCTTGTAGCGCTCGGAGAACGGCTTCCCGATGCCCTTGAAGCCCTCGGGCCACACGCCCACCAGCTCGCCGCCGCGCAGCATCCGCTCGGCGTCCTCGCTGCAGGCCAGGGTCGCGCCACCCTTGCGGGCCACGGAGCCGACCAGGGGCAGCCGGAACACCAGGTCGGCGCCGAGCGGCCGCAGGAATCGGCCGGTGTGGTCGTGGATCGACACCATCGTCATCAGGCCGTCGACCGGGATGGTTCCGGAGTGGTTGGAGACGACCAGGGCGCCGCCCTCCGCCGGGATGTTGTCGATCCCGCGCACCTCGATCCGGAACCACTTCTGCGCCACCGGCCGCAGCGCCGCCATGAAGAAGCGCTCGGTGACCTCGGCGTCGAAGCCGTACTCGTCCACGGCGTACTCGCCGGTCAGCCGGCGCCGCAGGAAGGCGAGGAAGCGGGCCAGCTGGGGCTCCCACTGGTCGCCGAACAGCTCCTTGCTGGCGTGCTGGAAGGCGGCGAGCCAGTCGCCGACGGGGATCCCCGCGAGCGGGCTCAGGCCGCGCTCCTCGGCGCGCGCGGCGGGGCGCTGCTCAGGTGCCGGCTCGGCCACCGGGGGCTGTGCCGGCGCGGGCACCGGCTGCTCGGCCACCGTCTCGTCCGCGCCACGGTCAGGGGTCGCCGCGTCAGGGAGCTCTGCGGGCTCGGGCTTGGGGGCCGGGGCCTTGCGTGGCGTACCGGACTTGGGCGCCAGGCCGCGGGCCGCGGCGGAGGGCCGCTTGCCGGTGCCGCGGCCGGGCTGGCCGCGGGTGCCGATCGGGATGATCTCGGCGTCAGCCATCCGTGCCTCCAGCGAGCGCGAGCCGGGCGGGACGGTCGTCGTCGACCGCGGGGAGCCGCTCGGCGAGCGAGCCGAGCGCGCGTTCGGTACGGCGCGCCGGCGGTGGGAGGGAGGCGGCGAACTCGGCGAAGGCGGAGGAGGTGGTGTACTGCGGCTCGAACCCGAGCTCGCTGCGCATCCGCGTGGTGTCGACCCCCCGGCCGTAGGTCAGGAACGCCACCAGCTCGGGCGACAGGTCGGCGCGGCGCACCGACTTCAGTGCCGAGCCGAGGCTGCCGAAGGCGAACCCGGGGACCGGAGCATTGGGGCGGCCGGCCCGGCGCAGCGCCTGGGAGAGCATGAGCAGGCCGTCGCCGGCGACGTTGAAGGTGCCGCCGCGGTCCTCGCGGACCGCGTGACGCAGCACGCGGTAGAGATCCGTCTCGTGCAGGAACTGCAGCCGCGGGTCGAAGCCGAGGACCGTGGGGATCACCGGCAGCCGGAAGTACGACGCCAGCGGACTCACCACCCGCGGGCCGATCACGTTGGCGCAGCGCAGCAGGGTGACCGTCACGTCGGGACGGCGGCGGGCGAAGCCGCGGACGTACTGCTCGACCTCGACGACGTCCTTGGCGTAGCCGGTGCGCGCGGGCCGGCGCGGCTCCATGTCCTCGGTGAACATGGCCGGGTCGCGGCTGCTGGCGCCGTACGCCGTGGTCGAGGACTTCACCACCAGGGTGCGCAGTCCCTCGGCCTTCTGGCAGGCCGCCAGGAGCTGCATCGTCCCGATGACGTTGAGTTCCTTCATGGTGCCGCGGGCACCGGCGGAGCCGGGGGTCGCGATCACGCTCATGTGGACGACGGTGTCGACGTCCTCCTTCGCGATGACCTTCGCGATGACCGGGTTGCGGATGTCGGCGCGCACGAACGTGACGTCGCCGAGGTCGCCCCGCGGGGGGATGACGTCGACGCCGATGACCCGATCGATCCCGGGATCGGTGGCCAGGGTGCGCGCAAGGGTGCGGCCGAGGTCTCGCGAGACCCCTGTGACCAGGACCGTGCGTCCGGCGCCCATCTCCACCGACTCCTCGGATCAGGCCGGCGCACCCGGGCGCCGACGAGGCGAGACTGCGTGAGCTACTGGCTCGCTCGGGTCACTTGCCGAGCTTGCGACGCTGGACGCGCGTCTTCTTCAGCAGCTTGCGGTGCTTCTTCTTCGCCATGCGCTTGCGGCGCTTCTTGATGACAGAACCCACGTGGAACCTCTCCAGATCGCCGGGCGCACTCGCTCCCGGCGTGACGTACGACGCCCCGGGAGACCCCGGAGCATCGGTCAGCCTATCCGGACCGGCGTGAGCGCGGAGAATCAGCGCGGGAGATGGGACGAAGATCGCACCGCTCGCGGGCCGGTCCGCCGGGTGCGGAATCGCCGGTCGACCGGCGAAACCTGCACTTGGCGGCCGTTGCAACGCCCGACAAGTGCAGGAACAACCGGTCGACCGGCGATTCCTGCACCGGCCACCGACATCGCCCGGCCAGGCGTACCGCCACGTCGCCCCGATCCACCGCCCGTGCGACGGCCTCGATAGGGCGACGCGCTCGGCTACCCGGCCGAGTAGAAGGACTTGCGCAGGTACTCGTTGACGTCCTCCTCGGTGACGCGGAACGAGCGACCGACCCGGACGGCCGGGAGCTCGCCACCGTGCACCAGGCGGTAGACCGTCATCTTGGAGACGCGCATGACCGAGGCGACCTCGGCGATCGTGAGGAACTTCGGGTCCGGGAGGGACTCGGCGCGCTCGCGCGACGTAGGAGCCATGACCAACCACGCTTTCTGTTGAGCGCCCGTCACCGCCTTCCCCAGCTGTGAACACCGGACGCCACTTGCGTGACAATAGGGCCAGATGTGACTCGTGGGGAAGAGATTCGCCAGTGAAACTTTCTCGGCCCGGCGTGTCGGCTTGACCCGAGCCTGGCCCGGGACGTCGTCCCGACCACATCTGGCACACCGTTCCCGCTCCCCCGTCGGCGCCACCCTGGGCGCTTGGCGCGGCCCGGAGTACCCCGGGGCGCATACGCCCGCGCGCCGGGGCCTTGTCGTACACACATGTTCGACTTATGATCTTGAACGTCACTGTTCAATTTAGGAGTCCGGATGTCCCACGCCACCGCCACCGCCCCGACGCCGGGGACCGGAACGCCCGATCCCCGCCGCTGGAGCACGCTCGCCTTCCTGGGCGCCGCCCAGCTGATGCTGATCGTCGACGTGACCGTCGTCGCCATCGCGCTCCCCCACGTCGGCACCGACCTCGACCTCTCCCGGGCCGCCACGACCTGGGTGATCAGCGCCTACACGCTCGCGTTCGGCGGCCTGATGCTGCTCGGCGGCCGGGTCACCGACCTGCTGGGCTCGCGGCCGGTGGTCCTCACCGGACTCACCCTGTTCACCGCGGCCTCCCTCGCCGCCGGCCTGGCCGACTCCGCCGAGGTACTCGTCGGCAGCCGGATCGCCCAGGGCCTCGGCGCGGCGCTGCTCTCCCCAGCCGCCCTGGCCGCGGTGCTGCGGCTCTTCGAGGGCGAGGAGCGCAACCGGGCCCTCGGCGTATGGTCGGCGCTCGGCGGCGGGGGCGCCGCCCTCGGCGTCCTCCTCGGCGGTGTGCTGACCGCCGGTCCTGGCTGGCCGTGGGTCTTCTTCGTCAACGTCCCGATCGGGATCGTGGTCGCCCTCGGCCTGGCCCGGCGCCTTCCCGCCACCCCCACCCGTACGACGACAGCGGCCCCCGCGCGGCTCGACCTGCTCGGAGCAGCGCTGGTCACCGCGGCGACCGGCACCGCGATCTACGCCCTCATCGGCGCGGGTGACCATGGCTGGCTCAGCGGTCGCACGCTCGGCCTGCTGGCCGGTGCGGTCGGGCTCTACGTGCTGTTCGGGCTGCGCCAGCACACCGCCGCCTCTCCCCTGATGGACCTGCGCCTGCTCACCCGGCGCCCCGTCGCGAGCGGCACCTTCCTCATCGTGGCGGCGACCGCGCTGATGGTCGCCGGCTTCTTCCTCGGCACCTTCTACCTCCAGCACCACGCCGGTCGGGGCGCACTCGTGACCGGCCTGCTGTTCCTCCCGATCGCGGTGGCCACCGTCGTCGGTGCCACGGCCGGCGGACGGCTGATCGGTCGGGTCGGCGCCCGGGCGCTCGCGACGGCGGGCTTCGTGGTCGCGGGGACCGGGTTCGCCGTACCGGCGCTGGTCGACGGGTCGGCCGCCGTGGTCCTCGGCATCACCGGGGCCGCGCTCGGCCTGGGCGCCCTGTTCGTCGCCGCGTCCGCCACCGCGCTCGGGCACGTCCAGGCCCACGAGTCCGGGATCGTCTCGGGGATCGTCAGCACGTTCCACGAGTTCGGCGCATCACTGGGTGCCGCGGTGATCTCGAGCGTCGCCGCGGCCAGCATCGCCGGAAGTACCACCACCGGCTTCGTCCACGGGTTCGCCGTGGCCGCGGGCGTCGCGGCGGTCGCCGCACCGCTCTGCCTCGTGTCCGTGCCCGGGCGCTCGCCCGGCGCCACCCACCCCACCGGAGGTCTGCACTGATGAGCACCCGACAGATCCGCAGGTTCGCGCTCCACTACGGCGAGATGGTCGCCGCGATGCTGATCGGCATGATGCTGCTCTGGCCGGTTTGGATGCTCGCGACCGGCGCCGCGGGCGACGGGTCCTGGCTCCGCTCGGCGAGCGTCGAGACCCTCGTGATGGCGACGACGATGGCACTCCCCATGGCCGGCTGGATGCGCTTCCGGGGCCATCGCTGGGCGCCGGTCGTCGAGATGTGCGCCGTCATGTACGCCGGCTTCGCGGTCGCGCTGCCCCTCCACTGGGCCGGCGTCCTCGACGGGGGCGGGCTGATGCTGGTCGGCCACGTCGCGATGTTCGTGCTGATGCTGGCCGCGATGGCCTGGCGCTGGCAGGAGTACGCCGGCTGCCACGCCCCGCGCCGCGACGGGCCCGACCGGGCGTCCACGATGATGGCCTCGTGACCACCCGCCCCCTCCGTGCCGACGCGCGCCGCAACGTGGAGGCGATCCTCGACGCCGCCACCGCCACCCTCGCCCGCGACCCGGACGCCAGCATCAACGACATCGCGAAGGCCGCCGGCGTCGGCCGGGTGACCCTCTACGGGCACTTCGAGAACCGCGGCGTCCTGGTGGCCGCCGTCGTGGAGCGGGCGATGCGGGAGTCGGAGGCGGCGCTACGCGACGTCGACCTCGCGGGCGACCCGGCCGCCGCCCTGGTCCGACTGATCGACGCGACCTGGCAGGTCACCCTCCGGTATGGGGCCCTGGTGGTCGCCGCCGAGAAGAGCATGCCGGTGGCCGAGATGGCCGCGGCCCACAGCGAGCCCCGCGAGCGGGCCCGGCGGCTGATCGACCACGGCCGCGAGCTCGGCCGGTTCCGCACCGATCTCCCGGTGTCCTGGCTGGTGACGGCGATGCACACCGTCACCCACGCCGCCGCGACGTCGGTGTACGCCGAGGAACTGCCTGCCGCCGACGCCGCCCGGGCGATCGCGGCGACGATGCTCGGTCTGCTGACCCCGGCGGGCCAGGTGGTCCCCGACGTCGACGCGCTGCGGGCCGCGCGATGATCTGCGACACTGTGCGGGTGTCGAGCCCGATGACCTTCACCTGGTGGCCCGCCTGACGGCGGCCGCCCCTCGACACCTTCACCACCGGCCGCCCACGGGCGGCCGTCGTACTCCTCCGGACGGTGCCGGCGCCTGTGGGCCTCATCCCCAGGAGCACCCATGTCCCGACGTCTGTCCCTCCTCACCCCGAGTGGTCGGCTGACCCTCGGCAACCTGCTCGGCGCCCTGCGCCCGATGCGCGCCGCCCAGGCCGGGGCCGACTGCTTCTACGGCATCTCCGACCTGCACGCGCTCACGACGCCGCGCTCCCCCGAGACGCTGCGCGCCGCGATCACCGAGCAGGCGACGCTGATGCTGGCGGCGGGGCTCGACGACAGCACGCTGTTCCGGCAGAGCCGGGTGCCGGCGCACACCGAGCTCGCGTACCTGCTCGAGTGCGTCGCGACCACCGGCGAACTCGGCCGAATGATCCAGTTCAAGGAGAAGTCGCGCCGTCAGGAGTCGGTGCGCACCTCGCTGTTCACCTACCCCGTCCTGATGGCGGCCGACATCCTGCTCTACCGGCCCGCACAGGTGCCGGTCGGCGACGACCAGCGCCAGCACCTCGAGCTCGCTCGCGACCTCGCCCAGCGGTTCAACACGACCTACGGGGAGGTGTTCGCGCTCCCCGAGATCACCGTTCCGCCCGCCGGCGCCCGGGTGATGGACCTCGCCGAGCCGACCCGCAAGATGAGCAAGTCGGGTCCCGACGCCGGGTCGATCGCGCTGCTCGACCCGCCGGACGTCGTCCGCCGGAAGGTCGCCCGCGCCGTGACCGACTCCGAGACGGGGCCGGGCGCCGTCCGCGCGGACCGGGAGGCCAAGGCGGGCGTCACCAACCTGATCGAGATCCTGGTCGCCTGTGGCGGGTCGGCGGACGCGATCACGACCTACGGCGCCCTCAAGGCGGCCGTGACCGACGCGGTGGTGGCCGAGCTGGAGCCGCTCCAGGAGCGCTACCGCGCCCTCGCCGCGGACCCGGTCCACGTGACCGAGGTGTATGCCCGCGGGGCGGAGCGGTGCCGCGAGGTGACCGCCCCCGTGGTCGCCGCGGCGAGGAGCGCGATGGGGCTGTGAGAGCTGTCGGAGGCCGCTGGCAGACTGCTCCGCATGACGTTCCAGGCGCTGCTCCTCGACCTGGACGACACCCTGGTCGACCACCGGGGCGCGGCCGACCGCGGGCTTCGCTCGTGGCTGTCCGGGCTCGGCCTGGCGGAGTCGGCGACCGACCTGGAGGCCCATGTCGAGCGCTGGTTCGTGCTCGAGGCGCGCCACTACGAGCGGGCCCAGCGCGGCGAGGTGAGCTACACCGAGCACCGCCGGGCCCGGATCCGCGACTTCCTGCCGGGCTGGGACCTGTCCGACGACACGCTCGCCGACGACGTCTACGCCGGCTTCCTCGGCTACTACCGCGCCGCCTGGCGGGCCTTCGACGACGCGGCCGCGGCGATCGCCCGCGCTCGGGCGGCCGGGCTCCCGGTCGGCATCCTCACCAACGGCGAGCTGGCCGTCCAGACCGAGAAGCTGCGCCGCACCGGCCTGCTCCGCTCCGACGTGCCGGTGTTCGCCTCCTCCGCGCTGCCGGCAGCCAAGCCCGACCCGCGCTCCTATCTCGCCGCGTGCGCGCGCCTGGGCGCCGCACCCGCCACGACGCTCATGGTCGGCGACTCGCTGCGCCACGACGTGGTCGGTGCGCAGCGGGCCGGGCTGCAGGCCCGGCTGCTCGACCGCTACGGCCGCCACGACGCCCGGCGTACGGGCATCCGCGTGCGGACCGTGCGCAGCCTGGCCGAGGTCGCCTGAGCCACCGACCTTCGGGATCGAGTCAGCTGCCGAGCTCGCGCGAGCGATCCCGCGCCGCCTCCAGCGCGGCCAGGAAGGCCGCCCGGACCCGGTGCACCTCGAGCTCGCGCAGAGCCGCGGCCGTCGTACCTCCGGGCGAGGTGACCTGCTCGCGCAGCACCGCGGGATGCTCACCGGTCTCGCGCAGCATGGTGGCCGAGCCCACAAGGGTCTGGATCACCAGCTCCTGCGCGATGGTGCGCGGCAGACCCAGGTGGACGCCCGCCTCGATCATCGACTCGACCATGAAGAAGACGTACGCCGGCCCGGAGCCGCTGATCGCCGTGACGGCGTCCTGCTGCTTCTCGGGCACCTGCACGACGCGGCCGACCGAGGCCATCAGCTCCTCGGCCTCGGCGAGGTGGCCGTCGTCGCAGTGGGTGCCGGGCGAGATCGCCGCCATGCCCTGGTCGACGAGCGCGGGCGTGTTCGGCATGACCCGGACGACGGCGACGCCGTCGGGGACGCGGGACTCGACGAAGCCGGTCGTGATGCCGGCGGCGAGGGACACCAGGAGTTGGCCGGGGCGCAGGGCCGGGCCGAGCTCGGTGAGGACGTCGGCCATGTCCTGTGGCTTGACCACGAGCAGCACGGTGTCGGCCGCCGCGGCGGCGGTGATGTCGTCGACCACGCGGACGGCGTACCGCTCCGCGAGCTCGGCCGCGCGCTCGGCTCGCTTCTCGACGACCACGAGCGACGCCACGCTCCGGCCGGCCCGGATCAGGCCGGACAGCAGGGTCTCCCCCATCACACCCGCGCCGATGACAGCGGTCCGCTTCTCGCCCACGCCCTGCTCATTCCTGTCCTGGGTGGTCACCGTCCTGGGACCAACGACGTGAGGAAGAGTCTCAGGTTGCCGGGGCCCTCCGCCAGTCGCCGCATCAGGTCGGCGTACCGCTCGGCGCCGTACGGCAGCTGGATCCGCACCTGCTCCCGCTGGCCGCCAACCGCCGCTGCTCGACTGCCCGGACGCCGTAGTGCAGCTGGAGCTCGTAGGTCGCCGGTGCGCGGCCGTAGCGACTCGCGAGTGCGCCCGCGATCTCGATCAGCCGCGGGTGGTGGGTCGCGATCATCGGGTAGCCGTCGCCGGCGAGCAGCACCTTGAGGCAGCGGACGTAGGCCGTGTCGACCTCGGCCGGGTCGTCGCCCGAGCCGCGCCCCAGCCGCACCCGACTGCCGCGGCCCGACAGCGCCCGGCAGTCGTCCTCGGTCCGTGGCTCTGCGGCGCGGAGGGTCACCCCGACGTCGGGGAACTCCTGTCGCAGCTCGGCCACGAGGACGAGAGCCGCGTCGACGTTCCCCGGCTCGGGCCGCGCGACGGTCACGGTGGCGCCCGCTCGGTGCGCGGTGCGGCAGACCTTCCGGGCGTTGTCGAGCAGCGGCTCACCGAGCACCTCCGGGCGGAGGGTCACGTCCGCACCGGCCGCGAGGCCGGCGTCGGCGAGCCGATCGATGAGGGTCCGGTACGCCGCGACCGCCGCGACCGTCTGCGCCTCCGACCGCGCCGGGGCCACCAGGTGGTCGAAGCCGACCTCGAAGCCGTCCACCCTCAGCCCGGCGGCGACGCCGACGGCGTCCTCGACCCGCTCACCCGCGACGAACCGCCGTCCGATCCGGCCGACCGCCGCGCTGCGGGACAGCAGCGTCAGGGAGCCCTGCAGCGGTCGCATGGCCCAAAACTACGGGTTTCCGGCGGCACGGCTCAGTCGGTACGACGTCGCAGGGTCGCGGCGCCGAGCGCGAGCGCCGCGAGGGCGAAGGCCATCACGATGCCGACGTCGCGCCAGACCTCACCGGTGCGGGTGGTCGTGGCGAGATGCTCCATCGCGTCGACCGCCCAGGTCAGCGGCAGCACATTGGCCACCGCCTCGAGCACCTCCGGCAGCCGGTCCCGCGGGACGATCAGCCCGCAGAGCAGGATCTGCGGCACCACCACGGCCGGCAGGAACTGCACCGCCTGGAACTCGGTCCGGGCGAACGCCGAGACGAACAGCCCGAGCGCCGTGCCGAGCACCGCGTCGGCGACGCCGACCACCACCAGCAGCGCGTCCGGTCCGCGCAGGTCGAGGTCGAGGAACCCGATCGCGACACCGGCGGCGAGGGCCGCCTGCACGGCGGCGATCGCGCCGAAGGCCAGCGCATAGCCGACCAGGAAGTCGAGGCGGCCCATCGGCATCGTGAAGAGCCGCTCCAGGGTGCCGCCGGAACGCTCCCGGAGCGTGGTGATGCTGGTGACGAGGAACATCACGAAGAACGGGAAGATCGCCAGCAGCGCGGGGCCGATCCGGTCGAACACCAACGGCGTGTCCTGGAAGATCCACCACAGCAGCGCCTGCAGCAGGCACGGCAGCACCAGCAGCATCGCCAGCGTGCGGTGGTCGCGACGCAGCTGGGTGAGGACGCGGACGGCGATCGCCAGGGTCACCCGGGGCGTCATGCCGCGTCCCCGCCCGCCGCGCCCTCGACGAGGGCGAGGAACGCCGACTCGATGTCGACAGCGCCCTGCGACTCCTTGATCTCGGAGGGCGTGCCGTGGGCGATGATCCGGCCCTCCCGCATCAGCAGCAGTGCGTCGCAGCGCTCCGCCTCGTCCATGACGTGGCTGGAGACGAGGACCGCCGTCCCGGCGTCGGCGATCCGGTGGAAGAGCGCCCACAGGTCGCGACGCAGCACTGGGTCGAGTCCGACTGTCGGCTCATCGAGCACCAGCAGTGCGGGGGTGCCCAGCAGGGCCACGGCCAGGCCCACACGCGAGCGCTGGCCGCCGCTGAGCCGGCCGGCCACCGCGTCGCGGTGACCGGTCAGATCCACCGCCGCCAGGCTCTCCTCGGCCGCGGCGGTCGGCAGTCCCAGCACTCGCGCGAAGAAGCGCAGGTTCTCGAGGACCGTCAGGTCGTCGTACGTGCTGGCGGACTGGGTCTGGTAGCCGACCCGGTCGCGCAGCGGCGCGCTGCCCGCCGGCTCGCGCAGCACCGTGACCGTGCCCGCGGCGACCCGTTGGACGCCGACGATGCTCCGCAGCAGCGTGGACTTGCCGCAGCCGGACGGTCCGAGCAGCCCGGTCACGCCGGGGCCGATCCGCAGGTCGAGGCCGTCGAGCACCGTCCGGCCGCCTCGGACGACGCGGAGGCCCTCGATCACCACGACCGAATTCATCATGTGTTGAATAATGCGCCTGCACGGGCGGATGTGCAAGCCCCGACCGGGCAAGTAACACGCCGTCCACGCGTCATGGGAACGTTCCGACCGCCGTGTTCCTGCTGATGACCGCCAGGTAGTCGGGTGGACGGCGTGTTACTGCGGACCGACTACAGCGGGCCGGAGAGAAACCCGTCCAGCACCGGGGCGTACGCCGCTACCAGCGCGTCGACGTCCATCGCGACGATCGCCTCGGCGCGGACCACGTAGCGCATCACGATCACACCGATCACCTGGCTCGCGACCAGCTGCATGCGCCGCTCGGGCGCGTCGATGCCGAGCGCCTCACCCAGCGGCACCAGGACGACGGGCAGGAAACCACCGCGGAACAGCGCCTCCCCGCCGGGCTCGATCAGCCGGCGCACCATCGCCAGCAGCGCCGGCCGCACGGCTGGGTCGTCCCAGACGCCGATCAGCGCCCGTAGCAGCCGCTCGCCCGCGCCCGTGACGGGCCCGACGACCTGCTCGGCCAGGACCGCTCGCGGGTCCACGGGAAGCTCGAGCGCCGCGACGAACAGGTCGTCCTTCGACCCGAAGTAGTGGTGCACCAAGGCCGGGTCCACACCCGCGGCGCCGGCGACACCGCGGATCGTCGTACCGGCGAAGCCCGCCTCCGCGAATCGCTCCCGGGCCGCGGCGAGGATGGCCGCGCGCGTGTCGGGACTGCCGCGGCGCCGCCCCCGCACCGACGCCGTCACGCGCCGTCCCCCGCGTCGGCCGGCGCCACCGGTACGCCGGCGAGGTGCTCGACCGCGAACTCGAGGGACGCGCGCAGGTCGGCCTCCCGCTCCTCCCGGGTGGTGCAGCGACGCGTGTTGATCTCCAGCACGACCTCGCCCGCGAAGTCGGTGGCCGCGAGATGCCGAAGGAAGACGTCCGCGCCGATGGTGCCGCGGCCCGGGACGAGATGCTCGTCCTTGGCGGAGTCGGTGCCGTCGGTCAGGTGGACGTGCCGCAGCCGTGGGCCGAGCCGCTCGGCCATCGCGACCGGGTCGGACTGGGCGATCGCCGCGTGGGACAGGTCGATCGTGGTGTTGGCGTAGGGCTCCGCGGAGGGATCCCAACCGGGGAGGTACATCTCCATCCGGCGCCGCGAGGCGCGCCACGGGTACATGTTCTCCACCGCGAACGCGATGCCGGAGGACTCCTCCAGGGCGGCGATCCCGTTGACGAAGTCGCGGGCGTACTCCCGCTGCCACCGGAACGGCGGGTGCACCACGACCACCTCGGCGCCCACGGCGCGCGCCATGGCGGCGGAGCGCTCGAGCTTGCCCCACGGCTCGACCCCCCAGACCCGCTGGGTGAACAGCAGACAGGGCGCGTGGATGGCGTTGATCGGGATCTCGTGGTGCTCGGAGAGCTGTCGGACGGCGTCGACCTGCTGCGAGAGCGCATCGATGCCGACCATCACCTCGACCGCCTCGTAGCCGACCGCGGCGGCGTACCCGAACGCGTGGGCCGTCGACTCAGGGTAGACCGAGCTCGTGGAGAGCCCGATCCGGGGACGGCCCGGAGCCCCCGCGGTCATGACGGGTCGTTGACGCTGAGCTTGTCGATCCGCTCGAGGATCACGCCCTCACGCAGGGCCCACGGGCAGATCTCCAGCTCGGCGAGGTCGAAGATGTCCATGCACGCCTCGGCGACGAGCGCGCCCGGCACGATCTGGTGCGCGCGATCCGAGGAGACGCCCGGCAGCGCGGCCATCTCCTCCGGAGTCATGGCCACCAGCTTGGGGATCCACTGGCGCAGCTCGGTCAGCGGCAGCGTCCGCGCCACGAGAGGCCCGTCACCGGACGGTGCGGCGCCGCAGATCCGGGCCAGGGAACGGAAGGTCTTCGAGGTCGCGGATGCACGGTGCGTCGTACCGGCGCGCAGCAGGTGGCCCGCGTCGCGCGCGATGTCGGCGCGGATGCGGCGCCGGATCTGGCGCAGCTGGTCCTCGTCGGGCTGCGCGGCGAACTCCGCACGGGCCAGACGCGCCGCGCCCAGCGGCAGCGACCACGCGACGTCGGGCCGCTCGTCGGATCCCGCCGCGATCTCCAGCGAGCCGCCGCCGATGTCGAAGACAGCCAGCCGCCCGGCGGACCAGCCGAACCACCGGCGTACGGCGAGGAAGGTCAGCCGTGCCTCGTCCTCGCCCGGCAGCACCGCGATCCGAACGCCGGTCTGGGCCTCGACGTGGGCCAGCACCGCCTCGGAGTTGCCGGCGTCGCGCACGGCGGAGGTGGCGAACGGCAGCATCTCCTCGCAGCCCTTCTCCTCCGCCACGACCAGGGCCTGCGCGGTGAACGCGGTCAGTGCCGCGATGCCGGTGGGCGACACGTCGCCGTCGACGTCGAGGTGCTCGGCGAGGCGCAGCGGCTCCTTGTAGGAGTACGCCGGGAGCGGCGCCGCACCGCCGTGGGCGTCGACCACCAGGAGGTGGCCGGTGTTCGAGCCGATGTCGAGCACACCCAGACGCATACGACCACGGTACTAGCCGCGAACAGCCGGAGCTCGTGACACCTAGAGTGGCAGGGTGCCGCTCCCGCTCCGCGCCCCGACCCGCGTCCTCATCACCCTGCTCAGTTGTGTCACCCTGCTCCTCGCCGTACCCGCGCCGGCCGACGCCGAGCAGAAGACCGTCCGTGACCGCGACCCCAGTGAGGGCGTGCGCCGGATCATCGATATTCGATCGGTCCGCTACGTGAGCGAGCCGACCTACTACGAGGCCGTCGTCCACATCCCCAAACTGAGGCGAAGCCCGCGCGTCGGGATCGATCTGCACGTCACGAAGTGCGGCTTCAGCGCCGAGCCCTGTGCCGAAGACTGGTACGGCGCGGTGGCCTTCGACGTCCAGGGACGGCCGAGTGCTCGCCTCTACTCCACCAGGTGGGGATCCGCCGGGCCGGATGACTGTCCCGGCATCAACGCCCAGGTGCGCCGCCATCGGGTGACCATCAGGATTCCCAACGGATGCGCCGGCTCCTTGGGCCCGAGTGGAAACCCCGTGCGGATGCGGGCCACCTCCTATCTCCAGAACTCGAACGTCCTCGAGCTGCCGCCCTCCATTGTGGGGTGGCCGAAAGACGTCGCACCCGCCCGCGTCCTTCACCACTGACCGTCACACGGTGGAGGTCGGTCGGTCCTCTCGACCGTCGGGCACTCGACTATCGTTGGTCGGTCTGATCCCAGAGAGGACGAAAGTGCCCGAGGTCTCGCTCGACTTCCCCCGTGCGTGGGTGGAGTTCACCAATCCGGCCGACGAGTCCGAGGTCCTCAAGTGCGACCTCACCTGGCTCACGTCGTCCTTCACCTGCATCTTCGGCAGCGGCTGCGCCGGCATCTACGCCGACTCCCCCGACGTGGGCTGCTGCACCCTCGGCGCCCACTTCGCCGACAAGGACGACGAGCTGCGGGTCAAGGCCTTCGTCGACCAGCTGACGCCGGAGCACTGGCAGGCCCATCCGGGCCGCCCGGTCAAGCGCAAGGACTGGATCGAGAAGGACGAGGACGGCGAGCGGAAGACCCGGATGCACGAGGTCGACGGCCAGCGCTCGTGCGTGTTCTCCAACCGGCCGGGCTTCGCGGGTGGCGCCGGCTGCGCCCTGCACGGCCTCGCCCTCGAGCTCGGGCGCAACCCGCTGGAGACCAAGCCGGACGTGTGCTGGCAGCTGCCGATCCGGCGCACCTTCCGCGAGATCGAGCGGATGGACGGCACGTCGTACGTCGAGGTGACGATCACCGAGTACGACCGGCGCGGTTGGGGCCCCGGCGGCCACGACCTGGACTGGTACTGCTCCGGCAACACCGAGGCCCATGTCGGCGTCGAGCCGGTCTACGTCACCAACGAGCCCGAGCTCGTCGCCCTCATGGGGCAGGAGGCGTACGACGAGCTGGTGCGCCACTGCGAGGCCCACCTGCGCTCGCGCTCGGCACTCGCCCTGCACCCCGCTGACCCCCGCTGACCCCCGCTGCCCCGCGCTTGTAACTAAGGGTTACAGCGCGCATTTGGGTGCAACAGCACCCGGGTAGTGGTCATAGCGCCCGGGTAGATGCCTCGACGCCCGCACCGAGGCGCTCGACAGGCACCCGAGGGCGCAATCCCGGGTCCCAAGTCATCTACCCGGGCGCTATGCCCACTACCTCGGCGCTATTGCGGTGATTTCGGCGCTGTAACCCTTAGTTACAAGCGCTCCGGCAGCACCGCCTCCACGTCTCGACATCAAGAGACAGTGACCCCGATTCGTCGGACCTCTCCCGGCATGCTCAGAATGTCTGGCATGCACCTGGATCATCTCTCCTATGCCGCCGGCCCCGACGGACTTGCGAGCACGGCCGCTCGCCTGGGCGCGGCGATCGGGAGGGAGTTCCTCGACGGCGGGGTCCACCCCCGCTTCGGCACCCGCAACATGATCCTCCCGCTGACCGACGGCACCTATCTCGAGGTCGTCGAGGCGCTCGACCACCCGGCGTCCGACAAGGCGCCCTTCGGCCAGGCCGTCAAGGCCCGCTCCGCCCTCGGTGGCGGGTGGCTCGGCTGGGCCGTGGCGGTCCCGGACATCGCCGTCGTCGAGGAGCGCCTGGGCCGCCCTGCGGTCCCCGGCTCGCGGCACCGCCCCGACGGCACCGAGCTGCGCTGGAAGCAGATCGGCATCAACGGCCTCATCGCCGACCCGCAGCTGCCGTTCTTCCTGCAGTGGGACATCCCGTCCGACCTGCACCCCTCGACCGGCGCCGACGGCACCCTGTCGCTGGCGGGCATCGAGATCGCCGGCGACCCGCAGCGGGTCAGCGAGTGGCTCGGCGAGACCGTCGAGGCGCCGCTGGAGGACGTCAAGGTCGAGTGGGTCGCCCCGCACGGCACGCCCGGCATCCTCGCCGCGCAGGTGCTGACGCCCGGCGGCGTCGTCCGCATCTGATCCTGCCGATGCAGCCCCGGGGCACGATCCCGAGCCCCAACATCTGGAACCACACGGCGACCTACGAGATCGAGAACCGCGCCGCCGATCCCGACGGCCGACTCTGGGCGGCGATGCGCGAGCGCGCGGATTGGGCCGACCGGGTCGTGCTCGACCTGGGCTGCGGCACCGGCTTCCACCTCCCGCGGTTCGCCGAGACGGCGGCGCGGGTGATCGGCGTCGAGCCCCATGCCGGTCTCGCCAAGCTCGCGACACGGCGGCTGCGCACCCGCGGCGTCGCGCACGGCGAGGTGCTGCGCGGCACGGCCCAGGCCGTCCCGTTGCCGGACGCGTCGGTCGACGTGGTGCACGCCCGGTGGGCCTACTTCTTCGGCCGCGGCAGCGAGCCCGGGCTCGCCGAGCTGGACCGCGTCGTACGACGGGGCGGCGTCGCGCTGGTCATCGACAACGACGGCTCGCGCTCCACCTTCGGCGGCTGGTTCCGCCGGGGCTATCCCCACCTCGACCCGCCCGCCGAGACCGAGCGGTTCTGGCGCCTGCGCGGGTGGACCCTCGACCGGGTGGACATGGGCTGGCGGTTCGCGTCCCGCGCGGACCTGGAGGCCGTCGTACGTATCGAGTTCACCCGCGAGATCGCCGACGAGCTGCTGCGCGAGCACGACGGGCTCGAGGTGGACTACGCGGTCAACCTCTGGTCGAGGACGTTCTGAGTTGAATCGGCCGAGCGTGTCGCCGATCGAGGGCGCCGCACGGACCTCGCTGCCCACGGCTCGCGCCGGCACGGCTACCGCGTGCTCGACGCCCTGATCTGCAGCTCCGGCTGCAACAGCACGCCGTCGGCGGTGGCGTGCGCGGGCGCGAGCAGGACCCGCAGCGCGGCCACCAGGTGGACGGCGACCTCCTCCAGCGGCTGACGTACCGAGGACAGCCCCATCACCTGGGCGACCTGGGAGTCGTCGAAGCCGACGACCGCGATGTCGCGGCCGGGCGCCAGGCCCCGGTCGGACAGGGCGCCGAGCACGCCGACCGCGAGCGTGTCGGACGCGCAGACGAACGCCGTCGGCGCGCTCGACTCGAGCAGTGACGCCGCGGCCCGGCCGCCGGCGAGCACGTCGTCCTCGACCGCGGCCTCCAGACCGGCCGTCGGCAGGTCGAGGGCGGCCATCGCCCGGTGCCAGCCGGACCTCCGGTCCTCGCCGATCCGTGAGCCCGGCTGCCAGCCCAGCCACGCGATCCGCTCGTGGCCCTGGCCGCGCAGGTGCTCGGTCGCCGCCTGGACGCCGGCCGCGCCGTCGACGTCCACCCACGGGTGGCTCGCCGCCGGGTCGTCCCAGGGCCGCCCGAAGGCCACGAAGGGAGCCCGCCGCTGCGCCAGCCCGATCGTCTGCGGGTTGCCGAGGTAGGTGTCGGTCACGACGAACGCGTCGACGGCGGTCGAGCGGAGCAGGTCGTCGTAGCCGCCGAGCGGATCGGGCCGCTCCCCCTCCGCCACCCGGCCGCCTGAGAACAGCAGCACGTGGTAGCCGGCCTCACGTGAGGCCTCCACGAGCGCGTGCACGAACCGGTCCATCGCCATGTTGGCGGTGAACTCCTGGGGCGGACTCAGCCGCAGACCGACCAGGTGCGAGGAGCGGGTCCGCAGGTGCCGGGCCGCCTGATTGGGCGTGTAGTCGAGGTGCTCGATGGCCTCCTGCACGCGGACGAGGGTGTCGGGCCGCAGCAGATCAGGGTTGTTGATGGCGTTGGAGACCGTCTGCCGGGAGACGCCGGCCCGCTCGGCGACGTCGGCGAGGGTGGCCGGCGGTCGGGGGACGTCCATCACGCGATTCTCCCATGTCGTTCTCCACCGCCACCGCGCGCCAGGGTGGATGCGTCGGCCCCCTGCTCTACTGTCGTGCCATGGCTGGTTCGAAAACACGTTCGACTTACCGCTGCAGCGAGTGCGGCTGGTCCACTGCGCGCTGGGTCGGCCGCTGCGGCGAGTGCCAGGCGTGGGGCTCGGTGTCCGAGACGGCTGTCGCGAGCGCCACGTCCTCGAGTCGTACGACGGCCGCGCCCGTCACGAGTGCCGCGATCCCGATCGGGCAGGTCTCGGCGGAGCGCGCCGTCCACCACCGCTCCGGCGTGCCCGAGCTCGACCGCGTCCTCGGCGGCGGCCTGGTGCCGGGTGCCGCCGTGCTCCTCGCCGGCGAGCCCGGCGTCGGCAAGTCGACCCTGCTGCTCGAGGTGGCCGCCCGCACCGCCGGCACCCGCCAGCGCACGCTCTACGTCACCGGCGAGGAGTCGGCCGCGCAGGTCCGGCTGCGCGCCGACCGCACGGGCGGCATCCACGACCAGCTCTACCTCGCCGCCGAGACCGACCTCGGTGCGGTGCTCACCCACATCGAGCAGGTCCGGCCCAGCACGGTGGTGATCGACTCCGTGCAGACCATCGGTGCCTCCGGGGTCGACGGGGTGCCGGGTGGCGTCACCCAGGTCAAGGAGGTGGCCCAGGCGCTGGTGCGGATGGCGAAGAGCCGCGACATCACCGTGGTGATGATCGGGCACGTCACCAAGGACGGCGCGATCGCCGGCCCGCGGGTCCTGGAGCACCTCGTCGACGTCGTCCTCCACTTCGAGGGCGAGCGCAACTCCCGGTTCCGGATGCTGCGCGCGGTCAAGAACCGGTTCGGCCCGGTCGACGAGGTGGGCTGTTTCGACCTCGGCCCCGACGGCATCCGCACCGTCGACGACCCGACCGGCATCTTCGTCGAGCGTCACCACGGCCGGGTTCCCGGCACCTGCGTCGCGGTCTCCATGGAGGGCCGGCGGCCGCTGCTGGCCGAGGTGCAGGGCCTGGTCACGCTCTCGCCCGCCGAGCGCCCGCGCCGGACCACCTCGGGCATCGACGGCTCCCGGCTCGCGATGGTCCTCGCCGTCCTCCAACAGCACTGCGGGCTCCGGCTCCACCAGCACGACGTCTTCGCCTCCACGGTCGGCGGCGCGCGGCTCAGCGACCCCGCGGCCGACCTCGCCCTGGCCATCGCCATCGCGTCGGCCCACTTCGTCAGCGCGCCTCCGGCCGGCGTGGTCGCGCTCGGCGAGATCGGGCTGTCGGGCGAGCTGCGCCGGGTCCGCGATCTCCCGCAGCGACTCGCCGAGGCCGCTCGGCTGGGCTTCGCGATGGCCGTGGTCCCTGCCGACCCGGGCACCGCGCAGGGCGTGCGACGCACCGGGAGCGAGCGGACCGTCGACGGCATGCGCGTGGTCGAGGTGCCCGACGTCGGCGCCGCGCTGCGCGTGCTGCACCTCGACCAGCGGACGAAGCACGCGCTGGAGGTGGTCGAGTAGGACCCATACACACCCCACCGACGAGGCCGGCTGTCGAATATCCAGGCATGAGGCAGGCTCGGCGCGGATAGGGTGACCTCGTCCGGGCAGCACACGAGCAGGGAGCACCACCAGTGGTCACGTCGGCCGATCTCCGACTCCGCGAGGCGCTCGCGTCCATCGCCCCCGGCACTCCCCTTCGCGATGGCCTCGAACGGATCCTGCGCGGCCGCACCGGCGCGCTCATCGTGCTCGGCCAGGACCGGCTGGTCGACAGCCTGTGCACCGGCGGCTTCGAGCTCGACGTCCCCTTCACGGCGACCGGCCTGCGCGAGCTGGCCAAGATGGATGGCGCGATCATCGTCGACGGCCCGGTCAACCGGATCGTCCGCGCGGCCGTGCACCTGATGCCCGACCAGTCGATCCCGTCGGAGGAGACCGGCACCCGCCACCGCACCGCCGACCGGGTCGCGAAACAGACCGGCCACCCGGTGATCTCGGTGTCGCAGTCGATGCAGATCATCGCGGCGTACGTCGGGGAGACCCGTCACGTCCTCGAGGACTCCGGCCAGATCCTGTCCCGCGCGAATCAGGCGCTGGCGACCCTGGAGCGCTACAAGCTGCGCCTCGACGAGGTCTCCAGCACGTTGTCGGCGCTGGAGATCGAGGACCTGGTGACGGTCCGCGACGTCGCGGTGGTCGCCCAGCGCCTGGAGATGGTCAGCCGGATCGCCCGCGAGATCGAGGACTACGTGCTCGAGCTCGGCACCGACGGCCGGCTGCTCGCCCTCCAGCTCGAGGAGCTGGTGACCGGCGTCGACACCGAGCGCGCCCTGGTGATCCGCGACTACGTCCCGTCCCGGCGCCGCAGTCGCGAGCCCGGCGACCTGCTCTCGAAGCTGGAGCAGCTCTCCTCCACCGACCTGGTCGATCCGTCGGCGGTGGCCAAGGTGCTCGGCATCGGCACCGGCGAGCACCTCGACGGCGCCGTCGCCCCGCGCGGGTACCGTCTGCTGACCAAGGTGCCGCGTCTGCCGGCCAGCGTCGTGGAGGGCCTGGTCGACCACTTCGGCACCCTGCAGAAGCTGCTCTCCGCGGGCATCGACGACCTCCAGGCGGTCGAGGGCGTCGGCGAGCTCCGCGCCCGGAGTGTCCGCGAGGGGCTCAGCCGGCTGGCCGAGTCGACCATCCTCGAGCGCTACGTGTAGTCCCGCAGAGGCCGGTGGCACAGCCGCCGGTCACTGCACGGCGCACCAGGCGCCGTCGCGGAGCTCCGCCTGCACCCCCAGGGCCGTGTCCCCGACGGTCTCACGCAGTTCGGCGAACCCGCGGTCCTCGCCGGCGACGCTGACCGGGCCGAGCTCCCAGTCGCCACCCTCGACGGCGGAGACGACATCGTGCAGCGTCGAGGTCCCGTCGCAGGCGAGCTGGTCCGCGGCGGCGCTGTCCGGCTTGGTGAGGGCCGCGAGATAGCTCTCGGCGAAGGTGGTCAGCGCCTCCTCGGCGGCACCGTCCGAGTCGTCGGGAGAAGGACCGGCGGGAGAAGAATCGGCGGGCGGTGAGCCAGCTCGGTCGGTCGAGCTCGCACAGGCCCGGTTCGCGTAGCTGAAGAAGGCGAGGACGTCGGCGGCGTCGTCCTCGTCGATCCCGTAGACCTCCGCGAGGCTGGCGGCCTCGGCCGCGACCTGGTCCAGCTCCCGCAGCTGCGCCTCGTCGACCTCGCCGAGCTGCTCGACGAAGACCTCGAACCCGGACCGCGCGTCGCCGTCGATGTCGTCGGGGGTGCCGACCTCGTCGAGCGCCGCCGCCCGGTCGTGCGCGGCGTCGACACTGTTGCCGGAGCCTCCTGCCCAGACCGCGCAGAAGTCCTCCGTGCTCGCGTCACCCGGCGAGCCGCCGCATCCGGTGAGGGTGGTGGCGAGCAGCAGCGCGGCTGCTCCGGTCCCGAGAATCCGTGAGAGGTCCACGTGCCGGTCCTCCCCGCTCGCCCGCCCCCCAAACAGCGGAAGGGGCAGGTCAGTTGGTCGGCGTCTTCGGCTGCTTGGCCTTCTTGGTGTGCTTCGCCTTCGGCGTGACCTGGATGGTCTCCGGAGCCGGCGCACCCAGCGCGAAGTCCGCGTGGGCCGGCTCGCCGCCGAGCGCCGCGGCCGCCACGGTGAAGCTGCCCGGCTTCACCCAGCCCGCGCGACGGGTGCAGCCGTCCGTGGACTCCCGCGCCTCGGCCCAGATCACCTGGACCGTGGCGGTCACCGCCTGCCGTACGACGACCGGCTGGTCGGCGAGCGCCTGCGGGCACTGCCGGGTGGTCCACACGTCGCCACTGTCGCGGGCGACCTTGACCACCACCGTGCTGGCGTTGACCTGCCAGGTGCAGGCCGGCGACTCGCGGGTCTGCAGGGTCAGGATCACCGGTACGTCGCGACCGGCCACGGCTCCCTCGGCCACGGACGGGGTGACGATGACGTCCGCCGGGTCGCACTCACCCTGCGGCTCGGCGAGCGCCGGCGTGACCGGCTCCGTCGGCGCGGTCGCGCCGGTCCCGTCGCCGGCCTCGGCCCCCTCGCCCTGCTGGCCGGCCTGTTCCCCGGCGCCGTCCGCTCCGGTCGACTCGGTCGACTCGGTCGAGCCCGCCCCGACCCGGCCGCCGGCCTGTTCCGCGGCCGCCTGGTCGCCGGAGCGGGCGTCGCTGCCTGCGGTGAGCAGCCGGGCGGTCACGAAGACGAGGGCGAACGCGACGCCGAGCACGAACACCCGTCGCCGCCAGTACACGCCGGCCGGGAGCGACCGGCGGGCCGCCGTACCGCGAGCGGGGCTCGGGCGGCGGGACCCAGACCTGGACGGCATGACACGACCGTAGTCAGCCGCGGCCCGCGATCCACGCTGACCCGCCGAGGCTCGTGCCGAGGGGCTGTGAGCGACAGGTCACCATAGACCCACTATGACGACGAGCACCTTGGTCGAGCCGATCCTGCGCTGGTACGACGAGCACGCCCGCGACCTGCCCTGGCGCCGCCCGGATGCGACGCCATGGTCGGTGCTGGTCAGCGAGTTCATGCTGCAGCAGACGCCGGTGGCCCGGGTGCTGCCCGTCCACGAGGCCTGGCTGACCCGCTGGCCGACGCCGGCCGCCCTGGCCGCCGAGACGTCCGGCGAGGCGGTCCGGGCCTGGGGTCGGCTGGGGTATCCGCGCCGGGCGCTGCGGCTGCACGCGGCGGCCGCCGCGATCACCGAGCAGCACGGCGGTGAGGTCCCGTCGGCCTACGACGACCTGCTGGCGCTGCCGGGCATCGGCGACTACACCGCCGCGGCGGTCGCGGCGTTCGCGTACGGACAGCGCCAGGTCGTCCTCGACACCAACGTGCGCCGGGTGCTGGCCCGGACGGTGACCGGCACCGAGTTCCCGCCCCGCTCGGTCACCCGCGCGGAACGCGACCTCGGCGCCGAACTGCTCCCGACGGACCCGCCGACCGCCGCGACCTGGTCAGTGGCGGTGATGGAGCTCGGCGCCCTCGTCTGCACGGCCGACCGGCCGCGCTGCGGCGGCTGCCCGGTCGCCGAGCGGTGCGCGTGGCAGCGGGCCGGCGCCCCGGCGTACGACGGTCCGCCGCGCCCCGTGCAGGCCTACGCCGGCACCGACCGCCAGTGCCGCGGCCGGCTCCTCGCGGTGCTCCGCGACGCCCCCGGCGCGGTGGCGAAGAGTCGTCTCGACGCGGCCTGGGACCAGGCGGAGCAGCGCGAGCGGGCGTTGGCCTCCCTCATTGCCGACGGGCTGGTCGCGGTGCACCCCGACGGCCGCTACGCCCTTCCGTAATTCCGCATCGACCCGTCGCGTTCAAACGCGACGGGTCGATGCGGATCAGGCGTACAGATGCGACGGGTCAGTCGTTGCCGGTGGCGGGCAGGTCGCCCTCCGTGGCGTCACCCGCGTCGGCGACCGTCTCGGCGGCGATCGTCTCGGCGACGGTCTCGAGCGGCGGCAGGTCCGGCAGCTCGCCGACCTTCTGCCCCTCGAAGGTGAAGGTCGCGTTCGGACCCTCGCCGTCGACGTCCACGAGCACGATCTGGCCGGGACCGACCTCGCCGTAGAGCATCTTCTCGGCCAGCACGTCCTCGATCTCGCGCTGGATGGTCCGGCGCAGCGGCCGGGCGCCCAGGACCGGGTCGAAGCCCCGCTCAGCGAGCAGGTTCTTGGCCTTCTGGGTCAGCTCGAGGCGCATGTCGCGGTCGCGCATCCGGACCTCGACCGCCGCGATCATGTTGTCGACCATCGCGACGATCTGCTCCGGCGAGAGCGGCGGGAAGACGATGATCTCGTCGACCCGGTTGAGGAACTCGGGGCGGAAGTGCTGCTTGAGCTCCTCGGAGACCTTGCCCTTCATCCGCTCGTAGGAGCCCGCCGCGTCACCGGCCTGGTTGAAGCCCAGGTTGATGCCCTTGGCGATGTCGCGGGTGCCGAGGTTGGTGGTCATGATGATGACGGTGTTCTTGAAGTCCACGACCCGACCCTGCGAGTCGGTCAGGCGACCTTCCTCGAGGATCTGCAGCAGGCTGTTGAAGATGTCGGGGTGGGCCTTCTCGACCTCGTCGAACAGAACCACGGAGAACGGCTTGCGGCGCACCTTCTCGGTGAGCTGACCGCCCTCCTCGTAGCCGACGTAGCCCGGAGGCGACCCGAAGAGCCGCGAGACGGTGTGCTTCTCGCCGAACTCCGACATGTCGAGCTGGATGAGCGCGTCCTCGTCGCCGAACAGGAACTCCGCGAGCGTCTTGGACAGCCAGGTCTTACCGACACCCGACGGGCCGGCGAAGATGAAGGAGCCACCGGGGCGCTTGGGGTCCTTGAGCCCCGCGCGGGTACGACGGATCGCCCGCGAGAGTGCCTTGACGGCCTCCTCCTGGCCGATGACCCGCTTGTGGAGCTCGTCCTCCATCTTGAGCAGCCGCGTGGACTCCTCCTCGGAGAGCTTCACGATCGGGATGCCGGTCGCCACGGCGAGCACCTCGGCGATGAGCTCCTCGTCGACCTCGGCGACCTCGTCCATGTCACCGGCACGCCACTGCTTCTCGCGCTCGGACTTGGTCAGGATCAGCTGCTTCTCCTCGTCGCGCAGGCGCGCGGCCGCCTCGAAGTCCTGACCGTCGATGGCCGCCTCCTTGCGCTGGCGGACGTCGGCGATCTTGTCGTCGTACTCGCGCAGGTCGGCGGGGGCGGTCATCCGGCGGATGCGCAGCCGCGAGCCGGCCTCGTCGATGAGGTCGATCGCCTTGTCGGGCAGGAAGCGGTCGGAGATGTAGCGGTCGGCCAACGTCGCCGCGGAGACCAGTGCCTCGTCGGTGATGGTCACCCGGTGGTGCGCCTCGTAGCGGTCGCGGATGCCCTTGAGCATCTCGATCGTGTCGGCGATCGACGGCTCGGGGACCTGGATCGGCTGGAAGCGGCGCTCGAGCGCGGCATCCTTCTCGAGGTACTTGCGGTACTCGTCGAGGGTGGTCGCGCCGATCGTCTGCAGCTCGCCGCGGGCCAGCATCGGCTTGAGGATCGAGGCCGCGTCGATGGCGCCCTCGGCCGCGCCGGCGCCGACGAGGGTGTGGATCTCGTCGATGAACAGCACGATGTCGCCGCGGGTGCGGATCTCCTTGAGCACCTTCTTGAGGCGCTCCTCGAAGTCACCGCGGTAGCGGGAGCCGGCGACCAGCGCGCCCAGGTCGAGGGTGTAGATCTGCTTGTCCTTGAGCGTCTCGGGCACATTGCCCTTGACGATGTCCTGGGCCAGGCCCTCGACGATCGACGTCTTGCCGACGCCGGGCTCGCCGATGAGCACCGGGTTGTTCTTGGTGCGCCGCGACAGCACCTGCATCACGCGCTCGATCTGCTGCGCGCGGCCGATGATGGGGTCGAGCTTGCCCTCGCGGGCGTCCTGGGTCAGGTTGCGGCCGAACTGGTCGAGCACCAGCGAGGACGACGGCGTGTCGCCGCCGCCGGAGCTGCCGGTGCTGGCAGCCGCGGCCGTGCCCTCCTTGCCCTGGAAGCCGGAGAGCAGCTGGATGACCTGCTGGCGGACCCGGTTGAGGTCGGCGCCGAGCTTCTGCAGGACCTGGGCGGCGACACCCTCGCCCTCGCGGATCAGGCCGAGCAGGATGTGCTCGGTGCCGATGTAGGAGTGGCCGAGCTGCAGCGCCTCGCGCAGGGACAGCTCGAGGACCTTCTTGGCGCGGGGGGTGAAGGGGATGTGGCCCGACGGCGCCTGCTGGCCCTGGCCGATGATCTCCTCGACCTGGGCGCGCACGGCCTCCAGCGAGATGTCCAGCGACTCGAGCGCCTTGGCGGCGACACCCTCGCCCTCGTGGATGAGGCCGAGCAGGATGTGCTCGGTCCCGATGTAGTTGTGGGAGAGCATGCGGGCCTCTTCCTGGGCCAGCACGACCACCCGGCGGGCACGGTCTGTGAACCGCTCGAACATTGCACGCTCCTCACACGTCACACGGGGTCGTTCACGGGTTACAACCCCGCTCACACCCTACGCGTTCCGGCCCAGGGACCCTGATCCGTCCGCTGTCAGCGAACGCCTGCGCGAACTCCGGTGTTTCGCCACGGCCCTGTCGGGCAGCAGTCAAGGCAACCCGACCGGAGGAGCCCCCATGCCGCCGACCTATTCGAGCCAGGCGATCACCGACTACAAGAAGACGATCGCCCACAACGCCATCAAGATGATGTTCGAGGAGAAGGGCGTCGGCTGGGAGGGGGACGCCGCGACCGGGTTCAACCAGGGGTCGATGATCCCGTACCCCTCCCTCGCGGGGAACACCCTGCCCCCGGTCAGCGGCCCGACCGGCATCGTCCAGTTCTTCGTGCCCGGGGTGTCGATGAACGCCCACGGCCAGTGGGACCGCGAGGACGGCGCGGCCCTCACCTCCGCCAGCTTCCCGCCCGGCACCACGCTGGTGCGCGAGGAGGAGATCAACAACCTGCCGGGCTACATCTGCCAGGTCGACCCCTGGACCTCCTGCTACCAGCCGTGGCTGGAGCGGATCGAGTCCATCCTCGAGGGCTGGGACACCCTCCCCGACCACGCCCGCTTCGGACAGGAGGCGGAGAAGGCCAAGTCCGCTCTCGTGGCGTTGGCGCCGACGACCGGGTACCCCGCGGCCACCGCCCTGGAGTGGCGTCCCTCGTTCACCGACCCTGCCCCGGCCGTCGCCTTCGACCTGCTCTCGGAGTACGTCGGCGCCGACATCGACTCCGACATGGTCTACAACTTCCGCAGCAAGTACGGCGTCGCCCGGCTGGGCGTGGTCCTGCAGAACCAGGGCCAGATCGCGCTCGGACTGACCCTGGTCCTCGGTGGCGAGAAGGAGATGTGGTTCAAGGCCGGCGAGGACATCATGGCGCTTTGCGGGGCGGCCGAGAACGCCTTCCACTACGAGCCGCCCGACTTCAACTTCAACATCGACCTGAAGGTGGTCAAGGCGTTCCTCGACCTCGCCGGCGCCTTCGTTCCCCCCAACATCAAGCCGATCGTGGTCGGCGCCTCGGCGATCACCGGCTTCCTGCAGGCGGTCATCCCCGAGGACAAGGCGGAGACGACCCCGCCACCTCCGCTGTCCGCCTCGACGGCCGAGCAGGTCGCCACCAACTTCCAGGAGGCGATCCTGACCCTGCGGCGCGCCGTCTTCGCGCAGGAAGAGGTCCTCTACCACTGCGCGCGGCGGCTCAACGAGGACATCGCCGCCGTCGACCGCACGTTCGTCCACATCCACCCCGATGCCGGCCTCGATCCCGGCATCACCACCGCCGAGCAGATCCGGGTCCACACAGGGGCGCTGAAGGACGTCGGGCTCAACCAGGTCCCCGTGATCGCCTCGATCTTCGCCCACGCGGCCGATGACACCTACGGCCTCGCGCCGGCCGACATCTGGACCCGGGGCTGGCCGCTGGGCTACGGCACCCACGGCCCCCAGGAGAACGTCGCGGAGATCCTGGCGGAGTTCGACAAGCTCACCACAGGATCGGCTCGCGAGCTCGTGGAGGCCGGCAAGCTGCTCGCGGTCGCGGCCGGATGGCTCGAGGGTGCCGACCAGGAGTCGCAGGTCGACCTGACCGGGCTGACCGACGAGCTCGAGCGAGGCGAGACCGGCTGGGCCCCGCCGCCGCCCGAGCCGGTGCTGCCTCCCGGCCTGCGCTGACCGAGGAGCACGGCCGGATGCGTCGGGTCAGCCGCGCGGCACCAGCCCGTGCTCGTAGGCGTACACCACCGCCTGGATCCGGTCGCGCAGACCGAGCTTGCGCAAGACCTCGGCCACGTGGGACTTCACCGTCTCGGGGGCGATGTGCAGCTCGGCCGCGATCTCGGCGTTCGACCGGCCGGTGGCGAGCTCCAGCAGTACCTCGCGCTCGCGCGGGCTGAGGTCGTGGGCCGCGGCCGGCTCCGGCCGGGCCCCGGGGACGTCGGCGAAGCGGGCCGCCACGAGCTGGCGGCTGACCGCGGGCGCGAGCAGGACCGCGCCCTCGGCGACCATCCGGACCGCGTCGACCAGCCGCTCGGCGGTGGCGTCCTTGAGCAGGAAGCCGCTCGCTCCGGCGCGCACGGCGTCGTACACGTAGGCGTCGAGGTCGAAGGTCGTCAGGATGAGCACCCGGGTCGGGTGGTCGGCGGTGATCAGCCGGGTGGCCTCGATGCCGTCCAGCTCCGGCATCCGTACGTCGACCAGGGCGACGTCGGGCAGGGTCCGGGCGACCAGCGCCACCAGGTCGCGGCCGTCGCCGGCGGTGCCGACGACCTCGATGCCCGGCTGGGCGGCGAGCAGGGCGGCGAAGCCGGAGCAGATGACGGGCTGGTCGTCGGCGACCACCACCCGGATCCGCGCGGCGGTCGCGGTCATGCGGAGCCGCCGCTCGGGATCGTGGCCTCCACCTCGAACCGCTCCCCGGCCGCCTGGATCCGGAGCCGACCGCCGAGCGCCTCCACCCGCTCCCTCATCCCGACCAGGCCCCGCCCGGACCCGAGGTCGGCCGCCGGGCGGCCCACCGGGTTGGACACGCGTACCTCCAGCAGGCGCGATGTCGCCGCCACGTCGATGTCGACCGGGGCGCCCGGCGCGTGCTTGCGGGCGTTGGTGAGCGCCTCCTGGACGACGCGGTACGCGGCGTACCCGGCTCCCGCGCCGACCGGTGCGTGCACGTCGCCGGCGAGCCGGACCTCCTGCCCCGATCGCCGGGTGCGCTCGGCCAGGGCGGCGATGTCGGCGAGGGTCGGCTGCGGCGCCCGCTCGGCGTCGCCGGCCCGGCCCAGGATCCCCAGGACGCCGCGCAGCTCGTCGAGCGCGAGCCGCGCCTCGGCCGCGACCTCGGCGAGGACCCGCCGCCCGGCCGGGTCGAGGTCCGGCTCGGTGTACGGGGCGGTCTCGGCGCGCACGGCGATCAGCGAGACGTGGTGGGCCACGACGTCGTGGAGGTCGCGGGCCAGTCGCGCCCGCTCGGCGACCACCGCGCCCTGCTCGGCGACGGCGTCCTCCCGCGCCACCAGCCGCACCCGCTGCGCCTCCCGCAGCGCGCCGGCCCGGAACCACAGCACGAACGCGAGCAGGAGGGCGAGCGCGACCGTGTAGACGATGCCGATCTGGAGCGGCTCGGTGTACTGCAGCTCGATCGACGCGCGGAACGGGGCCGCCATGTCGCCCCCGCCGCGCAGCCAGACCAGGACGACGGCATAGGCGATGCCGACGGCCGTCAGCGCCAGCAGCGGCCGGCGCCAGGCCGCCGTGAGGGCGACCGCTGCGAGGTTCGCCACGACACCGAAGTGCAGCGGTGCCCGGCTCGGGTCGAGCAGCGTGACGGCCAGGGGCGTGCACGCGAGGGCGATCGCGAACACCGGCCACCGGAAGGCCAGCCAGCACGCCGGCACCTGGACCAGCGCCAGCGCGAGGCCGATGAAGCTCAGGGCCGCGACGCTGATCACGCCGTACGCGCCGTAGCCGATCCCCCAGTCCTCCAGGAACCACGGCGTCCAGCGGGCGGTCACGAAGCAGATCCCGACGACCGTGCTCGCGGTGACGGCGGCCACCAGATAGGACGCCGGGACCGGCCGGTCGTGCGGCTTCAGCAGAGCGGGGAACATGTCGTCCATCCTCGGGTGGCCGGAGCGGGCCCCACCACCCTCGTGAGAGCGGAACCGGGGGTCCCCCGTGCGGGGGACCCCCGGTCGCCGTCGACGAGCGGAGCGGACCCTCCGGGCCCGGCTCAGCCGAGAAGATCAGTGGGCGTTGTCGTAGGCCTCACGGACGTCGGAGGGGATCCGGCCCCGCTCGGGGACGGTGAACCCGTTCTCACGTGCCCACTCCCGGACCTCCTTGGCCGGCACGCCGCCGGACGGCGTGGCGGCGGCGCGGCCGCGCTTGGCCCCGCCGCCCGCGCGGCCGGCCTTGCGACCGTGGCCGACGTACGGCGCCAGCGCCTCGCGCAGCGCGGAGGCATTCTTGTCGTTGAGGTCGATCTCGTAGTGGGCGCCGTCGAGACCGAAGCTGATCGTCTGGGTGGCCTCGCTGCCGTCGATGTCGTCGACGAGAACGATGTTGACCTTCTGTGCCATGTGTGGGACTCCTCGAAAGGTTTGTAACGCGCCCGTGCCGACGCGATATTCAATCCTTGCACAAACGGGGCCGAAAATGAATCAGCGTTGATTGCGGAGGAATACCTTTTCGAGTCCGCGCAGGGTCAGCCAGGGTGCTCGATGGGTGAAGCAGCGACACTCGTCGACCACGAGCGGGGCGAGATAGCCGGTCGAGATCACCGTCACCTCGCCCGCCGTGCTGCCGAGCGCGGCGACCAGCCGCTCGACCATACCCTCGACCTGGCTGGCCACGCCGAACACCATGCCGGACTGGAGCGCCTCGACGGTGTTCTTGCCGATGACACCACGCGGCCGCACCAGCTCGACCATCCGCAACTGCGCACCGCCCCGGCTCAGCGCGTCGAGGGAGATCTCGATGCCGGGGGTGATCGCCCCGCCGACATAGCGCCCCTGCTCGTCGACGACGTCGTACGTCGTGGCCGTGCCACCGAAATCGACGACGATGGCGGGGCATTCGAAATCGGCGGCAGCGGCGAGCGCATTGACGATGCGGTCGGTGCCGACTTCGCGGGGATTGTCCACGAGAATGGGCACGCCGGTGCGAATGCCCGGCTCGACGATGACGCACGGAATGTCGGGGAAATGGGCGGGCAGCATCTCGCGCCACGCGTTGAGGACGGCCGGCACCGTCGAGCAGACCGCGATTCCGCTGACCTCCTCCTCCCGGGTGCCGAGCAGGCCCCGCAACAGCACGCCCCATTCGTCGGCGGTGCGGTGCTCCGCGGTCGAGACCCGCCAGTCCGCGTGGACCGCGCCGTCGGAGACGAGGCCGAGCACGGTGTGGGCGTTGCCGATGTCGGCCGCGAGCAGGGGCATGAGGCTAGGCCGTCCGGAAGTCCAGGCCGAGGTCGAAGACGGTCACCGAGTGGGTGAGCGCGCCGACCGAGATGAAGTCGACGCCGGTCTCGGCGACCTCGCGGGCCCGCTCGAGGGTGAGCCCGCCGGATGCCTCCAGCGTCGCCCGCGCGCCGGCGGCGGCATTGATCCGGACCGCCTCGGCCATGTCGGCGGTGCTCATGTTGTCGAGCAGGATCTCGGTGCACCCGGCGGCGAGGACGGCGCGCAGCTCGGCGAGGTCCATCACCTCGACCTCGACGCGCAGCCCGGGGTGCTTCGCGCGGACGGCCTCGTAGGCGGCGACGACACCGCCCGCGGCGACGGCGTGGTTGTCCTTGACCATCGCCCGATCGACCAGGCTGAACCGGTGGTTGACTCCGCCGCCGCAGCGCACGGCGTACTTCTGCAGTGCCCGCCAGCCGGGCAGCGTCTTGCGGGTGTCGAGGACCCGGGCGCGGGTGCCGGCCAGCGCGTCGACCCAGTGCGCGGTCGCGGTGGCGACGCCGGAGAGGTGGGAGGCGAAGTTGAGCGCGGTCCGCTCGGCGGTGAGGACGCCGCGGACCGGGCCGGACACGGTCAGGACGATGTCGCCCGGTGCGACCCGGGTGCCGTCGGGCACCCGTCCGGTGACCGTGACGGTGTCGCCCAGGGCGTAGGCGAACGCGAGCTCGGCGATGGCCAGCCCGGCGACCACCCCCGGCTCGCGGGCGGCGAAGTCGGCGACGGCGGTGCCCATGTCGGGCATCGCGTCGCTCGTGACGTCGTCGACGCCTCCGGGGAGATCCTCCTCGAAGGCGAGGGTGACGTGCTCGTAGACCGCGCGCGGGTCGAGCCCGGCCTCGGCGATCTCGGCGAGCAGCCCGGCCGGCAGGTCGTCGTACGGCGTGCGGGCGATCATGCGGCTCCTCCGTCGGTCGCCGAGGCGGGGGCGAAGGTGACCGAGGTGACGCCGTCGTCCATGGTCACGTCGAAGTGCCCGGCCCAATGGGCGTCGTCGCGCTCGGGGAAGTCCTCGCGCCAGTGCGAGCCGCGGGTCTCCCGCCGCAGCGCGGCGGCGTCGGCGAGGGCGGCGCTGATGGTGAGCAGGTTGGTCGCCTCCCACGAGGCCTGGTCGACGGTGTCGGCGGCGTGTCCGGCGAGCTTGTCGAGGACGACGCCGGCCTCGGCCAGTCCGGGCGCCGAGCGCAGCACGCCCGCGCGCGAGCTCATCGTCTCCTGGAGCTCGCGGCGGATGTCGCCCGCGACCAGCCCGGCGGTACGACGGTCCGCGCCGGGCTCGCGCCAGGCCGGCAGCTCGCCGGGCAGCACCTCGGCGATCCGGCGCGAGAACACCAGGCCCTCGAGCAGCGAGTTGGACGCGAGCCGGTTGGCGCCGTGGACGCCCGAGCAGGCGACCTCGCCGGTGGCGTAGAGACCGGGCACGTCGGTGCGGCCCAGCAGGTCCGTGCGCACCCCGCCGGAGGCGTAGTGGCAGGCGGGGGCGACCGGGATCAGCTCGGTGACCGGGTCGATGCCGTGGGAGCGGGCGGTGGCCAGGATGGTCGGGAACCGGCGCTCCCAGAACTCCTGCCCGAGGTGCCGCGCGTCGAGCCACAGATGCGGGCGGCCGGTCTCCAGCATCCGCTTCATGATCGTCTTGGCGACCACGTCGCGCGGGGCGAGGTCGGCGAGCTCGTGGACGCCCTGCATGATCCGGGTGCCCTCGTCGTCGACGAGGAAGGCGCCCTCGCCGCGCACCGCCTCGGAGATGAGCGGCTGCTGACCCCGGGATTCCGGACCGAGGTACATCACTGTCGGGTGGAACTGCACGAACTCCAGGTCGCGTAGGGTGGCGCCGGCGCGCAGTGCGAGCGCCATCCCGTCGCCGGTCGAGACGACCGGGTTGGTGGTCTGGGTGAAGACCTGGCCGAGACCGCCGCTGGCCAGGACGACGGCGCGGCAGTGGACGGCGCCGACGCCGTCCCGCTCCCCCTCGCCGATCACGTGCAGGGTCAGCCCGGCCACGCCGACGACACCGGACTCGTCGGGGCCGAGCAGCAGGTCGACGGCCAGCGCGTGCTGGATGACCTCGATGTCGGGGGCCGCCTGGATCGCGGCGATGAGCGCCCGCTGGATCTCGGCGCCGGTGGCGTCGCCGCCGGCGTGCGCGATCCGGTCGCGGTGGTGGCCGCCCTCGCGGGTCAGCGACAGCTCCCCGTCGTCGGTGTGGTCGAAGTTGGTGCCGAGCGCGATCAGCTCGCGCACCGCCTCGGGTCCCTCGTTGACGAGCACCCGCACCGCCGCGCGGTCGCAGGCGCCCGCACCGGCGACCAGCGTGTCGGCCTCGTGCTGCTCGGGGGTGTCACCGGGGCCGAGGGCCGCGGCGATCCCCCCCTGCGCCCACTGGGTCGAGCCGGCGTTGAGGACGTCCTTGGTGACGACCAGGATCTTGTCGACCCGCCCCCGCAGCCGCAGCGCGGCGGTCAGCCCGGCGATGCCGGAGCCGACGATGACGACGTCGGCGCGCGTGGTCCAACCCGGGCTCGGCGCGGTGAGGCGCCCGGGGAGGCGCAGCTGTTCTGGCATCCCAGCAGACTACTGATCCGCGAGCTCAGTGCGTCGCGGTGACGTCACCGCGGGACAGGCCCGGGTCGCCGAAGGTCTCGGCGGGGTCGAATCCGGTGGCCATGATCTTGTTGTCGGCGTCGACGAAGACCACGTGCGGCTGGTACTCCTTCGCCTCCTCGGTGGTCATCTGGCCGTAGCCGATGAGGATGACCAGGTCGCCGGGGTGGACCAGCCGGGCGGCGGCGCCGTTGATGCCGATCACGCCGCTGCCGCGCTCGCCGGCGATCGTGTAGGTCTCGATCCGGGCGCCGTTGGTGATGTCGACGATGTGGACCAGTTCGCCGGCCAGCAGGTCGGCCGCCTCCAACAGGTCCTCGTCGACGGTGACCGAGCCGACGTAGTGCAGGTCGGCCTGGGTGACCGTCGCGCGGTGGATCTTGCTCTTCATCATGGTGCGCAGCACAGGAGTCTCCTCGGGTCAGAACTGCAGGGGCAGGTTGTCGATGAGCCGGGTGGTGCCGACCCGCGCGGCGACGAGGATCCGGCCCTCGGTGCCGGGCTCGGGGTAGTCGGGCAGCTCACCGAGACCGGTGGTGGTCAGGGCGAGGTAGTCGAGCTCGACGGCGGGCTCGGCCTTGATCACGTTCATCGCCGCCCACCGCGCCGCCGGGACGCCGTACGACGCCCGCTCCTGCGCGGCCCGCAGCGCCCGGCTCAGGGTGGCCGCCTGCTGCCGCTGCTCGGCGTCGAGGTAGCGGTTGCGGCTGGACCGGGCCAGCCCGTCGGGCTCGCGGTCGGTGGCGGCGCCGACGACGTCGATGCCGAGGCACAGGTCGGCGGACATCCGGCGGATCAGGGCGAGCTGCTGGTAGTCCTTCTCGCCGAACACCGCCACGTCGGTGCGGACCAGGCCGAACAGCTTGGCCACGACGGTGAGCACCCCGCGGAAGTGACCGGGGCGGCTGGCGCCCTCGAGCAGGTCCGCGAGCGGGCCGGGCTGCACGGTGACCGCCTCGGAGGCGACCCCCTCGTGCGGGACGCCGTCGGGGTACATCTCGGCGACGACCGGCGCGAACACGACATCGACCCCCTCGCTCGCCGCGAGCTCGAGATCGGCGTCGAACGTGCGCGGGTAGCGGTCGAGGTCCTCGCCGGGACCGAACTGCAGCGGGTTGACGAAGATCGAGACCACGACCGTGCCGTCGGCGCCGGCGCGCTCGCGGGCGATCCGCATCAGCGTCGCGTGGCCCTCGTGCAGAGCTCCCATGGTGGGCACCAGCACGACGGTGCCACGCCGCGCGAGCAGGCCGGCGAGATCGGCCCGGCTGCGCGCGACGGCCGGGGTGGTCAGCGTGGTCACGCCGTCTCCACCCGCGGGAGGCTGACGAAGCGGCGGTCGCCGTAGGCGCTGAGCACGGTGGCGATCGCCTGGGCCCGGATCGGCAGCAGCCGACCGTCGGTGACAGCACGGTCGAGCGTGGCCCACGCCATCGCGACGTACGACGGCACCGTGTCGGGCGCGTTGGTCGAGATGTCCTTCAGATGGGCCGCGACGGTCTGCACGTCGCCGCGCACGATCGGGCCGGTCAGCGCGGCGTCGCCGTGGGCGAGCGCGTTGTCGAGGGCCGCGTCGAGCAGGGGACGCAGGGTGCCGGCCGGGTCGTCGACGCCGGCAGCGGCGAGCAGGCCCATCGCCTCGCTGACCAGGGTGACCAGGTGGTTGGCGCCGTGGGCGAGGCCGGCGTGGTAGAGCGTGCGCATCTCCTCGGGCACCCAGGTGGCGCGGCCGCCGAGGTCGGCCACGAGCCCCTCCGCGAGCCGGCGCTCCTCGGGGCCGGCGGTGAGCCCGAAGACGCAACCGTGCAGCCGCTCGAGATCGACGGACGTCCCGGTGAAGGTCATCGCCGGGTGCAGCGCGATCACCCGGGCGCCGACCGCGGCGGCGGGCGCGAGGACGGCCAGGCCGTGGCGGCCGGAGGTGTGGGCGACGACCTGGCCGGCGTGGAGGGCGCCACTGTCGGCGAGCACCTTGACCACGTTGGGGAGCATGTCGTCGGGGACGGTGAGCAGGAGCAGCTCGGCCTCACGGGCGACGTCGCTCGGCTTGCGCAGCGGCACGCCGGGCAGGAGCTCGGCGGCGCGGCGACGCGAGGCGTCGGACTCACCGGCGGCGGCGACGACGGAGTGGCCGGCGGCGCGGAGACCCGCAGCCAGCACGGCGCCGACCCGGCCGGCGCCGACCACACCCACACGGAAGACGTGGGACATCGTGAACCTTTCGTTCCCGTCCCGCCGACCACTCCCTCCGTCCGGGAGGGAGCCGGTGTGGGTACCGGACGTTGTGCTCAGTGTTGTCGTCCCGGGGTTCCGGGACACCTCAACGGTACGCCTGAGCGGTGAGCGCCGGAACGGGTCGATCCGGTGGCCTGCATCACACGCGGCGGGGCTGTCCTAGTAGCGTGTCGCGGCTAAAGCGTGGTGTTGGGAGGTGTTCAGGTGCGTGCATCGCAAGGCGGCGGAGCGCTGGCATACCGGGTCGTCTGTCGAGCTTCGCCAACGCAGCGAGGTGCGTGCCTGGGCGACTCCCAGCCCGCGGTTTAGCTGCGACGGGCTACTAGGGTCGGTGTCATGTCGATGCCGTCCGCCCTGCCCGCCGGCGCCCGGCTGCTGCATGTCGGACCGCACAAGACCGGCACCACCGCCCTGCAGAGCGCCTTCCACCAGGCTCGGGCGGAGCTGACCCGGCAGGGCGTCCGGTACGTCTCGCGGAGCCGCCACGACGCGAAGGCGGCGCGGTACGTGACCGGACGACCGGTCCCGGGCCGCGACCCGGTGCGGGCCGAGCGGGCGTGGCACGCCGTCGTCGGCGAGCTGACCGCGAGCGGCGACCACCGCCGGGTGTTCAGCAGCGAGTTCCTCTCCGACGCGTCGGACGAGCAGATCGTCCGGATCCTCGAGGAGGTCGGCGGCGACGACCTCTGGGTCGCCGTCACCCTGCGGCCGCTGGCCCGGATCCTGTCCTCGCAGTACCAGCAGGGCCTGCAGCGACAGAGCACCTACGGGTACGACGCCTGGCTTCGCGTGGTGCTCACCGACGTGACCGCGGCGGAGCCGCGGGAGTTCTGGACGCGCCACCGGCACGACGAGCTGGTCCGCCGCTGGGCCGAGCGCCTCGGCCCCGAGCGGGTGGTGGTCGTCGTCCTCGACCCCCGGGACCACGACTTCCTGCCGCACGCCTTCGAGCGGCTGCTCGGCCTGCGACCCGAGACGCTGGCCGGCCAGGACGCGAAGGAGAACCGCTCGCTGACCGCCGACGAGGCGGAGCTGCTGCGCCGCTTCAACGAGGACTACACCGCCCTCGGTCTGGGCCCCGAGCACTACGTGCGGCTGTTCCACCACCTCAAGGACCACCTCAAGGCCCGCGAGCCCGCCGCGGTCGAACCCGGGCTGGTGACCCCCGACTGGGCGATCGGCCAGGCCAACGACATCGGCCGCGAGATGGCGGACCGCATCCGGGCGCTCGGCGTACCGGTCCACGGCGACCTCGACTCGATCGCCGCCACCCCGCTCGCCGGCGTCGCGACCACGCCGGAGCCGCCGGCGGCGGTCGACGCCGCGGTGGCCGCGTGGTTCGCCGCGGGGCTCGCGCTCGCGGCCGACCGGCTGGCCGCCGTACCGCAGCCCGCCGAGCCGGCCCGCGGGCTGCGCGGGCGGCTCAGTCGCCGAGCGTGAAGGGATCGTCCTTGCGGACGTCGTAGACGTGCCCGGACTGCTCGGAGATGAGGACGTCGACCGAGGTGCGCGCGACGGTCTGGGAGTCCAGCAGGGTGCCGGGGGCCTCCGCGCCGAAGGCCTTGGTGCGCATCGGGGTCGCCGTCCGCTCCGGGTTGATGCAGTTGACCCGCACGCCCGTGTCGGCCCACTCGTCGGCGAGCGCCTGGGTCAGGTTGACCGTGGCGGCCTTGGCCGAGGAGTAGAGGCTGTATCCCCCGCGCCCGCGGGTGTAGGAGCTCGACGTGAACAGCAGCAGCGCGCCCTTGCTCGCGGCGAGGTGCGGGTAGAACTCCTGGGCGATGAAGATCGGCCCGAGGTAGTTGATGTCGGTCGCCGCGTAGATCGTCTCCTCGGTGGTCTCGAGGAGCTCGCCGCGGTGGAGCACGCCGGCGGTGTTGACGACGAAGTCGATGGACCCGGTCTTCGCGATCGCCTCCTTCGCGGCGGCGGCGATGTCGGCGCGCTTGCCGACGTCGGTGCCGGTGGTCGAGCGGCTGAAGCTGAGCACCGTGGCGCCGTAGGACCGGGCGAGCTCGGCGATGTCGGCGCCGATGCCGTAGCTGCCACCGAAGACGACCATCGTCCTGCCCTCGAGGGCGGCGCGGTAGCCGGCGTCGTCCGAGGCCCGGGGCAGGTCGATGCCGGTGAGCTGGAACAGCTTGTCGGCGATGTAGACGTCGATCGGCTCGGTGACCTTCATGTTCCGGTCGTCGCCGTGGACCACGATGATCGGCTCGTCGGGGAGGTACTTCAGCACGACGCTGCAGTCGTCGGTCGCGGTGAAGTCCGGGTCGCCGGAGGCGATCTCGTAGGCCTTGGCGAGGATGTCGAGGCGGAACGCCTGCGGGGTCTGGCCCCGGCGCAGCGCGGCACGGGGCGGGATGCTGGCGATGGTGTCGTCGGCACCGACCTCGATGATCGTGTCCGCCGACGGGATCGCGACGTCGACGGCGGGATACGACTGCAGCGCGGTGAAGCACTCGCCGATGATCCGCGGCGTGACGAGCGGGCGGACCGCATCGTGGAGCAGGATCCGGGTCGCGGAGGCGTCGCCGGTCGCCGTCAGGTGATCGATGGCGCGCTGCGTCGTGTCGTTGCGGGTCTCACCGCCCTCGAGGATCGCGGTCACCTTCGGGTAGCCGCCCTTGCGGGTGATGTCGCGGACCGCGTCGGTGTGCCCCGGCGTCATCATCACGACGACCTCGTCGACGTCGGGGTGGTCGTGCAGTGCCTGCAGCGTGTGCTCCAGCAGGGTCTTCCCGGCGACCTTGATGAGCTGCTTCGGGATGTCGAGCCCGACCCGGCTCCCGACACCGCCGGCGAGCAGGACGGCGACATTCCTCGTCATGGGGCGCAGTCTCCCACGCGGCCCACTCAGCGGCCCACTCAGCGACCCCGTCGACGCAGGGCCCGGCGGCGCAGCTCGCGCAGGAGGTCCCGGCCACCCACGGCCCTCAGGTCACCGGCGCCGGGACCGGGCCCTGGAGCCTGGGCCCGGGCCTGGACCTGGGCCGGAAGCGTCAACGCGACCCGGAAGTAGGCGTCCATCATCCGGCCGGCGGACGCGACGTCGACGACCTCGGGCACCTCGGTCTCGACCGGGTGGGCGGCGGGGTCGCTGAACAGGTGGCGGACGTCGCCCAGCACCCGGGCGCCGGAGGACGTCAGCGCCTCGACCCAGTCGGCGACGTACTCGTCGGCGCGCTCGGCCGCCCATCGGGGCACCCGCACCGTCTGGTGCCGTGGGGCGGCCTCGACGACGGGACGCAGCTTGATCCGGCGGGTGTCGCCGGCCGTCGCCATCCAGGCGTCGAGGTCGCCACCGTGAGCGCGGTAGGCCGCGGCCAGGTGCCGCAGCATCTCGGCCTCGGGCAGCGGCAGCGAGAGATTGCGCGAGGGCGACGGCTCGAGCAGCTCAGGGACACCGAGCAGGCCCTCGAAGGCGCGCAGCAGCCAGGCGTGGTCGGACGGGTCGAGGACGATGAAGACGAGGTTCTCCTCGCCGAACACCGCACCCCAGTCCTGCAGCACCCGCCGCGGGTTGAGCCGGCGCAGCGCCTGTCCGGGCACGAACCCGGCACCGACACCGTCCCGCGGCTCCTCGGCGAAGCGCGCGCGCAACCAGTCGTCGAGCGGCGCTGGGTCGGCCCGGCGCAGGCCCTGCTGCCAGCGCGAGGCGAGCTGGGGCGCCAGGGCGCGGATCGTCGTCACGACGTACGCCGGCCCGAGCTCCTCGCGCAGCCCGCGGATCCGCTCCGGGGAGGCCAGCGACAGCGACTCGCTCGACCAGAAGGTGCGCCGCGCGGTGGACGTGCGGAACTCGTGGGCGAGCTGCTGCCACCGCTCGTGCTCGGCCGCCCAGTAGGAGCGGACGTTGCCGGCCGCGGTGATCGCGACCTTCCGCTCGTGGGCGCGACGCGAGACGTTGTGGGCGCCGTGCTCCTCGAGCCGGGCGCGGGCCGCCCACAGGGAGTGCTGGAGCGCGGTGGTGCCGGTCTTCGGCATCCCGATGTGGAGCAGCTTCGCGCCGTCCGGCAGCGCGGGCAGCAGGTCGGTCACCCTCTCATTCTTGCCTACCCGGCCGACGCCTCAGGCGCCGGAGCACCCGCCGGCCGAGCTCCCGGACGAGTGCGGCGTCCGGGATGGGCTCGAGGACCCCGAGAGCCGGGGACGCGTCAGGTCGGGTCGTGTCCGTCTCCCCGGACAGGTCGAGCATGTCGAGTGCGCCCTGCGGGACGGAGGCATCCACGCACGCCTGGATCAGCTGCCCTGCCGACGTGATGTCGACGACCGTGGGCTGCTCGTCCTCGACGGGATGATCAGCCGGATCCACCAGCAGGTTGTTGACGTCGCCGACCACCGTGGCGGCCGAGTCCTGCAACCCCTCGGCCCAGGCCGTGGCATGCTCGTTGGCGCGTTCCGCCGCCCACCGCGGCACCCGGATGGGGCGGCGCGTCGCCTGCTGGACGACGGTGCGGACGCGCAGCCGGCGTGGGTCGCCCACGGTCGCCATCCACCGTCGGCGGCTGCGACCCAGCGCATGATGCGCGATCGCGTAGTGCCGGATCACCTCCGTCTCCGGGTAGGGAAGGGACGCGTTGGCCGTCTCGATCTCAGGCATGACGGCGGGCACGCCGAGCAGGGCCTCCACCCGGCGCAGGAGCAGCGACCGGTCGTCCGGCTCCTGGATCACGAACAGCAGGCGATCCTCGCCGAAGACCCGGCCCCAGTGCTCCACGATGCGGCGCGGGTCGCTGCGCTGCAGCGTGTCTCCGCGCACATGGGGCACATCCCAGTCAGGGGTCGTCGGCCGCGCCAGGCGGTGACGCAGCCAGTCGTCCAACGGCAGTCGCGCTCCCCGACGCACGCCCTGCTGCCAGCGGGAGGCGAGCTGCGGAGCGAGCGGCCGCAGGGTGGTGACGATGTACGCCGGCCCCAGCTCGGCGCGCAGCCGCTCCACACGCTCCGCCGACGCCAGCGACAGCGCCTCGCTGGACCACACGGTCTGGCGGGAGCGGGACGATCGGAACTCCTCGGCGAGCTGGCGCCACCGCCACGGACGATGCCGATAGAAGGCGCGATCGCTGCCGATCGCGGTCAGTCCGACATCACGTTCGTGGGGGTGGTGCGAGACGTTGTGCACCCCATGGTCCGCCAACTGTTCACGGGCCGACCACAGGGCCAGCTGCACCGCCGAGGTACCTGTCTTCGGCATGCCGATGTGAAGCGTCTTGGATCCGTCGGGCAGGGCAGAGGGCAACGCAGGATCCGTGAGCATCCACTCGGTTCTACCAGGACGCGAAGCCGCCCGTGGTCAATCGGCGGAACTCGTCGGAATCCCCGTCAGACGGCGGCGGACCCGGCGGACGAGCTCGCGGGCTGCGTTCGCGCGGGCTCGGTCCCGGTCGCGCGCAGCATCCCACTCCTCGGCCACCGCGCGGTGTCGGGACCAGGCGGCACGCTCGACGGCACCGGCCAGCTCCCGGTGCTCGGGACGGGGATGGACGCCGGTGAGCTTGGTGATGATGCCGACCGCGAGCGCCGCCGCGGCGGCGGGATCGATGGTCGCGACCGGGACGTTCTCGCCCTCCGCGGGCGCGAGCGCGCGGTCGGAGAGCAGGCCGAGGTCGCCGACGACGCGGGCCCCCGAGGCACCGATCCGGGTCGCCATGCCGGCGCCGACCTCCAGGGCACGGTCGATCGCCCAGCCCGGGGTGAGCAGCCGCTCCGCGGCGGGGTCCGGGGCCGCGGCCTGCAGCCCGCGGGCGGCGCCGAACCGGATGAACCGGCCATGGTCGGCACTGGACCAGGGCGCGCGGGAGGTGCGCTCCACGAGCGTCTGCATCAGGGTCGCCTCGGGATGGGTGAGCGACCGGTTGGTCTTGTCGACCGGCGGGCGGAGCAGGCCGTCGGGAAGGCCGAGGAGGCTCTCGAACGCCGCCGGCAGGCCGCGGTGGTCACGGTCGTCGACGACGACGACGGTCACCCGGTCGCCGCCGACCAGGCCGACCCAGCGCTCGACGAGCAGGTCGTGGCGGTGCCGCTGCCAGAAGGACGGGGTGACGCCCTCGGTCCCCGCCGGGCCGTCGGGCGCACCCACGGCGGCGGGGTCGAGGATCGCGCGCAGCCACGCGTCGTACGGCGGCACGGGGACGTTCTGACCGTACTGCTGCCACTGCGAGCCGAGCAGCCGCACGATCGGACGCACCGTGATCACCACATGGGCCCGCGGGCCGAGGGCGTCGAGCACGGTGCGCGCACCCTCGTCGGTCGCCTCGCAGTAGACCTCGCTGCTGAGCACCCCGATCCGCGGCCGCTCGGCGTGCAGCTGCGCGACCAGGTCGAACCAGCGCTGCCGGTAGGCGTCGAGGTCCTTGCCGGGGTCGACCCGGCCGAGCGCGACCGCCATCGACGCGTTCATCTCGTGCGCCAGCTCCCCGGGGTAGGAGACGCCGTGCTCGGCGAGCGCGGGGCGGGCGGCCCACAGCGCCCCCTGCATCGCGGTGGTGCCGGTCTTGTACGGACCGATGTGGACCAGGGTGGTCCCGTCGGCCAGGGGCGGGGTCATCGGGATCCCCCGAGACGGGCGAGGAGCGCGCGGGCCGGCAGCTCCCCCACGGGTACGACGACCGGCCGGTCCGGCGCGAGGTCGGCCGGACGCTCCAGCACGGCGAGCATCACCTCGAGCGCCGCATCGGCGGCGACGTCGATCGGGACCTGGCCACGCTCGGCGGGCACCGGCCAGAGGAGGGCGTCGCGCGGTCCGCTGATCGTGACCCCGTCGCCCTCCAGGCCGGCGAGTGCGGACCGACAGGCGTCGCGCAGCGCTCGGGCCTCCGCGGGGCCGACATCGGGGTCGGTGTCCAGCGCTCGGCTGATGCAGGCGGTCGCGTCGGCGGCACCGTCGGCCGCGGTCTGCCAGGACGGCGGCAGCAGCACCTCGACCTGCGCGACCAGGGCGTCGGCGTACGCGCGGGCGGTCTCCTGGCCGCCGGGGACGCTCGGCGGGGGGACGGGGTCGGCCCCCGGCTGCCCCCGGTGGACGGCCGCGGCGGCGACGTCGAAGCGGGGCCAGCGGCGGCCGGCGGCGAGGGTCAGCACCTGCTCGAAGCCGGTCACCTCGTCGAGGGACACCGCCAGGTGCACCGGCGCCGCGGCGGCCGCGTGGAGGGCGCGGACCTCGTCCGCCCAGGCCGCGAGCCCGTCCGGCGTCGGCTCGGACAGCAGCTCGGCGACGGCGCCGACCACGAGCAGCGTCCGGTCGTCGGACAGCTCGGCGACGTCGACGACGGTGACCTCGGGCCGCTCCTCCTCGTCGCGGGTGATCCGGTCGTCCTCGAGCGAGGCCCACCAGGCGGGCACGGCGAAGGCGTTCATCCCGTCCGTGGCGTCGGGCACGTACAGCAGGCTCATCGCGGTCCCCGCGACGTCGTTCGGGGGAGCGCGACGGAGGAGAGGAGCGCCGTGGGGAGGCTCATCGCCGCGTCACCCGGCGCCGGGCGCGGCGGGCGAGCTCGCCGAGCAGCTCCCGGCCGCCGTACGTCGTGAGGTCGGTCCGTCCCGGCGTCGCTGCGGCGGCCGCGTGCCCGCGGGAGGCGTGCTCGAGCGCCGCGGTGAAGACGACGTCCGTCAGCCGCCCGGCGCTCGCCACGTCGACGGCCGTGGGCACCGCGACCTGCTCGGCGTGGTCGGCGGGGTCGACGAGCAGGTCGGCGAGGTCGCCGACCACGGTCACGCCCGAGGCCTCGACGACGGCGTTCCACGCGGCGGCATACTCGTTGGCGCGCTCGGCCACCCAGCGCGGGGCACGGATCGGGTGGGGGGCCAGGGTGTTGGTGTAGTCGCGCAGCGGGACCCGGGCCAGCACGCCGATCGCCTCCATCCACGTGGCGTGGTCGCCGCCGTGGTCGGTGTAGGCGCGGTTGAACTGCCGCAGCATCTCGGCCTCGGGGTAGGGCAGGGACGCATTGCCCTCCGGGACCGCCTCGAGCACCTCGGGGACGCCCATCAGCCGCTCGAAGACGCGGAGGGTCCGCGCCCGGTCGCGCGCGTCGGGGACGACCAGGACGATCCTGTCCTCGCCGAAGACCGGCCCCCACTCCTCGACGATGCGGCGCAGGCTGAACCGGTGCAGCATCGGCGCGAACCGGACGTAGTCGACGCTCACCTCGCCGGCGACCGAGACCGCCTCGAACTGGCTGGTCGCCCACTCCTCCAGGGACTGCACGCCGCGCCGGCGCAGCCACTGCTGCCACTGGGACACCATCAGCGGCGCGAGGGGGCGCAGCGTGACGACCACGTGCGTCTCGGCGCCCAGGCGGTCGGCGAGATAGGCGACCCGCTCCCCCTTCGCGTGGCTCAGCGACTCGCTGGACCAGAACGTGCAGCGCGCGGTGGACGTGCGGAAGTCGCGCGCCAGCTCCTGCCAGCGCTCCTCCCAGCTCCCTTGCCAGAACTCGGCCAGGCCGTCGGCCGCCACCTGACCGACGCGCATCTCGTGCCGCCCCTTGCCCACGTTGTGCGCGCCGAGCTCCTCCAGCCGCGGCCGGGCCCGGTCGAGAGCACCCTGCAGGGCCGTCGTACCGGTCTTGGGGAGGCCGATGTGGAGGAACCGCGAGCCGTCCGGCAGGGCGTCGGGCAGGGCCACAGAGCGCATCGCGCGGACAACTCCTTCGATCGGGCGGGAAACCCTGATCCTAGCCAGGTGTGGGGTCGCCTCGGATTCATCACGGTATGTAGCCGAGCCGGCGCTTCTTTAGTGGGGCTCCGCTACAGAAGTGATGCTCGACCTACATCCCGTGATGAATCCGACTCCACCCACCCCACGCAACCCACGCAGGTCAGAGCAACCGGAGCGAGCAACCGGAGCGAGCAGCCGGAGCAGCGACGGCCGCGATCACCGACCCTCGAAGAAGGCGGCCGCGACCCGCTCCGCGGCATGACCGTCCATGAACCGGTTGAACCGCCGGTGGAAGGTCTCCATCGCGCCGGCGTACCTGCGCCGGAGGCCGTCGAGGTCGCGGAGCAGGTCGACGACCTCGTCCGCGGTGTCGACGTGCGGGCCGGGAGCGGTGGGGACGTAGTCGTAGAGGAAGCCGCGCACGCCGCCGACGTAGGTGTCGAGGTCGGGGACGAGGAACACCATCGGCCGCCCGGTGAGAGCGAAGTCGAAGCGCAGCGACGAGTAGTCGAGCACGGCCGCGTCGGCGGCGAGGATCAGGTCGTTGATCTCGGGGTACTCGGTGACGTCGAGGAAGCGGGTGGTCCCGCTCCCGTCGCCGGCCGGGTTGTGGAAGCGGTGGCCGCGCAGCAGGAGCACGTAGTCGGGGCCCAGGTCGCGGGCCGCGGCGGCCACGTCGAGGTGGTGGACGGCGTCGGCGGCGCGCCAGTTCGTGGCCTGGTCGTCACGCCAGGTGGGGGCGTAGAGGATCGCCTTCTGGTGGGGCGCGATGCCGAGCCGGCGGCGCACGTCCTCGCGGACCACGGCAGCGCGCTCCCCGACGAGGACGTCGTCGCGCGGATAGCCCTCGCTGTGGATGGGGCCGTCGTAGGCGTACTCGCGGCGGTAGTACTGGTCCATGTCCGGCTCGGGCGTGAGGATCAGGTCCCACTGCCGCGAGGTGCGGGCCAGCTCCAGCTCGATGCGGCGCGGCGGGTAGTGCTTGGCGTCCCACATCCGGATGCCCATCGACTTCGACGGGTAGCCGTGGAAGGTCTGGAGCAGCCGCTGGCCAGGCCGCTTGCGGAACCAGCGCTCCGGGTCGATGTTCATGCACAGGCTGCCGGCGGCCGCCAGGACGCGGTACCACTCGCGGGTGGTCATCACGACGGGTACGCCGCCCTCGGGCACCCACGACGCGGCCGAGGCCACGCCCCAGTAGAGCGTCAGGTCGGGTCGGGTACGCCGCAGGTGCTCGTGCAGCGCGAGCTGGCTGTCGGTGGCGGAGGCGCCGACATAGGACTGGAAGTAGACCGCGTCGGGCTCGAGCGGGATGTCTCCGTCGGCGTACCACTCCTGGAGTTGGGTCTGGCCGAACGGGACGCGCTCCTGGACCGGCACCGGCGGGAGCAGCTCGACGCCGGCGACGCGGCCCTCCTGGACGACGCGGGCGGAGTAGCCGGGGTGCTCGGAGCCGACCATGAAGTGGTGGAGGCGGTCGATGCCACGCTCACCGAGGAGGGTGCGGGTGGTCGTTCCGCGGCTGGTCACTGCCAGCCAGAACCAGGCGGGCGCGAGGGGCCGCTCGCCGAGGCCCCAGCGGTCGGTCGTGAGGGTGACGCTGGCGCGGACGGCGCCGCCGTCGTCGGCCGGCGGCAGGTCGGTGGCGAGGACCTCGGTGCCGCCGACCTGGGTGAGGAGGGCGAGTCGGGCGTCGTCGGGCGCCGAAGCACCGAGCCAGTGGCCGGTCACGTCGAGCCGGAGGCCCTCGACGGCGATGTCGTCGACGACCAGGGTGCCCGCGGTCTCGTACAGCTCGGTGTCGCCGGTCGCCGTGCGGGAGCCGACGACTTCACCGGCACCGACGCCGAGCCATTGGGGCGCACCCGCGGGCCAGCCGAGGGCCAGCTCGCGCCCGTCGGCGGTGAGGACGTGCACCTGCCAGCGACGCTGTCCGGTCCAGGCCGCGGGGACCTGGAGCCGGAACGCGAGTCCGCCGTCGGGCCCGGGCGTGGTCGTGGCCCGGACCTGCTGGGTGCCCTGGATGACGCGTAGACCGGTGACCGGCGTTCCGCCGCCGCTGCCCGGCGGCTGGTCGAGGACGCCGGAGACGCTGCGACCTTCGACCTCCAGCGAGCGCAGCCGGGGACCACGATCGGGCCGGACCCGCAGGCCGACGACGTCGGAGCGCGGGTTGAAGGCCACCACGGACCCGGCGACGGGGCGCGGCGCGAGGTGGTCGCGCCCGATGAACCCGGCCGAGGCCTGCTCGTCGATGAGCGGCACCGCGCCGGAGCGGCGTACGCCGTCGACGTCGATGTCGACCTCGACGACCCAGGTGGCAGCGCCCTCCGGATCGCCTGGGCTGCCGGGGCTGGCGGCGACCACATCGGCGACCGGGACCGCGGCGTCGAAGGCCCCCCAGGAGAAGTCCTGGTGACGGCGCAGCGCCTGGTTGGCGCGGGCGTCGCGGAACTGGCGGACCTCCAGCGGGATCCGCCGGCCGGTGGCGCGGTCGACGAGCGCGCACTCGATCGCCGGGCTCGCGCTCATGTGGACGAAGTCGACGGCGGCGAAGATCGTCAGCTCGAGGGTCGCGGCATCCACCCAGCGGGCCTCGCGCAGCATCGCGCGGAACCGGGTCTCGTCGGCGGTCATCTCGAACAGCTCCGCCGGGATGCCGAGCGCGGCGTCGTCGTGGTGCGGGAGCAGCGCCCAGACCCGGCCGTCGCGGACCTCGGTGGGCCGGTTGCCGCGCGTGAACAGCCGGGCGCCGAGGAAGTCCTCGAGCGGCTTGCGGTGGTCGTGCTGGAGCAGCCAGAGCTTGACCCGGGCCTCGGCGTTGAGTCGGGCCCAGACGTGCTCGTCGGCGGCGTCGAGCAGCATCGCGACGTGGTCGCGCAGGGTCTGCCACTGGTGCGCGTCGGCCCGCTCGACGTCGGCGATGAGCGGCTGCACCGCGGTGTCGAGCACGCCCCACAGGAACCACTCGCGGACCTCGGGGAGGCCGAGCGCCTCGACCCGGTGCCAGGTGTGGTCGTTGCGGTCGATCCAGCCCGCCAGCCCGCTCAGCACGTCGGGGACGGTGCCGACCTGGACCCCGTCGCGACGGTCGGTGGGGATGTAGGTGAAGTCGCTGAGCAGGTCGAACGCGGGCGCCTGCTCCAGCAACCCGAGCGCCACGTCGGCACCGTCGGGGAACTCGTCGCTGAAGCGCAGGCCGGCCTCGGCCCAGAACGCGCGGGTGACGAGCTTGTTGCCCAGGCCCAGGTCGGTGACGGCGACGGGGGTCGCGGCGAGCGTGGTGCCGCGCACGGGGGTGTGGTGCGCGGCGTCGTACGCCGAGTCGGGGATCCAGCCGGCGATGTCGGGCTCGCGCATCGCGCCGACGACCACGGGCGAGCCGGAGCGGTGGTGGGCCTCGACGAGCCGCTCGACGCCGGTGTGGACGAAGTCGTCGCCGGCGTTCGTCACGACCACGACCAGCTCGCCGGAGGCGGCGGCGACCCCGGCGTTGCGGGCGGCGGCGAGGGACCTCTCCACCCGGAGCCGGGTCTTGATCCGCCAGTCCTCGGCGGCATGCTCGCGCACGGTCGCGCTGACCCTGTCGTGCCTCCCGAAGCGCACGACGAGGACCTCGAGGTTGCGGTAGGTCTGGACCTTGAGCGAGTCCAGGCAGGTGCCGATCCGGGTGGTGTCGTCGTCGCTGACCGGCAGCACCACGGTGACCAGCGGCCCGGAGAACTCACCCCGGAAGCGCCGGGTGACCCGGCCGAGGGGGCCACGCAGCCTCCCGGGTCCTGCCTTGGCGATCCGGATCAGGCCCTGCTGGGCGCGGGCGCGGTCGAGTGCCACGGGCAGCAGCGTCCTTCCGGGTCGGCTAGTGGATGACCACAGGGTCGCCCGATGCTACCCAGCGCGCCCGGGAACCGCGGGGTCAGGCGGGACGACGGGCCTGGTTGCGGGCCTGCGCCTCGAGGGCGTGGATCTGTGCGGTGAGGACGTCGAGCTCGGCCTCGAGCTCCGCGACCCGGACGACGGCCTGGCCGGCCCGCTCCTCCGCGTCGGCCAGACGCTGGGCGAGGCGGTCCGCGGTGCGCTGGGCCTCCTCGGCCCGGTCGCCGGCCTCGGCCAGCTCGCGCCGGGCGTCGGCCAGCTCGGCGGCGGCGTCGCCGAGGCGCTTCTCGAGACGGGTGATGGTGGCGTCGCGCTTGGCGACCTTGCCGGTCATGTCGGCGGCGAACTCGATGTTCTCGCACGCGCGGGCCTCGGCCAGCTCGGCGTAGGCGCGCGCCTGCGCGGCGCGATCGCGCGCAGCCTCCTGACGGGAGTCCAGGAGCTCGGTATGGGTGATCTTGGTGGCGGCCGCGCCCAGCAGGACGGCGGCGACCGCGGAGATGGTGACCAGGACCCAGGATCCGGTCACGGCCGTGCCGGCGACGGCGAGCGCCGCGAGCACGAGGAGCAGGACGGCGACCATGACGCGGGTCGACCGCTGACGACGGCGGCTGCCGGACATGACAGGGCCCGACATCACTGAGGAGGGCATGCTCAGCACGGTAAGCCTCCAAAGGGCCCGGACGCGGCAGACACGCTTGTCCCACCCGTCCCAACCGTCACAGGAGGTCTCGTCGTACCCGGCAAATGGGTCGGGGACCGGGCCGTTTCACGACCCGTTCGCCGGGTGCGACCTCACCTGCCCGCCACTCACGGCGCGTCGTGGACCCGGCAGGCCCGCTCCAGCAGCAGCCCGGCGACCACGGCCGCGACCGCACAGCCGGCCGCCACGAGCGAGCGCACCAGCCGCTCGTCGGCCAGCTCGGCGGGGTCGCCGATCCAGGAGAGCGCGTAGCCGACGTACCCGCCGGCGACCAGGGCCGCGACCAGGGCGCTCGCGCGGCCGAGCACCAGCCGATTGACGGCCTGGTGCGCCTCGAGCCGTTCCCGACGTACGTGCACGGCACGGTGGGTCACCCAGGCGACATAGCCCAGGATCGCGGCGAGCAGCAGCAGCGCGAGCGGCTGCGCGGCCGACACGAGCGGGGGTACGACGCCCAGCCGGTCGCACAGCGGATGGAGGACCCAGCCCCCGACGAGTCCGATCGCCACCCACACCAGCACGGTGGGCAGGCCCGTCGGCCGCAGCCCGTCCGGCGACGGGCCCGGGGGCTGCTCGGGCTCCTCGGGCGTCGGGATCGGGTCCCGGCTCACGCGCGGATCACTCGGGGGTCACTCGGGGGTCACTCGGTCGCGAGCACCAGGTCGTCACGACGGGTGAGGCCGTCAGCGCCGATCGCGGCGAGCAGGTCGGCGACGGGGCCGCGGTCGAGCAGCACGGCGTCCTGCTCGAGGTCGAGCCAGGGCCGCAGCACGAACGCCCGCTCGTGGGCGCGCGGGTGCGGCAGGCGCAGCTCCTCGGTGTCGCTGCGGCGGTCGCCGACGACGATCAGGTCGACGTCGAGGGTGCGCGGCGCGTTGGCGACCTCGCCGCGCTCGCGGTCGAAGGCGTCCTCGATGGCCAGCGCGCGGTCGAGGAGACGGTGCGCCGACAGGGTGGTGTCGGCGAGGACCACGGCGTTGAGGAAGTTCTGCGCGTCGGGTGGGCAGTCGACCGGGACGCTCTCGTAGACCGGCGAGACGCCGGTGACCCAGAGCTCCGGGGTGTCGGCGAGGGCGCCGAGCGCGCCCTGCAGGGTCGCGAAGCGCTCGCCCAGGTTGGACCCGAGGGCGATCACCATCCGGCGGATCGGTCGCATCTCACCGGTCAGCGTGTCCGCGTCGACGATGTTCGGATTGGGGGTCTCGGTCATGCTGGGCCCTCTGCCTTCCCGGTTCGGTCTCCCACTCCCGCCGCCTCACGGCGCCGGGTGATGGTGAGCTGTACGTCGGCGAACGTCGCCTGGATCGGCGCATCCGGCTTGTGGACGGTCACACGCACCCATTCAACACGAGGGTCCAACAGGCAGGTGTCCGCGATCCGCTGCGCGAGGGTCTCGATCAGGTCGACCGGATCCCTCGTCACGACGGCCACGACCTGGTCCACGAGGCTTCCGTAGTCCACGGTGTCGCGCAAATCGTCCGACGCCGCCGCGGGGGCGGTGTCGACGGCGAGGGTCAGGTCGATCATGAAGACCTGACCGTCGCGACGCTCATGGTCGAAGACGCCGTGATGGGCGAAGCACTCGATGCCGAGGATGCTCAGCTCGTCCGTCATTTCCCGTCCCTCTCCGCGGCCACGGCCCGATCCGCACCCGGACCCCACTGTGCCGCAACGGCGAGCGCATCGCGATGCGCACGCACATCGTGGACCCGCAGGCACCACACCGGCGCCCCACCGAGTCCGGCCGCGAGCAGGCCGCTCAACGCGACACTCGCGGCCTCGCGCTCCCCCACCGGCCGCGGCCGGCCGTCGGGGTCCTCGAGCAACCGCCCGAGGAAGGTCTTGCGGCTCCCGCCGACCAGGAGCGGGTAGCCAAGTCCCGCCAGCACGTCGAGGTGACGCAGCAGCTCCCAGTTGTGGTGCGGCAGCTTGGCGAACCCGAGGCCCGGGTCGAGCACGATCTGGTCATCGCGGACGCCTGCCGCGCGGATCGCCGCCACCCGGTCGGCCAGCTCGGCGCGGACCGCGGTGACGACGCCGCCCTGCTCGTCGTACGCGGTGAACTCCTGCATGCGGTCGCTGTGTGCCCGCCAGTGCATCGCGACATAGGTGACGCCGGTGCGGGCGACCACGTCGAGGATCCCCGGGTCGGCCAGGCCACCGGAGACGTCGTTGACGATCCGGGCGCCGGCCGCGACCGCGCGCGCGGCGACCTCGGCGCGCATCGTGTCGACCGAGACCGTCGCGCCGTCCGCGGTGAGCGCCTCGATGACGGGTACGACGCGGTCGAGCTCCTCGGCCAGCAGTGGCCGGGTCGCGCCGGGGCGGGTGGACTCGCCGCCGACGTCGAGGATGTCGGCCCCCTGCGCCAACAGCACGCGGGCGTGCGCGACGGCACGCTGCGGGTCGTCGTACCGGCCGCCGTCGGAGAAGGAGTCGGGTGTGACGTTGACGACCCCCATCACCAGCGGGACCGACGGAGCTGTCATGCACCGCACCCTAGTGGGGTCCACGGTCGGCGCGGCCGGCCGGTGGCGCCGACACTAGACTACCCGGCATGGCCGAGGCTCCCGCGGTGTCCGTCGTGATCCCGACCTACCGATCCGGCCCGGGCCTGGACCGGGCCATCGCGTCGCTGGACGCGCAGACCCTCCCGCAGGACCGGATCGAGGTGCTGCTGCTCGACGACGGCTCTCCCGACGACACCGCGGAGCGGATCGACCGGATCGCGGCGGGGCGGGCGAACTACCGCGCTTTCGCGCTGGAGGCGTCGGGATGGCCGAGCCGGCCGCGCAACGTCGGCGTGCGCGAGGCCCGCGGGCGCTATGTGCTGTTCCTGGATCACGACGACGAGCTGTACCCCGACGCGCTCCGCGCCGCGGTGGCGCTCGGCGACGGGGCCGGCGACGGGGCCGGGGCCGACGTCGTCAACGGCAAGGAGGTCCGGACCCAGGTCGCGCGGTGGGGACTGACGCACTACACCCACGACACCACCGACGCGCGCGACGAGCCGCTGCGCGGGCTGCTCCCGATGACCCCGCACAAGCTGTACCGGCGCTCGTTCCTCGTGGAGCACGACATCCGGTTCCCCGAGGCGCCCCGGCACCTGTGGGAGGACATCTTCTTCCAGGTCGACCTGGTCGAGCACCGGCCCGTCGTGGCCCTGCTCAGCTCGACGCCGTTCTACCACTGGCGCCACACCGGGGAGAACAACTCCACGACGTCCGAGGGCGAGCGCGACTACCGGGGCACCCCCGACTACTGGCCCTACCTCGAGAAGCTGCTCCGGCGGATCTCCGAGGTCGCGGACCCCGAGCTGCGCACCGCGCTGCTCGCCCACACCGCCCACGTCCGCCTGGTCCCCGAGATCGGGCACCGCCCCACCGGCCGGGCCGACGCCGAGGTCGCCCGGGACCGCGCCGAGATCGCCCGCCTCATCGACGCGTTCGTCCCCGCCGAGGTCGACCCGCACCTGCCGCCGCGCGGCCGGACCGCGCTCACCCTCTTCCGCGCCGGGCACCCGGAGGCCGCGGCGGAGTACCTGCGCGACGGGATCGGCCGCCGCCCCGAGTTCCGGGTCACGGCGGTCGACGAGACCGGCGACGGAGCGGTGACGGTCACCGGCGCGGTGGCCTGGAGCCGGGTGCCGGGACAGCCCTTCGCCCGGCGTACGTCGAGCGGGGAGGTCGTCCGCGACCTGCCCGACCCGCTGGCCGGCCTGCTCGCCGAGCGGGGGCTGACGCCGAGCGCGGACGTCTCGGCCGCGTTCGTCGACGTGGCGATCCGGCACGCGCCGACCCGGGTCAACTGGCTGCTGCCGTCGACCTCCCGGGTCGAGCTCGTCGAGCAGGAGGACGGGACGCTGGAGCCGGCCGGCCGGTTCAGCGCCACCTTCGACCCGCGCAGCGCGGCGATGGGCGGCCCGCTGCCGACCGGTGCGCATCTGGTGCTCGGCATGTGCGAGCTGGACGGACGCACCGGCATCAAGCGCGCGTTCAGCGACCTGCCCGCCGGTTCTCGGGTCGGCCCGGTCGTCCTGGACTACTCCGCCCAGGACGGGCTGCTGCTGCGCGTCCCCGCCATCGACCCGCCGACACCACCCGCCCGCAAGAGCCTGCTCGGCCGCCTGCGGCGGGGGTGAGTTGCGGCGGCGGGTTCATCACGGGATGTAGCCGAACAACCACTTCCCGGGTGGAACTCCGCTAGGAAAGCGTGAGACCGCCTACCTACCGTGATGAGCCCGCGCCCAGCCAGAAACGACGCGCTCACGCCAATGTCACAGCAGATGGTTGGGACCCGCGCCCGCGGCCTCGTCGAGCAGGTCGAGCAGGTAGCGGCCGTACCCGCTCTTGAGCAGCGGCTGCGCGAGCTCCTCGAGCCGGGTGTCGTCGATGATCCCGAGCCGCCAGGCGATCTCCTCGGGCGCACCGACCTTGGTGCCCTGCCGGGCCTCGAGGGCGCGCACGAAGTTGCTCGCGTCGTTGAGGTCGTCGAACGTGCCGGTGTCGAGCCACGCGGAGCCACGGGGCAGCACCTCGACCTGGAGCCGGCCCTCGTCGAGGTACATCCGGTTGAGATCGGTGATCTCCAGCTCACCGCGCGCCGACGGCCGGAGGGTCTTGGCCTTCTCTACGACGTCGGTGCCGTAGAAGTACAGCCCGGGGACGGCGTAGTGGCTGCGCGGCTTCTCGGGCTTCTCCTCCAGCGACAGCGCACGGCCCTCGGCGTCGAACTCCACGACGCCGTACGCCGTCGGGTCGGCCACCCGGTAGCCGAACACGGCGGCGCCGTCGAGCTCCTGGAACCGACGCAGCCGGGTGCCGAGCCCGGCACCGTAGAAGATGTTGTCGCCGAGCACGAGCCCGGCGCCGCCGCCGGCGAGGTGCTCCTCACCGATGAGGAAGGCCTGCGCGAGGCCGTCGGGCGAGGGCTGGACGGCATAGGTGATGTCGATCCCGAACTGCGACCCGTCGCCCAGGAGGCGCCGGAACTGGTCGGCCTCGTGGGGGGTGGTGATGACCAGCACCTCCCGGATGCCGGACAGCATCAGCGTGGAGAGCGGGTAGTAGATCATCGGCTTGTCGTAGATCGGCATCAGCTGCTTGCTGACCGCATACGTGACCGGGTGCAGTCGACTCCCCGTACCTCCGGCCAGAATGATCCCGCGCATGTTCCTAGACTGGCACGTGTGCAGCGCATCCTCGTCACCGGCGGAGCCGGGTTCATCGGCTCCAACTTCGTCCACCACCTGGTAGAGCACACCGACGCCATCGTGACGGTCCTCGACAAACTCACCTACGCCGCCAGTCGTGAGTCGCTGGCCGGCCTGCCCGAGGACCGGGTCCAGCTCGTCGTCGGCGACATCGTCGACGCCGGACTGGTCGAGCCTTTGGTCAACCAGCACGACGCGGTCGTCCACTACGCCGCCGAGTCGCACAACGACAACTCGCTCAACGATCCGTCGCCGTTCATCCAGACCAACCTGATCGGCACGTTCACGCTGCTCGAGGCGGTCCGCAAGGCCGGCGTCCGGTTCCACCACGTCTCCACCGACGAGGTGTACGGCGACCTCGAGCTGGACGACCCGAAGCGGTTCACCGAGGACACGCCCTACACCCCGTCGTCGCCGTACTCCGCCTCGAAGGCGGGCTCCGACCATCTCGTGCGTGCGTGGGTGCGCAGCTTCGGCGTCCAGGCGACGATCTCGAACTGCTCCAACAACTACGGCCCGTGGCAGCACATCGAGAAGTTCATCCCGCGCCAGATCACCGAGGTGGCCGACGGCCGGCGGCCGAAGCTCTACGGCTCGGGCGAGAACGTCCGCGACTGGATCCACACCGAGGACCACTCCTCGGCCGTGCTCCGGATCCTCGAGCAAGGCCGGATCGGCGAGACCTACCTGATCGGCGCCGACGGCGAGAAGTCGAACCTCGAGGTGGTCCGGATGATCCTGACACTGATGGGCCGCGACGCCGACGACTTCGAGCACGTCACCGACCGCGCCGGCCACGACCTGCGCTACGCCATCGACTCCGGCAAGCTCCGCACCGAGCTGGGCTGGACCCCGCAGTACGCCGACTTCGAGGCGGGCCTGGCGCAGACGGTCGAGTGGTACCAGGCGAACGAGGCCTGGTGGCGGCCGAAGAAGGACGCCACCGAGGCGGCGTACGCGGCCAAGGGCCAGTGACGGTGGACCGCCTGCGGGTCGAGCGGACGCCGATCCCCGGGCTGCTCGTCGTCCGGCTCCCCGTCCACCACGACGACCGCGGCTGGTTCAAGGAGAACTGGCAGCGCGAGAAGATGGTGGCGCTCGGTCTGCCCGACTTCGGTCCGGTGCAGAACAACATGAGTTTCAACGCCACGCGCGGCGCGACCCGGGGCATCCACACCGAGCCGTGGGACAAGTTCGTCTCCGTCGCCGCCGGCAAGGTCTTCGCCGCCTGGGTCGACATGCGCGCCGGCGACAGCTTCGGCGCGACGTTCTGGACGGAGATCGACGAAGACGTGGCCGTGTTCGTGCCTCGCGGCGTCGGCAACTCGTACCAGGCGTTGGAGAACGGAACCGTCTACGCCTACCTGGTGAACCACCACTATGTCGCGGGACGGGCGTACCCCGCGCTGAACCTCGCCGACGCCACCGCCGCCATCCCGTGGCCGATCCCGCTCGACAGCGCGGACGTCGAGATCTCGGCCAAGGACCGCGCCAACCCGATCCTGGCCGACGTCACGCCGATGGCGCCGAAGAAGACCCTGATCACCGGCTGCCACGGCCAGCTCGGCCAGGCCCTCGCCCTGCTGCACCCCGGCGCGACGCTGGTCGACCTCGCCGAGCTCGACCTCACCGACACCGCCGCGCTGGCCGCCTGGCCGTGGGAGGACTACGACCTCGTCCTCAACGCGGCGGCGTACACCGCGGTCGACCGGGCGGAGACCCCCGAGGGTCGGGTCGATGCCTGGGCCGCCAACGCGACCGCTCCTGCCGCGCTGGCGCGGATCGCGGCCGAGCACGGCATCACCGTCGTCCACTACTCGTCCGACTACGTCTTCGACGGCTCGCCGGTGGCCGGCGGTCACCGTGAGGACGCCGCCCTCTCCCCGCTGGGCGTCTACGGCCAGACCAAGGCCGCGGGCGACCTCGCCGTGGCCGGCACCCCGCGCCACTACATCCTGCGGACCTCGTGGGTGATCGGCGACGGCCCCAACTTCGTGCGCACGATGGCGCGCCTGGCCGCCGACGGCGCCTCCCCGACCGTCGTGTCCGACCAGATCGGGCGCCTCACCTTCACTGCCGAGCTGGCCCGGGCGTCGCGCCATCTGGTCGACACCGGCGCCCCCTACGGCACCTACAACGTCACCAACAGCGGCACCCCGCGCTCCTGGGCCGACTACGCCCGCCGGGTCTTCGAACTCACCGGCCACGACCCGGCCCGGGTCCGCGCGGTGACGACCGAGGAGTACGCCGCCGACAAGCACGTCTCACCGCGGCCGCTGCACAGCACCCTCGCCCTCGACAAGCTCGCCGGCACCGGGTTCGTCAGCACCGACGCCGACGAGGCGCTGGCGGCGTACCTGCGGGGCTGACCCGCGCTTGTAACTAAGGGTTACAGCACGCAAAGCGGTGCAACAACACCCGGGTAGTAGCCATAGCGCCCGGGTAGTCGCACCGGCGAGTGATCGACATCGTCGTTCGCAGCATGCCGTGCGTCGAGTACGACGACGGGTGACCCCGCCGCCGCCAAAAACGTCTACCCGGGCGTTGTGACTACTACCAGGGTGCTCTGGTCGCGAAAATCGCGCGGTAACACTTAGTTACAAGTGCGGATCAGCCTCGCGGGCTGTGGATGAGCGCCATCGCCTCGGCGCGGGTGGCGGCGTCCTTGAGCATGGTGCCGCGCACGGCCGAGGTGATGGTGCGGGCGCCGGCCTTGCGGACGCCGCGCATGGTCATGCACAGGTGCTCGGCCTCGATCACGACGATCACGCCCCGGGCGTCGAGCAGCTCCATCATCGAGTCCGCGACCTGCGTGGTCAGCCGCTCCTGGACCTGCGGTCGCTTGGCGTAGAGGTCGACCAGCCGGGCCAGCTTGGACAGGCCGGTGATCTTGCCGGACTCGGCCGGGATGTAGCCCACGTGCGCCACACCGGTGAAGGGCACCAGATGGTGCTCGCACATCGACCAGAGCTCGATGTCGCGCACCAGCACCATCTCGTCGTGGCCGAGGTCGAAGGTGGTGGTGAGGACGTCCTCGGGCGTCATCCGCAGGCCGGCGGTGAGCTCGGCGTACGCCCGGGCGACGCGCGCGGGGGTGTCGCGCAGGCCCTCGCGCTCGGGGTCCTCGCCGATGGCGGCGAGCAGCTCCCGGACGGCGGCCTCCGCCCGGGGCTGGTCGAAGGGCGGCACGTCCTGCGGCCCGCGGTCGGGCACGCTGATCGGATCGGTCACCTCGGGGCCCGCGCCTCTCAGGTGCCCGCGGGCGGGGCCGGCGGCGTCGGGTCGCTCGGGGGTACGGCGGGCCCGCCGCCGTACACGTCGCCACCCGGTCCCGGCGGGGTGAGGATCTGACCGCTGTCGTCGCCTGCCGGCTCGGGCACCGAGCCGTTCTGCTCGGCGCGACGGCGGATCTCCTCGGGGATCTCCACCGGCGGGATCGTCGACGGCACCCGGGTCGGGGACCCGGTCCACGCCGGCCGCTCGGGACGCAGGCGCAGCGCGGTGAAGATCTCCGCCACCTGCTCCTTGTCCAGGGTCTCCTTGTCGAGCAGCGCGAGCACCAGGGCGTCGAGCACATCGCGGTTCTCGACCAGGATGTCGAAGGCCTCCTGGTGGGCGGCGGCGAGGAAGTTCTTGGTCTCCTCGTCGACGATCGCGGCGACATCCTCGGAGTAGTTGCGGGAGTGACCGAGGTCGCGGCCCAGGAACGGCTCGGAGTTGGACTCGCCGAGCTTGATCGCCCCGAGTCGCTCGGTCATGCCGTACTGGGTGACCATCGCGCGGGCCAGCGAGGTGGCCTTCTCGATGTCGTTGCCCGCGCCGGTCGTCGGGTCGTGGAAGATCAGCTCCTCCGCGGCCCGGCCGCCGAGCATGTAGGCCAGCTTGTCGAGCATCTCCGAGCGGGTCTGGGAGTACTTGTCCTCGTCGGGCAGCACCATGGTGTAGCCCAGCGCCCGGCCCCGCGGCAGGATCGTGATCTTGTGGACCGGGTCGGTGCCCGGCAGCGCCGCCGCGACGAGGGCGTGACCGCCCTCGTGGTAGGCGGTGATCAGCTTCTCCTTCTCGGTCATCAGGCGGGTACGACGCTGCGGACCCGCGATCACGCGGTCGATCGCCTCGTCGAGCATCACGGCCGTGATGACCTTCTGGTTGCTGCGGGCGGTGAGCAGCGCGGCCTCGTTGAGCACGTTGGCGAGGTCGGCGCCGGAGAATCCGGGCGTGCGGCGCGCGGTCGACATCAGGTCGACGTCGCCCCCGAGCGGCTTGCCCCGGGAGTGGACCTCGAGGATCCGCTTGCGGCCGGCCAGGTCGGGCGCGTCGACCTGGATCTGGCGGTCGAAGCGTCCCGGGCGCAGCAGCGCCGGGTCGAGGACGTCGGGCCGGTTGGTGGCCGCGATCAGGATCACGCCGCCGCGGACGTCGAATCCGTCCATCTCGACGAGCAGCTGGTTGAGCGTCTGCTCGCGCTCGTCGTGACCGCCGCCCATGCCGGCGCCGCGGTGGCGGCCGACGGCGTCGATCTCGTCGATGAAGACGATCGCGGGGGCGTTCTCCTTGGCCTGCTCAAACAGGTCGCGGACCCGCGAGGCGCCGACACCGACGAACATCTCGACGAAGTCCGAGCCGGAGATCGAGTAGAAGGGGACGCCCGCCTCGCCGGCGACGGCGCGCGCGAGCAGCGTCTTGCCGGTGCCGGGCGGGCCGTAGAGCAGCACGCCCTTGGGGATCTTTGCGCCGACGGCCTGGAACTTCGCCGGCTCCTGGAGGAACTCCTTGATCTCGCCGAGCTCCTCGATCGCCTCGTCGCAGCCGGCGACGTCGGCGAAGGTGGTCTTCGGCATGTCCTTGCTGATCATCTTGGCCTTGGACTTGCCGAACTGCATGACACCCCGGCCACCGCCCTGGACGTTGTTCATCAAGAAGATGAACAGCAGGATGATCAGCGCGAAGGGCAGCAGCGTGGCCAGGATCGACCCGAGCAGGCTGGGCTTCGGGTTCTTCGAGTTGGCCTTGTCGATGGTGCCCTTGGCGACCTGTTCGTCGACCTGGGCGAGCAAGGTCTCCTGCTGGCCGTTGATGTAGTAGGACATCACCTTGTCACCGGACTCGCGGGTGCCCTTGTCGAGGCTGGCCTCGATCGCCTGGTCACCGTCGATGAAGGTGATCTCCTCGACCTGCCCCTTCTCGATGTACGTCGACATCTGCGAGGTGGGGACCTCGTCGTACCCGCCGCCAGGGGCGAGGAACTCGAGAGCGAGGACGACGGCGAGGACCGCCACCACGATCCAGAGCCAGGGCCCCCTGAAAACGCGCTTCACAGACTTAACTCGCTCCCCATATTCACGACAGGATCAGACGACGGTACACGCCGCCGACGGGTCCTATTCTGACTGGTCCCTGGTTGGGCAGGCGAATGACGGCACCGCGCGCGACGCCGCCGGACCTCATCTAGGAGTAGACGGCGGGCGCGAGGGTGCCGATGTCGCGCAGGTTGCGGTAGCGCTCGCGGTAGTCGAGGCCGTAGCCGACGACGAACTCGTTGGGGATGTCCCAGCCGACGTACTTCGCCTTCACGGGCATCTGCAGCGCCTCCGGCTTGCGCAGCAGGGTGGCGATCTCGACGCTCGCCGGTCCGCGGGAGCCGAGGTTGGAGGTCAGCCACGACAGGGTCAGGCCGGTGTCGATGATCTCGTCGACGATGAGCACGTGGCGGCCGGTGATGTCGGCGTCGAGGTCCTTCAGGATCCGCACGACGCCGGAGGACTTCGTGCCGGAGCCGTAGGACGACACCGCCATCCAGTCCATCTCGACGTGCTTGCCCAGCGCCCGCGCGAGGTCGGCCATGATCATGACCGCGCCGCGCAGGACGCCCACCAGGACGAGATCCTTGCCGTCGTAGTCGCGCTCGATCTCGGCCGCAAGCTCCTTGACCCGATCCTGGATCTGGGCCTCGGTGAAGAGCACCTCGACCAGGTCGTCCGCGACGTCGCTTGCGTGCATGGCGTCAGCCTGCCACAGGCGTCGTCCGGAACCGGAGGTGGGCGTGGTCCCGGTACGCCGTGACGTGCCCGGGCAGCTGCACCTCCCCGCGGATCCGCCCCGCGGCCAGGTCGGCCAGCGCCGTGACGTGCACGTGGAACAGCTCGGCGTCGAGCGCCCCGGCGTCGAGCGCGGCCAGCCGGAGCACCCGGGTCGCGATCGCGCGGGGCTGTGCCTCCAGCTCGGCGAGGGGAACCTCTCCGCGCAACGTCATACGTTCTGTGGGCTCCAGCCCACAGGACGTATGACGTTGCGTGCGGATCCGGTCGTGGAGGGCAGCGGCCAGCGCGTCGAGCGCCTCGACGTCGGCGCGGACCTGGTCGGCGGTGCGGGCGAGCGCGGCAGCGATGCCCGGCCCGAGCTGCTCCTCCAGCACGGGCAGCACCCGCTGCCGGACCCGGACCCGGGCGAAACCGGGGTCGCTGTTGTGGGGGTCGTCCCAGAACTCGATGCCGTCGGCGAGGCAGGCGGCGACGGTGTCGGCCCGGCCCACGTCGAGGAGGGGCCGGGCGCAATGGTCGAACGCCCGGCGCATGCCGGCCAGGCTGCGCCCGCCGGAGCCGCGGGTCAGCCCGAGCAGCACCGTCTCGGCCTGGTCGTCGCGGGTGTGGCCGAGCAGCACGAGCCCGGCGCCGAGGTGCTCGCGCAGCTGCTCCAGTACGGCGTACCGCGCGCGGCGGGCAGCTGCCTCGATCCCCAGCCCCGCCGGGTCGACCTGGACCGTCGCGGTCGCGGTCTCGTCGGCTCCGAGACCGACCATCTGGGCGACCACCCGGGCCGCGTGGTCGGCGGAGCCCTCCTGCAGACCGTGGTCGACGGTTGCGCCGACCACCCGCAGCCCGGTCTTGCGGCCCTCGAAGACGGTGGCCGCGAGCAGGGCGAGGGAGTCGGCCCCGCCCGAGCAGGCCACCAGGACGGTGGCGCCGGGGTCGAGACCGGCCAGCGTGCGTCGTACGCCCTGACGGACGGCGGCGATCGACGGGTGGAGGCCCATGTCAGCCGGGTCAGGCCAGGACGCGCTTGACCCAGCCGTCGGGTTCGCTCAGCTCGGCCTTGCTGGGGAGGTTCTGCGGACCTGCCCAGACGGCGTTGAACTCGTCCATGCCGACCTTGTCGACGACCGAGCGGACGAAGTGGGCGCCGTCGCGGTACTGGGCCATCTTGGCCTCGAGCCCGAGCAGGCGCCGCAGCAGCCGGTCGAGGGTGCCAACACCCTGGCGCCGCTTGGTGAACCTGCGGCGGATCCGGGCGACGCTGGGGATCACGGACGGGCCCACGTCGTCCATCACGACGTCCGCGTGCCCCTCCAGCAGCGACATCATCCCGGTGACCCGGTCGATGACGGCGAGTTGCTCGGGCGTGCTGAACATCTCGACGATGCTGCCGCCGTTGCGGCCGGTCTTGACCGCCTCGACGACCCGCTCCAGGCCGTCCTCGAGGAGGCTCGAGGGCTCGACGGTGTCACTGATCGCGCGGATCTCGGAGAACAGGTGCTCGCGCATCCACGGCACGGCCGTGAACTGCACCCGGTGGGTTTCCTCGTGCAGGCAGACCCAGAGCCGGAAGTCGTGAGGGTCGACATCGAGCTCGCGCTCGACGTGGACGATATTGGGCGCGACCAGCAGCAGCCGGCCGTACGGCTCGTGGAACGGGTCGAACTGACCCAGCACCTTGCCCGCCAGGAAGCCGAGCAGCCCCCCGACCTCCGCGCCGGTGACCTTGGCGCCGACCTTGAGCCCGATCCCGCTCGGCGGCTTGCTCGCGGCGAGCTTCTCGATCATCGGCCGGGTCGCCACGGCGAAGCCCTCCGCGTTGGCCTGCACCCAGCCCGGCCGGTCGACGACGAGGATCGGCGCAGTGCCCTCCGGCGCGTCGAGGCCGGTGAACTCGCGCACCAAGCCCGTCGAGCGGTGTGCCCCCGCTCGCAGCTCGGCGACCGCCTCGGCGGCCTCGGCGCGGCTCACCACCGGTCCCTCGCCCGCCAGCCGGGACCCCAGTGACACGGCCAGGCCCCAGTCGATCATCGGCGGCAGCGGCGCGGCGGGTGCGGTCATGTCGGAAGCCTAGGCCGTCGGCCCCAGCCAGGGCCTGGGCTCCGGCCGCTCGGACGGGTCAGCAGAGGCAGGCGCCGAGGCCGGCGGCGGCGTTGTCCATGGCGACCCGCGCGGGCAGACCCTTGACCTTCTTGACCCTGTCGGCCATCAGCGCGAACGCCATCAGGTGACCGTCGGCGTCGACGGCGATGCCCGCGAGCGAGGTGACGCCGGTGAGGGTGCCGGTCTTGGCCCGGACCCGCCCGCGGCCGGCGGCGGGGCCGGTGTCCATCCGGTCGGTGAGGGAGCCGGTGTAGCCGGCGACCGGAAGGGCGGCCAGGAGCGGACGCAGCTGCGGGTGGTCGGCCGAGGCGGCGAGCCGCAGCACGTCGACGAGTACGCCGGGCGCGAGCCGGTTGTCGCGCGAGAGGCCGCTGCCGTCGTACAGGACCGAGCCGCGCAGGTCGATGCCGTTCGCGGTGAGGGCCCGCTCGACGGCCTGCTGGCCTCCGGCGAAGGAGCCGTCGCCCTGGTCGGCGAGGCCGACGTGGCGCAGCAGGACCTCGGCCACCGCGTTGTCGCTGACCTCGATCAGCCGCTGCACGATCTGCGCGACGGTCGGGCTGGTGACCCGGCCGACCTCGGCGGCGCCGGCGGGTGCGGGGCCGCGGGTGGGCCCGCCGGTGACGGTGACGCCGCGCCGGGCGAGCTCCTTCGCGAAGGTCGCCGCCGCCTCGAGCGCGGGGTCGGCGACCGGGGCGCCGCCGGGAAGCGGGCGGCCCTCGTCGACCCAGAGCGCGCTGACCGGGTTGACCTCGTCGGGGATGTAGTCGGGCCGCCAGCTCGGGTGGACGGCCGGACCGGAGAACAGGCTGTCGTCGTACCCCAGCTCGACGGTCGTGGCGCCGGCCTGCCGCAGGGCGCGGGCGGTGCGCTTGGCGAGGGTGCGGACGTCGGCCCGCTCGGGCTCGTACGTCGCGCCGGCGGACGGCTTGCCCGGCTCGCGGGCCAGCAGCGGGTCGCCGCCGCCGACGAGGACCAGCCGCGGCGTCGCCGCAGACGTGTCGAGCACGGTCGTGGTCGCGAAGCTGCGGTCCGGGCCGAGGAGGAAGAGCGCGGCGGCGGAGGTGACGATCTTGGTGGTCGAGGCGGGGATCGCGACCGGCGCACCCTCGCTCGCCTCGTAGGTCAGGCCGGTGCCCTCCAGCGGCCCGACGGCGGCGATGACGTGGCGGCCCAGGTCGGGCGAGTCGAGCGGGGCGAGCGCCTGGCGCACCGCCCGGCGGTCCAGGACGGCGGCGCCGTCGGCCGCGGCGGCGAGGGCGGCCGGCGCCACGACCGGGGGGATGTCGACGTCCGGCGGCGGGGCGACGGCGGCGGGGTCCGCCGGCTCGCCGGCGTCGGCGCGCAACTCGTTCCACCACCGCTCGGCACGGCCGGTCTGCCAGGCGACGCCGGCTCCCACCACCAGCGCGACCACCAGCCCGCCGGCGAGCACCCGCCGGGCTCGCCCGGTGCCCGGCTCGCGGTCCCTCTTCCCCACGGTTCTCCTCCCCGACTGCGCGTTCGAGGACATTGTGCGGGACAATGACGCGTACATCGGCGTCGGGCAGGTTCCAAAGCTCCCGCGAGCACGTCCCACGCCAGACCCTTTCCGGGCCGAGATTCGTGTGGAGGAAGCCAGTGCTGGAGTTCGACGTCCTCGTGGAGATCCCCAAGGGGAGCCGCAACAAGTACGAGGTCGACCACGAGACCGGGCGGATGCGTCTCGACCGGTTCCTCTTCACCTCGACGATGTACCCGGCCGACTACGGCTACATCGAGGACACCCTCGGCCAGGACGGCGACCCGCTCGACGCTCTCGTCCTGCTCCAGGAGCCGACGTTCCCCGGTTGCCTCATCAAGTGCCGCGCGATCGGCATGTTCCGGATGACCGACGAGGCCGGCGGCGACGACAAGGTCCTCTGCGTGCCCGCGGGCGACCCGCGCATGGAGCACCTGCGCGACATCAACCACGTGCCGAACTTCGACCGCCTCGAGATCCAGCACTTCTTCGAGGTCTACAAGGACCTCGAGCCCGGCAAGTCCGTCGAGGGTGCCGACTGGGTCGGCCGCACCGAGGCCGAGGCCGAGATCGTCGCCTCCTTCGAGCGGTTCAAGACCTCAGGCCACTGAGCCTCGTTGAGTTTCCCCATCCTCGCCCTCGAGTTGCCACACGCCGGCCACTCGCGGGCGAGGATGCGGCAACTCAACCGCGGGTTTGCGGCAAGTCAACGACGCCGGGCGGTCGCACTCAGCCGCGCTTGACCCCTCGGAAGTAGGCGATCGCGCCACTCCGTTCGATCACCAGGTCGGCGACCCCCTCGCGGGCGAACCAGGTCTCGAGGTCGGCACTCGTGCAGCCGGGACCGAGCAGGCCCGCGACCCGGCCGGCCTGCCGCAGCGGCTCGAAGCGCAGTCCGGTGTCGTTGAGCAGCGCACTGCCGGTGAGGACGCCGCCCGGACGCAGCACCCGGCCCATCTCGGCCACGGCGCGCTCCGGGTCGGGGAAGCAGTGCAGGCCGGTGAAGGTGACGACCAGGTCGAAGGAGACGTCGTCGAACGGCAGGTCGCCGACGTCGGCGATCCGTGGCACGACCTGCTCTGCGACGCCGCGGCGCTCGGCCACCCGCAGGGTGCGGTCCAGCATCGTCTGCGCGATGTCGCCGGCGACGTACTCGACGCCCTGGCCGCGGCGCAGGCCGCGCAGGGCCACACCGCCCCCGCAGGGGATGTCGAGGATCCGGCTCCCGGCGGGCTGCCGGCCGATCTCGTCGGCAGCACGGTAGAGCCGGCGCAGGTCGCTGTTGATGCCGAGCCGCCAGATCGCGCCGCCGGCGGTCGGGTGCTCGACGGTCCAGTCGTAGAACGACGCCCACAGGGGGTCGTCGGACCACCCGCCGAGTCCGGGCACGTGGGCCAGTGCGGAACGGATCATGCCTCTCCTCGGAGGAGTGCCGGGGCGCGCAGGAGCTCCTCGGGTACGGCGAACGCGTCGACCAGGTCACGGGCGATCGGCCGGACCCGGCGGCACAGGTCGGCGACCTCGCGGGTGATCGCCTTCGAGCGCTGGGTGTTCAGCCGGCCGTGCTCGATGAACCAGCCGCGGTCGGCCTCGATGCCCGACAGCGCGTGCAGGTCGCACAGCAGGTTCAGGGTCAGCCGCAGGTCGCCGGCCTCCTCCGGCAGGGACGCGACCTTCGAGACGAAGGCCTCCAGGACCAGGCGCTCGACGTGGGCGCGGGCGGCCGCGATGACGTGGTCCTGCACCCGCGAGAAGACCTCGCCGGGGTTCATCCCCTCGTCGACGCCGCGCTTGAGCCGGCGGGCGACGCCGCCGATCAGGTGCTCCTCACGGAACCGGTACATCGCGAGGTGGTAGTTGGGATCGCGCAACCCGCTGTCGGTGTGCCACTCGTCGCTCCCGCCGCCGGGAAGGACGTCGCGGAGCTGCTCGAGCAGCCGGTGCACCCGGGTGCGCTCCAGCACGGTGTCGACCGCGAGTCCGGCGACGAAGCGCACCATCCCGAGCTGGTCGAGGTCGGAGAAGTCGCTGGCGTAGTCGGTCAACAGGCCCTTGCCGACCAGCTGCAGGAGGACGTGGTTGTCGCCCTCGAAGGTGGTGAAGACGTCGGTGTCGGCCTTGAGCGCGGCGAACCGGTTGACCGAGAGGTAGCCCGCGCCGCCACACGCCTCACGGCACTCCTGGATCGTGTCGGTCGCGTGCCAGGTGGTCAGCGCCTTGGTGCCCGCCGCCCGGGACTCCAGCAGCCGCCGGGTCTCCTCGTCGGTGCGGATGCCGGAGAAGACGTCGTGCAGCTCGCCGGCGAGCACCTCCTGGGCGAAGTGCAGCGCGTAGGTGCGGGCCAGTCGCGGGAAGAGCCGGCGCTGGTGCAGGCCGTAGTCGAGGAGCAGCTGCTCCTCGCCCTCGCCGCTGCCCTCGGCACCGGTCTCGAACTGCCGACGCAGCAGGCCGTAGCGCACGGCGATCGTCAGCGCCGTCTTCGCCGCGCTCACCCCCGCCGCACCGACCGACACCCGCCCCTGCACCAGGGTGCCGAGCATGGTGAAGAACCGCCGGCCCGGGCTCTCGATGTCGCTGACGTACGTCCCGTCCTCGGTGACATCGGCGAACCGGTTGAGCAGGTTCTCCCGGGGCACCCGCACGGTGCCGTCGGGGTCGAACCAGATCCGGCCGTTGTCGACGCCGCCCAGGCCCATCTTGGCGCCGTCGTCCTCGATCCGGACCCCGGGCAGGGTGGCGCCGCTCTCGTCGCGCAGGGGTACGACGAGCGCGTGCACGCCGTGCCGCTCGCCGCTCACCTCCAGCTGGGCGAACACCACGGCGACCCGCGCATGGGCCGCGGCGTTGCCGATGTAGTCCTTGCCCGCCTCGGGCGTGGGCGTCGTGATGACGAAGGTGCCGGTCTCCGGGTCGTAGGTGGCGACGGTGCCGAGCGCCTGGACGTTGCTGCCGTGGCCGGTCTCGGTCATCGCGAAGCAGCCGAGCAGCCGGCCGGCGACCACGTCGGCCAGATAGGCGTCGTGGTGACGCTGGGTGCCGAGCTGCAGGATCGCGCCGCCGAACAGGCCGAACTGCACCCCGACCTTGACGAGCACCGACAGGTCGCCGTACGCGAGGGTCTCGAAGGCGGCGATCGAGGCGCCGATGTCGCCCCCGCCGCCGTACTCCTTCGGGAAGCCCATCGCCGCCGCGCCGGTGCCGGCCATCTCCAGCACCACCTCCAGGACCCGCTCACGGAACTCCGCGCGCGGCATCGTCTCGGCGTCCTCCAGCACGGAGGCGTAGGCCGGTAGCAGCTCGCGCACGGTGCGACGGACGTCGGCGTACCTGCCGTCGAGCAGGTCGGTCAGGGCGGCGACATCGACGCTCAGCTCCGGGGGCGCGGTCGCGGTGGACTCCTCGGCCATGGTGCGAACCTAGTGGATCGGCGCGACGGGGAGGACGGTCAGGGCCGCGCGAAGAAGTCCGGGGTGCGCCAGTAGTCGATCGACTCCTCGCTGACCGGACGCCCGGTGCGCGGGGCGTGGATGATCCGGCCGTCGCCGGCGTAGAGGGCGACGTGGAAGATCGAGCCCGGCCCGCCGTCGGACCAGAAGACCAGGTCGCCGGGTCGCAGCTGGTCGCGGCTGATCGGCGTGGACTGCTCGTACTGGGCGACGGAGTAGTGCGGCAGGCTCTTCCCAGCCACCGCCCACGCCTTCGCGACGAGCCCGGAGCAGTCCCAGGAGCTCGGGCCCGCCGCGCCCCAGCGATAGGGCTCGCCGAGCTGGGCGCGGGCGAAGGCGATGACCGCCTGCGCGTCGCCCGCGGGGGCGGGCGGGGTGACCGGGGCGGCCGGGGCGTCGGGCTTCGGCTGCCGGCCGCCGGGGTCGTCCTGGGCGGCCTGGGCGGCCTGGGCCGCAGCCGCTGCCTGCGCGGCGGCCTCGGCGTCGACCGCGGCCTGATGCGCGCGGGCGACGGACACGCTCACCCCCTGGAGCCGGGCCAGCCGCTGCACCAGCCGGGTACGACGGGCCTCGATCCGCTCGGTGACCGCGGCCGCGTCGCCGACGGCAGCGCGGGCGGCGTCGCGTGCGGCCCGCGCGTCGGCGAGCGCCGTCGCGGCCCGGTCGGAGGCCGCGGAGGCCTCGGCCGACGCGGTGGCGGCGGCATCGGCCGCGTCGACGTAGGCGATCCGGCGCTGGTCGAACAGCGACTGCACGTAGTCGCTGGCGGCCGACTCCTCGAGCAGGGTGTCGATGCCGTCGGCGTCGACGAGCGCCGTCACCACCGACATCTCCAGGCCCAGGCCCTGGGCGGTGATCACCGCGGCGCGGAACGCCGCCTTGTGCGCGGTCAGGGTCTGCTCCGCCGCGGCGGCGTCGGCGGCCGCCTGCCGCGCGGCGACCCGGGCGGTGCGAGCCGCCCAGCGGGCGCCGTTCCATGCCTCGGTCGCCTTCGCGGCGCGGACGGTCGCGGCGTCCAGCCGGGCCGCGGCCTCGGTCAGCCGCTGCCGGATCGCGGCGACATCGCTCTTCGCGGCACCGGCTCGCTCCTGGGCCGCCTGCACATCCGCGGCGCTCGGGGCACTCGGGGCACTCGGGGCACTCGGGGTGGCCGGGGTGGCCGGGACGGCCGGGTCGGCGGGCGGGTCCGCCTGGGCCCCGGGGACGCAGACCACCGCCGTCACGACGAGGGCGAGCAGTCCGGAACCGAGGCTGGGAGAACGCACTTGCGTCACCGTAGTGCTCTTTCGTCACATCCGAAACAAAAATCTCAGAAATCTCACGTGCCAACGGCGTGTCGACTTGCGAACTACACCGATGTAGTTCTCGAACTTCGCTACCGCCGAGGTCACGGCGGGAACGCCGCCGGAGGAGGCGCAGGGAGCGAGGAACGAGCGACCGGAGCCGACGAGAGCGGCGCTTTGCGCCGTGCCGACGCACAGGCGGGATCTACGCAGGCCAACCGCGCGCGCGGCAGCGCGGCGCGAGGAACGAGCGACGCGCTCGCGCCATCAGACTCAGTCGATGTCGACGGGGACCTTGGACGTGGTCGTCGTGGGATGCGAGTGCAGATGTCGGTCGAACTTCTGGCCGCTGGCGATGCCGCCGACGTAGAAGGCGACGATCGCGATGGCGATGCCGGCGAGGTCGTCGGCGACGTAGTGCCAGCCGAAGTACAGCGTGGCGATCACGGTGAGGCCGAAGTTGACCCAGAAGATCCACTTGAGCAGCTTCGAGTGCAGCGTGTACTGCACCATCAGCGCGATCAGCAGCGTGATCGCCGTGTGCAGGCTGGCGAAGCCGGCGATCGAGTTCACCGATTGGGTCGCTCCGCCGTAGAGCACGTTGCCGCGTGCGTTGACGATGCTGTCCATCAGGTCCGTCGTGCCGGTGTGCGCGAGCGAGGTGTACTCCGGCCAGAACGCGATGCCCGGGCCGAGGGTCGGCAGCAGGTAGTAGGACAGCGTGCCGAGCGACCAGGCCAGGCACTGCGAGGTCACGAACCAGTAGCCGAAGGACAGGTTGCGCGACCACACCAGCCAGGCGGTCAGGCCGAGCGGCACCAGCGGCAGGAACATCAGGTAGATCGGCGACAGGACGTGCGCCGTGAGGCTGGTGCCGAAGACCGCGTGCAGTACGTCGCTCGGGTCGTGCCCGAAGAACATGACCCGGTCCATGATGTGCAGCTCGCGGTCGTAGGACAGCGCCTTGACCACGCCGGGCTCGGCATCGGGGTCCGAGCGCACGAACGGCAGGAACGACTTGAGGTTCCGGTAGCTGACGTAGGTGAGGTAGAAGCTGATGACGCCGATCGCGACCAGCGTCGCGCGCTCCTTGGTCCAGTGCGTCTTCAGCCGCTCCCGCACGACCGGGACCACCCGGCTGGGACGCCCGTGGGCCTTCCACAGCGCCAGGGGCAGCAGGTCGAGCAGCAGGGCGCCGAAGAGGAGCAGCGGCAACCGGATGTACGACGGACCCAGGAAGCTCCCCTCCGGGTCGAGAAGCCGGCGATCGAGCTTCCACGCGGTGAAGACAGCGAGGCCCAGCATGAGCGCGGCCGTGCCGATGAGAAGGGTGTAGGCGCGGCGATACACCCGAGGGATCCTACGGTGCGCCGCCAGCCGGGTCGGTGGCAGCGCCCGGCAGGACGGCGATCGCGTGCGCTTCGACACGTACGACGACAGGTCGGCCCGGCTCCGTGACCCACCCCGGCGCGCCCACGGCGTCCAGGTCGCCGACGCCCTCGACCGACACCACGAGCCGGCCGGCGTCGGGGGCCGGGCGGAAGCTGCGGACCACGGCCGGGATCCCGCCCGGGCCGTCGCCGGCCAGCACGGCGGAGGGGCGCAACGCCACCGCGCCCGGGGCCGGCGGCAGTCCGGCGCGCCGCAGCAGGGCCGCGGCGGCCGCCCCCTCCAGCACCCGGCCGTAGCCGAGGAAGAGCGCGGTGTCGGCATCGACCGGATGCGCCCACACGTCACCGGTGGCGCCCTCCTGGACGATGCGTCCGGCCCGCATCACGGCCAGCCGGTCGGCCACCGCGAAGGCCTCGTCCTGGTCGTGGGTGACCAGCAGCGCCGTCGTACCGGACTCGACGAGGATGCGGCGCAGGTCGGCGGCCAGCCGGCCGCGCAGGCCGCTGTCGAGGGCGCTGAGCGGCTCGTCGAGCAGCAGCAGCCGGGGCCGCGCCGCGAGCGAGCGGGCCAGCGCGACCCGCTGTCGCTCGCCCCCGGACAGGGTGCGGGGCAGGCGATCGGCGTACCCACCGAGGCCCACGAGGTCGAGCAGGTCGGCGACCTCGGTGCGGACGGCGGACCGGGAGCCGCCCTGCAGGCGGCGGGCGTAGCCGACATTGCGGGCCACGGTGAGATGGTCGAAGAGCTGGCCGTCCTGGAACATCAGCGCGAACCCGCGCCGGTGGGTGGGCGTGCCGGCGAGATCGGCGCCATCCCACGCGATCCGGCCCGCGGCGAGCGGCTCGAGACCGGCGACGGCCCGCAGCAGGGTCGACTTCCCGCAGCCCGACGGACCGAGGACGGCGAGCACGGCCCCGTCCGCGACGTTCAGGTCGACGTGGTCGACGACCGTGGTCCCGTCGAACGCGACGGCGACCCCCTGCAGATCGAGCATCACCAGGCTCCTACTCCCGGCACACGCAGCCGTTCGACGACGAGGATGACACCGGCGGTGACGGCGGCGAGCACCACCGAGGCAGCCATCGCGGTGCCGTAGTTGAGGGCGCCGGGATGGCCGAGCAGACGGTAGATCACGACCGGCAGGGTCGGCTCCGCGGGGCGCACGATGAACGAGGTGGCGCCGAACTCCCCCAGCGAGACCGCGAACGCGAAGCCCGCGGCGGCCAGCAGCGGCCGCCAGACGACGGCGAGGTCGACCGTCAGCAGGGTGCGCACCGGACCCGCGCCGAGCGACGCGGCGGCCTGGCGCTGGCGGTCGTCGATGCCCGCGAGCACCGGCACCAGCACCCGGACCACGAGCGGCAGCGCCACCAGCGCCTGGGCGATCGGCACCAGCACCGGGCTGGCCCGTAGATCCAGCGGGGGCTGGTCGAGGGCGATCAGGAAGCCGAAGCCGAGCGTCACGGCCGAGACCCCCAACGGGAGCATGAAGAGGCCGTCGAGCACCGCCCGGGCCCGCCGCCCTGCGCGGGTGCGGACGGTGCGCGTCACCACGAAGGCCACGATGAGGCCCAGCGACAGCGACATCCAGGTGGCGTCCAGCGCGATCCGGAGCGAGGCCGCGAGGGCGTCGGTGACCGAGACCTGGAGCAGGCCGTCGGCCGATCCGGCGAGCGCGCGATAGTGCGCGAGCGTCCAGTGGCCGTCGCGGCGCACCGAGCCGACCAGCAGCGCCAGCACCGGCAGCGCAACCAGTCCGAGCGTCATCAGGGTCACCGCCAGGGCCGGGGCGTCGCGCCACCGTGGCCGCGCCGGGGCGGCCGCGACCCGCCGCACCGTCGGGTCCGGTACGGCGCGCAGCCGGCCCACCACGACGAGCAGGACGACGACCGCCAGCATCTGCACGAGCGAGAGCGCCGCCGCGGCGGGCAGGTCGAGCAGGTCGGCGGTGAGCAGGTAGATCTCCGTCTCCACCGACGAGTAGCGCACGCCGCCGAGGACGAGCACCACACCGAACGCCGTCGCGCAGAACAGGAAGACCACGCTCGCCGCGGACACGATCGCGGGCCGCAGCGCCGGGAGGGTGACCGTGCGGAACACCTGGGCCGGCGTCGCCCCCAGCGCCGCCGCGGCCTCGGCCGGGCGCCGGTCCAGGCCCTCCCAGGCCGCACCCACGGTCCGGATCACCACCGCCACGTTGAAGAAGACCAGGCCGATCAGGATCGCGGCCGGGGTGCCGTCGAGGCCGAGGACGCCCAGCGGACCCGCGTCGGCGATCAGCTCACGCACCGCCAGGCCGACCACGACGGTGGGCAGCACGAAGGGCACCAGCAGCGCAGTGCGGACCAGCGCCCGGCCGGGGAAGCGCAGCCGGTGCAGGACGTACGCCGCCGGCAGGCCGAGCAGCACGGCGACCGTCGTGGCGACGGTGCTCGTCCAGACCGTGAACCACAGCACCCGCCCCGTGCGGGGGCGGCGCAGCACGTCGAGCACCGCGCCGGGGTCGAACGATCCGTCCGGCCACACGCCCCGTTGGAGCATGGCGCCGACGGGCAGCACGAAGAAGACGCCGACGACGGCGACCGGGACCGCGGCGAGCAGCCCCAGGCCCAGTCGCCGGACCATCATCGCGAGACGATCTCCGTCCACTCCTCCAGCCACGCCTGGCGCTCGGCGGCGATCTCGGCGGGCGCGACGTCCTCGGTCCGAGCGGGGCGCTCGGCGTACGTCGCCCAGTCGGCGGGAAGCTCGACGTCCGCGTCGACCGGGAAGACGTACATCGACTCCGGCAGCGCCGCCTGCACCTCGGGCGAGAGCAGCCAGTCGATCACCGCGTGGGCGCCGGCGGTCTCGGTCTCGTCGCCGGCGAGGACACCGGCGTACTCCACCTGCCGGAAGCAGCCGTCGAGCAGCGTGCTCGTCGTCGAGCCCTCCCCCGCCTCGTCGAGGGTGAACGCCGGCGACGAGTCGTACGACACGACGATCGGGCGGTCGCCGCCGGAGAAGGTGAAGTCGGTGTAGTAGGCGTCGGACCAGCCCTTGACCACCTTGGCGCCGTTGGCCATGAGCTTGGTCCAGTACGACGACCAGTCGTCGCCGTACCGGCCGATGGTCGCGAGCAGGAAGGCCAGTCCGGGTGAGCTGGTGCTGGCGCCCGGGATCACGAAGAGGTCCTGGTAGGCGGGCTTGGTGAGGTCGTCGAGGGTCGTCGGGGCGGGGACGCCCTCCGCCTCGAACCAGGCGTCGTCGACGTTGACGCAGACGCTGCCGGTGTCGACCGGCGTGAGCGCGTCGTCCTCGTCGCCCGGGAGCTCGTAGGCGTCGGCGCCACGCGGCAGTGTCGGGGCGTACGGCGCGAACACGCCCTCGTCGACCGCGCGGGTCGCGAAGGTGTTGTCGACGCCGAACACCACGTCACCCACGGGGTTGCTCTTCGTGAGCACCAGCTCGTTGGTCAGCGCGCCGGCGTCCTCGAGCTTGCTGATCTTGAGGTCGTAGCCGGTGTCCTTCTCGAACGCCGCCACGAGCTCGTCGGGGATCGCGAACGACTCGTGGGTCACCAAGGTGACCGTGGTGGCCCCGGACCCGTCGCCGTCGCTCTCGCTGCCGATCAGCGAGCAGCCGCTCGCCAGGAGGGCGGACGTCGTGAGGGCCGCGAGGCCGAGGCCCCCGAGGCGGCCCGTGAGCATGCGCGTACGCATCGGATGACTCCCTTCGCCGGTGCTAACCGGATCAGGTTCGGAGGGTCTGCGGCCCGCGCCGCACTCTCAGCACCCATGGGTGCTCCCCTGTCTGACGCCGCCAGTCTAGGCCGTCCCGGCGCGGCCTCGCGCGCCGGGCGTGGCCGTCAGCGCGCGGCGTAGACGACGCCGTCCGGGTGATCCGCCGACGTCGCCTGGCCGCGGGCGACCAGCAGGTCGAGATGGGCCTTGGTCTCCATCGCGGCCATCCCCTGGCTGAAGACGTCGAGCTCGCCGAAGGCCCGCTCGTGCCGGGTCCAGCCGAGGTCCTTGGCGACGACCAGCGAGGTGACGGCACCGCGCTCCGCGAGCGAGGCCAGGCACAGCGCGAGGCGGTGCTCGTGGTGCGCGAGCAGCTCGTCGACGCGCGCGTACGACGACGGCGCGACCGGGCCGTGCGCGGGCAGGATGCGCAGGTCGGGGAGCTCCCGGACCCGCGCGAGCGAGGCCATGAACTGACCCAGCGGCTGGTCGGCGGGCGGCGCGGTGAAGCCGATCGACGGGGTGATCGTGGGCAGCACGTGGTCGCCGGCGAAGAGCACTCCCTCACGCTGGTCGGCGTACACATAGTGGCCGGGGGTGTGTCCCGGGGTGTGGACGGCGTCGATCTGCCGGCGGCCGATGTCGAAGGTGCGGTCGCCGTCGAGCCAGACGTCGGGGAAGGCCCAGTCGGCGGCATCGGGGAGCGCGCCGTCGTGGCCCTCGCGCCACTGCTCGGCGACCTCCTCGGCGCCCGCGGAGCGCAGCATGTCGAGGAACGGGCTCTCGCCGAGGTCGGCCTCGGAGGCGCGGTGGAGCAGCTCGAGCGCGGGCTGCTCCTCGGCGCCGAGCACCACCTCGGCGCCGTACTCGTGGCCGAGGACGGTCGCGAGCGTGAAGTGGTCGCGGTGCACGTGGGTGACCAGGAACCGCTTGATGTCCCCGAAGCCGGAGTCGATCGCGCGCAGGCTCTTGTCGAGCAGCTCGCGCGCGACCGGGATCGACCAGCCGCCGTCGATCAGCGTCAGGCCGTCGTCACCCTGGACGACGTACACGTTGATGGCCTTCAGCGCGTCCATCGGAAGGGGCAGCGGGATCCGCCAGATCCCCTCGGCGACCTGCCAGGCGCCCTCGTCGGACCAGTACCGACCGGAGTCGGGCGAGACGGCGTGGCCGGTGGCGATCCCTCCAGTGGTCATGAGGGCACTCTAGGTGGCATTCACATCCGGCCGGAGATCGGGTAGCCGCAGGTCGAGGTTCGGCTCCTGGATCCCGCCGTCGACCTCGAGCATCTTGCCGGTCACGTACTTCCCGGCCGGCGACGCCAGGTAGACCACGGCAGCGGCGATGTCCTCGGCCTCGCCGATCCGCCCGAGCGGCGTCGCCTCCTCCAGCTGGGTCCTCATCTCCGGTACGCCGGCGACGAACTCCAGCGCACTCGTCATCACCGAGCCGACGAAGACGCCGTTCACCCGGATCTCCGGGTTGAGGTCGGTGGCGGCCAGCCGCGACCAGTGCGCGAGGGCCGCCTTCGCGGTGCCGTAGGCGAGGTAGCCGCGCCCGGCGAGGCGCCCCATGGCCGAGGAGATCGAGGTGATCGACTTCTGCCGTCCCTCCCCGGCCGAGGCCAGCATCAGCGGCACGGCGGCCCGGCTGAGCGCGTGCGCGGTGGCGACGTTGAAGTGGAACGCCTCCTCCAGGTACGCGACATCGGTGTCGAGGAAGGCGTTCGGGATGGTGCCGCCGACGTTGTTGACGACGATGTCGAGGCGACCGAAGGTGTCGTACGCCTGCTGCGCGAGGGCCGCGACCTCGTCGGTGTGGGCGAGGTTGGCGGGCACGACGAGGGCGCGGCGCCCGGCGTCCTCGATCCGCGCCGCCACCTCCTTCAGCTGGGCCTCGGTGCGCGAGGACAGCACGACGTCCACACCGGCCTCGGCGAGGGCGACCGCGGTGGCGGCGCCGATCCCGCGGCCGGCGCCGGTGACGACGGCGACATGGTCGGTGAGCCGGAACCGGTCGAGGATGCTCACCGCGTCGTCCCGGTGACCAGACCGCGTCCGGTCACGAGCGGCAGGTCGAGCGCGGTCACCAGGCCGGGCCGCGCCGCGACGACCGCCGGGATCGCGTTGATCAGCCGCTGGGCGGTGACGATCATCCCGGAGACGTTGTGATCGCCGTGCTCGCCGTGATGGGTGAACTCCAGCTTCATGCACGGCTCGCCGGCGATCTCGATCCGGTAGCAGCCATCACCCTCGGCCGGCGTCGGCCACTCGGGGACCTGGTCGGCGGCCGTCCGCGTGACGTGCTCGAGGGTGACCCGCGGAACGCCGTCGACGGTGCCGATCACGCGGAAGCGGACCGCCCCCATGGTGCCCTCGGCGACGTCGAGGGACACGGTCTTGGCGTCCCGGGGCGCCGGGCGGCGGTCCACCTCCTCGATGAGCGGCTCGTCGAGGGTGACGCCGAGACCGGCCGCGATCACCCGCACGACCGGGCCCCAGGCGGTGGTCAGGATCCCGGGCTCCCAGAGCAGCGGCTTGGCGTCCATCGGCTGCCCGAAGCCGAACAGGTCGCGCATCACCACCGGCTGGTAGTACGTCGAGTAGTCGGCGATCTCGCTCACCGTGATGTGGTCGATGCGCTGGCTGAGGCTGGTGAGCACCAGCGGCAGCACGTCGTTGGCGAATCCGGGGTCGATCCCGTTGACGTGCAGGCTGGCGTCACCCTGTCGGCCCGCCTCGTCGATCTGGTCGATCATCTCGGCCGGCAGCGTGCCGTCGCGGTGCAGCAGGATGACCGGTCCGGAGGAGACCACGTTGACGCCGTCGCGGATCAGCTCGGTGAGGTCGGCGATCGACTCGAACACCCGGTCGTCGGTCATCGCGCCGTGCACGATGCAGTCGGGACGGAGCGCGACCAGCTCGTCGCGGTCCGTGGTCGCCCTGATGCCGAGCTCGCGGTCGAGGCCGGCGAGCAGGCCGGCGTCCTGGCCGTGCTTCTCGGGCGTCGAGGTCCACACCCCGACCAGCTCGAGGTCGGGATGGGCGTCGACGCCGACGATCGCGTGGCGGCCGATCGTCCCCGTGGACCAGACGACGACCCGCAGCGGCTTCTCGGGGATGACCTGTGACATGCGGGCCAATGTAGAACGAGTTCTAGTTTCTGGGAAGGGGTGCGGCTTCACCACGGGATGTAGGCGAAGCGGAGGTTCCGTAGCGGAGCACCGCACGGGAAGTGAGCATCGGCCTACATCCCGTGATGAATCGGCTCCAGTGCGATCGCCTCGCCCGGCGCCCACTCCGGGCAGCGGGTGCCGGAGTAGATCGTCGGCATGCACCGGTTGCAGTGGATGCAGATCCCGCGGCTCGCCGTACCGGCCCGGAGCCGGTCGACCAGGTCCGGCTCCCGAAGCAGCGCCCGGCCCATCACGACGAAGTCGAAGCCGTCGGCCATCGCCTGCCGCATGGTCGCCAGCTCGTTGATGCCGCCGAGCAGCATCAGCGGCATCGCGACCGCGCCGCGGAGCCGGAGCGCCTTCTCGCGGAAGTAGGCCTCCTCGAAGTCGTAGCGCTTGAGGAAGCCGCGCCCGGCCGGGGTCCGCATCCCCCACCGCACCAACGGCGGCATGGTCGCGGCGAACTCCGCGAGCGGCACGCCACCGCGGAAGAGGTACATCGGGTTCATCAGGGACGAGCCGCCGGAGAGCTGCAGCGCGTCGAGGTGGCCGTCGGCCTCCAGCAGCTGCGCGAGCTCGATGCTCGTCTCCGTCGTCACGCCGCCGGAGAAGCCGTCGGAGACGGACACCTTCGCGGTCACCGCGGCGGCGTCCCCCACCTCCTCCCGCACGACCCGCGCGACCTGCCGCGCGAGCCGGGCCCGCCGCTCCAGCGGACCGCCCCAGCGGTCCCGGCGGCGGTTGAGGCCGGGGGCGAGGAAGGACGAGATCAGGTACGAGTGCGCCATGTGCAGCTCGAGGACGTCGAATCCGGCCCGCACCAGCGTGCGCGCCGCGTCGACGTACGCCCGGGTGACCCGGGTCAGGTCCCGCTCCGACGCGGCGCGGATCATCTGCATCGACAACGGACTCGGCATCGGGCTGGCCGCGATCGCGGGCACGCCGTTGGACCGGCCGTTGGCCACCGGCCCGGCGTGCCCGACCTGGCCCGCGATCTTCGCGCCGGTCGCGTGGATCTCGTCGGCCAGCCGGGCCAGGCCGGGGAGGGTCGCCTCCCCCACGACGATCTGCCCCCGGTGGGTGCGGCCCTCGGGCGCGACCGCGAGATAGGCGACGGTGGTCAGGCCGACGCCACCCGCCGCGGGCGCCCGGTGATAGGCGATCAGCTCGTCGGTGACCACGCCGCCCGGCGTACGGCCCTCGAAGGTCGCGGCCTTGACCGTCCGGTTGCGCAGGCGGACCGGTCCCAGCGTTGCCGGGGCGAAGACGTCGGGGATGCTCACGCGGCGCACTCTAGACCCGCAGTGGAACACGTTCTAGGAATCCGATGCGCCGGAAAGTGAGAAGAAAGTGAGAACTCGTCATCTATTGCACCCGCCCAGGCCGTCCTAGGCTCCCGAGCATGGCCAAGACCCTCTGGCGGGACCGCAACGACGCCCTCGACCCGGAGACGGACTACGTCGAGATCTACCAGAACCTCGCGCTCTACGAGTTCACCTGGGACCTCACCCAGGCGCTCAGCTTCGCGCTGTTCCGGACCTACGCCGTGCCGAGCATCGGCCGGCTCCTCGACGAGACCGGCGCGTTCACCGGCGCCGTCCAGAAGCGGTACGACGACACGGCGCTGCTCCTCGAGGCGCCGTTCGTGCACGGCTTCGACTCCGAGGCCGGCAGGACCGCGATGCGACGGATCAACCAGATGCACCGGATGTACGACATCTCCAATGACGACTTCCGCTACGTGCTGTCGACCTTCGTCGTCGTCCCCAAGCGCTGGCTCGACGACTACGGATGGCGCCCCCTCACCGACGGCGAGCTGCGCGCGAGCGTGAACTACTACCGCGCCCTCGGGCGGCACATGGGGATCAAGGACATCCCGGAGACCTACGACGCGTTCATGCACCTGATGGACGACTACGAGCGCGCCCACTTCGACTTCGACGCCGGCGGCCGCCGGGTCGCGGACTCCACGCTGCGCCTACTCGCGACGTTCTACCCGCGACCGCTGCGCAAGCCGGTCGACCTGTTCAGCCGCGGGCTGATGGACCAGCCGCTCCGCGACGCCTTCGCCTATCCCGACCCGGGGCCCCTCGTCCGCCGGCTCAGCGTCGGCGCGATGCGCGTGCGGGCCCGGCTGCTGCGCCACACCCCGTCGAACCGGGTGCCGACGTACACCGCCGACCTGTCCCGGATCAAGAGCTACCCCGACGGCTACCGCCTCGGCGATCTCGGCACCTTCCCCGTGCCGGGCCGGGGCGGCTGCCCGGTGCGGCACGACAGCCAGTCGGTCGCTCCGGGCTGATCTCGCCGTCGTACCGGACATCCCTGTCGTGCTTCGGGCGGATTCACGACCGGATCGTCCGGTACGACGGTGGGATCAGCCCCCGAACCGAGGCGCCCTCTTCTCCACGAACGCGGCCACGCCCTCCCGCCCGTCGGCGGTGTCGGCGAGGGCGCGGATCGAGAGGGTCTCCTTGCGCAGCGCGGACTCCGGCGCGGGCGCGGCGACCTCGCGCAGCAGGCGCTTGGCGGCGGCGTTGGCGGTGGCCGAGCCGGCGGCGAGGCCGGCGACCAGCCGGTCCACCGTGGCGGCCAGCTCGTCGGCGGGTACGACGCGCGCGACCAGCCCGGCGTCGTAGGCCTCCTGCGCGGTGAGCAGGTCCCCGAGCAGGGCCAGGCGCAGGGTGCGGTGGAGGCCGAGGGTGTGGACCAGCAGCGAGCTGCCGCCGTCGGGCGAGAGCCCGACCTTGGTGTAGGCGAGGCTGAACTTCGCGGTCTCGGCGGCGACCACCACGTCGGCGGCGGCGGCGAGCGGGAAGCCGGCCCCGGCGGCGGTGCCCTGGACCGCGCTGACGACGATCGCGTCGGAGCGGACCAGCTCGCTGACGACCCGGTGCAGCCTCTCGGCGAGATCGTCGATGAAACCGGCCACGTCGTCGGAGCCGGCGAAGGCCCCGAGGTCACCGCCGACGGAGAAGAAGCGGCCCTCCGCAGCGAGGACGACGACCCGGGCGGCGTCGCGGCGCGCGGCACGGACGGCGTCATGGAGCTGGCCCACCGAGGCGGGGTGGATCGGGTTGCCGCGCTCGCCGTCGGCCAGGGTGATCCGGGCGACGCCCTCGGCGTACTCGTAGCGGACGAAGGTCTCGGTCATCAGGGGGTCCTCGATCGGTCCTCGGTCGGTCTCAGCGGAACTGGTCGTGCAGGGCGGGCGGCAGGTCGAACAGCGGGTCGCGGTTCAGCTCGGCGCGCCCGAGGGTGGTCAGGTGGGCCTCGTCGGGACCGTCGAAGATCCGCATCGCACGATGCCAGCCGTAGAGCGACGCGAGCGGGGTCGCGTCGCTGATGCCGGCCGCGCCGTGGAGCTGGATGGCCCGGTCGATGACGGAGAGGACGGCGCGGGGCACCGCGATCTTGGCGGAGGCGATCAGGTGCCGGGCACCCTTGTTGCCCTCGGCGTCGATCGTGTGCGCGGCCAGGTGACACAGCGCGCGGGCCTGGTCGAGCTCGACGCGCGACTCGGCGATCTTCTCCCGCACCGCCGACTGCTCGGCGAGGAGGCCGCCGAACGCCGTCCGGGTCTTCGCCCGGTCGACCATCATCGCCAGGGCGCGCTCGCCGGCGCCGAGCGCCCGCATCACGTGGTGGATCCGGCCGGGACCCAGCCGCATCTGCGCGGCGGCGAACCCGCCGCCCTCCTCGCCGAGCAGGTTGCCCACCGGGACGCGGGCGTCGGTGAACTCGATGACCGTGTGGCCGTGCTGGTCCTGGCGCCCGAAGACCGGGTACGAGCGCTTGATCTCGACGCCGGGGGTGTCGACGGGGGCGATCAGCATCGACTGCTGACGGTGGGTGGCGGCCCCGGGATCGGTCTTGCCCATCACGATCAGGACCCGGCACCGCGGGTCGGCGGCGCCGGTGATCCACCACTTGCGGCCGTTGACGACGTACTCGTCGCCGTCGCGCTCGATCCGGGTCTCGACATTCGTGGCGTCGGAGGAGGCCACCGCCGGCTCGGTCATCGCGAACGCCGAGCGGATCTCGCCGTCCAGCAGCGGCCGCAGCCAGCGCTGCTTCTGCTCGTCGGTGCCGACCAGGTGCAGCAGCTCCATATTGCCGGTGTCGGGCGCCTGGCAGTTGATCGCCTCCGGCGCCAGCTCGAGGCTCCAGCCGGACAGCTCGGCGATCGGCGCGTACTCCAGCTGGGTCAACCCGGACTCGCTCGGCAGGAAGAGGTTCCACAGGCCACGGGCCCGGGCCCTGACCTTGAGCTCCTCGACGACCGTCGGCACGGTGTGGTCGTCCGGGCCCGCGGCCTCGCGGTAGCGCTCGTAGGCCTCCTCCGCGGGGAACACGTCCTCGGCGAGGAAGCGCCGCATCTCGTCGTACAGGCGCAGGGCCTGTTCGCTCGGTGCGGCGTAGGCGGGATACATCGGCGACGGCCCGGTCATGGGGGCCACTATGGCGCACGCGCTCGGTGCAGGAATCACCGGTCGACCGGCGAAACTGTCACTTGTCGGGCGTTGCAACGGCCGACAAGTGCCGGAACAACCGGTCGACCGGTTGTTCCGACACTCACGAAGCGCAGTCGCCGGTGGCGACCTCGGCGTCGTCGGTGCCGGGGGCGGTGCCGGCGCGGGCGCTGGCCTGCACCTGCTGGGCGGTGAGGGCGTACCCGGTCTCGGGGTCGGTGACCGACGCGGCGAAGACGACGCCCGCGACATTGCCCTGCGGCGTGACGATGGGGCCGCCGGAGTTGCCGGGCCGGACCAGGCCGCGCAGGGAGTAGACCTCGCGGACGACCGTGCCGGCGCCGTAGATGTCGGGCGAGCGGAGGTTCTGCATGGCGCGCACCCGGCCGGTCTGTACGTCGAACGGCCCGTCCTGCGGGTAGCCGACGATCGCGACCGGGTCCTCGGCACCCACCCCGGTGTCGAACTTCAGCACCGGTGCGTCGTCGGTCTCCACGGCCAGGACGGCGACATCGAGGTCGCGGTCGTAGAGCACGACCCGGGCCAGCTCGGTGCCGCCGCCGATGCTGACCTCCGGGTCCTCGACGCCCGCGACGACGTGGGCGTTGGTCATCACGCGGTCCTCGGCGAAGACGAAGCCGGTGCCCTCGACACCGCGGCCGCAGCGGTTGGCGCCGCGGATCTTGACCACGCTGGAGCGGGTGGCTTCGACCCGGTCGGAGCCGGGCAGGTCGGACGGTCCCGGCGCGACCTCCACGATCCGCTCCGGGGCGAACGGCTCGAGGTAGCGGGGGAAGAACCCGGTGCCGACCACGTTGTTGAACGCCTGCAGCGCGTTGGGCGCGGAGTCGGGGAGCGCCTCGTTGACCTTCGACAGCACCACCGAGCTGCGCACCATCGAGGTGACCGAGCCGATCCGGGTGCCGGAGATCGCGACGCCGAGCGCCCACGCGACGAGGAGTACGGCGAGCGCGCTGAGCAGCGCCCCGCCGACGGCGTCGAGGGCGCGGGCGGGCTGCCAGGTGATCCGCTCGCGCACCCGCGCGCCGGCGTACTGCAGCACCGCCTGGCCCAGCGAGGCACAGAGGATGACGATGAACAGCGCCCCCAGGGAGACGGCCAGCGACGGGTCGAGACCGCCGAGGACCAACGGCGCCAGCAGGATGCCGCCCAGACCGCCCGACAGCAGCCCGATCGTCGCGAAGGCGCCGGTGATGAAGCCCTGCCAGTAGCCCGAGAGGGCATAGGCGGCGACGAGGACGACGAGCAGCCAGTCGAGGACGTTCACGCGGTCCTCACTCGTTGGGCTCCAGGATGTCCATGCCGTCCCCCGCGTCCTCGTCGGCAGCTGCCGCGGCGGCCGTCCGGCGGACGTGCTCGGCGAGCATGTAGTCGGGGAGATCATGCACCGGCGGGTCCGTCACCGGGGGGAGCCACCCGAGGAAGTCGAAGAACCGGGTGAGGATGCCGCCCGTGAAGCCCCACAGGATGACGTCCTTGTCGGGGCCGATCAGGAAGCCCGGCCCCATCCACCCGCCGGGGTGGCGCACCTGGATGCGGTGCTCGGGCGCGAACAGCTCCTCGAGCGTCACCCGGTGGATGGCGTGCACCTCCTGCGGGGAGGCGACCCGGATCGGCGCCGGGTCGCGCCACCAGCCGAGCACCGGGGTCACCGCGAAGTTGGACGGCGGCAGCCACAGCTCGGGCAGCGTGCCGAAGACCTCGACGCCGGCCGGGTCGACGCCGATCTCCTCGTCGGCCTCGCGCAGTGCCGCCTCGACGACCGTCTCGCCCGGGTCGATGCTGCCGCCCGGGAAGGACACCTGGCCCGGGTGGGAGCGCATGTCGTGGGCGCGCTCGGTGAGCAGCACGTCGTGGTCGCCGAAGAGCATGAGGACCGCGCCGCGGCGTACCGGCTGGTCCTTGGGCGGCAGGAACGCCGTCAGGTGGCTGCCGCTGATCCGGCGCGCACCGCGTGCGACGGGATGCAGCCAGTCGGGCAGACCGGCCGGCAGGTCCGCGGGTACGTCGGCGGGCACGTCGGTCACGACGCCGCCCGGTCGGTGAGATCGAGGTCGAGGTAATCGGCCACCATCGCGACGATCTCGTCGGGCGAGGTCACCCCTCCGGTGTGCGGCCGCGACACGGTGCCGTCCTCGGCGACGAAGAGGAAGAACGGCAGGCCGACGCCGAGCTCGGCGTCGGTCTCCTGCAGGTCACCGCAGCCGTCGGCGAGCGAGGGGTAGGTGACGCCGCTCTGCCGCGCGAGGTCGATGGCCGCACCGGGGTAGGTGTCGAGCCAGTTCACGCCCAGCACCGTGATCCGGTCGCCGTAGGCCTCGTAGAACTCCTGCAGCGCCGGCATCTCCTTGCGGCAGGGGCCGCAGTTGGACGCCCAGAAGTTCAGCACCGCCGGTCCGCGCACCTGGGACAGCGCCGCGCCGTCCGCGCCGCCGAGGCAGTCGAGCTCGAGGTCCGGCAGCTGCGCGGCGGCGCCGTCGGCCACCGACCAGGTCGCCGGATCGCAGTCGGCGATGCCGGCCGCCGCACGGTCCTCGATCAGCTCGGGCGTCGTCGCGTCGACCTTGCACGCGAAGGCCGGCGCGACGCTGTCGCAGCCCGTCAGCAGGACGCCCGCCGCCACCAGGGCGACCGCGGCGGCGGGAAGACGCATCAGTTGGGTCCCTCGGTGCGGACCAGCTTCTCCGCCTCGACCGGGTCCGTCGGGCCGGTGCCGTAGGACGGGCACCACCGCGCGACCGGGCAGGCGCCGCACGCGGGCTTCTTGGCGTGGCACCGGCGCCGGCCGTGCCAGATCAGGTGGTGCGAGAGCATCGTCCAGTCGCGCTTGGGGAACAGCGCGCCGACGGCGTGCTCGACCTTCACCGGGTCGGTCTCCTGGGTCCACCCCAGCCGGCGGGCCAGGCGGCCGAAGTGGGTGTCGACCGTGATCCCGGGTATGTCGAAGGCATTGCCGAGGACGACATTGGCGGTCTTGCGGCCCACACCGGGCAGCGTGACGAGGTCGTCGAGCCGGGCGGGCACCTGGCCGTCGTACCGCTCGACGAGGGCGGCGCTGAGCTTGAGCAGCGACTCGGTCTTGGCCCGGAAGAAGCCCAGCGGACCCACGATCTGCTCGAGATGGGCGCGATCGGCGGCGGCCATCGACGCCGGGTCGGGGTACGCCGCGAACAGCGTCGGGCGCACCGCGTTGACCCGCTTGTCGGTCGTCTGCGCCGACAGCACGGTCACGACGAGGCATTCGAAGGGGTTGTCGAAGTCGAGCTCGGCCTTGGCGTCGGGATAGGTCTCGGCGAGCACGCGGTCGACCTTGCGGGCCCTGCGCACGAGTTGGGTCGACGTCTCCTCGGTGATGTCGATCGGCCGCACGGAGGCCACCCTACGGTGTGCCCCCGACAGCGCCGGACGGTGTCTTTGGAGGGGGACATGCCGGACGCGGCACTAGGTGTGACATCGCGCACTGGCTAGGATGCCGCCGACCGGGTTTTACGCAACTTTGGAGGAAGCGTGGACAACGACGTACTCCGTCAGGCGCCACTGTTCAGTGCCCTCGACGACGAGGCGATGGCAGGGCTGCGCACGTCACTGGCCACCACCCGGCTCCGCCGCGGGGAGGTGCTGTTCCACGAGGGCGACAGCGGCGACAAGCTCTACGTCGTCCTCGAGGGCAAGGTGAAGCTCGGCCGCACCTCGTCCGACGGCCGCGAGAACCTGCTCGCGATCATGGGTCCCGGGCAGATGTTCGGCGAGCTCTCCCTCTTCGACCCGGGCCCGCGCTCGGCCACGGTCACCTGCGTCACCGACGCCGAGTTCGCCTCGCTGTCCCACGAGGACCTGCTGCGCTGGCTCGAGGGCCGCCCGACGGTCGCCCGCGGACTGCTCGCCCAGCTGGCCGCGCGACTGCGCAAGGCCAACGACGTCGTCGCCGACCTGGTCTTCTCCGACGTCCCCGGCCGGGTCGCCAAGGCGCTGCTCGACCTCGCCGACCGCTTCGGCCGCACCGCCGACGACGGCGTCCACGTCCACCACGACCTCACCCAGGAGGAGCTCGCCCAGCTGGTCGGCGCCTCCCGCGAGACGGTCAACAAGGCGCTCGCCGACTTCGCCTCGCGCGGCTGGCTGCGCCTGGAGCCGCGCTCCGTCGTCATCCTCGACATGGAGCGGATGTCGCGCCGGGCGCGCTGAGGCCCGCGGATTCATCACGGGATGTAGGCGAAAGGTCACTTCTGTAGCGGAGCCCCACTACAGAAGTGCGGGTTCGTCTACATCCCGTGATGAATCCGACTCCGCAGGCCCGCCCAGCCCGGCGCCGGGCGAGGCTCAGCGCCGGGCGAGGCTCAGCGCCGGGCGAGGTACGCCAACTGCGAGCGCACCGACTGCTCGGCCGCACCCCACAGCGACTCGTCGACGTCGGCGTAGACCACCTCGACCACCTGGCGCGGCAGCGTCGGGTGGTCGCCCACGTCCGGGGGCAGGCCCACCGGCGACAGCCCGAGCCGGGGCAGGGCCGCCTCGACCTGGGCGAGCCGGTCGCGCCGGTGCACGACGTAATGGTCGAGGACGGCGGCGGCGTCCGGCAGGACCGGCCCGTGAGCCGGCCACAGGGACGCGACCCGACCGTCGGTGACGAGCGACCGCATCCGGGCGATGGAGTCGAAGTAGGCGCCGAGGTCGCCGTCGGGGTGCGCGATCACCGTCGTCCCGCGGCCGAGCACCATGTCACCGGTGAGCAGTGCTCCGTCGGCCTCGACGAGCAGCGAGATGGAGTCGGTCGTGTGACCGGGCGTGGTGAGGACCTCGACGTCGAGGCCGCCGACGGAGAGCAGCTCGCCGTCGGTGATCGGGTCCGCGCGCCAGCACTGCGCCGGATCGAGCCCCCGGACTCCGCAGCCCATCCGCTCCGCGAAGGACCGCGCGGCCTCGGTGTGGTCGAGGTGGTGGTGGGTCACGACGACCGCGTCCACCTGACCGGCGACCGCGGCGACCGCATCGAGGTGCTCGTCGTGCAGCGGACCCGGGTCCACGACGATCGAGCGCCCGGAGCCCGGCTCGCGCAGGATCCAGGTGTTGGTGCCGTCGAGGGTCATCAGCCCGGGGTTGGGGGCGAGCACGCAACGACCGCGGTCGCCGTAGGCACCGCCGTACCAGGGATCCATCAGGCCCTCCGCGCGGCGACCAGCGGGCGCAGCCCGTCAGGCATCGACAGGGTGTGGCCGTCGCCCAGCGGCTCGACCTCGGGAGTGAACATCGCGACCGTCCGGCCGGCGCTCGCCGCGATCACGCCGGCGGGGGTGGCGTGGGTACCGACCTCCAGGCAGGTCAGGTACGTCGGCGGCAGCATCGCCAACTCCCCCGCGTCGGCGGCGTCGGCGGCCGCCGCGGCACCGACCCAGACCACCTCGGAGGACTCGCTGGACACGTCGCGCGTGATCTGCCCCTCCGGCAACTGCGCGACGAAGAACCAGGTCCGGTAGCGCTTCGGCTCGAACACGGGGGTCAGCCAGCCGCTCCAGATGCCCAGCAGGTCGGTGCGGAGCACCAGCCCCCGGCGGTCGAGGAAGTCGGTCATGGCCAGCTCCCGCGACTCCAGGGCGACCCGGTCGGCCTCCCAGTCCTCACCGGTGGTGTCCGCGACGACGCTGTCGGCCGAGGTCCCGGCGAGCAGCACGCCGGACTCCTCGAAGGTCTCGCGGACCGCGGCGCAGACCAGAGCCCGCGCGACGTCCTCGGTGGTGCCGAGCTGAGCCGCCCACTCCGCCGGCGCCGGACCGGCCCACGCCACGGTGTGGTCGTAGTCGCGGGGGTCGACCCCGCCTCCGGGGAACACGCACATGCCGCCGGCGAAGGCCATCGAGACCTGCCGCCGCAGCAGGTAGACCTCCGGCTCACCGTCCGCGCCGGGCCGCAGCACGACCACCGTCGCCGCATCACGCGGCACGGCGGCCTCGCGCCGGCCGTCGGCGTACTCCGCCGCGAGCTCGGCGATCCGCGCGGGCAGCGGCACCGGCGGCAACGGGACGGGCGTCACGCGGTGCCGCCGATCTCGGCGATCACCTCGACCTCGACCGGCGCATCCAGCGGGAGCACGGGTACGCCGACGGCGGAGCGCGCGTGCACGCCCGCATCGCCGAACACCTCGGCGAAGAACTCGGACGCACCGTTGGCGACACCGGGCTGGCCGGTGAAGTCGGGCGTCGAGGCCACGAAGGCGACGACCTTGACGATCCGCACCTGGCTCAGGTCGCCCGCGATCGAGCGGATCGCGGCGATGGCGTTGAGCGCGCACTGACGTGCGCAGGCGTAGGCATCCTCGGCGCTCACCGTGCCGCCGACCTTGCCCGTCGCCATCAGCGCGCCGTCGCGCATCGGCAGCTGGCCCGACGTGTAGACCCGCTCACCGCTGCGGATCGCCGGGATGTAGGCGGCCACCGGCGGGACGACCTCGGGCACCGTCAGGCCGAGCTCCGCCAGCCTCTCCTCGGGGGTCGCCACGCCTCAGCCCTCGATCGGGCGCTTGAAGTAGGCGATGTCGTTGCCGCCCTGGCCGGGCACGAGGACGACGAGCTCCCAGCCGTCCTGGCCGAAGTTGTTGAGGATCTGCGCGGCGACATGGTTCAGGACCGGCGCCACCTGGTACTCCCACTTGGTCATGCTCCGCACCCTACTCAGTGCCGATCGGCGCGAGCACGTCGCTCGTGCCTCGCGCCGTGCTGCCGCGCGCGGTGGGCTTCCGCAGGCCCGGCCGTGGCATGGCGGCCACACGGCCGGCTCGCGACAAGGCCGGGCGCCTCTGCTCCGGCCGATCAGCCGTAGCGGTTGACCACCCAGAGCAGCTCGCGGTAGCGGTCGTCCTCCTCGGGCGGCGGCGGGTCGACGTCCTGGCTGGTGCGCAGGGTCTGCGGGTCGACCGGCGGAGGCAGGTGCTTGTAGCGCTCCAGTCGCGACTGCTCGGCCATGACGGGCTCCTTCCGACCCCTCCATGGTACGTCGCGGATCCACCCGTGGTCTGACGTCCGCGACCCGGTCGGCGTCTACGGTGGCCCGGTGGCCGGACCTGCCCTGGGAGCGCATCGACAGCCGTGGCGGCTCGGACCGCGCGGCGAGCGGTGGTTCGACGTCGCGCTGACCGCGGTCCTGCTGCTGCCGGTCCTGCCGTACCTGCTCTTCGTCGATGTCGCCGACGGCCTGCTGATGCTCCTCCAGATCACCCCGCTGCTGTTCCGCCGCCGGCACCCGGTGGCCGTGTTCGCCGCCGTCGCCACCGCGACAGCGGTCCAGCCGCTGCTCAACGACCACCCGCTGTGGAGCCAGTTCGCGTTCCCGGTCGCCGTCTACTCCGTGGCGCGGTACGCCGGCCCACGCTGGGCCGCGGCCGCGCTCGGCACCGGTCTGGTCGGGGCCATGGTCGCCGCGTTCGACTGGCTGCACGGCTTCGGTGCCGAGCTGCTGACGGTGGAGAACGTCACGGCCTACTCCGTCACCGTCGCGCTGTTCGTCGTCGTCGCCTGGACGTTGGGAACCCTCGGCCGGACCCGGCAGGCGTACGTCGACGCGCTGGTCGAGCGCGGCGCGCGCCTCGAGCGCGAGGCGGCCCAGCAGGCCGCCCTGGCCGCGATCGACGAGCGGCACCGGATCGCCCGGGAGATGCACGACGTGGTGGCCCACGGGCTGACCACGATCGTGGTCCAGGCCGACGGCGCCCGCGCCGCCGCGACGCACGACCCCACCGTGACCGGGCCGGCTCTCGCGACGATCGCGACGACCGGCCGGGAGGCGATCGCGGAGCTGCGCCGGATGCTCGGGCTGCTGCGCGCGGAGGAGGCCCCGACGGCTCCCCAGCCCCGCCTCGGCGATCTCCCGGCGCTCCTCGCCGAGGCACGCGCCGCCGGGACGCGGGTCGTGGCCCAGCTCCCCGAGCCGCTGCCCGCGGTCTCGGACGGCGTCGCCCTGACGACGTACCGGATCGCCCAGGAGGCGCTCACCAACGTACGCCGGCACGCCGGCCCCGAGGCCACGGCCGGCGTCGCGCTGCGGATCGAGGCGGGGACGGTCGTCGTCGAGGTGACCGACGACGGGCGGGGTGCGGCCGCGCCCGACGACGGCCGCGGGCTCGGGCTCGCGGGGATGCGGGAGCGGGTGGCCGCGCACGGCGGCACCCTGACGACCGGACCCGCGCCGGGCGGCGGCTTCACGGTGTGCGCGAGGATCCCGCTGTGAGCGAGCAGAACCAACCGGACGAGCCGATCCGGGTCTTCCTCGTCGACGACCAGGACCTGGTCCGTGCCGGGTTCCGGATGCTGATCGACAGCCAGCCCGACCTGAGCGTGGTCGGCGAAGCGGGCGACGGCGGCGAGGCGCTGGAGCGGCTCGCGGTGACCCGCTGCGACGTCGTCCTGATGGACGTGCGGATGCCGCGCCTCGACGGCGTCGAGGCCACGCGGCGGCTGGCGGAGCGGCCCGACTCACCGCAGGTGATCGTGCTGACCACCTTCGACCTCGACGAGTACGCCTTCGCCGCGATCCGGGCCGGCGCCGCGGCCTTCCTGCTCAAGGACGCCACCCCCGAGACCCTGCTCGACGCGATCCGGACCGTGCACGGGGGTGAGTCGGTGGTCGCCCCGAGCACCACCCGACGACTGCTCGAGCACTTCGCGGACGTGCTGCCCGACCCGGCGGCGCCGGGCCCCGACGCCCGGCTCGACGGCCTCACCGAGCGCGAGCGGGAGACCCTCGTCCTCGTCGGCCGCGGCCTCGCCAACGCCGAGATCGCCGCCGAGTTCGTGGTCTCCGAGGCGACGGTGAAGACCCATATCGGCCGGCTGCTGGCCAAGACCGGCTCTCGCGATCGCGTCCAGCTCGTCGTGCTGGCCTACGAGACCGGCCTCGTCCGCCCCTGACCCCCGTCGTACCGGACAGAACGGTTCTGAACTCGCCCGATCCACGACCGTTGTGTCCGGTACGACGACCACACCGGCCCCGGGATCCACCCGTCGGCGGATGACGGATCCACCCGCGGCCTGACGATCGAGGGGCCGAACCCGACGAGGCTCGTCACCATGACCTCGCTGACGTCCCCCCAACCGCCCGCACCCGCCGTCGCCCTCGCCGCCAGCGCCCGCGGACTGACCAAGTCCTTCGGACGCGGCGACACGCTCGTGCACGCGCTGCGCGGCGTCGACCTCGACCTGCCCGCCGGCCGGTTCACCGCGATCATGGGGCCCTCCGGTTCCGGCAAGTCGACCCTCATGCACTGCCTGGCGGGGCTGGACCAGCCGACGGACGGGAGTGTGACGGTCGCCGGACAGGCGCTGGACGGCCTGGACGACGACGCGCTGACCCGGTTCCGCCGCGACCACGTGGGCTTCGTGTTCCAGGCCTTCAACCTGCTGCCGATGCTGAGCGCCGAGCAGAACATCTGGCTGCCCACCGAGCTGGCCGGGATCGGCGGTCGGGACCGCGACGCGACCCTGCGCCGGCGCTTCGACGGCATCGTGGAGACCCTGGGCCTCACCGCGCGGCTCAGTCACCGCCCGGCCGAGCTGTCCGGCGGCCAGCAGCAGCGGGTCGCCATCGCCCGCGCCCTGCTCTCGGCGCCGGCGATCGTGTTCGCCGACGAGCCGACCGGCAACCTCGACAGCTCCAGCTCCGCCGAGGTGCTCTCGCTGCTGCGCCAGTCGGTGCGGGAGCTGGGCCAGACCGTCGTCATGGTCACCCACGAGAACGAGGCGGCGACGTACGCGGACGACGTCATCGTCCTCGCCGACGGCCGGATCACCGAACGGCGCGGAGAGGCGTCCTGATGCGCACCGTCATCCTCGCCTCGCTGCGCACCCACACCCGCCGGTACGGCGCCGCGCTGCTCGCCGTCGTCGTCGGCTCCGCGTTCATCGTGGTCACGGCGGCGCTCTCCTCCGCCGTCCGGGACGGGCTGACCGCCGGCATCGGCGAGCCCTACGCCGGCGCGGACGCGGTGCTCGACCGGCCCTCGCCGGGCGAGGCCGCCCGCCTGCTGGAGGCGGCGCCCGGCGCGGGCGCCGACGCGTGGCTGGTCGGCTGGACCATGCAGCAGGTCGGCCGGGACGGGAAGGTGATCGACTCCAGCACCGACATCGGCCAGGTGCCCGACCGCCCCGCGCACCGCTGGCAGGACCTGGTCGGCGGTCGGTTCCCCGGCGCCCCCGGCGAGGCGCTCGTCGACGCCAACGCCGCCAAGGCCAAGCAGCTCGCGCTGGGCGACCGGCTGCGGATCGGCACGGGGAGCAGCGCGCTGGAGGTCACGGTGGTCGGGCTCGCGGACTCGCCGTCCAACCACGCGGTCGCGTCGGTCTACCTGCTCTGGTCCGACCTCTCCCGCTGGCAGGACAGCCTCTACGTCGGCAGCGTGGCCTGGAGCGGCGGGGGCGTCGACGCCGCCCGGGCCGCCATCCGGGCAACGGTCCCGGACGCGGAGCCCACGACCGTCCCGGCCTTCCTCCAGGAGCTGCAGCGGGAGGTCAACAACGGCGTCGACATCATCCAGGTCGTGGTGCTGCTGTTCGGCGTGATCGCTCTCGTGGTGGCCGTGCTGGTCATCAACAACACGTTCACGATCCTGTTCGCCCAGCGCTCACGGGACTTCGCGCTGCTGCGCTGCGTGGGCGCGACCCGCCGCCAGGTGCTGCGCTCGGTACGCCTGGAGTCGGTCGCGCTCGGCATCCTCGCCGCCGCCATCGGCGTACTGAGCGGCCTGGGTGCCGGCCACGGCCTGGTCGCGCTGGTCCGCGCCCAGTGGCCGGGAGCCCGGCTGGGGCAGGCCTCGGTCGCCCCGGTGTGGCTCGCCGGCGCCGCCGCCGTCGCGGTCGGCGTGACCCTGGTCGCGGCCTGGCTGCCGACCCGGCGCGCGGTGCGGATCAGCCCGCTCGCGGCGCTGCGTCCCGACGACAGCACCCAGGCCCGGACCCGGACCGGCCGGCTCCGGATCGCGCTCGGCGTGCTCCTGCTCGCGGCCGGCGTCCTCGGCCTCGTGGCGGCGATCACCACGGCCAACGTCGGCGCCCTGGCCGTCGGCGGCGCGGCGGTCTTCCTCGGCGTGCTGCTCTTCGGTCCGATCCTGGTGCCGGCGCTGATCCGCTCCACCGGTCCGGTCACCCAGCGGCTGCTCGGCCCGGCCGGGCGGCTCGCCGCGGGCAACGCCGTACGCAACCCGCGCCGGACCGCCGCGACCGCGGCCTCGCTGCTCATCGGCGTCACGCTGACCACCGCCGTGCTCACCGGCATGGCGAGCTCCCGCTCCGCCGTCTCGGCCGAGATGGACGAGCAGCACCCGATCGACCTCGCGGTCACGGCCGAGGGCCCGCTGCCCGCCGACGCCCTCGACCGGCTCGCCGCGGTCGACGGAGTGGCCGGCTCCGTACCCGTGCCGGGCGCGGTCGCCACCATCGGCGATCTCGCACCGCTCCCCCTCCTCCCGGCCACGACCGCCGGCGGCGCCACGGTGCTGCACGGCGATCTCCCGACCCCGGGCCCGCGTCAGGTGCTGGTGCCGTGGGACCTGATCGGCGACGGCATCGAGGTCGGCGACGTCGTCCCCGTGACCGTCGGCGAGACGACCCGGGAGCTCCGCGTGGCCGGTGGCGAGGGCTGGGGCGAGGCCGCCCTGGTCCGGCGTACGACGCTCGACCGGCTCGCGCCCGGCGCCGCCCCGCACGCCGTGTGGCTGCGGGCCGCGGAGGGCGCCGACCCGGAGGACCTGGCCGGCTCGGTGGAGGCCATCGCCGCCCCGCTCGACGCGGGCGTGGAGAACGGCCTGGCCAAGCGGTCCTATGTCGACCTGCAGCTGGACGTGCTCACCGGCGGCGTCGTGGGCCTGCTCGCCATCGCGATCCTGATCGCCCTCGTCGGCATCGGCAACACGCTCGGCCTCTCGGTGCTCGAGCGGGGGCGCGAGCACGCGCTGCTCCGGGCCCTCGGCCTCACCCGCCGCCAGGTACGCCGGATGCTGGCCACCGAGGCGGTGCTGCTCTCACTCGTCGCGACCGTGCTCGGCACCGCGCTGGGCGTGGTCTTCGCCTGGACGGCGGTCCGCGCGCTCGTGCAGCCCGCCATCGACGGGGCCGGCCTGGTCCTGCCGTGGGGCCAGCTGGGCCTGGTCGTCACGATCGCCGCCCTGGCGGGGCTCGTGGCCGCCGTCGTCCCGTCCCGACGGGCGTCGCGGATCGCCCCGGCGGCGGGACTCTCGTTGGACTGACCCCTGACGTGGGGACGCACCACTAGGCTCACCGGGTGAGCGATTGGCCGAAGGTGCGTCTCCACGTCGTCACCGGCAAGGGCGGGACCGGCAAGTCCACGGTCGCGTCCGCCCTCGCCCTGGCCCTCGCCACCCGCGGGCGGAACGTACTGCTGTGCGAGGTCGAGGGCCGCCAGGGCATCGCCCGGATGTTCGACGTCGACCCGCTGCCGTACCAGGAACGCCGGCTGACGACGGGGCTGCCCGAGCCCGACGGCGGCCGCGGTGTCGTCCACGCGCTGCACATCGACGCCGAGTCGGCGCTGCTGGAGTACCTCGCGATGTACTACCGGCTCGGCCGCGCCGGCAAGGCCCTCGACCGGTTCGGCGTCATCGAGTTCGCCACGACCATCGCCCCCGGCGTCCGCGACGTGCTGCTGACCGGCAAGGTCTACGAGGCGGTCCAGCGCAACAGCCGCAACAAGCTCGCCATCGAGTACGACGCCGTGGTGCTCGACGCCCCGCCGACCGGGCGGATCACCCAGTTCCTCAACGTCAGCAACGAGCTGGCCGGCCTCGCGAAGGTCGGTCCGATCAAGTCCCAGTCCGACACGATGATGACCCTGTTCCGCTCCCCGCGGACGGCGGTCCACCTGGTCACCGTACTGGAGGAGATGCCGGTCCAGGAGACCGCCGACGGCATCGCCGAGCTGCGCGGGGCCCGGCTGCCGGTGGGCGGCGTCGTCGTCAACCAGGTGCGCCCGCGCGACCTCAGCGCCGCCGACCTCGCCGCGGCCCGCGCGGGCACTCTCGACCGCGGGCGGCTCGAGGGCGACCTGGTCGACGGCGGCATCGTGGTCGGCCCCGGCCTGGTCGACGGCCTGCTGGTCGAGGCGGCCGACCATGCCGAGCGCCGGGCGCTGGAGGACTCGCAACGGGCCATCGTGGCCGGCCTGGACGTGCCGTCGTACGAGCTGCCGCGGATGGCGGGCGGGATCGACCTCGGCGGGCTCTACGAGCTGGCCGGGCTCCTCCGAGAGCAGGGGATGGCATGAGTCGCAGCAGCACCCAGCGCCCCACCCGGGTCGGCCCCGCGACCACCCGCCGGGCCGGGCCGCTCGACGTCGACGCACTGCTCGACGACCCGGCGACCGGGATCATCGTGTGCTGCGGCTCCGGCGGCGTCGGCAAGACCACGACCAGTGCCGCGCTCGCGCTGCGCGCCGCCGAGCGGGGACGCAAGGTGGTCGTGCTGACCATCGACCCGGCCCGCCGGCTGGCGCAGTCGATGGGCATCGAGGAGCTCGACAACACCCCGCGCCCGGTGGTCGGCGTCGAGGGCTCCGGCAGCCTCGACGCCATGATGCTGGACATGAAGCGCACCTTCGACGAGGTGGTGCTCTCGCAGGCCAGCCCCGACAAGGCACGGCAGATCCTGGCCAACCCCTTCTACATCGCGCTGTCGAGCTCGTTCGCGGGCACACAGGAGTACATGGCGATGGAGAAGCTCGGCCAGATCCACCGGGACGCACAGGAGGCGGGGACCTACGACCTGATCGTGGTCGACACCCCGCCGTCGCGCTCGGCGTTGGACTTCCTCGACGCCCCCGAACGGCTCTCCAGCTTCCTCGACGGCCGGTTCGTGCGGCTGCTGCTGATGCCCGCGAAGGGACCGGCGAAGCTGATGACGGCCGGGATCGGCCTGATCACCAACGCGCTGACCAAGATCCTCGGCGCGCAGTTCCTCAAGGACCTGCAGACCTTCGTCACCGCGCTCGACACCGTCTTCGGCGGCTTCCGGCAGCGCGCGCAGCAGACCTACTCGCTGCTCAAGGCCGACGGTACGGCGTTCCTCGTGGTCGCGGCCCCCGAGGCGGACGCGCTGCGCGAGGCCGAGTACTTCGTCGAACGGCTCAGCGAGGACGACATGCCGCTGGCGGGGCTGGTCGTCAACCGCGCCAGCCCGGAGCCCGCGGGCGAGCTGTCGGCCGAGGAGGCGATGACCGCCGCCGAGCGGCTGCGTCACGCCGACGCGGCGTCGCCGACGGCGGCCCTGACGGCGGGGCTGCTCCGGCTGCACGCCGACCGGGTGCGGATGGTCCAGCGCGAGCGGACGCTGCGGGACCGGTTCGCCACTGCGCACCCGCAAGTGCCGACGGTCGTCGTACCGGCGCTCGCCGGTGACGTGCACGACCTCGGCGGGCTGCGCACCGTGGGCGCGCTGCTCGGGGGCACCGCGGACGAGACCGCGAGCCCCGCCTGAGCGCGCACCCGACCCCGGTGACACGCGCCGGAACCCGGACGGGCCCCGGGACGGATCAGACCGTGGCGTCCTGGTCGTCGCGCGCGGACTCCAAGACGTTGCGCCACGAGGCGTTCGGACGGCGACGGAGGAGCGCACGACGCTCCCGCTCGGTCATCCCGCCCCAGACACCCCACTCGATCTGGTTGTCCAGCGCCTCGGCCAGACACTCGGTGCGCACCGGACATCCGGTGCAGACCTGCTTGGCCTTGTTCTGCTCAGCGCCACGGACGAAGAGCTGGTCCGGCTGTTGTCCCCGACAGGCGGCGCGCGGCGCCCAATCCTCAACCCACATGTGTTGTCCCCTGATGCTTCCCACAACCGACGAGCCAACGCCCCCACAGCGCTCGGTCTCCTCGACCGGTCCAAGGTAAAGGACGACGCTCCGCACGGATATCACTCATCGGGCCCAACCTGTCTAGTCACATCGGACTAGACCGATCGAGACCCGGCGAGCGCGGGACGGGCGTTGGGACGGCCCGGGACGGCCTCCGTCGACTCCTTCGCCTGCCACCCCCTCACGTACCCTGAGCGCATGTCCCGCACCCGGTTCGACGGCCTCCCGCCGCGGAAGGTCGCCTCCCACCTCGGCGTGATGCTGATCGTCGCGGCGGTGCTCGGCGTCGTCGTGTCCGGCCTGGCCATCCCGTTCGCCGGCGTCCTCGGGTTCTCGGCGCGCAACGTCTCCGAGTCCGTCGACGACCTGCCCCAGGAGCTCGAGACCGAGCAACTGCCGCAGCGCACCGAGGTCAAGGACGCCGAGGGCAAGACGATCGCGACGCTCTACGACCAGAACCGGGTCAACGTCCCTCTCCGCCAGATCTCGCGCACGATGGTCGAGGCCATCGTCGCCATCGAGGACTACCGCTTCTACCAGCACGGCGCGCTCGACCTCAAGGGCACGATGCGCGCGCTGTTCACCAACCAGGCCGCGGGGGGCGTCACCCAAGGTGGCTCGTCGATCACCCAGCAGCTGGTCAAGCTGACCCTGATCACCCAGGCGAACGGCGACAAGGAGGCGATCGCCGCCGCCAAGGAGGACAGCTACGGCCGCAAGCTCCGCGAGCTGCGCTACGCGATCGCCCTGGAGAAGCGGCACACCAAGGACTGGATCCTCGAGCGGTACCTCAACACGGCGTACTTCGGCGACGGCGCCTACGGCATCCAGGCGGCCGCGCAGCACTTCTTCAACGTCAACGCCAAGGACCTCAACCTGCGCCAGTCGGCGCTGCTCGCCGGCCTGGTGCAGAGCCCCGAGGCCTACAACCCGACCAAGAACAAGGCCCAGGCGACGGTCCGCCGCAATATCGTGCTCGACCGGATGGCCCAGCTGAGCGTGATCAGCGACGAGGACGCCGAGAAGGCCAAGGACCGCAAGCTCGGCCTGCGGGTGCAGAACCAGCCCAACGGCTGCGTGAACTCCGAGGCCCAGTTCTTCTGCGACTACGTGGTGCGCTGGCTGATGACCGACCCCGCGCTGGGCGCCAACCCGGAGGAGCGGCGGCAGCTGATCTTCAACGGCGGCCTCACCATCAAGACCACCGTCGACCTGCGCTACCAGGCGGCCGCCAACGACTCGGTCACCTCCCAGGTCTACAAGGACGACCTCGCCATCGGAGGCCTCGCGCTGATCGAGCCCGGCACCGGCAACGTCAAGGGCCTCGCCCAGTCCCGCCCGATGGGCAAGAAGAAGGGCGAGACCTTCCTCAACTACACCGTGCCCACCCGGTACGGCGACGCGGCCGGCTTCCAGCCCGGTTCGACCTTCAAGGCCTTCGTGCTCGCCGCGGCGATCAACCAGGACATCCCGCTGACCCAGCGGTTCCCGGCCCCGAACCCGGGGCGGTTCCCGCTCAACGAGTTCGAGACGTGTGACGGGCCCTACCAGAGCACCGAGGTCTGGGAGCCCAAGAACTCCACGAGCTCCTCGTCCGCCCCCGATCTCTACGAGGGCACCCGGAACTCCGTCAACACCTTCTTCGTCAACCTCGAGCTGGCCACCGGGCTCTGCGAGCCGTGGAAGCTGGCCCGCGAGATGGGCATCACCGAGCTCACCGAGGCCAACATCATCCCGTCGTTCACGCTCGGCGTCGCCGACGTCAGCCCGCTGGAGATGGCCGAGGCCTACGCCACCTTCGCGGCCGAGGGGCTGCACTGCGACGCGCGACCGGTCACCGAGATCGCCGATGCCCAGGGCAATGTGCTCAAGAAGTACGAGAAGAACTGCACCCAGGTGCTCGCCAGCCCGGTCGCCAACGCCGTCAACGACGTCCTCCGTGGCGTCATCGAGGGCGGGTTCGCGAGGGCTCAGGCCCCGGGCCAGCCCGCGGCCGGCAAGACCGGTACCACCAACGGCAACAACTCCGTGTGGTTCGTCGGCTACACGCCCAACCTCGCGGGTGCCGCCATGGTCGCCGGCGTGAACGGCGAGGGACACCCCGAGTCCCTCGACGGCAAGTCGGTCGGCGGGCGCACCCTGTATGCATCGTCCGGCTCGACGACAGCCGGCCCGATCTGGGGCGACGCCTTCAAGGCGATCGCCCCGCTGCTCGACGACATCGACTTCACCCGGCCGTCCTCGACCGACATCCGCGGGCTGCTCACCACCGTGCCTGCCGTCTCCGGCAAGTCGTACGACGACGCGAAGGCGATGCTCGAGGGCCTCGGCTTCACCGTGGTCAACGGCGGCTCGGTCGACTCCGCGGTCGGCCAGGGGCTGGTCGCCTGGTCCGCCCCCGGCACCGGCGCCCGGCTGGCCGCCGGCGACACCGTGACCCTGTTCATCTCCGACGGCACGCCCAAGGTGAAGAAGGGCAAGAAGAACAAGGGCCGGGGCAACAACGGGAATGGGAACGGGAACGGGCAGGGCTGACCGCGCTGGTCGTCGGGTAGTCCGAGCCCCTGGGCGGGAGCGCATCGAGACGCGGGTGAGGAGTCTCGATACGCCACTCGCTGGCGCTCGCGCGCTACTCGACGAACACGGGCGCGAGGCACGCCGGCGAGCCCGGTATCCGACACGCTCGGCCCGAGCGATCAGCCCGGCCGGCAGCGTGGCGCCCGGCGGCGAAGCCGCGTCGCGAGGCGACCGCGGTCCGAACGCAGCGAGCGACCGTGCGCGCCTCTCGACAGGGCGACACGCTCGACCCAATCGATCAGCCCGGCCGGCAGCGTGGCGGACGGCGGCGCAGCCGCACCGGGCGAAGCCCGCGGGGCGAGCGGAGCGAGGTCCGGGCGGCGAGCCCGGTATCCGACACGCTCGGCCCGAGCAATCAGCCGAGCTGGCGGCGTACCTCCGCGGCGACGGCGGCGCCGTCGGCCCGGCCCTTGACCTGTGGCTGCACGATGCCCATCACCTGGCCCATCGCCTTCGGCCCGGCGCCAGCGGCCCCGGCCTGCTCGACGGCGGCGGTCACGATCGTCGCGATCTCCTCCGGACCGAGCTGCGCGGGCAGGTAGTCCTGGATCACCGCCGCCTCGGCGCGCTCCTTGGCGGCGCTCTCGGGACGGTCCCCCTCCTCGAACGCGACCGCGGCCTCGCGGCGCTTCTTGGCCTCGGCGGCGAGGACGGTGAGGACCTCGTCGTCGGTGAGCTCCTTGGCGACCTTGCCGGCGACCTCCGCATTGGTCACCGCGGTCAGGATCATCCGCAGGGTCGAGGACCGCACCTCGTCGCGGGCCTTCATGGCGGTCGTGAGGTCGGTGCGCAGCTGGTCCTTGAGGGTGCTCATGCCTCGATTCTGCCTGTCGTGGGCGAGACTGGACGAATGGGATTCGGTACGGCGCTGCTGCGGACCGTCGGCGCCGGGGCCGCCCTCGGGACTGCCGTGACGTCGTACGCGCTCTGGGAGGCGCGTCAGTACACCCTGCGCCACGTCGACGTGCGGGTGCTCCCCGCCGGCATGCGGCCGCTGCGGGTGCTCCACCTCAGCGACCTCCACATGACCCCCGGGCAGGCGCGCAAGCAGGAGTGGCTGCGCGCCCTCGCGCGGCTGGAGCCGGACCTCGTCGTCGACACCGGCGACAACCTCGCCCACCGGGCCGCCGTCCCCGTCGTCCTCGACAGCCTCGGCGGGCTGCTGGAGCGTCCGGGCGTGTTCGTGCACGGCTCGAACGACTACTTCGAGCCCGGGCTCCGCAACCCGCTCGGCTACGTCCTGCCGGACAACGGCAAGCGGCACACCTCGACCCCGCAGCTCCCCTGGCGCGAGCTGAGCGCCGGCCTCACCGGCGCGGGCTGGGTCGACCTCACCAACCGCCGCGACCGGCTCACGGTCGGCGAGACCGTCCTCGCCCTCGCCGGTGTCGACGACCCGCACCTCGCCTACGACGACCTGGCCGCCGTCGCGGGGCCCGCCGATGCCACCGCCGACCTGCGTCTGGCACTCGCCCATGCGCCGTACCTGCGGGTGCTGGACCGGTTCGCCGCCGACGGGTACGACGCCGTCCTCGCCGGCCACACCCACGGCGGCCAGGTCCGGCTCCCCTGGCCCGGCGACTCCCGCGCGTACGCCACCAACTGCGACCTCGAACCCGCCCGGGCCCGTGGCCTGCACCGCCACCCCGCCGACGCACGTCCCGGCGACCCGGGATCGGCCTGGCTGCACGTGTCCGCCGGTCTCGGCACCAACCCGTACACCCGGATCCGGATCGCCTGCCGCCCCGAGGCCACGCTCCTCACCCTGCTGCCGGGTGCGTCGTCTCGCGCCTGAGGGCACCGGCGATTGCGGGTCCGGCCAGCCGCTCCGCTATGCTCCCGTGCTGGTGAGCCGCTCCTCGGAGCCGGTTCATGGCGGGCTGTGGCGCAGCTTGGTAGCGCGCCTCGTTCGGGACGAGGAGGCCGCAGGTTCAAATCCTGTCAGCCCGACCGATCGACGGGCGGATCCGGTGAGACCGGATCCGCCCGTCGGGTTTTCACGCCCGTGTCGCCCTGCGGCCACCACTCGCTCACCTGTGCGTTCGTGACACACTGCATGCCATGTCTGACGAGCAGGACAAGCTGAAGCTCAGCTTGGAGCCGCCGAAGCTGTTCGGGCGGAAGAAGAAGGCGACCGGTCAGGCACCGGCCGCCCCGGCCCGCCCTGCTCGCCCTGCCGCCCGTCCTGAGCCCGAGGTCGCCGCGGAGCCCGAGGTCGAGGTCGTCCCGGAGACGGAGCCCGCGATCTCTCCGGAGACTGCCCCGGAACCCGAGCCGGAACCCGAGCCGGAACCCGAGCCGGAACCCGAGCCCGAACCCGAGCCCGAACCCGAGCCCGAGCCGGAACCCGAGCCGGAGCCCGAGGCCGAGCCGGAGCCCGAGGCCGAGCCGGAGCCCGAGGCCGAGCCGGAGCCCGAGGCCGAGCCGGAGCCCGAGCCCGAGCCGGAGCCCGAGCCCGAGCCGGAACCCGAGCCGGAACTCGAGCCGGAACTCGAGCCCGAGCCCACCGTCGTGCTCCCCGAGACGGAGGAGCCCGCCGCCGACCGGGAGTCCGCGCCGAAGTCCGCACCGAAGGCGAGCCCCCCGCCCGCCACCAAGCCCGCACCGAAACCTGCCCCGAAGCCCCGGCCCGCCGCGGTCGAGGTGGAGCCCGAGCCGGTCAGCGCCGCGGAGCTCGAGGACGCCGAGATCGCCGCGTTGGGCGCCGGCGGCGCCCTCCTGACCGCCTACCGCGCCGCGGCCCTCTCCGGCCTCGTGGTGGGCGCGGCGATGGTCGTCCTCACCTGGCTGTCCCTGCGCGGCTGCGAGGCCGTGCGCGGGACGTCCTCCTGCGGTGGCGGCCCCGGCTTCCTGCTGCTGATCGCGACCTTCGCCCTGTGCGTCCTGCTGGGCGCCCAGCTGCTGAAGGCGTTCGCCATCCCGGATCCCGGCAGCAGCAGCTTCCTGGCGGTCGGCCTGGTCGCGGTCGTGGCCCTGCTCTTCCTCATCGACCTGCTCGACCACTGGTCGACGCTGATCATCGTGCCGATCCTCAGCATCGGCGCCTACCTCGCCTCGGTCTGGGTCACCAAGACCTTCGTCGATCCCGCCGACACCTGATCGACCCGGCGCATCTGAACGCCGAAATCGCATCGACCCGTCGCGTTCAAACGCGACGGGTCGATGGTGAGGTGGATCAGCGCGAGGCGGCGATCAACTCGGCGATCTGGACCGTGTTGAGCGCGGCGCCCTTGCGCAGGTTGTCGTTGGAGACGAAGAGCGCGAGCCCACGGTCGTCGTCGACACCGGGGTCCCGACGGATCCGGCCGACGTACGACGGGTCCTTGCCTGCCGCGGCGAGCGGGTTCGGGATGTCCGCGAGCTCCACGCCGGGAGCGCCGGCGAGCAGCTCGCGGGCACGCTCGGGGGTCAGCGGCCGCGCGAACTCGGCGTTGATCGCCAGCGAGTGACCGGTGAAGACCGGCACCCGCACACAGATGCCGGAGACGCGCAGGTCGGGGATGTCGAGGATCTTGCGGGACTCGTTGCGGAGCTTCTGCTCCTCGTCGGTCTCGTCGAGACCGTCATCCACGATGCTGCCGGCCAGCGGGAGGACGTTGTAGGCGATCGTCCGCTGGTAGACGCCCGGCTCGGGGAACGCCACGGCCTCGCCGTCGTAGGCCAGCTCCCGGGCCTTGTCGCCCGCTGCGGCGACGCCGGTGGCGAGCTCCTCGACGCCGGCGATGCCGGAGCCGGACACGGCCTGGTACGTCGACGCGATCAGCCGGACCAGGCCGGCCTCCTCGTGCAGCGGCTTGAGCACCGGCATCGCTGCCATCGTGGTGCAGTTCGGGTTGGCGATGATGCCGCGGCCCGCCGCGATGACCGCCGCCGCCGCCTCCGGGTTGACCTCGGAGACGACCAGCGGGATCGCCGGGTCCTTGCGGAAGGCCGAGGAGTTGTCGACCACGATCACGCCGGCGTCGACGAACCGCTGGGCCAGCGCGCGGGAGGCGGTGGCCCCGGCCGAGAACAGCGCGACGTCGAGGCCGCTGGGGTCGGCGGTCTCGGCGTCCTCGACGGTGACCTCACGGTCGCCGAACTGGAGCACCTTGCCGGCCGAGCGGGCCGAGGAGAAGAAGCGGACGTCGCCGACCGGGAACTCCCGCTCGAGCAGGATCTGCCGCATCGCGACGCCGACCTGGCCGGTCGCGCCGACCACACCGATGTTGATGGCCATGACGCTCAGCGCCCCGTTCCGCCGTACACGACGGCCTCGATCTCGTCCGACCCGAGGTCGAACGCGGCGTGGGCGGCGTTGACGGCCGCCTCGACCTGGGTCTCGGCCACGACGACCGAGACGCGGATCTCCGAGGTGGAGATCATCTCGATGTTGACGCCGGCCTCCGAGAGCGCCTCGAAGAAGCGCGCGGAGATGCCCGGCGAGGAGCTCATGCCGGCGCCGACGACCGACACCTTGCCGACACTATCGTCGTAGAGCAGCGACTCGAAGCCGACCGAGGCTTGGAGCCGCGAGAGCGCCGTCATCGCGGTCTGGCCCTCACCGGCGGGCAGCGTGAAGGAGATGTCGGTCAGACTGGTCGCGGCGGCCGAGACGTTCTGCACGATCATGTCGATGTTGATCTGTGCCTCGGCGACGGCGCGGAAGATCGCGGCCGCCTCGCCCGGCTTGTCGGGGACGCCGACCACGGTGATCTTGGCCTGGCTGCGGTCATGGGCGACACCGGTGATGATCGCGGCTTCCATTGCATTCTCCTGAGCAACATCCTCGGCCTTGACGACCCAGGTGCCCTCCTTCTCGGAGAAGGAGGAGCGGACGTGGATGGGCATGTCGTAGCGGCGGGCGTACTCGACGCACCGCAGGTGCAGGATCTTGGCGCCCTGCGCGGCCATCTCGAGGGTCTCCTCGTAGGAGATCCGGGGCACCTTGCGGGCGCGGGGCTCGATGCGGGGATCGGCGGTGAAGATGCCGTCGACGTCGGAGTAGATCTCGCAGACGTCGGCGCGCAGCGCGACGGCCAGCGCCACGGCCGTCGTGTCGGAGCCGCCGCGGCCCAGCGTGGTGATGTCCTTGGTCGTCTGGGAGACGCCCTGGAAGCCCGCGACGATGGCGATCGCGCCCTCGTCGATCGCGGTCTGGATCCGGCCCGGCGTGACGTCGATGATCTTCGCCTTGCCGTGCTCGGCGTCGGTGATCACGCCGGCCTGGGAGCCGGTGAACGAGCGGGCCTCGTGACCGAGGTCGTGGATCGCCATGGCCAGCACGGCCATCGACATCCGCTCGCCCGCGGTCAGCAGCATGTCGAGCTCGCGCGCGGGCGGCAGCGGCGAGACCTCGTTGGCGAGGTCGATCAGCTCGTCCGTCGTGTCCCCCATCGCCGAGACGACGACCACGACCTGGTGGCCGGCCTTCTTCGTGTTGACGATGCGCTGTGCGACGCGCTTGATCCCGGCGGCATCGGCGACCGACGAGCCGCCGTACTTCTGCACGACAATGCCCACGGGGGCTCACTCCTGGCGTGGTCTCGGGGACGGTGCTACTTCTAGGGCAAGGCCACATCGACGGGGCCGCCCCCGAGTCTACGAGAGGGGGCTAGCCCTTTTCCGCGCTGTCCAGTACGGCGGCCGCCGCCTCCACCAGGGCGAGCTCCTGGGTGGTGTCCAGATCGACGTCGAGCCGGTCGTGGGCGACGACCGAGAGCAGCGCCTTCATCGCCGACCCGGCGAGCGCGCCCCACGAGGACACATAGGAGAACTGCCACCACCACAGCGCCTCCTCGACGTCACCCGCCTCGTAGTGGCGCACGCCGACGGCGAGGTCGGCGGCGATGCTGGTGAGGTCGTCGGACAGCAGACCCTCGACGACCTCGGAGTCGTAGGGGTCGAAGACGTAGCTGTAGGTGTCCAGGTCGCCGAGCAGCCGCGCCAGCTGGAGACGCAGCTCGTCGATGTCATCGGGGTCGGGACCGTCGTCGGGCTGGTACTCGTCGCGCGGCGCGAAGTCGCGATGCACTCCCAGCCGGGCGCCGGTGAGCGCGATCTGGCTGATCTGGAGCAGCAGCAGGGACACCGCCTGCCCGCCGCTCGCCTGTGCCGCGACGACCCGTACGCCGTCGAGGAAGGACCGCACCGACGCGGCGATGTCGTCGGCCAGTCGCACGGTCTCCGTCTCGACCGCGATCAGCGCCTCCAGCGCCGCGAGGCCGGGGAGCTGCTCGGTGGTGGTGCTGTCGTCGCTCATGTTCCCGTTCATGTCGCTGTCTGCCTTCCCACGAATGCCCGACCCAGGGTGACCTCGTCGGCGTACTCCAGGTCTCCTCCCACCGGAAGTCCACTGGCCAAACGCGTCACGCGCAACCCCAGGGGGCCGAGCATGCGCGTGAGGTACGTCGCGGTGGCCTCGCCCTCGAGGTTCGGATCGGTGGCCAGGATCACCTCGGTGACGGTGCCGTCGCCGAGCCGGGTGAGCAGCTCGCGGATGTGGAGCTGCTCGGGACCGATGCCGTCGATGGGCGAGATCGCACCGCCCAGGACGTGGTAGCGGCCACGGAACTCGCGGGTCCGCTCGATCGCCACGACGTCCTTGTACTCCTCCACGACGCACAGCACCGCCGGGTCGCGACGCGGGTCACGGCAGATCCGGCACTGGTCGTCCTCGGCGACGTTGAAGCAGACCGAGCAGAACTTGACCTTGTCCTTGACCTCGATCAGGACCTCGGCGAGCCGTCGTACGTCGGCGGGGTCGGCCTGCAGCAGGTGGAACGCGATCCGCTGGGCGCTCTTCGGACCGACCCCGGGCAGCCGCCCGAGCTCGTCGATGAGGTCCTGGACGACGCCTTCGTACAAGAGTGCCGCCCTCGCTCAGAAGCCGAGCTGGCCGGGCACCTGGCCCGGTCCGCCCGGACCGGGGAGACCACCCAGGTCGGGGAGCCCGCCGGCCAGTGGTCCGAGCATCTGCTCGGCGAGCTCGTCGACCTTGGCCCGGGCGTCGCGGAACGCGGCGACGACCAGGTCGCCGAGGTCGGCGAGCGCCTCCGCGTCGGTGCCGTCGATCGCGTCGGGACTGATCGTGACGGCGGTCAGCTCGCCGGCTCCGGTGACCGTCACGGTCACGGCGCCGCCGGCGACGGAGCCGTCGACGGTGGCCTCCGCCAGACGCTGCTGGGCGCCCTGGAGCTGGTCCTGCATCTGCTGGGCCTGCTGGAGCAGGGCACCGAGGTCGAGGCCGCCGGCGCCACCGAGGGCGTCGAAGGGGTTCTGGCTCATGGTGAGGGTCTCTTCTCTGTGGTCCGGGCGGTTGGCTCGAGTGCGGCGGCAGCGGCTCAGTCGCCGCGGGGGATCTCCTCGATCATCTGGGCGCCCAGCTCGCGGGCGAGGAGCTCGGCGCTGGACTCGGCGTCGACCTCACGGTCGTTGAGGTCGACGGCGGCGTCGGGGTCCTCCGGCGGCGCCTCCGCGGCGGCATCGGCCTGCGCCTGGATGTCGGCCACCCGCGAGCGACGCGACACCGGCTCCTCGGGCGGTCCGTCGGCCGGCGGGGGCTCGGTGGCCCACGGCGGCGGGTCGTCCGGGGGCGGTGCGGACGGTCCGGTGGAGGAGGACGGGACGGCGGAGGAGGGCGGCGCGGTGACCTCCGGCCAGCCACCGGACTCGGCCGCCGCCGGGGCCGGGGCGGCCGGGGTGGCCGGGGCGGCCGGGACAGAAGCGGCGGCCTGGGTGGCCGGGGCAGAAGCGGCGGCCGGCTCCGGGGTGCGTGCCCCCGGGTCGGCGGCGGGGTCGACGATCGCCTCGACCCGCACGTCGGCACCGATCTCGTCGATCACTGCCTGCTGGACGATCTCGGCGTGCCCGCCCGACTCGAAGGAGCGGCGCGGGCCGTCGGTCTGGAAGCCGAGGCTGAGCACCTTGCCGTTGAAGCCGACGACCTGGGAGTTCTGGGTGAGGTGGATCCAGGTGACCCGCTTGACCCCCTTGACCCGGTCGATGACGGAGGGCCACAGCCGGCGGACGTCGACCAGGCTCAGGCCGCTGCCGCCGGCGCTGCTCCCGGCACTGCCCCCGGCCTGCTCCGGACCGGCCGCGGCCGGCTCCGCGGCGGCAGCGACCGACACCGACGGCGGGGGCTGCTGCGCGACGGGCTCGGGAACCGGCTCGGGCTCGGGTGCATGGGCCGGCTCGGGCGTCGCCTCGACCACCGGCGTGGGCGCCGGAGCCGGAGTGGGCGGCGGCGTGGGTGCCGGGGCGGGAGCCGGGGCGGGAGCCGGGTCCTCGACCCGCTCCGGCGCCGCCCGCTCGGCCCGCGACGGCACCGGCCGGTCCTGGGCCGGGACGACGGCCGGAGCGGCTGCGGGTGCGGACTCCGCGGACGTCGTACCGCTGATCGAGGCGCGGCGCTCGAGCCGGTCGAGGCGGGCGAGCACGCCCTCGGTGGTGTGGTCGGCGGCGGGGAGCAGGATCCGGGCGCAGATCAGCTCGAGCAGCAGCCGGGGCGCGGTGGCGCCGCGCATGTCGGTGAGACCGGCCGCGACCAGGTCGGCGGCGCGGGTCAGCTCAGCCCGGCCGAAGGCGGCGGCCTGCGCGACGAGGCGGTCGGCCTGGTCGCCGGAGAGGTCGAGCAGACCGGAGGCCGCAGCGTCGGGGACGGCGGAGATGATGACGAGGTCGCGCAGCCGGCGGAGCAGGTCCTCGGTGAACCGGCGGGGATCCTGCCCGGTCTCGATCACCTTGTCGACCACACCGAAGACCGCCGAGCCGTCGCCGGCGGCGAAGGCGGACACGACGTCGTCGAGCAGCGTGTCGGGGGTGTAGCCGAGCAGGCCGCTCGCCAGGTCGTAGGTCACGCCCTGCGGGCCCGCCCCGCCGAGCAGCTGGTCGAGCACCGAGAGCGTGTCGCGGGCCGAGCCCGCGCCGGCCCGCACGACGAGCGGCAGCGCCGCCGGCTCGATGGAGACACCCTCGCGCTCGCACAGCTCGGTGAGGTACGACGTCAGCAGCCGCGGCGGGATCAGCCGGAACGGGTAGTGATGGGTGCGCGAGCGGATGGTCGGGATGACCTTCTCCGGCTCGGTCGTGGCGAAGATGAACCGCAGATGGGGCGGCGGCTCCTCGACCAGCTTGAGCAGGGCGTTGAAGCCCTGCGTGGTGACCATGTGGGCCTCGTCGATGATGTAGACCTTGTAGCGGCTCTTCACCGGCGCGAAGAAGGCCTTCTCGCGCAGGTCGCGGGCGTCGTCGACGCCGCCGTGGGAGGCGGCGTCGATCTCGATCACGTCGATCGAGCCCGGCCCGTTGCGCGCCAGGTCGCGGCAGCTCTCGCACTCCCCACACGGATCGGAGATCGGCGCCTTCTCGCAGTTGAGCGCGCGGGCGAGGATCCGCGCACTCGTCGTCTTGCCGCAGCCGCGGGGACCGGAGAAGAGGTAGGCATGGTTGACCCGGTTGCCGGCCAGCGCGGCCCGCAGCGGCTCGGTGACGTGCTCCTGCCCGATGACCTCGGCGAAGGTCTCGGGCCGGTAGCGGCGATAGAGCGCGAGCGGGGAGTCCACGGGAGCCACCCTAGTCGCTGGCCCCGACACGTCCGGGGGCCGTGGCGCCGTCCCCTGCGGCGCGGCCCGACCCCTATCGTGAGGCGCGAGCCACAGGGAGGACGAGCATCATGACGACGATGGACCGGGACGAGGCGAGGGCGTTCCAGAAGCGGATGGTCCGGGTGCGCGAGGACGCTGCCCTGGGCCTGCTCCTCGGCATCGGCGACGAGCTCGGGCTGCTCGACGTGCTGGCCCGCACGGGGCCCGCGGACACCGCCACCCTGGCCACGGCGGCGGGGGTCGACGAGCGGTACCTGCGGGAGTGGCTGGACGGGATCGTGGCCGGGGACGTCGCGACGTACGACGCCGCGACCGGCCACTACGCGCTGTCCCGCGAACGCGCCGCCTGCCTGACCCCCGCCGACGGACCGGTGAACCTCGCCCGCAGCATGAAGATGCTCACCATGCTCGCCGGCGTGGAGCCCGAGCTGCGCGAGCGGTTCCGGCACGGCGGCGGGCTCGGCTACGACCGCTTCCCCCGGTTCCACGAGCTGATGGCCGCCGACGCCGCCGCCGTCCACGATGCCGGCCTGCTCGACGTCGTGGTGCCGACCGTCCCCGGCCTCCACGAGCGGCTGACCGAGGGCGCCGCGCTCGCTGACATCGGCTGCGGCTCCGGCCATGCCGTCAACCTGCTCGCCCGGGCCTACCCCGCGAGCCGGTTCGTCGGCTACGACCTCGGTGCCGAGGCGATCGCGGCGGCGCGCGCGGAGGCCGCCGCGTGGGGACTCACCAACGCGGCCTTCGAGGTCCGCGACGTCGCCGAGCTGGGTGAGGCTGCGGCGTACGACGTCGTGACGGCCTTCGACGCGATCCACGACCAGGCGTTCCCCGACCGGGTGCTCGCCGGCATCGCGGCGGCGCTCCGCCCGGGCGGAACCTTCCTGATGGTCGACATCAAGGCCGAGACGGGTGTCGAGAACAACCTGGGCCTGCCGTGGGTGACCTACCTCTACACGATCAGCCTGATGCACTGCATGACCGTGTCGCTCGCCCACGGCGGCGCCGGGCTCGGCACCGTGTGGGGCCGGCAGACCGCGATCCGGATGCTCGAGGAGGCGGGCCTGGTCGAGGTGGAGGCCCGCGAGGTCCGGAGCGACCCGTTCAACTACTTCTACCTCGCGCGCAAGCCGTAAGCCGGGCGGGACGAACCGGGAACGAACCGGGCGGAACGAAGAGGCCCCCCACGTACCCGATAGAGCTCACTTACCCTTGCTGCCTTCCGGCCCTGGGGGAGTTGGGTGAGATACCGCCACGTGGGGGGTTGCGGGCCACTTTAGAGGATGGGGTGCGCCCGATTCACATCGACCGCGGCATCGGGACGGGGGCGAGCTCAGCGCAGCAGGTCGAGCACGGTCAGCAGGACCGGCGTGACCATCACGACCAGGAGCACCCAGGCGACCATCCGATGGGAGCGCTTCGCACTGTCCAGGGAGCCCGCGAACTCGAGCAGGGCACCGTCGGGCACGGACCGGTTGAGCCCCATCCGCTGGGCGTCGGTGGGCAGGTGCTCGGCGCGAGCCCACGGCTCCGGCTCGTCGCCCCGCGCGGTCATGCTTCGATGGTACGCCGCCGAGCCGGTCGGGGGACGAGTCCCGATTCCACCCCACCGTCCATCTGCCGGTAACCTCCTCCGCGGAGGTATCGCCTAGTGGCCTATGGCGCTCGCTTGGAAAGCGGGTTGGGTTAACGCCCTCGGGGGTTCGAATCCCCCTACCTCCGCCGCAGATACCGACGGCGCCGACGAGAGTCGGCGCCGTCGGTGCTTTTCGGGCATGGGGCGAGCGGCTCGGCAGGCAAGTAACACGCCGTCCACCGCACCACCGGGACGCTCTCAGCACGAACGCGGCGAGAATGCGGCCTCGCGCGCTGACAACTGCCGACCAGTCACGCGGACAGCGTGTTACTGGTCCACCCCGCACCGACCCCGCGCCCCACCCGCGGCCGGTCCGGCGGGCTCAGCGGCGACGGGCGAGCAGCGGGCGCAGCAGGAGCAGGACGACGAGCGCGGCGCCGCCGCCGAGTCCCCACCAGATCGCGTCGTGGCGGGCACCGGCGAGGACGTCGGCCTGGGCGCGGGGTGGCTGGGCGGGCCGGACCTGCTGGGTGCGCTCGGCGCCCATGTCGGCGATGTCGCGCTGGATCGCCTCGACCGGCTGGACGACGCCGTACCCCGTGATCGGGCTGGACGGGCCACCGTTGCCGCTGGCGGTCTGCTCCAGGCGGGTCCGCAGCTGCTCGGCGTTCTCGTCGGGGTGGGCGGACCACACGAGGGCGGCGACACCGGCCACCTGGGCGGCGGCCCACGCGGTCGAGGCGCCGTCGACGACGCACCAGCCACCGTTGAGGGCCTTGGAGACCGCGCCGGCGCCGGGCGCGGCGAGGTCGATGGCCGAGCTGCGGAGCACGGTGCCGCGACTGCCCGGCGTCGAGACCCCGACCGCGATCGCCTTCGGGTGGGCGGCCGGCCAGATCACCTCGGCGGCGTCCTCGCCCTTCTTCGCCTCCCCCTCGTAGCCGTCGGGGAAGGCACCCTCACCGGAGGGGCGGTCGCCGGAGGCGGCGACCAGCAGGGCGCCGGTGCCGACCAGCCGGTCGACCTGCGCCTCGAGCTCGGCGGAGTACGGGACCTGCGCGGGCACGACCACGACGGTCCGGGGCCGGGCACCGCCCTCGCGGGCGGCGGCGATCTCGCCGAGCTTCTGGGCGAGGTCGGCGGCCGTGGGGACGCGCTGCCCCTCCTGGGAGCGCTCCAAGGTGTCGTAGAAGCGTCCGTCGACGACCTCGGCAGCGGGGGCGATCCCGACGTCGACACGACTCGGCTCGGCCTGGTCGGGACCGGCGACGATGCCCGCGACGGCGAAGCCGTGGCCGCTCGGCAGCTCCACCGGCGCCGTCCCCCGGAACCCGTCGATGCCGCTGTCGACGACGACCACCTGCACGCCGGCACCGGGCTGCGTCCCGGTCTTGCGCACCAGCGCCCGGGCCTCCTCGACGTGCAGCGCGAGGTTGGCCGGGTTGTCTCCCCTGACCGAACGCTGGTCGGTCGTGCTCGCACTGACCTGCAGGCAGCGAGGTCCCTCGACATCGGCCGCGACATGCCCGCGCGGGACCGCAGCGGCCGGCGTACCGACCAGGGCGGCGCCGGCGAGAGACAGCCCCACGGCGACGCCGGACAGCCCACCCACGGCGACGCGGGCGGGCCACCCTAGCCGCACGACCGGTCCCTCGACGGCGGGCAGAGCGCGGCATCCTGCGACAGCTCGGGACCGGCCTCGAACAGCTTGTTCCACACGTCGGGGACGACCAGCCCGGGGACCTTGCCGTAGCCGAGCTGGGCGAGATCGTCGGTGCTGGCGACCGGATAGCTGTAGCCGCGGTCGTCGATCAGGTGGATGGTGCCGCCGGCGCTGGTGATCCAGTCGGCCGAGCGGATCACCGCGCCGTGACCGGAGGCGACGGTGACCTCGCGGTCGCCGGTGGCGACGTCCTCGGCGCTGGCCGCGCCCGTGGGCGCGGAGACCAGCCGTACGGCGGGCTCGGTGTCCTCGTCGGTCGTCAGCTGGGCGCAGGCCTGCTCGGTGGCGGGCAGCGAGCCGGCCAGGACCTGCTCCGGCCAGTGCTCGCCGGCGCCGGCGGCACCGCGCACGATGTCGAACGGCGCGCCTGGTACCTCGGTCACCGCCTGCGGCGCGCGCTTGCCGAGAGGCGTGTTGCGCAGCACCGCCGCCTCGAAGGGCGAGAGCTCCACGAAGCCGGTCCTCGTGAAGGCGTACGTCGTGCCGGAGCGCTCCAGCCAGTCCCCGACGCGGGCACCGTCGTAGCCCGGGAGGCGGGCCGGCTGCCCCCAGCCGTCGATGCCGAGGCCCTCGGCGTCCAGGGACGCGCCGGGCGGGAACAGCTCCAGCCAGGCGTCCGGCACGGCGATCATGTTGTTGGGCGAGATCCGCAGGTCGCTGTAGAGGCCGTCGCTGCCGTTGGTGAGCTCGTAGCGGTACGCGCGGCGCGGCAGGCCCGGCACATCGGCCTCGGCGATGAGGTAGACCGCGTCCTTGGCGGCCGAGCGCACCACGAAGCCGGTGGTCGGCACCGGCGTCACGCCGGGCGAGGCCTCGACCGACGTCTGCATGCCGAGTCCGCTGCCGGTGCACGACGTCCAGCCGCTCTCGACCAGGTCATCGGCGCCCGGCACGGTGGCGGGGGCGTCGAGGATCCCGATCGGCGGCCCCTTCCGCTCCCCCGCAATCTCGTCGTCGGGCACCTTGCGGGCCTCGACGCCGGCACCGAGGATGAGCTGGGCCGACGTCACATTGATGACCGGCCGCACCCGCGGCAGGCCCGACGCGAGGTCCTCGTCGAGGATGACGTAGAGCGCGCCACGGTCGTCGGCGACGAGTCCGGGCTTGTCCCAGTCGACCTCGGCGCGGTCCGAGAGGGCGCCGGCGATGGCGGCACCGGCGACGAGCAGGACGGCGAGCGCGATGCCGCCGACGATCATCCGGCCGGGGCGCGCGGGCTCCACCTCGCGGCCGCCCGGCGCGCCGGACACGAACGCGGTGACCAGCCGGCGACGGCTGAAGGCATAGGCCTCGACGAGGTCCTTCTTGGTGGCCACGGACCGTCCGTCCTATCCGAGCCAGTCGCGCACCTGGTCGAACAGACCGGTGGCGACGACGAGCAGTGGGAGCAGGGTGAGGAGGGCGACGGACTCGAGCAGGTCGCCGAGCCGGCCCCGGCGTACCGACGGGGCGGCGGGGCTGAGCGTGGCGACGAGGAGCACCGCGCCGACGACGGCGAGGACGACAGCCAGCGTCGGGCGCCAGTCGGGGTGGAAGGCGAGGACGGCGACCGCGGTCGCGGCGATGCCGGCGACACCGGAGGCGAGGCCGAGCAGGACCTCGCTGCCGGTGCGGTACTGGCGGGTGCGGAGCACGACGATCAGGCAGGCGTCGACCGCGAGCAGGGTGCCGGTGATCCCGAGGCTGACGGCCAGCGGGGCGACGAGGACGAGGAGCAGGCCGACGGTGCCGCTGATCGCGAGCAGGATCTCGTGGGCGACCCGGGCGTCGGCGGCGACCCGGGCGCGCTCGATGTCGTCGGGGTCGGCGGTGATGTCGGCGGGCGAGTACAGCTGATCGACGCGGGTCGTCGTGGCCCCGAGGGCCAGCCACGGGAAGACGCTGCCGGCGAGGACCACGAGCACCAGGACCGTGGTCAGCAACGGCGCGGGGGCGAAGCCGTCGGGCGAGGAGCGGACGTAGATGCCGACGCCCACGCCGAGCGCGCCGACGACGATCGGCGGGAACGCCAGGGTCCGGCCGGGGCCGAGGCCGATCAGGCAGACCACTCCGGCCACGAGCGCGCCGGCGCCGGCGGCGGCGAGCGGGTCGGCGAACCAGCTGTCGCTGTCCGGGGCGAACATGATGCCGGCCACGGCGGCGTACCCAGCGCCCAGCCAGGCCACGGCGACGCCGGCCTCGTGCTCGCGCTGCGCCCGGGAGAGGACGATCGCGCCCGCGCAGAGCGCGACGGCGACCAGCGCGGTGGCCGCGGCGGCGATGTCGGAACCGCGCTGGACCAGCAGGGCACCGGCACCGAGAGCGAGGAACAGGCCCGCCGCGACGAGCGCCGTACGACGCCCGGCGGCCGGGTGCCAGGGCTCGAGATCGTGCTCGACGACATCGGTCATCGCCTCGACGACGTCGTCGTAGACCCGGGGCGCGGGGTCGTCGACGCCTGCGGTGACCGTCAGCAGGCCGCCGTCCTCGATGCCCTGGAGGGTCAGGCCGGTGTCGAGCGCCAGCCGGCGGCCGTCGGCGGTGCCGACGCGGTAGCCGCCGTGCACGGTCGCGGGATCGAGCAGGCCGACGCTGCGGGCCAGCTCGGGCAGCAGCTCGGCGACCGGGATGGCGCCCGGAAGGACCAGGTCGACCCGCCGGGTGCCGGAGGTGACCGTCACCCGGACCAGCCCGGAGGTGACGGCGGCGCTCGTGCGCGGCGCTTGTGTCATCTGCCCCATCCTTCCCGAGAGCCCGCGCTCCGGATCCTAGTGACCTTGCGGCAAGGTACCCGCACAGCAGCGAAGGGACCGACCAGGAGGTCGGCCCCTTCGGCGCGGGAGGCCGGCAGCACGGCGAGAGGCGACCTCCGGGAACTTGCTTTGCTTTCGCGTCGCCGCAGCCGCGCTCGGCCCAGAGAACCCCGGCCGGCAGCACGGCGAGAGGCGACCTCCGGGAACTTGCTTTGCTTTCGCGTCGCCGCAGCCGCGCTCGGCCCAGAGAACCCCGGCCGGCAGCGCGGCGAGAGGCGACCTCCGGGAACTTGCTTTGCTTTCGCGTCGCCGCAGCCGCGCTCGGCCCAGAGAACCCCGGCCGGCAGCACGGCGAGAGGCGACCTCCGGGAACTTGCTTTGCTTTCGCGTCGCCGCAGCCGCGCTCGGCCCAGAGAACTCAGAACCGGCCGGCGCCGCGCTTGTCGGCCTGGATGTACTCCGAGTTGGACTGGTAGGTCGTCTTCGAGACGCCGTCCAGCAGGTCGAGCAGCTCCTTCATCGCCCAGTCCCAGGCGGACTTGGCCTGGTCGTAGCTCAGTCGCTGCTCGCTGTCGGGAGCCCAGGTGCTGATGTAGGGCTGGGCGTCGCTCTCGAGCTGGTCGAGGCGGGCGTTCATGGCCTTCGCGGTCTCGTACATGTTCTGCGCCGCGGCCTCGAGGGAGGCGTGCTTGACGCGCAGGCCGTCGAGGGCACCGAAGTCAGGTCCGGTCATGGTTGTCTCCTGGAGTTCGTCGAGTTCGTGGGTGGGTGGCGGGGACTACTGCTGGCCGAGGCGGTTGAGGAGGTTGACCATCTCCGAGCCGGCCTGCTCGTCGACCGCGACGTTGTCCTTCTCGGTCTCGGTCAGGGACGCGTGGAAGCGGTCGAGGGCCGTGGTGACGACCTTGTGCTTCTCGAGCCACGCGTTCTTGAGGTTGTCGAAGGAGAGACCGGCGGTGCCGACCCACTCCTGGCGCATGCTCTCGAGCTGGCCCTCCATCGTCTGGGCCTGCTTGCCGAGGTCCTGCTTGGCGGTGATGACCAGATCGGCGACCTTCCCGAGGGCGCCCTCTGCGTGTCCGAACTCGACTGCCATGTCTGCTCCTTGGTGCTGGTTGGCGGGCGGTGAGGCCCGCCCCGTGCAATTCGGTTTCCTCGATCTGGCTCCCCGAGTGCTGCCAAAGAGCCGACGCGTGTGGTGCTACCCCTCGCCCGCGCAGGGCTAAACCTCAACCCGTGACTTCCCACAGGTGACGGAAGAAGCCGACGGCGACGACGAGGGAGCCGACGGCGACGGCACCGCAGATCGCCTCGGCGATCTCGGCGCGTCGCGACCACCACGCGGACCGCCAGCCACGGCCCACGAGGACCGCCGCCAGCACCAGGGTCCCGGCCAGGGCGACGGCGACCGCGGCCACCGCTCCCGGCGAGACGACCGGGCTCCCGCTCGCCGGGGCGAGACCGAGCAGGACGACGGCCAGGGCGGCGAGCGCGACCACGCCGGCCAGGCGCAGCAGCCGGCTGGCAGTGGCGTGCCGATAGCTGCGGGCGGCGAACAGCAGCGTCGCACCGCCGAACCCGATCAGGCAGCGGGCGCCCGCGCTGTCGAGGGGCAGGTGCGCGGTGGCGAGCAGCAGGGGCGTCGTGACGACCACGACGAGCAGCACCGCGGTGGCCGCCGCCGTCACGACCCGGGCGCCGCGGGCCGCGACGGCCTGCACGGCCTGCTCCGGGACGACGATCCGGCCGCGTCGCCCCGTGGGTCGCTCGCGGGCCGACCAGGCGGTGACGGCGAGGCGCTCGAGGTCGAGGAGGTACTGGTCGGGTACGTCGACCGCGAGCTCCGGCACGAACCGGGCGGCCAGGACCGCGGCGAGGAAGAGCACCGCCCACACCGCCTGGGGCGCGACACCGATCAGCGCGCCGAGCCCGGCGACGGCGAACCAGCCGGCACCGACCGCGATCCAGACCCGGAGCCCGTCGACCGCGGGGTCCTCGGGGGCCGCCAGCGCCCGGCCGACGCCCGCGGTGATCGCCGCGCAGAGGGCGGCGATGCCGGCGACCGTCGGCAGCCGCTCCGGCAGCGGGTCCCAGGCGAGGGCGAGCCCGGCCGCGGCGGCGTACGCCGGGGCGGCGAGCGCTCGCTGGGAGCGCAGGACGCCGATCGGCAGGCAGCCGACGGCGGCCGCGGCGAGGAGCACCGCCACCACCGGCCAGCGGTCCTCGGTCGGCAGTCCGGCGGCGCACCACCCGGCCACGGCGGCGACGCCGACGGCGAGCGCGAACCAGAGCGCCGAGGCCGGTCCCGCGGTCAGCATCGCCTCGCCCGCCTCGCCCGGTCGGAACCTGCTGCGCGGCGGCGCGGGCCGCGACGACGGATCGACCGCGACGACCACGGAGCCGGCGACCAGGCCCGCGGCGCCGACGACGGCGGTGGGCTGGAGCGGCTCCCCCGACCGGGTGACCAGCGGGAGCACGACGGGCAGGCCGGCCTCGGCGGAGTAGGTCCGGGAGACGTCCTCGAGGGTCGCGTCGACCGGCACGGTCAGGTCGAGCACGCCTCGCGGGCCGTGCACGCTCACCGCGGTGACCGTGCCGGGGGCCGGGCTACGGGTCCCACTCACCGGATGACCACCCCCAGCGCCTCCCGAGATCAGTGTCGTGCCGGACCGAGGTTCACGGCCCGGTTCGCAGGGTAGTCCTCCTACCCGTGCGCTCCGATGCTCCTTACCCCGCCGAACCCGTCTCCTATCATCGGTGCGGTCGACTGAACGGGCAGCGCGGCAGGGGACGACAGGGGACGGCAGCGTGACGGTGGGGATCACTCCGGGCGGCGGACCGGGCATGCACCGCGGCGTTCCGGGCGGGCCGCCCGGTGCGTTCCCTCCGGGAGCCCTCCCCCCGGGTGCGCCGGGCGGGCCGCCGGGCCGCCGAGCCGCGCCCCCGCCGGCCGCCCCGGGCAGCCTGACCCAGCGCGGCAACCGCGGCGAGCGGCCCGAGCTGCCCAGCGGACAGCTCCAGTTGCAGCCGCCCCCTCAGCTCCAGCCGAGCGAGGGCGCTGCGGGCGTCGCGATGAACGCCATCCCCATGCTCGGCAGCCTGGGCTCGATCGTCCTCGTCGCCGGGCTCGGCGGCGCGGGCGGCAACCAGGCGCTGCGGTTCATCGCCGCGGGCATGTTCCTCTTCGCGACGCTCGGCTTCATCGTCGTCCAGATCGACCGGCAGCGAAAGCAGCGCCAGCAGCAGGTCACCGGCTCGCGCACGGAGTACCTCCGCTACCTGGCGACCGTCCGCAAGGTCGCCCGCGAGGCCGCCGACCAGCAGCGCCGGGCGCTGACCTGGATGCACCCGTCCCCGACCGCGCTGCCGTCGCTCGCCGAGGACCGGACCCGGGTGTGGGAGCGGTCCTCGTCCGACCCTGCCTTCCTCCAGGTCCGCTACGGCGTGTGCGCCCAGCCGCTCGCCCTGGAGCTGCTGCCGCCGGAGAGCGCCCCCATCGACGAGGTCGACCCGGCGTCGGCGTCGGCCCTGCACCGGCTGCTCGTCGTGCACCGACTGCAGCCCGACCTGCCGGCGTCCATCGACCTGCGGGCGTTCGACCGGATCGAGGTCTGCGGCGACGAGGAGGAGGCTCGCTCGCTGGCGCGCGCCCTGCTCTGCTCCGCGGCGACCTTCCAGTCCCCGGAGAACCTGCAGGTCGCGGTGCTGGCCGACGAGGCGACGCTGGCGCACTGGGACTGGGTGAAGTGGCTGCCGCACGCCCACAGCCAGCACCAGAACGACGCGGTCGGGCCGGCGCGGATGGTCACCACCTCGCTCAGCGACCTGGCCACGATGCTGCCGCCCGACCTCAGCGAGCGGCCCCGCTTCGGGGCCGACGAACGGCCCGCGATCCCGCACATCATCCTGGTCACCGACGGCGCCGAGCTACCGCCGGGCAACCACCTCGTCCCCTCCGACGGCCTGCACGGCGTGACCGTGATCGACCTCCCCGCCCGCTGGGGCGAGCTGGACAGTCCGACGGCGCTCCGTCTCGAGATCGAGGACGACGCCCGCTCGGCCGCGGCCGGGCACGCCCCCGACACGGTGCCCCTGGTCGCCGTACGCCTGCGGACCGAGCCGGTGCGCGCCAAGGCGGACCAGTGCGGAGCGGCCACCGCCGAGGCCCTCGCCCGGCGGCTGACCCCGCTGTTCACCCCGACCGCGGGCGCCGCGGTCGGCGAGGAGGCGGCGGCCGACCTCACCGGACCGACCGACTTCATGGACCTGCTCGGCCTCGGCGACGTGCACACCTTCGATCCCGGCACCGCCTGGCGGGCGCGGCCGGCCCGCGACCGGCTGCGGGTGCCGATCGGCGTGGGCGACAGCGCCGGCCCGATCCACCTCGATATCAAGGAGTCCGCCCAACAGGGCATGGGCCCCCACGGCCTGGTGATCGGCGCCACCGGCTCCGGCAAGTCGGAGTTCCTGCGCACCCTGGTCCTGGGCCTGGCGATGACCCACTCCCCCGAGCAGCTCAACATGGTGCTCGTCGACTTCAAGGGCGGCGCGACCTTCGCCGGGATGGCCGAGATGCCCCACGTGTCCGCGGTCATCACCAACCTGGCCCAGGAGCTCACCCTGGTCGACCGCATGCAGGACGCGCTGTCCGGCGAGATGGTGCGCCGTCAGGAGCTGCTGCGCGAGGCCGGCAACTTCGCGTCGATCCGCGACTACGAGAAGGCCCGTACGTCGGGTGACCCGGCCGCGGCCGGACTCGCCCCGTTGCCCTCACTCTTCCTCGTGGTCGACGAGTTCTCCGAGATGCTGTCGGCCAAGCCGGAGTTCATCGACCTGTTCGTCGCGATCGGCCGGCTCGGCCGCTCGCTCGGCCTCCACCTGCTGCTCGCCTCGCAGCGCCTGGAGGAGGGCCGGCTGCGCGGGCTCGAGTCGCACCTGTCGTACCGGATCGGATTGCGCACCTTCAGCGCCCAGGAGTCGCGTGCCGTGCTCGGCGTACCGGACGCCTACGAGCTGCCGGCGGTGCCGGGCCTGGGCTACCTGAAGCCGGACCCGACGACGATGACGCGGTTCAAGGCGGCGTACGTCTCGGGGCCGCCGGAGACCAGCCGGCGCCGGGTCGTGCGCGACAGCGGCGGCAAGGTGCGCGGCATCCTGCCGTTCACCATCTCCGAGGTGCAGACCTTCGACGAGCCGGAGCGGGACGAGCCGGACGGTTCCGCGACCCCGGCCCCCGTCGAGGGCAGCGCGTCGCTGCTGGACATCGCCGTCACGCGGATGGACGGGCTCGGTCCGGCCGCGCACCAGGTGTGGCTGCCGCCGCTGGACCGACCCGACACCCTCGACCAGCTGATGCCCGACCTCGCGCCGCACCCCGATCTGGGCCTGATGTCGCTGCAGTGGCGCGGCGTCGGTGGCCTGACCGTGCCGCTCGGCACCGTCGACCGGCCGCGCGAGCAGCGGCGCGACACGCTCACGATCAGCCTGAGCGGTGCGGCCGGCCACGTCGCCGTCGTCGGCGGGCCCCGCAGCGGCAAGAGCACGCTGCTGCGCACGATCGTGACCAGCCTGTCGCTGACGACGACCCCGCTGGAGTCGCAGTTCTACGTCCTGGACTTCGGCGGCGGCACCTTCGCGCCACTGACCGCGCTGCCCCACGTCGCCGGCGTCGGCTCCCGCTCGGAGCCGGAGGTCGTGCGCCGCATCGTCGCCGAGGTCAAGGGCATCGTCGACCGCCGGGAGCGCTACTTCCGCAACCAGGGCATCGACTCCATCGAGACCTACCGCAGTCGCCGCGGTCAGGGCCGCGCCGACGATGGCTACGGTGACGTCTTCCTCGTCATCGACGGCTGGGGCACGCTGCGCTCCGACTTCGACGACCTGGAGCTGGAGATCCAGCAGCTCGCGGGGCGCGGCCTCACCTTCGGTCTCCACATCGTCACCGCGTCGACCCGCTGGCCCGACTTCCGCGCCGCCATGCGCGACCTGCTCGGCACCCGGCTCGAGCTGCGCCTCGGCGACCCCATCGACTCCGAGATCGACCGCAAGGTGGCGGCGCTGGTGCCGGGCAACCGGCCCGGCCGCGGCCTGGTCCCGGGCAAGCTGCACTTCCTCGGCGCGCTGCCCCGCACCGACGGCGAGGGCGCGGCCGAGACGCTCGGCGATGGCGTCGACGCGCTGATCGCGGCGGTCACCGCGGCCTGGCGCGGCCCGGCCGGCCCCAAGCTGCGGCTGCTGCCCGACCGGATCACCCTCGACGAGGTGCGGGCGCAGTCCGGCACCCCGCCGCAGCGGCAGCTGCTGCTGGCCATCAACGAGAAGGAGCTGGCACCGGTCGCCCTCGACGTCGACGCCGAGCCGCACCTGCTGCTGTTCGGCGACGGCAAGTCCGGCAAGACCAACCTGCTGCGCACGTACTGCCAGGAGATCATGCGCACCCGGACCCCGGCCGAGGCCCAGATCGTCCTCGTCGACTATCGCCGCTCGCTGCTGGGCGAGGTGCCCGAGGAGTACCTGCTGAACTACCTCACCTCCGCCACCCAGGCGCAGCCGGCGCTCAACGACCTGGCGACCTACCTCCAGAACCGCATCCCGGGCCCGGACGTCACCCCCGAGCAGCTGCGCAACCGGTCCTGGTGGACCGGCGCCGAGGTGTTCGTCGTGGTCGACGACTACGACCTGGTCGCCACCCAGCAGAGCTCCCCGGTCGCGCTGCTGCAGCCGCTGATGGCCCAGGCCCGCGACGTCGGACTGCACATCGCGGTCGCCCGCCGCTCCGGCGGCGCCTCGCGCGCGCTCTACGAGCCGGTCATCCAGACCATGCGCGACCTCGCGATGCCCGGCGTCCTGCTCTCGGGCAGCCGCGACGAGGGGGCGTTGATCGGCAACCTGCGTCCGGGGCCGGCCCAGCCCGGGCGCGGCCGGATGCTCACCCGCGACCGCGGTGCCGAGGTGGTGCAGCTGGCCTGGACCGATCCGTCGCTGTGATCCTGGTGCAGGAATCGCCGGTCGACCGGCGAAACTGTCACTTGGCGGGCGTTGCAACGCACGACAAGTGAGGGAATCACCGGTCGACCGGCGATTCCTTCAGGGGAGCCCCGGCATCGGCGCGCGGGGCGGCGATCACCGCGGCGATCGCAGTGGTGACCGGGACGGCGAGGACCAGGCCGATCGAGGTGACCAGGGTGCGGATGACCTCCTCGGCGAGCTGCTCGGTGGAGATCAGGTCGATCAGCGGGCGGTCGTAGACACGCAGCAGCATCAGCAGGATGAGCGCCGTGCCGACGTACGCGAAGACGATGGTGTAGATCGTCGAGGCGATGTGGTCGCGGCCGATCCGCATCGCGCTGGTGAAGACTGCCGTGCGCGAGGCATGGGGGCTGGCGGCGCGCAGCTCCCAGACGGCGGAGGCCTGGGTGATGGTGACGTCGTTGAGTACGCCGAGCCCGGCGATCACCAGCGCGCAGCCGAGCAGTGCCTGGAAGTCGAGCGCGCCGAAGGAGGCCAGGATCGCCCCGGTCTCGTCGCTGATCCCGGTGAGCCGGGCGTCGCCGATCGCGACCACGCCGATGCCGGCGGTCAGCGCGATGCCGAGCAGGGTCCCGGCCAGCGCGGTGCTCGTGCGCAGTGAGAAGCCGTGCGTGGTGTACAGGACGACGAACATGATCGCGGTCGCGCTGGTCAGCGCCACCCCCACGCCGGGCGCGCCGTCCAGCAGCGCCGGCAGCATCCACCACCACACGACGGCGCCGCCGAAGGCCAGCCCGACCAGGCCGAGCAGCCCCCGCCAGCGGGCGACCGCGAGCACCACGGCGACGAACAGCACGCCGAGCCAGACCAGGGTGCCGTAGCGCTCGGTGGCGAAGTAGGAGTACGACGCACCCTGGTCCGGCGCCTCCTCAGGGGCCGGCGTGCGCAGCAGCTCGACCCGGTCGCCCTTCGCGAGCCCGGACTCGACGACCTCGGGGGGCACGTCGAGACGGACCGGCTCGTCCTCGCCGTCGACCAGGACGGTCACGGTGCTGCATCCGGATCCGTCGGGGAGGCCGGTCCGGCCCGAGCAGCGCTCGGCCACGGCGACCACCTCGCCGGACGGGAAGGTCACGCCGGGCGCGGCGAACTGGGCCGCGGCACCGCCGTTCTCCGCGCTGCGGGCGGCGGCGTCTCCGGGCGGCCACCAGATCGCGAGGCCGGCCACCGTGCCGATCAGGGCGAGGGCGAGCGCGGCCAGCAGGACGGTCCGGGCCGTCGTACCGACCTGGATCTCGTCGTCGGGACCGCGGTGCGCCCGGTGGGAGTGGCCGTGCCCATGTCCGTGTCCGCGGCCCCGGTGGCTGTTCACGCGGACACCCTGCCACGACCGGCCGCGATATGAGAATCGTTGTCAACTAGGGTGGGACGGTGAGTCCGCACGTGCCCGTGACCGCCCTCACCGGGCACCTCGGCGCCGGCAAGACGACCCTGCTCAACCGGCTGCTACGCCAGCCGGGGGCGCGGATCGGGGTGATCGTCAACGACTTCGGCACGATCAACGTCGACGCCGGCCTGGTCACGGGGCAGGTGGACGAGCCGGTGTCGATCGCGGGCGGGTGCCTGTGCTGCCTCGAGGACGTCTCGGGCCTGGACGCCGCCCTGGAGCGGCTCACCCACCCCCGGCTCGCGCTCGACGCGATCGTGGTCGAGGCGAGCGGCCTGGCCGAGCCCGGCGCGCTGGCGCAGATGATCCGGGCCAGCGCCGCACCGCGGGTCCGGCCCGGCGGCGTGGTCGACGTGGTCGACGCGGCGGAGCACTTCGCCACCCTCGACGACGGCGGCCTGCCGCCGGCACGGTTCTCGGTCGCCACGCTGGTGGTGGTCAACAAGGTGGACCTGCTGCCCGAGGCGACGCGCGAGGACACCGTCGCCGCCATCGAGGCCCGGGTCCGCGAGGTCAACCCGGCGGCGCAGATCGTGCGCACCACGCGCGGCCGGATCGACGCGGCGCTGCTGCACGACGTCGCCCACGCCGAGGACCCGCCGGACCAGCTCCCCCTCGCTTCGCTGCTGCGCGCCGAGCGGGCCGCGCAGGAGACCGGCCAGGACGCGCCCGACCACGTCCACGCCACCTCGGCGAGCGCGCGCACGGACGGCCCGGTCGACCCCGCTCGGGTGGTCGACCTCCTCCTCGCCCCGCCCACCGGGGCCTACCGGATCAAGGGGACCGTCGCGGTCGACACCGGCCGGGGCCGCACGGGGTACGTCGTGCACGTGGTCGGCAGCCAGGTCCACGTCGCCGCGCTCCGGCCGGCGCCCGCGTCGAGCGAGCTGGTCGCCATCGGCGTCGGCCTGGACGCCGCGGCCGCGCGCGCCCGCCTGGAGGCCGCCCTGGCCCCGAGCGCCGGGCAGCCCGGGACCGAGCGCGACGGTCGTCAGCGGCTGGAGCGGCTCCGGCGGCTCACCAGCTCGACTTCGTGATCCCGGGCAGCTCGCCGCGATGGGCCAGCTCGCGGAACCGGATCCGCGAGAGGCCGGCCTTGCGCAGGTAGCCGCGCGGGCGGCCGTCGACCTGGTCGCGGTTGCGCAGCCGGACGGGCGAGGCGTCGCGGGGCAGCCGGGCGAGTGCCCGGACCGCCGCCGCCAGCTCGGCCGTGCCCGGCTCCGCGCGGCGGACCCGCTCCTTGAGGGCGGCCCGCCGCTCGGCGTACCTCTCGACGGTGGCGCGGCGCCGGTCCTGCGCGGCGACCTTCGCGCGCGAGGCCATCAGCGCTCCTCGCGGAACTCGACGTGGCGGCGCAGGACGGGGTCGTACTTGCGCATCCGCAGGCGGTCGGGGTCGTTGCGGCGGTTCTTGCGGGTGACGTAGGTGTAGCCGGTCCCGCCGGTCGAGCGGAGCTTGACGATCGGTCGGACGTCGGATCCCTTCCCCTTCGATCCAGCCATGTCAGAGCCTCTCTCCTCGGGCGCGGAGGACGGCCACGACGGCCTCGATCCCCCGCTGGTCGATGGTCTTGATGCCGCGGGCGGAGACCCGCAGCGTGACGTGCCGTCCCAGGGACGGCACCCAGTAGCGCTTGCGCTGGACGTTGACGTCGAAGCGCCGCCGGGTACGCCGGTGGGAGTGCGACACGTGGTTGCCGAACGCGGGCCGCGCGCCGGTCACCTGGCACACCTGTGACATCTCTTGCCTCCTGCTCTATGATTGAGAACGATTCTCATTCTAAACCAGAGGAGCAAGCGATGAAGCAGGGGATCCACCCCGCCTACGGTCCCGTCGTCTTCCGCGACCGTGCCACCGGCGACCTGGTGCTCACCCGGTCGACGCTGGCCGAGCACGCCGGAGCGGACGGACGCACGGTCGAGATCGCGGGGGCGTCGTACCCGGTCGTCGACGTCGACGTGAGCGTGCACAGTCACCCGTTCTGGACCGGTCAGGGCCGGGTGCTCGACTCCGAGGGCCGGGTCGAGGCGTTCGAGCGCCGGTACGGCCGGGGCGCCGCCCGATGAGGGTGCCCGTCGTGCTGCTCGGCGGCGTCGACCCGGAGGCGATGGCCGCGACCATGGTGGGCCTGCAGTTCGACCTGCCGGGCGCCGTGGCGTGCCGACACAGCATCGACGTCGAGCGCGGCGTGCTGACCCGCACCGTCAGCGACCTGAGCGGTGTCGTCGAGACGCACGAGACGCTGCTCGAGCACGCCTGCGTCAGCTGCGCGATCCGCGAGGACATCGTGCCGACGCTCGAGCGGCTCGCGCGCGACGGCCGCTGGCAGAGCATCGTGGCGCACCTGCCGGTCGGTGCCGAGGCCGCCCACCTGTGCGCCGCGCTCACCTGGGACACCCGGCTGGCGCGGTTCCTGCGGGTCTCCGCCGTCGTCACCGCCGTGGGTGCGCGGCACCCCGTGCGCGACCTGCTCGGCGACGACCTGCTCGCCGAACGCGGCCACCACTGCGCCCCCGACGACCGTCGCGGCGTCGGGGAGGTGCTGTCCGCCATGGTCGAGTACGCCGACGTGGTGGCCTTCGACGACGCCGTCGACCCGGTCGCGCGCGGTCTCGTCGCGACTCTCGCGCGTCCGGACGCGACGGTCGTGGAGGGCGGACACGGGCTCGGGGGCGACGTCCTCGTCGGACGACTCCACCAGCACGCGCGCACGGACGCATGGACCGACCCGGCGCGCACGGACGTCCTGCCCGACGTCCGCGGGGAGGGGGTCTGGCGCGTCGACCTGCAGTCGCTGCGCCCGTTCCAGCCGGATCGGCTCCTGGACTCGCTCGAGCAGCTCGGCGGCGGCTCGCACCGATCGCGCGGCTGCTTCTGGCTGCCCAGCCGCCCCGGCCGGGTCCTGGAGTGGGACGGCGCCGGCGGTCAGCTGAGCATCGGCGACCACGGCTCGTGGGGCACCCGCGGCCCGTTCACGCGGATCGTCCTGACGGGGGTCGGCGTCGCGCCGACCCACCTGCGCTCGGCCTTCGACGGGCTGCTGCTCACGAGCGGGGAGCCGGTGACCTGGCCGGCGGGCGAGGACGGCTTCGAACCCTGGCTCGGGCCGATCCGGGAGGTGGCCTGAATGGCCGTGCCGAAGCGACGTACGTCGCGCAGCCGGACCCGGCACCGTCGCTCGCAGTGGCGGGCGAGCACCCCGGACCTGGTGACCGTCACGATCGACGGCCGCACCCACCGCGTCCCGCGGCGCCTGGTCGGCGCGGTCATGGACGGCCTGGTCGACCCCGAGACGGGAAGGAGGAGCAGGCGATGAAGGTGCGCAACTCGATCCGGTCGCTCAAGAAGCAGCCCGGCGCCCAGGTCGTGCGGCGGCGTGGCCGCGTCTATGTGATCAACAAGCAGAACCCGCGGATGAAGGCCCGCCAGGGCTGATCACGCGGCACACCCGACGGGTCCGTCCGGTCCTCGGGTACGACAGGTCGGCACCCGAGACCGATGTCCGGCACCGTCGACCGACCTAGCGTCGGGAGCATGATCCGTCGTCCCGTCGCCGCCGTCCTGCTGGCCTGCTACTCCGTCGTCATCGGGCGGCTCACCCTGGCCGACCCGGCGGCGGGCCGCTGGGCCTTCGACCTGGCCGACGCGGCGGCGCGGCGGGCCAGCCACGGCCGGCTCGACTGGAGCGAGACCGAGGTCATCGCGAACGTCGCGCTCTTCGTGCCGGCAGGCTTCCTGCTCGCCGTCCTGCTCGGCCGGCCGCTGCTCGCGGCGGCTCTGACGGTGCTCGCGTCGGCGTGCATCGAGCTGGCGCAGCAGCAGTTCCTCCCGACCCGGGTGCCGACGCTCGCCGACGTGGTGCACAACGGCCTCGGCGGGCTGGTCGGCGCGGTCCTCGCCGCGCCATTCAGCCGGGTCAGCCGGGTCAGCCGGGTCAGCCGCCGGACGACCGGGCGGAGCGGCCCCCAGGGCGCCCCCGGTCAGCGCGCGGGGCAGTACTGAGCGAGCCAGCCGCCGAACGCACCGACCGAGCCCGAGGTCGAGGTCGAGCCGCCCGGGCCGTCGTCGGCCAGTGCCCCGGGCACGGCGCTCCGGTCGAGTTCCTCGCCGAGGGAGCTGTAGACACCGGAGATCTCGACGTAGTAGCCGGTGCGCACGAGTCGACTCATCGAGTCGGGTACGCCGAGGGCGACGAGGTCGCCGGCAGCCGCCCGCAGGGCATCCGCCGCGGTGACGGGCTGCGCGGCGTACCGCCCCTGGGCGTCGGCCAGCGTGAGATAGCCGGCACAGAACTCGTCCTCGCCCGGCACCACACCGCCGGAGGAGGAGGCCTCCTCCGCCGCCGGTGGAGCGTCGCCACTGCCACCATCACCGCCACCACCACCGCGGCCGACGGACAGGGTCACGACCAGCACGACGACCAGGGCCAGGGCGAGGCCGAGGCGCGGCAACAGCGGGGAAGCGTCACTCATAGGGGCGCCGGGGCGGGCCCGTCAGGGTGACCTCGGCAGCGGACAGGACCGGTGCGTCCTGTGTCCCGATGCCCTCGCCGGTGCCCGGCACCCAGGTGCCGACCACCTCGACCCACTGCTCGTCGGCGGGTGCCTGCTCGCCGTCGCCCGGGTCGACGCGGACGCGGAAGGCCAGCGCGTCCGCGGCACAGCAGCTGATGGAGAGCCGGGTGACGTACCAACCGCCCTCGTCATGGGTCACGAATCCGCGCAACCGGACCTGAGCGCCGGTCAGCACCTCGGCGTACGCCGAGGCGTAGGCGACGAACTCCGAGACCAGCATGTCGTGGACCTGTCCCTCGCGCAGCGGCGCGACCGCGGCCTCGTCGTACCGCACGGCGCTCACGTCGTTGGACCGCCGCTCGGCGACGTAGGCGCCGAGCGCGGGGGGCTGGACGACGAAGGCGATGACGACCGGGAGCAGCAGGGCCCACACCGCAGGGGACGACCGGTCGGCGTCGTGTCGGCTGCTGAAGACCGCGAGGAAGGCGAGGCCGACCATGGCGGCCCCGCTGACGACGAGCGGCCATCTCATCCAGTCGTTGACATAGCGGGCGTACTCGTCGGTGAGGCCGACCCGCAGTGCGACCGCGCCGATCGCGGCGAGGACCACGGACTGGGCGTTCCGGTTCACAGCAGCACCCACCCGACCAGGACAGCCACGACGGTGGCGACCGTGAGCACCAGCGGCACGAACTGGACCGCGAACCCACGCCCGAACTGGCCGGCCTCCATCGCGGCGAGCTTGATGTCCATGGCCGGCCCGACGACGAGGAACACCAGCTTGGCGGTGTCGGAGAACGCCGTGAGGCTCACCGCCACGAAGGCGTCGGCCTCCGAGCAGAGCGCGGCCAGGAAGGCGAAGGCGGCGAGCACGACGACGCCGACCAGCAGGTTGCCGGCGACGGACTCGACGACACTGACCGGCACCAGCACGTTGACGGTGGCAGCGATGACCGCGCCGATGACCAGGAAGCCGCCCGCGGGCAGCAGGTCGTGCCAGGCCGCCCCGACGAAGCGGCCCCACCGGGTGTCGCCGCCATGGGTGTGGTGGGCCGCGCTGATCCGGGGCAACCGCAGCGCCGGCAGCCGTCCGGCGACGACGACATAGATCCAGCCGATGACGACCGCGACGAGCAGTGAGGCGACGAACCGGGCGACCACCATGTCGGTGCGGCCCTGGAAGGCGACCGCTGTGGAGATGATCACCGCCGGGTTGATCGCCGGGGCGGCGAGCAGGAAGGTCAGCGCGATCGGCGCCGGTACGCCGCGCCGGGCCAGGCCCGAGGCGACGGGGACCGCGGCGCACTCGCAGGTCGGCAGCCCGATCCCGGCCAGGCCCGCGACCGGGACGGCGAGAGCGGGGCTGCGAGGCAGCACCCGCGACACCAGTCGCTCCGACAGCAGCGCCGAGATCAACCCCGACAGGGCGACGCCCAGGACGAGGAACGGGATGGACTGCACGACGATGGCGAGGAAGACGGTGGCCCAGGTCTGGAACGCCGCGCCGTCGAGACGGTCGCCGAAGAGGCGCTGGACGGGCACGGCGGCGGCCAGGAGGCCCAGCACGAGCCAGACCTGCAGGTCGCCCCGGGATCGGGGCGCGGGCGTGGGGGCCGTGCTCATCGGGCCCCTCGCCGGGACGTTGGATCGCTAACGGGAATCATTATCGAGAACGGTAGACCACCTGTCCCCCGCGGTCCGGCGAACGCGCCGACGTGGACGAGCCGTGTCCCCCGGCAGCGCCCGCGGCCGCACCTCGCTGGTCACCGCGACCCACCGCTGAGCGGGACGGGGGCGCCCTCGTCCGAGGACGGCTCGCCCGCCCGCGCCGCGCCGGCCCGCGCCATCCCGGCGAGGACGCCGTGGCGCGGTGCCGCGAGCCAGGCGACCAGGAAGGCGCCGGCCAGCACCAGGACGATGGTGGCGCCGACCGGCAGGTCCCAGGACCAGGAGAGGTAGAGGCCCACGGTCGCCCCGACCACCCCGATGCCCGGGGCGAGCACCATCATCACGCCGAGCCGGTCGGTCAACAGCCGGGCGGTCGCGGCCGGCGCGACGAGCAGCGCCAGCACCAGGACGTTGCCGATCGTCTGCACGGACATCACCACGGCCAGGGTGACCAGGACGTAGAGGACCAGGTCGTGCAGGAAGACCCGCAGACCCAGGGCGCGCGCCATCTCCCGATCGAGCGTGACCGCGACCAGTCCGTGGTGGAGCAGGAACAGCGTCGTGAGGACCACCAGGCCGGTCACCGCGATCACCGCGAGGTCGCGGTCCGGCACGCCCGCGATCGAGCCGAAGAGGAACTGCTGCAGGGACCCGGCGTACCCGGGCGCGCGCGAGATGATCACGACACCCAGCGCGAAGGCGGCGACGAAGAAGATCCCGATCACCGAGTCCTCTTTGAGGCGCCGGCCCTGGCTGAACACCGCGATGAGGACGGCGGTGAGGACGCCGGCGACGGTGCCGCCGACGATGAGGTTGCCGGACAGCACGAAGGCGACGGCCAGGCCGGGGAAGACCGCGTGGGCGACCGCGTCGCCGATGAACGCCATGCCGCGCAGGACGACATAGCAGCCGACGACGCCGCACACGACCGACGACATCATCGCGACCGCGAGCGCCTTCGGCAGGAAGCGCAGGTCCGGGTTGGTGAGGTCGGCGAGGAAATCCAGCGGGCTCACACCGTCACCCCCGCCGCCAGCACCCGCAGGAACGGGCTGTCGGCGCTCACCTCGAAGGTGTCCGACCACGCCTCGGGACGGTCCCGGAGCTCGGCGGCGCTCCCCGTGGCGACCACGGTGCGGTTGAGGAGCACGACCCGGCGGCAGGCGAAGAGCGCGGACGCGATGTCGTGGGTCGTCATCAGCACCGCGCGCGCCGGTCCGTCCACCCCGTCCGCGAGCCCGGTGAGCATCGCGAGCAGCGACTCCTGGGTGGGCAGGTCCAGGCCCGTGAACGGCTCGTCGAGGAGCAGCACCGATGGATCGAGGGCGAGCGCCCGGGCGACCAGCACCCGCTGGCGCTGGCCGCCGGAGAGCTCCCCCACCGGCCGTCGGCGCAGGTCCGTCATGGCGACCAGGCCCAGCGCCCGGTCCACCGCCCGCCAGTCCGCGACCCGCGGGCCGCGCCCCGGGCGCAGTCCACCGACCCTTCCGGTGAGCACCACCTGCTCGACCGAGATCGGGAAGTCCCAGGCGAACTCGTGGCGCTGAGGCACGTAGCCGATCTCGCCGCGCCGCCGTCGTACCGGACGGCCGTCGACGCGCACCTCCCCCGCCCGCGACCGGGTCAGGCCCAGGATCGCGCGCAGGAGCGTGGTCTTGCCCGCTCCGTTGGGACCGATCAGTCCGACGAGCTCGCCGCGGTGGAGATCGAGGTCCACGCCGCGCAGGACCGGCCGGCCGCCCAGGTCGACCTCCAGGCCGCGCACCTGCAGTCCGCTGCTCATGACGCGACCTCGTCCAGCAGCGACCGGGAGCGGGTACGACGCCGGCGCGCCACCGTTGCCAGCAGCACGGCGACGAGGACGACGGCACCGCCGCCGACGACCCACGGCCAGATCGCCGTACCGTCCCCGTCGACCGGGTCGGCCGCGCCGGCGGTGGGCTCCGGAGCGTCCGGATCAGGTGCGCTCACTGCGGCCCGCAGTGCCTCCTCGGGATCGGTGCCGTCGCCGACCGCCAACCGCAGCGTGCCGGTGGTGGTCTGCTCGGTGCCGTCCACGAGGGTGGCACTGGCCGCGATCGACACCCGGTAGGTGCCGGGCACGCTGAACACCCAGTTGGCGTGGGTGTGGGTGTTGACGTCGACCCACAGGTCCTGATCGGCGCTGGCGAGCGCACGGGAGTCCCAGAGCACGTCGGGCGCGCCGAAGCCGCCGTCCTGCAGGTAGACGACCAGGTGGCCGGGCCCGTCCACGCCCCGCAGGGTGAGGGTGACGCCGCGGTCGACGCTGTCGAGCACCGAGGGGTCCTGGGTGTTCCAGCCGAGCCAGACCACGTCCGGGTCCTGGGTCTGCGGCACCACGTGCACGCCGGCGCCGGGTGGCACGCCGAGGAAGGCGTAGGCAGGGTCGTCGGGCACCTGTTGGGTGGCGGCGTCGCGGACCCGGATCACGGCGTGCTCGAGCGGGCGCCACACTGAGCCCGCCAACCGGGTGTCGTCGTGGACCATCAGCGTCCACGACCCGTCGACCTCGCGGGGGCCGAGGTCGACGTGGCCGGCCTCGAGCACGACGTCGTCGGTGGCGACCTCCTGGTCAGGGTCGATGGTCTGCTGCAGCGAGCCGTCGTCCGGCGGCACCGTCGGGGCGGGGTCCCCGGGGGCGGCCGCGGCGGCCGGGACGAGCAGCAGCGACAGCGCGGCGGCCAGCACCACGGCCCGGCAGCGGTTGAGGGCGGGCCCCTTCAGGACAGGCACGTGCGGATCTCCTCTGCGTTGAAGCGCATCATCTGGATGTAGTCGGTCACCCGGTCGTCGAAGGCGTCGCCGTAGATCGCACAGACCGCGACGTCCTCCTCCTCGGCGACCTGCGTGAGCACGGACGAACGAGCGCGCAGCGCCGGCTCGAGGAAGACCGCCGGGACCTCGAGCGTCCGGATGGTCTCGACGAGCTTGCGGCGGTCGGCGAGCGACGGCTCGGTGGCCGGGTTCGGCGTGACGAAGCCGGCCACCTGCAGCCCATAGGCGTGCGCGAGATAGCCGAAGGCGTCATGGGTGGTCACCAGGTAGCGACGGCGCTGCGGCACCTGCGCGATCGTGTCGCGGACATAGCGGTCGAGCGCCTCCAGCTGCGCGAGGTAGGCGTCCGCCCGCTCGCGGTAGGCGAGCGCGTTCTCGGGATCGGCGTCGATCAGGGTGTCGCGGATCAGCTCGGCGTAGGCCATCACGTTGCCGACGTCCTGCCACAGGTGTGGGTCGATCTCGCCGTGGACGTGCTTGCCGAGCACGGCCTGCGGCAGCTGGTAGACCGGCGTGCCGGGCCGGCCGAGGAAGCCGAGGCGCTCGTCGCCCGGCACCTCGACCAGCGCCTTCGCGGGCACCTCGACGACCACCCCGGCCGGGTCGAGCTCCTCCTGGCTGTGCTCGCCGCCGCCCTCGGCGTCGTAGCGGAGATCCATGTCGGCACCGTCGCCGCCGTCGAGGTCGACCGTGACGTCGGCGTGTCCGCGGTCCAGGACCCGACCCGCCCCGGCCTCTTCCGGCGGGACCCCGACGGCGAAGGTCACCGTCGTGGTGCCGATCGGCAGCGGCTTCGCACCGCTCTCCACCTGCAGCCGAGCGGTGAAGTCCACCGTGTAGACGCCCGGCTCGGAGAAGGACCAGGACATGTGGGTGTGCGCGTCGGCGGGGAGCACGGCGGTGTCGTCGCGGTAGCCATCGGCCGCGTCGAAGCCGTCGCCGGAATCGAAGTACACCTCCGGATCACCGAAGGACCCCGTCAGGTAGCCGACGACCCGGCCGGGCCCGGTCATGCCGGTCGCGGAGAGGAGTACGTCGGAGGCGCGCGTGGCGCCGTACCGCTCGCCGCGGCCGTGGACCCGCAGCCCCAGCCAGACGGTGTCGAGGTTGACCTTCTCGACGAGCGGGATGATCTCGGCGGCGTACTTCACCGCGTCCTCGGCCAGGGACACGTTGATCGCGTCGTCGGGCAGGTTGGCGTCGAGCACCTTGATCACGTCGTGCTCCTCCAGCAGCAGGTAGTTGCTGAAGGCCACGTCGGCGTAGACCACGTCGCGCGCGCGGCGCAGGCTGGGCTCGTGGCTGTGCGGGTCCGCGCCGTCCGGGACCAGCGACACGACGTTCACGTCCTCGCCCCCGACGTTGCGGACCAGGTCGGCGATCAGTCCGGTCGTGGTGATCACCTGGAGCCGGTCGTCGTTCGCGGAGAGGGTGGGTGGCGCGGCGCAGGCGGTCAGGAGGACCACCAGCGCCGCGCCGCCCGCGCCCCGCCTACGCATGGGCGAGGCGGCGGATCGACCGACGGCGTACGCCGAGCACGGCCGCGCCGGACACCACGAGCGTGACGCCCAGGGGCAGCAGCACGGTGAGACTGTCGTCGGCGCCGGTGGCGGGGATGCAGTCACGGATCGCCGCCCGGGGCAGGGTCGCGGGCAGGGTCAGGTGCGCGGTCAGCCCGACACTTCGGCCCCCACCGCCGGAGCCACCGCCGGAGCCACCGCCGGAGCCACCGCCGACCACGAAGGTGAGCGTCGCACTGTCGGCGACCGCCGTGCCGTCGTTCAGCGTGGCCGACTGGGTGATGGCGACCTCGTAGGTGCCGGCCGCGGTGAACACCCAGTTGCCGTGGGCGTGCACGTTGAGCGGCACGTCGAAGGACCGCGGGAAGCCGCTCACGTCGCCGAACATGCGCTGCCCGACCCCGCCGAACGAGTCGGTGAGGTAGACCGCCAGCCGGCCCGGTCCGCTGACGCCGTCGAGCCGGTAGCGCACCGGTCCGCGGACCTGCTGCCGGACCGTCTCGTGCTGGGTGTTCCAGCCCAGCCACGGCACGCCGCTGACCTGGGTCTGCGAGATCAGCCAGATCGGGTCGCCGGGCGCGCCGAGGAAGGAGTACGCCGCGCCGGCGGGCACCTCCTGCCGCGCGGGCCCACCGATCACGAACGACAGGCTCTCCGGCTCGACCCAGCTCGGCGGCTGGCTGCGGTCGTCCTTCACCCGCGCCCGCATCGCTCCGCCCTCGATCATCGAGCCGAAGTCGAAGTGACCGTCGCTCACCGTGGTCCGCGTGGTCGGCGTGGCCTGCGGCGCCGCCGGGTCCGTCGCGCCGGCATCGTTCGACGGGGCCGGAGCCTCCGCGCCGCGGGTCACCGGAACGCACTCCGGGGTGGCCCGCGCCGGAGCGAGCGACGGCGCGGCGGGCGTACCGGCCCCCGGCCCGCCCGGGGCGCTCTTGTTCTTCTCGCCCTTCTCACCCGGCTTTCCCTCGCCCCCCTTGGCACCGCTCGTGGCGGCGTCGGACGCCGGGCCGGGCGCCGCCTGCGCGCAGGGACCGACCCGGAACGTCAGCGTGGCGGTGCTCGACACGTCCGCGCCCGACGTGAGCCGCGCGAGGTGGGTGGTGGTGACCCGGTAGACACCGGGCCGTGTGAACGACCAGTTGCCATGGGCATGGACGTTGGCCGGGATGAGCGTGCTGCGCGGCCAGCCGTCGGCGATGCCCAGCACCGGCGTGATCGAGCCGAACGCCCCCGTCTGGTAGACGAACAGCTGCCCGGGACCCTCGACCGTGTCGAGCCGCCAGGTCGTGGCGCCCTGGATGTTGCCGGTGGCGCTCTCGTGCTGGGTGTTCCACCCGAGCCATGGCACGCCTGCCTCCTGGATCTGCCCGATCGTCCAGATGTCGCTGCCCGCCGTACCGAGGAAGGCGAGAGCGGGGTTGGCCGGCACCTGCTTGCGGGCCGGCTCGCCGACCTCGACCAGCACCGTCGCCGGGTCGCGCCAGGTCGGAGTTCCGGTGCGGTCGTCCTTGACCCGCGAGTCGAGCCCACCGTCCACCACCTGCACGCCGTAGTCCAGGTGGCCGTCGCTCACCCGGACCGCGTCGGCGGGCAGGCCCGGGACGGCGCACACGTCCTCCTGCGCGACCAGGGACGGCGCGGGTGCGGGCTCGGGCGGGAGGTCGGCGGCAGGAGGCGGCGCGACGGGCTCCTGCTCGGCGGGCTCCTGCTCGGCGGGCGCGGGCGCGACGGGCGCCGGGTCGTCCGGCTCCGGCTCGACCGGCGCGGGCCCGACCGGCGCTTCGACAGGCGCGGGTACGTCGAGCAGGTAGTGCGTCGTCATGCCCGCGACGGTCGCCGCCACGGCGTACCGGCCGGGTGCGGCGAAGGACCACAGCGGCCACCCCTCGCTGCCCGGTGGCACCGCCAGCCGGCCGTGGGGGTCGACGCCCTGGACCAGGACCGGCCCGGGGCCGGTGATCGCCAGGTCGATCGCGAGCACCGCACCGGGCGCCGGCTCCGGCGCCCGGTGCGTGCTCCACCCCAGCGGCACCCCGTCGCCGAGGGCCTCCTCCCCGAGCTCGAGGACGACCTCGGCGGGGGCGTGCTCCCGTCCGTCCTGGACCAGCGCCAGCACCGGCGTACCGTCCGGCGCGGTCGCGACGTCGAACGCGGTCACGGGTCCGTCGGCGGTACGAAGCACGGCGACCGGATCGGCCTCCGCCGGGGCGGCGGTGAGCCCGCCCACGAGGAGCAGGAGCAGGAGGCAGGGCAGGGTGCGCAGGGTTGCCTTCATGGTCAGCGACGGACCTTCACGACCTGCGCGCCGATCGACTTCTCCGTGGTCGCGTCGCCCCGGTAAACGACCTTGATCCTGTGCTTGCCCGCCTTGAGGCGGGGCAGCCGGAGGACGACCGTGCCGTCGGCGCGCACGGAGCCGGCCGCGAGCTTCTTCCCACCGGAGCGGACCACGACCTTGCCCGAGACCGGGGTGCCCGGAGCCGACGGGACCGTCACCGCGACCTTGACCTTGCCACGCTTGCCGGGCGTGATCCGCTTCGGCTTCACCTTGACGCCGACCTGGCTGACCGCCTTGCCCGCCGCGGGCGGCGGGACGGGTGCCGCGCCGGAGGCGAGGCTCACGACGACCGGTGCCGACTCGGCGATGACCGCGTGGTCGTGGTCGAAGATCCGCGCGACGACCTCGGCCCCCTGCAGGTCGGCGGTGACGGGCAGGTCCGCCGTGGCCTGGTTGGAGTCGGGGATGTAGGCGTAGAACTCCTCGCCGGGCTTGCGGACGTACCAGTGGAAGTGGTCCTCGCCGGTCGCCGGGCTCTGGGTCGAGGTGAAGCGCGCGGTCTCCCCCACGGCGTACGACGCCTTGTCGGCGTGCGCGGTGAGCGTGGTGACCTGCGGGAGCTGCGCGACGTGCAGGGTGAGCGGGGCGGAGGACGCCACGACGTTGTGCGCGTGGTCGTACAGGTTGGCGTAGACCTGCGCGCCGTCCCAGACCAGCGAGGTCGGCAGCTTGAGCTCGGCGGTGCTGGACGCGTTGCTGATGGCGTAGTCCGGGCCGCCGGCACGCTTGATGAACCAGTGGTAGTGGTCGAGGTCGGTCGGCGCGGTCGGCGCCGCCGTGAGCGTGATGCCCTGGCCGTAGAGGTAGTCGGCGCCCGGCTTGTTGGGCGTGACCTCGAGACCGAGGTCCGCGGGCGCCGGGTCGCCGACGCGGACGTGGTAGCTGGCCGGCGTACCGCCGATCGTGCCACCGCCCTGCAGCTGTGCGCTCGGCGTGACCTCGAGCGTGTAGTCGCCCAGCTCGGTGAAGACCCATTCCGTGTGCACGTGGGCGTTCGCGCTGACGGGGATCACGTCGGGACCGCCGTCGCTGCTGTCGACGTAGTGGTTGATGACCTCCCCGGTGGGACTGTTCATGAACGAGTGGACCTCGCCGGGCCCCTCCACCTCGACCGCCAGCTGCACCGGCATCCCCGGGGCGAGCGTGGTGCCGGCGGGCAGCGTGCCGGCGAGCCGCTCGGTGCTCCAGCCCGGCCAGGGCAGCTGCGGGTCCTGGGTCTGCGGCAGGTCGTAGACGACGTCCCCGGGCTCGCCGAGGAAGGCGAAGGACGCGGGCAGACCCTCGGGGATGGTCAGCGCCGCGAGCTCCTCGTCGACCGCGATGGTCACCTCGGCCGGGTCACGGTAGGTCGAGCCCGGGTCGTGCAGCTGGGTGTCGTCCTTGATCTGGACCTTCAGACCGGCGGCGGTCTGGTCGTAGGTGACCTCGAACAGGTCGATGTGACCGCGGTCGAGGACCACCGGCCGGTCGGCGGCGGCCGCGGGTGCGGCCAGACCGACGGCGACCGCTCCACCGGCCAGTGCCAGCGCGGTCAGTGAGCTGATGCTTCTCATGGGTTCCGTCCCTCTCCACCGACGGCGGCTCCGTCGGGAGTCGGGACTCTACATGAGAACGATTATCATTTGCACTAGGGTGGTCGCGGCCATGCACCCCAACCCCAGGAGGACCAGATGAACCGCACCGACCTGACCGCCGCCGTCGCCGGGGCGACCGGCCTCACGCCCCCACGGGCGGCCGCCGCCGTCGCGGCGACCCTCGACGCGATCGTGCGCGGGGTCGACGAGCACGGGAGCGTGACGCTCGCCGGCTTCGGGACCTTCGAGCGACGCAGCCGCGCGGCGCGCACCGGGCGCCACCCGCGCACCGGCGAGCCGATGGAGATCCCCGCGAGCGTCACGCCGGCCTTCAGGGCCGCCGCGGCGTTCCGGCGGCGGGTCGCCGACGGGAGTTCCGCCGAAAACTAGAACACGTTATCGTTTCGCCATGAGCGGCACGGTGGTCGGGGCGGCGCCCCTGCAGCAGGAGTACGACGTCGTCGTGGTCGGGTCGGGCGGAGGCGCCCTGACCGGCGCCGCGCTCGCCGCCGCGGCCGGGCTCAGCACCCTGGTCCTGGAGCGGACGCCGCTGATCGGCGGGACGTCGGCGTACTCCGGCGGCGCGTGCTGGCTGCCCGGCACCGACGTGCAGCAGCGGGCCGGCCTGCCCGACTCGACCGAGGGGGCGCGCGCGTATCTCGCCGCCGTCCTCGACGATCCCGACCCGGCGCGGGTCGAGGCGCTGCTCACCCAGGCGCCGCGACTGGTCGCCCGGCTGGAGGCGGACCCGCTGATGGACTTCGAGTGGATCCCGTTCTCGGAGTACTACGACGCGCCCGGACGGGTCCCGATGGGTCGCTCGATCCAGCCCGTCGCTCTCCGCCGCGACGAGCTCGACCCCGCCGTCGCGGCACTCGTGCGGCCGCCGGTCGAGCGCGACCGCGCCGGGCGGCCGGGCCGGTCCACGCTGTCCGGGGGCCAGGCCCTCATCGCCCGGCTCGCCGCGATGACCGTCCGCGACGGCGGCACCATCGCGACCGGCCGCCAGGTCATCGGCTTCGGGCGCGACGCCGACGGCCGCGTGACCACCGTCCGCTACGCCGGACCGGACGGCCCCGGCGAGGTCCGGGCCCGGCAGGGGATCCTGGTCGCGGCAGGCGGCTTCGAGGGGAGCCCGGAGCGCCGTACCGTCCACGCGACGCCCGGCGACGCGGCGTGGACCATGGCCCCGCGCGGCACCAACACCGGCGAGGTCATCGACGCGGCCGCGGAGCTCGGCGCGGCCACCGACTGGTCCGGCGAGGGCTGGTTCTGCCCGGGGCTGCAGCAGCCCGACGGCAGCGGTACCTTCACCCTCGGCTTCCGCGGCGGAGTGATGGTCGACGCCGGGGCACGGCGCTACGGCAACGAGTGCCTGCCCTACGACCGGTTCGGCCGGCTGATGGCGGCCTCGGCCGACCGGACGCCGTCCTGGCTGGTCTTCGACGCCCGCGAGGAGGGCCGACTGCCCGCCATCGCCATGCCCGAGGGCGAGCGCGCCGAGCATCTCGCGGCCGGCACCTGGGTCGAGGCGGACACCATCGCGGAGCTGGCTGCCGCGATCGGGCTCGACCCCGCGGCGCTGGTCGCGACGCTCGAGCGCTACAACCGGTTCGCGGCGGCCGGCAAGGACACGGACTTCGGGCGCGGCGAGGACGAGTACGACACCTTCTTCGCCGGTGGCGGCGGGCCGTCGGCCGCCCTCGTCCCGGTCGACCGCCCGCCGTACACCGCCGCCCGGTTCGTGCTCTCCGACCTCGGCACCAAGGGCGGGCTGGTCACCGACGCGAGCGCCCGGGTCCTCGACACCGACGGCGTCCCCATCCCCGGCCTGTACGCCGCCAGCAACTCCACCGCCTCGGTCTTCGGCTCCGCCTACCCCGGCCCCGGCGCCCCCCTGGGCGCTGCCATGGCCTTCGCTTCGCTCGCCGTCGAGGACATGCTGGCCCCGGACCCTTGTAACTAAGGGTTACAGCACGAAATTGCGCACCACAGCGCCCGGGTAGAGGTCATAACACCCGGGTAGATGGATCGACCACCGGCCGCAGACGCGGCCCGCATCGAGCGGGGCGCGCATCGCGACTACCTCGGTGCTGTTGCTACTACCCGGGCGCTCCTGCACCGGAATTCGCGCTGCAACCCTTAGTTACAAGCGACGGAGGCCCCTGGGGGACCCCATCAGTCGGCGAGGCGCCCCAGGACGGTGGTCGCGAACCGACCCAGGCTGCGCACCTGGTCGGCATTGAGTCCGTCGAAGAAGAGCTCGCGGACGAGCGCGACGTGCCCCGGGGCCGCGGCGTCGATGGCGGCCTGGCCGGCGTCGGTCAGGTCGACGAAGGCCCCCCGACGGTCGTCGGCACAGTGGCGACGCTCGACCAGGCCGCGCGCCTCCATCCGCGACACCTGCTTGGAGACCCGGCTCTTCTCCCACTGCAGCCGCTCGCCGAGCTCGTACATCCGCAGCGTGCGGTCGGGAACGTCGCGGTCGGTGAGCGCGACGAGGATCTCGTAGTCCGAGATGGAGAGGCCGCTGGCGGCCTGGAGCTCGCGGTTCAGCCGCGCGGTCAGCTGAGCATTGACGTCGATCCAGGCGCGCCAGGCCTGCTGCTCCTCGTCGTCGAGCCACCGCGTCGTCGTACTCATCGGTGTCATTCTAGCCGAGAATGTTGACACATCCACGATCTCGGAGGATCGTAGTTGACATGGCAACCATTGACCTCGACGCGATCACGAGGGACCGCGAGCGGATCAAGAAGGAGTACCTCGCCCCCGAGGGCGGGCGGCCCGAGAGCAGTGCCCGTGGCATCCACCACGCCGCCCTGCTGTCGTCGGACGTGCGGCGGACCATCGACTTCTACCAGGGCCTGCTGGAGTTCCCGCTGACGGAGATCTTCGAGAACCGCGACTACGCTGGGTCCGACCACTTCTTCTTCGACGTGGGCGCGGGCAACCTGCTCGCATTCTTCACTCTCCCCGGGCTCGAACTCGGGCCGTACGCCGAGGTGCTCGGCGGGCACCACCACCTCGCCATCTCGGTGACCCGGGAGAAGTGGGACTACCTGCGAGCCAAGCTCGACGACGCCGGCGTGACGTACCACCTCGAGTCGAAGGTCTCCCTCTACTTCCCCGGGCCGGACGGCGAGCGTCTCGAACTGCTCGCCGACCCACTCGGGGAGATGTACGGCACCAAGGTCCTCTGACGACTACCCGGGCGTTGTTGCTACTACCCGGGTGCTGTTGCAGCCGAATTCGTGCTGTAACCCTTAGTTACAAGCACGGGGCCGGCGCGGCTAGATCCAGCCGCGGCGGCGGAAGACGGCGTAGAGACCGACGCTCACCAGCGCCATCAGGACCACGGCGAAGGGGTAGCCGAGTTGCCAGTGCAACTCGGGCATCTCGTCGAAGTTCATGCCGTAGACGGTGCCGATCAGGGTCGGCGCGAACAGGATGGCTGCCCAGGCCGAGATCCGCTTGACCTCCTCGTTCTGGTCGAGGCTGGCCTCGGTGAGCGCCGTCATCTCCTCGTTCTGCTTCTGGGCGACGAGGGTGGCGTTGACGGTGAGGATGTCGCGCAGCAGCTGGCGGAAGCCGTCGACCTGCTCGATCACCTGGGTGAGGTGGTCATCGACGTCGCGCAGGTAGCGCTGCAGCTCGTCGTCGGTGCCGTACTTCGAGAAGCCCAGCGTGAGCTGGCGCAGCACGGTCGCGAGCGGACGGGTGGCGCGCTGGAACTCGATGACCTCGCGGGTCAGCTCGTAGATGCGCCGCGACACCGCGGGATCCCCGCCGAAGACCTCGGTCTCGATCTCGTCGATGTCGTTCTCGAGGCCCGCGACGACCGGCAGGTAGCCGTCGACGACCCGGTCCAGGATCGCGTAGAGGATCGCCTCGGGCCCGAGCCGGAGCAGGTCCGGGTTGCTCTCGAGACGGCGCCGGACGGCGGCGATGTCGGGCGCCTCCGCGTGCCGGAGCGTGACGACGAAGTCCCGGCCCACGAAGAGGTGGACCTCGCCGAACTCGACCTCCTCGACGTCGTCGAGATAGCGGGCCGCGCGCAGGACGACAAACAGGGTGTCGTCGTACCGCTCCAGCTTGGGGCGCTGGTGGGCGACGATCGCGTCCTCGACCGCGAGCTCGTGGAGGCCGAACTCCTCGGCCAGCGAGGCGAGCTCGTGGTGCTCGGGCCGGTACAGCCCGATCCAGGCGACGGCCTGGTCGTTGTCGTTGAGGGCGCGGTAGCTCTCGGCGAGCGTGGTCGGCGACGCGACCCGGTCACCGTCGACGTACACCGCGCTGTCGACCAGGCTGGCGCTGGGTGGCCGGCCGGCGCCGGACGGGACGGCGGCGCCGGTCGGGACGACTTGCGGCGGACGGCGGCTCCGGCCGGTCAGGCTGCGGATGGGCGTGCGGATGGTCCTCGCGGACCGGTGCTGGGACATGCGAGATCCTCGGGGTGGTGAGCGGGGGTGGGACTGGGAGGTTGGCCATCCATCGCCGGTCACCTCCTCGCTCCGGGAATCCACAGGTCGTGTCCAGCATAGGGACCCCGGTCGACCGGCGGCCAACCCTCGGCCGGCTCGCGTGCCGCGCACTGTGACCCAACGCACGCGTCCCACCGAGCGGCCCGATGAGGGCGCCGCTACACCCGGGGCCTACGATCGAGCCGCTTTGGCCGACTGTTACAAGGGGAAGCGTTGAGCACCACCGAAGACAAGTTCACCCGCTGGAAGCACCACGAAGAGCTGGCCGAGGCGATGATCCCCATCGTCGGCAAGCTCCACCGCGAGAAGGATGTGACGATCCTTCTGCACAGCCGCTCGCTGGTGAACAAGTCGGTCATCGACATCCTCAAGACCCACCGCTACGCACGCCAGATCGACGGCGTCGAGCTGTCGGTGCGCGACACCTTCCCCTTTCTCGAGGCGATCGCCGCGCTCGACCTCGGCGCCGCCAAGGTCGACCTCGCGCTGCTGATCCGGGCCTACCGGGCCACCGACGGCGCGCCGTCGATCGCCGACTTCACCGCCGCCGCGCTGGCCGAGGCCACCGGCGAGAACAAGAGCCCGGCGCCGTGCCCGCAGGACGTGGTCCTCTACGGCTTCGGCCGGATCGGCCGCCTCGTCGCGCGCCTCCTGGTCGAGAAGTCCGGCTCCGGCAACGGCCTGCGGCTGCGCGCCGTCGTCGTCCGCAAGGGCAAGGGCGACGACCTGAAGAAGCGTGCCTCGCTGCTGCGCCGCGACTCGATCCACGGTGCCTTCAACGGGTCGATCACGGTCGACGAGGAGAAGAGCCAGATCATCGCCAACGGCAACGTGATCCAGGTGATCTACTCGAACTCGCCCGACGAGATCGACTACACCGAGTACGGCATCGACGACGCGATCCTCATCGACAACACCGGCATCTGGCGCGATCGCGAGGGCCTGTCGAACCACCTGCGCCCCGGCATCGCCAAGGTGCTGCTGACCGCGCCCGGCAAGGGCGACGTCCCCAATATCGTCCACGGCGTCAACCACCTCGACGTCGACCTCGACGAGAAGGTGCTCTCCTGCGCCTCGTGTACGACGAACGCGATCGTCCCGCCGCTCAAGGCGATGGAGGACGAGTTCGGCATCGTCCGCGGCCACGTCGAGACGGTGCACTCGTTCACCAACGACCAGAACCTGCTCGACAACTACCACAAGGCCGACCGTCGCGGCCGCTCCGCGCCGCTCAACCTGGTCATCACCGAGACCGGCGCCGCCTCGGCCGTGGCGAAGGTCCTCCCCGACCTCCAGGCCCGGATCACCGGCAACTCGATCCGGGTCCCCACGCCCGACGTCTCGATCGCCATCCTGAGCCTGCAGCTCAAGCGGGAGACGACGCGCGAGGAGGTCAACGACCACCTGCGCAAGGCGTCCCTGGTCGGCCCCCTGGCCCGCAACCTCGACTACACGACCGCCTCCGACGCCGTGTCGACCGACTTCATCGGCGCCCGCGCGGCCTCGATCGTCGACGGCGGCGCCTCGATCGTCGACGGCGACTCGGCCATCCTCTACGTCTGGTACGACAACGAGTTCGGCTACTCCTGCCAGGTGCTGCGCACGGTGCAGTACATCTGCGGCGTGGAGTACACGACGCTGCCCCGAGCCTGACCCCACGCGGTCGCCACCGACCGCCCGGTGTGCGCCGGTCCCGCCCCTTGCGAGGGGCCCGGGACCGGCGCACACTGCAATTGAGGGGGGTTCACTCGTGGAGGTGGAACCATGAACGACAGCCCGGAGTCCGGCGTCGACGTCCTCGCCGACACCGTCACGCAGACCCACGCGGTGCTCCACGCCCGGATGCGCAGCGCCGAGGCCTGCCGTCCGACGCGGGACCGGCCGCGGGCGGCGTACAGCGCCGCCGACCCGTTCCTGGCCGGCACCAGCCGCCATGTGGCCGCGGCGAACGCCGTCCTCGTGCCGGCCGCCCGCCGGCACCTGGAGCAGGGCCCCCGGCGCGCCCACGACTTCGCCCGCCAGAGCCGGCGACTCGAGGTGGCCCTGGCCGAGCTCAAGGCCAAGCTCTACGGCTCCACCTTCGCCGTACGACGGCCGTGGACCTCGATCTGGGAGGAGGTCGAGCGCGAGCTGGCCGCCACGCGCGAGCTGGAGCTCCGGCTGGTGGACGACCTGGGCGATGCCACCTCCGCCGACGAGTGCGGGCGGCTCGCCGACCGCCTGTTCCGCACCGAGCGGCGCGTGCCGACCCGGCCGCACCCCTACCTCCCCCATCGCGGTGTGTCCGGTCGGCTGGCCCGCCGGGTCGCGCTGCGGGTGGACCGCTTCTGGGACACCGCCGAGGGCCGGATGATCCCCGAGCCGGTGCGGCCGCGCCGCTCGCGCGACGGGCGGGTCGCCCAGTACCTGTTGGCCGACCCGCACCTCCCGGGCTGACCGGACGTCCCAGCACCGCGGCTGTTACATCGAACCGGGTGAGGATCACCACGCCGCGAACGTGATCTCGACCACTGCGCCGGCCCTGGCAAGTGGGTCGAATGGTCGGTCGAGACCTGCCCGACCCGGGGAGGCCGCCCGCGTCGCGCCGAGGCCCGCGCTCGACGGTGGGGAGACATCGACCACGATGAAGTAAGCGCGGGCACGGGGGACCCAGGCAGTACGCCGGAACGAGATCCGGCTCGGGGCGAAGGGACACGACATCCCTGGGCACCAGCAGCCCAAGCCCGACAGGTCATCTCTCGCAGGCGCCGCTGACGGAGTTCTTTTTCTGATGTCCACCATCGCGTCGCGCGCTGCCGCGCGCCTGCTCGTCGTCCCCGTCCTTGCGACCGCGTGCCTGCTCACGCCGGCACCGCAGGCCCACGCCGACGACGACGTCATCTCCACCCTCGCGGAGCAGAACAAGGAGCACGCCGCCGACGACCCGGCCGACGGCAAGAAGTCCAAGAAGGAGAAGGCCGAGGAGCGCGCCGAGAAGCGCATCGACAAGGTCATGGCCACCGTCCGCTCGCGTGCCGGCAAGCCCTATGCGTACGGCGCGGCCGGGCCGAACGCCTTCGACTGCTCGGGCCTCGTGCAGTGGGTCTACCGCCATGTCGGCGAGAACCTGCCCCGCACCTCCTCCGCCCAGGCCGGCGCCACACAGCGGGTGCGCAGCCCGCAGGTCGGCGACCTGGTGTTCTTCACCAGTGGCGGCCGCGTCTACCACGTCGGCATCTACGCCGGCGCGCGCATGATCTGGCACGCCTCGCGGCCCGGCGTCCCGGTGCGTAAGGACCGGATCTGGTCCGGCTCGGTCTTCTACGGCCGGGTCCGCTGAGCCTCCACACCCCGGACGCCGGCACTCCGTATGAGGGAGTGCCGGCGTCCGCATGCCCAGCGCCGTGCGCCCGCGGGGCGGGCCCCCAGGTCGACTAGGTTCTCCCCATGACCGTCTACGTCGACGACATGCAGCGGCCCGCGATCGTGGGCCCGGTCGACGGCGTCTGGTCGCACCTGCTCTCCGACCTCCCCGGCGAGGCCGGGCGCCGCGAGCTGCTGGCCTTCGCCGAGCGGCTCGGCATCGAGGCCCGCTGGATCCAGAACCCGGGCACGGCCACCGAGCACTTCGACGTCACCGAGCCGACCCGCCAGCGGGCGCTGGCGCTCGGCGCCGCCCCGATCCGATACGGCCGCGCGGTGGCCGCGATCACCCGCGCGAAGCGGGAGTCGCCGACCCGGCGCGTTTGAACGCGCCGGGTCGGCGCCTTTTTCGCGTTCAGACGCGCCGGGTCGGTGCTAGCGGCCCGTGAACTCCGGCGGACGCCGCTCGAGGAACGCCAGCATCGCCTCGTCCAGGTCGTCGCTGAGCAGGAAGGCCGCGTTCCACACGGCGGTGTAGCGCAGGCCCGCCTCCACCCGCGGGCCGCGCTCGGCCTCGAGGACGTCCTTGACGCCGCGCAGCACCAGGGGCGAGTTCGCCGCCATCCGCGCGGCGATCCCGGCGGCCGCCGTACGGGCCTCGTCGGCGCTCGGGTGGACGTGGTTGACCAGGCCGATCCGCGCGGCGCGGTCGGCGTCGATGTCGTCGCCGGTGAGTGCGAGCTCGCGCAGGTGCCCGTCGCCGATCACGCCGACCAGACGCTGCAGGCTGCCGAGGTCGGCGACGATCCCGACCTTGGCCTCGCGCACGCTGAACACGGCGTCGGCCGAGGCGACCCGGACGTCGCAGGCCACCGCGAGGTCGACACCACCCCCGATGCACCAGCCGGTGACCGCGGCGACCGTCGGCTTGCGGAGGTTGGCCACGACGTCGAGCGCCGCCTGCCAGCGCCGGATCAGCGCCAGCAGCTCCTGCCGGGCGCCGGCGTGGGTGGCCGCCCGCAGCGGGGCGAAGGTCTGCGCCGCGGCGGCCAGGTCGAGGCCGTAGGAGAAGTGCTTCCCGGCGCCGGCCAGCACGACCGCCCGGACGGCATCGTCGGCGTCGAGCCCGGCGAAGGTGGCCGCAAGCTCGCCGAAGAAGGCGTCGTCCATGACGGCCTTGCCGCCCGGCCCGGCCAGGCCGACGGTCGCGACGGCGCCGTCCCGGGAGACGGTGAAGCGCGACTCGGTCATGCGGTGACCTCCTTGACGATCTCGGAGAGCCGGCGCACCTGCGCGACCTTCTCCTCGTCGCTCGCGGCCAGCGGGTTGAGCAGGAACGTCCGGACGCCCGCGGCGTGGAACTCGGCCACCTGACGACGGATCGCGTCCTCGTCACCGAGCAGGGTCACGGCGTCCACCAGCTCCTGGGGTACGGCGGCCGCGGCCTCCGCCTTCCGGCCGGACAGATAGTGGTCCTGGATCTCCTTCGCCTCGGTCTCGTAGCCGTAGCGACAGGCCAGCTGGTTGTAGAAGTTCTTGTCGCGCGCGCCCATCCCTCCGACGTAGAGCGCCAGCTGGTTGCGGACCGCCTGCACGGCCTCGGGCGAGGGCTCCCCGAGGTGGAAGGCGATCTGGAGCTGGATGTCGAGCTCACCGAGCGCGGCGTCGCGCTTGGCGAAGCCCTCCTCGAGCGACGGGCCCCAGGCCAGTTCGACCTTGCCCGGGTGGAAGAACAGCGGCTGCCAGCCGTTGGCGAGCTCGGCGACGAGGGCGACATTCTTGGGCCCGAGCGCGGCCACCGAGATCGGGATCTCGCTGCGCACCGGATGGTTGATGAGCTTGAGCGGCTTGCCGAGCCCGGAGCCGCCCTTCTCCTCGGTCAGCGGGACGTCGTAGTACTTCCCTTCGTACTCGACCGGCTGCCGCTTCCACACCTGGCGGCAGATCTCGATGACCTCACGGGTGCGACCCAGCGGGGCGTCGTACCTGACGCCGTGGAAGCCCTCGATCACCTGCGGCCCGCTCGCGCCGAGGCCCAGCGTGAACCGGCCGTCGGAGACGAAGTCCAGTCCCGCGGCGGTCATCGCGGTCAGCGACGGCGTGCGCGTGTAGATCTGGAAGATCGCCGACATCAGCTCCAGCCGGTCGGTCTTGGCGGCGATGTAGCCGAGCTGGCTGACCGCGTCGAAGGAGTACGCCTCCGGCATCGCGACCAGGTCGAGCCCGTTGCGCTCGTACTCCTGGAGCAGCTCCACGGTCTCGGCGAACCCGCCCGAGTAGTCGATGATCATGCCGAGTCGCATGTGCGCCCCCTGGCGGTCGTGGTGGTCGTGGCCTGGTCGGGAGCGTAGCCGTCGCGGCGCTCGTGAGCCGACCATCGCCCCCTCGTTCAACCCGCGTGGGGAACCGAATCGTGACGAGACTGGCCGCGATGCTCGTCGTGGCGGGAGTACTGGGCGGGCTCACCGCCTGCAGCGCCGAGGACGCCGAGGCCGAGCCCCGCTCGGCGCCCGGGCCGGTAGCCAACCGGATCCCCGACCTGAAGCCGGCCAAGGCCGTCCAGCGGGCCCGGAAGGCCACGCGCAGGCTGTCCGACGCGCAGTACGAGGGCACGGCCGGCTCGATGCCCGCAATATCGGGGACACGACCTATCTCCGCGCGAGCCGGAAGGTCTGGACCGGGGTCGCCGAGCTCGACGAGAACAGCGCCAAGCTGGTGGCGATGGACTGGATCAGACTGCCCGTCGAGGAAGTGACCCGGTCTGCCTGCGACAGCTGGCTGTTCGTCGGCGGGCAGGAGATCCCCCGCGGCTGCGAGGCCGGCACGGAGCGGACGGTCGACGAGACCTCGACCCTGGCCTTCACCTGTTTCACCGTGGCCGGGGTGGTCACCCTGCATGTCGCCACGACCGGGAAGCCGCTCATCCTGCGGCTGACCGGCAGCAACCAACTGGGACCGTTCGAGCTGAACCTCGTCGAGCGCGAGACCGGAGAACCGGTCAAGGCCCCCCATCCGAACGCGGTGCTCGGCTCGCCCGTCGGATAGCGGTCGGGCGAGGCCGCGGTCTCGTACAGACACCGACCCGGCGCATCTGAACGTCGTAGAGGCGCCGACCCGGCGCGTTTGAACGCGCCGGGTCGATGGAACTGCCCGACCGGCCGTGATCCGTGGCGGGCTGATTCGCTCTTCTCACCGGCAGGACCGGGGCCGCGGCCCGGGTGACTGACCGATAGATTTCGACTCGTGTCCGGCATCGCTCAGCAGCTCCAGCGCCACGGAGCGGGCGACGTCAGCGACGACGCCGCGGTCCTCGGCGCCTACTCCTCCGACGCCTCGCTCTACCGCGTGCCGCCCGCCGCCGTCGCATTCCCGCGCTCGGCCGACGAGGTGGCCGCGATCCTGGCCGCCGCCCGCGCGGAGGGACTGACGCTCACCGCCCGCGGCGCGGGGACGTCGGTCGCGGGCAACGCGATCGGGACCGGCGTGATCGTCGACTTCAGCCGGCACCTGAACCAGGTCCTCGCGGTCGACCCCGACAGCGAGACCGCGGTGGTCCAGCCGGGCGTCGTCCAGGCGGTGCTGCAGCAGGCCGTCGCGCCGCACGGCCTGAGGTTCGGGCCCGACCCGTCGACCAGCACCCGCTGCACGATCGGCGGGATGATCGGCAACGACGCGTGCGGGGCGCGGTCGCTGGCCTACGGCCGGACGTCGCACAACGTGCGCGGCCTGCGGGGGCTGCTGGCCGACGGGACCTCTCTCAGCACCGGGTACGACGCCGACGGCCGGCCGATCGCGACGGCCGAGGACACCGACGTACTCGACCGGCTGCGCGGCCTGGTCGCCGACGACCTGGGCACCGTGCGCACCGAGTTCGGCACCTTCGGCCGGCACGTCTCGGGCCTCGCGCTCGACCACCTCGCGCCCGAGCGCGGCTTCGACCTCACCCGCGCGCTGGTCGGCTCCGAGGGCACCCTCGCCGTGGTCACCGAGGCCACCGTCCGGCTGGTCCGGGCGCCGAAGGCGGCGCTGATGATCGTGCTCGGCTTCCCCGACTTCCCGACTGCTGGCTTCGCGACGCCGGAGGTGCTCGCCTTCGAGCCGTCCGCCTGCGAGGGCCTGGACCGCCGCATCGTCGAGGTGATCCGCGAGCGCCGCGGCCCGGATGCCGTGCCGCCCCTGCCGGCCGGCGACGCCTGGATGTTCGTGGAGCTCTCCGGCGACGACCCCGACGAGGTACGACGACGCGCCGAGCTGCTCGCCGCCGCCGGTCTCGGCGTCTCCGCGCTGGTCGTCGACGACCCCCGCACGGCCGACCGGCTCTGGAAGATCCGCGCCGACGGCGCCGGACTCGCCGGGCGGGCGCCGTCCGGACTGCCGGCCTGGGCCGGCTGGGAAGACTCCGCCGTGCCGCCGGAGCGGCTCGGCGAATACCTCACCGCTTTCGAGGGCCTGCTCGCCACGCACGAGCTGACCGCGATGCCGTTCGGCCACTTCGGCGAGGGCTGCCTCCACGTGCGGATGGACTTCCCGTTCGCCCGTCCCGACGGGGCCGACCGGTTCCGGGCCTTCCTGGAGGAGGCGGCCGACCTGGTCACCTCGCTCGGCGGCTCGCTGTCCGGCGAGCACGGCGACGGCCGGGCCCGCAGCGATCTGCTGCCGCGGATGTACTCCCCGCGCGCGCTCGGCCTGATGGCCTCGGTCAAGGACCTCTTCGACCCGACCGGCGTGCTCAACCCCGGCATCCTCGTCGACGCCGCGTCGAGCACCGACGACCTGCGCTACTCCTCGACGTCGCGGCTCACCCAGCAGTCGGGCGGCCTCGCCTTCGCCTACACCGACGACGGGGGCGACTTCGGCCAGGCGGTGCACCGCTGCACCGGCGTGGGCAAGTGCCGCGCCGACAACAGCGGCTCGGGCGGCGTGATGTGCCCGTCGTACCAGGCGACGAAGGAGGAGATCCACTCGACGCGGGGCCGGGCGCGACTGCTCCAGGAGATCGTCAACGGCGACAGCGACGTGTCCTGGGGCTCCCCCGCCGTGCACGACGCGCTCGACCTCTGCCTGGCCTGCAAGGGCTGCGCCTCCGACTGCCCGACCGGCACCGACATGGCGTCGTACAAGGCCGAGGTGCTGCACCAGACCTACAAGAACAAGATCCGGCCGCGCTCGCACTACTCGGTCGGCTGGCTGCCGCGCTGGGCCAAGGCGGGCTCGGCGATGCCGCGCCTGGCCAACCGGACCATGGCCGTCGGGCCGCTGCGCAAGGTCGCCCTCAAGGCCGCCGGCGTCGACACCCGGCGGCGGATGCCGGCCTTCGCGCGCCGTACCTTCCGGCGGGCCTTCGCCGGAGCGGTCGGGACGGGCACGCCGGTCGTGCTCTTCGTCGACTCGTTCACCAATCACTTCGCCCCGCAGGTCGCCGACGCGGCGGTCACAGTGCTGCGCGCCGCCGGATACGACCCGCGGATCACCCGGCAGCAGGAGTGCTGCGGCCTGCCCTGGATCAGCACCGGCCAGCTCGACGGCGCGGCGCGCCGGATGCGCGGCATGGTCGACGCGCTCGCCGGAGACGCCCGTGCCGGTACGCCGATCGTCGGCCTGGAGCCGTCCTGCACGGCCGTCCTGCGCCACGAGCTGCGCGAGCTGGTCCCCGGACCGGACGCCGACGCCGTCGCCGGTGCGACGACCACGCTGGCCGAGCTGCTGTCCCGCACCCCCGGCTGGACCGCGCCCGACCTCACCGGCACCCGCATCGTGGCGCAGCCGCACTGTCACCACCACGCCGTCATGGGCTGGAACGCCGACCGCACGCTGCTCGAGAAGGCCGGCGCCAAGGTCGAGGCGCTGCCCGGTTGCTGCGGCATGGCGGGCAACTTCGGGGTCGAGCAGGGGCACTACGAGGTGTCCGTGGCCGTCGCGGAGCAGCACCTGCTCCCCGCCGTACGGTCCTCCGCGGGCGACGCCGCCCGGGTCGTGCTCGCCGACGGCTTCTCGTGCCGCACGCAGCTCGACGAGCTCGCTCCCGACGCGCGGCCGCTGCACCTGGCCGAGCTACTGGCCCGCGGCCTGGGCTGATCGGTCCGCTCCACGGGCCCGCAGACTCGGTTTCATCACGGTCTGTAGGTGAACCGGAGCTTCTGTAGCGGGACTCCGCTACAGAAGTGACCACTCATCGACATACCGTGATGAGACTGCGGCGGACAGGCCGAGCCCGCGCTCACGGCGTGGCGGCGAGCCACTCCTGCGTACGCGCATCGAGCAGGGCGCGCGCGGTCGGGTCGAGGGCCGGCGCGGACGGCTCGGCGGGCCGGCCCTTGCGGTAGTAGCCGGAGCCGGCGTCGGGATCGGTCGCGAGGCGGACGAGGTGGGCCGCCGACTCCGCGGGCGACATGAGCATCCGCCGCTCCAGCGGGCGGGCCAGGTTGCGCAGCCGACGCAGCAGGGGTCGGGTCTCCAGGCCGCGGTCGGCGATACTGGTCGACACCGCGCCGGGGTGGACGGCGAGGGCACGCAGCCCGCGGTCGCCGTACCGCTCGGCGAGCAGCGCGGCGTGGTGGACCAGGCCCAGCTTCGAGGTCCCGTACGACGCCCAGGAGTCGTAGGGCACCGGCCGGCCGAGCAGCTGGTCGGTGCTCCCCCGCTCGTGCAGCTGGGAGACGACGTGCAGCACGCAGGATGCCGGTGGCACCAGGAGTGCGGGCAGCAGGGCCGTCGTGAGGTCGACGGTGCCGAGGTAGTTGGTGCGCCAGTGGATCTCGTGGCCGTCGACCAGGTGCGGCTCGGTCCAGCGGGAGCCGAGGTCGAGGTGGATGCCCGCACTGTTGACCAGCAGGTCGAGGCGGTCCGCGCGGTCGGCGTACCAGCCGGCGAAGGCGGCGACCGAGGACCGGTCGGCGAGGTCGAGGGGGTGCCAGGCGTGGCCATCGACGGGGGCGCCACGGGTCGTGACGACGACCTCCCAGCCCTCGGCGGCCAGTGCGTCGGCGACGGCCCGTCCGATCGAGTCGCGGCCGGCACCGGTCACGACCGCGCGTGGGGCGCTCACCAGACGACGCCGCGGTCGACCACCAGGTTGGCGCCGGTGACCGACGCGGCTGCGTCGGAGGCGAGGTAGAGCAGCGCCTCGGCGACGTCGGCGGGCGGCATGAAGCCGGGGATGACGGAGGTGCTGCGGGCGACCAGGTCCCAGTTGGTGTCGGCGGGCAGGCCGGCCGCAGCAGCCTCGACCATCGGGGTCGCGATCCCGCCCGGCGACACGCAGTTGACCCGTACCCCCCGGGTGCCGAACTCCACGGCCAGGGCACGCATCCCCAACAGCAGCGCGGCCTTCGAGGCACAGTAGGGCGCGTTGTACGGCTGGCCCATCACGGCGGAGATCGAGGCGACCGAGACGACATTGCCCTTGCTCTCGACGAGGGCGTCGGCGAAGGCCTGGGCAAGCATGAGAGGCGCGAGGGCGTTGACGTCGAAGTGCCTGCGGAGCAGGTCCGCGGTGATGGCGCCGAGCTCGGCGAACTTCTGGATGCCGGCGACATTGCACAGCACGTCGAGACCGCCCAGCTCAGCGAGCACACCCGCCACGAAGGCATCGCGGGCCGCGTCGTCGGCCAGGTCGCAGGCCACGACCCCGTCGGCCGCGACCACGTCGGTGGCCACCACGGTGGCGCCTTCGGCCCGGAACAGCTCGGCGACGACCTGGCCGAGTCCGCCGGCGGCGCCCGTGACGACGACCCGGCGGTCGGTGAAGCGCTGGGCGCGAGGAGCGGGCTGGTCGGTCATGGTTCCTCCTGGCTCGTGGCGCCGCGGCGCGGCGTTCCGGAGAAGAATAGAACCTGTTCTATCTCATCGGAGCCGAGTCGGCCGCCACGCCCCGCCCCGGCGTCCGCACCCTCCGCGAGGAGCCCGACAGGACGCTGGAAAAGCACCGTGCCCCGGCTCTGAGGAGCCGGGGCACGGTGAACGCTCGAACGGGTCAGGCGTTGTCGAGCGCCTGGGCGACGCGGCGGTGCGCCTCCCAGATCGCCTCGGGCAGGCCGTCGAACTGCGCGAGGTGCTTCTCGCGGAAGTCCATCTCCTGCCGCCAGCGCGCGACGTCGATCGTGAGGAGCGTGTCGAGATCGGCGAGCGCCTGCTCGTCGAGTCCCTCGAGGTTGAGCTCCTCACGCTTCGGCAGGACGCCGACGGCGGTCTGGACGCCCTCGACCTCGCCGTTCAAGAACTCCATCAGCCAGTTCAGCGGCCGGAGGTTCTCGCGGTAGCCCGGCCACAGGAAGCGGCCGTCGTCGCCGCGCTGGAACCAGTTGACGTGCGCGAAGATCGGCTTCGTCGTCGCCCGGCCGATGACCTCGAGCCAGTGCGCGGCGTAGTCGGCCTCGGAGTACGACATGAACGGACGCATCGACATCGGGTCGTAGCGCAGCACGCCCTCGAGACCGTCGGCCGCGGCGGTCGCCTCGGCACCCAGCGTGAGGCCGTCGTAGACGCCCTCGGCGATGTCGGTGATCGCGCGGATCAGCGGCTCGCGGTCACGGGTGCGACCACCGAAGATGATGCCGTGGATCTCGACGCCCTTCGGGTCCTCGAAGTCCTTCGCGACGTTCGGGACGTTGGCCAGGGTGGTCGTGAAGCGGCTGTTCGGGTGCGCCCACGGGTCGTCGGCGTGCTCGGGGGCCCGGTCGGCGATGATCTCGCCCTTCCAGTCCTCCCAGCCATCGAGATCGGTCGGCTTGTCGCCCTTGCCCTCCCACCAGACCTCCTGGGTCTTGGGGTTGTAGGCGACGTTGGTGAAGATGGCCCCGGTGCCCGGGACGATCGAGTCGATCGCCGTCGGGTTGGTCTTCTCGTTGGTGTCCTTCGCGACACCGAAGACGCCGTTCTCCGGGTTCATGCCGTAGAGCTTGCCGTCGTCGCCGACCCAGATCCACGCGATGTCGTCGCCGTAGAACTCGACGTAGTAGCGGTCGCCGAGGGCGTCGGGGGCCAGCGTCATCGCGAGGTTGGTCTTGCCCGAGGCCGACGGGAAGCCACCGCAGATGTTGTACTTCTTGCCGGTCTGCTTGTCGGTGATGCCGAGCAGCATGAACTGCTCCACCAGGAAGCCGTTCTTCCAGCCGTCGTAGGAGCCCTGGCGCAGGCCGTGGGCGATCTTGCCGAGCAGCGCGTTGCCGCCGTAGGACGAACCGAAGTGCAGGATCGTGCGCTCGTCGGCGACGGTCACGAAGTAGCGCTTGTCGTCGGGGGTGCCCTGGCCGAGGTTCTCCAGGTCGCCGGTCACGTGCACGGCCTTGACGAAGGAGTCGCCGAGGTCGTTGATGTACTCGACGCCGACCCGCGCCATGCGGATCATCTGGAGCACGACGTTGCGGTTGTCGGTGAGCTCGACGCCGGCGGCGAAGTTCTCGACCGGCGAGCCCTTGGGCGACATGAGGTAGGGAATGACGTACATCGTCTTGCCCGCCGAGGCGCCGGTCATCAGCTCGACGAGCTTCGGCTTCATCTCGGCGGCGGGCTTCCAGTTGTTGTAGACGCCCTTGTCGGCCTCGTTGGAGGTCGCGACGATGGTGCGCTCCTCGGCGCGAGCGGTGTCCTTGAAGTAGGAGCGCGAGTAGTAGAGGCCCTCGCCGGCCGGGAGGAGCTCACCGGCCTCCAGGGACTCCTGGACCAGCCGGGCGTCGTCGGCCGCGGACACGACCTCGATCCGGTCTGCTCCCGTGATGTTGGCCCAGTGTGCGACGTACTCACGAACGTGGGGGTTGGTGAGACCCCCCTCGTCGAGTGCCCGCTCCACATCAACCATCGCTTTCGCCAGCCTTTCGGTCCTTGTCCAGGTGTGGGGACGCTACCCCACAGCCCACCCGGTTCTTACCGGGGTTCGAATCGTCCGATCCGGGGACACCGTCGTCCGCGTGACAGTCACCATGACACCCGTTTTGCGATGACGCACATCGGCGCGTACCTCCGCCGGACGCAGGCGTGGGCCCCGTTCCGCTTTTGATCGATCGAATGTCAACGAGCCGCGGCGAGCAGCTCGCGGGCCCGGCGCAACCGGCGGAAGTACGTCGCGCGGCTGAGGTAGGTCGCCCGCATCACGGCCTCGTGGGTGGCACCGGCCGTGAGATAGCGACGTCGCACGAGGTCGTGCAGGGTCGGCTCGCCCGCGAGCGTCGCGTCGACCCGGGCCCGCAGCCAGGCCCGCTCCTGCGCGCCGGCGACGCCGAAGGTCTCGAGCGCCGCGACCAGGTCGTCGGGCCGGCCGTCCGGGCGGCCCTGCTCGGCGACCACGGCCGCGTGCAGCAGGCCGGCGAGGCCACCCGGGCCGACGTCGGCGACCCAGCTCGTGACGGGCACGCCGTCGACGTCGCGGCGCAGCTCCGGCACCTCGGCGTAGCCATAGGCCTCGAGGACCGCGCGCTCCTCCGGCAGGTCCCCGACCAGGTTGACGTGGTCGCTGCGCGGGTTGCCGATGCCGCACTGGGCCAGCCCGGCCGCATTGCGCACCCAGACGACCTCGGGCTCGTCGGCGTCGCCGAAGGTCAGCTGCACCGCACTGAGCACCGCCCGGTCGGAGGTGCCCTGCCGGCGGGCGTGCTCGAGGACCGGCGCCACCAGCCGCGAGCGCGGGCCGCGCAGTCCGGACGCGGCCTCCATCGCCAGCGCGACGACGACGGCGACCGCCCGGCCGTCGGAGCGACGCACCACCCGCGCGCCCTCGCCCAGCCAGGGGGCCACTACCTGCCACAGGCCGGGGCGGAGCCCCTCCAGCTCCCGGCGTACGACGGGCGCGTCGGTCGTGCGCCAGCGGTCGGCGTAGTGGCTGCTCAAGGTCGTCGGCCCCAGGCCCGCGCGCAGACCGGGGTCGCGGACCAGCGCCGCCAGCCGCGGCAGCGCGCCCGACTCCCCGGCGGCCGCGCGCGCATGCTCGTGCTCCGCGACCCGCAGCACCGTGGCGGCCGCGCGGTCCGGCTCCTCGGCCCGCAGCCGCTCCGCGAGCTGGTCGGCGAGTGAGGGGTGCAGCACGAGCCGGTTGCCGACCGGCTCGACGACGCTGGTCTCGCGCAGCGCCTCGACCAGCTCGGCGACCCGACCGGGGAAGAGGTCGGCCAACAGCGGCCCGTCGACTCCCGCTGCCAGCACGACCACGGCGAGCAGGTCCGGATCGAGCCGGTCGAGCGCGGCGTCGGCGAGATGGGCGGCCAGGTCCTCACCTGCGGCCCGGGTCAGCGCCGCGGCGTCGCGCTCGCCGGCCACCGCCCAGGCCCGGGCGCCGAGGACGAGGGCGAGGGGGAGCCCACCGGCCCGGGCCGCGAGCGCGGACCGCACGGCGGGATCGTCGACGTCGTACCGCTGGAGCAGGGCGTCGGCGTCCCGCGCTCCGAGGCCGCCCATCCGGGCCCGGACCGCCAGCGCGGCGACCGGCTCGGGCAGCCAGCGCGCGGGCAGGGTCCGGGCCGCGACGAGGAGACGGGTGTCCTCCGGCAGCCGGGCCACGGCGGCACCGACGCCGCCCAGCGCGGGCCCGAGGGCGTCCACCTCGTCGATCAGGAGGACCACGCCGGCACCGTCGACCGCGTCGAGACCGCCCAGCACCCCGAGCGCGCGGTCGTCGCGCGCGTCGAGGGCGACGACACGGTGCCCGGAGCGCTCAGCCCGGCGACCCGCCTCGCGCAGCGCAGCGCTCTTCCCGACGCCGCCTCGGCCGGTCACCTCCAGCACCCGGACCGTCCCGCCGGGGTCCAGCAGCAGGTCGAGGCGGTGCGCCAGGTCCGCGGGGCAGGCGTAGCGCCGCGCATCCAGTCCCTCGGCGTACGTCGCCAAGGTGGGTGGGGCCGGTCGGCCCGGCCGGAGCTGCACGATCCCCATGGCCGAAGGGTAGGAGGGCTGTTGACGAGAGGTCAACGAGTTCGCGTAGGCTCGTCGAGGTGACCACCAGCCTCCTCCGTGGCCTGCGGGCCCTCGAGATGCTGGGCGGGGAGGCTCTCGGCGTCTCCGAGATCGCCCGACGCCTCGGCGTCGACAAGGCCGGGGTCTCGCGGATGCTGGGACAGCTGCACGCCGAGGGCTGGGTGCTGCGCACCGGTGCCCGCTACGTGCTCGGCGAGCGCGCGGTGGCGATGGTCGCCACCGACCCGGCCGCCGTACGCCGCCGGGCCGGCCGGGTCGCCGAGCGGCTGCACGAGCGCACCGGCCTGACCGCCGTCGTGGTCCGGCTGGCCGGTGACGGCGCCCGGCCGGTGGCGGTGGCCGGGCCGGCCGACTTCCTCGACCCGGAGGCGCCCTACGAGCACCTGTGGCTGACCGCGGGCGGGATCGTACTGCTGGCCCAGCTCCCCGATCCCGAGCTCGACCGCCGGCTCGACGTCACCCCGTGGGCCCGCCCCTCCCCGGCCGCACCCCGGGACGCCGCGGCGGTCCGCGAGCTGGTCCGCGCGGTGCGGGCGGGCGCGCCGGCCGAGGAGCTCTCCTGGACGATCGCCGGCGCCGGCTGCATCGCGCTGCCGTGGCCGGTCGTGGAGCCCGGACCGCCGTACGCCGTGCTCGCACTGGGCCCCGCCGGCGACGTCGGCCGCGACGCCGAGGCGGTGCGCCAGGCCCTGCGCGACGCGGTCGGGTCCTGAGCGCGCCGGCCGGAGTCTCACGCTGGTCTCACACCGCCGGAAACCTCTCGGTCACGCGTCCCGCACAGCCGACGATCGCCGGGTGATCCCTCGCTCGCGCCTCCTCGCCGGCCTGCTCCTCGTCCTCGCCCTGGCCCTCGCGCCCCTCGGCGCGGTCCCGTCCCGGGCCGAGCCCGGGCCGTCGGACCGCGGCAGGGCCGTGGCCGTCACTCCCGCGCAGCCGATGGCCGGGGAGCGGGCCCGGTTCAGCGGACGGGTCGGTGCCGTCACCGGGCGCGCCACGCTGGAGCGGAAGAAGGGGAAGCGCTGGGTCGCCGTGGCCCGCGGCAAGGTGAAGAAGGGCAGGTACAAGCTCGACACGAGGGTACGCAAGGCCGGCAGCTACCGGGTCCGCGCCGGCAGGTTCACGAGCAAGAGGGTCGAGGTCCGGCTCGCCCCGCAGGCGGCACAGCTGAGCACGGGAGCGCTCTTCGTCGTCGGCCTGCCCCGCACGGTCACCGCCACGGTGACGCCTGCGCGGGCGGGTCGGACCGTCCGGCTCGAACGCCTCGACGGCGCCGCCTGGACGACCGTGGGGACCGTCAGCACCGACAGCACCGGCCAGGCGCGGTTCGGGTACGCCGGAGGGCCGGCCGGTACCACCTCGTACCGTGTCGTCGGCGACGCCCACCAGGGCGCGGCGGGGGTGGTCTCGGCATCCCGGTCGGTGCGGACCGCCGCCTCGCCCGAGCTGGCCAGCCCGGGTACCGCACCCGGCGAGGAGTCCTTCGACCCGTCGGTGTCGGCCGACGGTCGTTGGGTCGCCTTCACCTCCGGCGCTCCACTGCTGCCGGCCGACTCCGACGGCCACGACGACGTCTACCTCTTCGACCGCGTCACCGGCGGGCTGAGCCTGGCCGTCCCGAGCGCCGACAGCCACGTCAACTCCGGTGTGCTGTCGGCCGACGGGCGCTTTCTCGCGTTCCAGTCGACCGCATCCAACCTGGCGGGCGAGGGCGACTACGACTACGACGTGTTCGTGCTGGACCGCCAGGACGGCAGCCTCGACCTGGTCTCCACGGCCACGGGCGGCTCGGCACCCGGCAACAACGACTCCTACCTCTACGACCTGAGCGACGACGGTCGCGTGGTCGCCTTCACCTCGACGGCCAGCGACCTGGTGACGCTGTCCCCGCCGCCGAACACCAGCGTGCGGCACGCCTATCTCCGCGACCGCGGCACGGACACGACCCGGCCGCTCGATCGGGTCGGCCTCGGCTGGTCGGACGCCAACATCTTCGGCCTCGACCTCAGCGCCGACGGCTCCCGGGTCGCGTTCACCAGCAGCGACACCGACCTCGACCCCGGGAACGTCGACGGCTCGGCCGTCTTCGCCTGGGACATCGCCGCGAACGGCGCGATCTCGAACCGCGTCAACCTCACGCCCGACATCGACGCCGACAGCCCCTCGCTGAGCGGCACCGGCGACGAGATCGCGGTGACCACCGAGGCCGCATTGTCGCTGGCCGATCTCAACGGCGTCCGCGACACCTATCTCCGCACGCCGGCCGGGTCCTTCGCCCTCGTCGGGCCGTACGGCGCGGCCGGCAACCCCGGCGGCACCCTGTCCGACGACGGCCGGTTCGTGTCCATGGGCACCAAGAACGTGCTGCCCGGCGACACCAACGGCGGCCAGGCCGACATCGTGGTGTGGGAGCGGGCCACGGGCACCAGCACCCTGATCACCCGGGCGGGCGCCGGCGCGAGCGGGGACGACCGGCTCTCCCCCGACGGCTCGGTGCTGGTGTTCGGCTCGGCGGCGGCGATCGTCCCGGGTGCCACGGGCGACTACGACGTGTACGTCCAGGTCCTGCGGTGAGGGCCGGCGTGGCCGGCGCCGCGGTCCTCGCGCTCGCCGCGGCGACGATGGCCGCGACGGTGGCCGCCCCGCCGGTCCGCGCCGCCGACGTCGACCCGTGGGACGGCGTCGGCTGGACCACCCCCGTCGCCGTCTCCCCGGCCGGGGTCGACGTGGCGGCGGGCGGGGTGTGGCCGCTGGCCGACGGCTCCCTGCTGGCGCTCTGGTCGGTCGCCGACGACCCCACCGCTGCCGGCGACGGGCCGGCCCAGGTCTGGTCGCGCACCCGGACATCCGACGGGCTGTGGGGGCCGCCGGAGCAGGTGAGCGACTATCAGCAGTACTTCACGTCGTACCCGAACTTCAGCTGGGACGTGACCGCCGCCGGTGCCGCGATCGTCGCCTGGACCCAGTACGACCCCGGCACGTCGTCGTGGACCTACCGTGCCGTCTCCCGGTCCTCGTCCGGGGCGTGGGCGGCGCCGCACACCGTCGCCGTCGAGGACACCGGCGCCGTGGGCTCGATCAGCCTCGGCGGCAGCAAGGCCGTCGCCGTCGCCCCCGACGGCGACGCCACGGTGGCCTTCGAGGCCCGGGAGGCACAGCGGGGTCCCGGCGAGAGCAGCGCCGACCTGGAGGTCTTCCGCACCCACGGGTCGGGCTCCACCTGGACGACGCCGGAGGAGGTCACCGTCGAGACTCCTGCGATCCCGGTCAACTGCGTGGAGCCCGACCCCGACGACTGCCCCGACCGGGAGGGGCCCTCGGGCCAGCCGGCGGTCGTGTTCGACGGATCCGGCCAGGAGTGGATCGGCTGGGTCCATCGCGAGGCGGCCGACGAGCCCGCGGAGGAGGCGGGCGTCTTCCTGCGCGGCGCGATCACCACGCAGCTGGCCACCGGCTCCGAGCTCGAGCCGCGCTCCTTCGCCCTCGCCGGCATCGACGCCGACCCGGCCGGCGGCGTCGCACTCGCCTGGCACCGCGAGGTGCCGGCCGGCACCGAGACGTGGGCGCATGCCGGCGGCGACGTCGCGGGCGCGACCGGACTGATCACGCCCGCGCCCGTCGACGCGGCGGTGCGCTCGATCGCCGTGGTCGGCGGCCGGGCCCTCGTGGTCGTCGGCGTCCCGCCCGCCGGGATCGACGGCAGCCGCGGCCTCCACTCCGCCCTGCGTCCCCCCGGTGGATCCTGGGGCCCGGTCACGGCGATGAGCGAGGACGGTGCCGACGTCTTCGGCATCGGCGGTCGCGCCGTGCTCACCCCGGCAGGGGTGCCGGTCGTCGGCTACGCGCACGCGAGCACGGACCGGGGCCGGGTGCTCGCCCCGGCGGGGAGCGGCTGGTCGAGCATCCCCTTCAGCGGCGCGCTCGACCTGTCCGGTCCGGCGACCGTCGTGCAGTCGCTCCACGTCGCGCCGGACGGGCGGCTCCTCGCCGGCTGGCTCTCCGCGGACGACGGGGTGGACCGCCTGCAGACCGGCGCCAGCAACGGGCTTCCCGGGGCGGTGACGCCACCGACGCCACCGACCCCACCACCCTCGCCCCAGCCGCCGCCGGCCGGCCCGGCGGCGCTCACGACCGTCGACGACGGTGCCCTGACCCGCTCGGCCGGATGGAAGCGGACCCGCGGGTCGTCGTACGCCGGCGGCACCGCCGTGCTGTCGAAGCGCCGCGGCGCGACACTCACCCTGCGCCGGGCGACACTCAGCCAGGTCGGCGTCGTGGTCAGCACCTGTCGCCGGTGCGGCAAGGTGGACGTGTTCGTCGGGCGCACGCGGATCGGCCGGGTCTCGCTCAAGGGCGCTCGGGCCCACCAGCAGCTGCGTCTGCTCCCCGCCTTCGCCACCCGGACCGGCAAGGTCCGCGTCGTCGTCGCCTCCTCGGGGCGGGCGGTGCGGGTGGACGGGCTCGCGATCCGTACCGGTTGAGGCGCCCCCGCGCGGGTAGGAGGCGGCCATGAGCCCCCCGCCCCCGCCGCCACCGGGACCGCCGCCCTCGGGACCGCCGCAGGGACCGCCTCCCGGCTGGGGTCCGCCCGGGTACCCGCCGTTCGGCCCGCCGCCGCGCCGGCGCCGGGTCGGCCTCGTGGTCGGGGTGGTGGTCCTGGCGGTCGTCCTGCTCGCCGCCGTCGGCGTCGGGGCCTTCCTGATCGCGGGCGGTGGCGACGACGACGGAGATCGCACGGCCGACGATCGGAGCACCACCGCCTCCGGCTCCTCCTCCGGATCCTCCTCCGGATCCACCCCCACCGGATCCCCCGGCAGTCCCAGCGTTCCGACCGACGCCCCGACCTCGGGCCCGTCGACGCCGTACACCCCCTCGGACGACACCGACGACGACATCCACAACGACGTCGCGACCGCCGACTTCCCGGGCGACTGGGACTTCAAGCTCGGCGACGTCGAGCACCATGCGAAGCTGCTGCGCTCGGTGGACCATCCGAGCTGCGCTCCGGTCGAGGAGGGCAACGTGCTCACCCGGCAGCGCTGCCGGTACGCCGCCCAGTGGGTGTTCGACGCCCTCGGCGGGAAGGTCCGGCTCACCCACCTGTTCCTGGTCTTCGACACCGAGCGCCACGCCAAGGCCGCGCAGAGCACCATGAAGGACCAGGACTTCGATCTGCCCGACGGCAGCATCCTGCCGTCGTTCGTGCAGGGCAAGTGGAACTCCGGCGTCTACGGCAATATCGTCGCGGTCACCATCGGCACGTCGCGGACGAAGGTGCCCGAGAAGCGGCTGACCTCCCTGGTCAACTCGATGAACAGTGACTACCGGTCCGCGCTCCTGTTTCGCTCTTGATGGGCCGAGCGTCGCGAAGTTTTTTCCGCGAACCTGATGACAATGCCCGGCGGTATCTGACATGCTGCTCTCGCCGCCGCAGGTGACCCGAGACGCCTGCGGCGGCTTCCATTTTTTATGGGCCGAGCGTGTCGGATATCGAGCTCGCACCCGGTCCTCGCTCCGCTCGGACCACGTGCCACGCCCGATGCGGCTCCGCCGCCGTCCGACACGCTGCCGGCCCCGTGCCGCTTCGCGGCCGTGCGCCACGCTGCCGGCCGACCCGCTCGGACCACGTGCCACGCCCGATGCGGCTCCGCCGCCGTCCGACACGCTGCCGGCCCCGTGCCGCTTCGCGGCCGTGCGCCACGCTGCCGGCCGCTGGCCGGGACGGACCCGGTCAGGGCGTCGCGGGCGCTGTCACCTCGGGCGCGCCGGGCCCGGCCACGTCAGCGGCGGTACGCCGGCGCCCGGCGGTTCGGCCCCGGATCGGCACTCGCCAGCAGCGGCAGCACCCGCGGCGGGATCAGCACCGACAGCACCATCACACTCGTGGAGCGCACGACCGACGACGACTGGTCGATGCGCACCAGCGTCGCCTGCAGCTCCGGGTGGGACCGGGTCGCGACCCGGCACAGGACGTCGTACGAGCCGGTCGTCACGTAGGCCTCGAGCACCTGCGGGATCGCCTCGAGGTCGCGGGAGACCTCGTCGAGCGCGCCCTGGGAGATCTCGAGGGTGACATAGGCCTGCACCTCGAAGCCGGCCGCGGCGACGTCGAGGGTCGGGTCCCAGTCGGCGATCACACCGGCCTCGGTCATCCGCCGCAGCCGGCTCTGCACCGTGGCCCGGGCGACCTGGGTCCGGCGGGACAGCTCGAGATCGCCGGCACGGGGGTGCTCGGTGAGGGCGGCGAGCAGCGCGAGGTCGATCCGATCCAGGGCGAGCATGCGTCCAATCTAGCCATTCTGCCCACCTGTGGACCCGCAGATGGAGCAGACGGGGCCACTCTGCCTATCTTCTGCTGGACAGGTTGTGGGGCCGATCGGCGCTCTGCTGTGCTCCTCGCATGTCCCTCCAGGAGACCCTGACCAGCGAGGAGCGGCTCGCTGAGCTGGACCTCGACACGCTCAAGCAGCTCGTCGGCCTCGTCGAGTACGACGACCACGAGGATCCCTTCCCGGTGACCGGCTGGGACGCGGCCGTGTGGGTGGTCGGCAACGCCACCCAGTCCGCCCACTTCTTCGTCTCCGCCTTCGGGATGGAGCTCGTGGCCTACGCGGGACCGGAGACCGGCAACCGCGACCACGTGGCCTTCGTCCTGAAGAGCGGCGCGGTGCGGTTCGTGCTCAAGGGCGGCGTCGACCCGCGCAGCCCGCTGCACGACCACCACCGCAAGCACGGCGACGGCATCGTCGACATCGCACTGGAGGTGCCCGACGTCGACAAGTGCATCGCCCACGCCCGGTCCGTCGGCGCCACGATCGTCGAGGAGCCGCACGACCTCACCGACGAGCACGGCACCGTCCGGATCGCCGCCATCGCGACGTACGGCGACACCCGGCACACCCTCGTCGACCGCAGCCGGTACGACGGCCCGTACCTGCCCGGCTACGTCGCGCGGACGTCGTCCTTCCGGAAGCGCGAGGGCGCCCCGAAGCGGCTGTTCCAGGCGCTCGACCACATCGTCGGCAACGTCGAGCTCGGCAGGATGGACGACTGGGTGGAGTTCTACCGCAAGGTCATGGGCTTCACGAACATGGCCGAGTTCATCGGCGACGACATCGCCACCGATTACTCCGCGCTGATGTCCAAGGTCGTCGCCAACGGCAACCACCGGGTGAAGTTCCCGCTCAACGAGCCAGCGATCGCGAAGAAGAAGTCGCAGATCGACGAGTACCTCGAGTTCTACGACGGCCCCGGCGCCCAGCACCTCGCGCTGGCCACCAACGACATCCTCGACACGGTCGACCGGCTGCGCGCCGAGGGCATCGAGTTCCTGGCGACGCCGGACTCCTACTACGAGGACCCCGAGCTGCGGGCCCGGATCGGCGAGGTCCGGGTGCCCGTCGAGGAGCTGCAGCAGCGCGGCATCCTGGTCGACCGCGACGAGGACGGCTACCTGCTGCAGATCTTCACCAAGCCGCTCGGCGACCGGCCGACCGTCTTCTTCGAGTTCATCGAGCGGCACGGCTCGCTGGGCTTCGGCAAGGGCAACTTCAAGGCGCTGTTCGAGGCCATCGAGCGCGAGCAGGAACGACGGGGGAACTTCTGATGACGACGACCGCGGGGACGACGACCGGCGCCGGCATGCTGGAGCTGCTCGGCCGCTTCGAGTCCAAGGCCCCCGAGATCGTCTTCGAGTGGCACGACGCCGAGACCGAGGCGAAGGGCTGGGCGGTCATCAACTCGCTGCGCGGCGGCGCCGCCGGCGGCGGCACCCGGATGCGCGCCGGCCTGGACCGCAGCGAGGTCGAGGCGCTCGCCAAGACCATGGAGGTGAAGTTCACCGTCTCCGGCCCCGCCATCGGCGGGGCCAAGTCGGGCATCGACTTCGACCCGGCCGACCCGCGCCGCGAGGGCGTCCTGGCCCGCTGGTTCAAGGCCGTCTCCCCGCTGCTGAAGACCTACTACGGCACCGGCGGCGACCTCAACGTCGACGAGCTGCACGACGTCATCCCGCTCACGGAGCGCTACGGCCTCTGGCACCCGCAGGAGGGCATCGTCAACGGCCACTTCGCCGCCGACGAGCGCGAGCTGGTGCAGCGCGTGGGCATGCTGCGGCTCGGCGTCTCCAAGGTCGTCGAGGATCCGCGCTACACGCCCGACCGGGACCGGAAGTACACCGTCGCCGACCTGGTGACCGGCTGGGGCGTGGCGGAGTCGGTCGTCCACTACTACGCGACGTACGGCAGCGACCGCGGCCAGCAGCTCGCCGGCAAGCGGGTGATCGTCCAGGGCTGGGGCAACGTCGGGTCGGCCGCTGCCTACTACCTCGCCCAGGCGGGCGCCCGCATCGTCGGCATCATCGACCGCGACGGCGGCCTGATGAACGCCGAGGGTCTCACCGCCGACGAGGTCCGCGCGCTCTTCCTCGCCAAGGAGGGCAACGCGCTGCGCGCCGACGATCTCGTCCCGTTCGACGCGCTGGACGACGCGATCTGGGACCTCGGCGCGGAGATCTTCCTACCTTGCGCCGCCTCGCGCCTGGTGACCGCCGAGCACGTCAAGCGCCTGGTCTCCGGCGGCCTCGAGCTGATCTCCGCCGGCGCCAACGTGCCCTTCGCCGACCCGGAGATCTTCTACGGGCCGACCTACGAGTTCGCCGACCAGCACGTCGCGGTGATCCCGGACTTCATCGCGAACTGCGGGATGGCCCGGACCTTCACCCTGCTCATGGAGGGCATTCCGGAGGTGTCCGACGAGGCCGTCTTCGGCGACGTCTCCCGGACCATCCGCGCGGCGCTGGAGCGGTGCCACGCGCGCTCGGCGTACCCGACCTCGGTGGCGGCGACCGCGTTCGAGATCGCGCTCGACCAGCTGGTCTGAGCCCGCCCGGGCAGCTACAGCGCGGCGAGCACCGACACGTGGTTGGCCACCGCGAGGCCGCCCATGTTGTGCACCGCACCGACCCGGGCGCCCTCCACCTGGACGCCCGGGAAGGTGCCGGTCAGCTGCATCGCGACGGACACGTGCTGGGACACCCCGGTCGCGCCGACCGGGTGGCCCTTGGACTTCAGGCCGCCCGACGGGTTCACCGGGAGCGCGCCGCCGGGGAGCACCGTGCCGTCGTCGAGGACGCGGCGCCCCTCGCCGCGGGGCGCGAGGCCGAGCACCTCGTAGAGCTGGAGCTCCGCGATCGTGAAGCAGTCGTGCAGCTCGACCAGGTCCAGGTCGGAGCGGGTCATCCCGGCGTCCGCGAGCGCCCGCTGCCAGGCGATCTCGGTGGCGGCGAAGGCGAGCGGGTCCCGACGAGCAGTCGGGAGGTGGTCGTTGGCGAACGCCCAGCCGGCGACGCGGACCGCGTCGTGTCGACGGGAGGTGGGGCGCCGGCCGAGCACCAGGGCCGCGGCGCCGTCGGACACCGGCGAGCAGTCGGTACGTCGCAACGGCTCCGCGACCATCGGGTTGCGGTCCGAGGTGGTCGAGCAGAACTCGACCCCCAGGTCCTTGCGCAGGTGCGCGAACGGGTTGGCCGCGGCGAGCCGGTGGCTCTTGGCGGCGATCGCGCCGAGCGTGTCGCCGACCGGGCCGTGCCGCTCCTCGTAGGCGCGGGTCACGTCCGCGAAGAGCCCGGCGAAGCCCGTCGTCGACGTGGTCCCGGCCGCGTCGTAGTCGGCGCCGAGCAGGGCCGCGCCGACGGTCTGCGCCGGGACGCCGGTCATCTTCTCCGCGCCGATGACCAGCACGTGCTCGGCCCGTCCCGACAGCAGGTGGCCCAGGCCGGTGTGCACGGCGGCCGATCCTGACGCGCAGGCGTTCTCGACGCGCAGTGCGGGGACGCCGAAGAGCGCGTCGTCGATCTGGAGCGGCAGCGACGAGGGGAACCCGAGCGCCTGCAGACCGGAGTTGAACTGGCCGAGCACGACCAGGTCGACCTGCCCCGGCTCGATGCCGGCGTCGAGCAGTGCGGCCCGGCCCGCCTCCACGACGAGCGACTCCAGCGTCGCCTCCTCGTGCTTGCCGAACACCGTGTGGCCCCAACCGAGGATCAGCGCCTCGTCCCTGCTCACCATCCTTGCCAGCCTCCTCGCAGCTGCTTCTTGTCGATCTTCCCGACGGCGGTCGTCGGGAGCGTGTCCACCAGCACGACCGCCTTCGGCCGCTTGTACGTCGTCAGCCCCTGGCGGGCCGCGGACGCGATCGTCTCCTCGGTGACGCCGGGGGCCCCCGGGTCGTCGGGCACCACGAAGGCGACGACGGCCTCCCCCCAGTCGGGGTGCGGGACGCCGGCCACCGCGACCTCGCGCACGCCGGGGATCCGCGCGAGCACCTGCTCGACCTCGCTGGAGTACACGTTGAGACCGCCGGTGATGATCATGTCCTTCTTGCGGTCCACGAGATGGAGGTATCCGTCGTCGGTCAGGTAGCCGAGGTCGCCGGTGTGCAGCCAGCCGTCCCGCAGCGCCGCGGCGGTCTCGTCAGGACGGGCCAGGTAGCCCTCCATCGTGTACGGCGAGCGGGCGGTCACCTCGCCGACCTCGCCGGGCCCGCAGGGAGAGCCGTCCTCGCCCACGACCCGGACCTCGGCCATCACGACCGCCTGGCCGCAGCTGGTGAGTCGGGAGGCGCCGGCCGGGTCCAGCCGGTGGTCGTCGCGGCGCAGCCGGGTCAGGAAGTTCGGCGCCTCCGACTGGGCGTAGAGCTGCATGAACACCGGGCCGAACAGCCGCAGGCCCTGCTCCAGCCGGTCGGAGGTGATCGGCGCGGCGCCGTACAGGATGGTGCGCAGCGAGGAGGTGTCGACGTCACCACGTTCGACCACCGCGTCGAGCAGCCGGTAGATCATCGTGGGGACGAGGAAGAGATAGGTGACCCGGTCGCGCTCGATCCGGTCGACGACCGCGCCGACGTCGAACCCCTCCTCAAGGAGCACCGTCGCCCCCTTGGCGAGCGCCGCCTGGAGCAGGAAGCCCGCGCTGTGGGGCAGCGGCGAGGTCAGCAGCAGCACGTCGTCGGCGGCCAGCTCCATCTCCACGAGGTGGGAGAGCAGGTTCATCGCGATCCCGCGCTGGGTGTGCACCACGCCCTTGGGGCGGCCGGTGGTGCCGCCGGTGTACATCAGCAGTGCCCGCGCCGGAGCGGGGACGTCGGGCAGGTCGGTGAGCGGCGGATGGTCGAGCGCGTCCGCCCAGCCGTCCGCGGCGCCCCCGACGACCAGCAGCCGCGGCGCGCGGCCCCCGCCGTCGCGGACGACGGCGAGGAGGGCGTCGGCCCGGCGGTGGTCCACGACGCACAGCACGGCACCGGAGTCGGCCAGGATATGGGCCTGCTCCTCGTCGGACAGCATCATGTTCATCGGCACCTTGGCCGCGCCGAGCAGCGCGAGCGCGAGGTCCGCGATGACGTACTCGACAGCATTGGGCAGGGCGAGCGCCACCGGGGAGCCGGGCCCGACGCCCCACGCTCGCAGGCGTCCCGCCAGCCGGCGCACCCGGTCGTCGAGCTCGCGATAGCTCCAGGCGCGCCCGCCCGCGACGACGGCCCGGCGCTCGCCGTACCGGGCGAGCGCGGGCAGCAGGTAGTCCCGCAGCACGGGATCGGTGGGCATCTGCATCATCCTTCCGAGAGCGCCGGGTCGGGCCCGACCTGGGCGACCCGCATCGCGGTGGCGAGGGCGCGGTAGAGGCCGACGAGCCAGACGACCTCCTGCAGCCGCGGCCAGCCGAGCTGGGTGAGGGCGTCGTCGAACGCGTGCGGCGCGAGGTCGCCGTGGGCGCAGAGGTCGTGGGCGACGGTGCGCACCACCAGGTGCGCGCCCGACGCGCACGGGCTCCCGTCGTGGATCGCGGCGATGACGTCCGCAGGCGCGCCGGCCTGCCGGGCGAGCGGCTCGTGTCCGGCCCACATGTAGGCGCAGTCGTCGAGGGCGGCGACGACCAGGATGACCAGCTCGCGCTCGACGTCGCTGAGCTCGCCCTCCCGGAACCGCGCGGCGAGGGCGAGGACCGCCTCCCCGACCCGCGGGCTCGCCGCCATCAGGTCGAAGGGCCCGCTCAGCCGCCCCTCGGCGTCGACGGGATCGATGCCGAGTCCCGCGTCGGCCCAGTCGTCCCGGACCCGGGCGGCGAAGTCCCGCTGGTCGCGGGACAGGGCGCCGGCCGTCGTCCACGGTGCGCGGCCGAGCAGCGCCGGGCTGGGCGGCGTACCGGTCACTGCTCCCCCAGGTACGCCGAGCGGACCCGGTCCGAGCGGAGCAGCTCCTCGCCGGTCCCCTCGAGCACGATCCGTCCGTCGGCGAGGACGTAGCCGTGCTCGGAGAGCCCGAGGGCGCGATGCATGTTCTGCTCGGCCAACAGCACCGTCACGTCCTGGGCCGCGATGGTCTCGATGACGTCGAAGACCTGCGCCACGACGATCGGCGCGAGGCCGAGTGACGGCTCGTCCAGGACGAGCAGCCGGGGACGCGAGACCAGGGCACGCCCGAGGGCGACCATCTGCTGCTCGCCGCCCGACATCGTCCCGCACAGCTGGCGGGAGCGCTTGCGCAGGATCGGGAACAGGTCGAGCGCGAGGTCGATGCCGTTGTCCGACCGCCCGCGCGCGGCCGGATGGTGCAGCCCGAGCCGGAGGTTGTCGCGGACCGTCATCTCCTTGAACAGCCGCCGGCCCTCGGGGACGATCGCCATCCCGAGCGCGGGACGGTCCGCCGCCGAGCGCCGGGTGATGTCCTCGCCGTCGAGCAGGATCTGCCCGGACGCGACCGGCTGCATGCCCAACAGCGCCTTGACGAGAGTGCTCTTGCCGGCGCCGTTCGAGCCGATCAGTGACGCCGTCGTCCCCGCCGCCACCCGCAGGCTCACGCCGCGCAGGGCCGCCGCCTCGCCGTAGTTGACGACCAGGTCCCGTACCTCAAGCATCGACCGGTCCTCCCAGGTAGGCCTCGATCACACGAGGGTCGTCGAGCACGTCGGCCGGCGCGCCGTCCGCCAGGTTCTGTCCCTGGTTGAGCACGTACATCCGGTCGGCGAGGGTGGAGACGGCACGCACGTTGTGCTCGATGTAGATCACCGCCATGCCGCGCTCGCGCAGGCTCGCGATCAGCTCCATCCCGAGCGCGGCCTCGCTGGGGTTGAGCCCGCCGAGCACCTCGTCCAGGAGGATGAGGGACGGGTCGAGCGCGACCGCGCGGGCGATCTCGAGGAACTTGCGCTCGTGCAGGGTGAGGGCGTCGACCGGCTGACCGGCATGGGCCGCCAGGCCGACCGCGTCAAGGACGTCCCGGGCCCGGTCGAGGGCCGCGGACCGGCCGGTGGCATGGCGCCCGAACATCGACGCGGTGGCGACGTTCTCCTCGACCGTGAACGAGCCGAGGGGACGCGGGACCTGGAAGGTCCGGGCGATGCCGGCGTGCGCCCGGCGGTGCGCACTCGCGCGGGTGACGTCGCGTCCGTCGAACTCGATGGTGCCGGCCGTCACCGGCAGGGAGCCGGCGATCGTGCTCAGCAGGGTCGTCTTGCCCGAGCCGTTCGGCCCGACCAGGCCGACGATCTCGCCGGCGGCGACCTCGAGGTCGACCTCGCTGAGGGCCTTCACCCCGCCGAAGCGCTTGGTGATGCCACGACAACGCAGCAGGCTCATCGTGTCCCTCCTTCCAGGGCCGGTGTCCGCCGCCGGGCGCCGCGCCGGCGCGGGATCGCGCCGGACACGCCGTGCGGCAGCAGGGCGATGACGACGACGAGCGCGCCGCCCAGGATGATCTGCGAGAGCTCCGGGGAGCCGAGGTCGAGCAGGGCCTCGCGCAGGATCACGACGGAGGCCGCGCCGATGAGTGGCCCCCACCAGCGGGTGATGCCGCCGAGGATGGTCATCATGATGACCAGCAGCGGGATGTTCAGGCTGAACACCGCCCCGACCTCGACGTACCCCAGATAGATCGCCTGCGGCGCGCCGGCCAGTCCCGCGAGCATCGCGCTGACGACGAAGGTGAGCACCTTGTAGCGGTAGGTCGGTACGCCGAGCGACTCGGCGACCTGCTCGTCGTCGCGGATCGACCGCAGCGCGGCCCCCCAGCGGGTGCTCGAGGTGGCGATGGCGATGCCCGCGGTGAGGACGGCGAGCCCGAGAGCGATCACCAGCAGGTGAGCGGTCGACGAGCCGGCCCACGACCCGATCACGTGCTCACGGACGAAGACTCCCGTGCCGCCGTCGAGGAAGGACACGTTGGACACCACCGTCACCACGATGAACGCCATGGCCAGGGTGATCAGGCCGAAGAGGTCGCCGGAGAACCGGGACGATGCGAAGACGGCCAGGCCGACCACGAGAGCCAGTGCCCCGGCCGCCAGGCCGGCCACGACGAGCGCCACGACGAAGGGCGCGTCGGTGTGTCGGAAGACGGCCGCGGCGGCGTACGTCCCGATGCCGAAGAAGACACCGTGACCGAAGCTCGCGTAGCCGGTGTTGCCCGAGAACAGGCCCCAGCTGAGGGCGAGCACGATCCAGGTGACGAACTGGAACCCGAACGCGATGACGAAGTTGGATCCGACGGCGGGGACGACGACGGCGGCGACGACGGCACAGCCGGCCACCGCGGCGAACTGACGCCACAGGGCGAGGTCGCGCAGGTCGTTCATGCGGTCCTCCCGGAGGTGATGCGCTCCCGCGCGACGCGGGTGAGCGGCTGGAGGGCGAGGAAGAGGAAGAGCACACCGAAGGTGACGGCGGGCGCCCATTGGGGCGGGAACCAGAGCGACCAGGCGTTCTGGATCATCATCAGCACGACCGCGGCGACGAGTGCGCCGAGCGGGCGGCCGAGGCCGCCGAGCATGGTGGCGACCACGACGATGCCGATCCACTGCAGCGGCAGGGTCGGCGTCAACGGCATCCGCAGGCTGACCACCATCCCCGCGACGGCCGCGGTGGCCGCGGCCAGACCCGAGACGGCGAGGGTCAGCGGGAGCACGCGCACACCGAGGGTCTCGGCGATCGCGGCGTCCTGGCGCATCGCCTGGACGGCCCGCCCGGCGCGGGTGCTCCGCAGCGCGTACGCCGCCAGGCCGACCATGAGCGCCGCGCAGACGAGCGCGACCAGGTCGATGGGCTGGACGGCCAGCTGCGGGAGTGGCTCGGGGAGCCGGATGCTCGTGGTGAAGCCGTCCGAGAGGAGCGGGCGGAGGTTCAGCAGGTCAGGGCTCCAGATCATCGAGACCACGCTCTCGGTGACGATGAACAGCGCGAAGGTGATGAGCAGGGTCGTGAACGGCTGGGCGTCGATGAGGTGGAAGAGCCACTGCACGCCCACCCCCACCGCGAAGAACGCCGGCACGGTGACCGCGAGGGTGAGGAAGGGGTCCCACAGCAGCTCGGTCACCAGGCTGTAGGTCAGGTAGGCGCCGAGCAGGGTGAGCGAGAGGTGGAAGAAGTCGGCCACCCCGAGGTGGCCCCACTTGACGCTGAGGCCCAGCGCGATGCTGCCGAACAGGCAGCCGAGCAGCGCTCCGTTGAGGAGGGTCTGGGCGAGCGCGAGCGAGGAAACGGACATGGAGGTCTCCCAGTCGATCCGGTGGTCGGTCCGGTGGTCGGTCCGGTGGTGGGCCCCGGACGGGGCCCACCACGACGGCGCGGAGGGATCAGGGGTTGTAGTCGAGCTCGGCGCCGGCGACGTCCTCGGGCCAGACCAGGACGCGCCTGCCGTCCTGCACCTGGGCCACCCGGTTGATGTCGATGCCGTAGTTGTTGAAGCCGTCGAAGTTGAGCGTCCCGACGACGGTCTCGACCTCGTGGGCGTTCAGCCAGGCGATGACGGCCGCGTTGTCGATGCCGCCCTCGGTCATGCCGGTGAGCAGGATCTGCCAGGCCGCGAGGCTGGCCGCCGCCTGGGTCTCGACGAAGGGGAACAGGTCGTCCTTCTGGGCGACCTCGCTGTAGGCCTTGGTGAAGTACCGGGCGATCGGGGTGTCCCCGAGCGGCGGGTTGTCCTCGTAGATCGAGGAGATCATCATGCCGTCGGCCTTGTCCCCGAGTGCGGCGACGGCGGCCGGCGCCGGCAGCGAGACGTAGATCGACCGCGGCTCGTAGCCGATGGCGTCGAACGCCTGGTAGAGGTTCGTGACGTCGGCGCCGATGCCGCCCAGGTAGACCAGGTCGGGATCGGCGTTCTGGATCCGGATCGCGATCGAGCTGAAGTCGGTGGTGCCGAGGTCGTACTCCACGTCGCCCTCGATCGTCGTGCCCGCGTCCTCGAGCGCCGCGACCACCGAGCCGCGATAGCTCAGCGTGGTCGGGAACTTCGCGGTCGCGAAGAACGCCGACTGCGGCGGGTTGCCGCTGGACTCCAGCGCGTCGAGGAGGGTCTGCGCCTGCGCGTCGAACATCTGCGCCGGGTCGTCGACGCCGCCCATCTGCCAGGCCGGGAAGTGGTTCTCGCCGATGAGCTTGTCGGGCGCGCCGTTCGTGGCGGTCGGATAGGCATATCCGGCGCGGGTGACCGGGCCGGCGCCGGCGAGTGTCGCCGCGCCGCCGTACGGGCCCATCACGAAGTCGACCTTGTCGCCGATCAGGCGCTCGTAGTTGGAGGTCACGGTGGCCGGCGTCGACTGGTCGTCGATCACCTTCCACTCCAGCGGGCGGCCGTCGATCCCGCCGCAGTCGTTGACCCAGTCGACCACCAGGTCGGCCACCTCGTCATGCAGGGTGCCGGTCGGCGCGAGCGGCCCGGTGAGGCTGAGCGAGCCACCGACGACGATGGGGTCGCCGGCGGGCGGCGCGCCCTCCGTGCACTCCATCCCGGCGATCGGCGCGACCAGCTCGGCGTCGGGGATGTCGGCGACCCGGTCGTCGGCCGACTTCTCGTCCTTCACGACGCCGCCGCAGGCGGTGAGCATCAGTGCCGCGGCGGCGCTGAGGGCGAGCCCGCGCACGGCGGGCCTCGGGGCGTGGAACATCGTGGTCTCCAGTCAGTTGTCGAGGAAGCCGACGACCCGGCACGGCGACGCGCTGGTCTTCGGGAGCTTGATCGGGAAGAAGCCGACGTGGAAGCCGGTCAGCGGCAGCGCCTGCAGGTTGTCGAGCTGCTGGATGATGAAGGCCTCCTTGTCGGCGATGGCGAAGTGGCCGTCCCACAGCTCCTTGGGGTCGCCGGTCGCCTCGTAGGCCGCCTTCATCACGGGGAACGGGCGGTCCCAGGCCATGGCGTCGGTGCCGAGGATGGTGGCTCCCAGACCGGTGAGATAGCGGGTGCCGTCGCCGTTCATGCCCGGGTAGTTGAAGAACTCCGGGTCGGCCGGCGTGTAGCGCTCCTGCCCGGTGCGGAGCAGGAGGGCGTCGCCCTGCTGCACCTCGCGGCCGGTGGCCGCGATCGCCCCCTCCAGCGCCTCGATGGTGATCGCCTCGCCGGGCGCGGCCCAGGGGCGTACGTCGAGCACCATGCCCGGCCGGTACAGCTCGGACAGGTCGATGTCGCTGATCGTGCGGGCGGGCTTGCCCTCGATCAGGCTGCCGCTGTGCAGCGGCGCGTCGACGTGGGTGCCGCAATGGGTGTTCATCTCGGTCAGCCAGTCCTCGCCCCAGCCCTCGCCGTTGGGGAGGTGCTCGGCCGGGCAGCCGAAGATGTCCATGGTGCGCTGGAGTCCCTCGCCCCCCGGGGCGAGGTAGTGGATCTTGGGGGCGAGCACGGCGGCCAGCGGCTCGTAGGCCGGCGGCACCATGTCGCGGTAGGCGGGATCGAGGGTGCGGGAGAGATCGACGATCGTGGTCATGTCGGCATGCCTTTCGGGAGGGGTCAGTAGGGGAGCTGGACGCGGTTGCGGAGGACGCCGATGCCCTGGACCTCGAGCTCGACCTCGTCGCCGTCCTTGAGGCGCTTGCCGATCTCGACCGGGCTGCCCGACATCACGGTGCCGGTGCCGAGCACGTCACCGGCGTGGACCGTGCGGTTGCGGGAGAAGTGCGCGATGGCCTTCTCGAAGGAGTGGTGCATCGTCGAGGTCGAGCCGTGCGACCAGACCTCGCCGTTGACGCGCGCCGTCATCTCGAGGTCGTACGGCGAGCCGAGCTCGTCCGGCGTGACGATGCAGGGGCCGAGCGTGTTGGAGCCGTCGAAGTCCTTGCCGCGGGACGGCCCGAGCTGCGACTCCATGACGACGCTCTGCAGGTCGCGGCAGCTCCAGTCGTTGAAGATCGTGTAGCCGAAGACCACGCCGGCGGCGTCCGCCTCCGCGACGTCGCGGGCGGTGCGGCCCAGCACGGCGGCGAACTCCAGCTCGTAGTCCAGCTGCCGGGTCTCGGCGGGGGCGACGATCAGGTCGCCCGGCCCGCTCACGGCCGTGTGGTCGGCGTTGTAGTAGATGACCTCGCGGGAGAACACCTCCGGGGTGTCGAACTTGCCGGTCGCCACCAGCCGCTCGTACTCCGCCTCGGGGTCAGCGGCCTCGGCCGCGATCGAGCGGGCCATCCCCCGGAAGGCCGGCTGGAGGTGGGCGATGAACAGCGAGCAGTCGCGCAGGCGCGGCGGGTTCGGGAGCGGGGCCCGCAGCGTCACGTCGTCGAGCGCGTGGACCGCGTGCGCCGGGTGCGAGTCGCAGAGCTCGCGCGCGTCCTCGACGCCCGCAGCGCCGGCCCGGATCAGGTCGAGCATCGACGCGAACCGCGGATCGCCCTCCGACGCCCGGGTCAGGCTGATCGCGGTGTCGCCGGCGAGGGCGCCGACGTGCGTCGCCCCGTCCGTCGTGGTGAATGTGATGAGCCTCAAGGTGACCCTTCCTTCCATCGGGTGGGATCACCTTCACGGCCGTGACGGCCGTCACCTAGAGCGTCGCCTGACAGAGTCCGGCGGCTCGGGTGTCACGCCGTGCCAGCCGCCGCGCGGGGCTCAGGCGCCGGCGAGCGCGGTGCTCAGGGCGTGCATCCGCAAGGCCGTCTCGAGCCGGAAGCGGTGGTCGACGTCGCGCATGTCGACCCCGAGCACGTCCTCGATCCGCGCGATCCGGTTGCGCACCGTGTTGTAGTGCACGTGCAGCGCCGCGGCGGTGTCCGGCAGGTGTCGGTCGTGGGCGAGGTAGGTCCGCAGGGTCGGCACGAAGTCGGTCCCGCGGCGCTGGTCGAGGTCGAGCAACGGCCCCAGCACGTCGCGCACCGTGGTCTCCAGATGGGTGGCGGGCAGGCTGGCCATGCCGAGGATCCCCAGCTCGTGGGCGGTGACCACGGAGCCGCCCGCCGCGCCGCGGACGGCCAGCTCGCAGGCGGCCCGCGCCTCGTCGTACGACGTCGAGAAGTCGCGGAGGTCGGCGCAGCTGCGTCCGAGCCCGACGGTCCAGCCGCGACGCGAGCGGCTCAGCACGTCGGTGAGCTGCGCCCGCACCCGCGCCGCCGGGCGGCCGGTGGGTGGCAGGACGGCGACCGCGCGCCCGGCGCGCTCCAAGGTGACCACCCCCGGGAAGACCGCCCGCAGCAGCGAGTCGAGCTCCGCGCGGCCCACGGGCTCGTGGTCGCGCCCGCCGGCGACGAGGACCTGCGCGCCGGGGCCCAGATCGATGCCCATCATCGAGACCCGGGCCCGGAGCTCCTCGGGGTCGCCGATCCGGCCGCTGAGGAGGCCGTCGAAGAGCTCACCGTTCAGCCGCTCCGCCGTCCGCTCCCGCTCCCCCACTCGCAGGACCTGCAGCCGGAACAGGCTGATGCACAGGTCGACGAAGGCCTGGCGCTGCTCGTCGGGGTCGCGGGTGTCGATGACCACGACCGTGAGGCCGCCGCAGTCGACGAGCTCGGTGCGCCGGATCACCCGCGCATTGCCCTGGCGCAGCTCGCCGGCCGCGCGGACCAGGGTCCCGTCGGCCTGGCGCAGCTCGACCCGGCCGCCGATCTCGCGGGCCAGCAGATCCAGCGAGCCGACCGGGTCGGTGTGGGTCGCGAAGCCGTTGGCCAGGTCGGCGCAGGCGCGCTGCTCCCGGGTCGCCCGCTCGGCCCGCCGCTCGGCGGCCTCGGCGAGCTGTCCGCGACGGCCGTCGACATCGAGCTGGTGGAGCCGCACGCCGAGGTCGTGGGCGATCTCCTCCAGCATCTCGACCTCGGCGTCGGTCCACGGGTAGGGATTCCGGTGGGCGGCGTAGAGGACGCCGAGCAGGGAGTCGGCCACCAGGAGCGGGACGATCAGGGTGGCCTGGATGCCCTCGTTGTCGATGAGGCGCTTGAGCAACGGCACCCGTCGCGAGTCATGACGGTAGTCGCGGCTCATCTGGGGCCGGCGCTCGAGCGCGACCCGACCGCCGATGCCCTCGCCGATCTTGAGCCGCCAGGCGGCCGCCATCTCGGTGGACGCGACCCCGTGGTGCGCCCCCATCACGAGGTACTCCCCCTCGACCAGCCCGGCCCAGGACACCGGGCAGTCGAGGACGGCGGCGACGTGGTCGGCCGCGAGCTGCAGGGCCTGGGTCGGGTCTTTCGCGGCGAGCAGCCAGCGCAGGTACTGGGCGGAGGACGGCGGCGACAGCAGGTCCACGCTCACGACGGCTCCTCCTCGCATCAGCATACAAAGTTGTACCCGAGTTCAACCTCTGGCAGTGTACGCAGCGGGAGCCGCACCTGTCACGAAAGGCATCCGATGGGATCCGAGCCCGTCACCGCCCGCGCCCGCCGGGTCGGCCAGCGGCGCGACCGCGTCTTCGACGCCGCGATCGAGCTGTTCGTCGAGCAGGGCTACGACGCGACGACGATGGACGACATCGCCGTGCGCGCCGACGTCGCGCGCACCTCCGTCTTCAACTACTTCGAGCGCAAGACCGCCTTCCTCGACGAGTGGTCGGCCCGGCGCCGGGCGCGCGCCTTCCACGGCACGCCCCGCGACGGCTCGGGCACGCTCCGCGAGGAGTTGGCCGCGATCACCCGGGAACTGGCCGCGATCAGCGACACCTCCCGGGTCGCGACGACGGCGATCATCGGCGCGGCGCTGCGCGAGCTCGACCTGCTCGACGACCACCCGCTCAGCCACGAGTTCCTCGCGGTCATCCGGCGCCACCCGGAGGACCTGCGCGACGACATCGACCAGCAGCTGATGGGCCTGACCCTCGCGACCGGCTACTTCGCCGTACTCCGGGCCTGGATCGGCGACGGGCCGCCGCCCTTCGACCTGGGGCCGCGCCTGCTGGCACTGCTCGACCTGCTCCTCGACGGCGCCAGCCGGTCCGGTCGCTGAGCAGCGCCGCCGGTCGAGCCGGCGAGAAGTGGCCCCGGTCAGGCAGCGCCGTCACTACCCTGGCGCGCATGACGTGGCCGATCCTGGCGCGACCCGCCATCGAGACCGCGGCGGGCGACGCGCTTCTCGCTCGCCCGCCTCGAGCCGTTCTGCTGCGCGGAGCGTCCGGAGTCGGCAAGACCACCATCGCCCGGCGCGTCGCCGAGCAGTGCGCCGACCCCGAGGTGGCCACGGTGGCGATCGTGGGACTCGCCGAGCTGCGAGATGCCCCGCTCGCCCCCTTCCTGCCGGCCCTGCCGATGCTCGGCGTACGGCGGCACGCACCCGCCGGCCTGACCGCGCGCGACCTCATCGCGGCCCTCGGCGCCCGAGCTCGCGCCGTCATCCTGGTCATCGATGACGCGCCCCTCCTCGACGACACCTCGGCTGCCGTGGCCTATCAGCTGGTCCGGGCGTTCGCGGTACCCACGATCATGACGGCACGCACCGAACACGAGCTGAGCGGCCCACTCGCTCGCCTCGCCGTCGAGAACGCCGTGCACACCCTCGAGGTCGGCGGACTCACCCGCGCCCAGACCGACGATCTCCTGCGCCGTCACTTCGACACGACGGCACGCCCCGACGACGTCAGTCGGCTCCATGAGCAGACAGGGGGCAATCCGCTCTACCTACGGGAGGTCGTGACGCTCGCCGAGCGTCGTGGACTGATCCGCCACGTGGATCCCGGCGTCGAGATCGGCGCCGTCGACCTGCCCCGCGGCGTGCACTCCTCGATCGGCGACCGCCTGGTCGGGCTCGACCCGGAGTCCTTGGCCGTGCTGCGCCTGGTCACCTTCGGAGCCTCGGCTCCACGCTCGGCGCTGATCCGGCCCGAGGAAGACAGGCACGTGGACGAGCTGGTCGCCCGGGGGCTGGTGGACCTGCGGCCGGGGAACGTCCTGAGCCCGTCCCACCCCTCGGTCGGAGAGGTGGTCAGAGAGGGCCTCTCCGCGCAGGAGCGCGAACGATTCACCTGCGTCGTGGCCGACCGGCTGGGGGCCAGCGCCGACGACGACCTGCGCTTCACGGCGGTACGACTGCGCTGCGACTCGGCCGCCGGCCCCGCGATTCCCGACCTCGAGTGGGCGGTGCGCCGGGCCTTCGCGATCGGCGAGCACGCGATCGCCCACGACCTGAGTGGGCGGCTGCGTCGTGACCTCGGCGCGAGTCCGCCGCCGTTCGGCGTACTGATCGACGACGCGAGTGCCCTCTCCGCATTGGGCCGCCTCGACGACGCCGACACCGCATTCGACGCCGCGCGCGCCGCCGCGACGACCTCGGCCGAACGGGCGCTCCTCGTGTCGCGCTGCGGCACCCACCTGGCCTACCGCCGATTCGATGTGCCGGGTGCACTCGCCCTGGCCGAGGCGGCATCGGGTGAGCTCACCGCCCGGGACCGGGCACTCCTCGGGCCAGAGATCAGGACCTGGCGCATCCTCACCGGCCAGATCGCCAGCCACGGCTCGCCTCCGGATCAGGAGGACGGCGGCACGAACGACACCGCGACCGCCGCCGACATCTCCCCCGAGGTCGCGCTGCGGGGCGCGATCTCCGCGGTCATGCTGGACTCGATGAGCGGCCGGGTGACGGGCGAGGCTGCCGACGTACTCGCTCGCATCGAGCGAGAGCAAGGCATCCTCGATCCGTCCGCCTCTGCGATGGTGCACCTGCAGCGGTACTTCATGCTGCTCTCCCTCGGCCAGGGCGATGCAGCCGCCGCGGTCTGCGAGGAGCAGCGGGTGGTCAGCACGCCCGACGCAGCCGGTATGTGGTCCCTCACCCTCGGCATCCACCGGATGTACAACGGCCGCCTGACGGAGGCGTTGGACCTGGCGGAGCTCGCCGCCGAACAGCTCCGCTGGCGCGATCCGTTGGGATTCCTCGGATTCGCACTCGCCCTGCGCGCCAACGTGGAGGCACAGCGCGGTGAGGCCGAGGCCGCCCGGTCGCTGCTGGACGACCTGCTGCCGGCCCAGCTCGGCGACCCGAAGACGGCGCTTCAGGTGTTGGAGGCCCGGGCCTACCTCGCGGTCCACGCCGGTGACGCCGAGACCGCCTCCAGGCTGGCCGTCGGCGCCTGCCGAGGCGCGAGCGAGGCCGGGCACGACCTGGTGGCCGCCATCTCATTGGCGGTGTGCGTCCGCGTCGGTCGGGCGAGTGACGCGGTGCCGTTGCTACAGGAGATCCAGGACCGGGTGGGCCCGGACCTGGGGCTCTACGCCGCCCTCCGGGATGTTGCGCTCGCGTTGACCGAGCGGCGTCCCGCGCTGGTCAGGGACGCCGCGCGGCGCCTCGCCACCGCCGGGATGAACGCGGCGGCGATCGACGCACTCCACCAGGCGGAGCGCTGGCCCGCGACCCGCGGCGACGAAGCAGAGCTGCTGGCCCACCGCCGGCTGCGGCGATCCCTCCAGCAGGCCGGTGACGCGCCCAGCAGGTGGACTGAGCCCGATGAGGCGGTCCCTCTGACCGCCCGCGAGCAGGAGATCGTCGACCTGGTGCGCCAGCGGTTGAGCAGCCCCGAGATAGCGACCCGGCTGGTGGTCTCCGTGCGGACCGTGGACAACCATCTGGCCAAGGTCTACCGGAAACTCGGCGTCTCCAGCCGAGCAGAGGTACGTGCGCTTCTCGGCCCCTGAAGGCGCCGGGCGACGCGCCTCACGACAGCGATCTCCCGACGAGGCAGGGCGCACGATCGCCGGCACCTCATCGGAGTCGGCATCCACCGTCACGACGGGCCCACGGCCCGCCGCCGTCAGGACGCGCACTCCCTCTCGCCGTCGGGGTAGCCCATCACCAGCCGGTGGTCCTCGGGGAGCCCGAGGCCCTGCGCCGCGCTTCGAGCGATCAAGCAGTGCGCCGTCACGTCGTCCTTGCTTCCCGAGCTGAACCGGATGAGCAACGTGTCTCCCTCGAGCTCATACGACCCGGCCTCCGGGAGCGAGATCTCCAGGACGCTGCCGAGCCCCTCGAGCTTGTTCGCGACACCGGCTCCATCGGCCCGCGACTCACCTGCCCGGGCGTCGGCCGGGGGCGCACTCGCATGTCCGCCCCCGGCATCGGAGACTCCAGGAGAGTCGTCGCCACAGGCCGAGAGGGCACCGACGACGAGCAGTGCGGTGGTGGCCAGCAACCCACGGGAACGGCGGCGAGGATCCATGCGCTGAGCATCGTGGGCCGGCGCCGGGTCCGGGATGAGTAGGACCTACTCATCTGCTCGTCCGTCCGTGCCGACCACGCCAGGTTGCCTCCAGAATCGCCGCGTGAGCCAGCACAGTCTCATCGCCGACGTACTCGACCGGATGCGCGAGGGTCACTCGGTGGTGCTGCACGGCCCGCGCGGGGCCGGACGCAGCCGGCTGGCCCGGGGCATCGCCGACGGTCTGCGCTCCGAGGGACGTCGAGTCGCCGAGGTGAGTGGGAGCGATGGCACGGCGGTGCCGCTCGCCCCCTTCGCACCGCTGCTGCTGGAGGCCGGCGTGCGCCCCGGCGACGACCCGGCGTTGAGCGCCTATACCCGGCTGCCTCCCTATCTGGCCTCGGAGACGGCCTCGATCGTGGTGGTGGACGACGCCCACCTGCTCGATACCGGCTCCGGGGTGCTGGTGAGCCACCTCAGCCGCGCCGGCGTGCCGCTGGTGCTGGTCACGGAAGCTCCGTCGGCCCTTCCCCCGCCGCTGCGCGACCGGACCGACACCTTCGGATGGGTGCAGCGGAAGATGCCGCCGGCGGCGCCCGACGAGATCCTCGCCATGGCGACCGAGCTCCTCGGCGGCGAGCTCACGGCCGCCGCTGGCGCCCACCTCCTCGCCTGCTCGGACGGCCGCCCGGCAGTGGCGGCGGCACTGCTCGGCTCCGGGCTCCAGCCTCGGATGACGCCGGGCGGTCTCGCGATCGACCGCCCCTTCCCGATCACGGCGGAGGTCCGCCGCTGGAGCATCGATCCAGCCACCTGGACGCCCGAGGTACGGCGAGCCGCGGAGGTCGCTGCCGTCTCCGAGCGACTGCCCGCGTGCGCCGCGGCGCTGTCCGGCATGGACACAGCGCTGTCCGTCGGCCTCATCGCCGAGGACGCGGGCGCGCTGAGGTTCGCGCGCGAGCTGGACCGCGTCGTGGTGCTGGACGCGATGCCCTCGGCACTGTGGCGCCTCCGGGCGGCGCAGGCCCACGATCTGTTGAGCGCGAGCGGCGAGGACTGGTCCACACGAGCCACGCTCCTCGCGGTACGGGCCGGACACCGAGTGGCGGTCGACCCGACGCTCGCAGCGGCCCAGGATCCGCTGCTCACCGACGCCGAGCGTCGCGAGGTGCTGGAGGCGGTGCCGGGCGATCACCCCGCAGGTCTCGTCCTGCGCGGCGCGAGCGCGTCCGCGGACGATCAGGTGCTCGACGCCGAGAGACACCTGGGCGCGGCACAGGCCGCCCTCACGTCCGCTCCTCCGACCCCGGAGCGCGACGCCTGGCTGCTTCGCGTGGGCCAGGAGCTCGGTCTGCTGCACGCGGTCCGGCGTGGGGACGCGGCGCGGGCTGTCGTGGAGGTGACGACGGTGGCGGCGGCGCTGCACGACCCCGACGCCCAGGAGTTGCTGCATGCCGAGCTCGTCAAGTGGCGCCTGATGGCCGGTGCGGGGGGCGAGGTGTCCGCGCCCCTCACCGACGTCAACGACGTGGACGCCGCCAGGGCCGTCGGAAAGGCCGTGATCGGCGCGATGATCGCGAGCATGGACGGAGGCCGCGCCGAGGCCCACGCCGAGGTCGACGCCGGCCTGGCCGCGCTGGCCACGACGCGGATCGCCCCAGCCCATGCCGCGAGCCTCCTCGAGCTCTCCCGCTTCCTCGCCCTCGTGTTCGACGCCGACCTGACCGCCGCCCAGGAACTCGCCACCGCGCGGCGGGATGCGGCGGCCCGATCCGCGGACCCGGAGCTCGGCATGTGGGAGTACGCCGCGGCCGAGCTGGCCTTCCACACCGGTCGGCTGGACGACGCGGCCATGCTGGCGCACCGCGCGGCGCGCCACCTCGCTTGGCGTGACTTCACCGGACTGCGCGACACCGCGGACGCCCTGGTGGAGGCGGTGGCCGTCCGCCGGGGCCGAGGTCGGCCGGCGGACGGCACCACGGACGGCACTGCCGAGGCCGACGTGAAGGTCGGACTGCACCGGGCGCGGGCCCATGCGGACAGGCATCGGGACGTCGCCGCGCTGGTGGCCGTTGCCCACCGGGCGCTGGGGGAGATGCACGGGCACCTCGGCATCCTCGCCCTCGACGACGCCTGGATGCTCACCCGCTCGTCGCCCCTGGCCGGCGAACTGATCGCGCACGCCGATCGAGGCGGGATCGCGGCGCTGCTGGCGCATCGGATCGAAGCACACGAGTCGGGCTCCGCGCAGGCCCTCGAGCGGGCAGCCGAGCAGCTCGAGGGGACCGGCCTCGTCGGGCGCGCCGCCGATGCCTGGGAGTTGAGCGCTCGCGCGCATCGCGAGGCCGGACGCCATCAGTCGGCGGACCGTTCGCTGCGTCGCGGAGTCCTGCTGCGCTCGACGTACGGGCTCGGCACCTGGCCCACGGGGGCGGTGGTCCTGAGCCCGCGCGAGTCGGAGATCGCCCATCTCGCGGCTCGTCGCGTTCGCAGCCGCGAGATCGGTCAACAGCTCGGCCTCTCGGTCCGTACGGTCGACAACCACCTGGCGCGCGTCTATCGCAAGCTCGGCGTCTCGGGCCGCGATGAGCTCGCCGTCCTCCTGACGACGTAGCACCGGAAACCGGCCGGCCGGATGAGGGTCGGTCAGCTCCCCATCCGGCCTCTGCCGTCAGCGCACCGTGAGCTTCGCTGTACCGCCCCGGCCGCTCGCGACACCGATCGCGGTGATGCGCCACTTCCCCTTGGCAGCTCTCTTGAGCTTGACCTTGCCCTTGATGGCTCCCGCCGCATTGGCGTAGACCACCTTCGTGAAGAGCTTCTTGCCTGCGCCCTTGCCACCCTTGACCCGGATGACGACCGCTTCGCCCGAGGCATAGCCGGACCCACCGAGCTTGACGGCGCTGCCCGACCGCACCCTCTTGGCCGCCAGCTTCACCTTCGCCTGGCCGTCGACCACTCCCGTCTGGGCATTCGGATGCCAGGTCGCCGGGTTGTTGAGGTCGATACCGCCCGGACCCGACGACGAGATCGTGAGCGCCGCCCCAGCCGACCTCGCGCCATTCGTCACTCGGACCTCGACGGTGCCGCTGAGGCCGGCGGGCACCACGAACGATCCCTGGACCGCCCCGGAGTCGTCGACTTCGACCGTTCCCGCGGAGATGCCCGCCACGGTCACACTCGCTCGTGCTCGCGGCATGGCCGGTGCGCCGGCCAGCAGGTGCGAACCGGTGTAGGACACCGTCTGTCCGGACTGGGCGCCGCCCCGATCGAGGAGGAGCGCGGGCGTGGCGGACAGGTCGTAGACAGCGGTGGTCAGGATCGGCTGGGGGTTGACGACGTTGTCACATCCGAAGGAGTACTCGACGAACTCGCCCCCTGAGTCCTTGCCGGTGAAGAGCAGGTAGATCTTCTTGGGACGGTGCTCCCACAGGCCCGCGACGGAGTAGGTGTCCTCCTGCTCGATCTCAGGGAGCACGAGAGGGGTGTTCCGGTCCCAGTCCCCGATCCAGTTGTCGCTGTAGAGCCGCAGGGGACCGCCGATGCCGTTCACCAGCTCCAGGTAGTAGACCTGGACCCGCAGATCGTCCATGCTCTCCGGCATGGTGCCCGCCGGCAGCGCTCCGAGCTCCGCCTCGACCGTGACCTCGTCATCCACCGGGATCGGGCCCGGGTGGTCGAGCCGCAACGTGGTGGTCCAGTTCGTCTCACCGCCGATCTGTTGGTTCGTGGTGTAGGGAGACTTGTGGACCTCGCAGTCGGTGAAGTTCACCGTCGCGGAGTTCTCGACGGCCCGCGCGGCCGGTGTCGCCGCCAGGGAGACGGAAACGAGGGCGAGCGCGAGCGCGGCACCGATCGTGCCAGGCCGGAGATGTGAGCGTGCAGACATGACGCGCAGGGTTCCAGCGCGAGCGCACGGCTGCGATGAGCAAGAACTACTCGGGTCCTCACCGGGCCCAGGTGCGTATCGCATCCGGTACGTATGCCGGGTCCATGTCCGCCGCCTCCGCGATCGAGCGGATCCTGGAGCGATCGGGTTCGAGCAAGCCCGGGCTCTCCCGCCGCTCGGGCGTGAGCCGCGCCCAGATCGACACCTGTCTCAAGGGCAGCACGCAGCCGTCCGTCGCCCAACTCGAGCGCCTCGGCGCCGCCGCCGGGCTCCGGCTGGACCTGTCCTGGACGACGGTCCCGGGACGTCCGCCGAGGACGACCCGTCGTGACGGCGTCCCGACGAGCTGCGGATGCAGCCGCCCCCTGGCCCTGGCGAAGCGCGGCCGGGGGCTCGAACGCGTCGTGCCTGTCGCGATGGCGCCTTGCCGGCGTCCACGGAAAGCGCTGGAGGCGCCGCCCTTCGATCTCTGCCGCACCCACGCCCGCGCGGACTGCTCAGGAGGTGAGCAGGCCGCCGTCCAGGATCGCGAGGTACTGGTCGGCGAGGGTGCCGTGCTGCAGCCGTCCGCGCGGGTCGTACCAGCGCACGGTCGACCACACCCCGTCGCGGATGAAGCGGTATGTCGTGGTCGGCTCGAGCTCGGCCCGGAAGTCGCCCGAGGCGATGCCGGCACGGAGGACGTCGAGCCAGACCTTCTCCACCTCGCGGCTGGCCTTGGTGACGAACGCGAACTCGGGCGTGCTGCCGAGGAAGTTCGCCTCGTTCTGGTAGAGCGCGACCGCGTGCGGGGTGCGGTGGATGGTCTCGAAGGAGCTGCGCACCAGGCCGTCGAGCGCGGCGCGGGGGGTCTCCGCCTCCTCGGCGATGGAGCGGAACTGCCCCAGCAGGCTGCCCATGAACTCCTGCAGGATCTCGGTCAGCATCTCGTCCTTGGACGCGAAGTGGTGGTAGAGACTGCCCGACAGGATCCCCGCCTCGTCGGCGATGTCGCGGACGGTGGTCTGCGTGTAGCCGCGGGAGGCGAACATCTCGGCGGCGATCGCGAGCAGCTGGGCGCGCCGGGTCGAACCGGTGCCGGCGCCGCTGCCGGCGCTCTTCTTGCGGGCGGTGGCGGCGCCCCCCTTGGTGGTGGCCATGCCTCGATCCTCTCCCACGGTTGCGCCTACGATACCTAACAAGCACTTGGTTAATGGAGCGACGAGCGGAAGGCCGCCGATGACACCCACCACGATGCCCGCACTGCTGGAGCAGGCAGCCGCGGAGCACCGCGACCACCCGGCCATCGTCGACGGCGACACCATCATCACCTACGCCGGTCTGCGGGACCTGGTCGTGGCGGCGGCCCGTGGCTACCGGGCCCTCGGCGTCGAGCCGGGCGACCGGGTCGCGATCTGGGCGCCCAACCGCGCCGAGTACCTCCTCGCGCTGCTCGGCGCCCAGCAGCTCGGGGCGTCGGTGGTCCCCCTCAACACCCGCTACCGCGGGCACGAGGCCCGGGTCGTCCTGGAGCGCTCGCGGGCGGTCGCGCTGGTCGTGTGCGACGGCTTCCTCGGCACCGACTACTCCGTGCTGCTGGCCGAGTCGGCGAGCGACGACGGAGGGTCCGGCGATCCACATCCGGTCGTGGCCGGCCTGCCGCACCTGCGCGCGATCGTCGACATGAACGCCGCCGGGCGGCCCGGCACCGTGGCGTGGGCCGACTTCCTGGCCGCCGGCGAGCGGGTCCCCCCGGCCGAGATCGAGCGGCTGGCCGCCGAGGTCACCCCCGACACCGTCGCCGACATCCTCTTCACCTCGGGCACGACCGGCCTGCCCAAGGGCGTGATGAGCGCGCACCGCCAGACGATCGGCACGGCCGAGGTCTGGGCGCGCGGCGCGAGCCTCGGCGAGCGCGACCGCTACGCGATCGTGAACCCGTTCTTCCACTCCTTCGGCTACAAGGCCGGCGCGATCGCGTGCCTGACCGCGGGAGCGACCATCCACCCGGTCCTCACCTTCGACCCCGACGCGCTCCTGCAGCTCATCCAGGACGCCGGGATCACCGTGCTCCCCGGCGCCCCGACGATCTTCATCACCCTGATCAACCACCCTCGGCGCGCCGAGTTCGACCTGTCCTCCCTGCGCTTCTCCATCGCCGGCGCGGCCAGCGTCCCCGAGACGCTCTTCGAGCAGATGCAGGAGGTGCTCGGCTTCGACGAGGTCGCCCAGGCCTACGGCCTCACCGAGTGCGTCGTGGCCACGCGGTCCCGGGCCGGCGAGGATCCGCGCCACATCGCCGAGACCACGGGACCCGGGGTCGACGGCATCGAGGTCCGTGTCGTCGACGAGGCCGGCGCCGACGTGTCGACGGGCACCGACGGCGAGATCTGGCTGCGCGGCGCCAACGTGATGCTCGGCTACTTCGAGGACCCCGAGGCCACGGCTGCGGCGATCGACCCCGACGGCTGGCTGCACACCGGCGACGTCGGCCGGCTCGACGAGCACGGGTGCCTGAAGATCACCGACCGGATCAAGGACATGTTCATCGTCGGCGGCTTCAACGTCTACCCGGCCGAGGTCGAGAACACCCTGGCCGCGCATCCAGCGGTGATGGAGAGTGCCGTCATCGGCGTACCCGACGAGCGGATGGGGGCGGTCGGACGCGCGTACGTCGTCCTGCGGCCCGGTGCCGACGCCGACGCGGAGGACCTCGTCGCGTGGGCCCGCGAGCGGCTCGCCAACTTCAAGGCGCCGCGCGACGTGGTCTTCGTGTCCGAGCTGCCGCGCAACGCCAGCGGGAAGGTGCTCAAGACCGACCTGCGGTCCGACGCCTGACCCGCGGCCGCGCCCCTCGGCCGCGAACCAAGCAAATGCTAGGTTGTCTGACGTGGAGAGTGCGGCGGCCGGCGTGGACGCGGGCAGTGGCCCGGCCCTGCACGCGACCACCTTCCGGCTGGGCTACGCCGACACCGACCCGGCCGGGATCCTCTACTACGCGGCCTGGTTCCCGTGGATGGAGCGGATGCAGAGCGAGTGGTTCTGGAGCAACGGCCTGCGCCAGGACGAGCTGAAGCGGCGACACGGCTTCTGGACCGTCACCGCGCACACGGCGTGCGACTACGTCGCGGCCGTCGGCCTGTTCGACGAGATCCGGCTCGAGCTGCGGCTCGGCGCCGTGGGACGGCGCTCGTTCGAGATGCTGCACCGGATGGTGCGCACCGCCGACGAGGGCGTGGTCGCGCGGGCGCGGATCCGGATCGTCACCGTCTCTCCCGAGCTCGGCTCGGTCGAGCTGCCCGCCCTGCTGCGCCACCACCTGGACGCCTGGTCCCGCGGCGTCCGGCTCACTCCGGAGGTCCACCCATGACCCGCTCCGCCGACTACGGCCTCACTCTCGTCACCGGCGCGAGCGGCGGCATCGGACAGGCGGTCGCCCGCCGGCTGGCCGATGACGGCGCGGCGCTCCTGCTGCTGCATCGGCGTACCGCGCCGGACGCCCTGGTCACCGAGCTCGGCGACCGGGTGTGCGCCAGCGCCGCGTGCGACCTCACGGACCCCGACGCCACCGCGACCCTGGTCGGGTCGCTGGTGGCCGAGCACGGCGACCTGCGCACGGTCGTCCACACGGCCGGGCCGCACGTGCCGATGGTCCACCTCTCGCGGGTCACGCCCCGGCAGTTCGCCGAGCAGGTCGACCAGGACGTCGTCGCCTTCTTCAACCTCGCCCACGCCGTCCTCCCCTCGCTGCGGCGGGCGCAGGGCTCCCTGACCGTCGTCACGACGGCCGCGACCCGGCGCTATCCGGTGCGCGACGGCCTCTCCGCCGGTCCGAAGGGAGCCGTCGAGGCCCTGGCCCGCGGGCTGGCGGCCGAGGAGGGCCGGTTCGGCGTCCGGGTCAACTGCGTCGGCCCCGGCATGCTGACCGATGGGATGGCCGAGCGGCTGATCGGCTCCGGGGACCTCGACGAGCATGCGCTCGACGTCGCCCGCGGCAACATCCCACTGCGCCGCTTCGGCACCGCGGTCGACATCGCCGAGGCGGTCGGCTTCCTCGCCAGCGACCGCGCGGGGTTCGTCTCGGGTCAGAAGCTGGACGTCGACGGCGGCTACGGGGTGTGAGCCGGGTCTGCGTGCGGCGCAACGACCGAATTCGTCGCCCGGACCGCCTCGGCGGAGCGAATTCGGTCGTTGCGCGGCCGACCGGGCCTCAGCAGACCGCCGGCGCCGCCTCGCGCGCCGTGCGCAGCTCGAAGCTGGGATAGCCGCCCTCGATCTCCTCCTGGAGCCGCCGGCGGTAGCGCGGCGCGCCCCCGAGGTAGACCATGACACGCGGCTTGTCGTCGCGGTCGAGGTTGATGTTGTGTCCGTTGAACCAGGACTTCGAATGGGCCAGCAGGAGCAGGCTGTTGATCTCCCGCACGTGCTCGACCCAGGCGATCTCCGCCTCCCGCCGCCCCTCGAAGCGCACGACGTCGTTCGCCTCGATGTGGCGCGCGGTCTCGGTCATCCAGTTGACGACGTCCTCGATGCCGCGGGGGAAGTTGGCCGTCGCGGAGCCGGACTGCGGGCCGACCAGCATGAAGAGGTTGGGGAAGTTCGTGACCTGGATCCCGACGCAGGTCTCCGGGCCGTCCTGCCACTGGTCCTTGAGCCGCACGCCGTCGACGCCGCGGAAGTCGATCCGGTCGAACGGTCCGGTCACGGCGTCGAAGCCGGTCGCGTAGACGATGACGTCCAGCTCGAGGTCGCGCACGCCACCGTCGGCGAGGTCGAGCCTGATCCCGGTCTCGGTCACCTCGCGGATCGGGTGGGCCATCAGGTCGACCAGCTCGACGTTGTCCTGGTTGAAGACCTCATAGAAGCCGGACTCTCCCGCGACCCGCTTGTTGCCGAAGCCGTGGTCCTTCGGGATGAGCAGCTCGGCGACCTCGGGGTCCTCGACGCGCTGGCGGATCCGGTCGGCGACGAACTCCGAGAGCTCGCGATTGGGCCCCGCCTCCATCATCGTGTCGCGGTAGTTGCCCATGTAGAGCGCCGCCCCGTGCCCGTTGTCGTAGAGGTCGTTCCAGTGCCGCAGCCGCTCCTCGCGGGTGACGTCGGTCGAGAGCGTGCGGTCGGGACGGTGCACGAAGCCGGCCGGGGTCTCCCGGCACCAGGCGAAGATCTCGTCGTACGACGCGCGGAGGCGAGCCATCTCCTCCGGCGAGATCGGCTCGTTGCCGAGCGGTGCGCACCAGTTGGCGTCGCGCTGCAGGACCGTCAGCTGCTCGACCTTGTCCGCGATGTCGGTGATCACCTGCACACCACTGGCGCCGGTGCCGATCACGGCCACCCGCTTGCCGGTGACGTCGAGGTCCTCGGGCCAGTCGAAGGTGTGGGTCTCCACGCCGCCGAAGGTGCCGAGCCCGGCGACCCGCGGATAGGTCGGCACCGAGAGCAGGCCCATCGCGCAGAGCACGAAGCGGGCCCGTACCTGCTCGCCGCCGGCCATCGTCACCAGCCAGTGCAGGCCGTCCTCGATCCACTCCGCGCGCTCGACCCGGGTGTTGAGGCTGATGTGGGGGTGGAGGTCGAACCGGTCCGCGACGTGCTCGAGGTAGGACAGCGTCTCGGGCTGGGCCGCGAAGCGCTCCTTCCAGTCCCACTCGTCGAGGAGCTCCTGGGAGAAGGAGTACTGGTAGGTGTACGACTCCGAGTCGAACCGGCATCCGGGGTAGCGATTGTTGTACCAGGTCCCGCCGAGACCGGCGTTCGCGTCGACGACCCGCACCGACACCCCGAGCTCGAGCAGCTGGTGCAGCTGGTAGAGCCCGCAGACGCCGGCGCCGATGATCAGGTAGTCGAGACCAGGCGTCGGCTGCCGGTCGGTCTGGATGGTCATGGTCGGTTCTCCTTATAGAATCAAGCGCTTGCTGCACATTACACGAAGGGCCGGCCACCGGCGAACGCCGCGGATGGCGCGCGATCGCCGTCCGGCTCAGGCGTTCACGGCTGACCGGGTCGCAGCACGACGAAGAGGGCCTCGGCCTCGGCACACAGGGCGCCGTCGTCGCGGATCTCCCCGCGGACGTACTGCTTGCGACCCTCCCGGCGGTCCCGCCAGACCCGGACGTCGAGATCGCGGTCGAGCCGGACCACCGCGCGGAAGTCGACGTGGAGGTACGCCGTGCGGGCCGGCGCGCGCCCTTCCCCGTTGATCACCCGACCGAAGAGCTCGTCGAACAGGAGCGGGACGGCTCCCCCGTGCGCGGCACCGTTGCCGCCGAGGAAGTAGCCCCCGAACCGCGTGACGCCACGCAGCTCCGCGTCGTCCTCCGCCGTCACCCGGTAAGCCGGCGTCATCGACTGCCCGTGGGCGGCGGCTCCGGGGCATCGCCCGAAGAGCCGCTCGTCCTCGACCCCGGCAGCCCGGTCGGCGAGGCGCGCCACCCAGTCCCGCAGGGCCACGGTCAGCTCGTCGGCCATCGGGGCGTCGGGCACCGCAGCGGCCAAGGCGTCGAGGAACTCCCGGGTCGTCCCGACCAGCGTCTCGTAGGCGACGTCGCCCACGACCGTCGCCGCACACCCGCCCGGGGCCAGGGACTCCTTCATGCCGCCACCTTCCTCCGCACCTCTTCCGTCGTCGGTCGACGTCCAGTAATGTATCAAGCACTTGCTTGATTTTCTAGAGGTGTACAGGAGGAACCGATGGACCTGCAGCTGCACGGACGGGTGGCCCTGGTGACCGGAGCCAGCGCCGGGATCGGGCGTGCCACCGCCCTCGCCCTCGCGGCGGAGGGGGCGGACGTCGTCCTCGTCGCCCGTCGGCGCGGCCTCCTCGACGAGCTCGCCGCCGAGGTGACCGAGCTGGCCGGCGACGCGGGCGGGGCCGCGTCCCCCCTCGTGATCGAGGCCGACCTCACCGACCCGCAGGCAGCCACCCGGATCGCCGACACGGTCGCCCGCGAGCGCGGCGGACTGGACGTCCTGGCCAATGTCGCCGGTGCGGCCGAGCAGCCGGGCGACGTCCTCACCGAGGAGCTGTGGCACCGGCAGTTCGAGCTCAACTTCCACTCCAAGCGGCGCCTCACCGACGCCGTCCTGCCGATGCTGCGGTCCAGCGTCAGTGGCCGGGTGGTCAACTTCGTCGGACTGCTGGAGCCGAGCGTCGTGTCGGCCGCGCAGGCGGCGGTCGCCGCGTGCATCCTCTGGTCGAAGGCCCTGTCCCGCTCCGTCGCCCCCGACGGCGTCACCGTCAACTGCATCGCCCCCGGCCGGATCGAGAGCGAGCAGGTCCGGCGCAGCTACCCGACCGAGGAGTCACGCGCCGCGCTGATCCGCAGCCGGATCCCCGCGGGCCGCTTCGGCACCCCCGAGGAGGCCGCCGCCCTCGTCGCCTTCCTCGCCTCCGGGCCGGCGTCGTACATCACCGGCGACCTGTTCAGCGTCGACGGCGGCATGCACTGGTCGATCTAGCGCCGCCAGGCCATCGCTGCCGATCGGATCAGCCTGGTTGATCCGATCGGCAGCGATAGGCCGTCCTCAGAGACCGACGATCTCGGCGTAGCGCCGCATGTCCTTCTCGTAGTTCGCGTCCCCGATCCGCGGGGACACCACGACCTCGTCGATGCCGAGGCGGAAGGCCTCCTCGATGTAGGCGCGGTCGTCCTCCCAGTCCTTCTCGGTGGCGCCCTTGCTGCGGCGACCGACCTTCAGGGAGAGCTCGGACATGTCCCGGCCGGCGGCCTCCATCAGGACGCTGAGCTTCTCGGTGAAGACCTTGATGTCCTCGTGGGTGCGGCTGTAGCCGGCCCAGCCGTCGCCGTACTTCACGATCCGCTCGAGGGTGGCGCGGCTGTTGCCGCCGACGATGACGGGCAGTCGCTTCTGGGCCGGCTTGGGGAAGCAGTAGAGCGGCTCGAACTCGACGAACTCGCCGGAGAAGGTGGTCTCCTCGGCTTCGTCCCACAGGGCGCGCATGGCGGCGAGGTACTCGTTCATCCGCTCGCCACGGCGCTCGAAGGGGACATCGAGCGCGGCGTACTCTTCCTCGGACCAGCCGACGCCCACCCCGAACTGGAACCGGCCGCCGCTGAGCTGGTCGATGCTGGCGACCTGGCGGGCGGTGATGATCGGGTTGCGCTGGGGTACGACGAACACATAGGTGCCGATGCGCAGGGTGGTCGTGGCAGCGGCGATGGCGCCGGCGAGCACGAGGGGGTCGTGGACGCCCAGCATCCGGTGCACCTCCTGGGCGCCGCCGGACTCGTAGGGGTACTGCGAGCTGTAGCTCGGGAAGAAGACGACGTGCTCGGGCAGCCACACGGAGTTGTAGCCGATCTCCTCGATCAGCTGCGCGGCGTCCATCGACCAGCGCCCGTCGCGCGGCCCGGACCCGGGGAAGAGCTCACTGATGCCCAGCTTCACGGCTGGCCTCCTGTCGTGTCGGTCGAGTCGGCCGGCGCGGTCGTGCCGGCCAGCTGCTCCTTGAGGACGTGCTTCATGACCTTCATCCCCGAGTTGCGGGGCAGCTCGTCGAGGAGGAAGAGGTGGACCGGCTTCTTGTAACCGGCCAGCTGCGAGCGGGCGAACTCACGCACCTCGTCGACGGTCAGGCCGGACCCGGGCCGAAGGACGACGGCGGCGGAGACGGCCTCGCCCCAGCGCTCGTCCGGCAGCCCGAAGACGGCGGCCTCGGTGACGTCGTCCATCAGCATGAGAACGCGCTCGACCTCGGCGGGGTACACATTGGCGCCACCGCTGATGATCAGCTCCTGCGCCCGGCCGGTGAGGTAGTAGTAGCCGGCCTCGTCGCGGTAGCCGAGATCGCCGGTGAAGTAGGAGCCGTCGCGCAGCGCGGCCGCGGTCTTCTCCGGCTGGTTGTGGTAGCCGGAGAACATGGTGTCGGCCTCGATCACCAGCTCGCCGACCTCGCCGGCGGGCAGCGGGTTCCCGTCGGCGTCGACGACCCGCATCGAGGAGGTCGGCAGCGGCCGGCCCACGGTCTCGAAGATGCTGTCGGCGCCGCCGAGGCCTCGCCAGTCGGACCGGTTGGTGATGGTGATCGGCCCGACCACCTCGGTCATGCCGTAGGTCTCCACCAGGCGGTCGTCGATGAGGCCGACCAGGTCGGACGCGAGCTCGGGCGGCAGCGGGCCGCCGGAGTGCAGGACCGACTGCAGGGTGTCGAGGGCGGCCGGGTGGAGGCGCAGTGCCTCCATCAGGCCGGGGATGAGCGGGGTCAGGCCGAGCGTGAAGGTCGCCTTGTTCTCGACCATGTGCCGGCCCCACTCGTCGGGAGTGGCGCCGGCGATGAAGGCGACCGTGCCGCCGGTGTAGAAGTGCGGGAAGATCACGCCCCACAGCCCGGACACGAACGACCAGCCGCCCGGGAAGGCGGCGTGCCCCTGGAGCGGGAAGCGGTAGGCGTAGGGCACCAGCTTGATGCAGTTCACGACGGCGCGGTGACTGACCAGGACGCCCTTGGGGAAGCCGGTCGTGCCGCTGGTGTAGCCGACGAGGGCGATGTCCTCCGGCGTCGCGGGGTTCGGCGCCGGGGTGTTCGACGCCGCCGCGAGGACGTCGTCGAAGCACTCCGCGCCGGCCGGCGCGTCGCCGCCGATCGCGAACCAGGCGGCGAGCGCCTTCGTCGTGGTCAGCTCGGCGGCGACGCCCGCGGCGCCGTCGGTGTGCACCAGCGCCACGGCACCGGAGTCGGAGATGACGTAGTCGACCTCGGGCGCGGTGAGCCGGTCGTTGACATGGACGGCGGTGTAGCCGCCCAGGGCCAGGCCGACGTAGACCTCGAGTGACTCGACCCGGTTGGCGCCGAGCATGGCCGCGACGAACGCGCCGGGCGCGACGCCGCGCTCGCGCAGGGCGTGCGCCAGCCGCCAGCCGCGGTCGATGACCTCGCCGAAGGTACGGCGCTCCGCGCCGACCGTGACCGCCACGTTGTCGTGGAAGCGCCGGCCGGCGTTGGCGAACAGGGCTCCGAGGGTGTCGCTCATGCCGGGGTCCCCGGTCGATTCTTCGCGGAGGAGCGAAGCGGGGGAGCGGAGAATCGGGTGGGGTGGTTCATGTGAACTCCTTGAGGTCGAACAGCCGGATGGCGTTGCCGGCGAGGAAGAGCCCGAGCTCGTCGTGGGTGAGGACCGCGGGATCGCCGTCGTACGGCGAGGCGAGGTCTCTGACCATGCTGACCCAGCGCTCCAGGTCCGCGCCGTCCGGGTCCTCCTTGGGACCGCGGATGATGTCGGAGCCGAAGACCAGCCGGTGCGCGCCGACCTGCGCGCGCATCGCACGGACCCGGCGCCGGAACTCCGGGTAGTCGACGGCGGCGACCCGCTGCCACAGCGAGAGCTCGAGGTAGGCGTGCTGCCAGCCGGTCGCGCAGTCGAGCGCCTCGCTCCACCACGCCTCGATGCCGGCGTGGGCGAAGGACACCCGCAGCGCCGGGTACGACGCCAGGAGGGCGCCGATCTCGGCCGGTCGGCAGCGGATCACCTGCAGGGGATCGCCTCCGAGCGGGCTGCAGTGGATGACGGCGGGGATCTCCCGCTCGACCAGCGCCTCGAACAGCCAGGCGTGCGCGGGATCGCGCAGGTCCCAGCCGGCGGCGGGATACAGCTTGAACCCGCGGCAGTGCGGGTGCGCCGCGGCGGCCTCGAACAGGGCGCGGGCGTCGGGGTGCCGCGGGTCGAGGCCGGCGGCGAAGTAGAGCCGACCCTCGTGGCGGGTGCACACGTCCTCGTACCTGGCGTTCAGGTCACGGATCGGCAGGTGCTCGCCGCCGGGGGCGCCGACGATCGTCCAGTCGACGACCGGCACCAGGCCCGCGGCGACGCCCGCCCGGTCGAAGGCGGCCATCGTGAGCATCGCGTCGGGGTCGCTCTGCCCGACCGCGACGTGGGCGAGGATGTCCTCGGGGTCGCGCTCGGGCAGTCGGCGCCCGGCGCCCTGCCGGGCCCAGGCCCGGCGCAGCCCCTCCGGGAGCCAGGTGGCGTCCCAGACGTGCATGTGGGCGTCGATGACGAGGTCGACCACCGCTCAGTCCTTCGCCAGGATGTGCACGCTCGACGCGGCGGTCAGCCAGTCGACGACGCCGCCGCCGATCTGGACCACCGCGCGGCGCGGGTCCTCCAGCTGGAGGTCGCCCGCCTCGCCCCGGAGCTGCTGGACGACGTCGTGGATCTGGGCGAGCCCGCTGGCGCCGAGCGCATGGCCCCGCCCGACCAGGCCCCCGGAGCGGTTGACCGGCATCGCGCCGCCCGCCTCCGTCACGCCCTCCATCGCCCAGCGCTGCTCGTCGCCGGGCGCGCAGAGCCCGACGTCGGTCCAGGCCATCAGCTCGTAGGCGACCGACGCGTCGTGCACCTCGGCGAGGTCCATGTCGGAGGGGCCGAGTCCGGCCTGCTCGTACGCCGCGTGCGCCGACGCCTCGACCGCGTTGGGCGCGTCGGGCTGGTCGGCCGGCGGCCGGGTGGCCATCCGGGAGCCGAGGATGTCGATCGACCGGGCCGAGGCGACCGCCTCGGGCCGGCTGGTGACCACGACCGCGGCGGCGCCGTCGCTGACCGGGGAGCTCATCAGCACGGTCAGCGGCTCGACCACGACGCGGGCGTTGAGGACGTCCTCGGGCGAGCCGCCGAATCGGCGGTGCGCGAAGGGGTTGAGCCGGGCGCTCTCCAGCGACCGCGACGTGACCCGGGCCAGGCCCTCCATCGTCACGCCCCGCTCCTCGAAGAGGGTGGCCGCGAGCCGTGCCTGGCGGTCGACGAACGGGCTGCGCTCCTGGCCGGCGCCGTCGCCGGTCGCGAAGCCCTGCTCGACGTCCATGCCCGCGGCGTAGGCGCTGAAGGTGCGCTGCCGGTCCTCGTGGTTGGCCTTCTCGACGCCGAGGGCGAGCACGGTGTCGTACATCCCCGACGCGACGGCCATCCAGGCGAGGTGCAGCGCGTTGCCGCCGGACGCGCAGGCGTTCTCGACGTTGTGGATCGGGATCCCGGCCAGGCCCATCGGGTAGCCGACGACCTCACCGCGGATGCACTCCTGGCCGGTGATCAGACCGGCCAGCGCGTTGGAGAAGAACATCGCCTGGACGTCCTTGACCGCGATGTCGGCGTCGGCCAGGGCCGCGTCGACCGCGACCTTGCCGAGGTCCTTCATCGACCGGTCCAGGAACTTCCCGAACGGGCTCATTCCGACACCGCTGACGACGACCTTGCTCATCTGCTGCTCCTCCTGTTCACGACACGACTGGGGGGACGGGCCAGGCCGCGCTCACGCCGCCGTCCACGAGAAGGCTCTGGCCGGTCACATAGCCGGCGTCGTCACTCACCAGGAAGGCGACGGCGCCCGCCGCCTCCTCGGGACGGCCCTCACGCCCCATCGGTACGACGGCCGCGCGGGCCGCGCCCGGGGCGTCGCCGAACTCGCGGCGCACCAGCGCGGAGTCGATATTGCCGAGCACGACGGCGTTGGAGCGGATCCCGCGGTCGGCGTACCGGACGGCGACGTGGCGCATGACGGCGAGCTGGGCGGCCTTGGTGGCCTCGTAGGAGAGCGAGCGCCGGCTGCTGTAGACGCCGGCGGTGGACCCGACGAAGGCGAACGCCCCGGAGCCCTGGGCGAGCATCGGGCCGAGTGCGGCCTGCGCGGTCAGCCAGTGGGAGCGGACGTTGACGTCGGAGGCGAGGTCCCAGTCCTCGAGGCTCTGCACCTTCAGCGGCTCCCGGCCCGACAGTCCGACATTGCAGACGACGACGTCGAGCCGGCCGGCGCCGTGGTCGACCGCGGCCGCCACGGCGGCCCGGCAGGAGTCGGGGTCGGCGGCGTCGACCTCGACCGCGAGCCCCGGGCCGCCGAGGTGCGCGACGGTCGCCTCGGCCCGGTCGAGCACCTTGTCGCCGACGACGACCGTGGCACCCTCGGCCGCCAGGCGCAGCGCGATGGCCCGCCCGTTGCCCATCGGCAGGGCCTCGCCCGGCCGGGCCGGGCCGTCGCTCCCACCGCCCAGGACATAGGCGATCCGGCCCTGCAGGCGACCCTCTCCGCCGGTCATCAGTAGCTCCGCGGGAGGCCCAGCACCTGCTGGGCGATGAAGTTGAGGGACATCTCCTGGCTGATCGGCGCCAGCTTCATGATCCGGGCCTCGCGCCAGTAGCGCTCCACGTGGTACTCCTCGGCGTAGCCGAGGCCGCCGTGGGTCTGCACCGCGCGGTCGGCGGCGTCGTAGCCCGCGTCCGCGGCGAGGTACTTCGCCATGTTCGCCTCGGCGCCGCAGGACAGGCCGGCGTCGTACCGACCGGCGGCGACCATGGTCAGCTCCCAGGCGGCCTCCAAGCGCGCGTAGGAGTCGGCCAGCGGGTGGCTGAGCGCCTGGTTGCTGCCGATCGGGCGGTCGAAGACGCGGCGCACCTTGGCGTACTCGGTCGCCCGGCGCAGCGCGGCGTGACCGATGCCGGTGGCCTCCGCGGCGATCAGGATCCGTTCGGGGTTGAGGCCGGCCAGGATGTGCTTGAAGCCCTTGCCCTCCTCGCCGACGAGTCGCCAGCCCTCGACGGGGAGGTCGTCGTAGAACGTCTCGCAGGTGGCGACCGCGTTGCGGCCGGCCTTGGGGATGGGGCGGATGTCGACGTGATCGGGGTCGAGGTCGATCAGGAACAGGCTGAGCCCGTCGAAGCGGCCGGCCTCGGTGTCGGGGGCCGGGGCGGTGCGCGCCAGCATCAGCGCCATCGAGGACTCCAGGGCCTTGCTCGTCCAGATCTTCTGACCGCTGATCCGCCAGCCGTCGCCGTCGCGGACGGCGCGGGTCTTGATCCGGGAGGTGTCGGTGCCGGCGTCCGGCTCGGTGACGGCGAAGGCGACGTGCAGGTCGCCCGCGGCCGCCGCGGGGAGGAAGGTCTCCTTGAGGCGGTCGTTGCCGTACTTGATCACCGGCTGGAGCCCGAAGACGTTCATGTGCAGCGCGGTGCAGCCGTTCATCGCCGCCCCGGAGGCCGCGACCTCGCGGAGCAGGATCGCTGCCTCCGTGACGCCGCGGCCGCCGCCGCCGTACTCCTCGGGGATGGCGAGGCCCACCCAGCCGTCCTTCGCCAGTGCGTCGAAGAACTCCCAGGGGAACCGGTGGTCGCGGTCGCAGGCCGACCAGTAGTCGTCGTCGAATCCGGCGATGCGCTCGCGGATCGCCTTCGCGATCAGCTCGTGCTCGGGGTCGCGCAGCTCACGCATCGGCGGCCGCCGAGAGGAATCCGGTAGGGCGGGGCGTGGGCTTCATCGTCGTCCTTCGTGGGGTGTTCGGGTGAGCGACTCTCGTCGCACAGTAGAGCATGCGCTTGATTAGAATCAAGCGTTTGCTTCACTCAGGTCACAGGTCGATCCCGTACACGTCGAAGGCGTGCCGGGTGTCGCAGTACTCCCGGATCTCGGCCAGTCGGCCCGCCTCCGCGCGCAGCACGAAGACATAGCGGTTCTGGTAGGTCCCACCGCGCCGATGCACGCCGTGGCCCTGCACCTCGACCGCGACCAGACCGCTGCCGGCGACGTCGTCGTCGGTCACGACGCGGTGCGCCCGCAGCCGCAGGCCGTCGGGGAAGGTCGTGCGCAGGGCGCCGATCCGCGGAGCCCGGACGGCGACGGGGACGCGCCCGACGACCACGAGCTCGGCGTCGGGGTCCGCCGGCGCCTCCGGGCCCGCGGTCCGCACCCGGCCGCCGTCGGCCCACCAGGTCGCCGTCGGCGCGCACAGGGCGAGCAGGCGGTCGCCGTCGGCCGCCTCCAGCGCGTCCAGGAAGTCCGCGGCGAGCCGCTCGCCGGGACCCGCCGGGCCGCCGTCCCGCACCTCGGCGAGGACGTCGTCGACCGGCTCCGGTGCACGGGAGCGCCGATCCAGGCCGCGGCCGTCGAAGACCGCGGCGCTGTGCGCCGTGTCGAGGTACTCCCGCAGGGAGGTCACGGTGCCGTCGCGCACGGTGATCACGAAGGCGTACCGGTTGCGGTAGGGCCGCTCCCCCAGGAACAGCCCGTCGCCCTCGACCTCCAGCACGGCGACATCACCGCCGGCGAAGGACCGGCGCACGTGCTGACGTACGCCGCCGGGGAAGCGCTCCGGCACCGAGCGGAGCAGGTCGCACTTGGCCTGCGCCGGCATCAGCCCGTGCAGCGGCCACGGCCGGTCGTCGCCCGGGTCGACGTCGAGGAGGCCCGCGGCGCGGTCGAGCCCGGTGTCGACCCACCAGGTGCCGTCCGGCGCGAAGCAGCGGCGCACGCCCTCCGCGTCGTTCGCGTCCAGCGCCGCCATCAGGCGCAGCGCCGGAGCGAGGGCTCCGCGATCGGCCGTCCGGGACTCGGGCATCGGCTCAGGCTCCGGCGCGGTCGCCGTCCGACAGCAGGTCCACGAGGACGCCGAGCTCCTGCTGGAAGGAGGTCATCACCTCGGCCAGGTCGGGGTCGTTCACGCTGTCCCAGCTGTCGCGCAGCGCCTCGGGCGTGACCTCGCGGGAGAAGAAGCCGGGCGTCTGGGCCACCACGACCCGCGCCACCCGGCCCCCACCGACGTTGTAGACCTCGCCGGTCGTCTCGCACTCGGCGGCGGCCAGCCACAGCACCAGCGGCGCCACCAGGCTCGGGTCGAGGCGGTCGGCCAGGTCACCGAGCAGGTTCTCGGTCATCCGGGTCCGCGCGCCCGGCTCGATGGCGTTGACCTGGATGCCGCTGCGGGCACCCTCGATCGCGAGGGTCTTCGTCACCCCCCAGATGCCGGCCTTGGCCGCCGCGTAGTTGGTCTGGCCGAAGTTGCCGAAGATGCCGGCCGCGGACGTCGTGTTGATGATCCGCCCGTACCCCTGCTCGGCCATGACCGGCCAGGCCGCCTTGCTCATCCAGATCGTGCCGCCGAGGTGGACGTCGAGGACCGGGCCGACCTCCTCGGGGGTCAGCTTCGCCATCGACCGGTCGCGCAGGATGCCGGCGTTGTTGACCAGGACGTCGAGGCGCCCGTAGGTGTCGGTCGCGGTGGCGACGATCCGCGACGCGCCCTCGAGGGTGCTCACGTCGTTGGTGTCGGCGATCGCGGTGCCGCCGGCCGCGCGGATCTCCTCGACGACCTGCTCGGCGGGCGACGCCTCGCCGCCCGCGCCGTCGAGGGCGCCGCCGCGGTCGTTGACGATCACCGCGGCACCGCGCGCGCCGAGCAGCAGGGCGTGCTCGCGGCCGAGGCCACGTCCCGCGCCGGTGACGACGGCGACACGACCGTCCAGCCTGATCTCGCTCATGGGGTGGGACTCCTTCTGGGTTCGGACCGGGTTTCGTACCGGGTTCGACGGGTCAGCCGAAGAGGGCGGACATGACCTCCGCGCGGCCGCGGACGGCGTCCGCAGTGCCGTCGGTGACGATCTGGCCGCGCTGCATCACGTAGACACGCTCGCTGACGGCCAGGGCGAGCTCGGCGTTCTGCTCGACGAGCAGGATCGTCGCGCCGCTGTTGTGCAGGGTCTCGATGGTCTGGAACAGGATGTCGACGATCGACGGCGCGAGGCCCATCGACGGCTCGTCGAGCAGCAGCACCTCGGGCCGGGTCATCAGCGCGCGGCCGAAGGCGAGCATCTGCTGCTCGCCTCCGCTCATCGACGCGGCGAGCTGGTCGCGCCGGTCCGCGAGCCGCGGGAAGAGGTCGAAGACCTCGGCCAGCTGCTCCTTCTGCTGGGCCTTGGTGCTGCGCCCGCTGTACGACGACAGCTCGAGGTTCTCGAGCACGGTCAGCGGCGGAGCCACCCGGCGGCCCTCGGCCACCAGGGCGACGCCGGAGCGGACCACCTTGTGGCAGGCCCAGCCGGTGATGTCCCGGCCGCCGACCGTGACCGTCCCGCCGGACGGCTTGTGCAGTCCGGCGATGGTGTTCAGCGTGGTCGTCTTGCCGGCGCCGTTCGAGCCGATGAGGGCGACCAGGGTTCCCTGGGCGACCTCGATGTCGACCTCACGAACCGCCGGGACCGCGCCGTGCGCGGCGGAGAGTCGCGATACGCGCAGCATCGGATCGCTTTCCAAAGTAGGCCTCCTTGACCTCGTCCTGCTCCAGGCACCACGTCGGCGCACCCTCGGCGAGGAGTGCACCGGAGTTCATGACCGAGACGGTCTCGCAGAACTCCTCGACGAGCCGCATGTTGTGCTCGATGAGGATCAGCGTCAGGCCGAGCTCGCGGAGCTCGACCAGCAGGCGGCCGACCTCCTCGGACTCGACGTCGTTCATGCCCGCGGTGGGCTCGTCCAGGAGCAGCACCTTGGGGTTGGTCGCGAGCGCCCGGGCGATCTCGACGCGGCGCTGGTCGCCGTACGACAGCGTCTCGGCGAGCGCCGAGTGCGGCGCCCGGCAGCCGACCTTCTCGAGGAGCTCGCCCGCGCGCTCGCGCATCTCCCGGCGCTCGCGCCGCTCGGTCGGGCTCATCAGGATCGCGCCCGCGATCGTGGAGCTGCGCTGCATGTAGGCGCCGGCCACCACGGTCTCGAGGACGGTCAGGCCGGGGAACAGCCGGATGTTCTGGTAGGTCCGCGCCACGCCGCGACGGGCGATCTGGAAGGGCTGCATCCGGGTGACGTCCTGGCCGAACACGTCGATCCGGCCGGAGTCGGCCTGGATGAAGCCGCTGACCATGTTGAGCACGGTGGTCTTGCCCGCGCCGTTGGGGCCGAGGATGCCGTGGATCCGGCGCGGAGGCACCTGGATCGTCACGTCGTCGACGGCCTTGAGGCCGCCGAACGCCTTGGTCAGGCCGACGATGTCGACCGCCAGGCCGCTCACGAGGCCACCTCCGCCCGGACGGTGGGCTGCGGGTCGCGGGGATCCGGGCCGTCCGGCTCGGCGCCACCGCCCTTCGGGCGCCACCAGCGCGAGCGCACCAGCCGCAGCCGGCGTACGTCGACCAGGCCGCGCGGCATGTAGATGATGATCAGCACGAGCAGCACGCCGGTGACGACGCGGTCGTACTCGCCCATCGGCTCGCGCAGCAGCTCCGGCAGGATCGTGAAGACGACCGCGCCGACGATCGGACCGAGCCAGTGGAAGGCACCGCCGAGGACGACCGCCGCGAGGGTGACGAAGCCCAGGTGCGTGTAGAAGGTGTCCGGCCCGATGTACTGCAGGAAGCTGGACTGCAGGATGCCCGCGACGCCGCCGAGGGCACCGGAGATGATCATGCCGACGAACTGGATGCGGCGCGGCGAGATCGCCAGCGTCTCCGCGACGGCGGGGTCCTCGCGGACGGCGTCCGCCGCGAGACCGAAGCGCGACCCGGCGAGCCGCGCCATCACATAGGCCGCGACGACCAGGGTCCCGATCAACCAGGCCCAGGTGCCGAGGTCGCCGGGCACCAGGGTGCCGGTCGCGCCGCCGGTGTACTCGGTCAGGTTGAGGATCAGGACCCGTCCGATCAGCACCATGGCGATGGTGGCCATCGCCAGGTAGTGGCTGTCGAGCCGGATCAGCAGGCCGGCGGTCAGCGCGCCGAGGCCGGCGCCGAGGGCGGCACCGAGGAGCAGGCCGAGGAACGGCGAGAGGCCGAGCGTGCCGGCGGCGTACCCGAAGGTGAACGCGCTGACCGCGCCGAAGAAGACCGGCGCCAGGCTCAGCACGCCCGTCCACAGGGAGGCGTAGATCGCCAGGGCGAAGAGCGCGTTCACCCCGGCGAACTGCAGGGTGATCATCCAGGCTGTTGTGCTCACGAGTCGTTCTCCTTGCTCAGGCTCGGACGAGCTGTCGTTCGCCGAAGATGCCCTGCGGCCGGAACACGAGGACGACCAGCAGGACGCCGAAGGTGATCGCGTCGCGGAAGCCGGACGAGATGTACTGCGCGCTCATCACCTCGAGCACCCCGATGGCGACACCGAGCAGGGCGGCGCCGCGGATGTCGCCGTACCCGCCGACGACGACCGCCGCGAAGCCCTTGAGCAGCAGCGCCTCCCCGATGCCGAACGAGACGTTGTTGTCGGACAGCGCGGCGAGGATGCCGGCCAGCCCGGCGATCGCGGCGGCGAGGAAGGCCACGGCGATCAGGGTGCGGCGGGCGTTGACGCCGACGATGGTCGCCGAGCGCGGGTCGACCGAGACCGCCCGCACCGCCGCGCCGAAGCGACTGCGGGTGAGCAGCAGGTGGACGGCCGTCACGATCACGACGAGTGCGATCACGCTGATCACCTGCGCCGGCAGGAGCAGCAGCCCGGCGACCCGGATCGGCTCGGTCGGGACCGACTCGGTCGGGTAGCTCGTCGCCGTCGGGCCGCTGAAGGCCTCGGCGAGGGTGAGCAGCACGATCCAGATGCCGATGCTGGCGATGATCGGCGCGAAGGTGCCGGCATTGCGCTTGCGCAGCGGCTCGAACGCGATCAGGTCGGCGGCCACGCCCAACGCACCGGCGAAGACGACGCCGAGGACGAGCGCGAGCCAGAAGCTGATCCCGTGCTCGAAGACCAGCCAGTACGACGACAGGGCGCCCCAGGTCGCGAACGTGCCGTGGGCGACGTTGAGGATGCCCATCTTGGCCAGGATCAGCGAGAACCCGACCGCGAAGAGCGCATAGATCGACCCGAGTGCGATGCCGTTGAGCAGCTGTTGCATCAGCAGTTGCACGGAACGGTCCCTCCTTCTGGCGAGCGACGCCGAGTCCGGTCCCGTCGCTGAATCAAGCGCTCGCTTGAAGTGCAAGTAAGCCACGTCACAACCGCCCTGTCAAGACGTGAATCAAGCACTTGCTTAAATCGGTTCCGCGGACTACGTTCGCCGATGCCCCGCGACCACCGGTGAGCCCGGTGGACGACCCGAGAACGACCGCGGGAGCGACCCGCGACGACCGCGACAGGAGGTGGCGCTCGTGCCGCTGCCCACCCGCAGCACGCCGGCCGAGGCCGTGCGCCTGATCCCGCCCGGAGCCGCGATCGTGGCCTCCCCCGGGTGCGGGACGCCCGAGACCCTGCTCACCGAGCTGGGCGCCGCGGCCGACCTGCTGGACCGGCCGACGCTCTACTCCGGCCTGCAGCTCGGCGGCTACCCCTTCCTCGACGCCGCCGCCGCGGGCCTGCTGCGCTACCGCACCTGGCATCCCTACGGGCCTGCCCGCGCCGCACTGGCGCCCGGCAGCGTGGACTACGTCCCGGCACGCGGATCCGCCGTACCGGGGCTGCTCGACCAGTGGGAGACCTCGGTCGCGCTGGTCCGGGTCTCCCCGCCCGACCGCAACGGCTGGTGCAGCCTCGGACCGTCCGCCAGCTATGTCTGCCACGCGGTCGCCCGCGCGGCGCTCGTCATCGCCGAGGTGGACCCGCTGACGCCCCGCACGACCGGCGACTCGATGCTCCACGTCTCGCAGCTCGACGTCCTGGTCGACGCCGGCACGCCGCCCTGCACCTTCCCCGCCGCCGTCCGCGACGAGGTCAGCGACCGGGTCGCGGCCCACGTGCTCGGCCTGCTGCCGCCCGAGCCGACCCTCCAGCTCGGCATCGGCGCGATCCCCGAGGCGCTCACCGCCTTCCTCGCCGAGAGCGGCGTCGGGCCGGTGCGCATCGTCGGCATGGGCAACGACGCCATGGTCGACCTCTTCGAGCGCGGGCTGCTGCGCTGGACCGACACCGGCGAGACCCCCGCCATCTCCGCCGCCGAGCTGATGGGCACCCGCACGCTGATGGAGTTCGCCGACGGCAACCCCGCGATCGTCCTGCGCGACAGCCGCTTCGCCCACGCTCCGCGGGCGCTCGCCCGGATCCCGCGGCTGGTCGCGGTGAACTCGGCGATCGAGGTCGACCTCGCCGGCCAGGTCGGCTCCGAACTGGTCCGCAGCCGCCAGGTCTCCGGGATCGGCGGCAGCGCCGACTTCGTCGAGGCCGGTTTCGGCTCCGACGGCGGGCTGTCGGTGATCGCGCTCCCGTCGACGACCCCCGACGGCCGGCACAGCCGGATCGTGCCCCGCCTCGGCGCGGACGTCGTCTCGCTGGCGCGGCACACCCCCGACGCTGTGGTCACGGAGTACGGCGTCGCCTGGCTCCGCGGCCGCACCGAGGCCGAGCGCATCGAGGCCCTCGTGGCCGTCGCGCACCCCGACCACCGGGACGGCCTGCTCACCACCACCGAACCCTGACGGAGCCAGGAGGCACCATGACCGTCCACACCCGCCGCGGCCGCTACTACGAGGAGATGATCCCGGGCGACGTGTTCAAGCACGAGCCCGGACGCACCATCACCGAGGCCGACAACGTGCTGTTCTGCAGCCTGACCCTCAACACCCAGACCCTGCACCTCGACGCGGTGAAGTCGGCCGAGTCGGAGTTCGGCCAGCGGCTGGTCAACAGCCTGCTCACGCTGGGCATCGTGTGCAGCATCGGCGTACCGGACCTCACGCAGAAGACGACGATCGCCAACCTCGGCTTCCAGCAGATCGCCTTCCCCGCGCCCGTCTTCATCGGCGACACGCTCTACTGCGAGACCGAGATCAAGGACCGTCGGCCGTCGGCGTCCCGGCCGGGGCAGGGCATCGTCACGCTCGAGCACCGCGGCCTCAACCAGGACGGCGTCGTGGTGTGCACGGCGGTGCGCTCCGCCCTCGTGAAGTTCCTCCCCGAGGGCGAGACCGCGCTCGCCTGACCCGATCGGAGGACCGGCATGACCACTCCCCTCACCACCCCCGATCCGGCCACGGAGCTCGCGGCCCGACTGCAGCGCCTGGAGCGCCTGGAGCGGCGGATCACCGAACTCGAGAGCGTGCGTGCGATCGAGGCCCTCGCCAGCCGCTACCACACGCTGTGCGACGGCGGCTGGGCCGGGCCGAGCCATGCCGACGTCGACGCGCTCGCCGACCTCTGGCTGCCCGACGGCGTCTACTGCATCAACGCCGCCCGGCCACCGTGCCGCGGCCGAGCCGAGATCCGCGAGCAGTTCGTCCGGCTGCGGACGTCCATGCCGTGGATCCTGCACACCTTCACCAACAGCGAGATCGACGTCGCCGACGACGGCGACCGGGCGACCGGGACCTTCAAGGGCATCGCCTACTACCGGCGCGACGCGGGCAGCCACGTCGTGGTCGGCACCTACGTCGGCGAGTTCGTGCGCACCGCCGACGGATGGCGGTTCGCCTCCTGGGTCGCGGACCTGGCACACGGCTCCGTGCTGACGCCGCCGACGGAGGAGGAGGGATGAGCCTGCCGAGCGGACGCTGGGGCGCCTGGTCCAGCGCGCTCCGGCTGCGCGAGAGCGCCGCGGCCCAGGACGCCGCGGCGGCGCTGGAGGAGGCGGGCTGCTCGGCGCTGTGGATGACCGGTGGGCTCGGCGATCCCTTCCCGCGCGTGACGGAGCTGCTCGCGGCGACGTCCCGCATCGTGGTCGCCACCGGGATCCTGAGCATCTGGACGATGCCGGCCGACGAGGTCGCGACCGCGGTCCGCGCGCTGCCGGACCCCGACCGGTTCCTGCTCGGGCTCGGGGTCAGCCACGCCCAGCTGGTCGACCACGCCGACCCGGGCCGCTACCGGCGGCCGCTGAGCCGGATGCGCGCCTACCTCGACGAGCTCGACGCCGCCGGCGGTCCCGACGCCGGCGACCGGGTCCTGGCGGCCCTCGGCCCCCGGATGCTCGACCTCGCCGCCACCCGGGCCGCCGGCGCGCATCCGTACCTGACGACGCCGGAGCACACCTCCCTCGCCCGGACGGCACTCGGCCCGGCGGCGTACCTCGCGCCGACGCAGATGGTGGTCCTCGAGGCGGACCCCGAGCTCGCCCGGAGCGCCGCCCGTCGTCACCTCGCGATGTACCTCGGCCAGCCGAACTACCGCTCCAGCTGGGAGCGTCTCGGCTTCACCGAGGAGGACGCCGCGCACGGCGGCTCGGACCGCCTCATCGACGCCCTCGTCGCCTGGGGCGAGCCCGAGCGGGTGGCCGAGCGGCTCCACGAGCACGTCGCCGCCGGTGCCGACCACGTCTGTCTGCAGGTGCTCGACCGGCAGGCCGGCTGGAAGGACCAGGCCCTCCCGGTCGCCGACTGGCAGCGCCTCCTTGCCGCCCTCGCCGCCTGATCCGGCCCGCCCCCGATCCAGATCGACCCGGCGCGTTTGAACGCGCCGGGTCGGCGTCTCTCAGGCGTTCAGATGCGCCGGTTCGGCGTCTCTCAGACGTTCAGATGCGCCGGGTCGGTGGGAATCAGGCGGACCACGGGGCGAGCGAGCCGCCCTCACCCCAGACCAGGTACTGCCCGGGCTCCTCGACCTCGGCCTGGCCGTCGGCGTAGCTCAACGAGCCGTAGACCGAGACCTGCTCCTCGACCGCGGTGAGCGCCGCGGCGACCTTCTCCGGGTCACCGCTGCCGGCGTCGCGGATGGCGGTGGCGACCAGCCACATGGCGGTGTAGCCCTGGGCGGCGAACATGTCGGGCGCCGCGCCGTACTCCTCCTCGTACGCGGCCGCGAACTCCGCGCCCTCGTCGTTGACGGTGAAGGCGGCGCTGAACGGGGTCGGGAAGATCGTGCCGGCCAGGTCGCCGCCGGACGCGTCGTACGCCGCCCGGCTGTCGGCCCCGACATTGGAGACGATGGGCTTGTCGTAGCCGCGGCTGCGCAGCGCCTTCGCGAGGTTCGCGGTCGAGGAGCCGATGGTGCTGGCGACCACGACGTCGGGATCGATGCTGGCGATCTCGGTCGCGACGGCGGTGAAGGACGTCTCGGCGGTGCCGACCCGGATCGTCTTGGCCAGGTCGACGCCGTTGCGCTCCAGTCCGGCCTCGTAGACCGCGGCGTCCTGCACCATGGCGTCGTTGTCGTCGTTGACGACCATGACGGCGTCGGCGAAGTCGCCCGCCGGCAGCACGGTGTCGAGGAACTGGTCGTACATCCCGCCGGGCGCCGAGGGCACCTCGAAGGGCCGGAACAGGTACGGCGGATCGGCCAGGTCGTCGAGGATGGAGACGGTCACGACGCCGGGCACGGTGCTCTCCCGCAGCAGCGGCGACAGCGCACCGGCCTCGCCGCCGAGGGTGCAGCAGAGCACGGCGGAGGCGTCGTCGGCCTCGAGCTGGCGGTAGGCGGCGATCGCCTTGCCCGGGTCGCCCGCGGTGTCGACGATCTCCAGCTCGATCTGCGAGCCGTCGCCGAGGAAGTCGCTCTCGTTGATCTCCGCGACGGCGAGCTCGATCCCCTGCGCCACCGGCTTGCCGGCGAAGGCGCCGGCGCCGGACTGCACGATCGGCGCCCCGACGAGGTACGTCGTGGCGCCGCCCTCGTCGTCCGAGGAGGAGCATCCCGCGAGGACGCTGCCGGCGACGGCGAGGGCGGTCAGGGCTCCGGCGGTGCGGACGGCTCGGCGCATGGGTGGATCTCCTGTCGGGTGGAGCTCGGGAGTGGGGAGCTCAGAGGGTGGCTGCGCTGCCGAGCACGAGCGTGCCGGAGCTCATGAACATGCCGCCGACGCCGGTGCAGACGCTGACGTCGACGCCGTCGACCTGGGCGGGAGCGGTGCCGCGGACCTGACGCACGGACTCCTGGATGGCGAACATGCCGTACATCCCGGTGTGGGTGTAGGACAGGCCGCCGCCGTTGGTGTTCATCGGCAGGCTGCCACCCGGGGCGGTGTGGCCGTCCTCGATGAATGCCGGCGCCTCTCCCCGGCCGACGAAGCCGAGGTCCTCGAGGCCGTAGACCGGGACGTGTGCGAAGGCGTCGTAGATCATCAGGTGGTCGACGTCGGCGTGCGCGACGCCCGACTGGGCGAGGGCACGCTCGCCGCCGATGCGGATCGCCCGCGACGACGTGAGGCTCTCCAGGCCGGAGACGACCGACGACTCGCTGGACTCGCCGGCGCCGAGGACGTAGACGGGCGGCTGGGGCAGGTCGAGCGAGCGGGCCCGCTCGGCCGAGGTGAGCACGAGCGCACCGCCACCGTCGGTGACCAGGCAGCAGTGCAGCAGGTGCACCGGATCGGCGATGACGGGTGAGGCGAAGACGTCCTCGACGGTGATCGGGTCGCGCAGCTTGGCGCGCGGGTTCATGGCGGCCCACTGGCGCTGCACGACGGGCACCAGCGCGAGCTGCTCACGGGTCATGCCGTACTCCGCCATGTAGCGGCGCACGCCCATCGGGAACAGCGACGGCGCACCCACCGGTCCGTGCGGCACCTCCAGCTGCCCCATGAACGACTGCGGCGCGGGCGCCCACGGCGTCATGCCGATCCGCGAGCGGCCGGACTCGCCGTGGGTGACCAGCACCGTCTCGCACAGGCCCGCGCTGATCGCGGCCATGGCGTGCCGCACGTGCAGCATGTACGACGAGCCGCCGACGTTGGTGCCGTCGAGGTACTCCGGAACGATGCCCAGGTAGTCGGCGACGTCATTGGGCAGCTCGCCGGCCGAGGCGACGCCGTCGACGTCGGCGGGGGTGAGGCCGCAGTCGGCCAGCGCGTTGAGCGCGGCGTCGACGTGCAGCTCCAGGGCGGACTTGTCGGGGATCTTCCCCAGGTCGGTGCTCTCGGCGGCGCCGACGATCGCGATCGCCCCGCGCAGGCCGGCTCCACGCGCGCTCATCGGCCGGCCTCCTTGAGCTCGAAGCAGACGACGCGGCGCTCGCCGCGCTCCTCGAAGGCCACCCGCACGGGCGCGTCGACCTCCAGCCGGTCGGGTGCGTCGGTGCGGACGATCCCGGTCAGGCGCGGCCCCTCCGCGAGCGCGACGACACCGAGGGCGTACGGCGCCTCGAACCCCGCCGGGGCACGGTGGTTGACGACGAACGACAGCAGGACGCCGGTGCCCGCCGCCGGGATCAGCTCGACCGCGCGGGCACCGCAGCGCGGGCAGCTGCTGCGCGGGTGGAGGAAGAACGAGGCGCACGCCGTGCAGCGGGGCACGGTCAGCTCACCGGCGTCGATCCGGTCGAACCACTCCTGGGTGTCCGGGGTGGGCAGCGGAACGGGTTTCACGGAGTTCACTTCCTGACGAGATCGGGCAGCAGGTGCTTGCGGAGCTTGCCGTTGGCGCCGCGGGGCAGCTCGGCGACGACCTGGTACTGGCGCGGCACCTTGTAGCGCGCGAGCCGGTCGTGGAGGAAGGGCGCGAGCTGGCCGGCGACGTCGTCGCCGTACAGCGGGGAGCCGGGCACGACCTGGAGGACGGCGCAGGAGAGCTCGCCCCACTCCGGGTCGGGCAGGCCGACCACACCGGCGTCCTGGATGTCGGGGTGCTCCAGCAGGGCCGCCTCGACCTCGGCGGGATAGATGTTGACCCCGCCGCTGACGATGACCTCGGCCGAGCGGCCGAGCAGGAAGAGGTAGCCGTCCTCGTCGAGGTGGCCCAGGTCGCCGACGGTGACGAAGTCGCCCACCCGGCCGGCCTGGGTCTTCGCGTCGTCGCCGCGGTACTCGAAGGCGTGCGCGCCCATCCGGAGGTAGACGGCACCGTCGGTGCCGGTCGGGACCTCCGTACCGTGCTCGTCGAGGATCCGGACCTCGGCGCCGGGTTGGGGACGGCCGACGCTGCCGGGCCGCTCCAGCCACTCCGCACTCGAGATGGCGGTGCCGGCGGCCTCGGTCGCGCCGTAGTACTCCCAGACGACCGGGCCGAACCACGCGATGACCGCGCGCTTCACCGACGGGGGGCAGGGCCCGGCGCCGTGCACCAGGTTGCGCATGCTGCCGACGTCGTACGCCGCCCGGGTCTCCTCGGGAAGGCGCAGCAGCCGGTGCAGCTGGGTCGGCACCATGTGCGTCGTCGTGACCCGGTGCTCCTGGATCAGCCGGAGCACCTGCTCCGCGTCGAAGCGGCTCGTCAGCACCACCGCGTGGCCGTAGTGCAGGGAGGTGACGGCGAGACCGCTCACCGCGGTGTGGCTGAGCGGCGAGGTCACGAGATGGACGCCGTCGTCGAGCGGGGTGATGCCGAACATGCCGAGCTGCCAGGCCGCGCCGGCCGCGAACACGTCGTCCGGGTCGCCCTCCGGCAGTCGGCGCAGCACGCCCTTCGGGCGGCCCGTGGTGCCGGAGGTGTAGCCGAGGTAGGAGCCGGGCGTGCGGTTCTCGACCGGTCCCGTGGGCACCCCGGCGACCTCGGTGGTGAGGTCGCGGAAGCCGTCGGCCGCGCCGAAGGCGAGGCGGCGCTCGGCCGGCAGTCCCACCGTGTCGGCCGCCGCGCGCACGGTGTCGGCGTACGCGAGCGAGCAGAGCACGGCCACCGGGCCGGCGTCCTCGACGATATGGCCGACCTCGGTCGTGGTGAGCGCCGTGTTGATCGGCACGTAGTAGGCGCCGGCCTGCTGGCAGGCGAGCACCAGCGCGATCGCCCACGACTCGTTGGCGACCACCCCGACGACGCGGTCGCCCCGGTCGAGGCCGAGGTCGCGCAGCAGCCGTGCGGTGGCGTTGGCCCGGGCCAGCAGCTCCCCGCGGGTGACGGTGGCGCCGTCCGGCTCGACGACCGCGCGGGCCGCGGGGTCGGCGGCGGCCAGGCGCCAGAAGCCCAGCTCGCTCATCCGCGCCGCTCCCGGGCCACCCGCGCCACCAGCTCGCGCGCGAGGTCGCGGCGCAGCGCCGTCGTCGTGCCGTACGACGCGGCGAGGCCCATCACCCGCTTGAGCCAGATGTGCAGGTGGTACTCCCAGGTGAAGCCGATCCCGCCGTGCAGCTGGAGGGCGTCGACATTGGCCCGAGCGGCGGCGTCACCGGCGTAGGCCTTGGCCGCAGCGGCCCGGCGCGGCCCGTCGGGCTCGTCGACGGCGTCGAAGGCGGAGAGCGCCGCCGCGGTGGCCATGTCGACCATGACGGCGAGATCGGCCGCCTTGTGCTTGACCGCCTGGAAGGAGCCGACGGGCCGGCCGAACTGCTCACGGACGGCGACGTACTCGACGGTGAGGTCGAGCAGCCGCTGGGAGGCGCCCGCGAGCAGGCAGGCCGCGCCGGCGACGGCGAGCGCCCGGGTGCGGGCGACGACGGCGCTGTCGTCGCCCACGAGGGTGCCCGCGTCGGTAAGCGCGACCCGCGCCAGGGGGCGCAGCGGGTCGAGCGCGGCGACCGGGGTGACCTCGAGCTCGTCGGCGGTGAAGGCGCGCACGACGCCGTCGGCCCCCAGGTCGAGCAGCAGGTCGGCGTCGGCGGCGTACGGCACGAGCGGGGTCAGGTCCCCGAGACGGACGACGGCGACCGCCTCGCCGGCGGCGATGCGCGGCAGCCAGGCGTCGGCGACGGCGCCGGGCAGGGCGCCGAGCACGGAGACGGCGAGCACCGCGGTCTCCAGGTAGGGCTCGGGGACCGCATGCCGGCCGAGGCTGTGCAGCACGCCCGACAGGTGGGCGGGCGTCAGTCCCGCGCCGCCGTGCTCCTCGGCGACGAGGGCGGAGACCAGACCGGTCTCGGCCAGTCGGCCCCAGAGTGCGGGGGTGTGGGCGGTGCCGTCGTCGATCCGCGCGCGCAGGAAGTCGAGGTCGCAGTGCCGGCCGAGCAGGTCGTCGGTGAGCTCGACCAGCTCGCGGCGGTCCTGATCGAGGGTGTCGGGCAGGGTCATCGTCGCGGCTCCATCGGCAGGCCCAGCACGCGCTCGCTGATGATGTTGCGCTGGATCTCGTTGGTGCCGCCGAAGATCATGGCGGCCCGGGCGTACCAGTAGCGGTGGTGCCACTGGGACCACGCACGCAGCGTGGCGGGGTCGGCGTCCGGCAGCGAGCCCGGGTCGCCGACGACAGCACCGTCCTCGGCGAGCAGGCGGATGCCGGTGTCGAAGATGTCGTGCTGCATCTGGGTCCAGAAGACCTTGTTGATGCTGGCGGTGCTGTCGAGCTCGCCCCCCGCCTCGGCGCGGGCGGCCAGCCGGTAGACGTTGGCCCGGTAGACCTCGGTCTGCACCAGGACCCGGCCCAGCTCGTCGAGCGCATGCGTGTCGTCCCCGAGGGCGCGCGCATCGACGAGCGCGGCCAGGTCGGCGACGTCGCCTGCGAACTTGGCGTGGTCGCCGAAGACGGCGCCCCGCTCGAACCCGAGTGTCGACATCGCGACGGCCCAGCCGCGGTCGACCTCGCCGACGACGTTCTCGACAGGGACCCGGACGTCGGTGAAGAAGACCTCCGCGAAGCCGCGGGTGCCGTCGACCATCGCGAGCGGCCGCACCTCCACGCCGGGCGAGCGCAGGTCGATGCACAGGAAGGTGATGCCGTCGTGCTTGCGCTTGCGGCCGGCCTCGGGGTCGGTGCGCACCAGCGCGAAGATCCAGTCGGCGAAGCCGCCCATGGACGTCCAGATCTTCTGGCCGTTGACGACGTAGTGGTCGCCGTCGCGCTCGGCGCGGGTGCGCAGCGAGGCGAGGTCGGAGCCCGAGCCGGGCTCGCTGAAGCCCTGACACCAGATCGTGCGGCAGGCCAGCAGGTCGGGGATCCAGCGCGCGCACTGCTCGGGCGTGCCGTACTGCATCAGCACCGGGCCGAGCAGGTACAGGCCGCCCATGTTGATCCGTTCCGGCGCGCCGGCGCGGTAGTACTCCTCCGCGAACGCGATCGACCGGCGCAGGCCGGCATCGCGGCCGCCGTACTCGGTGGGCCAGTCGACGGCGGCGTACCCGCCCTCGAAGAGCCGGCCCTCCCAGGCGCGGTGGAGGTCGAATCCGGCGCGCTCGGTCCACGGCGGCAGGGGATCGGCGGGGACGTTCTCGGCGAGCCAGGCGCGCACCTCGGCGCGGAACTCCTCGACCTCGGCGACGGTGACCGGCGCGTTCATGCCGCGAGTCCCAGCACGTCGGAGACGGCCTGCATGGTGTCGGCGTAGTCGTGGGACTCCATCCGCAGGGACAGGTTGACCCCGTCGGCGCCGAGCTCGAGGTAGCGCTCGACCACGGCGGGCAGCGCGTCCATCTCGCCGGTGAAGCGGAGCCCCGCGATCACGTGCTGCTCGGCCCGGTCACGGCCGGCCTCGGCCAGCTGGGCGCAGTACGTCGCGTGGTGCTCGGTGAACTGCGACGGAGTGAGGTTCCAGGGGTACCACCCGGTCGCGACCGTGGCGGCACGGCGCAGCGCGGCCGGCGAGTGCCCGCCGACCAGCATCCGCGGCATCGGCGCGGGGTCCTCCGGGTAGATGCCGTCGGGGTCCGCCCACAACCGGGTGAGCTCGGCGATGCCCTCGCCGCAGCGCCGCCCACGGGTCTTGAACTCGGTCTGGCAGGCCGCGAACTCCTCGGCCGACCAGCCCACGCCGACGCCGAGGTCGACCCGGCCGTCGGTGAGCGCGGCCACGGTCATCAGGTCGCGGGCGAGCAGCCGCGGGTTGCGCAGCGGCAGCAACATCACCGAGCTGCCGATCCGCAGGCGGGTCGTCGCGGCGCACACCTCCGCCGCGGCCTGGAGCACGTCGAGCAGCCCCTGGTCAGCGGCCGCCTCCACGCGGGCCTTGCCGTCGACCGTCTTGTTGTGCCGCTCGACCTTCTCGGGGTCCGTGGCGGACGGCGCCTCGGGGTAGGGGTACTCCGAGGTGTACTCGTCGAAGAACACGATGTGCTCCGGCAGCCAGATGCCGGTGAACCCCAGCTCCTCGGCCGTCCTCCCGAACTGTGCCATGAAGGCGGGGTCCCGCTCGGCGCTGCCGTCGAACAGGTCGACCAGACCGATCTCCACCGAGGCTCCTCTCGTGGTCGTGCGCTTGACGATGGGTTGTCGTTGGTGCCGCGACTCAGGCGAACGCCGCGATGGCGGCGATCTCCTCGTCGGTCGGCAGGTGATCCAGGTCCGCGACGAGCTCGTCGACGCGGACCGGAAGCGAGGCGATCGCCTCACGGGCCGCGGGCAGGTCGGCGACCGGCACGCACCAGGTGCGCCGTACGCCGTCCGCCGCGTCGCCGAGCACCTTGCCGAGCACCTCGACCGAGGCGACCAGGTCGTCGCGGCCCGCCTGCCAGGCGAGCCAGCCGGCGGGGGCGCCGTGCGCGGCGGCGTACCGGTCGAGGACGTCGGCCGTGGTGGCCCGCAGGTGGGTGGCCGGCGCACGCTCGCCCACCGGCTTGGGGAGCGCGATGGCTCCGGTGAAGGACACCTGCTCCCCGGCGTACGACGCGCGGCGCTCGGTCCACAGGGCCCGCATGGCGCCCAGGTTGTCGAGGGCACGGCCGACGTGGTCGTCGACGTCGCGGAACGGGTCGGCCAGCGCGGCGGGCGGGGTGCCGAGGTCGAGCCCCAGCTCCAGCCGCCCGCCGGCGAACCAGTCGATGCTGGCGATCTGCTTGGCGCGGACGGCCGCGCTGTGGAGGGAGAGGAGGTCTCCGGACAGTCCGAGCCGGATGCCGCTCGTCGCCCGGGCCAGGCGCTGCAGGCCCAGGTTCGGGTCGTGCGCCCGGTCGGCGGCGGCCTCGCGGTCGCCGCCGGCCCACCAGGAGGCGAGCCCCGCCTGTTCGGCGGCCGCACCGGCCCGCGCGATCGCGGTGCCGAGCGACTCCCCTCCGGTCGTCCGGAAGCTGCAGGCGATTCCGAGGTCCATCGACGTCCTCTCCCTCACGCGGCCAGCGACCCGTGGGTCAGCCGGCCCACTCCGTCAGCGTGCCCTCGGCGGTCCACTCCAGGTAGGCGCCGGGCGCGTTCAGGCTGGCCTGGCCGTCCTTGTAGACGAGCTCGCCGTAGACGGTGTCCTGCGAGGTGATCCCCTCGAGCGCCTTGGCGACCTTGGCCGGGTCCTTGTCGCCGGCCTCCTTGATCGCCTCGGCCAGCAGCCACATGGCGGTGTAGCCCTGGGCTCCGTACATGTCGGGGTCCTTGCCGTACTCCTTGTTGTAGGCCTCGGTGAACTTCGTGGCGAGCTCGTTGTCGGTGAACCCGGCCTGGAAGGGCACGGCGAACAGCGCGCCGGCGAGGCCGCCGCCCGAGGACTTGAAGAGCTCGACGCTGTCGACGCCGTAGCTGGTCAGGATGCGCTTGTCGTAGTCGCGCTCGCGCAGCGACTTCGCCAGCAGCGCCGCGGGGGTGCCGAGCATGCTGGAGACGACGGCGTCGGGGTCCAGGGACTGGATCTCGGTCGCGGCCTGGGTGTAGTTGGTGTCGGTGGACGAGGTGTTGATGGTCTTCACGACGTCCACGCCGTTGCGCTCCAGGGCCGCCTTCCAGATCTCGGCGTCGCCGACCATGCCGTCGTTGTCGGAGGTGACGACGAGGACGGCGGTCTTGATGCCCTCGGCCGGGACGACGGTGTCGATGAACTGGTCGTAGATGCCCTCCGACTCGGCGGGGAGCACGACCGGTCGGTAGACGTACGGCGGCTCGGCGAGGCCGGCGAGGATCGCCGAGGTGACGATCGCGGGGACCTTGCTCTGCTTGATCATCGGCGCGAGGGCACCGGCCTCGGAGGACAGGCCGCAGCACAGCACACCGGAGGCGCCATCGGCGGCGTACTGCTTGTACAGCGCGATGGCCTGGGCGGGGTCACCCTTGATGTCGTCGATCTTGAGGTCGATCGTCTTCCCGTCGCCGAGGAAGTCGCTGTCGTTGATCTCCTCGACGGCGAGCTTCGCCCCCTCGGTGATCGGCACGCCGGCGAAGGCCGCCGGCCCGGAGGTGAGGGCGGGGAAGCCGACGAGGTACTCGGTATCGCCTCCCTCGTCGGAGGAGCTGCATCCCGAGAGGGCGACCAGGGCCGCCGTGGTGATGGCCGCGGTGACGGTACGGAACCGGCGGCGGGGGGTGATGAGTCGAGACACGAGCGTCCCTTTCTTGCGGGCGGGTCAAGCAAATGCTTGATTAATGTGAAGCAAGTGCTTGATCTTAAACACAGTGATGGCGGTCACGCAATGGCCCGAGACGGCAATTCCGGTGGAATCGGGGGGCGGGGTCAGCCGGAGGCGCCCTCGGGCGCCGGCGAGCCGTTCAGCTCGAACCGCCCACGGTCGATGACGACGTCGCCGGCGGGCGTCAGCACCCGGAACCGGCCCTCGTCACCGTCACGCCACACCACCAGGCGCAACGGGTCGCCGGGGAGGACCGGGCGCGTGAAGCGACCGGCCATGGCGCGCAGCGCGCTCACCTCGCCACCGCCGAGCCGGTTGACGAGCAGCCGCGCCACCCAGCCGTAGGTGCACATGCCGTGGAGGATCGGGCGCTCGAAGCCGCCCCGGGCCGCGAACGACGGGTCGGCGTGCAGGGGGTTGCGGTCCCCGGTCAGGCGGTAGAGCAGCGCCTGGTCCGGGCGGCTCGCGAAGTCGATCTCGAGGTCGGGGCTCCGCTCCGGCGCCGTCCAGGACGGGCTGGGCCCGCGCTCGCCGCCGAAGCCCCCGGCGCCGCCGAAGAAGGCGCCCAGCCGGCTGCGCATCAGCCGTCGGCCGGTCGCGGCGTCGACCAGCTCGGACTCGGTCCACATGACCGCATGCGGGTCCTTGTCCCAGATCTCGGTCACGGTCGTGACGACGTGGCCCGAGCCGGCAGCGGGGATCGGGCCGTCCACCTCGAACTCCTGCTCGGCGTGCACCGCGCGGGTCGGGTCGAAGTCGCCGACGTCCGGCAGGCCGTCGGCCAGGCCGAGGACCACCCCGAAGGTCGGAAGCACCTGCTGGGCGATGCCCTCGCTGTTCTCGGTCGTGAAGGCGAGCTCGGCGAGCGGGTCGTCCTGGCCGGCGCCCACGGCGAGGGCGTAGAGCAGCGAGTCCTGGTCGGTCCAGGTCACCGGGTGCGGTCCGGTGACCATGCCGACGCGGGTCGGGTCGAGAGGCATCAGTTCCTCCTGGGAGGTGCGGGGGCGGGTGGTGGGAGCGGGGGTCAGACGGACAGGCGGGTGCGCGGCCCGGCCTTGAGCAGGCGGGAGGGCAGCTCCCGGCCGACCAGGCGTTGGGCGAGCTCGGCGACGTCGAGGAGGCGCTCCAGGTCGACGCCGGTCTCCACGCCGAGCTCCTCGAGCAGGTAGACCGCCTCCTCGGTGGCGATATTGCCGCTCGCGCCGGGCGCGTACGGGCAGCCGCCGAGGCCGCCGACGCTGGCGTCGAACTGCCACACCCCCATCTCCAGACCGGCGACGAGGTTCGCCATGCCGGTCCCCCGGGTGTCGTGCAGGTGGAGGGTCAGCGGCACGTCCGCGTCGAGCTCGCGGAGCCGGCCGACCAGGCGGCGTACCCGCGGCGGCGAGCCCATGCCGGTGGTGTCGCCGAAGCAGATGCTGTCAGCGCCGTCACGACGCGCCCGAGCGGCGTACGACGCCACGACCTCCTCGGCGACCTCGCCCTCGTAGGGACAGCCGAACGCCGTCGCGACGATCACCTGGCACTGCGCGCCGGCCGCGTGGGCCAGGTCGATGACCTCGGCGATGCCGTCGAGCGACTCCTCCGGCGTGCGGTTGATATTGCGCAGGTTGTGGGTGGTGGACGCCGAGACGACGACCTCGATGTCGCGGAAGCCCGCGTCGAGGGCCCGGCGGGCGCCGACCAGGTTCGGCACGAGTGCGGAGTAGCGCACGTCGTCGCGCCGCCGCACCGCCGACCACACCTCGGCGGCGTCGGCCATCTGCGGGATGGCGCGCGGGTGGACGTAGGAGACGGTCTCGATCTCGCTGAGGCCGGTGGTGCCGAGCGCGTCGACCAGCTCGACCTTGCCCGCCGTGGGCACGGGCGGCTCGTTCTGCAGACCGTCGCGCGGTCCGACCTCGCGCAGCACCACGCGGGCGGGGACGTCGCTCATCAGAAGCCCCGCTCCGCGGCCACCAGCGCCCGATGGGCGCGCGGCGTGCCGTAGAGGCCGCGGGCGGCGGTGACGCGGCGGAAGTGGTGGGAGATCTCGTGCTCCCAGGTGAAGCCGATGCCGCCGTGGACCTGCACGGCCTCGCGCAGTACGAACATGGCGGCGTCGCCCGCCCGGGCCTTGGCGGCGGACGCGGCGAAGCGCCAGTCGTCGGCCTCCGCGCCGGCCGCGGCGACGGCGGCCAGCACCGCACTGGTCGCGGTCTCGAGCTCGGCGTACATGTCGACCAGCTTGTGCTTGACGCTCTGGAAGGAGGCGACCGGACGGCCGAACTGCTGGCGGTCGACGGCGTAGTCGCGGGCCAGGCCGAACGCCCGGTGCGCGGCGGCGAGGGCGTCGACCGCCGTGAGCAGGGCGCCGACCAGCCAGGCGTCGCGGACCGCGGCGGCCACCTCCGCGCCCGCGGCCACCGGGGTCGCCCGGGCCCCGTCGAGGTCGAGCAGCGCGAGTCCGCGGCCCGGATCGACCGCCTCCATGGCGCTCACCCGCACGCCCGGCGCGGCGGCGTCCACCAGCACCACGGCGAGTGTGCCGTCCGCACCGGTGGCGGTGACCAGGAAGGCGTCGGCGTGGGTGCCGCTGTCGACGAACGTCTTGCGCCCGCTGACCGCGAGCGTCGCGCCGTCGCCGTCGAGCCGAGCGGCCGCGTCGAGGGCGAGCCCGGCGCCGTCCTCGTGCAGCGCGGGTACGACGACCCGCCCCTGTTCCGCGAGCGCGCGGCGCAGCCCGGCGGCGTCCGCGGGGTCGACCCGCCGCAGCAGGCTCGCACCGACGCCGGAGGCCGCGACCAGCGGGCCGGACCACCCGCAGCGGGAGGTCTCGGCGACCGCGGCGGCGAGCTCGGTGAGCGTGGCGCCCTGGCCGCCGTACTCGTCCTCGACGAGCAGGCCGGCGGCGCCGACCTCCTCGACCAGTCCGGTCCACAGCTCGGGGAGCGCCGCTCCCCCGAGCCGGCTCACCTCCACCGGGCTGCGCTGGTCCAGGAACCGCGCGAACACCGGCGACAGCTCGGCACTGATCACCAGGCCTGCCATGATCTCTCCTCCCGCTCGATGTCGAGCAAGCGCTTGCTATTCTCCGCTGACGAGAGAGAACGCCGCAGCGCGGCGTTCCTCCTCAGGCTGTCAGGCCGTGCGGATCCCGTCGAGCAGGATCGCGGTCTGCACCTCGATGACCCGGTCGATGCCGACCCGGCCGCGGGGGTTGAACCAGCGGATCACCGCCTGGATCGCGCCCATGATCGTGCGGTAGATCATCCGGGCGTCGATGTCGTCGCGGATCTCTCCCGCGTCGATGCCCCGCTGGATCGTCTCCAGCCAGACCTTCTCGATCTGGTGCTGGCGCTCGACGATCCCCTTCATCGGGCCGACGTAGTGCCAGTCGTTCTGCAGGATCGTGACGTGCTGCCGGTTCTCGACCAGGCCGCGCAGGGCACACGCGACCAGCTGCTCGAGCGCGACGACCGGGCCGTCCGCCTCGGAGACCGCCACGTCGTACCCCCGGACCATCGAGTCGAGGTACTCGACGAGCACCTCCTCGACCATCGCCTCCTTGGAGTCGAAGTAGTAGTAGAGGCTCCCCGAGAGCATGTCGGCGTCGTCGGCGATGTCACGGACGGTGGCCGCGGAGAAGCCCTTCTCCGAGAACACCTTCGCCGCGGCGCGCATGATCAGCTCCTTGCGCGCCACGCCCGTGGGAGAGCCGGTCGAGCGGCGACGGGTTGTACTCACGCTGCGCTGCCTTTCTGCAACCGGTCCACGTGCTCGGACACCTTAACGGACCGGGTCGTGGTCGGACCGGAGATGCACGGACGGCCCATCTCAGGGTCGTCGGTCGGAGACGATGGTGACCGCGCTGACCAGGTCTCCCGGGCTGCCGCCCTGGTTCTGGACCAGCCCGAACCGCGGATCCGCGACCTGACGCTCGCCGGCCTCACCGCGGAACTGCAGCCACATCTCGAAGATCATCCGCAGCCCGCTCGCGCCGATCGGGTGCCCGAAGCTCTTCAGCCCGCCGTCGATGTTGACCGGCAGCGCGCCGTCGCGGTCGTAGCGGCCGTCGAGGACGTCGCGCCAGGCCTTGCCGCGCTCCGAGAAGCCGAGCTCCTCCATCAGGACCAGCTCGGTCGGCGTGAAGCAGTCGTGCACCTCGGCCAGCGAGATCTCGGTGGCGGGATCGGTGATGCCGGCCTGGGCGTACGCCGTGCGCGCCGACGCCGCCGCCTCGGCGAGGTCGGAGTAGTCGTAGTCGCTGTCGTTGCGCCCGGTTCCCGACCCGGCGTCGAGCGCCAGCGCGTGCACGTAGAGCGGCTTGTCGGTGTACTTCAGCGCGTCCTCGGCCCGCACGATGACCGCCGCGGCGGCACCGTCGGCGACGCCGGAGCAGTCGAACACGCTCAGCCGGCCGGCGAGGGTCGGCGCCGCGGCGATGGTCTCCTTCGGCACCTCCTTGCGGAACTGCGCACGCGGGTTCCGGGCCCCGTTGCCGTGGTTCTTCCAGGCGATGTGGGTCATCGCCTCCTTGATCTGCTCCTCCGGTACGCCGTAGCGGCGGGCGTAGGCGGGCACGATCATCGAGTACATCGCGGGCGCGCTGAGGACCGGCGGCGTACCGTCGTTGGGCACGCTCGGCATCTCCAGGCCGGAGTAGCCCGCGTCCTTGAGCTTCTCGCCGCCGACCGCCATCACGACGTCGTAGGCGCCGGAGGAGACGGCGTAGCAGGCGTTGCGGAAGGCCTCGGAGCCCGTCGCGCACATGTTCTCGACCCGGGTCACCGGCTTGTGGGAGATGTTGAGCGGACGGGTGAGGGTCAGGCCCGAGACGCCCGAGATCATCGAACCGAGCCAGAACGCGTCGACGTCGTCGACCCCGAGGCCGCCGGCCGAGCCGAGGGCGCCGTGGGTCGCCTCCACCAGCAGGTCGTCGACATTGCGGTCCCACAGCTCACCGAAGTTGGTGCAGGCCATGCCGACCACGGCGACGGGCGTCGCCAGGGCGTGAGATCCCATCAGTCCTCCTCCTCGAGGTGCGGCCGCACCTTCCACACGTAGTTCCTGACTCCGTTGCCGGCCACGCTCGCCAGCCGGAAGGTCGGACTGACCCGGTCGCCGATCGCGAGCTCGCGGCCCACAACGTCGGTCATCTCGCACTCGAAGCGACCGCCGCCGTCGAAGTCGACCGCGACCACCCGGGCCGGGAGCTGGACGGACTCGGAGAGCCAGTCGTCGGTGAAGGTCGCGATCCGGCCGGGCACGTCGACCATCGAGACCGGCTCGAAGCCCTCGGTGGCCGAGCAGCGCAGGCAGACCTGCCGCGGCGGCAGGTTGCGGTAGCCGCACGAGCCGCACCGCGCGGCCACGAAGCCGAACTTCCACGAGGCGGTACGCCGCGCGGCGGGCGGGACCGGCGGCTTGATGTCGGGACGGCGGGCCGGCTCGCGGGGCAGCAGGCCCCGCCAGTTGAGGAAGTCGCCGTAGGAGACGGGCTGTCCCGCAGGCGCGGCGGCGAGGCCGCTGCGCCCGCCCGTCACGTGCTTCTCGGTCACCCGGAAGACGAAGGCGTCGGCGCCGTCGGTGGCCGAGACCGCGAGCACCAGGTCGCCGGGCGCGGCGGCGTCGAGCGCGAGCGCCAGGCCGACGGCGAGATCGGCGGCGCCGGCGTACCCGAGGGCTGCCGCGTCGATGGCAGCCAGCTGCGCCGCCTCGAAGCCGCGGCGCGCCGCCGCGCGGGCCCGCGCGTGGGGGGTGCTGATGACGACGTGGTCGACCTGCTCGCGCTTGAGCTCGCAGCGGCCGAGGACGTCGTCGACGATCCGCTCGACGAGGGGGACGTACTCCTCGACCCCGAAGCGCTCCTCCCAGGTGCGGGTGCGCACGTCGCCGGGGATCCGCCACCGGTCGAGGAACTCGCTGGTCAGGGACGCGGTGCCGACCAGCTCGGCGACCGGGTCGGGACCGACCAGGAGCGCGGCGGCGGCGTCGGCGCCCTCGGCCTCGTCCGCGGAGCCGGGCAGGCCGTAGCGGACGTCGCTCGCGACGACCACGGCGGCGCCGGCGGCCAGGCCGGCGCGCAGGGCGCCCGCACCGCCACGCAGGGCGCCGGACACGTCGTAGGCCGCGACCTCGGCGGCCAGGCCCGAGGCGGCCGCGACGGTGGCCGCGTTCGACTTCTCGAGGTAGGCGGGGCGGGTCGTGGCGAACCACAGGCTGTCGACGCCGGCACCGGCTCCATGAAGCGCCGCGCGGGCCGCGGCCACGCCCATGGTGGTGGCGTCCTCGTCGTACGACGCCACGGGACGCGTGCCCTTGCCCCGGCCGCCGACGACCCGGGCCACGTCGGCCCGATCCAGGCGCGGCACGGGCAGGTAGACCGCATATGACTCGATGCCGACCACGGCACCTCCTTCTGCCCCGTCTCCGGAGACACTTTCAATCAAGCACTTGCTTTGATATCTTAGGCGCGCCGCCCCACCGACGCAACCGTGCGTCGGGCCAGGAGCCCCGATCGGAGGACGATGTCGACCGTGAGTGAGCAGGATTTCCGGCAGCACCTCACCGAGGTGATCGGTGCCTTCGCGCCGCGCCGGGCCGACGCGGGGAGCGCCTGGGGCGAGGGCGAGGACCGGGTCTCGGTCGTCGCCGAGCGCTCCGAGGGCGAGGCCGAGGAGATCGCGGAGCTGCGGCGCTACCGCGCCCACCTCGACACCCACGGGCTCGCCTGGGTCGAGGGCCCGGCGGCCTACGGCGGCGCGGGCCTCTCCAGCCGCCACGCGGACCTGCTGCGCGAGGTCGAGGCGGAGCACGAGCTCCCCGACGACGCCTACCTCCGGTTCAGCGCGTCGACGCTGTGCCCCACCCTGCTCGAGCACGGCACCGAGGAGCAGCGCACCGACCTGCTCCGCCGGCTGCGGACGGCCGAGCTCATCGCCTGCCAGCTCTACAGCGAGCCCGGGGCCGGCTCCGACCTCGCCGGCCTCTCCACCCGCGCCGAGCGCGACGGCGACGGCTGGCGACTCAACGGCCAGAAGGTGTGGAGCTCCGGCGCCCACTACAGCGATCTCGGCCTGTGCATCGCCCGCACCGACCCCGACCGGCCCAAGCACGCCGGGCTGACGACCTTCCTCGTCGACCTGCGGGCACCGGGCGTCGAGATCCGCCCGATCCGCCAGCTCACCGGCGGGGCGTCGTTCGACGAGGTGTTCCTCACCGACGTCCACGTCCCCGACAGTGCCCGCGTCGGCGAGGTCGACGGCGGCTGGAGCGTCGTGGTGACCTCGCTGCTCAACGAGCGCTCCGCCATCGGCCGCGAGGTCGGGGTCGACGACGCCCTGGTCGACCGGCTCGTCGACCTCGCGCGCCACGTGCAGGATCCCGTCGACGACCGCACCCGCGACCAGCTCGCCGACGTCGTCGTCCGGGCCTGGGCCGCGCAGCTCACGACCGCCCGCTACCTCGACGGCGGCGGGACGCCCGGCCCCGAGCTGGCGATGACCAAGCTGCTCACGACGGACCTGCTGCGCCAGATGAGCGACGTCGCCGCCGACGTCCTCGGCGCCGGGCACGTCGCCGACACCGGGGCGTGGGGCACCTACGCCTGGTCCGAGCTCACCCTCGGGCTGCCCGGCCTCCGCGTCGGCGGGGGCACCGACGAGATCCTCAAGAACGCCGTCGGCGAACGGGTCCTCCACCTACCGAAGGACGCACGATGAAGATCGACATGGGCATGATCGGCTCCTCCGCCGCCGGCTGCGGGCCGATCGCGGCCGACGCCGAGACACAGGGCTTCGACGGCGTCTGGGCGAGCGAGAGCGTCACCGACGCCTTCCTCCAGTCCCAGGCCGCGTTGCTCACCACCGACCGGCTGTCCGTCGGTACGGCGATCGCGGTCGCGTTCGCCCGCAACCCGATGTCCGTCGCCTATCTCTCCTGGGACCTCGCCGCCATGTCCGACGGGCGCTTCGTGCTCGGTCTCGGCAGCCAGATCCAGGCGCACATCGAGCGCCGCTTCTCCATGGAGTGGAGCCCGCCGGTCGACCGGATGCGCGACTTCCTGCTGGCCCTCGACGCCATCTTCTCCTCCTGGCGCGACGGCACCCGCCTCGACTACCGGGGCGAGCACTACCAGCACACGCTGATGACACCGGTCTTCACGCCGCACCACCACACCCATCGGATCCCCACGATGATCGCCGCGGTCGGCGCCAAGATGACCGAGCTCGGCGGGGAGCTGTGCGACGGCCTGCTCCTGCACGGCATGACCACCACGGCGTACCTCGACCAGGTGACGCTGCCCGCCGTCGAGCGCGGCCTCGCCACCTCCGGCCGCGACCGGGAGGCGCTCGAGCTCTACGTGCCGCTGTTCCTCGTGATGGGCGACACCGACGCCGAGCTGGAGGACATGGCCCGGCGTACGCGCGAGCAGATCGCGTTCTACGCCTCCACGCCGGCGTACGCGAAGGTGCTCGCCAGCGTCGGGTACGAGAACCTCCAGCCCGAGCTGCAGGGCCTGTCCCGCGAGGGCAAGTGGGCCGAGATGGGCGAGCTGATCGACGACCGACTCCTCCACGAGATCGCCCTCGTCGGCAAGCCGGAGGAGATGCCCGCGCTGTGCAAGGAGCGCTTCGGCGGCCGGGTCGACCGGGTGTCGTCGTACTTCGGCTGGCCCACCGACGACCCCGACCGGCTGCGCGAGATCCTCGCCGCCTTCGCCTGAGGAGACCGCGATGACCCGACTCACCCCCGAGGACCTCGTCGCCCGCGCCGAGATCAGCGACACCCTGCACGCCTACAGCCGCGGCGTCGACCGCTGCGACATCGACCTGCTCGCCGACCTGTTCTGCGCGGACGCCACCTTCGACTACGGGCACGGCAACGTCACGTCGGGCCGCGAGAGCCTGCGCGGGCTGTTCGAGGCGGCGACCGGCCGCTACACCGCGACCAGTCACCACGTCTCGACCGTGAGCTTCCTCGAGGTCGCCGACGGGGCCGCGCGGACCATCGCCTACGTCTACGCCTTCCACGACAACGCCGAGCAGGACCTCCACCTGCACGTCTGGGGCTGCTACGAGGACGAGCTCGTCGACGAGGGCGACCGTTGGCGGATCAAGACCCGCAAGGTCCGGATCGCCGGCACCAAGTCGACCGGCTCCGAGCAGATCCCCGAGCGGTTCGAGCGCTACGCGCGGGGCGGCAGCCCCTTGTAACTAAGTGTTACGTCACGATTTTGGGTCCTTGGATCGTTCAAAATCGTACGTAACACTTAGTTACAAGAGCGGGCCGGTCAGCCGAAGCGGGTCCACTGCTCCAGGACGACGAGGGTCTTGGTGCTGGCTACGGCGCCGCCGGAGCGCAGCGAGCTGACCACCCGGCGCAGGTCCTCGACCCCCTCGACCCGGATCCGGACCAGCGCGTCGGGGTCGCCGGCGAGGGTGAGCACCTCCTCGACCTCGGGGATCTGCGCGACGAACTCCATGATCTGGGCCAGGTCGAGGTCGTCGGCGAAGTGGAGCTCGGTCATCGCCTCGATGCCGGTCGCGATCCGGCCGTGATTGATCTGCACGGTGTAGCGCTCGATCACCCCGACCTTCTCCAGCCGCGCGATCCGGCGCTGCACCGGCGCGACGGTGAGCCCGACCGCGGTCGCGATCTCGCGCAGCGGTCGGCGCGCGTTCTCGCGCAGCAGGTCGAGGATGGCGCGGTCGGTGGCGTCGAGGACGGCGGGCCGGCGGTCGGCCCGCTCACCCGGACGCTGCTTCGGATCGGTCACGCAACAGAATCTACTCCCGGCAGCCTCTTCGTTGCGCCTCCGGACGTGACGCCGTCGCTCGGGTTGCGGATCGACGCCAAACCCGGCGACAGGAGTTGTGACCGGGCCCACCATGCCCCAGGCTCGTGCGCATGACCCTCACCGCTGCCCCCGCCGACCTGGTCTTCGAACGCACCGACGAGCTCGGGACCGCCGGACACGAGCAGGTCGTCTTCTGCCGGGACGCGGCGAGCGGGCTGCGCGCGATCATCGCGATCCACGACACCCGGCTCGGGCCGGCACTCGGCGGCACCCGGTTCTACCCCTACGCCACCGAGTCCGCGGCGCTGACCGACGTGCTGCGACTCTCGCAGGGCATGACCCACAAGGCCGCGGCGGCCGGCGTCCCCCTGGGCGGCGGCAAGGCCGTCATCATCGGCGATCCCGCGACCGTGAAGACGCCCGCGCTGCTGGCGGCGTACGGCCGGTTGGTCGACTCCCTCTCGGGCCGCTACATCACCGCCGGCGACGTGGGCACCAGCGCCCAGGACCTCGACGTGGTCGCCACGGCCACCCGGCACGTGGTCGGGAGCAACGGGGGCTCGGGCGACAGCGGCTTCTCGACGGCGTACGGCGTCTTCAGCGCCCTGCGCGCTGCCGCCGAGCACCGCTGGGGCGCGGACGGGCTGCGGGGCCGGCGGGTCGGCGTCGAGGGCGTCGGCAAGGTCGGCGCCCAGCTGGTCGGACTGCTGCTCGAGGAGGGCGCCGAGGTCACCGTGTCCGACGCGTCGGGCGACGCCCTGGCCCGGGTGCTCGAGCGGCACCCCCGGGTCACGATCCGGCACGCCGTCCTCGACGCACCCCTCGACGTCTACGCGCCGTGTGCGCTCGGTGCCACGCTGACGCCCGGCTCGGTGGACGCGATCCGCGCGAGCATCGTGTGCGGCGCCGCCAACAACCAGCTCCTCGACTCCTCGGTCGCGCCGCTGCTCCGGCGACGCGACATCACCTGGGTGCCCGACTACGTCGCCAACGCCGGCGGCCTGATCCAGGTCGGCGGCGAGATCTGGGAGCGCACCGCCGACGAGGTCCGCGGCGACATCGCCCGGATCGCCGACACCGTGCGCGCCATCCTGCGGCGCTCCGACGACGGCGACCTGCTGCCGAGCGAGGTGGCGGCGGAGATCGTCGCGGAGCGACTGGCCGCGGCGGGCGAGGGGAGCCGGGGATGACCGAGCTGCTCACCCCGCCCGCGACGACCGCGACCGAGCCGGCGGCGCCGTACGACCTCGCCGACAGGTTCCGCCCGGCCGGGCCGCCGACGCTGCTCACCGGCGTGCAGGCGATCGCCCGGCTCCTCGTCGAGCAGCGCGCGCTGGACCGGCGCCGCGGACTGAACACCGCATCCTTCGTCTCCGGCTACCAGGGCAGCCCGCTCGGCGGGCTGGACCGCCTGCTGGCCGAGATGCCGGACGTCCTCGACGAGTTCGCCATCCGGTTCGTGCCCGGCCTCAACGAGGAGCTCGCCGCCACCTCCGTGTGGGGCAGCCAGATCGAGCTGCCGCTCGGCACCCGCACCCACGACGGCGTGACCGGATTCTGGTACGGCAAGGGCCCGGGGGTGGACCGGGCGACCGACGCCCTGCGCCACGCCAACATGTACGGCGTCAACCGGCGTGGTGGCGCGGTCCTGCTGGTCGGCGACGACCCGGCCTCGAAGTCCTCGACCGTGCCGGCCGTCAGCGAGCGCTCCCTGGCCGCCCTCGGCATCCCGGTGCTGTTCCCCCGCAACGCGACCGAGATCGTCACCCTCGGCATCCACGCCGTGGAGATGTCGCGCAACACCGGCTGCGTGGTCGCCCTCAAGATCGTCGCCGACGTCGCCGACGGCGCCTGGGTCGTCGACAGCGCCGACCTCGACATCACACCGGTCACGCCGACGATCGAGTGGAACGGCCACCCCTACGCCTACACCCAGAGCCCGATCGTGCTGCGCCCGGCGATGATCGTCGGCGCCGAGGCCGAGCTGGTCGGCCCCCGCACCGCGCTGGTCCACGAGTACGCCGCCCGCAACGGCCTCAACGTCATCGAGGTCGACCCGCCGGGGGCCCGTCTCGGCCTGGTCGCGTCGGGCAGCTGCTTCGACTCGCTGCGCCAGGCACTCACCGACCTCGGCGTGGACGACGACGACCTGACGGCCGCCGGCGTCCGGCTGATGCGGATGGGCCTGATGAGCCCGGTCGAGCCCGAGAGCGTCCGCCGGTTCGCCGAGGGCCTCGAGGAGATCGTCGTCGTCGAGGACAAGACGTCCTTCATGGAGATGCAGATCCGGGACCTGCTCTACGGCACCGAGCGGGCGCCGCGGATCCTGGGCAAGCTCGACGCGGCCGGCCTGCGGCTGGTGCCGGCCGACGGCGAGCTGACCGCCGGGCGGCTGCTGGCGCCGCTGCGCCACGCGCTGGAGGGCTGGCTGACCATCGCGCCGCCGCAGCGGGAGCGCACCTCGCTGCCGCTGCTGCCGGTCAACCGGTCGGCGTACTTCTGCTCGGGGTGTCCGCACAACCGCTCCACCGTGCTGCCGGAGGGCTCCATGGGCGGCGGCGGCATCGGCTGCCACGCGATGGTGACCATCTCCGACCGGCCGGAGAGCGCCGTGACCGGCGTGACCCAGATGGGCGGCGAGGGCGCCCAATGGATCGGCCAGGCGTGGTTCACCGACGCCGACCACATCTTCCAGAACGTCGGCGACGGCACCTTTTTCCACTCCGCGCAGCTGGCCGTCCAGGCCTGCATCGCCGCGGGCGTCAACATCACCTACAAGGTGCTCTACAACGACGTCGTCGCGATGACCGGCGCGCAGGACGCCGAGGGTGCCCTGTCCGTCCCCCAGCTGACCCACAAGCTGCACACCGAGGGCGTCGCGCGGATCGTCGTGTGCGCGGAGGACCCCAGCCGACACCGGCGCCGCGACCTGGCCCCCGGCACCCTGCTCTGGGACCGCGACCGCCTCGACGAGGCGCAGCGGATGCTGCGCGAGGTCCCCGGCGTGACCGTGCTGATCTACGACCAGCACTGCGCCGCCGACGCCCGCCGCCAGCGCAAGCGCGGCGGACTGCCCGCCCGCACCCAGCGCGTCGTGATCAACGAGGCGGTCTGCGAGGGCTGCGGCGACTGCGGCGTGAAGAGCAACTGCCTGTCGGTGCAGCCGGTCGACACGGAGTACGGCCGCAAGACCCGGATCGAGCAGACCTCCTGCAACACCGACTACAGCTGCCTGGACGGCGACTGCCCGTCGTTCGTCACGGTGGAGACCGCCCCACGGGGACGCCGACGGCCCAAGGCGAGGTCGAAGGGGGCCAGGACCGGCCGCAAGGGCTTCCCGACGCCGCCGACCGCGACGCCCAGCCCCGCGGAGGACCGGATCAGCGGCACCCAGAACGTCTTCATGACCGGCATCGGCGGCACCGGCATCGTCACCGTCAACCAGGTGCTCGCGACGGCCGCGCTCCGCGCCGGGTACGCCGTCGAGTCGCTCGACCAGACCGGCCTGAGCCAGAAGGCCGGTCCGGTCACCGGGCACCTGCGGTTCGCCGACGGCGACCTCGAGCCGGCCAACCGCCTGACCCCGGGATCGGCCGACTGCTTCCTCGGCTTCGACCTGCTGACCCTGGCCGAGGACCGGAACCTGGTCTACGGCAGCACCGACGCGACCCGGACCGTCGTCTCGACCAGCCGCACCGCCACCGGATCGATGGTCTACGACCCGGCCGTGCGGCATCCCGAGGAGGCCGACCTGCTGGCGCGGGTGCGCACCGCCAGCGCCGAGCTGTTCGACTTCGACGGGCTCGAGGCCGCCGACCGGATCTTCGGCAACACGGTGGCCGCCAACTTCCTCCTGGTCGGCGCGGCGTACCAGACCGGCGCCCTGCGGCTGCCCGCCGCTGCCATCGAGGAGGCCATCGAGATCAACGGCACCGCGGTGGCCGCGAACGTCGCGGCCTTCCGCTGGGGCCGGGTCGCCGTCACCGACCCGGACGCCTTCCGGGCCGCCGGCACGACCGCCGTCCCGACCGCGCCGGCGGCTCCGGCCCGCGAGCTCCCGGTGCCCGCCTCGGTCGCGGCCTCCGGCCTCCGGGGCGAGGTACTGCGCCTGGTCACCCGGCGGGCCGTCGACCTCGTGGGCTACCAGGACGAGCGGCTGGCGGACTCCTATGTCGCCCTCGTCGCGCAGGTCGCGGCAGCCGAACGGGCCGTCACCACCGAGACCCGGTTCAGCGAGGCCGTCGCCCGTCACCTGTTCAAGCTGACGGCGTACAAGGACGAGTACGAGGTGGCCCGGCTGCTCACCGACCCGGCCTTCCTCGCCTCGACCGAGGGCGCCTTCCCCGGCGGCACCATCTCCTTCAAGCTGCACCCGCCGATGCTGCGGGCGATGGGGCGCTCGAAGAAGATGTCCTTCGGCCCGACCTCCCACGGCACGCTGCGGGCCCTGGCCCGGATGAAGTCGCTGCGCGGCACCCGCGCCGACGTCTTCGGCTACGCCCACCTGCGCCGGGTGGAGCGGGACCTGCGCGACCACTACCGCACGATGGTCGCCGACCTCGCGCGGAGCCTCGACCTCGCGTCGTACGACCGGGCGGTCCGGCTCGCCGAGCTGCCCGACCTGGTGCGCGGCTACGAGACGGTCAAGCTCCGCAACGTCGAGCGGTACGCCGACGCGCTGCGCGAGCTGGGGGTCACGCCCCCGGCGACGATCGCCTGAGCCCGGAGGGCAGGGACGGGAACAGCGTCCCTGCCCACCGGGACTTTGGACCATGGCGGCCACCTCGCGGCGGAACGATGCTGGATGCATCAACCACCCATCCAGCCAGGAGAGTCCGATGTCCGCCACCGTGACCGTCCACCACGCCGTCCTCGTCGAACAGGACGTCGTCACCCACTCCGCCGCCCGCCGCGCGCTCGCCGCACTGCGCATCGGCTTCGGCCTCACCTTCCTGTGGGCCTTCGCCGACAAGTTGCTGGCCCTCGGCTACGCGACGGGCGCCAACGCCGACACCGGCGCCGTCGACCGCTTCGGTCCCGACGCCTGGATCCACGGCGGCAGCCCGACCTTCGGGTTCCTCAACTTCGGCGTCTCGCCCGACAACCCGTTCCACGGGGCGTTCACGTCGATCGCGGGCGCCGCCTGGGCGGACTGGCTGTTCATGGTCGGCCTGCTCGGCATCGGCCTGGCCCTGACCCTCGGCGCCGGCATCCGCCTCGCGGCGATCTCCGGGGCGGCGCTCTACCTGCTGATGTGGGTCGCCTCCTGGCCGCTCGCGAACAACCCGGTCCTCGACGAGCACGTCCTCGGCGCGGTGACCCTGGTGGCGCTGGCCCTCACCCTCGCCGGAGACACCTGGGGCCTGGGCCGGTTCTGGGCCCGCACCGAGCTGGTCCGCAGGCTTCCCATCCTCCGCTGAGCCGGCAGCGGGCACGCCGCACACTCGATCGCCTCAGGCCGTCCCGTCCACCCGGCGGGACGGCCTGAGGCGTCGCTGTGCTCCGGGCCCAGTGCCAGCCCCGGCGGCTGTGCGAAGTCGACAGGGCCGCCGACGCCCGGCCCCGGCAGGCTGTCGGGCATGAGCAGCTCAGGGAATCGGACGCCGCGCCGGGTCGCGGTCGTGGGTGCCGGCATGGTCGGACTGGCGACGGCCTGGCATCTGCAGGAGCAGGGTGTCGAGGTGACGGTGCTCGACCGCGACGGCGTCGCCGCCGGGTCGAGCTGGGGCAATGCCGGCTGGCTGACCCCCAGCATCGCGGTCCCCCTGCCCGAGCCGGCGGTGCTGAAGTTCGGCGTCCGCGCGGTCCTGAGCCCCTCCTCGCCGGTCTACGTGCCCCCGACCGCCGACCTGCGGCTGCTGCGCTTCCTCGCCCGCTTCACCCGCAACTGCACCCCTGCCCGCTGGCAGCGGGCGATGCGGGCCCTGATCCCGCTCAACAACCAGGCCCTCGCCGCGTTCGCGGAGCTGGAGGCCGGGGGGGTCGAGGCCAGCACGCGGCCGGCCGAGCCCTTCCTCGCGGCCTACCGCACCGCGGCCGAGCGGGAGCTGCTGCTGGAGGAGATCCGCCACATCCGCGACTGCGGCCAGCAGGTCGACTTCGACGTGCTGGACGGCGCGACGGCTCGCAGCGAGGAGCCGATGCTCTCCGGCGAGATCAACGCCGCCGTCCGGTTCACCGGCGAGCGGTTCATCGACCCCGCGGCCTACGTGCACGCGATCGCCGACGCCGTCCGCAGCCGCGGCGGCGAGATCCGCGGCGGGTACGACGTCACCTCGCTCGCCCCCGGCGCGAGCGAGGTGCGGGTGGGCGAGCACGCGTACGACGCCGTGGTGGTTGCGACCGGCGCTCGGCTCGGCCGGCTCACCCGCCCCTTCGGCGTGCGCAGCATCGTCCAGGCCGGTCGCGGCTACAGCTTCACGGTCGAGGTCGACCAGCTGCCCCGCGGACCGGTCTACCTCCCGGCCCAGCGGCTGGCCTGCACGCCGCTCGACGGGCGGCTGCGGATCGCCGGGATGATGGAGTTCCGCGACGTCGACGCACCGCTGGACCCCCGCCGGATCCAGGCCCTGGTGCGCGCGGCCGACGGCCTCCTCGTCGGCGCCCACCTCGACGAGCGCAAGGACGAGTGGGTCGGCGCCCGGCCCTGCACGGCCGACGGGCTGCCGCTGATCGGCGCGACCCGCGACCCGCGGGTGTTCGTCGCGGGCGGCCACGGCATGTGGGGCATCACGCTCGGGCCGGTCACCGGCAAGCTCCTCGCCGAGCAGATCGTCACCGGACGCACGCCCGATGCCCTGCGGGCGGTCGACCCGCTGCGCTGAGCAGGAGTCAGTCGGCGGCGTTGTCGGGGCGGAGCGCCTCGAGGCGCAGCGCCAGTCGGGTCGTCGGGTCCTCGAGGTCGACCGGCACGGTCCGGGCGAGCCGGGCCAGCCGGTTCCGGACGGTGTTGGGGTGCACGCCGAGGGCGCGCGCCGCACGCTGCGGCTCGCCCCAGTGGTCGATCACGGCGCAGAGCGTCGCGACCAGCTCGCTGTCGTGCTCGCGGTCCTGCTCGACGAGGGCAGCGATCGGGGAGACCGGCGCGGCGGCCCCGACACCTCGCACCGCCCTGGCGAGCACCAGCGCGGGCCAGGCCTCGTCGACCGTCGCCACCGGCTGTCCGTCCGCGTGGGGCAGGCCGGCCACCTCGACCGCCTGCGCCGCGGACACGACGAGCCGGTCGAGCGTCGCGACCGGGCCGCCCGCGGCCGCCTCCAGGGTCCGGTCGGTCCGGGCCTCGGCCTCCACGAGGTCGCGCAGCCAGGACCAGGATCCGGGTCCCGTGGCCGCTCCGTCGCGCACCACGGCGTAGACGAGGCCGTCCACGTCGCACAGCAACGGCGCCCGCCACCCGTGCCGCTGGGCGAGCGCCGTCCAGACGGTGACCCGCTCCTCCGGCTCCAGGTCGCTGCGTGGTCCGGCCAGTGCGACGGCACGCCACGGTCCGTCGGCACTGCCCGGAAGGACGGCCGCCTCGCCCCGGAGCACGGCCCGCACCTGCTCGCTCTCGAGGCGACGGTGCAGATCGCCCCGGGTCCGCAGGCGCAGGAAGTGGAGGGCGAGCACCTCCGCGGCGGTCCGGGCACGGGCCACGGCCTCGGCGGCCGGCTCGGCCGGGACCACGGCCCAGACCGAGCCGAGCCACTCGCCGCCGGCCCGCACCGGGATCACCAGCCGCGGCTTGACCTCCGCACCGCCGGCCGGCACGAAGACCGGGTCGTCGGACTGCGCGATCCGCCGGAACACTCCCAGCGACCGGAAGTGGTCGCGCACCTCCCGGGGGACCTGGCGGCCGATGATCGTCGAGGTCCGGGCGTCGTCGATGCCGTGCTGGCCGCTCGAGTACGCCAGCACCCGGGACCGGGCGTCCTCGATCGTGACCGGTGCGTCGAGCAGGGCGGCGAGGACGTCGGCGAGCGCGAACAGGTCGCTGTAGACGCTGCCGGGCGACCAGCCGTCGGGCTCGCTGCCCGCCGTACGGACGACGTCGCGCAGCATCGTGACCGCGGCGGACAGCGCCGTGTCGTCGGCGAGCGCCAGCAGCGTCAGGCCGCGCTCCCGGCAGGTCGCGACCACCGCCGGCGCCGCCGCCAGCGCCTGTCGCGCGACCAGTCCCGCACAGGTGGCCACGGCGTCGACCAGGGCCAGCAGGTCGCCCTCGTCCCGCACCCCGACGGCCACGGCCAGGTCACCGGGAAGCACCGTCTCCCGGGTGCCGGCCTCGACCAGCTCCAGGCCGCCGACCTGCCGCGCCTCGCCCACCGCGAGCGTGGTGAGGAAGCTCGGCGTCAGCGCGGCCCCGATCTGCTCGGCGGTCATCATGAGCCGAGTGTGCCCGATCGCCCTCCTCGGGGACGCCGGGTGGTCACAGCAGGGTGCGCCAGTAGTACCAGAACTGCTCGGTGATCAGCCCGAGGACGACCAGCACCACCACGGTCAGGGCGAACAGATGCCATGCCCGCAGGGTGCGCGTGACCCGCGCGCCGGCCACCCGGGCGCCGAACAGCCCGGCCCGGGCATTGCGCAACGTCACGTACCAGAAGACCGGCAGCACGACGGCCCAGACCACCATGCAGTAGGGGCACAGGGCGCCGATGCGGTACAGGCTCTGGAAGATCAGCCAGCACACGAACCCCAGGCCGAGCGTGACGCCGACCTGCAGCCCGGCCCAGTACCACGGGACGAGCCGCGCACCCGCCAGCAGCGCCGCGCCGGTCGCGACCAGGACGGGGAAGGCGGCGACGCCGAGGAGCGGGTTGGGGAAGCCGAGCACCTCGGCCTGCGCCGTCGTCATGACCGACCCGCAGTCGAGGACCGGGTTGAGACTGCACGACGGCGTATACGACGCGTCGCCCAGCAGGGCGATCTTCTCCAGCACCAGCACGAAGGCCGCAGTGAGGCCCAGCAGGCCGCCGACGAGCAGCAGGACCGCGAGGGCCCGGTCGCCCGCGGTGGCGTCGCGTGCCGCGCCCACCCGGGCGAAGTCGTCGACGCTGTCGTCGGCGCTCATCGTCGACCGGTCACTGCGCCAGCGCGTCGACGATGGCCTGCTCGAAGTCCTCCGCCGACGTCGGCCGGAGCAGCTCGCCGTCCAGGAAGAAGGTCGGCGTGCCCTGGACCCCGAGCGAGACCCCGTCGGTCACGTCCCGCTGCACGCGGGCTGCCACCTCCTCCGAGGCGTAGTCGGCGTCGTACCGGGCCAGGTCGAGCCCGAGCTCCTCGGCGAAGCCGCGGAAGAGGTCGTCGAGGGGGACCTGCTGCTCGCCCCACTCGGCCTGGGTGTCGTACATCTTCTGGTACATCTCGAGGAACCGGTCCTGCCGCGCCGCCGACTCGACCGCGCGGGCCGCCCGCTCGGCGTTGAAATGGCCGGGGAGCGGGAAGTAGCGCGCGACGAAGGTGACCCGGTCGCCGTACTTCTCCCGGAGCTCCTCGACCAGCGGGTACGCCGCTCCGCAGGCCTCGCACTCGAAGTCGAGGAACTCCACGAGGACGACGCCGCTGCTCCCCCGCTCCCCCAGGAGCCGGCTGTCGTCACGGACGAGGCGGCTGTCGGTCGCGCCGCCGGCCGCGTCGGAGCCGGGCTCGGCGGCGTCGCGGCCGGTGAGCAGCAGGAGCCCGCCCACGACCAGGACGAACGCGGCGGCGAGGATCAGCGACACCTTCACCTGGGTCTTCACGGGACCATCCTTCGATCGACTTCTACTACTTGACATAGTAGATGGTCGTCGGTGAGCCCCCTCAGATCGGCGTCTGCCAGGTGGCGACGACACCCTGCAGCCGGGTCATCAGGTCGAGCCACAGACCGCTGACCTGGAGCACGCCGAGGAGCACCATCGCGAGGCCACCGGCCAACATCACGCGGTCGGCATGGCGCCGCGCCCACCGCAGGCGGTGCATGACGCGGGTCACCGAGAAGGCCGCCACCAGGAAGGGGATGCCCAGGCCGATGCTGTAGGCGAAGGAGAGCAGCGCGCCCCGCTCGGCCCCGGCCGACGAGGTCGCGAGCGTCAGCACCGCGGCCAGGGTGGGGCCGATGCACGGGGTCCAGCCGAGGCCGAACATCACGCCGAGCATCGGCGCACCGGCGAGCCCGACCCGGGGACGGTGCGCCGGCCGGAAGCTCCGGCCCGTGAGCGGTATCCGCCACAGGAGACCGCTGAACACCAGACCGAACCCGATGGTGGCCACGCCCAGCACCCGGACGAGCGTCACCTGGTGCTCGACCAGTAGCCCACCCAGGGCGCCGAAGAGCGCACCGTAGCCGGTGAAGACCGCGGCGAAGCCCAGCACGAACAGCGCACCGCCGGCCATCGTCCGGCGCGCGGACGGGCGGCGTACGACGCCGGCGGGCTCCGCCTGCCCCGGCCCCACCGACCGCCCGGACTCGACCGACTGCTCGGCCCCCGACATGCCGGTGACATAGGAGAGATAGCCCGGCACCAGCGGCAGGCAGCACGGCGACAGGAAGGACACCAGCCCGGCGGCCACCGCGAGACCGACGGCGACGAGGAGGGGACCGTCCATCACGAGGTCGGCGATGCTCATGGGTACCGTGCTGTTCCTGTCCGCGGCGCGGGAGCCCGGTCCCGCGCATCTACTATCGACCATAGGATACGAAGTGGGCACAGCGGGCCACGCGAGGAGGGTCAGGCAGACATGAAGGGTCTCGGAGAGCTCGAGGCGCAGGTGATGGACGTCTTGTGGTCGGCCACCGAGGCGCTCACCGTGCGCCAGGTGCTGGACACCCTGCCCCAGGAGCGGAACCGCGCCTACACCACGGTGATGACCGTCCTCGACAACCTGCACCGCAAGGACTTCGCACAGCGCGAGCGGGTCGGCCGCGCCTGGGCCTACCGCCCCACGCAGACCCGGGCGGCCCATGCCGCGGCGCTGATGACCGACGCGCTCGGGACCGGCGACGACCGGACCGCCGCACTCCTGCACTTCGTCGAGCACCTGCCCGCCGCCGAGGCCGCCCAGCTGCGCGCCCTCCTGGACCGCGAGCGCGACTGAGCGCTATCATCGCCGCATGACGATGGAATCTCGCCTGGACGCCTCGCTCGGCGACGTCGCCGAGGGCACCGCGGGCGTCGAGGTCGACGAGCAGGCCGCGGCGGTCGCCGCCGCCTGCCTGTTCCGCGCGATGGGCGACCCGTCCCGGGTGGCGATCCTGCGCCACCTGCTCCTGGGCGAGCACAACGTCGCCGAGCTGACCTCACACCTCGGCCTGGCCCAGTCGACGGTCTCCAAGCACCTCGCCTGCCTGCGCGACTGCGGACTGGTGGCATCGCGGCCGGTCGGGCGCGCATCGGTCTTCACCCTCACCCACCCCGACGCGGTGGTGCGGGTGTTCGCCGCCGCCGAGTCCCTGCTCGCGGCGACCGGCGACGCGGTCGTGCTGTGCCCCAACTCGAGGATGGCCGGCTGATGGGCGCCGGACACGGCCACGGACACGCGGGCGGACGCCACCGCTGGCGGCTGGCGGTCGCCTTCGGACTGGTCGGCTCGTTCTTCGGCGTCGAGCTCGCCGTCGGGCTCTGGTCGGGCTCCCTGGCCCTGCTCTCGGACGCCGGGCACATGGCCGCGGACGTCGTCGCCCTCGGTGCCGCGCTCGCCGCGACCCGCATCGCCACGATGACCGACCGCACCGGACGCAAGACCTTCGGCTCCTACCGTGCCGAGGTGTTCGCCTCCGGCCTGACGGTCCTGCTGATGCTCGGCGCCGGCACCTATGTCGCCGTCGAGGGCATCAAGCGCATCGGCGAGACCGTCGAGCTCGAGTCGGGCGCCGTGATGCTGGTCGGTGCCATCGGCCTGCTCATCAACGTCATCGCGCTCGCCCTGCTGCGCGGCGGCGCCGGCGAGAGCATCAACGTCAAGGGCGCCTACCTCGAGGTCGTCGCCGACACCGTCGGCTCGGTGGGCGTCATAGCCGCCGGCGTCATGATCGCCCTCACCGGCAACGCCTGGTGGGACACCGGCATCGCGCTGGCCATCGCGGCGTTCGTCGTCGTCCGGGCCGCGATGCTGGGCCGCGAGGTCCTCAACGTGCTCGGCCAGCACGCGCCCGCCGGGATGGATCCCGCGGAGGTGGAGGCGTCGCTCGTCGCCGTCGACGGCGTCGCCGAGGTGCACGACCTGCACCTGTGGGCGCTCACCTCCGGCATGAACGTCGCCACCGCTCACCTGGTCGCCGCCCCGGGCGCCTCCCGCGAGGTCCTGGTCGCAGCGCAGGCGACGCTGCGGGAGAAGTACGGCGTCGACCACGCGACGCTCCAGATCGAGTCCGACGCCACGGCCTGCAGCGAGCTCTCGTGGTGACCACCTGCGGTGGCCGGCCGTGATCGCCGCTCTGGCCCTGCTCGTCTTCGCGTTCGCGGTCCGCACCGCGGCCCTGCGGATGCTGCCCGACGCGGCGTGGGCCCGGCGCGCGCCCCGCCTGGGCGTCCTCGCATGGCAGTCCGTGACCATCGCGGTGCCGGTGTCGGTCGTGCTGGCCGGACTCGCCCTCGCCGTCCCTCTCCTGCCCGCGGTCACCGGCGACACCACCGGCATCCTCGGTGCCTGCGCGTTCCTGCTGCGCGAACACTACGAGACACCGGGCGGCATCGCCGCCGGCATCTCCGGTCTCGCCGGGGCCCTCGCGCTCAGTGGCCGGCTGGCCGTCGCCCTGGCCGACGAGCTGCGCGTCGTACGCCGGCTGCGGATCCGCCAGCGCGACGGGCTCGCGCTGGTGAGCCGGACCGACCTCGTCCCCGGCGCCTGGGTGATCGACGACGACCGCGCCGCGATCTTCTGCATTCCCGGCCACCGCGCCCAGGTCGTGGTGACGACGGCAGCCCTGTCCGTGCTCACGCCGCAGCAGCGGGTGCTGGCCCTCGCGCACGAGGAGGCCCACCTGTCGGGACGGCACCACCTGGCCCTGAGCTTCGCCGCCGCGGCCCGCCGGGCACTCCCCCGCAGCCGACTCCTCGCGGCGGCCGCGACGGAGATCGCGACGCTCGTCGAGATGCACGCCGACGACCGCGCCGCCCGCGGCGGCGAGCGCTCCGAGCTGGCGGCCGCACTGGTCAAGCTGGCCGGCGGCCCCCGGCCGGAGGGTGCCCTCGCCGTCAACGGCGGCGCCGCCGTCCAGCGCGTGCAGCGGCTGCTGGCGACCGGCCCTGCCCTGCCCCTGCGCCAACGCTGGTCGATCCAGCTGGGTGTCGCCACGCTCTGCGTCGCGCCGGTCCTGATCGCCGCCGCGCCGGCGCTCGAGGCCGTGCTGCGCGACTACTGCTCGGTCGCCCTGCACGCCTGACCCGGCCCCGGCGAACGACCCCGCTCAGACCCCGGCGTAGGAGTGCAGGCCGGTGATCCAGAGGTTGACGCCGAAGAAGTTGAAGAGGAAGGCGGCGTACCCCGCCACGGCGAACCACGCCGCGCGCACCCCGCGCCAGCCGGCGGTCGCCTGGGCATGCAGGTACGCCGCGTAGCACACCCAGGTGATGAACGCCCAGGTCTCCTTGGGATCCCAGCCCCAGTAGCGGCCCCACGAGTTCTCCGCCCAGATCGCACCCGCGATCACCGCGAAGGTCCACACCGGGAACGCGAAGATGTGGGCGGCATGCGCGACCTGCTCCAGCGTGCTGGCCGGCGGCAGACTGGCGGCGTACCCCCGGCGAGGAGCGGCGGCCCCGCTCGCCGCGGCGCGGCGCTCCTGGCGGTGCCGAACCAGGAACAGGCCGGCGGCGACCACGCCGACCGTGAAGACGCCGCCGGCGGTGATGGCCGCGGCGACGTGGATGACCAGCCAGTAGGAGTCGAGGACCGGCACCAGCTCCCCGGCCGGCGCGTAGAGCACGGTGACGGCCAGGCCGAGCGCGAGCAGCACGAGACCCACGACCCACACCCCGAAGGCCCGGACCGGCCGCCTGGACAGGAAGGCGAGATAGGCGCCGCCGGCCGCGACCGCGCAGACGAGGACGAACTCGTACATGTTCCCCCAGGGCGCGCGGCCGGCAGCCAGGCCCCGCGTGACGGTGCCGCCGACGGTCAGGCCGAACCCGAGCACGGTCAGCGAGGTGCCCGTGGCGCCGACCAGCCGGGCCCGGTCCGACGGCGGAGCGGATCCGGTCGTCGTACGTCGGGCGGTCTCGGCCGCGTAGGCCAGCATCGCCAGGGCGTAGACCGCGATCGCGGCGTACACGAGGTTGTTGGACAGCTGCGCGAGTGTCTCGTCGCCGGCACTCATCGGGCTCGTTCCTCCTGGGTGGGCGGCCGCGGACCGTCGGTGTCCCGGACGGCGGCGACGAGGGCGGTGATCTCCGCGACCGCGGGCGGCCGGCGGGTGAGCGAATGGCCGGCGACCTCGACGAGGCCGCCGGCGGGTGTCGGCGTCACCCGCACCCAGAGCCGGCGGCGCCGGACCAGCAGCGACAGGGTGAGGCCGACCAGGACGAGGACCGCGGCGACGAGGGCGATCTCCTTGCCGGGGTCGTAGGCGATCTGGAAGTTCGCGAAACGGGAGACGCCGTCGAAGGTCAGCGACCCCTGCCCGTCGGGGAGCGTCATCGTCTCGCCGACCGAGAGCGCCCGACTGAACGGCTCGTCGCCGGCGCGGACCTGCGTGAGCCCGTCGCGGTCGAGCGCGAAGACCGATTGGGGCACGCCGTCGCCCATGCCGAGGTCGCCGGTCCAGGCGGTCAGGAACAGCTGCGGGTCGAGGGCGTCGGGGAACATCGAGTACGGGCCCTGCGGCCCGACGTCCGCGGTGGGGAGGAACAGGCCCTCGAAGGCGAGCTGCGCCGGCTGGGCGTCGGGCGCCTTCACCACGCCCTCCGACGTGTTGTTGCCGTCCAGGGGCAGGAACAGCACCGGTCCGGTGAAGACCACCTCGCCGCGCCCGTCGCGGACCGTGACCAGGGGCGCATAGCCGTTGCCGGTGAGGAAGAACTTCGTCTCGTCGACGTCGAGCGGCTCGTTGGGCCGCACGGTGGCACGTCGCTGCGTCGGGTCGTCGCCCCGCCGGTAGCTGAGCTGCGCGTCGAAGGTGCGGGGCTGGCCCGGGTTGGTCCCGCGGGTCTGGTACTCCACGTCGAAGGAGTCGAGTCGGAAGGTGAGCGGCACCAGGTCGTCCACGTCGGTCCAGGCCGACGGCGTGAACACGTCGTACTGCGACCGGTCGTTGGCGAAGGTGCCGCCCTCGGCCACGGCGACCCGGCCCTCGAAGCCCACCAGCTTGCCGACGGCGACGCCGACGAGCAGCACGAGGAGGGACAGGTGGAAGGCGAGGTTGCCGACCTCGCGCAGGTAGCCGCGCTCGGCCCGGACCTCGGTGTCGGTGACCACCACCCGGAACCGCCGGCGGCGCAGGTGCCGCGCTGCGTCGGCCAGGACCGCCGCCGGCTCCCGCCCGGCCGGCCAGGAGTGGTGCTCTTCCATCCGGGCCAGGTTGCGGGGCGCGGCCGGGGGCGCACTGCGCACGGCGCGCCACAGGCGCAGCGACCGGGGCAGCACGCACCCGGTCATCGAGACGAGGAGCAGCACGTAGATCGCCGCGAACCAGGGCGCGGCGTACACGTCGAACAGGCCCAGACGGTCCAGCCACGGGGCGAGCCCGGGGTTCCGGGCGAAGAACTGCTGCACAGCCGCGGGGTCGGTGGCGACATTGCGCTGCGGGAACAGCGAGCCCGGGATCGCCGCCAGCGCCAGCAGGAGCAGCAGGATCACGGCGGTGCGCATCGAGGTGAGTGTCCGCCAGGTCCAGCGCAGCCAGCCGCGCTTGACCCGGTGCGGGCGGGTCGCGCCCCGCGACATCCAGGTCACGGCGCGGCGCCCGCCTCGGCGAGGGCGTCGTCGACGAGCGCGCGCAGCGTCGAGGCGTCCACGGGACCGATGACCCGTGCGGCGAGCCGGCCGTCGGCGTCGACCACCAGGGTGCTCGGCACCGCGCTCGGCGGCAGCGACGGCCCGAAGGCCAGCAGTGCATCACTGGACGTGTCGGTGGTCAGGCTCGGGTAGGCGATGCCGTAGCTGGCCTCGAACGCCCGGGCCGCGGCGTCGTTGTCGCGCACGTTGATCCCCACGAACCGCACGTCCTGCGCCGCGGTGTCGCCCGAGACCCGCGCCAGCGCGGGAGCCTCGGTCCGGCACGGCGCGCACCACGAGCCCCACACGTTGTAGACGACGACGCGGCCGGCGACGTCGGCGCTGTCGAAGGCCGTGCCGTCGAGCAGGGTGCCGGTGAAGCGCTCGACCCGGACCCGGTCGCCGGCCGGGACCTGCTCGACGACGCGGTCGGTGGCGGTGGGCGAGCCGCCGGCGTTCGCCGAGCACCCGGCGGTCAGGACCGCCAGGACGGCGATCGCCGCCGTGCGTACGACGGCGCGGCGGCGTCCGGGCGGTGTCCTCACGCAGAGCTCCTGTCCTCCGCCCGCGGGGAGGCGGCGGGGTCGGCGGCGTCCGGGGGCATCTCCGGCGAGCCTTAGTACTATTCTACATAGTAGGAATGTGAAGGATCGGCCGGGTCGCATCACTATCCGTCGTAGTAGGTTGACCGGGTCGAGGGTGGACCGGACGGAGAGCGGGGCGGCGGGTGCGAGAGGCGGACCGGCCGGCGCCGAGCGCCCGGGAGCGCGCCGCATGACGGGCCGGCACCGGGCCGCCCCGTCCTCCCGCGTCCGCCGGGCCTCTGCCGGGCACCGCCGACGACGTCCCCGCCGCGGGCGGTGGGCCGGCGTGGTGGCGCTCGGTGCGTTGACCGCCGCGGCGGCAGGGGTCGGCGCGGGCGTCCTCGCCCCCGACGGCGTGGACCCCGTGGCCGACCGGACCCCGACCCGCGCGGAGCCGTCGGCCCCGCCGACCCCGGTGGTCGCGCAGGCGACACCGCTCACGACCGCTCCCCCGGCGCCGTCCGATCCGCCTCCTCCGGCGGCGGCTGTCGTCGAGATCCCCGAGCGCGGCCCCGGGACGTTCCGGGTCGCCGGCGGCCGGTCCGACGTGGGTGGCGACGGCGCTCTGCTGACCTACACCGTCGAGGTGGAGCGCGGCCTGCCGCTGCGGGTGCGCGAGATCGCCGCGACCGTGGACGCCACCCTCGCCGACCCGCGCGGCTGGACGAGCGCCGAGGATCGGTCGGTGCAGCGGGTCGAGCGGGACGGCGACCTGCGCATCCTGGTCGCGACCCCGGACACCACGGACCAGCTGTGCGCGCCCCTGGACACCGGCGGCCGGCTCTCGTGCCGCAACGGCGAGCGCGTCGTCCTGAACGCCTGGCGCTGGGTCCACGGTGCCGACGCCTACGCCGGAATCGCCCAGTACCGGCGCTATCTGGTCAACCACGAGGTCGGGCACGCCCTCGGCAACGGCCACGCCGACTGCGACGGGCCCGGCGCGTTGGCTCCGGTGATGATGCAGCAGACCAAGGGCCTGCAGGGCTGCCGGCGCAACCCCTGGCCGGCCCCGGGCCCGGGCCGCTAGGGCCCGACGTACTCCCAGTGCCAGGGCTCCGGGCGCGAGCCGCCGGCCCGGGCCCAGGACGGGTTCACCCACCCCGCGGCAGGAGCGTTCTCCGTCATCCACCGGTACTCGGCCGTCCCGAACGACTCCACTCCGCCGCACAGGTCGATGGCCACGCCCCACCCGTGGTTGCTGGTCCCCGGGCGGGCGGCGAGCCCCGGCTTGACGGCGTACAGGGAGCGCTGCGTGGCGAGATCGCGGTAGCCGCCGGTCACGCACGGCTCCTCCCCGAACCGGGCCGTGTAGGCGAGGTCGAGCCGCGCCCAGGCGGCCGCCGCGTCGCCGCGCAGGTGGAAGCCATCCGGCAGCTCACACAGGCTCTCCTCCGGCACGGTCCCGTTGCCGCCCAGGGTCGCCTGCGGCGCCGTTCGGCAGCCCTCGAGCCAGGCCGGCTCGCGGCGTACTGTCCCGGACGTGGCGCGCGGCGCACTCCGGCTCAGCACGTCGTCGAGGCCGCGCGTCTCGCGGAGTCGCTCCCGCTCGGCCCCCGTGGGCAGCGGCACCGGCTCGCGCCGGCGATCGGCGATGGCCGCCGCCCCGGAGCCGTCCGGCGACTCGACGGCGGCACTGCCCAGCGCCACCGCCGCGGTCGTGGCGATCGCGGCGGCCACGGCCCCGGCCACCCGGCCCCGTCGCGGGGAGGTCGCGCGGCGACGCGGCGCCCGATGGCTGCTCGGGGCGCGGTGACGCGGCTGAGCACCCACCGACGATCGATCTCCTTGGCACCTGTCCCGGAACGTGACTGCCTACTATAGGAAGTAGTAAATCGGCCGACGAACCGGCCCACCGCTGCTCGATGCTGCCGCGCCGGTACGGCACCGTGGATCCACCGAGCCACCTTGCGGCGGCGGTTCCCTCCAGTGAGCGTGCTACGCCCGAGCGACAGGACCTCCTGACCGGGCGGATGGGGCCGACCGCCTGGCGAGCACTGGGTGCGCATGGGTCGCGAAGGGGTCGCCGAACTCGGTGGGTACGACGCCGCGAGGGTCGCGGTCGGACAATGCCATGCCGAGAATGCGCTCCCGTTCCTGCGGGCTTCGGGTCAAGTGCTCGACAGCATCCGCGACCACGACTGCGGGACGCACCGCGGCCGGGGCGTCGGGCTCATCGCGCGCAGCGGCGAAGCAGGGCCTCGGCCGGCCCACGCCGTCCTGATCCGGCGAGCATGGCGGCACCGACCACCGTCGCGAGCCACGTGAGCAGGGCCAGCGCCGCCGCCTGCGTCGTACCGAGGACGGCGCCCAGGCCAAGAGTGTGCGCAGGGAGCAGGGCCCCGAACACGACGGTCTGCGCGAGATAGGCGCTCAGCGAACGCTCGCCGGTGGCGCGCAGGGCACGAGCGATGCGACCGTCTCGCCATCGCCGAGCGAGCAGGGTGATCGCCGCGAGGTAGCCGAGGCCGGCGAGGACGCCGGTGAGGATGTGGAGCCAGGACAGCGCCCCGACGACGAGGGACGATGGCTTCCACAGTTGGATGGTCACGACCGCCATGGGGATGCCGCCCAGGACTCCGGCCGAGATGCCGACGAAGGCGGTGACCCGCAGCAGGATCAGGTACTCACACGGACGTTCGAGCACTCGTCGGTGTGCTGCCCACATTCCCACGAGCACCGCACTCACGACGGACAGCAGGCCGAACGGGGTCATCAGCCACTCCAGCAGACGCCACCCCAGGGCCGCGCCGGGATCCTCGATCGCGAAGGACCACAGGAAGCTGCGTTGGTCCGTCACCGTCGGGTCCGCGTAGACGGCGCCCTGTACGGCGGAGGCGACGAGCAGCCACGCCGCGGCGAGCCAGAGCAGTGCGCTCCCCCGCAGACGGGTCCGGGACGCCAGGACCACGCCGATCAGTCCGTACCAACCCAGCACGTCCCCGGAGAAGGCCAGGGCCGCGTGGACCGCGCCGAAACCGATGAGCCACCAGGACCGCCGACGCAGAGCCGACGCCGCGCCGCGTTCGTCGCCTGCGGAACGGACGCGGTCCGCGATCCGCACCATCCCGTAGCCGAACAGCGCGGCGAACAGCGGATAGGCACGGGAGTCGACCCAGGTCACCAGCAGCGCCGTGACGCCGAGGTCGAGGGGGTTCTCCTCGACGATGTGTTGGCGCGGGCCGTAGGCACGGGCGTGCAAGTAGATCATCACGTTGGCGAGCGCGATCAGCGCCAGCGCGAGGCCCCGCGCAAGATCGGGCGCGGCCGCGCGAGCAGCGACCGCCCCATCGACGAGCGGGAGGCAGTGGGTCGGCGAAGCCATGATCTCCACGCTAGGGACGCAACCCGGCCGACAGATCCCCCGATCGACGGATGGCGCGCCCGTCGAGCCCGCCTGCGTGTGACAATCGGGGCGTGTCGACGATCTGGGACAGGCTGATGTCCCTCCGTCGGTCGGATCGCATGTGGATCGCGCTTCCCTACGGGGTGTTGGCCGGGACCGTCGTCCTGACGGCTGCGACCGCCCGGCCCGCACCCGCGGTGGTGCTCCAGATCGTCGCGGTCTCGGTGGCAGTGGCGGCCTGGCACGCGTGGTGGGTCGTCCTCCACCCTCAGTGGCTGGAGGCGCGCCTGCTGCCGATGGCCCTCTACTTCGTCGGACTGCTTGCGCTCACCGATCACCTGACCGAGCTCAGCTTCACCTTCTTCGCGCTGCAGCTCGTGTGCTACCCGATGGCCTTCGTGGCGTTGCCCGGCGTCGCCGCGTACGCCGGCGTCGCGGCGACCACGGCCGTCTCGATCCTCGGATCGGCGCCGAGGACCTGGACGCTCGAGCAGGTGAGCCTCGCCGCGGCGACGGCGGCCCTCGTCGGGGTTGCGGGCGGGGCGATCCGCGCGCTCGAGGCAGAGACGGCCGGACGGCACGCCGCGCTGGCTGCGCTCGCGGCCGCACACGCCGACCTCCAACGTGCGCTCGACGAGAATCTCGGCTTGCAGGAGCGGCTCCTCGCCGAGGCGCGGGCCGCCGGCGTCGCCGGGGAGCGCACCCGGCTGGCGGGCGAGATCCACGACACCCTCGCTGCGGGACTCGCCGGGATCCTGACGCAGCTGGAGGCACTCGATGCCCAACTGGGGCCGGAGCACGAGCTGCACCGGCGCGTCCGGACCAGCACCGCACTGGCGCGCGAGTGCCTGCGGGACGCGCGCAGATCCGTGCACGCTCTCCGCCCCAGTGCCCTCGACAGAGGAACGCTTCCTGCCGCGCTGGCCGAGGTGGCGGCGCAGGCGGAACGGACCCACCAGCTGCCGGTCCGCCTCCACGTCGTCGGCGAACAGGTCGCCGTGTCCGACGCTGCGGAAGACGTCCTCGTCCGCGCCGCGCAGGAGGCTCTCACCAACGTGGGACGCCATGCCCGCGCGTCGGCCGCCCACCTCACGCTGTCGTACCTGGTCGACGCGTTGGCCCTCGACGTCTCCGACGACGGGGTGGGACTCTCCGCCGACCTCGCGACGGCGGAAGGACACGGCCTCCGGTTCATGAGAGAACGGGTCGACGGGGTCGCCGGTCGCCTGGAGCTGCGGTCCTCCGGCAGCACCGGCACCACGGTGACCGTGACGGTGCCGGCGCAGGTGGCCCGCCGATGACCGAGCCGATCCGGGTACTCCTCGTGGACGACCACCCCGTCGTCCGGGACGGCCTGCGCGGTCAACTCACCGCCCACGACGACATCACCGTGGTCGGCGAGGCGGGCAGCGCGGAAGAGGCGCTGGCCCTGCTGGACAGTCGCTCCGTCGACCTCGTGCTCACCGACCTGCGGATGCCGGGAATCGGCGGCATCGAGCTGATCCACGCCGTCCGTCGGTCCTGGCCTGACACCATGCTCCTCGTCCTCACCACCTACGACACGGACGACGACATCCGCGACGCGCTGGCTGCCGGCGCCCGCGGCTACCTCCTCAAGGACGCCACCCGCGAAGCGGTCATCGCCGCCATCCGCAGCGCGAGCCGCGGCGAAGCGGCCTACTCTCCCGAGGTGGTTCACCGGCTATCCAGCCCGCCGCCACGCCCCCTCCTCACCGCCCGGGAGCTCGAGGTCCTGCAGCTGGTGGCCGAAGGACGAACCAACCATCAGATCGGCGTCCAGCTCTTCATCGGCGAAGCGACGGTGAAGACCCACCTGCAGCACATCATGGGCAAACTCGACGCCCCGGACCGGGCAGCCGCGGTCGCGGTCGCCTACCGCCACCGGCTGCTCTGAGCCGGCTACCCTCCGACAGGACAGGTGGCCCCAGCGACACTGGACCATGAGTGGTTCTTGAGCCGAAGAAGGCCCACCTCCCTTGGGGAAGTGGGCCTTTCGACCTGTTGGCGCAGGTCATGCGGTGGACCGAGCTGCGCGCCTGTAGGGATTCGAACCCCAAACCTTCTGATCCGTAGTCAGATGCTCTATCCGTTGAGCTACAGGCGCCCGTCACCGAAGCGACCGCATGAGAATAGCCGAGAGGGCCTGCAGATGCCGAATCACCGCCACCGCCGACGGTCGGGACGGTGTGGAACCATGACGCCATGACCGCCTACGAGCCCGAGGACCGGGCCCTCTTCGAGGAGGAGGCGATCGGTCTCTACGAGCAGGTGCTGGCCGAGGGCGGGCTGGCGGCCGACGACCCGCGCCTGGTCGAGGGCGCGCCGCTGCGGCGGGCGTTCGACCTGCTGGTCGAGCTGGGCCTGCTGCAGCTGGACGCGTCGCGGAAGACGTGGCGACCGCTGGAGCCGAGCAACGCGCAGTCGCGGGTCGTGACGCCGCTGGGCAACGAGGGGGCGCGGCTGCTCGAGGAGTCCGCGCGCTGGGCGAGTGCCTTCTCGCATCTCGCGCAGAGCTGGCGGCGGTCGCCGGCGGCGAGTGAGTCGGGGCCGTTCCTCTACCTGCACGGCGAGGCGATCAATCCCTATCTGACGACCCTGGTCAGCGAGGCCCAGGAGGAGCTGCTGACGGCACAGCCGCAGGCCACCCGGAGCGCCAAGACGGTGGCGGAGGCGGCGGTGCGCGACGTGGCCGCGCTCAAGCGAGGGCTGACGATGCGCACTCTGTACCAGCACAGCGCGCGGCGGCACCCGGCGACGCACAAGTACGTCGCGACCGTGACCGAGCAGGGTGCGGAGGTCCGCACGCTCGACGAGTTCTTCAACCGGATGATCGTGGTCGACCGCCGGGTCGCGCTGATCCCGGCCGCCGACAGCCTGGCGACCGCGGTCGTCGTACGGGAGCCGGCGATCGTGGCGTACCTCGTCGACGTCTTCGAACGCGCCTTCGCGCGGGGCCGCCCGTTCGCGAGCGCGGGACACAGCGTGACCAAGGAGATCGCGTCCGAGCAGCGGTCGATGACCATCCGGATGCTGATCGAGGGCCATGCCGACGCGGTGAGCGCGAAGCGGCTCGGGGTGAGCCCTCGGACGTACGCCGGGTACGTGGCCGAGCTCAAGGAGGAGTACGACGCCGAGACGCGCTTCCAGCTCGGCTACACCATGGGGACCCTGGGCATAGCCGGTCAGGACGACGACGTCACGTCGTCCTGACCGGACAGGATCCGAGCGCCTCCGTCAGCGGTGCGCGCCGGGGAAGACCCGCCAACCCCAGCCCGTGTCGGCCTCGGCCGCCGTGGGAAGGGAGACGATGCCGGCCGCGGTGATCAGTGCTGCCAGCGTGAAAGCGGTCTTGCGAGCGAGCTTCTTCATTGAGCATTCCCCTCACTGGTGGGCGGCCGGGTGCCGTCCCTCCGGGTACCCGAGCCGCTGGCGCCTACCCCCTGACGACGCTTTCAAACATCCTTCCCCAAAGCGGCCCAATAAGCGAGGCCCCCGGTCGAGTGACGACCGGGGGCCTCGTTCGCGGCGGAGGCGGAGGGATTTGAACCCTCGATGGGGTTGTAGCCCCAAACCCGCTTAGCAGGCGGGCGCCATAGACCAGACTAGGCGACGCCTCCTCCACCGCACCGGTCATAGACCGGACAGCGTGGGCAAGGCTACAAGGAGCGCCGGGGAGCGGACCAATCGGGCCCCGTCCACGGCCCCGGGAGCGGGCCGGTCAGCGGGCGGCGCGCCGCAGATGCTCCCGTACGTCGCGCGCGAAGTCGTCCTTGTCCGCGGCGACGAGCTGCATCGGGATGGTCGTACTGCGTCCGTCACGCAGCCGCAGCACGAGGCAGTCGATCCCGGACGGTGCGGCCGCGACGGCGTCCTCGACCTCGGCCCAGCGCGCGTCGGTCGCCCCGGCGGCGCGGATCATCCGGACCTGGTAGCCGGCGTCGGTGAGCCGGACGACGACCAGCCGCGAGCGGAGCCACCAGCCGAGCCCGATCAGGCCGAGCAGGCCCACTCCCAGCACGAGGACCAGGAGATCGGCGTTGAGGTCGGCCGCCACCACGACGGCCGTGACCACGAGCAGCACCAGGGCGAGCAGCACCAGGTAGGCCCCGACGAAGCGCGCCATGACCGGCGGCGCGAGACGGTAGTCGGTGACCCCGGACGGCTGTGTGCTGCTCATGACCGGCATTGTTCAACGCCGGGCGAGGACGGGGCAAAGCCGCGACGACCGGGACCACTAGACTCGCGGGGTCCGGGGCGACGCGTGCGTCGTACGGGCGTGGAGGGGTGCCGGAGTGGCCGATCGGAACCGCCTTGAAAGCGGTCGTAGGGAGACCTACCGCGGGTTCGAATCCCGCCCCCTCTGCTGAGGCGCAGCGGAGCAAGCCTCTGCCGAGGGGGCGTCGGCCGGGCGTGGCGGCTGCTGAGGCGCAGCGGAGCAAGCCTCTGCCGAGGGGGCGTCGGCCGGGCGTGGCGGCTGCTGAGGCGCAGGCATCTACCCGGGTGTTGTGACACCTACCCGGGCGCTATTGCAGCGAAATTCGTGCTGTAACCCTTAGTTACAAGGGGCGCCGCGTCACAGGAGGGGGGCGAACCGTCCCGGCTCGGGGCGGACGGCGGCCGCCTGCTCCGCGGAGCGACTGCGGCGGCCCCGGTTGCCGGTGAGGGCGAGGTCGAGACGGATGAGCAGCCAGCCGAGGACCAGGCCCACGACCAGGCCGTAGACGACCGACAGGGTCGCCTCCTGGACCGAGACGGCGGGATTGGCGAGGGCGGTCGCGGTGGAGGAGGTGGCGGCCACGCCGAAGGCGCAGACCCACCAGCCCTGGCGGCGGCGGGCCCGCATGTGGCAGCCGTAGGCGAGGGCGGGTACGCCGAGGACACTCGCGATCGGGCGTGGGAAGGCGCCCAGCGTGTCCCGGCTCCACGACACCCAGTCCAGCAGCTGGTCGACCAGACCGGTGGAGCCGTAGCGGCGCAGCAGCTCGGCGTACAGCAGGGTCGCGGCGAGCACGATCGCGCCGATCGCCACGATGATCAGGCCACGGCGACCCAGGCCGTGGAAGCCCGCGCCGAGCCGGTGGACGAGCACGATCGCGACCACGAACGCGAGCCCGAGCCCGACGTACTCGAACCGCTCCTTCTGGATGGCCGGCTCGAAGCCCACGGTGGCCATCGCGCCGACGCCGGCGACCAGCATGCCGACCACGCACTCGCGAGCGGCCGTGGCGATGCCGGCGGCCGGCACCGTGATCATCACGCCGAGGACGGCGGCGACCGCCGAGGTGCCGATGGCGGCGCCGGTGAGCAGGAGGTCGTTGTCGCTGGCCACCGCGACCAGGGCACAGGCGAGGGCGAGCGGCGCGAAGACCAGCGGGCGGCCGCCGGTCCGGGCCGCCAGGCCCCAGGTGAAGGCGGTCGCGACGCCGACCGCGCCCGCGGTCCCGAGCCACGTGGGCCCGACCGGGAGCATCGCGCAGACCAGGGCGCCGGCGGCGGCGAGCACCAACAGGAACCAGATCGTCAGTGGCGCCCGCGAGGCCCCGAACTCACCGATGCGCTGCTCGAGCGGGATACGGGAGGGGGTGCGGGACACGGAGGAGCAGCCTATCCGGTGCGCGGCTGCTTCAGCGCAGCCGGCGGTTGAGCAGGGAGGGATTGACGCGGCGGGCCTCCTCCAGCACCGTGCGCTCGATCACGGTGCGCAGGACCTCCGGCTGCTCGGGCGAGCCCGGGCCGGCCTCGGCCAGCACCTCGCCGAAGGGGTCGAGCACCAGCGAGTGGCCGCAATAGCGGGGAGCCGGCTGGCCGACCGCGGCGACGTACACCGTGTTCTCGATGGCGCGGGCACTCAGCAGCGTGCGCCAGTGGTGCACCTTGCGCGGGCCCGCGACCCAGGCGGCGGGCACCACGATCAGCTCGGCGCCGCGGTCGACGAGTGCCCGCGCGAGCTCGGGGAACCGGAGGTCGTAGCAGGTCATCAGCCCGACCTGCCAGCCGCGCACGTCGACGACGACCGGCTCGAGCGGGCCGGCGGTGAGGCGGTCGGACTCGCGGTAGCCGAAGGAGTCGTACAGATGCACCTTCCGGTACGACGCCGCGGCGGCGCCGTCCAGGAGCAGGGTGTTGTAGGGCCGCTCGGGGTCGGGGCCGCACTCGAACATGCCGGCCACGACCGTGGTGTCCGCGTCCGCCGCGGCCGCCGCGAGGGCGGCGCCGAAGGGCCCGTCGACCGGCTCGGCGTACGGCGCGACGTCGGAGCCGGCCTCCCCGAAGTCGCGGGCGAAGGCCTCCGGGAAGACGACGAGGTCGGTGTCCTGGCCGTGCTCGGCGCTGAGCCGGGTCAGGGCGTCCCGGTTGACCGCGGGGTCGAGCGCCGACGCGGCCTGCACCAGGGAGAGACGGAGCTGCCGGGAGGTGGGACTGGTCACGGTGCCAGCGTAGGCGTGCGTTTGGGAGGATCCAGGGGTGGTGATCGAGCAGGGACTGTCCGGATACGCCGCGATCGTGCTGGCCGGCGGCCAGGGCTCCCGTCTCGGCGGCGTCGACAAGGCGTCCATCGAGGTCGACGGCCGCCCGCTGCTGGAGCACGCCCTCGACGCCGTCATCGACGCGAGCGAGGTGGTCGTGGTGGGGCACCCGGTGCCGACCGAGCGGCCGGTGACCTTCGTCCGGGAGGAGCCGCGGTTCGGCGGTCCGGCGGCGGGGCTGCTGACCGGGCGCGACCTGCTGCTGCGCAGCTTCCCGACGATCGCGGTGCTCGCGGTCGACATGCCGCGCCTCCACTCCGGCACCTTCCGCCGGCTGCACGAGGCGGCGGTGGGCCACGAGGGCGCGGTGCTCGCGGACGCCGACGGCCGCCGCCAGCTGGCCTTCGTCGTGGAGACCGCCCGCCTGGACGCCGTCCGCCCCGACCACGAGGGCCAGCACGGCCTGTCGGTCCGGGCGCTGCTGGCGCCGCTCGACCTCGTCGCCGTGGCGCCGGTCGGCGACGAGGCGCGGGACATCGACACCTGGAGCGACCTGCGCGACATCGCCTCCGCCGGACCATCTCTGGACTGACCCCGGACTGTCCGAACCCCTTGTCACCGGACGGGCCCCCGTATCACTCTGGTCGGGTGAACCTCCATGACTGGATCGACGAGCTGTGCGACGTCCTGGACATCGAGGCCGAGGCCGACGAGGGCCTGCTGGTCGACCTCGCCGGGATCACCCACGAGAACGTCCACCCCGCTGCCGGATTCGTGACCTCCTTCCTGCTCGGCTTCGCCGCCGGAGAGCAGGGCGCCGACCCCGACGCCGTCGAGCGGCTCGCCGCGAGGGCGCAGGCCCTCGCCGAGTCGTGGGACCGGCCGGCGGGCGCTCCCGCGGCGGAGGACGAGGACGTCGACTTCGAGGAGCTGGCGGACGCCGACTACGCCGACGAGGACTCCCTGGTCTGAGTGGCTGCCGAGCAGTGACCCCCGGCTGACAGACTGCCTGCATGCGCGCTGTCACCCAGGCCGCCCCGGGCGGGCCCGAGACCCTCGTCGTCACCGAGCTGCCCGACCCCGTGCCGGGTCCGGGCGAGGTGCTGCTCGACGTGGCCGCGACCGCGGTCAACCGGGCGGACCTGCTGCAGCGGCAGGGCTTCTACCCACCGCCGCCGGGCGCCTCGGATGTGATCGGCCTGGAGTGCAGCGGCACGGTCGCCGCGCTCGGCGAGGGGGTCACCGCGTGGACCGTGGGCGACCAGGTGTGCGCGCTGCTGGCCGGCGGCGGCTACGCGAGCCGCGTCGTCGTACCGGAGGGGCAGCTGATGCCCGTCCCCGACGGCATCGACCTGGTGAGCGCGGCCGCCCTGCCCGAGGTCGCCTGCACGGTGTGGTCGAACGTCTTCATGGTCGCGGGGCTGCGGCCCGGCGACGTCTTCCTCGTCCACGGCGGCGGTGGCGGGATCGGCACGTTCGCGATCCAGCTGGCCGCGGCCTCCGGGGCCCGGGTGTTCACGACCGCGGGCAGCGAGGAGAAGCTCGCCCGGTGCCGCGAGCTCGGTGCCGAGGGGGCGATCAACTACCGCGACGAGGACTTCGTCGCCGTGGTCCGGCAGGCGACGGACGGCACCGGGGCGGACGTCGTGCTCGACAACATGGGAGCCAAGTACCTCGACCGCAACATCGACGCGCTCGCCGACGAGGGCCGGCTCGTCATCATCGGCATGCAGGGCGGGGCGAAGGCCGAGCTGAACATCGGCAAGCTGCTCTCGAAGCGGGGCGCCGTCATCGCGACGGCGCTCCGCACCCGCCCCGTCGAGGCGAAGGCGCGGATCTGCGCGTCGGTCGTCGAGCACGTGTGGCCGCACGTCGCCGACGGCTCGATCCGCCCCGTCGTCTCGGCCGTGCTCCCCCTCGACGAGGTCGCCGAGGCGCACCGGATGATCGAGTCGGGCGACGCCGTCGGCAAGGTCCTGCTCACCCCCTGATCAGGCGGGCCGGCTGTCGTCCAGGCACAGGATGTTGTCCTCGCTGTCCTTGAACCAGGCGGCGTGACCCATGCCCGCCATAGCGGCCACGTCGCCGTCCCAGGTCACCCCGGGCAGGTCGTAGTGCTCGAAGCTCAGCCCGGACGCCCGGAGCTCCTCGACCACCGGGCGGACGTCGGGCACGTGCAGCTGGGCGATGGTGTGCCCGGCCTTGCCCGCCTCCTGCGTCTCGTAGAGGAAGAAGTCCGTCCCGCCCGTGCGGTAGACCAGCCCGCCCGGGTTCTCGTCGACCGGCTCCAGCCCGAGGGTGTCGGAGTAGAAGCGTCGGGCGCGGGTCAGGTCGGCGGCCGGGATGTTCGCGGTGACGGTGCAGCCCTCCAGCAGCATCGGACGGCCCTCCTCACGCGCTCTGGAAGCGCGGATGGTGGAGGTCGTGGAAGGTGGCTCCGCGCAGGGCGTACTCCAGCTCCCGGCGTACGTCGGCGGGCGGCTCGACCCGTTCGCCCTCCCGCGCCGCCTCCTCCGAGGTGAAGGCGACCGTCTCGACGAAGGAGCCGTCGGGCTCGATCGCCAGGGTCCCGCCGACGATCTCCGGGCGTGCCTCGTGCAGCGCGGTGGTGTCCGCCAGCATCGCCTTGAGGCGACCGGGGTCGTCGACCCGGCCCGTGATGATCTGCACGAAGCCGGCTTCGTCGGAGCCGCCGTCGAGGAACAGGGTGACGTCGTCGCAGTCGTGGAACACGGGCGGGCCGTCCATCAGCTCACCGAACCGCTCGGCCCACGCACTCTGCTCGGGACGGTCCGAGTTGGCCATCGCGGCGTCGCGTGAGGCGAAGCGGACGACCGCGACCAGTTGGTCGTCGTCGGTGAAGCCATAGGTGCCGCCCAGCCAGCCGGCCGCGCCGGGCGCCAGGTCGCGGCGCCACTCGTCGAGCAGTGCGTGGGCCTCGTCCTGCCGGGTGCAGGGGCCCTGGATCATCTGGATGAACATGTGCTGCCTCCTCGGTCATCGATCCGTCGCGGATGTCGTCGTGCTGTTGTCGTGCTGTCGTCGTGCTGTCCACGGGACCGGTCGAGGCAGGTCACACCGGGCCCCGGCCGGGCCCCGCTCGCAACCTACGCCCGCCCGGCGCCGGCGCCATCACCCAAACGGGGGGATCGTCGCGCCGGATGGGCGCGGGCGTGCCGGTAGGTTGGGGGCATGAGCGAGAACGCCTCCGGGAGCGAAGAGCAGATCGTCGTCATCGGACCCGACGGCCAGCCGATCGGCACCGTCCCCGCGTCCGCCGTCGAGCAGGCCGAGGCCTCCGGCGACGACCGCGACGACGACGGCGAGCGCGCGCTGACCGACCTGGTCGAGCAGCCGGCCAAGGTGATGCGGATCGGCAGCATGATCCGCCAGCTCCTCGAGGAGGTGAAGGCCGCCCCACTCGACGAGGCGAGCCGGAGCCGTCTCGCCGACATCCACCGCTCCTCGATCGCCGAGCTCGAGCAGGGCCTGGCGCCCGAGCTGGTGGAGGAGCTGGAGCGGCTCTCGCTGCCGTTCTCCGAGAACGCCACCCCCTCGGAGTCGGAGCTGCGGATCGCCCAGGCGCAGCTGGTCGGCTGGCTCGAGGGCCTCTTCCACGGCATCCAGACCGCGATCTACGCCCAGCAGATGGCCGCGCGGGCGCAGTTCGAGCAGATCCGTCGCGCCCTGCCGCCCGGCATGAGCCTCGGCGGCCCGGGCGGTCCCGGCGGCGCACCGGGCGCCCACCCGCAGGAGCAGAGTGCACCGGACCAGCAGGGCGGCGACCCGTCGTCGTCCTCCGGCGGGATGTACCTCTGAGCCGACGACCTAGGGACGGCGGCGGCCCAGGCGGGAGACCAGCAGCAGGCCGAGGAGGCCGATCAGGCTGATCGCCCCGCCCGATGCGAGCACCCGCCCGATCTGCGGCGGGTCGCCCAGCGGCTCGTCGGGCTGGTGGAAGGTCACCGGGACCGGCTGCGGCTCCGGCGCGGGCGGCGGCTCGACGGAGGCGAGATAGGCCTTGAGCGTCGCCGCGATCTTCGGCGTCAGGCCACCGGGCAGCAGCACCGTGCCGCCGCACGCGTCGGCCACGATCCCCTCGGCGGTGTCACGGGTGAAGAAGAGGTACGCCGACCCCTGCGCCACGCCGGGCTGCGCGCCGACCGGCCAGTCGACGATGACCGTCGCCGGCTGGTCCTTGGCGACGTCGCCGCGCCAGGTCCGCTGCACGGCGACGACATAGGAGACCCGACCCGAGCCGGCCGTCGGCGTGGCGACGTCGACCCGGCCGACGAAGACGTCGTTCGAGGCGGCCGCGCGCTGATCGACGGCGACCTCGTCGGTGAGGTCGACCGGAGGGCACTCGGCGGGCAGTCCGCCCACCGCGCCCACGACCCGTGCGGCGCCGGCCGCTCCCGGGAAGCCCGCAGCGACACCCGGCAGGGCGACCAGGAGCACGGTCGCCGCGAGCAGGGCAGCACGGCGCAGACGGGGGGTCACCCCTCCATCCCACCAGATCCGGGGACGGGGAACCAGCGGCCGATCTCGACGGCCGCGCCGTCCTCGTCGACGGAGTCGGTCACCGCATCGGCGACCGCCTTCACCTCGTCGACGGCCTGGCCCATGGCCACGCCGCGGCCCGCCCACTGCAGCATCTCGATGTCGTTGCGGCCGTCGCCGATCGCGAGCACGTCGCCCCGGTCGATGCCGAGCTGTTGGGCGACGTACTCGAGGCCGGACGCCTTGGAGACCCCGACCGGCGCCAGGTCGAGCCAGGCGGTCCAGCCGACGATGTAGTCGGTGCCGTGCAGACCGAGATTGGCCGCGAGCGCGACGAAGTCCTCGGCCGTGGCCTTCGGGTCGCGGATGATCACACGGCTGACCGGCTCGGCGACCATGTCCTCGACGGCGGCCACGATCGTCGTACCGCCGAGCTCGCCCTCGGGGAAGGCACCCGAGACCCGGTAGCCGACCCCGCGCTCCTCGACCGCGACGAGGGCCTCCGGGTGCTGGGCGAGGACGGCGGCGACCGCCGGGCGGGCGTCGAAGGTGACCTCGTGGACCACCTCGGCGGGCGGGTAGCGCAGCACGACCGCGCCGTTGGCGGCGACGATCCACAGCTTCTCGCCGTGGCCGTGGAGGTCGAGCTTGTCGGCGACGACCGTCATGTTGTGGGGGGCGCGCCCCGACGAGAGCACGATGTGCCCGCCCGAGTCGAGGACCCGCTGGACCGCGTCGTGCACCGCCGGCGTGACCTCCTCGTGGCTCATCCCGAGGCCCGCCACCCACTTGAGCAGGGTGCCGTCGATGTCGAGCGCGACGAGGCGGGGCTGCCAGCCGGGCTGACCCGGATCGGTCATCGGGTCACCGGCTCGAGCACCTCGAGGCCGCCGAGATAGGGCCGCAGCGCCGCCGGGACCCGGACCGACCCGTCGGCCTGCTGGTGGGTCTCGAGGACGGCGACGATCGCGCGGGTGATCGCGGTCAGCGTGCCGTTGAGCGTGGCGATCGGACCCGTCCTCTCGCCGAACCGGCCACGGGTGTCGAGGCGCCGGGTCTGGAAGTCGGTGCAGTTGGACGTCGAGGTCAGCTCGCGGTACTTGCCCTGGGTCGGGATCCACGCCTCGCAGTCGAACTTGCGGATCGCGCTGCCGCCCAGGTCACCCGCGGCGATGTCGACGACGCGGTAGGCCAGCTCGAGCTTGTCGAGGAACTCCTTCTCCCACGCGAGCAGCCGCTGATGCTCGGCCGCGGCGTCCTCGAGCGTGGCGTAGACGAACATCTCGACCTTGTCGAACCAGTGGACCCGGATGATCCCCTTGGTGTCCTTGCCGTGCGAGCCGGCCTCCTTGCGGAAGCAGGGGCTGAAGCTCGCGTAGCGGCGGGGCAGGCTGTCGGCGTCGAGGATCTCCTGGGAGTGGTACGCCGCCATCGGCACCTCCGAGGTGCCGACGAGGTAGAGGTCCTCGCCCTCGATCCGGTAGATGTCCTCGCCGCCGCCCTGGTCGAGGTAGCCGGTGCCCTCCATCGCCTCGGTGCGGACCAGCGACGGTGCGATCACCTGGGTGAAGCCCGCGCCGCGTGCCTGCTCCATCGCCAGGTTGACCAGCGCCAGCTCGAGCTGGGCGCCGACGCCGGTGAGGAAGTAGAACCGGCTCCCGCTGACCTTCGCGCCGCGCTCGAGGTCGATCGCGCCCAGCATCCGGCCGAGCTCGATGTGGTCGCGGGGCTCGAAGCCCTCGGCGGCGAAGTCACGCGGCGTACCGATCTCCTCGAGGACCACGAAGTCGTCCTCGCCGCCCGCGGGGGTCTCGTCGGAGACCACGTTGGGGATCGCCTTGAGCGCCGTCGTCCAGGCCTCGTCGGCCGCGGTCTGCGCCGCCTCGAGGTCCTTGACCTCGGCCGCGAGCTGCTTGACCTGGGCCAGCAGCGCCTGCTTCTCGTCGCCACTCGCCTGCGCGACCTGCTTGCCGAAGGTCTTCTGCGCCGAGCGCTTCTCCTCGAAGGCGGCGATGGCGGCACGGCGGGCGGTGTCGGCGGCGAGTGCGCGGTCGACCACGTCGGGAGAGCCCCCGCGCTTGGCCTGCGAGGCGCGGATGCGGTCGGGCTCGTCGCGGAGGAGGCGGGGGTCGATCATGCGGCTCAGGCTAGCCGTCGGGGCCTATGTGCCGTGCATCGGTTTCGTCGGCGATGCGGCGGCGGAACAACCGGTCGACCGGTTGTTCTGTCACTTGTCGGGCGTTGCAACGCCCGACAAGTGACAGAAACGCGCGACAAGTGCAGGAATCGCCGGTCGACCGGCGATTCCTGCACCCTCAGTACAACGCGATGGGAGCAGGAGCAGGGAAGAGCAGGTCCAGCTCGGCCAGATCCTCGGCGGTGGGGATCCAGGCGTCGGCGGACGCATTGGCCGCGACCTGCTCGGTCGAGGTGGCGCCCGCGATGACCGACGCGACGGGCGACTGGGCGAGCAGCCAGCCGATGGCGACCGTGACCTCCGAGATCCCCCGGGCGGCGGCGAACGCCGAGTACGCGCGGAGGGTCGGCGACACCGCGTCCTCCAGCAGGTGCTTGCGGGTGCGGGCCAACCGGGTGCCCTCGGGCGCGCTGCCGGAGGCGTACTTCCCGGTGAGCAGCCCGTTGGCCAGCGGGAAGTAGGGCAGGACGCCGATCCCGAACGCACGGGCGGCGGGCAGCACCTCGAGCTCCGCACGCCGGTCGGTGAGGTTGTAGTGGTTCTGGGCGGACACGAAGCGCTCGATGCCGAGCTCGCGCGCGACGTACTCCGCCTGGGCGATCTGCCAGCCGGCCCGGTTCGAGTGCCCGAGGTAGCGCACCTTGCCCTCGCGGACCAGGTCGTCGAGGGCGGCCATCGTCTCCTCGATCGGGGTACGCGGGTCGGGGGTGTGGAACTGGTAGAGGTCGATCCAGTCCGTGCCGAGGCGCCGCAGCGAGGCCTCGACGGCGGTGCGGATGTAGCGGCGGGAGCCGCGAGCACCGAAGTCCGGCCCGTTGACCCCGCCCATGTCCATGCCGAACTTCGTGGCGACGATCACCTCGGAGCGGCGGGCGCCCAGCGCCCGGCCGAGCCGCTCCTCGGCGAGACCCGGCGTGGCGCCGTACGTGTCGGCGACGTCGAACAGGGTGATCCCGGCGTCGAGCGAGGCGCCCACCACGCGATCGCTCCCCTCCTGCGACTCGGTGGCGGCGCCCGGGCGGCCGAGGTTGTTGCAACCGAGGCCGACGCGGGAGACGACGAGACCCGAGCGGCCCAGGGTCGCGGCGGACGGTGTCGTGGAGGACGGTGTCGTGGAGGAGGGCGCGGTCATGGCTCGACGTTATCCTCCGGGAGTGCTCGACCGACCCCGCCGGACCCCGCTGCTGGCCTCGCTGATCCTGCTCGCGCTGTTCGCGGCGGTGGCCGGTGCCGTCGCCGCCGAGTGGTCGTGGGTGCTGGACCTCGACGACCGCGGCCAGACGGCGCGCGAGTGGGCCGCCGACCAGGGCTGGCTCGCGCACCCGCTCCGGGCCGTCGAGATCGTCTTCGGCACCGCCTGCATGACGGCCATCACCGCGGTGCTCGCGGTGGCACTGTTCGTCAAGGGCCACCGTCGGGCCGGGATCCTGGTCGCCGCGGTGATGGCGGCTACCGCCCTCGCGACGTACGGCGCCAAGGTGCTGGTCGGCCGCGGCCGGCCGGTCTGGCAGGACCCGGAGTACTTCCTGCACTCCAACGCCTTCCCCTCCGGGCACACGTCCGCGGCCGCGGCGTTCAGCGGGCTGGTGGTCCTGCTCGCCGTGATGCTGGTCCGACGGGCGGGGATCCGGCGGCTGCTCTCGACCCTCGCCGTCCTGGTCTGGCTGCTCGTCTGCGCCGACCGGATCCTGCTCGGGCGCCACTTCCCCAGCGACGTCGTCGGCGGCACCCTGCTCGGCCTCGGTCTCCTGCTGCTCGGGGTGGCGCTCTACAACCCGCTCCCCCGCAGCCATGCGCTCAAGGCCGAGCCCCTGCCCCAGCCGTTCCCCTCCGCCCGCCGGCTGGCCGTCGTCCTGAACCCGATCAAGGTCGAGTCGGTCGAGCAGTTCCAGGCCATGGTGACCCAGCTGGCCCGGGACTCCGGCTGGAGCGAGCCGCGCTGGTACCTCACGACCGTCGAGGACTCCGGCACCGGGCAGGCCGAGCAGGCCTCGGTCGAGGGCGCCGACCTGGTCATCGTCTGCGGCGGCGACGGCACCGTGCGCGAGGTGTGCGCCGAACTCGCCGGCACCGGGATCCCCGTGGGCGTGGTGCCTGCCGGCACCGGCAACCTGCTGGCTCGCAACCTCGAGATCCCGCTGTTCATCCGGGCCGCGATCGACATCGCGCTCACCGGCCAGGACCGGGCCATCGACATGGTCGAGGTCGAGGGCGACGGCATCGAGCCCTCGCACTTCATGGTGATGGCCGGCATGGGCTTCGACGCCGCGATCATGGAGGGCGTCAACGAGGACCTGAAGAAGAAGGTCGGCTGGCTCGCCTACGTGCTGTCCGCCTTCAAGGGCCTGATGTTCCCGGCGATGAAGCTGGAGATCTCGGTCGACGACGGCCCCTTCACCAAGCACCGCGCCCGCACCTGCGTGATCGGCAACGTCGGCAGCCTCCAGGGCGGGATGAACCTGCTGCCCGACGCCGCCATCGACGACGGCCAGCTCGACGTCGTCCTGCTCTATCCCCGGCGCTTCTTGAGCTGGATCCCGCTGGTGCTGCGCGTGCTCACCCGGCGCGAGCACAACGCCGGCGAGTCGGTCGCCCGGATGACCGGCCGCAAGGTCGTCGTACGCGCGGCGGGCGAGGTGCCGCGCCAGCTCGACGGCGACACCATCGGCCTGGGCTCGGAGCTGCGGATGGAGTGCATCCACGGCCGAGTGCTGGTGCGGGTGCCGCGGACGGTGTGAGCGAACGGTTCAACGACCGGATTCGTCGCCCGATCGAGCCATCGAGGACGAATTCGGTCGTTGAACCGTCCACCGGGCCGACACGTCAGCTGCGGGCGAGGCGCGCGTGGGCGACCGCCTCGGCCTCCTCGGGCGAGAGCTCCTGCTCGCTGCTCCACCCGGCGACCGACTTGGCATAGGTCCGGGCCTCGTTGCGGCCCCGGATCGAGGTGAGGACGACGCCGTCGCCGGTGTCGTCGAGCAGCGCCAGCGACCAGGACAGCCGCCCGCCCATCTCGTCGAAGGCGTCATAGCGGACGACGGCGAGGTGCCGCAGCGCGCCGACGGCCTCGGCCCGCAGCGCGGCGACCTCGCGGCGCAGCCCGGCGGCGTCGGCAGGGAGGTCGTCGGCGCCCGTCGTACCGCTCGACCGTCCGTTGCGGAGCGCCACCACCAGGGCTGCGGCGGCCACGAGCAGGGCGAGGAGGGCGAGGACGACGGCCATGGGAGCGACCGTAGTCGGCGAGACGGCATGCCGAGCGGCCACGCGCCGCCACTACGCTGGCGCCATGGCCCGCATCGCGTACCAGGGAGAACCCGGCGCCAACTCGCACATCGTGTGCAAGCAGCACTACCCGGAGGCGGAGGCGGTGGCCTGCGCCTCCTTCGAGGACGTCTTCGCGGCCGTGGCCAGCGGCGACTGCGACCTCGCGCTCATCCCGATCGACAACTCGATCGCCGGCCGGGTGGCCGACATCCACCACTTCCTGCCCGACTCGGGTCTGCACATCATCGCCGAGCACTTCCTGCGCATCCAGTTCCACCTGATGGTGGTCCCCGGCGCGTCGGTCGACACCCTGCGTACGGTGCACAGCCACGTCCACGCCCTCGGGCAGTGCCGCAAGGTGATCCGCGAGCTCGGGCTGACGCCGATCATCTCCGGCGACACCGCCGGCGCCGCCCGCGAGATCGCCGAGGCCGCCGACCCGACCCAGGCCGCGATCGCGCCGCCGCTCGCCGCCGAGATCTACGGCCTCGAGATCCTCCGCGAGGACGTCGAGGACGAGGACCACAACACGACCCGCTTCGTGCTGCTCTCCCCCGACTACGTGATGGCCCCGCAGGGCAACGGCCCGGTGGTCACCAGCTTCGTCTTCAACGTCCGCAACCTGCCCTCCGCGCTGTACAAGGCGCTGGGCGGGTTCGCCACCAACGGCATCAACATGACCAAGCTGGAGAGCTACATGGTCGGCGGCCACTTCGCCGCCACCCAGTTCCTCGCCGAGGTCGACGGACACCCTGACGACCCGGGCCTCAAGCGGGCCCTGGAGGAGCTCACCTTCTTCACCACCGACATCAAGGTGCTCGGGGTCTACCCGGCCGACCCGTTCCGCGGCTGAGCCCTCCGGTACGACGGCCGGGCGGCCGGCGTACCCCGGGGTAACGCACCCGCCCCGGACACGTTGTGACAGTTGTCTCCCGCGCCGGCCCGGTGCGCACTAGGGTCGGCGATGACAATCCGGGGAGAGCGGGCGAGCCGGGCGGGCCTTCGTCCGGACAGCGAAAGGGTCAGCATGGCAACGTTCTTCGAGCACTTCTCACCCCAGGAGATCGCGCGGATCAGCGCGACGGGGCGCCGCGTGAAGCTCCCCGAGGGCTGGTCGCCGATCTGGGAGGACACTCCCGCCGACAAGGCGTACATCATCCTCGACGGCACCGTCTCGGTGCGTCGTGACGGCGCCGAGATCGCCCAGCTCGGCCCCGGCGACATCGTCGGCGAGGCCGCGATCGTCGGACAGCGACTGCGCAACGCCACCGTCGTGGCCCTCACCCCGCTGGACACCATCCACCTGACCGACGACACCCTGCGCGAGCTCGACGCCGAGTGGCCGGCGTTCCACGAGGCGCTGGTCGAGGTCGCCCAGTCGCGCATCGGCGACCAGGGCTGATCCTGCCTCTCCGGGCGCTCCGGCCGTGACCGCATCCGACGACCCCGCCGCCCCGCCGGACGGCGGGGTCGTCGGCGGGGTCGTCGGCGGGGTCGTCGGCGCGCTCGAGGAGCACCTGCTCGGCGAGACGCCCTGGCTCACCCAGCGACAGGTGGCCGAGCGGGCCGGCGTACCGCTCGCGACCGCCAACGAGCTGTGGCACCTGCTGGGCTTCGCCCACGTGCCCGACGACGAGGCGGCGTTCACCACCGCGGACGTCCGGGCGCTGCAGCTGACCAGCGACCTGATCCGGCTCGGGATCCTCAGCCAGGAGCGACAGGACGGGCTGGTCCGGACCTGGGGCCGCAGCTTCGCCCGGCTCGCCGACTGGCAGGTCGCCCTGCTCGCCTCCGTGGCGGCCGAGGTCGGCGCCGACCCGACCGAGGGCCTGCTCGCGATCTCCGACGAGGCCCTGCCGCGAGTCCAGGAGCTGCAGAGCTACGTCTGGCGGCGCCACCTGCTCAGCGCCGGCTCCCGGCTGCTGGCCGAGCGGTCCGCCGGCCCGTCCGCCACCCGGGCGGTCTGCTTCGTCGACATCGTGGGCTACACCTCGCGCTCGCGCACCCTCACCGACCGCGAGCTGGTGAGCTGGCTGGAGTCCTTCGAGTCCACGGTGCTCGGCCTCACCGTCGACCGTGGCGGCCGGATCATCAAGAACATCGGCGACGAGCTGCTCATCGTCGCCGACTCCGCCGAGGCGATGGCCGACATCGCCCTCGAGCTCACCCGCCGGGGCGCCGATCCCGCGGACCCCTTCCCCGCCGTCCGCGCCGGCATCGCGTACGGCGAGGTGGTGACCCGCCTCGGCGATGTGTTCGGTCCCGTCGTCAACATCGCCGCGCGACTCACCTCCGTGGCCCGACCGAACTCCGTGCTCGTCGACCTCGGCACCTACGCGGCGCTCACCGGCCGCCCCGACGACGAGGGCGACGACGCCGACGAGCACACCGGCGCGTACCGGTTCCGCCGGCTGCGCCGCATCTCGGTCAAGGGCTACTCCCGGCTCAAGGTCTGGGTGCTCCAGGCCACGACGCCGCACTGATCCTCGACCCCGTCCGGTTTCCGGCGGCGGGTACATGGGAAGGTCGTGGACGGCGCGCCATGGGGCGTGTCTGATCCGTTGAGACAGGAGTTCCGCTTCATGCGCATGTCCCGAGCATTCGCCGTCGTCGTGACCGCGGTGCTGATCGCGGTCGCCGGCCTCGCCGGCGCGACCGGTCCGGCATCGGCCAAGGCCACCAAGACCACCGAGATCCGGTTCGAGTCGCCTGCGGCGACCGGCACCGGCTACGGCGACTACTACAGCATCTACGCCTACGTCTACGAGGCGGGCACCAGCACCAAGGTGTACGCCGGCGGCCTGACGCTGAACTCGCGCCCGATCGGTGGCACCACCTGGACTCCGCTGGCCAGCAACACCAGCGCCTACGTCATCGAGGGCTTCCAGCTGTCGGAGTCGTTCGAGTACCAGGCCGTCTACGCCGGCGGCACCAGCGGTAGCAACACCTACACGCCGGCGACGTCCCCGGTGTTCACCGTCAACGTGCAGCGCGGCATCAAGTACATCGAGAAGAGCCCGAAGAAGGTCTGCGCCGAGGTCGGCCCGCTCTCCGCGCCGTACAAGAACAAGCCCGTGACGACCTCCTACAAGGTCGCCAAGAAGAAGGGCTGGCAGAAGGGCTACACCTTCCGCACCAACAAGAAGTCGCAGCACTGCTACAAGGTCACCAAGACCAAGGCCCCGAAGGGCGTGAAGGTCCCCAAGGGTCCCAAGCTCAAGGCCTCGAAGACCGTCTTCGTGAAGTCCGGCGGCATGAAGAAGTACGTCGACATCCAGCACTACACGTACTGATCGACGCCTGCTCCACCGACGAGGGGCGGGACCGGCACGACGCCGGTCCCGCCCCTCGCGCGTCGTCAGCGGATGGTGACCTGGCGGTTCGCCAGCCCGTTGCGGGCCGAGCGCTGCTCGGTGGTGAGGTCGGCGCCGTCCGCGAGGGCGTCGTCGAGCTTCGCCTTGAACACCGTCGCGGCCGCCTCCAGCGGCTCGGCGCCGGTGCCGACCGGCAGGTCCCAGACGGGGGTGAGGAGGCCGTGGGCGCGGAACATGCCGACGAAGCGGGCGTCCGGGACGATCACGTCGTCACCGGAGACGTGCAGCCGGGCCAGCGCGTCGAGCAGCGCGTCTTCGGGCTCCGGCATCACCCAGCGCAGGTGCTCCTTGGCACCCATCCGGGTCCAGTACGCCGCCGCCACCTCACCCAGCCGGGCCGTGGGCGCCGCGGCCCCCTCCGCCTGCTCCAGCGCCTGCGCGAGCTCCGAGCTGGCCTCCATGTCGGAGACCCAGTAGTCGAACCCCTCGTGCACCTCGACCGCGAGCGGCGCGTCGGCGACCAGGTCCTGCAGCCGCGGGCCCGGGCCCGGCGGCGCGGTCAGGCCGACCATGCCGGCGCCGGGCTCGGCGGCCAGCGCCTCGACCAGCACCGCACCGAGGTCGCGGGCGGGGTCGCCGAAGTTGTGCTGGACCTGGAGGCCGAGCCAGACCTCGCCGCTGTCGCGGACGAGGGCGGGCGCCGCCATCGGCAGCAGCGTGCAGAGCTTGACCACGCGGTCGGCGTACTCGCCCTGGAGGGTGAGGGTCGCGGTCGCGGCGGGCACCAGCTCGCGCAGCGCGACGATGTCGCACTCGGACGCGAGGCCCTCGAAGGGGCGCTTGACGAAGACCTGGCCGCCGCCGGGGGCGCCGTGACAGGCCTTGTAGCGCTTGCCCGAGCCGCACGGGCAGGGTTGCCTGGGGCCGACCTCGCCCGCGGGGGTGTCCGTGACGGCCGAGGCCTTGGTGCGGTTCTTCTTCGCCATGCGCGGAAACCTACTGGTCGGGCCCGAACCGCTGCTCCAGCAGGTCGATCATGTATCTCGGCCGGTCGCTGATCACGGCCGTCACCCCGAGGTCGAGACAGCGCTCGAGGTCCTCCTCCTCGTTGACCGTCCAGACGTGGATGTCGCGACCGCTACGGGCGATCGACTCGCCGACCCGCGGGTGCTCGCGCAGCATCTTGATGCCGGGACCGACGGTCCAGTCGCCGCCGATCACCCGCCGGACCATCTGCCAGTAGTTGGGCTTGTCGAGCAGTTGGACCAGCTGGATCTCGGGCGCGAGCCGCTCGACGCGCTGCAGCGCGGTGAAGGAGAAGCTCATCACCCGCACCGGCGCGCCGGCCTGGTCCCAGCCGAAGTCCCGCAGCATCTCGACGAGCCGCTTCTCCACCAGGCCGCCGTACCGCGTCGGGTGCTTGGTCTCGATCGCCACCTCGACCCGGCGGTCGTAGTCCGCGACGGTCTCCAGGAGCTTGCGCAGGGTGAGGACGCCACGCAGATTCTCGTCCTCCTCGGGCGCCTCGTCGTCGAGGTCCGCCCACGGGTTCTTCCAGGCGGCGAAGTCGAGCTCGGAGAGGTCCGCGAGGTCCATCGTCGACACGATGCCCTTGTTGGCGGCGGTGCGGCGCAGGTCACGGTCGTGCACGCAGACCAGGTGGCCGTCGGCGGTGAGCCGGACGTCGCACTCCAGGCCGTCGGCGCCGGCGTCCAGCGCCTCCAGATAGGCACCCAGGGTGTGCTCGGCGAGCTCGTGACTGGCGCCGCGGTGGGCGACCACCTGCGGTCGGACGGTGGGCACGCCCCGATTGTGGCAGGTCCGGCGGCCCCCGGTCCCGAGGCGTGGCCTCAGGGTCGGATCCGGGTCGGACCGGGGTCGTTCCCCGATGTCCGGCCCGCGCCGGCGAGGCACGCTGGGGTCATGAGCAACTACGAGAGCTACCCCGCCCCCCACGGTCCGTCCGCGCCGCGCCGGCTGACCCGACGCGAGCAGGACAAGATGGTCGCCGGCGTGTGCGCCGGCGTCGCCGCGCACGTCGGCATCGACATCACCGTCGTTCGGCTGCTGATGGTCGCCGCCACGGTCTTCACCGGCGGCGCCGGCATCCTGCTCTACCTCGCCGGCTGGTGGCTGATGCCCCGCGGCTGAGCGAGGCGCCTACCCTGACCAGGTGTCCGCGCCCGCACCCGACCACGCGCTCGTCGCCCGGCTCCGTGCCGCGGGGTGCGTGTTCGCCGAGGAGGAGGCCGAGGTGCTGCGGACCTCCGCCTCCTCGCCCGCGCACCTCGAGGACCTGGTCCGGCGCCGGATCGCCGGCGAGCCCCTGGAGTACGTCGTCGGCTGGGTCGCCTTCGACGGCGGCCGGGTCGCCGTCGAGCCGGGCGTGTTCGTCCCCCGCCAGCGCACGGCGTACCTCGTCGAGCTGGCGGCCCCGCCCCTCGCCCGCGGCGACACCGTCCTCGACCTGTGCTGCGGCACCGGAGCGCTGGGCCTCGCGCTCGCCCGACGGGTGCCCGGCCTGGTCGTGCACGCCGGCGACATCGACCCCGCCGCGGTCGCCTGCGCGGCGCGCAACCTCGCGGAGGTCCGTGGGACCGCGGCAGTCGGCGACCTGGCCTCGGCATTCTCGCCCGTCCTGCGCGGCACCGTCGCCGTGATCGTCGCCAACGTCCCCTATGTCCCGACCCACGCCGTGGCCCTGATGCCGCCCGAGTCCCGTGACCACGAGCCGCGCGGCACGGTCGACGGCGGCCCGGACGGGCTCGACCTGCTCCGCCGGGTCGCGGCTCTCGCGCCCGGCTGGCTGCGCCCCGGAGGCACCGTGCTCTCCGAGGTCTCCCGCGCCCAGACCCCCTCCGCCCGCGCCGCCTTCGCCGACGCCGGTCTGGCCGCCACCGTCCATCACGACGAGGAGCGGGAAGCGACCGTGGTGTCCGGCCGAAGGTCCTTGTAACTAAGTGTTACATCACGAATTTCAGTGCACCAGCACCCGGGTAGTAGCCACAGCACCGAGGTAGTCGAACGGCAGGCGGCCTCGGGCCGACGCGGCCCCCGACCCACTTGTGCACCCAGCCGATGGCGCATCCGCGGCGAGTCCACACGCGCCCCGAGCCATCTACCCGGGCGCTGTGGCTACTACCCGGGCGCTGTTGCACCGTTTTTTGTGCTGTAACCCTTAGTTACAAGTGCGGGGCGTCAGCTGAGGAGGAAGCGGGGCGCGAGCGCGGCGCCGACGGCGGTGAGGTGCTCGACCAGGGCATCGGCGTCGACCTCGACCAGGCCCGAGCGCCAGGCGAGGACGGTCTCGACGAAGCCGCCGATGCCCAGCAGCACACTGACCCGCAGGCCGGTCTCGTCGGCGTCGGGACGCAGGTGGGGACGCGCGAGGTCGATGAGCAGGTCGACCGCCATCTGGATGGTCTCGCGGCGGCGCTGCTCGAGGACCGCGCTGCCGGCGTGGTCGCCGAAGATGATCTGCGCGCGCTGCGGCTCATCGCCGATGTGGTGCACCACGACGAACAGCGCGGCGCGCAGCTGGACCAGCGGGTCGTCGTCGGCGTGCGGCTCGATGGCGCCCAGCAGCATGGCGAGGGTCTCGTCGCGCACCTGGTCCCACAACGCCGCGAGCAGGGCGTCGCGATCGGCGAAGCTCTCGTAGAAGTACCGGTCGGTCAGGCTCGCCCGGGCGCACACGCCGCGCATGGTGACCGCCGCCCAGCCACTCTCCTGCCAGATCTCCAGGGCAGCGGCGACCAGGGCCGCGCGGCGCTCGGCACGGCGCTCGTCGGCCGACTTGCCGGCGTACCGACGGCGCGGGGCGCGAGCTGCAGCTTCCACCCGAGCATCTTGACGGCAGGCGCCCTCAGAATGCAATGTGAGGGCATGCGCCTTCAGAATTCGGGCTCGTCCCGCGGCTCCGCGCGCAGCCGGTTGGCGGCCACGGTGACCGCCCGGACCCTGCGCCCGCTGACCACGGCGATCCCGCTCAACCGCGCGGGCATCCGGTTCTCCCGCCGGCTCGTCGCCGGCAGTCTCGCCGCGTTCGGGCCCCCGCTGCGCGGCAGCCGGACGGTCCGGGTCACCCGGCCCGCGGCGAGCGGCCCGTCCGTCCGCGGCGAGTGGGTCCGCGGCCCCGGGGCCGAGCGCGAGGACGCCGTGCTGCTCTACGTCCACGGCAGCGCCTTCACGATCTGCTCGGCCCGCACCCACCGCGGCCTCACCACCCGGCTGTCCGCCCGCACCGGCCTCCCGGTCTTCGCCTGCGACTACCGGCTGGCGCCCTCCCACCGCTTCCCCAGCGCTGCCGACGACGTCCGAGCGGCGTACGACTGGCTGCTCGGGGAGGGCCACGACCCGGCCCGGATCGTGCTCGCGGCCGACTCCGCCGGCGGACACCTCGCCGTCGACCTGGCTCTCGAGCTGATCCGCGAGGGTCGTACGCCGCCCGCGGCCCTCGTCGCGTTCTCGCCGGTGCTCGACCTCTCGATGTCGCTGGCCGCGGCCCGGGAGCGGATGCGCCCGGACCCGATGATCTCCGCGGCCAAGGCGGCGCGGATGCTCGACCTGTACGTCGCCGGCCACGACCCGAGGGCCGCCCGGCTGGCGTTCACCTTCGACGGCGCCGACCGGTTCCCGCCGACGCTGGTGCAGGCCGGCGGTGCGGAGATGCTCGCAGCCGACGCGATCGAGCTCGCCCGCGGCCTGTCGTCCAGCGGCGCCGACTGCCGCCTGGAGATCTGGCCCGACCAGATGCACGTCTTCCAGGCGCTGCCCCGGATCGTGCCGGAGGCCGATCGCGCGCTCGACGTCGCCGCCGCCTTCGTCGACGACCAGCTCGAGGTCCAGCGGCGCCGCAGCGCACTGACCCTCGTCCGACCCGCCCAGGAGGCCTGACATGGGACACCGCCGCACCCGGGACGCCGACGCCGTCGTGACCGGGGCGGGCAGCGGCATCGGCCGCGCCTTCGCCCGCGAGCTCGCCCGCCGCGGCGGGCGCGTGATCTGCGCCGACCTCGACGAGACCCACGCCAAGGAGACCGTGGCCGCGATCGCGGCGGCCGGCGGCGAGGCGCTCCCGGTCGCCTGCGACGTCGCCGAGATCGCCCAGGTCCAGCGTCTCCACGACACCGCGCTCGACTGGCTCGGCCGGGCCCCGCGCCTGGTGGTCAACAACGCCGGCATCGGCGCCGGTGGCCGGACGGTCGGCGACGCTCCCCTGGCCGACTGGCAACGGACCCTCGGCGTGAACCTGTGGGGTGTCATCCACGGCTGTCACGTCTTCGTGCCGACCCTGCGGGCGGCGGGCCGCGGCGGCGTCATCAACGTCGCGTCCGCCGCGGGCTTCACCGCCGCACCCCGGATGGGCGCCTACAACGTCAGCAAGGCAGGCGTCGTCAGCCTGTCCGAGACCCTGGCCGCCGAGCTGGCGGGCACCGGCATCGCGGTCACCGTGCTCTGCCCGACCTTCGTCAGGACCAACATCTTCGACGGCGACCTGATCGACCCCGCCGCTGCCGGCCTCGCCCGCCGCATCGCCAAGCTGGTGGGCTTCTCCGCCGAACGGGTCGCTCGCACCACACTCGACGCCCACGACAAGGGCCGGCTGTACGTCGTCCCGCAGCTCGACGCGCAGCTGCTCTGGCGCACCAAGCGCCTGCTCCCCGCCCCCTACACCCGCGTCGCCGGCCTGCTGGGCCGGTTCGCTCCCGACGAGGAAGGTGCCGACCGATGACCAGCACGACCACGAGCACGACCACGTCCGCGACCACATCCGCGGCAACATCCGCGGCCACACGCACGACCTTCGACTTCGACCGGATGCTGCAGACCATCAAGGACAAGCAGTGGTCGCTGGCCGACATCGACTGGGACGCGCCCGGCGCCGAGACGATGACCGACGAGCTGCGCGCCAAGATGCAGCCCTTCATGGCCGACCTGGTGTGGATCGAGCACGTCGGCGCCCGGGGCTTCGCGTCGCTGGCGAAGAAGGCGCCCACGCCGACGATCCAGCGGATCTACGAGTACTTCCACGCCGAGGAGCAGAAGCACGCGAACGCCGAGCTGGCGCTGATGAAGCGCTGGGGCATGCTCGACGCCGACGGCAACCCGCCCGAGCCGAATATCAACGTCAAGCTCGCCATCAAGGTCCTCGACGACTACGGCGACACGCTGCCGCTGACCGGCCTGGCCACCCTGATCCCGCTGCTGGAGTGCGCGCTCGACGGGGCGCTGGTGAAGTTCCTGCTCGACGAGGTCACCGACCCGGTCTGCCACGAGGTCTTCCGGCACATCAACTCCGACGAGGCCCGGCACATCACCGTCGACTTCCAGGTGCTGGAGCTGATCGGCGCCGGCCCCCTGCACAAGCTGCTCATCGAGTCGATCGCGCTGCTGCAGCCACAGGTGGTGCTCGGCCTGATTGTCGTGTTCACGCCGCTGATCAACAAGATGCGCGACAACATCGTGGCGATGGGCCTGCCCGAGCAGAAGCTCTACCACGCCGTGAGGAGGTTCGTCACGATCGGCTCCCGCGGCGCGCACACCGGCCGGATCCCGGCGTACCACGTGCTCAAGGCGCAGGCCGCGATGGTGGTCGACCGCACCTCGCCGTACCACCGGCTGCTCGCGGACCCGATGGTGAAGCTGACCTCCTTCGTCCCCGCGAAGGTGCTCGGTCGTCCGCAGTCCTGGGTGGACGAGCTCACCCACGAGCCGGTGGCCTCGTGACCGCCCCGGCCGGCGGGTACGCCGGGGAGCTGATCCGCGGCGACGCCTGGCGCGGCCGCGCCTTCACCGGCCTGGCGGTGGCCGTGATCGCGCCGGGGCGTGAGGCGGCGGTGATCGTCCCGGAGCTGGTCCGCACCGCCCGCGCGGTCAAGGTGTTCCAGGAGGAGCCGGACTGGCTGCTGCCCCTGCCGCTCCCGCTGCCCGGCCGGCTCGCCCGCCCGGCGGCGCGGATCGGCCTGCGGCTCGCCGTCCGCGACCCGTGGACGCGGCGCCGGCTCACCCCGGACGCCCGGTTCAACCGGCACCGCCCGCGGGTCGACGGCCGCTACTACGCCGCGCTGCAGGAACCGCACTGCACGCTGGTCTCCTGGCCGGTCTACGCGCTGGTGCCCGGCGGGGTCCGCAGCGCCGAGGGCATCGAGCACCACGTCGACTGCATCGTCCTCGGCGAGAGCGCCGCCCGGCGAGAGGACCTCTGCGCATGAGCACCACCACCACGCCCGACCACGAGGTCGTCATCGTCGGGGGCGGATTCTCCGGCATCGGCGCCGCGATCCTGCTGTCCCGGGCGGGCTTCGACGACTACCTGCTCCTCGAGGCCGGCGACGGCCTCGGCGGCGCGTGGCACTGGAACACCTATCCCGGCGTGGCCGTCGACATCCCCTCCTTCAGCTACCAGTTCTCCTTCGAGCAGGTCGCCGGCTGGTCGCGGGTCTACGCCCCGGGGCGGGAGCTCAAGGCGTACGCCGAGCACTGCGTCGACAGGTACGACGTGCGCCGGCGCACCCGGCTGCGCACCACGGTCACCGCCGCGTCCTTCGACGACGAGGCCCATCTGTGGCGGCTGGAGATCGAGGGCGGCGCCCCCATCACGGCCCGCTACGTCATCGGCGCGACCGGGGTGCTCACCCAGCCGAAACTGCCCGACATCGACGGGATCGCCGACTTCGCCGGGACGGTCATGCACACCGCCCGCTGGGACCACAGCGTCGACCTGACCGACCGGCGGGTGGCGGTGATCGGCACCGGGGCCTCGGCCGTGCAGGCGATCCCCCACCTCGCCGCCGCCGCGCGGCACCTCACCGTCTTCCAGCGCACGCCGATCTGGTGCCTGCCCAAGCCCGACGCGCCCCTGCCCACGCCGGCCCGGATGGCGCTGCGGATGGTGCCCGGCGCACGCCGGATGAGCCGGCTGGCCAGCCAGAGCTTCGTGGAGGCCACCTTCCCGGTGGCCGCCCACTTCGCCGGTCTGGTGCCGGTCGCCGCGGTGGGCGAGCGGATCGGCCATGCCTATCTGCGCCGCGCCGTCCGCGATCCCGGGACGCGGGCGAAGCTGACGCCGGCGTACGCCCTCGGCTGCAAGCGGCCGAGCTTCTCCAATGCGTACCTGCCGACCTTCAACCGCGCGAACGTGACCCTGGAGACGGCGGGCATCGCGAGCGTCACCACCACGGGCGTGCGGACGGTCGACGGCGGCGAGCACGCGGCCGACGTACTGGTGCTGGCGACCGGCTTCAAGGTGTTCGAGAAGGGCAACATGCCGCCGTTCGCGGTGCGCGGCGCCGACGGGCTCGACCTGGAGAAATGGTGGGAGGAGAACCACTTCCAGGCCTACCAGGGCGTGAGCGTGCCCGGCTTCCCGAACTTCTTCACGATCCTGGGGCCGTACGGCTACAACGGCTCGTCGTACTTCAACCTGATCGAGACCCAGAGCGCCCACATCGTGCGCGCCCTGCGCCGCGCGCGGCAGGTCGGCGCCACCCGGGTCGAGGTGACTCCCGAGGCCAACGCCGCCTATCTCGCGAGCGCGCTGGGGCGCCGGCGCCACCAGGTGTTCTTCCAGGAGTCGTGCGGGCTGGCCAACAGCTACTACTTCGACGCCCATGGGGACGTGCCCTTCCGGCCGGCGACCACACTGGAGACGATGTGGGCGGCGCGGAGGTACCCGCTCGACGCCTACGCGTTCACCGGCTGACCTCGTACGGGCGACTCCGGCGGTCCGGTTCAACTACCGAATTCGTCGCCGATCCGGCGGATTCACGACGAACTCGGTAGTTGCGCGGTGCACCACGAGCCCGCCCCGGATCAGCCGAGCGCGAGCGTCGCGGCGGCCCAGCGACGGCGCAGCCACCGGTCGTGGGAGGCGAGGACGATGGTGCCGGGGCTGGTGCCGATCGCCTCCTCCAGCTCGGTGACGAGCGCGAGCGAGAGGTGGTTGGTGGGCTCGTCGAGCAGCAGCAGGTCCGGCTCGGTGGCGACGGCGATCGCCAGCGCCAGCCGGCGTCGCTGGCCCACCGACAGGAGGACCACAGGCTTCGGATGCTCCCGCGGGTGGAGCAGGCCGAGGTCGCGCAGCGGGCGGCGTACGGCGAGGTCGGGGCCGACCGACCGCTCGTAGGTCGCCTGCGCGGTGGCCGTGAGATCCGGGAACAGCGGATCCTGGGTGAGCTCGGCGACCCGCTGCGCGCCGATCCACACGTCGCCGCTCGTCGGCGCGATCCGGCCGGAGAGTACGCCGAGCAGGGTCGACTTGCCCGACCCGTTGGCACCGGTCACCAGCAGGTGCTCGCCAGCCGCGAGGTCCAGCACCGGCAGCCGGAGCCGTCCCGCCACGGCCAGGTCGCGCACGGTGACCGCCCGGGCGCTGCCGGCACCCCCGGCCGTCAGCCCGGTCGCCAGGCGCAACGGCACCGGCGGCCTGCGGACCTGGCTGCGCTCGGCCTCCTCGAGCCGTCGCTCGGCGTCGCGCTTGCGCCGGGCCAGTGCGCGGTCGACGTTGGCGCCCTTGAAGGCGTGGATGAACTTGTCGTTGTCGCGCGGGCCGCGACCGGGAGCGACGGCGCCCTTGTCGATCCGGGCGGCCTCGCGCAGTCGCTCCAGCTCCTCCTGCTGCTGGGCGTAGGTCTCCTCCCAGCGGCGGCGCGCGGCGGCCCGCGCCGCGGCGTACGCCGTCCAGCCACCGCCGTGCCTGCGCCCGCCGCGACCGTCGGTGCCCATCCCGACCGGGTCGAGATCGACCAGGTCGGTGCAGACCTCGTCGAGCAGCACCCGGTCGTGGCTGGTGAGCACGACGACGCCGGGCAGCTCGCGTAGGAAGGCCGCGAGCAGGGCGACCGCCTCGTCGTCGAGATGGTTCGTGGGCTCGTCGAGCAGCAGGCACTGCGGCCGCCGGGTCATCAGCGTGGCCAGCGCGAGCCGGGTGCGCTGGCCACCGGACAGACTGCCCACCCGCCGGTCCGGGGCGAGATGGTCGAGGCCGAGCTGCTCCGCGGCCAGGAGCGCGCGCCGGTCGGCGTCCCAGGCGTCGTGGGCGAGGGCGAGCTCGAGCGCGGCGGCGTACTGGTCGGCGACCGCCGGATCGTCGAGCCGGTCGGCCAGTCGCTCGACCGCGGCCACCGCCTCGCGCAACGGCAGCAGCGCGGTGGCGAGGACGTCGGCGATCGTGTCCGCGTCGGCGAACGGTGGCTCCTGGGTGAGGAACGCCAGGTCGGCCGGCGGCTCGATCGTGCCGGTCACCTGCGCGATCGCGGGCAGGTCGCCGGTGACCGCGCGCAGCAGCGTGGACTTGCCCGCGCCGTTCTCGCCGATCAGACCGATCCGCCGCCCCGGCGGGGCGACCAGGTCGATCCCGTCGAGGACGGTCCGGCGACCGTAGGCGACGGTGAGGTCGCGGACGACGAGCGGGGCGAGCGACGAGGTGGTGAGCGCTGACATGGCTGATCCGATCGGTGACGGGGTCGGACTCGCCGGGCGCAGGCCGGGACGCTGAGGTCTCCGGACGGCCGCGGTCGCGAGTCGGGTCAGGCGAGGATCAGCATGATGGGACAAGCCTACGTCCCGGGTGGTCGGGGAAGCGAGCCGATATCCCGACCGGGGTCGTACCCGGCATTCGGGTCGCGAAGCGTCCGGTCCGACGACCCGATTGCCGGGTACGACGGGGGCCAGGTGGGGGAGGAGAGGTCGGATCAGATCCCGTCGAGGATCCGCGCCCGCGTGGCGTCGTACTCCTCGCGGCTGACGAGGTCGCGCCGCAGCAGGTCGTCGAGCTCGGCGAGCCGCTCGGCAGGCGTCCGCTCGTCCACCGGTACGGCGGCCGCGGGTGCCGTCAGTGACGACGGAGCCGCCGGGACGATCGGGGCGGCGTCCCAGTCGATCTGCCACTCCCCGCTCTCCGGGTCGACCAGTGCCGGGAGGTCGCCGGCGTATAGGAGCGGCAGCCGGATGTCGGGCACCACGGTCCGGCTCTCCACCTCGAACGGGGTGAGGTCGTCGCCGTGGAGCTGGAGGCGCAGCTTGACCAGTGGCTGGTCGTTGACGCGCACATTGGTCTGCTCGAACGACAGCACCCGGGCCCGGGCGGGGCGCCCCCGGGTGCGCAGCCGGTAGAGCTTCTGTGCGGAGCGGTAGCGGCCGCGGCCGAGGAGGAGGCCGATCACCACGTCGAGCGCGGTGATGCCGACGCCGGTGGGCAGGAGCCAACTCGTCTCGGGACCGTCGGAGACCAGACCCATCACGAGGAAGATCGGTCCGACGACACCGGCGACGAGCAAGAACAGCACGGGAGGCAGCACGCTGCCCACCAGCGACGGCGGCTTGGGGGCGTCCCGCGGAGCGACGGTCATGGCGCCCAGCGTAGAGCTGATCGCGCCGCTCGCGGGACGACGCGGTCAGGCCTTCTTCAGCCGCGCGATGACGCCGTCGATGTCGCGCTGCAGCATGTCGCGGCGCACGAAGTGGGCGCCGGGCAGCTCGTGCCACTCGTGCGGGATGCCCTGCGCGGCGAGCAGGCTGCGGAACTCCCGCTGCCCGGCCCGGACCGGGGTCTCGTTGATGTCCTCGTCGAGGCCGCAGACCAGGAAGATCCGCTTGTTGAGATAGCTGTTGAGCCGCTGCACCGGGTTGTCGGCAGTGACGCGCGCCTCGTCCCAGAAGGGCGCGCCGTAGACCGTGCCACCGGCCAGCTCGACGGCAGCCGAGCTGGTGTTCGCCCAGTGCACGACCAGGCCGGCATCGCGGCGCAGGCTCGCCGGGCCGGAGTGGGAGCTGACGGAGGCGAAGTGCCCGTAGTACTTCGCGGTGTACTTCAGCGCGCCGAAGCCGCCCATCGAGAAGCCGGAGACCGCACGGCCGTCGTACTCGGCGTAGGTGCGGAAGTTCGCGTCCACCCAGGGGATGAGCTGGTTCATGTGGAAGCTCTCCCAGTTGCGGGGTCCGCTGAAGGAGCTCACCGGGTTGCTGTACCAGCCCGCGCCGCCGCCGTCGGGCATGACCACGATCAGCTTGCGACCGGCGGTGAGCCCGATGATGTCGTCCTCCATGTGGAACTTGCGGAAGTCCTGCAGACCGCCGTGGAGCAGGTAGAGGACCGGGTAGCGGCGCCAGTTGGTGCTGTAGTAGTCGTCGGGGAGCAGGACGTTGACCCCTGGCTGCCAGCCGATCTGGGCGGTCGCGAAGCGGAAGTAGTTCAGCCGCCCGAACACGCCCTGATCGGTGATGGTGAGGCCGAAGCCGTTGCCCGCGGCGCTCGCGGGCGAGGCGAGGCCGGGAAGGCCGATGGGGGCCATCGCGCCGACGGCGGCCGCCCCTCCGGCGAGCTTGAGCAGGCGGCGTCGATCCAGTGTCCGGTTGGCGTCCATCGGGTCCTCCGATTCGGGGTCATGTCGAGTCATGCGGGGTGGGACCAATATCCGCGCGAGGAACCGCACGCGACCAGGGCCGAGGAGGCCAAGGTCGTTGTCATTCGGGGCCAGCGGAGGTAGGAAGTGGCCCATGACCGAGTGGTTCGACCAGCCCGTGGTGCCGGTCGGCTACGGGTTGCTCATCGAGGAGGTGGCCGCCTCCTTCGGCGTCGGGACCGAGCTCCTGGCCGCGGCCGGCCTGTCCGCGACGGCGTTCGCGGACCCTCAGGGCCGGCTCACCCCGCTCCAGGCCGGCCACCTGCTGCTGCACGGTATGAACCTCACCCGGGAGCCCGGGCTGGGCTACGAGATCGGGCTCCGCAGCAGCCTGACCTCGCACGGCATCATGGGGTTCGGGCTGCTGACCTCCGCGACCCTGCGCGACGCGATCGAGCTGGGGGTGGAGTACAGCGGTGTCCGACTGCCGATGCTGACACTCGGCCTCGTCCTGGACGGCGGCCAGGCCGCGGTCGACGTCCGCGAGACGCGTCCGCTCGGCGACGTGCGCCAGTGCATGTTCGACCTCTTCCTCACCGGTCTCGCCCGGATGACCCCGGCGCTGACCGGGCGCCCTCAGGGCGACGTCGAGCTGTGGTTCGAGGGCGCCGAGCCGGATCACTTCGCGCGCTACCGCGACCGTCTGCCGCCCGCCCGGTTCGGCACCGGCGTGCACCAGGTGCGCTTCCCCGTCGAACGCCTCGACGAGCGGCTCGACACGGCCAACGCCGTCGCCGCCCGGCTGGCGCAGGAGGAGCTCTCCGGGGAGCGCGACCGGATCGGCCTGACCGACGACGTCGTCGCGCGGGTGCAGGCACTGCTCGGCGCCCGCGGCGCCGGCTTCGGGTTGGAGGCCGTCGCTGCGGCGATGCACATGTCCACGCGCACCCTCAAGCGCCGCCTGCACGCCACCGGCACCACCTTCCACGACCTCTCGACCGAGGCCCGGCGCGCCGAGGCGCTGCGGCTGCTGCGCGGCTCGGCCATGGGCGTCGAGGACATCGCCCGGCTCCTCGGGTACGCCGACCCCAGCAACTTCGTGCGCGCGTTCAAGCGTTGGACGGGGCGGACCCCGGGCGCATACCGCCGCGCGGAGCAGGCGGCGGAGGACGGACCCGACCGCTGAGTGATTCCGAGGTCTCGCACGCTCGCTCGCACGATCCCACGGAATCAGTCATCTAGGTGTGTCTCTCACATCGGCGCCGTCGCGAGCGGCGTTTCCGGCCGATCTGGCAAGGCGGCGGAGCGACGTCGTGCCGGATCGCCCTTCGAGCGACGCCAACGCAGCCGGATCGAGTCGGAAGCGTCGCGTAGCAGGCGGGGATCGGGGAGACGCGCCCTAAGCCTGGGTGCGGAGGTAGCGCCCGAAGTGGGGGACCGTGAACGCGATCCGGCCGCGCTCGCCGGAGTAGATCAGGCCCTTCTTGAGCAGTGCGTCGCGGGCCGGCGAGAGCGACTGGGGCTTCTTGCCGAGCACCCCGGCGACGTCGGCGGTGGCCACCGAGCCGACCGGGTCCTCGACGCCGTCGTCGGAGGAGGCCACCGCGGCGTCGGCCATCGCCCGCAGATAGTCGCGCTCGGCCGGCGTCGCGCGCTCGTAGCGGGAGCCGAAGAAGCCGACCGCCAGCTCGGCCTCCGCCTCCGGGCCGGCGACGGCGACGTCGTCGGCGGTGATCGGGGTGCGGGGCGCGAGGTCCCACACGGAGCGGCCGTAGGCCTGGATGAAGTACGGGTAGCCGCGCGTGGCGTCGTACATGGCGGCCAGGGCCTCGGGCGTGAACGCCGCCTCCTCCTCGGCGGCCGGCGCGACGAGGGCCCGGTCGGCGGCCTCGCGCGAGAGACGGTCGATGCGCTGGTAGGAGAACAGCCGCTCGGAGTAGGACTTGCTCGCCGAGAGCACCGCCGGCAGGTGCGGCAGTCCGGCGCCGACCACGATGACGGGCAGGCCGTTTTGGCTGAGCTCGTGACACGCGGCGCAGAGCGCGGACACGTCGGTGGCGCCGAGGTCCTGCATCTCGTCGATGAACACCGCGACGCCCTTGCCGGCGTCGGCCGCGAGCCCGCCCACGTCGGTGAGCAGCTCGACCAGGTCGATCTCGACGTCGCCGGAGTCGGCGCGGCCGCGGACGGCGGGGACGGAGATCCCCGGCGACCACCGGTCGCGCAGCTTGGCATCCGCGCCGGCCTCGCGCTGGGCGAACGAGCGGATCACTCCGAGCACGTGGGTGGCGCCGTCGTCCCCGGGCTCCTGGGCGGCCGGCCCGAGCTCGCGCACGGCCTGGTGCAGCGCCGAGGAGAGCGGCCGGCGCAGTGACTGGTCGGGCCGGGCCTCCAGCTTGCCGGTGCCCCAGCCCTTGCGGACCGCCGCCGAGCGCAGTGCGTTGAGCAGGACCGTCTTGCCGACGCCGCGCAGCCCGGTGAGCACGAGCGAGCGCTCCGGACGGCCACGGGCGACCCGCTCGAGGACGACCTCGAAGGCCGCCAGCTGCTCGTCGCGGCCCGCGAGCTCGGGCGGGCGCTGCCCGGCGCCGGGTGCGTACGGGTTGCGGATCGGGTCCATGATCCGACGGTATCGGCCTCTCTAGCGGGTTCCTTATACATCGCTAGCGTGTCGGATCATCGGTCTGGGACCGGCGCCGGTGGGCACCGCGGAGACATGGATCCGGTGCTCTTCGCCTGGTCGGTCGCGCTGATCGTGACCGCCGGCACCCTCCCGGCCGGGGTGATCCGCGCCCTCGCCTACCGATCCGGCTCGGTCGACCACACGCCGGGCATGCGGACGGTGGCGCTGGTCGTCCTCGGGATCGGCCTCGTCGGCCTGGTCTGCCTCGTCTCGCTGAGCGTCGCGCTGATCGCGGCCTGATCGCGGCCTGATCGCGGCCTGATCGCGGCGGAGCACCGGCTCGGCGGGCTCAGGCGGGCTCAGGCGCCGCTGGCGGGCAACGCGCTGCCGGGAGTCACCGCCGACGCGGGGGCCGGGTGGGCGCCGGGAGCGAGCGCGGTGGCCGGGGCCACGGCGCCGTCCGGCACCGCCACGCCGGCGGGGAGTACGACGACCGGGAGCCCGGTGGGCACGGCGGACTCCGTGGGCGTGGTGGGCGCGCCCGGATCGGCGCAGGGCGGCGTCGCGGGCTGACCGGGGACCAGGACGAAGTCCTCGACCCAGGCGGGCTCGACCACGACCTCGCCGGCGGCCGCCGCCACGACGTCGACGGCCGAGCCGGGCAGCACGGTCCAGCCGCCGCCGGCCGGCGGGAGTGCCGAGGTGGCGGCGGTGCTCTCGACGCGCGGGGTCCCGGTACGGGTCGCGCCGGTCGCCACGAACCCCGGGTCGGGGGCGGTGCCGTCGGGCAGCCAGACCCGCTCCTCCTCGGCGGCCGAGATCTCGGCGGTGGCGCCCTCGACCCAGCCCTCGCCCTCCGGCTGCTCGCCGACCGGCAGGTCGCTCTCCTCGGTCGCGGACGGTACGGCGCGGGTGCGGCCGGTCGGCGCCGCGCCGGCGGGCGGCGTCGTACCGGTGGCGAACCAGCCGGTCTCCTCGTGGGACGCCTCGGGCTCGGCCGGGACGGCGGCGCGGTCGACCACCCACACGTCCTCGGTGACCGCCGGGGTGGTCTCGACGCTGCGGGTGCGGCCGGTCGGCGACCAGCCGTTGCCGTTCTCCCCCGCGTTCCAGCCCGCGCGCTCCCATCGGGTGCGCCCGGTCTGCTGCTGGACGTACTCCGCCTGCTCCTCGACGACGGCCGGCGCGACCACCCGGGTCTCGTGATGGCCCTCCTCCGGCGAGCCCGCCCGCGCGGGGCGGTCGATCACCGTCCAGGCGTGCTCGTGCTCGACGCCCTCGACCGTACGGCTCCAGTGCACGAGGAGGACGGCGGCGACGGTCTCGCGGGCGTACTCCCGCTCGAGCGTCCCGACCGCACGCTGCCAGCGCCACTCGGTGCGGGTGACGGCGTCGACGGTCCGGGTGACGGCGGGGTGCTCGACGCTGGCCCACTGCGCGGGGACCTCCGGCTGGCCGCAGCCGCGCGGGTCACCGGACGGCGACGGGACGCCGGGGGCGGCTGCGGTGGCCACGGGCGCGAGGAGCCCCGTACCGGTGCCGAGGACCGCCATGAGGGCGAGCGAACCCAGGGTCAGGTGCCTGCTGTGCATGGGAAAGCCCTTCTAGGTAGCGGGTGGAGGGCCCCGAGCGGCGCCGACGACCGACCAACGCAGCGGCGCGGAGCGGGTCATGGCACGCGGCCGGAAACAGGACGAAGTCCCGGATCACGTCGCGTAGCAGGCGGGGATTTGGGAGACGCGCCCTAGGCTGGCACCTGTGCCCGAGCTGCCCGAGGTGGAAGCCCTGGCCCTCGACCTGCGGGGCCGGCTGGCCGGACGTGCGCTCGCCCGCGTCCACATCGCGGCGTTCAGCGCACTCAAGACCTACGATCCGCCGCTGACGGCGATCGAGGGCGCGCTGGTCGACGACGTCCGCCGGCACGGCAAGTTCCTCGACATCGAGGCGAGCGGCCTGCACCTCGTGCTCCACCTGGCCCGCGCCGGCTGGGTGCGGTGGAAGGACGAGGTCCCCGCGCTGCCGCCGCGGCCGAGCACCAAGTCGACGCTGGCGGTGCGGATCGTGCTCGACGAGCAGGACGGCGTCACGCCGGGCCTCGACATCACCGAGGCCGGCACCAAGAAGTCGCTCGCGCTCTACCTCGTCCGCGAGCCCGGGGACGTCCCCGGCGTCGCCAGCCTCGGTCCCGACCCGCTCACCGACGACTTCACACCCGAGCGGCTCGCCGGCATCCTCGCCGATGCCGGCCGCAAGCAGCTCAAGGGCGTGCTGCGCCACCAGGGCACCATCGCGGGCATCGGCAACGCCTACTCCGACGAGATCCTGCACGCCGCGCGGATGTCGCCGTTCAAGCCGGCCGACAGCCTCTCCGAGGAGGAGCTGGCGACGCTCTACGCCGCCGTCCGCGACACCCTCGGCGACGCGGTCGAGCGCTCCCGCGGGCTCGCGGCCAGCGAGCTGAAGAAGGAGAAGAAGTCACATCTCGCGGTGCACGGCCAGACCGGCAAGCCGTGCCCGGTCTGCGGCGACATCGTGCGCGAGGTCTCCTTCGCCGACTCCAGCCTCCAGTACTGCCCCACCTGCCAGACCGGCGGCAAGCCCCTCGCCGACCGCCGGATGAGCAAGCTCTTGAAGTAGCTCCGGCCGGCCGGGTCGTCGGCCGGGTCGCCGGCCGGGTCGTCGGCCCGGGAGTTGGACGAGCACCACCGCGCCGAGCACGAGCAGGCCGCCGAGCCACTGCGGCGCGGTCAGCACCTCCCCGAACACGACCGCGGCGCTGAGCACGGTCACGACCGGCTCCAGGATGGACAGGATGGCCGCGGTCGAGGGGCCGACCCGGGCGAGGCCGGCGAAGAACAGCAGCACCGAGGCGACGGTGCTGATCAGCACCAGGGCGGTCAGCCACCCCCAGCCGGCCGCCCCGAAGCCGAGGTCGGGGAGGCCGCGCACGGTGCCGACACCCAGCAGCGCACCGGTCGCGCCGGTGCAGACCAGAGCAGCGAGGGCCAGCGGCGGGGTGCCGGCGGTGATCCGGTCGCCGATCACGATGTAGCCGGTGTACGTCGCGGCGGCGCCCAGCGACAGCAGGACGCCGAGTCCGTCGAACTGCCCGGTCGCGGCTCCGACGAGGACCAGGCCGATGCCGCCGAGGGCGACCAGCAGAGCCCCGCCCCGGCGGGCGGAGGGCCGCTCCCGGCCGATCGCGATCGAGGCCACCATCACCGTGACCGGGTAGACGTAGAAGACCAGCGCGACCAGCGAGGCGTCGAGGTGGCGCAGGGCCGAGAAGTAGAAGGACGCCTGCACGGCGTACCCGAAGACGCCCATGGCCAGCCCGACCAGCACCGCGCGCCGGGTCAGGCCGCGCAGCGCGCCGGTGCCGGCGGCGAGCACGAGCAGGACCGCGGCGGCCAGCCCGAAGCGCACCAGGAGCAGCGCCGGGACCGAGACGCCCTCGTCGTACGCGGACTTGGCGAAGACCGCCATCAGGCCGAAGCCGACGGCGGAGAGCAAGCAGTACAGGGCACCCACGGCTCCATCGTCCGGGCGTCGATCGTTCACGTCCATCACGTCTTCGTGGCCCTGATTGTTCAGATATCGTGAACAGATGCTGGACCTGCACCGCCTCCGCCTGCTCCGTGAGGTCCACGGCCGCGGCACCGTCCACGCGGCCGCCGCCGCGCTCGGGTACTCCCCCAGCGCCGTCTCGCAGCAGCTCGCCGTCCTCGAACGCGAGGCCGGCACGCCGCTGCTCGAACGCACCGGCCGCAACGTCCGGCTGACCGCGGCGGGCGAGGTGCTCGTGACACACGCGATCACCCTGCTCGAGGGTGTCGAGGCGGCCGAGGCCGACCTGGCGACGCTCGCCGCGGGCCGCGCCGCCGGGCCGGTGCGGGTCTCGGCGTTCCAGTCGGCGATGCTGCGGATCGTGGCACCGGCGGTGCGCGACCTCGCGGCCAGCCACCCCGACATCCGCGTCGAGGTGACCGAGGCCGAGGTCGAGGTGACCGCGCCGGGCCTGCGCCTGCACCAGTTCGACCTCGTCATCGGCGACGAGTACGACGACCAGCCGCGGGTCCTGCATCCCGACCTGCGCCGTGAGCGGCTGCTCCGCGAGCGGCTGCAGGTCGTCCTCCCCGCCGGCCACCCCGAGGCACGCGCGGCGCGGGTGTCCATCGGACGGCTCGCCGGGCTGGCCTGGGCCGCGTGCCAGCCGGGGACCGGCCAGCGGGCGATGCACCTGCGGGTGTGCCGGCAGTTCGGCGGCTTCGAGCCCGACGTGCGCTACAGCTCCGACGACTTCCGCATCCTGCTGGAGATGGCCCGCACCGCCGGGGCGGGTGCACTGCTGCCGGACCTCGCCCTCGACCGGCGCGACACCGGCCTCGCCGCGCGCCCGCTGGCCGAGGGACCCCTCGGCCGCGAGGTGTTCCTGCTGACCCGGCCGGCCCGCACCCCCGCCGTCGAGGCGGTCGCCGCCGCCCTCCACGCCGCCACGCCTAGGCTGGACGCATGATCCCGACGACTGAGATCGACAGCGTGCCGGACCCGCTGCCCGCGGGCCTCGTGGTGCTCGACGTCCGCGAGGACGACGAATGGGCCGCCGGGCACATCGACGGCGCGGTGCACATCCCGCTGATGGAGCTGCCCGCGCGGCTCGGGGAGTTCGTCGAGCTCGAGGCGCCCCAGACGCTGGTCGTCTGCAAGGGCGGCGGCCGCTCCGCGCGCGCGGTCGCCTATCTCGCGCAACAGGGCTACGACGTGGTCAACCTCGCCGACGGGATGCTCGGCTGGGAGCGCGCCGGACGGCCCATGGTCGCCGACGGCGACCAGCCGCCGTACGTCGTCTGACCGCTCTCTCCCCCGACACAGCGCACGGCCCCGCTGCCCAGGCGTACCTGGTCGGCGGGGCCGTGCGTCGTACCGGGTCAGGGCGTCACTGGCCCTGCTGCTCCTCGAGCAGGCTCTGCAGCTCGCTCGGGAGCCCGGTGCCCAACTCCGACATCATGCTCTCGAGATCCTCCGGGGTCGTGGGCAGGTCGGACGGGAACCCGCTCGGCAGCCCGTCGGTCGGCAGGCCGTCCGTCGGGAGATCGTCGACGTCCGGAAGGTCCTCGGAGTCCGGCAGGTCCTCGCTGTCCGGCGCGTCGACGTCGGCGCAGGTCTCGGCCTGGTACGTCGTGAACGCCTCGACCTTCTTCATCTCCTCCTTGGAGAACTCGTCGGCGAACGGGTCCTCGCCCGCCTCGGCCTCGAGGCCCTTCTTGATGTCGTCGGCGTCGAGGTCCTCGTACGCGTCGAGCTGGAGCTCGAATCCCTCGCGCGCGTCGTCCGGGATGTCCTTGGGCGTGCCGATGTCGGCCGCCTTCTCCGCCGCCTTCTTGAAGATGTCCTCGAGCTTGTCGTAGTCCTTCTCCTGGAAGGCCGTCATGAACTCCTTGCCGAGGGTGTCGGCCGCGGCGTTGCAGAAGTCGTCGACGGACGCGTCGCTCGGCGCTCCCCCGCCGCAGGCGGTGAGCGAGAGGGCGAGCAGGACGGTGGCGCCGGCCGTGGCCAACGGGCGCTTCATGAGAGTCATCGGGGTCCCTTTCCGGGGGATGTGGGTCAGCTGCCGGACTGGTCGGCGCAGGCGGACTGGACGTAGGTGAAGAACTTCTCGGCGTCCTTCTCGTCGTCCTTGGAGACGCCGGGGATGGAGTCGTCGCCGTCCTCGTCACCGAAGGACTTCTTCGCCTCGTCGTAGTCGAGGTCGGTGATGGTGTCGACGATGACCTCGAACCCGTTGCGCTCGGTGTCGCCGATGTCCTTGGGCGTGCCGATGTCGCCGAGGTCCCCGTAGGCCTTCTGGAGGTCCTTCCACTCCTCCTCCGTGGGCTCCTCGCCGGCGACGGAGGTGGTGGCCGTGACGACGTCCTCGACGCCGCCACAGAACTTGTCCTTCGACGCGTCGGTCGGATAGCTGCCACCGCAGGCGGTCAGGGTCAGGCCCAGCAGCACGGCCGCGCCGGCGGCGGCCAGCGGGCGCTTGATCGGGGTCATGTCGTTTCCTTTCCTAGGGAGCCGGGGCGCCTCGGCGTCGCCTGCGCACAGGGCACGGCCGAGCGGGCGACCACGCGGTCACCCTGCCCCCACCGGTTCAGACTATTCACCGGGACGGCGAACGGCAGGTTGCCGATCCATGACCGGCGCGGTGCGCCGAGGCTCACCGCTGCCAGAACGCCGCCGTCGGCACCTCGAGCAGCCCGCCCAGCGCCGCCAGGTACGACGCCCGCGCCACCTCGCGCACACCGAGGCTCGCCAGGTGCCGGGTGGCCCACTGGACGTCGATCAGCCGGTTCCCGGCGGCTCCGTCGGCGTCCGCACGGAGCCCCTCGACGAGCCCGAGCAGCGCGACCTTCGACGCGTCGGTGACGTGGTGGAACATCGACTCCCCCGCGAACAGGCCGCCGATCGCCACGCCGTACAGACCGCCGACCAGGCGGTCGTCCCGCCAGGCCTCCACCGAGTGCGCCCAGCCCAGCCGGTGCAGGTCGCCGTACGCGCGGGCGATCCGGCCGTCGATCCACCCGTGCGGCCGGCGCGGATCGGCGCAGGCGGCGACGACCTCGTCGAAGGCGGTGTCGACGCGGACCTCGAAGTCGCGCGCCGAGCGCCGCAGCGAGCGGGAGACGCGCAGCTCGTCGAGGTGGAGCACACCCCGATGGGCCGGGCTCCACCAGCCGATCCCGCGGCCCTCGGGCATCGGGAACAGGCCGTGCCGGTACGCCGCCAGCAGGGTGCCCGGCGCCAGGTCGGCACCCACCGCCACGAGGTCGCTGCCGTCGTGGGTGCCGTCGCGGTCACCGTCCGCCGCGTCGTCCCGGCCGTCCTCGTCGTCGGGCTCGTCCAGCACCGGCAGCGCGGCCAGGTCGGCGCGGCTCGGGAAGACCCAGGGGCTGGGCTCGGGCTCGACGGGCACCCGCTGATCCTAGGAGGGCGGGCGGGGAGGGCCGGCGGGCGCGGGGACTAGGACGCGTCTCCTAGTCTCGGGACATGGCTTCGCTCAAGAAGGGTCTGGCGCTGCAGACGGCGCGGGCGCTCGCCCCGAAGGTCACGCAGTTGGCCCCGGGGCTGACGCAGTCCTTCGTGCGCGAGTCCCTGCACCGCGCCCTCGTGGGCATCGGCCCCCTGCCACCGGCCGCGCACGCCGCGCGGATCCAGCTCGAGGAGCAGCACGGCAACGTCGACAAGGCGGTGCGGGAGCTGATCGAGAACCACGTCGCGTACGCCGGCGTGGAGGGCCTCGCCACCAACCTGGGCGGCCTGATCACGGCTGCCATCGTGGCGCCGGCGAGCATCACCGGGCTCGCGATCATCCAGTGCCGGATGGTGGCGGGCATCGCCCACCTCCGCGGCTACGACCTCGACGACCCCCGGGTCCGCAACGCGATCCTGGTCTGCATCCTGGGCGAGGACACCGTGCAGACGATGGTCAAGCGGCACCAGCTGCCCGCGCCGCCGATGGCGATCGCGACCGCGCCCCAGCACGACCCGACCCTGGACCGGACCGTGTCGACGGTGCTGGCGGGCGAGCTGGTCGGCCGGGTGATCGGCAAGCGGGTCGCGACGACGGTCGGCAAGCGGGTACCGCTCGTCGGCGGCGCCGTCGGCGCGGTCGCCGACGGCTGGAGCACCTACCGGGTCGGGCGCTATGCGGGGCGGGAGTTCCGGCCGTTGCGGTCGCAGGCCTGACCCCGCCGGGCGCGGATTCATCACGGGATGTAGCCGAGCCGCCGCTTCTGTAGCGGTGCTCCGCACGGGAAGCGGCGATCGACCTACCTACCGTGATGAATCCGCGGCCGCACGCCCCGCCACCGCGACACAGTCGATCTCGAGCCGTGCGCCCAACGGCAGCCCGGCGACCCGGACGCAGGTACGCGCGGGCCGATGCGCCAGGAGCTCCGCGTAGGCGAGGTTCATCTCCTGGTAGTCGGCGAAGTCGGTCAGGTACACCGTCGTCCGCACGACCCGGTCCAGTGCGCTGCCGGCGGCGCGGAGCACCGCGTCGAGGTTCGCCAACGCCTGGCGGGTCATCGCGGCCACGTCGTCGCTCACCAGGCTCCCGTCGGGCGCCAGCGGCACCTGCCCGGAGCAGTGGACCAGGCCCGCCACGACGACGGCATGGCTCAATGGCGCACCGGGAACCGCGAGCGCGGGCAGGTCCACGGTCCTCATGATCTCCGCTCCCCCGGTCATCGCGTCGGGCTCAGCGGACGCAGGATCTCGGAGGGCCGGCCCAGGATCTGCTCGGCGAGCAGCCGGGCCGTCGCGGGCCCCTGGGTGATGCCCCACATGCCGTGGCCGCCGTGGACGAACACCCGCGACGACCTGGTGGCGCCCACCAGTGGGAGACCGTCGGCCGAGCAGGGCCGCGACCCGCACCACTCGTCCGACCGGCTGCCGAGCTCGCCCGCGAGATAGGGCGCGACCGCGGCGGCGATCTGCTGGATCCGGTCCTCCCGGAAGGGCGCGTCGGGCGCGCGGAGCTCCATCGTTCCCGCCACCCTGGTCCCGTTCGCCAGCGGTGTGCAGACCACCCGTTGGGCCGGCAGGTAGACGGGGCGGCCCACGGCGGGCCGGTCGGGCATCGTGAAGCTGTAGCCGCGCCCCGCCTGCACGGGGACCCGGACGCCGTAGGGCCGGACCAGGCGGCTGAGCCAGGCTCCGGTCGCGACGACGACCGCGTCGAAGCGCCGTGGTGGTCCGAGCCGGTCGCGCACCTCGACCCCGCGGCCGTCGTCATGGACGGCGACGACATCGACCCCGGGGCGGATCGTCCCGCCGCGCCGGACGATGTCGTGGGCAAGCTGCTCGCAGAAGTCGCCCGGATCGAGCGTGCGCTGCGACCGGAGCAGCAGGCCGGCACCGACCTCGTCGGTCAGCTGTGGCTCCAGCTCCCGGGCGGCAGCGCCGGTGAGCACGTCCGCCTTCGCGTCCAGTCCCGCCTCGGCGGCAGCAGCGACCTCGGCGGCCAGATGATGCAGGTCGTCGGTGGTGCGGCCCACGGCGAGGATGTCGACATCGCTGGCGCCGACCTTCACCCCGGCATCGGCGAGCTCGTCGAACGCGTCGAGCGCGACCGCGTTGATCGACGCCAGATGCCCCATCGCGTCGGCCCAGCGGGCCCGGGTCGAGCTCCGGGCGAACCGGGCGAGGAAGGACCACAGGTCCCGCGACGGGCGCAGTGACACGTGCAGCGGCGAGCGACGGTCCAGGACCGCCCGGGCGCCGTAGCGCAGGATGCCCGGCTCCGGCAGCGGCCCGGCCAGAGCCGGGGTCAGCCAGCCGGCATTGCCCCACGACGAGCCCGCGGCGACCCCGGAGCGGTCGAGGACCTCGACCTGGACGCCGGCCCGCTGCAGGAACCATGCGATCGCCAGCCCCGTGCTTCCGGCACCGACCACGCCCACCCGTTCGATCCGGTCACTGCCCATCCTCATCATTCCTCCTCTCGGCCGCGCCGCCCACGCCTCGGGCGAGCGACGGCGGACCGGTCATCTGCAGCCTGCGGATGCCCAGCCACGTGAGCAGCACGGTGTCGGGGTCCTGCAGGTCGAACTCGCCCACCTCGGCAGCTCGCCGCAGGCGGTAGCGCACGGTGTTGGGGTGCACGTGCAGCCGCCGGGCGGCGGTCGCGACATCCCCGATCGCCGCCAGGTAGGCCTCCAGCGAGACCAGCAGATCGGTCGCGTTGTCGCGGTCGTAGGACAGCAGCCGGCCGAGGACGCCGTCGACCGGATCCACCCCTTCCGACTGGAGGTAGTCCTCGGCCGCGATCAGGACCGCCCCCAGGGTGCTCTCCTCGGGGAACATCACCTCGCTGCCCGATCCCATCCGGCGCCGGACCCGGATCGAGCGGTCCACGTCCCTGCGGGAGTAGATCAGCTCGTCCAGGGTGCGAGCGCTGCGGCCCACCGCCACGTAGCCCGCCGGGATCGCGATGCTGCGCAGCATGCGCGACGCGAGCGCGTCGATGCGCACGGCGGACTGCTCGGTCAGTACGACGGCGTACAGCTGGTCGTCCATGGTCGTCACGGCCGACGTGGGGCTGGCCGCGGTCAGCTGGAGCGCGACCGCGTCGGCGATCCGATAGCGGCCCTCCTCGTCGATGCCCGTCAGGTCGACGGCGAGGACCCGGGACTCGCGGTCCGCCAGGCCCAGCCGGGTCCGGGCCTCGGCGGCGTCGGGCGTGCGTGAGAGGAGATCGGCCAGGAGCTCCGCGCGCAGCCGGCGGCCACCGCGCCCCTCCGCCCGCCGACGCAGGAGGGCCAGCGCCACCACGCGGGCCGCGTCGGCGAAGGCCGCCTCGCGGTCGGGGCCGACCGGGCCGTCGACGACGGCCCACATCGACCCCAGGAGCACACCGCCCGACCAGACCGGCATGGCCAGCCGCGGCCGGAGACCGTCGAGCTCGAGGTACAGCGGCGACTCCGCCTCCGCGAGGCGCTCGTGGACACCGGCGGCGTCGAGCAGGTCGCGATACTCCTGGGGTACGGCGCGGCCGAGCACGGTGGCGGCACGCGCCGGGTCGACCTCCTGGTTGCGCTGGGAGAACGCGATGACGGTGAAGTCGCGATCCTCGATCGTCACCGGACCGGCGACGAGCTCGCTGACGGCGTTGGCGACCTCGAACAGGTCGGTGCCGAAGGCTTCGCTGTCCCCGCCGGCAGTCCCCGCGAACGTCCCCAGACCCAGTCGCTCGCGGACCAGGCCGGCGACGTGGAACCACGACGCCTGCGGCTCGATGAGCACGACATGGGCCCGGCCGAGCCGCGGCGAGGCGAGCAGCCGCCGGCGCAGCTCGGCGCTGTGCTTGGCGATGATGGCCGCGACCCCGAGGGTCTCGGCGACGGACGGATCGTCGGCCGCGCCGTCGCCCACGTCGAGCAGCACCGTCGCCGGCTCGACCGCAGCGAGGGAGCCGTCGGCGATCTCGGCGAAGCGGATCAGCGGATCGCGGTCCTCCGCGCCGGACACGACGTCGCGGACCAGCGGCCCGAGGTCACGGACCAGCTGGGCGAGGCGGACACCGGAGACCCCTGGCTGCATCACCGTTGACCGGCGCCGTCGGTGGCGAGCTTCACCACGTCCGGTACGTCGCCGCCCGTCGCCTCCTCGAAGTGCGCGAGGAGATCGCCGGCGGTCAGCGCCCGGCCGGGGTTGCGCAGGTCCGCGGCGATGCTGCCCTGGTGCATGATCACCACCCGGTCGGCCAGCTCCACGGCCTGATCGAGGTTGTGGGTGATCATCAGGCAGGCCAGCCGGTTCTCGGCGACCAGGCGACCGGTGGCCGCGATCACCGTGCGCCCGCTGCGCGGGTCGAGGGCGGCGGCGTGCTCGTCCACGAGCAGCACGGTCGGCGCGGCGACACTCGCCATCGCCACGGCCACCGCCTGGCGCTGTCCGCCGGACAGCTCGGCGCCCAGCGACGACAGGCGATCCTCCAGGCCCATGCCCAGCCCGGCGAGCGCCGCTCGTCCCCGCTCCCGGCGCTCCCGGGTGAGCAGTCGCCCCAGGGGCCGACGCCGTCCGGTGAAGGCCTGGGCGAGGGCGAGGTTCTCCTCGAGGGTCAGCCGGCCCATGACGTTGACCTCGGGATCCTGGCGGATGGTCCACAGCTGGCGGGCCCGCTTCCACGAGGGCCAGCGGGTCACGTCGCGTCCCGCCACCCACACGCTGCCCTCGTCGGGCACGAGACCGCCGGCCACCACGTTCATCAGGGTCGACTTGCCCGCGCCGTTCGATCCGAGGATCGCGACCAGCTCGCCGGGCTGGACGCTCAGGCTCGCACCCCGGAGCGCACGGATGGTGTCGCGGCCCGAGCCGCTGAACGACTTGCTGCAGCCGCGGACGTCGAGGCTGGGCGGGGAGTCAGAGGATGGGGCTGACACGATCGGCCTCCAGGTAGTCGGTTTGGATCCGGCGCCGCTGGGCCCGCGCGGATGCCGAGATGCCGCGCGCCCAGGACGACCCGTGGCTGCGGGCCACCAGGACGACGATCACCGCGATGCTGGTGACCAGCCGCAGGCTGTTCGCCGAGCCGCCGTTCTCCAGCGTCCAGGCGACGATGAAGCGGTAGACCAGCACGCCCAGGACGACGGCGGCCAGCGCGAGCACCGGGCGGTCGCTGCGGATGATGGTCCTGCCCAGGACCAGGGCGGCGATGCCGACGACGAGCGTGCCGACCTGGATCGAGACGTCCATGAAGCCCTGCTGCTGGACGACCAGGGCGCCCGACAGGCCCACCAGGGCGTTGGCGACCCCGAGGCCGGCCAACTGCCGCATCTCGGTGCGCACGCCCATGGCCCTGCTGGTCTGGATGTTCAGTCCCGTGGCGCGGATGGACACGCCGAAGCTGGTCGAGAGCAGCCACAGGAGGAAGGCGACGCACGCGAGCGAGGCGAGCCCGCCGACCAGGATGTTGGCCTCGGTCAGCCCGAGGTCGAGTCCCTGCGCCTGGGTGAACAGCGTCTCCACCCCGATCAGCGCGACATTCGCACCGCCCATCACGAACAGGCAGATCGACCAGCAGGCGGCGGTGACCAGGATCGACGCCAGCAGGGTGTTCATCCGCAGGAAGACGTGCAGCGACCCGGTCGTGAGCCCGGCCGCGCCGCCGGCCGCCATGGCTGCGGCGACCGCGATCCACGGCGACCCGCCCGATTGGAGCACCGCCGCACAGGTCGCGCCGCCCAGCCCGAAGGAGCCCTCGATCGTGAGGTCGGGCAGGCTCAGCACGATCAGGCTGAGGTAGATGCCCAGCGCCAACGGGATGTACTGGGCCCCGATCTCCAGGGCGGTGAGCGCCGCCGTCACGAGGACGTCCCGACGTACTCGACCTCGAGGCCGTCGGGGACCTGCAGGCCGAGCCGCTCGAGGACGGCCTCGTTGACCGACATGGCGCTGGCGTCGGGCACGTAGACCGGGATCCTGCCCGCGTCGTCGCTGTCGAGCACCTTGGCGACCAGCTTGCCGGCCTCGACGCCGAGGGCGCCGTAGTCGTACATCCCGGCCACCAGGGCGCCCTGCTCGACGGACTCGGTCGTCCCGCCGAACACCGGCAGGCCGGCGTCCTCGGCGACCTTCAGGATGCCGGCGACGCCGCTGACCGTCGGGCCGTCGCCGGCCACCTGGATCGCGTCGACCTTGCCCACGAGGAGGCGAGCCGCCTGCGTCGTCTCGGACGGATTGGCGATCGGCGACTCGACGATCTCGATCCCGGCCTTCTTCGCCGCGGCGATCGCGCGGGCGGCCAGGGCGTCGCCCGACGAGTCGCCGTTCTTCCAGATCAGGCCCACCCGCGTGACGTCCGGCGCGATCGCCAGCATGGCGTCGAGCTCGAGCTCGACCGGAAGCGGGTCGCTGACCCCGGTCGTGTTGTTGCCGGGCTCCTCCAGCGAGGACACCAGCTTCGCCTCGACCGGCGCCGAGGAGGCGAAGAAGACCAGCGGCGCCTTCCTGCCCGGCTGCAGGAAGGCCTGCGATCCGGGCGTCGCCAGGCCGAACAGCACGTCGCAGTCGGCGTCGCGCAGGAACTGGCTGACGATCGTCTGCTGGGTCGCGGCATCGCCCTCGGGGTTGCGGATGTCGTAGGTGACCTCGTCCTCGCCGTAGCCGGAGGCCGCCATCCCCTCCTTCAGACCCTCGAGCCCCTCCTTGAAGATGGGGAGGGTCACGTACTCGTTGACGCACACCTTGACGCCGTCGGCGTCGCCACCGCCCGAACCGCCGCACGCGGCGAGGCCGGTGACGGCGAGGGCGGCCGAGACGGTGATCAGGACTGACTTCTTCATTCCGGGTGACCTCTCAGTCGTCACATGCCGGGCGGCACATTGATGGGATGGGCGAGGACCCGCTTCAGCACGGGCTCGAAGTACTCCAGGGGCTTGGCCGTGTAGGTCTCGCTGAAGGCCGGCTCGTCGTACCGCTCGCAGAACTCCTGCGTGGCGGCGGCGAACTCGTGCTCGACGATGGCTGCCGGTGGGTCCCAGGTCTCGCCGAGCAGGGGGTAGTAGTACTGCGCCTGGAAGACCGGGTGGTGCTTGACCACCCACCACGTCCGGTCGTCGACGAAGGGACGGAGGATCGCGGCCGCGACGTCGCCGTGGTTCGTGGGCGCCAGCGAGTCGCCGATGTCGTGGAGCAGGGCGGCGACGACGTACCTGTCGTCCGCGCCCGCGTTCATCGCCCGCGTCGCGGTCTGCAGGGCGTGCTCCAACTGCGAGACGTTGAGGGTGCGGCGCCGGGCCGCGCCGCGCAGCTCGTGGAGGAGGCGGTTCGTGAGGTTGTCGAAGACCTCCTCCTCGAACCGGACCACCCCCTGGATCTCCGCGATGCTCGCCCTGCCGAGATGTCCTTCGTTCATGGTCTCCTCCAGACGGTCGGACTCGGTGCGCGTCAGGCTAGTCACGGCCGTCGGGAGGTGTCGTTGGCCGAATCGCCAAGCCGATCCGGTCCTGCTTGGGGGGTCGGCCAAGTTGCCGTCCTGCTGTCGCCGGGACGACCTTCCTTGTCGGATCGGCCAAGCCGAGCGGGAGGTGGCGACTCCTCCCGGCGCGGATTCATCAGGGGATGTGGCCGAGCCGCCGCTTCTGTAGCGGTACTCCGCACGGGAAGCAACGACTGACCTGCCTACCGTGATGAATCCGCGGCCGGACCTGCACCGACCTCCCGCTACCGGGGTGCGCGGTTGCGGGCCTTGCGGTACACCTCGAGCGCCTGGCGGCCCTTGCCGCTGTTCTCGAGCTTGTGCACGGTCCACTCCATCGACCGCATCAGCCGCGGGGTGCGGGCGCGGACCAGCTCGCGGCGCGCGTCCTCGAGCTTGCGGCGCAGGCGCTCGTTCTCGGCGTGCGCCTCGGCGTTGTCCAGCAGCAGCGCCTTGATCGCGTCGACGGCGGCCGCGGCGACCTGACGCTCGGGCGGGTGGTCGGGGTCGACCCATTTGCCGCTCGGCGCGGGCGCGCCCCGGAGGTCCTCGAGGTCCCCGACGACGTCGTACCCACGGCGCGCGAGCTCGGCGATCCAACGCTCGGTCAGGTCGGTGACCCAGGGGTACTGGTCGGGCGGGAGGCCGAGGCGCGCCGACTTGGTGCGCTTGGACAGCGTGCGGTGGGCGAGCAGCTCGCGCACCAGCGGCCGGTAGTGCTGCGGGGGCAGGTCGCGGGCGGCGACCCGGTTGATCCGCCGGATCAGCGCCGACTCGGGTACGCCGAGGCTCGGGTTGGCACGCTGCGTCGTGAGTTTGAGGTCGAGCTCGCCGAGGCCGAAGGCCGTGCTGAACCGCTCCCACAGCAGATCGGGCGGTCCACCCGAGGGCGGGACGGTGACCAGGTGGATCCGCTCCGGCGGCAGGTCCGCACCCCAGCGGTCGAGGATGTCGGGGATCTCCTGCACGCCCCAGAACCAGGCGCCGACCCGGTGCGCCCGCTCCGGGTCCTGGATCAGCTCCAGGAAGCGGCCGTAGCCGAAGCGGGCGCGGTGCTTGACGTTCTCCTGCCACTCGGCAGGGATCTGGCGGACCAGGTCGCGCACGGAGAGGATGAGGTGGATCTCGGTGCCGCCGTCGCTGGTGTCGCCGCCCGGCCGGTGGCCGAGCGAGGCGAGGGCCCGCGCGACCTGGCTGCGCGAGGCGGAGGCGAGGATCTCGTGGCTGATGATGGAGGTGCCCTCATGGGCCCGGACCTCGGCGGAGAGCCTGTCCCAGGCACCGACGGCCTGCGCCTCGAGCCCGCCCCAGCGCAGCCGCATCAGGTCGAGGGCGGCGAGGAAATGGGCGTCGAACCGGTCCGCCGGGTAGTTGACGTCCTGCTTGAGCAGGCGCCCGCGGTTCTTGTAGAGCACGTCCTGGAGGTACGACGTCCCGGTCTTGGGCGTGCCGACGTGCAGAAGGACCCGCCTGCTCACCGGAGTCCCCACCGAAGGCTGCGGCGGCGGAGTGCGGCGGAGGAGCCGCGGACCTGGGCCGGGTGGTTCACGCTTCCTCCTTGGACGTGGCGCCTCCGCGACCGGTGACGGGATCGAGGAGCAGGCCCAGTGCGAGCGCCAGCACCTCGGCGTCGACCGGGGCGACCGGTCCGTCGTGGTCGCGCCGCGGCGGGCGCGGCAGCAGCTGGTCCAGGTCGCCGAGCACAGGGTAGCGAGCGGCGGCGAGGTCGTGCCGCGTGCGCTCGGCCTGGGTCCGCAGCCAGCCGTCCCACCGCGGCGGGAGGCTCGGCGGCGGCCCGCCGAGACCGTCGAGGCGCTCGCCGAGAGTGTCGCGCAGCAGCGCCGGGCGGTCCTCCGACGGCACGAGCAGCCCGAGGGGCTCCCCCACCCGGCGGACCAGGTCGACGGCGTGGGCCCCGAGCCGCGGCGGCGCGCCCAGGCGGGGGACGCCGAGCTCGTCGGCCAGCAGCCGGTCGTCGAGCACGACCCGGACCCGCTCGGCGCCGTACTTGTAGGCGGCCGAGCGCGCCATCCGCGCGACGTCGGCGCGCGGCGGCAGGTTGCCCGCTCCGGCGTTGGCGCGGACGAAGCCGCGCCAGGTCGCCCCGCCCTGGTCGAAGCAGCGGGCGGTCCAGGCCTGGACCAGGACGGTCTCGAGGTCGTCGGCGAGGAGGTACGCCGTGGGCCGGCGTCCGCCCGGACGGTGGCCCCGCGCGGTCAGGTCGGCCCGGACGGCGTCGGCGCGCCAGGGCATGCCGACCACGACGAACGAGCGGACCCAGGGCCGGCGTACCGACCGGACACGTTCGAGGAGACCCGGCTCGGGGTCGGGAACGGCAGCGGCGACCGCGACGTCGTCGGCGACCAGGGCGCTGGCGACCCGCAGCAGCTCGTCGTCGGCGAGTGCGTCGGGGTCGACAGGGCGCGGGCCGAACTGGCCCGGCGGGTCGGACGGCCCGGGATCGTCGACGCCCACCAGCGCCAGCTCGCTGCGGCCGCGCCCGGAGACGCCGGCGCCGAGGACCCGGTCGGCGACGGTGGTGGGGACGGTGCGCCCGGCCCCGGCGGCGTAGAGGTTGAGCCGGCGCAGGAGGGCGAGCTGCTGGGCACCGGGCAGCTCGTCGCCGCGGGCCTCGCCCTCAGCGGCAGCGCCGTCGGCCGGCCATTCCAGCCACGGCGTCGTCGATCCGTCCCGCAAGGCGGCCACCCAGCCCCAGGCGCGTCGTCGACTCATGGCCCAACGTTAAGGGGGCGTCAGGAATCCGCGGCACCGGCCCCCAGCGCCCGTACGACGGCGGACGGGCTGGGGCGGCCCAGCCGGCCGGCCATCCAGACGCTGGCGGCGACGACGGCGTCGAGGTCGACACCGTGCTCGATGCCGAGACCGGTGAGGAACCAGACCAGGTCCTCAGTGGCGAGGTTCCCGGTGGCGCTCTTGGCGTAGGGGCAGCCACCGAGGCCGCCCGCGGACGCGTCGTACGTCGTGACGCCGGACTGGAGACCGGCGTGGACATTGGTGAGCGCCTGGCCGTAGGTGTCGTGGAAGTGCAGCGCGAGGCGCTCGCAGCCGACCCCGGCCTCGGCGAAGGCGGCGACCAGCGCCCGCACATGACCGGCCGTGGCGACCCCGATGGTGTCGCCCAGGCTGAGCTGTCCGACGCCGAGATCGAGCAGTCGCCGACCGACGGCGACGACCTGCTCGATCGGCACGGCGCCCTCCCACGGGTCGCCGAAGCACATCGAGACGTAGCCGCGCACGTCCATGCCCGCCGCCCGAGCCTGCTCGATCGTGGGCGCGAACATCTCGAACTGCGACGCGAGGGTGCGGTTGAGGTTCTTGCTCGCGAAGGTCTCGGTCGCGGAGGCGAAGACCGCGACGTGGCGCAGCCCGAGCTCGACGGCACGGTCGAGGCCACGCTGGTTGGGCACCAGGACCGGCAGCCCGCGGGCGGTGTCGCCGAGCTCGGCGGTGAGGCCGGTCATCAGGTCGGCCGCGTCGGCGAGCTGGGGCACCCACCGCGGGTGCACGAAGCTGGTCGCCTCGACGATCGGGAGGCCGGCAGCGAGCAGGCGCCGCACGAACTCCGCCTTGACCTCGGTCGGGACGACGGACTTCTCGTTCTGCAGGCCGTCGCGCGCGCCGACCTCGTAGATGGTGACCTTCGCCGGCAGCCCGGCCTCGGGCACGACCATGGGCAACCCGGTCATCGCACCTCCTCCGACTCCACCGACTCGACCACGAACAGCGTCACACCGAGCGCCACCTGCTGGCCGGTGCTCGCGCCGACGGCGGTCACCGTGCCGGCGTACGGCGCCTTGAGCGCCAGCTCCATCTTCATCGCCTCGACGACGCCGAGCACGTCGCCCTCGGCCACCGGGTCGCCGACCGCGACCCTCACGTCGAGGACGGTGCCCGGCATCGGCGCGACGATGGTCCCGTCACCGGCCGCCGCGCCGTGGTCGGCGCCGGCGTCGGGGCGGTCGAATACGTAGCGCTGACCCTGGTGGGCGAGCTCGACGCGGTGGGCCGAGACGCGTTGCGTCATACGTTCTGAGGGCTCTAGCCCACGGGGCGAATGACGTTGTGCGGGGGAAAGCTCCACCGAGCCGTCGGTGAACTCCACCACGACCGGCGCCGCGGGGCCGCCCATCCGGAAGCCGTCGCCCGTGAACGGTCCGTCGGGCGCGGTGTTGGCGTCCAGCCAGAGCCGGGCGGCCAGGGCACGGGCGGGCGCCGGGTCGGGCGCCGGGACCTCGTGGCGGTCCAGCCAGGCGGTGTCGATCCCGCCGGGCACGGCGAACTCCTCGCCCGCCGCCAGCATCCGCAGGAACCCGGTGTTGGTGGTCAGCCCGAGGATCGCGGTGTCGTCGAGCGCGGCGACCAGCGCGCGACGGGCGGCTCGGCGGTCCCGGCCGGCCACGATCACCTTGCCGAGCATCGGGTCGTACGACGTGCTCACTACCTGGCCGGACTCGAGCGCGTGGTCGACCCGCGCGCCCTCGGGCCACGCTACGACGGTCGCCGTACCGGCCTGCGGGAGGAAGCCGCCGAAGGCGTCCTCGGCGTAGATCCGCGCCTCGATCGCGTGGTCGTAGAAGCGCAGCCCGGACTGGTCGAAGGGCAACGGATCGCCCGCGGCGACGGAGATCTGCAGTGCCACGAGGTCCGTGCCGCTGTGGATCTCCGTGACCGGGTGCTCGACCTGCAGCCGGGTGTTCATCTCCAGGAAGTAGAAGTCGCCCGTGCTCGCGTCGAGGAGGTACTCGATGGTGCCGGCGTTCTCGTAGCCGACGGACGCGGAGAGCGCGACGGCCGAGCTGTGGATCCGCTCGCGCAGCTCGGCGTCGAGCGCGGGGGCGGGCGCCTCCTCGAGCACCTTCTGGTGGCGGCGCTGGACGGAGCACTCGCGGGTGCCGAGATGGACGACGGTGCCATGGCTGTCGCCGAGCACCTGGACCTCGATGTGGCGGCCACGCTCGACGTACTTCTCGACCAGGATCGTGTCGTCGCCGAAGGCGCCGGCGGCCTCGCGCTTCGCGGCCGCCACGGCGGCGTCGAAGTCGGCGGCCGCGCGCACCACGCGCATCCCCTTGCCGCCGCCGCCGGCGGCGGCCTTGACCAGGACCGGATAGGCGAAGGACGCGGGGTCCGCGTCGACGTCGTACGACGGCACGACGGGCACGCCGGCCGCGACGGCCAGGTCGCGGGCGGCGTCCTTGCGGCCCATCTGCTCGATCACCTTGGGGCTCGGCCCGATCCAGGCGATGCCGGCGTCGGTGACGTCCGCGGCGAAGCCGGCGTTCTCGGAGAGGAAGCCGTAGCCCGGGTGGATCGCGTCGGCACCGGCCTCCCGGGCGGCGGCGAGAACGGCGGCGCCGTCGAGGTAGCCGGGCACGGACAGGGCGACGTCGGCGTCGCGCACGTGCAGCGCGTCGGCGTCGAGGTCGGTGTGGACCGCGACCGTGCGGATGCCGAGGTCGCGGCAGGTACGGAAGACGCGGCGGGCGATCTCGCCCCGGTTGGCGACGAGGAGGGTCTTGATCTCCACGGGGATCACATCCTGAAGATGCCGTAGTGGGGGGCGGGCGTCGGCACGGCCGTCGTGATCTCGAGCGCCATACCGAGGATGCGGCGGGTGTCGGCGGGGTCGATCACGCCGTCGTCCCACAGCCGCGCGGATGCGTAGTACGGCGAGCCCTGGGTCTCGTACTGCTCCCTGATCGGCTGTTTGAACGCTTCGACATCGGGGTCGTCCTCGCGGCCGGCGACCGTGGCCAGGACGTTGGCGGCCTGGTCGCCGCCCATCACGGAGATCCGGGCGTTGGGCCACATCCACAGGAAGCGGGGGTCGTAGGCACGTCCGCACATGCCGTAGTTGCCGGCGCCGAAGGAGCCGCCGATGACGACGGTCAGCTTCGGCACGACCGAGCAGGCGACGGCGGTGACGAGCTTGGCACCGTCGCGGGCGATGCCGCGGTTCTCGTACTCACGGCCGACCATGAAGCCGGAGATGTTCTGCAGGAACAGCAGCGGGATCCCACGCTGGTTGCACAGCTCGATGAAGTGCGCGCCTTTGAGCGCGCTCTCGGAGAAGAGGATGCCATTGTTGGCGACGATGCCGACCGGATGGCCGTGGATCCGGGCGAAGCCGCAGACCAGCGTCTCGCCGTACAGCTGCTTGAACTCCTGGAGCCGGCTGCCGTCGACCAGGCGCCGGATCACCTCGCGGACGTCGTACGGCGTGCGGGTGCTCGTCGGCACGACGTCGTAGATCGACTCGGGCGACTCCAGAGGATCGTCGACGGGCGCGTCAGAAAAGTTGCGGTTTGGGACCAAACCGTGCAATTCCCGGCCGCCGACATGCGGTCTCTGCCCAATCGGCAGGGTGGCGACGATGCCGCGCAGGATCCGCAGCGCGTGGGCATCATCGTCGGCGAGGTGGTCGACGACCCCGGACTTGCGGGCGTGCACGTCGCCGCCGCCGAGGTCCTCGGCCGTGACGACCTCACCGGTCGCGGCCTTCACCAGCGGCGGCCCCCCGAGGAAGATGGTGCCCTGGTTCTTGACGATCACGGTCTCGTCCGACATCGCCGGGACATAGGCCCCGCCGGCCGTGCAGGAGCCCATCACGGCGGCGAGCTGCGGGATCCCGCGCGCGGACATGGTGGCCTGGTTGAAGAAGATCCGGCCGAAGTGCTCCTTGTCGGGGAACACCTCGTCCTGCATCGGCAGGAAGGCGCCGCCGGAGTCGACGAGGTAGACGCACGGCAGGTCGTTCTCGGCGGCGACGGTCTGCGCCCGCAGGTGCTTCTTGACCGTCATCGGGTAGTAGGTGCCGCCCTTCACGGTCGCGTCGTTGGCGACGACCATGACGTTGCGCCCCTCGACCCGGCCGATGCCGGCGACAACGCCGGCCGCGGGAACCGCGAAATCCTGGTCGGGGCCACCCGGCTTGCCGTACATTCCGTACGCCGCCAGCGGCGCCAGCTCCAGGAAGGGGCTGCCCGGGTCGAGCAGGCCGTCGACCCGGTCGCGGGCGAGCAGCTTGCCCCGGTCGGTGTGCTTGGTGCGGGCCGCCTCGCTGCCGCCCTGGCGCACGCGGGCGAGCCGCTCGCGCAGGTCGGCAGCGAGATCGCGGAGCGTGGGCTCGGAGGTCTCGGACACAGGGGTCAGGTTAATGATCATTAACCGCGTGCGCAATGGGACGTCCACAGCGGGGACCATGGCAGACCCGAACTAGGGTCGCCCCATGCGCCGCGCCCCCGTCCGACTCCTCGCCCCTGTACTCGTCGTACCCCTCCTGCTGCTGACAGCCTGCGGGTCCGGTGCCGCCGATGAGACCGGCAGGCCGTCGGACGTCCCGACCACGACGCCGGGTACGGACGAGCCGGTCGACGAGGAGTCCACCCCACCGCAGTGGCACCACACCGCCGCACCCGCGACCTTCTGCGCCGTGATGCAGGAGATCGATGCCTCGATCGACGAGGGCTACGCTGCCGGCGGCGACCCGGATGACGCGTGGGCGCGGATCATCGCGGCCTTCGACGCGATCGACGAGAGCGGCATCCCGGCCACCGTCCCCGCCGCGGCCGTCGAGGAGCTCGCCCACATCGACCGGCTGGTGCACCAGAGCACCTCGCTCGAGGACTACGACGCGGCCCTGGCCGCGGACCAGGCGACCGGCAGAGCCCTCGACGGGTGGCTGTCCGCCAACTGCAGGTGAGCGCCCGGACGCTCAGCGGAGCCGGAGCAGTGCTCCGGGACCGAACAGCGGACCGGCGACGTAGACGTGATCGCTGACGTCGACCCCACCCGGGTTCACCAGCCGACCCGCAGCCAGCTCGCGCACCCGGGGCGTGGTGCCGCGGGGCCGGATCAGGAACAGGCCGCCCTCCTGCGCGCCGGGCAGGCCCATCTCGAAGGCGAACCAGCTCTTCTTCGACAGCTCCAGGGCGTAGACACCCTTCGGGCCGGCGGCGAGGTCGGTGATCGAGGTGAACCCGTCGGCGTACCGCTGACAGGACCCCGTCCGCGGGCGGGCGGGGTCGCAGGTCGCGTTCTTCGCGCCCGGCCTGATCCGCCAGACCTGCGATGTGCCCGGCGTGGCCGGGAAGCCGCGCAGCTCGCCGACGTACCAGTAGCCGTCGGCCCCGACCGTCACCGAGGTGGCGACCGCCTCGGACGGGATCGGGGTCCCGGCGGGCGGGAGCGGTCCGCCCATCTCCGGGGGTACGTCGGGCAGGCCGGCCGGGACCGGCACGGTGCGGGGCATCAGCCGCGCGACCGTCCTGATCCGACCCGTCCTCGGCCAGACCCGGAGCAGGTCGTTGCCGGCCGCGTCGGAGACCAGCACCGTGCCGTCGTCGAGGGCGACGACCCCGAACGGGTTGCTGTCGGTCGGGAACTGCTCCTGGTCCCACGGGTCCGGGTCGGTCTTCTGGTAGGCGCCGATGTCGGCGACCACCCGGGGCGCCGGCCAGCCGCGCTTCCAGCGGAACAGCGTGGCAGCGGGCGCGGGCGCCGCAGCCCCGCGCAGGACCGAGGGGCGCTGCTCCGGCGGCGGGCCGGAGGCTCCGGTCAGCAGGTAGATCGTGCCGCGCGGGCCCTTCGCGATCGCGGGCGGGAAGTCCGTGGGCAGGTTGCCGAGCGGGATCACGCGAGCCGGCCGGTGCCGGCGCTCGATCACGAGGCTGAAGGTGCCACCCGTCTCCGTGACGAGGGTCCGCCCGTTGCCGAGGGCGTCGACACCGCGGGGCCCCATGAGCGAGGCCACCGTCTTGGGCGCGGCCCGGCCACCGTCCTGCTGGCCCGCCGCCTGCCCCGCCACCGCCGGGATTCCGGTCGCCGCGAGCGCGAACGCCGCCGCCGCCGTACCGATCCTGATCGCTGCCTTGCCCATGGTCTGCTCCTCGGGTCGTGGGCGCGCACCGCACCGTCACCCTGCCTAGCAGCGCCGGACCGGGCGCGTCATGCCCCATCGTGGGGACGTGCCAGGTCGGGTGGCCTAACCTTCGGGGGTGACCGAGCCGACCCGCCGTGAGCAGATCCTGGCCACCGCCGCCGAGCTGTTCGCCGCGCGCGGGTTCCACGGCGTCTCGGTCGCCGACCTCGGCGCGGCCTGCGGCATCTCCGGACCCGCGCTCTACAAGCACTTCGCGTCGAAGCAGGCGATGCTCGCCGAGATGCTGACCTCGATCAGCGAGCGGCTGCTCGAGGTCGGCCGCGAGCGGGTCGCCGCGAGCGGTGGCGAGCCCGCCGCCGCGCTGCGCGGGCTGGTCGGCTGGCATGTCGAGTTCGCCCTGGGCCACCGCCCGCTGATCATCGTCCAGGACCGTGACTGGGAGTCGCTGCCCGAGGACGCGCGCGCCCAGGTCCGCCGCCTGCAGCGCGCGTACGTCGGGCTCTGGGCCGATCAGCTCCGCGCCCTGCGCCCTGACCTCGACAAGGCCCGCGCCCACGCCGCCGCCCAGGCGACGTTCGGGCTCCTCAACTCCACCCCCCGCGCCGGCCACGGCATCCCCGACGCTGCGCTGCGCGAGCTGCTCGGGTCGATGGCGCTGGCGGCGCTCGGGGTCGATGTGGCTGCGCAAGCGGCGCTGTAACACGCTGTCCGTCCGACTGGGCGCCGGTTGTCTGCGCGAATCGGGCGATTTCGGCGTGATTTCCGCGGAAAAGTGTCAGGTAGTCGGGTGGACAGCGTGTTACAGCACGGCACGGCACGCCGACCAGAAGCCGGGCACGGGCGCGGGGGTCGATGTTTGCGGTTCACCTACCGGATTTGTCGTGAACCCGCCGGATCGACGACGAATTCGGTAGGTGAACCGCAACGAGACCCGGATCAGAAGCCGGGCTCGGTGCGCTCCAGGATGGGTGCGAGGTCGAGACCGGCGGGCAGGGTGCCGAACGCGCTGCCCCAATCCCGGGCCAGCCGGGTGGCGCAGAACGCGTCGGCGACGGCGGTCGGGGCATGGCGGATCAGCAGCCCGGCCTGGAAGATCACCGCGATCTGCTCCACGAGCCGGCGCGCCCGCAGCTCGATGTCGTCGACGTCGGTGAACTCCTTCTTGAGCGAGGTGAGCGCGTCGTCGTACCTCGCGTCCACACCGGCGGCGAGCTCCGCCTCGGCGAAGAACGCGTCGAGCGACTCCGGCTCACGACCGATGGCGCGCAGCGCGTCGAGGGCGGCGACATTGCCGGAGCCCTCCCAGATCGAGAGCAGCGGCAACTCACGGTAGATGCGGGCCAGGTCGAAGTCCTCGATGTAGCCGTTGCCGCCCAGGCACTCCAACGCCTCGTTGGCGAGGACCGGGCCGCGCTTGCAGACGTAGTACTTGGTGGCCGCGAGCGCGAGGCGGCGCAGGGCGGCCTCCCCGGCATCGCCGCGGACCGCACGGTCGTTGGCACCGGCCAAGCGCATCATCGCGGTGGTGGCGGCCTCGGACTCGACCGCGAGGTCGGCGAGGACGTTGCGCATGAGCGGCTGGTCGATGAGGAGCTTGCCGAAGGCGGCGCGATGGCGGGCGTGGTGGGCGGCCTGCACCAGCGCGGACCGCATCCCCGACGCCGATCCGATCACGCAGTCGAGACGGGTCATGTTGACCATCTCCACGATCGTCTTGACCCCGCGCCCCTCCTCGCCGACCAGCCAGCCGACGGCGTCGTCGTACTCGATCTCGGAGGAGGCGTTGGACTTGTTGCCGAGCTTGTCCTTGAGCCGCAGGAAGCGGATCGGATTGGCGTCGCCGCCCGGCAGCACGCGCGGGAGCAGGAAGCAGGACAGTCCACCCGGGGCCTGGGCGAGGGTGAGGAACAGGTCGGACATCGGGGCTGAGGTGAACCACTTGTGCCCGGTGATCCGGTACGTGCCGTCGGGCTGCGGAGTGGCGGTCGTGGTGTTCGCGCGTACGTCGGACCCGCCCTGCTTCTCGGTCATCGACATGCCCGCGATCAGGCCCCGCTTGGTCGCGGGGTCGCGCAGCCCGAAGTCGTACGCGCGGTTGGTGAGCAGCGGCTCGAAGCGCGCGGCGAGCTCCGGGTTCGCGCGCAGAGCCGGGACCACGGCGTAGGTCATCGAGATCGGGCACCCGTGGCCGGCATCGACGTTCCAGGAGTAGAACTTCGCGGCCCGCGCGACGTGGGCGCCCGGGCGGTCGTCTGCCCACGGCGCGGCGTGGATGCCGTGGGAGACGGCGGTCTCCATGAGCTGGTGGTACGCCGGCACGTACTCCACCTCGTCGACCCGGCGCCCGTAGCGGTCGTGGGTGTGCAGCCGCGGCGGGACCCGCTCGGCGAGGCGCCCCCAGTCCCGGGCCTGCTCGGTGCCGGCCAGGCGGCCGACCTCCGCGATCTCGGACAGCGCCCAGCCGGCTCCCTCGCGTTCGAGGCCCTCGCGCAGCGCGGGGTCGGCGGAGGTGTCGTGACCGAGGAGCGGCGGAACCTGGTTGAGGACCTCGTGGGTGGTGGACATGTCGCTACCCCTTGCTGTCGGTGCTGTCGGTGCTGTCGGTGACCTTGCTGGTCTGCGGGCCGTGGTCGTCGTACGGCGCGCCGTCGCGCTCGCGCACGGCCTGCCGGAAGCCCGCCTCGGCCGCCCGCTGCTGGAAGGCGTAGCCCTCACGGGTGTGCCGGGAGATGCCGTCGAAGACGGTGCTGATCAGCTGGCTGTTCTGCACGCCCTGGGCGAGCAGGGCGGAGTTGAGGGCGAGCTTGACCATCATCAGCTGGTTCAGCGGCATCGCGGCGATCCGCTGCACCAGCCGTTCGGTGCGCTCGTCGAGGTCCTCGGGCGCGGGTGCCTCGATCGCGAGGCCCCACTCCGCGGCCTCGCGACCGGTGAGCGTGTCGCCGGTGAGGAGCAGCCGCTTGGCGCGCTGGTCGCCGAGGCGGTGGGCCCACATCCCGGCGGAGGGCACGCCCCAGACCCGGGTCGGCGGGTAGCCGATCTTGGCGTCGGCGGCGATCACGATCTGGTCGCAGTGCAGCGCGATGTCGGTGCCCCCGGCCACGCAGAAGCCGTGGATCTTCGCCACGGTCGGCTTGTCGGCGTGGAGCAGGCTCGCGAAGCCCTTCGTGAACCGGCTCATCATCGCGTAGTCGACCATCGGGTCCCAGGTGCCGGCCGGGTCGTGGTTGAGCATCTGCACGGTCGGGTCGAGCGCGGTGCCGCTGCGCGGCGCGGCGCCGGTCATCCCGCCGTCCATCAGGTGCTCGGCACTCGCGGCGAGGTCGTAGCCCCCGCAGAAGCCCTTCCCGCGGCCGCTGAGGACGATGACGTGCACCCGCGGGTCGAGGTCCGCGCGCTCGACCGCGTCGGCGAGCTCGACCGGGGTGTCCGGCGTGATCGAGTTGCCCTGCTCGGGCCGGTCGAAGGTCAGCCGCGCCACCCGGCCGTCCACCTCGTAGGTCAGGGTCCGGTACGACGGCGCCGCATCGGCCGGCTGCGGGACGGCACGGTAGGGCGACTGCTCGCCCTCGGTCGCGGAGCGGCGCCACAGGGGTGTGTCGGCCATGTCCCGATGTTACGCATCGCCCCACAATCGTGTCTAGATGTGTAGCATGTGACCATGGAGGAGATCGCCCCGCTGTCCGCGCGCTCGGCGATGCTGAGCCTGCTGCTCGGGTCCCACCCGGACCGGATGTCGGCCGCCGAGCTGGTCCGCGCGGGCGAGCACTTCGGCATCCCGGCCGCGACCGTGCGGGTCGCGTTGACCCGCGCCGTCGCCGCGGGCGACCTGGAGCGCGACGCGGACGACCCCCGCCACTACGTCCTCGGCGAGCGGCTCGCCGCGCGCCAGCGCCGCCAGGACGAGGCGGTCCTCGACGCCGAGACGGCATGGGACGGCGGCTGGGAGATGGCGGTCGTCGTGGTCACCGGCCGCACCGGAGCCGAGCGCGCGGCACTGCGGGAGCGGCTGGCGTCGTACCGGCTGGCGGAGCTGCGGGAGGGCGTGTGGGCCCGGCCCGCGAACCTCCGGCGAGCGCGGGGGTACGCCGACGAGTCGGTCCTCGTCACGTTCACGGCCACCCCCGACGAGGATCCCGCCGATCTCGCCACCGGACTGTGGGACCTGGCCGCCTGGGCCGGCGAGGGCCGACGCCTGCTGCGGCGCCTGGAGCGGACGACCGCGCCCGCGCCGCGACTGGCGGTCGCAGCGCGCCTCGTCCGGCATCTCGCGGCCGACCCGCTCCTGCCGGCCGCGCTGCTGCCGGCGGACTGGCCGGCCGGCGCGATGCGGAGCGCCTACGCGGCCTATCAGGACGAGCTGCGCGAGCTGGCGCTCTCCGCCTCGCGCTGATCGACCCGCCACGAGGTGGGCAGCTCCCACAGCGGCCCGAAGAGGAACCACAGGCCGACGAGCGTCCACGGGGGCCGGATCCAGCCGAGCAGGGCGCCGTCCTGGTCGCCGTCGGCAACGAGGACGACCAGGCCGAGCATCACGACCGACGCGATGACAGCGGCCAGCACGACCCGGAACCACTCGCGCCACAGCGCCGCCATCCGCTCCGGGCCGTGCTTGGGCGGCTTGACCGGGGGCGGCCCGCCGGCGAAGCGGTGCGCGAAGCGGACGTCGGCCCAGCGCACGATCGAGGGGCCGAAGGCGATCGAGAACCCGAGGTAGATCCCGGCCAGGCCGTGCGTCGTACCGGCCTCGGCACCCCGGTGCAGGTCGACCGCGACGGCGATGACCAGAGCGAGGTCGAGCAGCGGGATCAGGGCCAGGGTGACCGTGCTCGCGCGGCGCCGACGGACGACGTAGCGGAGCGCGAGGCCGAGCCCGAGGAGCACCCAGAGACCGATCTCGGAGGCCGCGATGAAGCCGGCGACGAACACGAATGCTCCCTTTCGTAGCACGGACATGCCAGAACAGAGACAGTAGCACGATCGTGCTAACATCGAGACATGCCGCGGACGATCGACCATGACGAACGGCGGCAGCTGATCGGCGAGGCCGTGTGGCGGCTGGTGCTTCGCGAGGGCGTCGGCGCCGTGTCGCTGCGGACCGTCGCCGCGGAGGCCGGCCTGGTCCTCGGCTCGCTGAGGCACAGCTTCCCGACGAAGGCCGAGCTCCTCGCCTTCGCCATGCGCCTGGCCCACGAGCGGGCGGCGACGCGCGTCGCCCGCCACGGCCGGGTGCGGGACCCGCGCCGTCGGGCGGTGGCCGCCCTGCGGGAGCTGCTCCCCCTCGACGACGAGCGCACCGTCGAGATGCACGTGCACCTCGCCCTGCTGGCCGAGGGCCCCCGGCACCCGGAGCTGACCGCACTGGCCGACGACGCCCAGGAGGCGATCCGCGGGCTGTGCCTGCGCTGTCTCACCGATCTGCGCGACGCCGGCCAGATCGCTGCCGATCGTCACCTGGGGCGGGAGACGACCACCCTGCACGCCCTCCTCGACGGTCTCGCCCTGCACGCCATGCGCGACCCGCGGCTGCGGCGGGCGGCCACCCGGGCCCTCGACGATCACCTCGACGCGCTGGCCCGACCGCTCGCCTGACCGCCGACTGCCGGGGTTCTCCACAGGTCCCCGATCAACGGTGGGGAGGCCACTCCACAGCGGCCAGCATGGCCCCATGACTCTCGGAAATCCCACGGAGGTGAGGCACCATGGGGACCATGACCAGCCTGTCGCCGGATGCGGACCTGCTGGCGGGGATCCCCGTCGGTCGCTCGCTGACGGCGCTCGACGTCGCCGAGCTCACCGGCGAGGGGGCTCGCTATGAGCTCATCGACGGGGTGCTGACCGAGATGGCCGGCTGCAGCGAGGAGCACCAGGACGTCGTGGTGCATCTCATCGCGCTGCTGTTCAGACTCCGGCCGACCACCATGAAGGTGCTGACGGCGCCGTTCGACATCATCGATGACCACACTGCCGTGCAGCCCGATGTCGTCGTGATCCCGAAGGGTCCGCCGACCGACCACGGCTACGTCGAAGGCGCGCCGCTGCTGGTCGTCGAGGTGCTCTCGCCGAGCACGGCCCTCTACGACCTCAACACCAAGTTCAAGAGGTACGAGCGCGCCGGGGTCGCGTCGTACTGGGCGATCGACCCGGTCAAACTGCGCCTGATCGCCTGGGAGCTGCGCGACGGCGCGTACGTCGAGGTCGCCGACGTCACCGGGGACGAGACCTGGTCCGCCGAGCTGCCCTTCCCCGTCACCATCACACCGGCCGATCTCGTCGACTGACCCGGCCGGCTGAGCCGGCGGGATCAGACCAGCCCGTCGGGCAGCTCGGCACCCGCCTCGAACAGCGGCAGCAGGCGCGCTGCCCGCACCGCCGCGTCGACGACCAGCTCGACGTCGTCGGCGAGATCGGCCGAGACCTGCGTATCGTCGGCGGAGCCCCGCGGGGCGATGGTGCGGGCGTGGAGATCGGCGAGCAGCAGGTCCCGGCCGACGCCGCGCAGGGCGAAGAGCACCAGCGGATCGGTGTCGACCAGCCAGCCGGCCTGGATCAGGACCGCGACCGCGTGCGGGCAGGGGTCGAGGTAGTGGGGGCAGGTGCAGGTCGCGGTCAGCTCGCCACCGAAGGGCAGCAGCTCGACACCGACCTCCTCGGCGTGCTCGACGAGGTCGTGCGGCAGGTTGCCGGCCAGCAGCTCGGCGATCCGCCCCGACTCGGCCGCGACGACCTCGATCAGCGCCGTCCGCGCCGCGTCGTCCAGGACGGGGATCGTGATCTCGACCGTCCAGGCGTCGTCGGCATCACGGCAGGCGGCGAGCAGGCCGCCGGCCTCGATGCTGATCGCGCCGACGTCGCCGCGACGGGCGTGGGTGCGGCCGGGACGCAGCTCCGCGTCGGAGTACGCCGCCTCCTCGACCGCGCGCTGCCAGGCCTTGCCCCACCACGAGCGGACGCCGCGGACGGGCCGGGTCTGGCGGGTGAAGGTGGTCCTCGTCAACCGGTGGTCCTCCGTGCCTCGCGGCGCAGGGTGACCAGGTCGCGCAGCTCCTCGTCGCTGAGCTCGGTCAGCGCGGCGTCGCCCCGGGCCAGGACGGCGTCGGCGAGCTGGCGCTTGCGGTCGAGCAGCTGGGCGACCCGCTCCTCGACCGTCCCGCGGGTGACCATCCGGTGCACCTGGACCGGCCGGGTCTGCCCGATCCGGTACGCCCGGTCCGTCGCCTGCTCCTCCACCGCCGGGTTCCACCAGCGGTCGAAGTGGACGACATGGTCGGCGCGGGTCAGGTTCAGTCCGGTGCCTCCGGCCTTGAGGGAGAGCAGGAACACCGGGACGCCGGCGCCGTCCGCACCGGCGGGCCCGTCGGCGGCCTGGAACCTGCGGACCATCGCCTCGCGCTGGGCGACGGGCGTGCCACCGTGCAGGAACTGGTGCGGAACCCCGAGCCCGGTGAGGTGCTCCTCGATGAGGCGGGCCATGGCGACGTACTGGGTGAACACCAGGACGGCGCCGCCCTCGGCGAGCACGGTCGCGACCAGCTCCTCGAGCAGCTCCAACTTCTCGGAGCGGCCGGCGAGCCGGATCGCGCCGGACTGCTTGAGGAACTGCGCCGGGTGGTTGCAGATCTGCTTGAGGCCGGTCAGCAGCGCCAGCACCATGCCGCGGCGGGCGTCCTCGTCGGCGCGCTCGATGCGGGCCATGGTGTCCTTGACGAACGCCTCGTAGAGGACGACCTGCTCGCGGGTCAGGCCGAGCAGGTGGTCGGTCTCCGTCTTCGGCGGCAGCTCGGGCGCGATCCCGGGGTCCGACTTGCGGCGACGGAGCAGGAACGGGCCGATCAGGTCGGCGAACTGGCGGGCCTTCGTGGGCTCCGCCCCGGACTCGATCGGCGCGCCCCACACCCGGCGGAACGCCTGACGGCTGCCGAGCAGGCCGGGGACGCACCAGTCGAGGATCGACCACAGCTCGGTGAGGTCGTTCTCGACGGGGGTACCGGTCAGCGCGACCCGGGCGCGACTGGTCAGGCGACGCAGGGCGCGGGCGGTCGACGTACGGGAGTTCTTGACGTGCTGGGCCTCGTCGGCCACGACGATGTCCCAGGTGAGCCCGGCGAAGGTGTCGATGTCGCGGCGCAGCGTGCCGTAGGTGGTGAGCACGAAGCCGCCGCGCAGACCCTCGAGGGAGCGCGTGCCACCGTGGAACCGGCGGACCGGAATGCCGGGCGCGAACCGCTCGATCTCGGCCTCCCAGTTGCCGAGGAGGCTGGCCGGGCACACGACGAGGGTCGGGCCGCCGTGGGACAGGCCCTGCTCGAGTCGGTGGAGGTGGAGCGCGATCAGGGTGATCGTCTTGCCGAGGCCCATGTCGTCGGCCAGGCAGGCGCCGAGCCCGAGCCCGGTCAGGTCGGCGAGCCAGGTCAGGCCGTGCCGCTGGTACCCCCGCAACCGCGCGGCCAGGCCGGCCGGCTCGGGGAGGGGCGCGCGGGTCGCGGCGCCGAGCAGCTGCTCGCGGACCTGCAGCAGGCTGGCGCCGACGACCACCTCGGCGCTCGCCGACGGTACGTCGCCCGTCGCGGGCAGCTCCGTGACGCCGGCGAGCGCGGCGGCGAGGGCCTGCGCGCCGGTGGCCTTGCGGATCAGCCGCTTGCGGGCCCGCGCGGCGGTGGTCGGATCGACCACGGTCCAGGCGCCGCGGAGTTTGATCACCGGGCTGGCGGCCTGCGCGAGCTCGGCCATCTCGGCCGCGGTGAGCGCCTCGCCGTGGAGGGAGACCTGCCACGAGAAGGAGAAGAGGCCGTCGGTCGAGAACGGGCTCTCCTGCAGCGGCAGCTCCGGGTTGCGCCCGGCACCCTCGCGGCGCTGGTCGAGCACGGCGCGGGTGGTCAGGTCGGGGCCGAGGGAGCGCGGCCAGTGGACATCGACGCGGACGTCGCGCAGGGCGCCCACGTGATCGAGCAGGCTCCCGATCTCCGCGCCGTCGAGCGTGAGCTGGTCGGGCACCGCGAGGGCGAGCAGTCGGTCGAGCACCGGCCACGCGTCGGCCGCGGCCCGCAGCGCGATGCTGGCATGCACCCGCGCCCGACTCCCGAAGCCGTGCTCCGCCGGGCCGCCGGTCCACAGCAGGGCCGCATCGCGGACGTGGAGCGGATCGCGTTCGTCGTGCACCTGGAGCACGACCCGGACCGTACCCGCGACGAGCTCCTCCTCGTCGGCCTCCACCCGCAGGGAGATCCGCACCAGCTCGGGCAGGACCGCGTCGTCGGCGTCCCGGTCCGGCCGCTCGTCGCGACGTGCCGCGAGGCGGCGGCGGACCCGGTCGGCGAAGTCCTCGGGCCGGCTCGGTCCGGCCGGCGCCTCGGTGGGGCGGGCCCGTCGGCCGCTCGGCGCCGCGCGCGGCAGCGTGCCCGCAACGGCGTCCAGCATGCCGCGGACCAGTCCGGCGGCGTCGGCGACCGGCAGGTCGTCGTACGCACGGGCGTGGGCGAGGCGCTCCACCGCGTCCTGGTCGCGCGGCTCCAGCCCGTCGACCCGCCAGGCCCGGCCGGTGGGGTCGGGCGCGACCTTGCCGGCTGCCACCAGGCGCAGCCCGAGCAGCGCGGCCCCGCTGAGCAGCTGCACGCTGGGATGGGCGTCGTCGTCGTTGCGCGAGCGGCTCAGCACGGGCAGTGCCGCACTGACCGGCAGGGCGACCCGCCGCGCACCGTCGGCGTCGGTGAACTCGATGGTCGCCGGGTCCCCGGACCGGAGGGTCGCGGGACCGGTGACGGGAACGAAGCTCACAGGGGGAACCTAACCCGCGGCCCCTACTCAGGCCCGCTCGCGGGGAGGTCCGTCACGCCGGGGCGCTCTGGGTCCGCCGACCGCGCAGCCGCGCGAGCAGGACGCCCGCGAGCAGCACGAGACCACCGGCCGTCGCCGCGATCGCGGCCCACCAGGTCGGATGCTCAGCCGCGAGCGCCACGGACGCGAGCGGTACGCCGAGCGCCGGCATGGCGATGGCGAGCAGCGAGAAGCCGGAGTGGTTGGAGACCGCCGCGGCCAGCGCCCACAACACGGTGAGCAGGCCGCCGAGCACGACCACCCACCACACGTCGGACTCGTCGAAGCCGCCGCCCGCGCCCAGCACCGAGGTGACGTCTCCCGTGTCGCGGTCGAGCATCATCGACATGCCGCCGAAGATCCCGGCGAAGAAGCGCATGACGGCGAACGACGCCAGGATCCCGAGGAAACCGGCGAGGCCGAACGCCCCGACGGCGACGCCGGAGACGGCGCGGCTGGGCAGGGCCCAGCCGAGGAGGGTGACGACAACGACGAAGACGGCCACGAGCACCGCGGCGGTCACCTGCGGGTGTCCGTCGCCGATGCTGTCGGCGACGACGCTGTCGAAGGCGACACCGTAGATCAGGGCGAGGCCCAGGATCGCGACGACGACGAAGGCGGCCCGCCGGGCCGCGAGATAGCCGATCGCGGCGAGCACGACCATGGTGCCGCCGATGAGGTAGGCGACCCAGTCGTCGTCGCGGTTGATCCCGATGCCGATCATCAGCGCGGTGGCGCCGATGCCGACGACGCCGGGCCAGGTGACGACCTCCTCGCGGGCGCGACCTCCGGCCCGACGATCCGCCAGGGCCCCCAGCACCGCGATCACGAGCAGCACGGCGGTGGCGCCGAGCGCGACGCCGTAGTTGGACCAGTCGAGATCCCCGTCGCCGCGAGCCCGGACGGCACCGACCATGACCGCGGCGCCCAGCAGGCCGGTGCCGAGGGCGACCACGCCGCCGGCGCTGCCGGCCCGGGTGGCGCGGGTCGGGAACTCCGGCTCGATCGGCCCCGGGAGCCCGGTCCCGACCGGCGGTGGCGGCGGATCCCCCGCGCCGCGCTCGTCGGTCGCGGGATCCGGGTCGGTGACGATCGCCCCGGCGGGTGGCGTCAGGCCGGCATCGCTCGTGGAGCCCGGCGCGGCGGGTGGTGCCGGCGGCGCGGCCGGCGGCCCGTCGGCGGGGTGCTCGGGGGTGCCGTTCGCGGGAGCGTCGTCGGTCATGTTTTCGACTCTAGATGATGGATTCCGGGGGATCGTGCAAGCGAGCGGCGCTCACCGCGTGCGGCGGCCGGGCGCCGCCGCGACGGCGCGTACCGGGTGTACGTCGAGCGTCCGCGACGCCGTCGACGTGCGCGGTGGGCGGCGCGGTGGGCGTCGCGGAGCGTGCGAGCCCTCGGTATCGATCATCGACGCGCGTGGAGAGCCCGATCGCGGGAGGTGAGTCCCACCTCCCGCGATCGGGCTCGGTCCGTCGCGGCTCAGCTCCCGCAGACGACTCCCGCGGTCGACTCGCCGATGGCGATGTCGAGCAGGTTCCCCGGAAGGTCGAGGAAGATCGCACGCTGGGTGACGGTGTTGCCGGTGCGCACCTGCTGGTTGAGCGACAGCGAGCCCACAACCAACGGGATCGTCAGCGGCTTGTCGCCGACCACGATCTTCTTGCCGTTGAGGGTCAGGGTCGCGATGTGCGACGACCCGGCGACGTCGGCCGCCGTGCAGCTGCGCAGCTGGGAGCGGACCTCGCTGTGCACGCCCGACACGTCCAGGGTGAGCAGGCCGGGCAGGCTCACGCTCGCGTCGTCGACCGTCGCGGTCGCGGCCGCCAGGCCGGCACCCTTCGTGGTCGTGCCGGTCAGCACCCCCGTGCTCACCGTGTTGCGCAGCAGCGGGTTGAGCAGACCGCCGAGGAGACTCGGGTTCGTCGTGAGGCGCTCGTTGATCCGCAGCACCTTCCGGCTGTCGCTCGCGCACGGGCTGGTGGGCCCGTTCGCGGTCCCCGGGGTCAGGTTGAGCAGGGACAGCGGCGTGCCCCGGCACAGCCCGACGGTGGCGACGACCTTGTAGGTGACCTTCGTGGTCGTGGTCAGGCCCTTGTCGTCGGTGCCGGTCACCGAGAACTCGTGCTGGCCCGGCGTCGAGGTGTCGATGCCCTCGCCGTTCGGGACCGTGCCCTCACACGACGTGATGGTGCTGTCGGGCGAGGTGCACGAGTACGACGCCGGCACCTCCTGGCCCTCGAAGTAGACCTCCCCCTCGGCCGGTCCCTCGACCTCGACGACCGGCGGGTTCGGCGGCTTGGGGCATCCGGTCACCGTCTGGGGCAGGCCCCAGCCGTTCACCGTGCCGGCCACGAGCGGGAAGCCGTTGGCCGTGAAGGCCGGCGACGCGGCGTCGGGGGTCTCGACGACGCCGAGCGCGGCCGCACCTCGGTTGGCGACGTACATCCGGCCGTCGGGAGCCCGGCGGACCTGTCCGCCGTTGCCGATCGCGGCGATGTTCTCACCCGTGGCCTCGACCTCGGCCGAGGTCGAGGCACCCTCCAGCTCGTAGCGGTAGAGGCGGGCACCGCCGAAGATCTTGGTCGCGTAGACGTAGTCGCCCTCGGGCGAGAAGTCCGCCGAGTAGCCGTTGTTGCCCGTGCCGGAGCCGGTCGGCAGGTCCCAGCTGAAGCGCTCGGTGAGCACGCCGCTGGCGCCGTCGACATCGAGCACCCGGATCTGGGAGCGGCCCGTGCTGGAACCGGTCTGCTGCACGACCTGGGTGAGGTCCTTGCTGATGTTGAGGGTGCCGTACTGGTTGCCGTTGGCCGTCGACAGCGTGCTGACGACCGGGGTACCGGACACGGGGCCGTCGCCGTCGAACTCGAAGGCGAGGATCTCCGGGGCGTCGGCCTTCGTCGACAGCACCCAGAAGCCGTCGCCGGTGGCGTTCGGCACGGCCGTCAGGGCCTCGCTGCCGTCGGTGGAACCGCCGAGCGGGACGTTCTTGACCGACGTCACCGCGCCCAGGCCCCCATCGAGGCTCAGGTCCACCTCGCTGTAGTACAGCTGGCCGTCGCCGCCGACCTCGGACGCACCGGTCGTGGTCACCACGAAGTAGGTGCCGGGATTGGTGATCGACGGGAAGGCAGCCACCGTCTGGGTGGCGGACGCATTGATCAACAGGCCGCTGCCGTTGGGCATCACCTGGTTGTCGCGGTTGAAGATGCTCGAGCCGTTCGACCAGAACAGCAGGTTGCCGGTGGTGTCGGTGACCACGGTCGATCCCTCGACGGTCGCCCCGGGGACCTTGACCGCTGTGGCCGTGTCGCCGGCGACGCCGAAGTCGATGCCGGCGCTGTTGCCGAACATCCAGTGGCGCTCGGAGGCGCGGACCTGCGCGGCGGTGCAGGTCTGGAGGGGGGCGGTGCCGGACGCTGCCGACACCGGGTCGGCGACGGCGGGGGCGCCGAGCGAGCCCGTGATGGTCAGGGCCGCGGCGGTGGTGGCCAGCGCCGCGGCGATCGAGAGGGGCCGTCGCGCGCGCAGGCGCCGGGCCGGGTGGTGAGTACGCATCGCACTTCCTCGGTGAGATTCGGCTCGCCGCCCTCGGTCCTCTCCTCCCCCGGCGATGTGGGGTCGGAGACCCACGGGGAGAGGTCTATCGGCGCCTGGCGGGCTCCGGCAGGCCCGCGCTGCCATTTACCCCCCAACCTCACCCGGCCGGACCGGCTGGTCTGGACCAGTGCTCCGCTCGCGTGGCCGGCGGGACTAGCCCGCGATGCCGAGGACGAGCGGGACGACGCCCGCCGCGCCTGCCTCGTGGAGCGCCTCGGCGGCGAGGGTGAGCGACCAGCCGGTGACCAGGCGGTCGTCGACGAGCAGCACCCGGGCATCGCGCACGGCGGCAGGGTCGTCGAGACGGAGCGCGCACCGCCGGCTCACGGCGGCGACCCGCTGGGCGGAGTTGGTGGCGCCGCGGTCGGGGCCCACCGAGGGGTCGACGACGGCCCACCGACCGGCGATCGGCACCTGGAGGAAGCGGGACAGGCCCGCGGCCAGGTCGGCGGTGAGGCTGGGCCGGCGCTCCGACTCGGCCACCACGATCGCGTCGACGTCGGGCCGCCAGTCCTGGAGCATGGTGACCATCGCCCGGGCGAGCGGGTCGGGCACCGGGCCGTCCTGGGCCGTCCCGGGGGGCGCGTCCGCCGGCGCGGCGAACAGCCCGCGCAGCGCCGCCCCGTGGCCGAGGTCCGTGAGCCGGGCGATGGCCCGGCCCTCCTGCGCGGGCTGCTTGATGCGTCCGGACCGGCTGACGCCGATCGCGGCCAGACCGGTCGGCCACAGCTTGCGCGGCTCGATCGGCACGCCCGGGCGGGCGATCCGCTCGGCGGCCTCCTCGACCGCCGCGGCCGAGACCTCCGCGGACAGGCCGAGCCCACCGCAGTTGTCGCACCGCCCGCACCGCCACCCGGGGTCGGCCAGCACCTCCGGGTCGTCGAGCTCGCGCCGCAGATAGCGCATCCGGCACTCGTCGCTGCGGAGGTAGTCGAGCATCGCCTGCTGCTCGGCCTGGCGGGCCGCGGCGACCCGGGCGTAGCGCTCCGCGTCGTAGACCCACGGCTCCCCCGTCGCCTCCCAGCCGCCCTTGACCCGGCGCACCGCGCCGTCGACGTCGAGCACCTTGAGCATGGTCTCGAGCCGGTTGCGCGACAGGTCGACGCGGGGCTCGAGCGCGGCGGTGCTCAGCGCCCGGCCCTCCTCGGCCAGCACCGCGAGGGTCTCGCGGACCAACTCCTCGCGCGGGAAGGCGAGCGAGGCGAAGTAGGCCCAGATGTCGCGGTCCTCGATCGCGGGCAGCAGCACCACCGTGGCATCGTCGATCGCGCCGCGGCCGGCACGGCCGACCTGCTGGTAGTAGGCCACCGGGCTGTTGGGAGCACCCAGGTTGACCACGAACCCCAGGGCCGCGTCGAAGCCCATCCCGAGCGCGCTGGTCGCGATCAGCGCCTTGACCTCACCGTCGATGAGCGCCTGCTCGAGCGCGAGGCGCTCGGTCTGCTCGGTCTGGCCGGAGTAGGCCGCCACCCGGTGGCCCCGCGAGCGGAGATAGTCGGCCACCTCCTGCGTCGCGGCCACCGTCAGGCAGTAGACGATGCCACTGCCCGGCTGCTCCGCCAGGTGGTCGGCCAGCCAGGCCAGCCGCTGCTCGGCAGTCGTCAGCCGGATCACGCCCAGCCGCAGGGACGCCCGGTCGAGGGTGCCGCGGAGCACGAGGGTCTCGTCGCCGGAGACACGCTCGGCCGATCTCACCGGGCCGGCAGCGTGGCGAGAGACGACCTCCGGGAACTCGTTGGCTTTCTCGTCGTCGGAGACACGCTCGGCCGATCTCACCGGGCCGGCAGCGTGGCGAGAGACGACCTCCGGGAACTCGTTGGCTTTCTCGTCGTCGGAGACACGCTCGGCCGATCTCACCGGGCCGGCAGCGTGGCGAGAGACGACCTCCGGGAACTCGTTGGCTTTCTCGTCGTCGGAGACACGCTCGGCCGATCTCAATTGCTCGGCGACGTCGTCGGTGACGCGCTGGTTGGCGGTGGCCGTCGTGGCGAGCACCGGGATCCCGGCGGGCAGATCGCGCAGCAGGGTGCGGATCCGTCGGTAGTCGGGGCGGAAGTCGTGGCCCCAGTCGGAGATGCAGTGGGCCTCGTCGACGACCAGGAGCCCGCAGGTCGCGGCCAGCCGCGGCAGCACCTCGTCGCGGAAACCGGGGTTGTTGAGGCGCTCGGGGCTGACCAGGAGGACGTCGACCTCGCCCGCCGCGATGGAGCGGTGCACCTCGTCCCACTGCTCCATGTTGGTCGAGTTGACCGTCACCGCGCGGATCCCGGCCCGCTCGGCCGCCGCGATCTGGTTGCGCATCAGGGCCAGCAGCGGCGAGATGATGACCGTCGGACCGCTGCCCTGCTCGCGCAGCAGCAACGTGGCCACGAAGTAGACCGCCGACTTGCCCCACCCGGTGCGCTGGACGACGAGGGCACGGCGCCGGTCGACGACCAGCGCGGCGATGGCGGCCCACTGGTCGTCGTACAGGGTCGCGTCGGGGCTGCCCACGAGGGCACGGAGGTGCTGCTCCGCGCGGTCGCGGACGGCGGCGTCGGTGAGGGCCCGGGTGTCCATGGCTCGTGTCTACCAGCGTCGCCCGACACGGCCGCCCGCGCATCCACAGGCGACCCTCTGCGCCGAGGTTGTCCACAGGACCGCGGCGAGCAGGAGCGTGGCGTCGGGCCCCGCGGCTACGGTCGGCACCACCCCGATCGGAGGTGTATCGTATGTGTATGACACGCACCAACATCGAGATCGACGACGAGTTGATCGCCCGTGTCATGAAGAAGTACGGCCTGAGGACCAAGCGCGAGGCGGTCGACCTCGCACTGCGCCGAGCAGCGGGACCCAAGCTCACGCCCGAGGAGATCCTCAGCTACGAAGGCATGGGCTGGGACGGCGATCTCGACGAGATTCGCAACGATCCGGTCGAGACGTGGTGACCCTCGTCGACAGTTCGGCCTGGATCGACTACTTCCGCCGCCCCGGCGATCCGGGGAACGAGCCGCTACGTGACCTGATCCGGCGAGAGGAGGTGGCGACGTCCGAGCCGATCGCCATGGAGCTGTCGATGGGGCCGACCGACGAGCTGGCCGTACGCCGGATCGAGCGGATCCTCGGCTCCGCCGTGGATCTCTCCATCGAGGCCGACCTCGACTTCCGGGCCGCGGCGGCCATCTTCCGCGCCGTGCGCCGCACCGGACGCACGGTGCACTCGACGGTCGACTGCCTGATCGCCGCCATCGCCATCCGGCACGACGTCCCGCTGCTCCACAGGGACGCCGACTTCGAGGCCATCGCGACCGTGACCGAGTTGCGGCAGCTGTCGCTGCTCTGATTTCCGGCATTTCGCTGACACGCCCCGCGACGGTCCCCTACGCTCGCTCACGCAACCGCAGGTGACCCGAGACGCCTGCGGTTGCACCTTTTTTGTTGGGCCGAGCGTGTCGTCCTATCGGGGACGCCGCACGGGACTCGCTGCGCTCGCCCCGCGGGCAATCCCCGATGCGCTCCGCGCGGGACGCCACGCTGCCGGCCACTTCTTCACAGGCGGTTCCCTACGCCAGGGCTCCGCGCCGGGCGGTGCGCCACGCTGCCGGCCACTTCTTCACAAGCGGTTCCCTACGCCAGGCCTCCGCGCCGCGCGGGACGCCACGCTGCCGGCCATTGGTTCGCAGGTGGTTCCCTACGCCAGGCCTCCGCGCCGGACGGTGCGCCACCCTGCAGGCCGCTTCGTCGCGGCAGGATCTGGGCGCCACTGCTAGGTCACGGCGCCATGAGGTCGCGGGCGCCGGTCAGGCGACGGACCACCAGATCCGGGCCAGCTCGAACCGCGACCCGGCGTCCCAGCGCAGCAGGACGTCGCCGACGTGCTTCTCCACGCCCTTGACCGAGATGCCCAGCTCCCCGGCGATCTGCTGGTTGGTGCGACCGGCGGCGACGAGGGCGGCGACCTCGGCCTGGCGCGGGCTGAGGGCAGGTGCACCCATGCCCGGGCCACCGGACCGGCCGGCTCCGTCGCCCACCGCGGCGAGGAGGCCGACCCGGGTGGCGACGCCGAAGGCGCAGAGCACCCGCGACAGGTGGGCGCGCACGGTGCGCGGGGACAGGAAGAGCGCGGCCGCGATCTCCTCGACCTCCTGGCCGGCGAGCACCGCGCGGGCCACGTCCGCCTCCCGCGCGGACAGCCCGTCCCAGCCGGCCCCGGCGACCGGCGGCAGCCGGCGGCCGGACGCGGCGAGGGCGGCGCCGGCCGCCCGACGGATAGCCCCGAAGCCGACGCGGTCGCTCGCGGCGACGAGGGTACGCAGGCTGCGGGAGGCGGTGCCGAGGTCGGCGTCGAGGATCCGGGCCCGGGCGAGCAGGATCTGCCCCTCACCGGCCTCCACCCCACGCTCCTCGGCGACGCAGCGCGCGATGCTGGGGGTGAGCAGCTCGATCGCCGTCCCGGTGTCGCCGCCCGCGATCGCCACCCGGGCCCGGGCCCGCTGGACCGTCGGCTCGGTGATCGGGTGGGCGGCGAGCTCCGCGAGCGCGGCGAGCCACGCCTCGACGGCGTCGCGGTCCCCCTCGAGCAGCGCGGCGTGCAGGAACATCTCGAAGCAGATCGCTCGGTCGATCAGGGTGCACCGGCTCAGCGCCTCGTCGGCGCCGGCGCGGAAGGCCAGCGCAGCGGCGCCGGCCACGTCGTAGAGCGCGATCGCCCCGTAGGAGAGCAGCAGCAGCGCACCACGGTCGACGAAGTCACGGGGCTCGGCGGGCACGTGCGCGGCGATCGCTCCCGCCACCCGGACGCCCTCCTCGTCGCCCGCGTTGCCGCGCACGAGGACCACCACCGCCTCGACCACCGGCTCGAGACGGCTGCCCGCGACGACCGAGGACCGCACCGCCCCGAGCAGCTCGTCGGCATGCTCGATCCGGCCGGAGAAGGCGGCGATCCGGGCCTGGCAGACCCACATCAGGGTGGCGAACGGGTGGCCGGCCCAGGCCCTGCCGGCCGGCGGACCGGTTGCGTCGATCTCCGCGGCGTCGCGGATCCGGGCGCCGACGAGAGCGGCCTCGGTCGCGACGTACCGCACCGCCGACCACCAGCGGGACGCCGGATCGTCGGCCGCGACGAGCAGCTCGCGCAGCACCGTCCCGTCCGGGCCGGACGCCTCCAGGTCCCCGCCCGCGGCAAGCGCCGCGGCGGCCAGGCACAGCCCCCGCGCCCGGTCGTCGGCGGCGGCTGCCGCGACCAGGCCGCTCGTCGCATGCCGAGTGGCGTCGGCGAAGTCGCCGAGCCAGAAGTCCGCCAGCGCGGCGATGCCGTACGCCGCCGCGTCGCCCTGGTCCGCCGCGGTCAGTGCCCGCTCCCGCGCGGTCCGGGCCGTCCCGCCGGCCAGATGCCCCAGCATGTCGGCGAGGAGACGGTCGCGGTCCATGCTCCGAACGCTCCCACGGACCCGCGACCGGCGGACCCGTTCTCGAATTACGACGGATCCCTACCGACGCGCTCCACCTCCGTCCGGCAGAGTCGGCCGCCGCGAGACACGAAGGAGCGCAGATGCGGGTACGGGGACGGACGATCGGCGGCCTGCTGCTCGTGGTGGTGCTGGCGGCCGGGTGCGGCGACGACGGGGGTACGTCGTCGGACCCGGCCCCGGCAGCGTCCACAGCAACCGGAACGGACGGCACGGACGGCACCGGCAGGACCGACGGGGACCCCGGCGACGAGGTCACCCTGCCGGTCTTCTGCGACCTGGTGAGTGCCGACCAGCTCACCGCGGCGGTGGGGGCCGCGGTGACCACGAGCACCGGCCCGTTCGACGGCTGTGAGTTCGACCAGGAGGATCCGCGCGCCCTCAGCGGCTCACTCGGGGCGGTCGACGTCGCGGCGGGGGGCGGCTATGAGGCCTACCAGTCCGGCTCGCAGGGTGCGATGGACGAGCCGGTCCGGCACGACATCGACGGCCTCGGGGACGCGGCGTACGTCGACATCGGCACCGTCGCGGGCGGCGCGAACCTCCAGGTCGGCGGTGGCGTGCTCGTCGGCGACGTGGTCTACACGCTCAACCTCGCACAGGGCACCGGCATGAGCGAGGACGAGCTGGTCGCGATCAGCGAGCAGCTGCTGCGACTCATGGTCGACGCCACCTGAGGGCCCGCCGGCCACGCTCATCCATCCGACACCAGCGACAGATCAGGAGCCGTCATGGCACTCATCAGCAGATCCGGGATCGTCACCATCGTCGCGGCCACGGGCCTCGTCCTGACCGCCGGCACGAGCGGCGCGGTCGCCGGCGCGATGATCACCGGCAAGCAGATCAAGAACAACACCGTGACCACCAAGGACATCAAGAACGGCTCCCTCACCGGCGTCGACGTCGCCGACGGGTCGCTCGACGTCGCCGACCTCTCGGCCGCGGTGCGATCCGGGCTGGGCGATGTCACGATCTCCGGCTACGCCGGCGTCAGCCCCGGGCCGGCGACCCTCCGATCGGCGCCGGCGGGCGTGTCGGTCAGCGTCTCCTGGCCGGCCACCGGCATCGCCTGTCTGCGGGTGAGCGGCAGCGCCCCGCCCATCACCATGGCGAACGCCGTGCTGGTCGCCTCACCCGACTACCCGAACGACGGCACCGGCTCCGGGGTGAACGGCAGGAGCACCCTGGTCGAGTCCTACGGCTCGCCCAACCAGACGAACTGTGCCGACGGGTTCGCGGTCGCCACCTTCCTGCGCGACAGCGCGAACGGCAACACGCTGAGCACCCAGCCGTTCGTGTTCCTCATCGGCTGATATCCCGAAAGCGCCTGCGCCGGCTGCGCGCGGTCGGAACAACCGGTCGACCGGTTGTTCTGTCACTTGTCGGGCGTTGCAACGCCCGTCAAGTGACGGAATCGCCGGTCGACCGGTGATTCCTCCCCGGATCAGTGCGGGCGCGGCTCCACGCCGAGCGCGACGCACGCGGCGTCGTACAGCGCGACCACCTCGCGGCGGATCTCCGCACGCTCGGCGATCGGGCCGCCCGGCCAGAGGATCCGCCGCTCGCCGAGCGGCCCCTCGGGCCCGATCACCGTCCACGTGCCGGCCTCGCCGTCCACGTCGCTCATCGACGCGGCGGTCGCCTCGGGGACGCCGTGGGCGCGGACGATGAGCAGGTTGTCGTCGAGATGGTCGCCGTTCATGTGCGCGAGCACCGCGTCGACGACCGCGGGGTCGAAGGCGTGCGGCACGGAGCTCACCAGATCCGCACCCGGTCGGCCGGGTCCAGCCAGAGTCCGTCGCCGGGGGCGGTGCCGAAGACCTCGTGGAACTCGTCGAGGTTGCGCACGATGTTGGCGCGGAACTCCGGCGGGCTGTGCGGGTCGATGGTGAGGTACTGCTGCTCCTGTTCGAGGCGTCGCTTGGTGCGCCAGACGTAGGCCCAGTTGAGGAACAGGGTCCTGCGGTCCTCCTCCGTGGCCGCGCCGCCCCCCGAGCGCACGGCGATCTGGAAGGCGGTGTGCGCGATGGTCAGTCCACCGAGGTCGCCGATGTTCTCGCCGACGGTGAGCGCACCGTTGACGTGCTCGCCGGGCAGGTTGCGGGGCGAGAACCCGTCGTACTGGGCGATCAGGGCCTTCGACTTCACCTCGAAGGCGGCCTTGTCGTCGGCGGTCCACCAGTCGTTGAGGTTGCCCTCGCCGTCGTACTGCGCACCCTGGTCGTCGAACCCGTGCCCGACCTCGTGCCCGATCACCGCGCCGATGCCGCCGTAGTTCTCGGCCGGGAGCGCGTCGGGACTGAAGAACGGCTTCTGCAGGATCCCCGCCGGGAAGCAGATCTCGTTGGTGCCGGGGTTGTAGTAGGCGTTGACCGTCTGCGGCAGCATGAACCACTCGTCGCGGTCGACCGGCGCGCCGATCTTGGCGAGCTGGCGGTCGGTCTCGAAGCCGGCCGCGGCCTGGGCGTTGGCCACCAGGTCGTCCGGTACGACGACCAGCGCGCTGTAGTCGCGGAAGCGCTCCGGGTAGCCGATCTTGGGCCGGAAGGTCGCGAGCTTCTCGTAGGCCCGCTCCTTGGTCTCGTCGGTCATCCAGTCGAGCCGGCTGATCGACTGGCGGTAGGCGGCGAGCAGGTTGGCGACCAGCTCGTCCATCATCGCCTTGGACGTCGGCGGGAAGTGCCGCGCGACGTACTCCCGGCCGACCGCCTCGCCCATCGCACCCTCGACGAAGGACACCGCGCGCTTCCAGCGGGCCCGCAGCTCCGGCGTACCGGACAGGGTGCGGCCGTAGAAGTCGAAGTTGGTCTGCACCAGCTCGTCGGTGAGGTACGGCGCCGCGGAGCGCAGCACGCGGGACAGGAACCAGTCGCGCCAGATCTCGACCGGCGTCGCCTCGAGGACTCCGGACAGGTGCTGGAGGTACGACGGCTGGCGCACCACGACCTCGGCGATCGTGGCGTGCTCCCCGTCGAGACGGCCGCCGAGGTTGGTGATGTAGGCGTCCCAGTCGAAGGCCGGGCACAGCGCCGTGAGCTCGGCGGCGCTCAGCAGGTTGTAGGTCTTCTGGACGTCCCGGGTCTCCGCGCGCTCCCAGTGCCCCTTGGCCAGGTCGGTGTCGAGCTCGAGGATCCGCTGCGCCGCGCCCGCGGGGTCGGCGTGGCCGCCGAGCGTGAGCAGGCGGGTGAGGTACCCGACGTAGGCCTCGCGGATCTCGGCGAACTTGTCGTCGCGGTAGTACGACTCGTCGGGCAGGCCGAGCCCGCCCTGCACGATGTGGAAGAGGTAGCGGTCGGACTGGCGGTCGTCGGTGTCGACATAGGAGCCGAAGAGGCCGTAGCCGCCGATCCGCTCGAACTCGCCGAGGAAGGCGGCCAGGTCGCGGACGTCGCGCAGACCGGCGACCGCGTCGATGAGCGGCTGTGCCGGAGCGATCCCGGCGGCCTCCACACGGTCGGTGTCCATGAAGGAGTTGAAGAGGTCGGCGATCTTGCGGGCGTCGGCGTCGCCGCCGCCCCCGTCGCTGGCCGCGGCCAGCTCGGTGATGATCACCCGCACGTCCTCCTCGGCCTGGTCGGCGAGCTGGACGAACGGGCCCCAGCTGGAGCGGTCGGACGGGATCTCCGTCTCGGTCAGCCAGGTGCCGTTGACGTGGCCGAAGAGGTCGTCCTGGGGACGGATGCCGAGGTCCATGCCCGGCCGGGCGTCATCGAGGATGCTCACGCACCGAGCCTACGCAGTGGGGGCCAAGCCCGTCTGCCGGGACCATCGTCCTGATTTTCCGGGACGATGCTCAGACCGCACACCCGGGTCACCGATCGGTGGTCCATGATCCGCCTACTCGGAATGGTGGGGTGCCTCGCGCTCGGGCTGGCGCTGCTCGCGCCGCTGTCGGCCGGAGCGAGCGTCGGTACGGCGCCGGCGGCTGTGCTGCGACCGGCGTCGCCGGACGTCGTCCCGGCCCGCAAGCTGGTGCAGCGCGCCATGGAGGACCGGATCCTCGAGCTGACCAACGCCGAGCGCACCCACCACGGCTGCCGGCCGCTGAAGTTCTCGAAGAAGCTGCGCAAGGCGGCACGGCGGCACACCGTGGCGATGGCGGTCGCGGGCGTGATGTCGCACCAGCTGCCCGGCGAGGCGAAGTTCTCGACCCGGATCTCGCGGGCCGGCTACCGCGGCTGGACGCTGGTGGCGGAGAACATCGCGCGGGGGTTCAGCTCGCCTGAGGCCGTGACGACCGCGTGGATGAACAGCCCCAGCCACCGCAAGAACATCCTCAACTGCCGGCTGCGCGACCTCGGGGTCGGCGTCGTGCTCCAGGACGACCAGCTGTGGTGGACCCAGGACTTCGGTGTGCGCTGAGCTCTCCCGCGGTCCCTGCCGCGACAGCGACGGAGCGGACGATCGCGCGATTTTGCTAGCCCTTCGGGACTAGCCGACCCGAGCCGGTGCACCGACGCGGGCAGGACCCTCCGGACACCACGATCGGGGACATGCTGCGCCGCTGCTCCCGGACCCTCCTGACGGCACTCCTGACCGTCCTCGTCGTCCTGACGTCGCCGCCGCCGGCACCCGCCACCGCCTCCCCCGCCGGAGGCGAGGACCTCCTGCTCGCACCGACCCTCGAGCAGCGGGTGATCAGGCTGGTGAACCGGCACCGCGCCGACGCCGGCTGCGGCCCGGTGCGCCTGCACCGCAAGCTGCGGCGCGCGGCCCGGGGGCACAGCGTGAGCATGGCGACGGCAGGGACCATGGCGCACTACCTCCCCGGCGAGCCGACGCTCGGGCAGCGGGCCGCCGCGGCCGGGTACGACGACTGGCGCCGGCTCGCCGAGAACATCGCGACCGGCTACCCCACGCCGGGGGCGGTGATGCGGGCCTGGATGGACAGCCCGAGCCATCGCGCGAACATCCTCGACTGCGGCCTGCGCGAGATCGGGGTGGGCGTGGTCCGGCACGGTCCCCGGCTGTGGTGGACCCAGGACTTCGGACGCCGCTGACGCGCGGGCCCGATCCCCGCCATGATGCTCTGCGTGCGCGCGGCCTCCCTGCTCCTGACCGTCGCGGCGACCCTGCTGACGCTGCTCCCGGCGCCGTGGGTCGCCGCTCACCCGTCGACCCACGACCGGGCCACGGCTGCCGGCACGCCGCCGGCGGTGGACACCGCCCGGATCGAGGTGCGACTGCTCGGCCGGGTCAACGGCGTGCGGCGCAAGGCCGGCTGTCGGCCGCTGCGTCCCGTGGACGGTCTCCACGGGACGGCGCTCGCCCACTCCGCGGCGATGGCCGCCGGGCGCACCCTCTCCCATCAGGTGCCGGGCGAGGCCAGCCTGCGCGAGCGCATCGCGGCCGCGGGGTACGGCGACGCCTCCCGCGTCGGCGAGGTGGTGGCCATGGGGCCGATGAGTGCCCGCGGCGCCGTGAAGCGGTGGCTGGCGAGCCCGCCGCATCGCGCCGTGCTGCTCGGCTGCAGGTTCCGGCTGGCCGGGCTGGGCGTGCACGCGGCGGGACGCCAGCTGTGGTGGACGGTCGACCTGGTCCGCCCCTGAGAACGCGTTCTGAGCGAACGGATCCCGGCGGGTCCGGGCCGACCATTGCCTCGGCGGCGTGCGGCTGCGAGGCTCGGCACGTGCCCGTCGTACCGCCACCCGTGTTCGCCCTGGCCGCTGGGGTCGCCCAGCACCTGCTGGCTCCCGAGCGGCCGGCCGGACGGCCGCGGAGGATCGCTGCGGCGGCGATCGCCGCCGCGTCGCTCGGGCTGGACGCCGGCGCCATGGCGGCCTTCCGCCGTCACCACACGACGGTGAACCCCCTCGATCCCGCCCAGGCGTCGACCATGGTGACGGGCGGGGTCTTCGGGGTGACCCGGAACCCGATGTACGTCGGGATGGCGGGCCTGCTCACCGCACACGCCGTCCGGCGCGGCGGCTGGCTGACCCCGCTCCCCGTCGCGGCGTTCGTCGTCCTCATCGACCGGCTCCAGATCCCGGCGGAGGAGGCCGCGATGGAGCGCAACTTCGGCGAGGCGTACACCGACTACCGGGCCCGAGTGCCGCGCTGGCTACCGGTCGGCCCGCGCTGAACGAGCCGCCGAGCTCCGACTCGGCACCGGTCGCCTCGATGGGGCTCAGGACCGGTCGGCGCGCCGGAACGAGACCCGCACCGTGTGGTCGGTCGTGTCCAGGGTGGCCTCGACCCAGGCCGAGGCGCGCTCCATGGCGTACGCGTCGGTGTACCAGCTGGCGTCGACGGTCGCGTCGCAGCGGTGCCGGCCGCCGTCGTAGGAGCGGCACTCGTCCAGGGTGATCGCACCGAACGGCTCCCCGGCGACGGGGGCGGTGAAGCCCGGGCCGGTCAGCCATGCCTCGAGGTCGGCCGGGGTGAACGACTCGGGTACGCCGAAGGAGCGGCTGAACGACTCCCCGCTGTCGCTGTCGGAGGCGCCCTCGTCGTACCGGATCCAGTCCGCGGGGACGGGCATCGACCGGGACCGCGCCACCACCTCGGCATCGACCTCCCAGTCCGGCTCGACGTACTGCCGATAGGTGACCTGGACGTCGACCTCGGCCACCTCGGGGTCGTACGGCGAGGGGTCGCTGCGCTGGACGTACACGAAGTACTCCGGCTCCGCCCCCGCCGGCGGGACGAGCTGGGCCCGGCACTCCTGCTGTTCGGCGTCGCAGCGCACGACCCGGATCGCGCCGAAGGAAGGCCCGCGCGGGCTCTCGGACCAGTCCGGCGAGGCCAGCCACGCCCGGAGATCGGCGAAGCCGTAGGCCGCCGGCACGTCGTAGGTCAGCCAGTGACGCATGTTCGGGTGATGGTTGCCGCCGTCGTCGCCCTTCTCGGACGCGGTCAGCTCCCAGTCGTCCGGGACCGGCATGGCGGCCACCCTGGCCGGCAGGGAGCGGATCTCGGCGGTACCGAACAGGTGCCACCACCGGCCGTCCACGGTCACGAACACGGCGGCCGCGAAGACGCCGCCGATCATCACGATCTGCAGCGCCCAGCGGAGCAGGCCGAGCCCGAGCGCCGTGCCGGGCGAGTACGCCGCCAGGTGCTCGCCGTGCCCGACGCCCCGGGTCGCGACCGTGCCCCAGAAGCCGAGCGTCCACAGCAGGGTCATCGAGACGACCACCGCGAACGTCCACATCACGATCGCCGGCAGCACCCGGGCGTCGTAGAACGCGGGGAGCAGGAACAGCCCCCAGCCGGCCCAGGCCACGACGACGGCGCCGAGGTTGGCGACGACCAGGATCGCGGCCGCGCGGCCGGCGCCGCCGCTGCTCCAGCCGGACAGGTAGGCGACGAGTCGCCGCAGCATGGCGTCGTTCAGTCCCGCAGGCGCACGACGAGCTTGCCGAGCGCCGCGCGGGCGTCCATGTCGGACAGCGCGCGGCCGAACTCGGCCATCGGGTAGACCTCGCCGACCGGCGGCTTGACGGCCCCGGACGCGATCATCGGCACCAGCTGCGCCCACTGCTGCTGGAGGTAGTCGGGCCGGGCGAAGGCGTAGGCGCCCCAGCCGACACCGCGGACGTCGATGTTGTTGAGCAGCAGCCGGTTGACCTTGACCTCGGGGATGCCCGCGCCCGCGGCGAAGCCGACGACGAGGAGACGTCCCTGCGGCGCCAGGACCCGCAGCGAGTCGGTGAACGCGTCGCCGCCGACGACATCGAGGACGACGTCGACGCCCCGGCCGCCGGTGAGCCCGTGGACGGCGTCCTTGAAGCCGGCGAACAGGACGGCCTCGTCGGCACCGGCCGCCCGCGCGTACGCCGCCTTCTCCTCGGTGCTCACCACGGCGATGCTCCGGGCGCCGAGCCCCTTCGCGACCTGGATCGTCGCCGTGCCGACACCGCCGGCGGCACCGTGGACGAGGACCGTCTCGTCGGGGCGGAGCCCGGCCCGCTCGTCGAGGGCGAACAGCGCGGTGAGGTAGTTCATCGGCAGCGCGACGGCCTCGTCGAAGCTCACCTCGTCGGGGAGCGCGAAGGTCGCGTGCCGCGGGCCGGCGACCAGCTCGGCGGCGCCGCCGTACCCGCCGACACCGACGACCCGCTGCCCGGGCTCGAAGCCGGGGCCCGAGACCACGACGCCGGCGTAGTCGACACCGAGTGTGAACGGCGGCTCCGGGCGCAGCTGGTACTGGCCGCGGCTGAGCAGCAGGTCGGGGAAGGACACCCCGACGGTGTGCACCTCGACCAGCACGTCGTCGGGCCCGGGTGTCGGGTCGGGCACCTCCCGGACGACGACGTCGGCGGGACCGGAGGGGGTGACGACCTGGACTGCGCGCATGGTCGGGAGCGTACGCGGGGCGTTTGCCCGGGCCGGGTGCCGGGCAGGGACCGCAGGTGAGTAGTACGTGGGGGGACTGGAAGCAGGACCAGCGGATAGCGGAGGCCGAGGCCCAGCTCGACGCGGAGCGGCGGGCGCGCAACCGCCTGGCCGAGCAGATCCGCGCCCAGCAGGGCAACACCCAGGCCCAGCTCGACCGACTGACCCGGGCCCTGGTCGCCCTGGTCGAGCACGAGGACATCCGCTCCGAGCTGGGGCAGTACGCCGACGCGGCGGCCTGCCGGCGCTACGCGCGCGAGGTCGTGTCGACCGTGGTGGCGACCGGCGGGGCGGCCGTGCGGGACTCGGCCGAGCCGGGCGACGTACCGGGCTATTGGCTGGCCGCCGCGGCGCGCGGGGTCGCGGCCACCGCCCGCGGGGAGGCCACCGGCGGCCCGCTGCTCGAGGAGGCGGCGCTGCGGGACCGCGGCCGGACCGCCCTCCTGCTCACCCTGCTCGGCGCCCTCACCCGCGATCCCCGCTGGGCGCCCGCTCCCGGCGACGGCGTGCTGCCCGACGCCGTGGTCCTCACCCAGGCGCAGCGGCAGGCCTGGCTCGCGATCGCCGAGGGCCGCCTGCCGGGTACGTTCACCGACGCCCTCGCCGAGGCGCTCGGCCGCCTGGTCGCCGCCACCGGCAGCGCCGGCCCCGACGAGGTCGCGGCGTGGCTCGAGGGCCAGGTGCCGGCCGACCGCCGCGCGCTGCCCGCCGAGCGGGCCGCGGCCCAGCTGGAGGTGCTGCACCGGGTGCTCAGCACCGGCGCCTCGGCCGGCACCGCCACCGCGCCCGAGTCGCCCGAGTCGCCCGAGTCACCGGAAGTTCCGGAGGATCCGCTGGCCGACTGCCTGCGCTCGCTGATCGACGAGGGCTCGCCCGGCGAGGCGGAGATCCTGGACCGGATGGCCACCGCCCGCGCCGACATGGGCTTCCTCGACGAGCGGGTCGCGACCGAGACGGCGGTGTGGAACGCGAGCGCGGGCGACGTCCTCAGCCTGCTGCTGCGCGACCTGGCCCGGCCGGTCACCGACGGCAGGTACGCCGTCGCGCGCCGCGCACTCGCCCCGGTGCTCCGGGCGATCGGCGACGAGCTGGTGCAGCAGGCCGCCGTACCCGCCGCGAACACCCGGACCGTGGAGGTGGTCGGCGAGGTGCTGACCGTCGACCGCGCGGGTGCCGAGGCCGGCTGGCAGCAGCGGGTGACCTCCGGGTTCGACCGCCGCCACCCGCTCGACCGTCGGCTGCTGCCCGCCGGGGTCGGCATCCTCGGCCTCGGGGCGGTGTGCTGCCTGCTGGGCCTGGTGTCCGGCGGCTTCCTGGTCGTCGGACTGCTCGGCGGCTGCGTGGGCACCGGGCTGGTCGTCGCGGCCCTCCACCAGCGCCGCGGGCTCGACCAGGGCCGCACCAGCACCCTCGCCGCGACCGGACGGCAGATCGACCAGCAGGCCGCGACGGTGCGCGACGAGGGCGAGCGCAGTGCCGCGGCCGCGAGCCGGGCCGGCGAGCTGCACCGCTCGGTGGCCGGCGTCCTGGCCGGTGTCCCGTCCTAGCGTCATACGTTCCGTGGGCTTGAGCCCCCAGGACGTATGACGTTACGGCGGGGCTCAGGTCTGGGCCGAGCGCCGCGCGTGCTCGGCGACCAGCGCGGCGTACCAGTTGAACGATCGCTTGGGCGTGCGCCGCTGCGTGTCGTAGTCGACGTGCACGAGGCCGAACCGCTGCGTGTAGCCCTCGGCCCACTCGAAGTTGTCGATGAGCGACCAGGCGTAGTAGCCGCGCACGTCGACGCCGCGCTCGATCGCCTCGGCGACCGCCGTCAGGTGCAGCGCGTGGTAGTCGATGCGCTGGTGGTCGTCGACCACGCCGTGCTCATCGGGCCCCACGTCGTAGGAGCAGCCGGACTCGGTGATCACGATGGGAGGTACGGCGGCACGGAAGCGCGCGCGGAAGGTGATCAGCCACTCGCGCAGTGCGTCCGGCACGACCGGCCAGCCGAAGTCGGTCATCGGGTAGCCGAGCACCTCGCGGAACTCGAAGGGCAGCTCCGCGGTCTCGTCGGCGGCCGCGATCCGCATCGGGTTGTAGTAGTTGACCCCGTAGAAGTCGAGCGGCTGGCGCATGGTCGCGAAGTCGCCCTCGCGCACCTGGCCCTCGAGCAGCATCATCAGGTCGTCGGAGTACCGGCCGAGCAGCATGCCCTCCAGGTAGTGGGCGTTCCACAGCAGGTCGAAGAGCTTCGCGGCGCCGACGTCGGCGGGATCGTCGCTGGCCGGCCAGATCGGCGCGTGGTTGTTGGCGCAGCCGACGCTGGTGGCGCCCGCGGCGCGCAGCGCGATCGCCGCCCGGCCGTGGGCGACGAGCAGGTGGTGGCCCACGGGAAGGGCGTCGAACATGAGCGCCTTGCCCGGCGCGTGCATCGCGACGGCGTACCCCATCAGGGTCACGACGTTCGGCTCGTTGACCGGCACCCAGTCGGTCACCCGGTCGCCGAGGCGCTCGCCGACGAGCGCGGCGTAGTCGGCGAAGCGGTCGACGGTGGCGCGGTTCAGCCAGCCGCCGTCGTCCTCCAGGGCCTGCGGGAGGTCCCAGTGGAAGAGCGTGGCCATCGGCGAGATGCCGGCCTCGAGCAGGCCGTCGACGAGCCGGTCGTAGAAGTCGAGCCCGGCCTGGTTGACGGCGCCGGACCCGGTGGGCTGGATCCGCGGCCACGCGATCGAGAAGCGGTAGCCGGACGCGCCGAGGGTGCGCATCAGCCCGATGTCCTCGGACCAGCGGTGGTAGTGGTCGCACGCGACCGCTCCACTCGACCCGTCGACGATCCGGCCCGGCTCCGCGCAGAAGGTGTCCCACACCGACGGACCCCGACCGTCCTCGGTCACCGCACCCTCGATCTGGTACGACGCCGTGCTGGTGCCGAACCGGAACTCCCCCGGAAGACGGCTCGCCAGATCCCCCAACCTGTCCCCCATCGGACCAGCCTCCCATGACACCGGCACAATCTGACACGTGAGCGTCGAGATCCGCAGGGGAACCGCGCGGTTCGTCGAGCGAGAGGCCGGGCGGCTGAGCCAGCACGGATTCTCGTTCGGCCCGCACCTCGACCCCGACCGCCTGTCCTTCGGCCCGATGGTGTGCCACGACGACCACCTGCTCGGTCGTGGCGCCGGCTTCGCGGAGCACCCGCACGCGGGTCTGGAGATCGTCACCTGGGTGGTGTCGGGCTCGGTGGTGCACCGCGACGGGACCGGCGCCGACGGGTCCGCGGAGACGTTGTCCGCCGGGGACTGCGGCGTGCTGTCCGCAGGCACGGGCGTGCGGCACACGGAGGTCGCGGGCGACGACGGGCCAGCCCGCTTCGTCCAGGTCTGGCTCACCCCCGACGACCCGGACACCTCGCCCGCCTATGCCCGGGCCACCGGCACCGCCGCTCCGGGAGCCGGGCTCGTGCGGCTGGTCGGCGACGGGGGCCCGCTCTCCGTGGGGATCGCGGGCGCGGCCCTCGACGTGGCCCGGCTCGAGGCCGGCGAGACCCTCGCCCTCCCCGTGGCCGCCCGGGTCCATGCCTTCCTCACGACCGGCGCGCTGCTGCGGTCCTCCCTGGCCGAGCCGCTGGCGGCCGGCGATGCGCTGTGCGTGACCGACGGGCCGTCGTACGCCGTGACGGCCGCGGTGCCGACCGAGATCCTGGTCTGGTCGTTCGCCTGATCAGGATCATCCGGGCGCCGTCGGACCGACCATCTCCGCGCAGGTGTACGAGTCGCGACCGGCTGCCGCCGCTTCCTCGGCCGCCGCGGAGCACTCCGGACTCTGGGGGCGATCCATCAGGTCGCCGAAGAGGTGCCGGCCGGCGACGGCGCTCGCGCACCCCGCACCGCCCACCGCCGCCCAGCGGCCGTCCGCCCGCACCACCTCGTAGGTGCCTCCGTCTTCCCCGAGCACGACCTCGACCAGCGCCCGGTCGGGTCCGCTCAGGTCGACGCCGCGGATCTCGGTCTCACGACCCTCGTCGCCGACGACGATCCGGACGGCTTCCTCCGGAGACGCGCCCCACTCGGAGTCCGCCACCGACGACAGCGCGCAGCTCCACGGGGCGTAGGGCAGGCATTCCGACGTGGTCGGCGATGGATCGGCAGTGGCTACGGAGGGCCCCTGGCCGCCGCAGCCGCCACCGAGGACGATCAGGGCGACGGCGAGGGCCGGCGCGACCGACGGGCTGGGCACTCCACGCATCAGCCGATGATAGGCACCGTCAGGCCTCGCCGAGCGCGTCGGCAGGCCCGACCAGCACCGCGGCGACGTCGGCCAGGACCCGCACCTGTTCGCGGGTGAGCCGGTCGAAGACCAGCTCGCGCACCTGGGCGACGTGGCCAGGGGCGATCCGCTCGAGCAGCGCCCGGCCCTCGTCGGTCAGGACGGCGTACTGGCTGCGCCGGTCGCTCGGGCAGTTCCGCTTGGTGACCCAGCCCCGCTCCTCGAGCACGGCCACCGCGTGCGTCAGCCGGGACGGGCTGGTCGTCGTGAGCCGGGCGAGCTCGCCCATGGTCAGCATCCGGTCCGGGGCGGCGGCGAGGTTGGCGAGCATCGCGTAGTAGGTGTGCGTGATGCCGGCCTCCTCCCGCAGGCGCCGGTCGATCGCCTGCGGGAGCTCCTGGACGACCCGGATCAGCGGCAGCCAGGCCGCCATCTCCTCCTCGTCCAGCCAGCGCGGCTCCGACCCCGGGTCCTGTCCACTCATGCCGACAGCCCGTCGAGGTCGAGGGTGTGCGCGGTGTGGTCGCGCTTCGCGGTGAGGTACCGCTCGTTGGCGGGCGACAGGTGCACCCCCGTCGGGACCCGCTCGCCGACGCCGATGCCGTACGCCGCGAGCTGGCGGGCCTTGTCCGGGTTGTTGCTGAGCAGGCGGATCCGGTCGGCACCGACGGCGCGCAGCATCTGCGCGGCGGCCTGGTAGTCGCGCTCGTCCTCACCGCGGCCGAGCGCCAGGTTCGCCTCGTAGGTGTCGAGGCCCGCGTCCTGGAGGGCGTAGGCGTCGAGCTTGGCGTAGAGGCCGATGCCGCGCCCCTCCTGGCGCAGGTAGAGCAGGAAGCCGCCCTCGCCGGCGATCCGCTCCACCGCCTCGCGCAGCTGCGGCCCGCAGTCGCAGCGCTGGGACCCGAACACGTCGCCGGTCAGGCACTCGCTGTGGGGGCGGACCAGGGGCGGCGTACCGCCGCGGGCACGGTCGGCGACGTCGTCGAGGCGCGTCCGCCAGGCGCCGAGCCCCAGCAGCAGATGCTCCCGGCCGTCGACGAGGCCGTCGAAGGTCAGCACGTCGGCGGTCGTCTCGTAGCCGTCGGGGAAGCGCAGCGGCACGACGACCCGGGTCCGCACCGCCGCGGGCCCGAGCACCACGGCCGCGCCGGAGGTCGTGGGGAGGTCGCCGACGGGGTGCGCGTGGCGGGCGCGGGTGGGGCAGGTCGTCATGGTCGCTCCGTTATTTCAAACTTGAAATGATGGAGACACAAGGTGCGGACGGGCCCCGGTATTCCTCGACCCGCGCGCAGCCTCGCGCGGGCTCAGAACAGCATGCGCACGGCGCCGGGGAGCAGCTCGACGGTGAGCGGGTCGGCCGCGTCGGCCGGCAGCGCGCCGAGCGCCTCACCGTCGGCGCCCACCGGCACCGCGGCACCTCCCCGGTGGCGGCCCGAGAGGCTGACCCGCCGGCCGGTCAGCACCGTCACCTCGTCCAGGGCGACGTGGCTGCCGTCGTACACCTTCGGGAGGGAGCGGATCAGGCCGCTGCGGGACGCCGCCTCGATGACGATCACGTCGAGCAGGCCGTCGTCGACGGCCGCGCCCGGAGCGATCGCCATGCCCTTGCCGTAGAAGCGGGAGTTCGCGATCACGACGGTCGCGGCCTGGTGGGTGGTGCGCACGCCGTCGACCTCGAGGGTGCACTCGGCGGGACGGTAGGTCGCCAGGGCACGGACCGCGGCGACCGGGTACTGCAGCCGCGACGGCAGCCAGTGCGACCGGTCCACGATCGCGGCGGCGCGCGCGTCGACCCCGGCGTACACCGACCCCGCCACGACGTACGACGCCGGGCCGGCCGGGCCCGGCTGCGTGGCCCGGAGCAGGTCGATCGGCCGGGGCTCGCCGTCCAGCAGGAGGCGTGCCTGGGCGCCGGTCGCGGTGGGCACCGCGAGCATCCGGGCGAAGTCGTTGCCGCGCCCGGCGGGCACGACGGCGAGCACTCCGCCGCGCTCGGCGACCGAGCCCGCGACCGAGGAGAGCATCCCGTCGCCGCCCACGGACACCACGACCGCGTCCCGGGCGACGGCGTCCGCGACGAGGGCCGGCGTCTCCGCCACCGAGGTCGTGTAGGTGACCTCGACCGCGGCGCCCGCCTCGCGCAGCGCCCGCGCCAGCGGCACGACGACCTGCGGTGCCGCGCCGCCTCCGGAGGCGGGGTTGACGAGGAAGGCGAACGCCCGCGGCCTTGCACTCACGGGATCAGCACTCCGGGGTTGAGGATGCCGGCCGGGTCGACGGCCCGCTTCACAGCGCGGAGGACCTCGACGCCGGTCGTGCCGATCTCGGCGGTGAGATAGGGCTTGTGGTCGGTGCCGACCGCGTGGTGATGGGTGATCGCGGCACCGGCGGCGACGATCGCCTCGCTGGCCGCGGCCTTGGCCGGGAGCCAGGTGGCGAGCGGGTCCTCGCCGCCCGGGGCCGCGACGGTGAAGTAGAGCGAGCAGCCGGTCGGGTAGACGTGCGAGATGTGGCAGAGCACCATCGTGCCCGCCCCGAGGCTCTCCTCGAGCGCGGTCCTGACCCGGGCGTAGAGGTTCTCGCGGTTGCTCCAGAAGGTCGCCGTCTCGAGCGTCTCGACGAGAACGCCGACGTCGAGCAGGCTGTCGCGCAGGTAGGGCGCGTCGAACCGGCCGTGCGCCCACGCCTCGCCCGGACCGGAGCCCTGTGCGGTGCCGCCGAGCGCGGTCAGTGCCGCGGTGACGGCGGCCCGCTTGGCGGCGACCGCCGCCGGGGTGCCCTCGTAGCCGACGATCATCTGGCAGCCTCGCGCCCCATCGTCGCCCTCGCCGCCGATCGCCTCCGGGTCGGCGAGGTTGATCGCGGTCTCGTTCTCGTCGGAGAGCCGGATCACGGTCGGCAGCAGGTCGGACTGGGCGAGCGAGCGCATCGCCTCGGCCCCGTCGGCGAAGCTCGCCCAGCGCCAGCCCTCGTACTCCTTGACCTCCGGCAGCGGGCGGACCCGGACGGTGACCTCGGTGATGACGCCGAAGGCGCCCTCGGAGCCGAGGAAGAGCTCGCGCAGGTCGGGACCGGACGCGTTGGCCGGCGCGCTGCCGAGGCGGACCTCGCCGACCGGGGTCGCGACCCGCAGGCCGACCACCATCGCGTCGAAGCGTCCGTAGCCGGCGCTCGACTGACCACTCGACCGGGTCGCGGCGAAGCCGCCGATCGTGGCGTACTCGAACGACTGCGGGAAGTGGCCCAGCATCAGGCCGTGCTCGGCGAGCAGCGCCTCGGCCTCGGGCCCGCGGAGACCGGGCTCCAGCGTCGCGGTCGACGAGACCGGGTCGAGCGCGAGCAGGCCGCGCATCCGGCCGAGGTCCAGGGAGAGGACCCCGGCCAGGTCGGTGCCCTCGGTCTCGGCGACCAGCCCGCCCGTGACCGCCGTGCCACCGCCGAAGGGGACGACGGCGATGCGGCGCTCGGCCGCGTAGGCGAGCACGGCCGCCACCTCGTCGTGACCCGCCGGCCGGACGACGACGTCGGGCGCGTCGGCCAGGTCGCCGGAGCGCTGGCGGAGCAGGTCGGGGGTCGACTTTCCGCGGGTGCGCCCGCGGCGCAGTGCATCGTCGAGGACGACGTGCTCGTCGCCGACGATCGCGCGCAGGCCGACGAGGTCGTCGGCCGCGAGACGCGGCACGGGGAGGGTCACGTCGTCACGGGCCGGAGTGTCCCGGATCGGGAAGACCAGACCGACCAGGTCGCGGACCCCCTCCGGAAGGCCGGCCGCGCGGGCCGGGTCGCCCCAGCGCGTGGGCGGCATCTCGGGCTGGAGGACGGAGGGACGATCGATGGTCATGTGTTACAGTGTGACACATGACGTCACATCGTCACAACAGTGAATCCGACGGCAGCCCTCGGGACGGCTATCTCGATGCCGCGCGGGAGTGCATCCTCGACGTCGGCTGGCGGCGCACCACCCTCACCGAGGTCGCCCGGCGAGCAGGTGTCTCGCGGATGACGATCTACCGCGCCTGGTCCGACATGCCCGCGCTGCTGGGGGACCTGATGACCCGCGAGTGGGGTGTCCTCGTCGCCGATCGGGTCGACGTCTCCGCGGCCCCCACGCCCGACGCGATCGCCGACGCCGTGGTCGCGACCGTCGGAGCCCTGCGCGAGAACGAGCTGTTCACCCGGATCGTCGAGCTCGACCCGGAGCTGATCCTCCCCTATCTGCTGTCCCGGCGCGGCCGGTCGCAGGAGCTGATCCTCCAGGTGCTCGGCGCCGCGATCGCCACCGGCCAGGAGGCCGGGAGGATCACCGACGGCGACCCGCAGACCATCGCCCGCGGTCTGGTTCTCGCCGCACACGGGTTCGTCCTGTCCGCCCACACCATGGTCGACGACGCGGTCGACCAGCCCGCGCTCGACGACGAGCTGCACGCCCTCGTCTCCCGGAGCCTCACGCCATGACCGCCCCCTCCACCCGGATCACCCCGGGCCTCGCCGGCGTCCCCACCCACGTGGATGTCGTCGTCATCGGCCTCGGCGTGACCGGCGCGGGCGTGGCCCTCGACGCCGCCGCCCGCGGCCTCTCCGTCCTGTCCGTCGACGCCCACGACCTGGCCTTCGGCACGTCCCGCTTCTCCTCGAAGCTCGTGCACGGCGGGCTGCGCTATCTCGCCTCCGGCCAGGTCGGCATCGCCCACGAGAGCGCGGTCGAGCGCGGCATCCTGATGGAGACCACGGCGCCGCACCTCACTCGGCCGCTGCCGTCGATCATCCCGCTGTCCGCCGGCGTCAGCCGCCCGATGGGCACCCTCGCCGGCGCGGGCTTCCTGGGCGGCGACCTGCTCCGCCGTGCCGCCGGCACGAGCGGCGACACCCTCCCCCGCCCGCGGCGGCTCAGCGCTGCCGAGACCCGACGGATCGCGCCACCGCTGCGCACCGACGGCCTGCGCGGCGCCTACCTCGGCTGGGACGGCCAGCTCGAGGACGACGCCCGGCTGGTCACCACCATCGCCCGGACCGCGGCCGAGCACGGCGCCCACGTGCGCACCCACGCCCGGGTCGTCGCCGCGACCGGCCGTGAGGTGCGCCTGCGCGACGAGCTCACCGGCGCCACGGCCACCGTCGCCACCCGGACCGTGGTCAACGCGACCGGCGTCTGGGCCGGCGACCTGGTCGACGACGTCCGGCTCCGCCCCTCGCGCGGCACCCATCTGGTGCTGCGGGCCGAGACCCTGCCCGGGCTCGACGTCGCGGTCTTCGCGCCGATCCCGGGCGAGACCAACCGCTTCGTCCTCGTCCTCCCCCAGCCCGACGGCCAGTTCTACGTCGGCCTCACCGACGAGCCCGCCGACGGCCCGGTGCCCGACGTGGCGGAGCCCACCGAGGTCGAGATCGGCTTCCTGCTCGACGTCGTCGCCGCGTCGTTCGCCCGGCCCCTGCGACGCGCCGACGTGGTCGGCGCCTTCGCCGGGCTGCGGCCGCTGCTCGACAGCGGCCCCGGCGAGGGCGACTCGACCGCCGACCTGTCCCGCAAGCACGCCGTGCTCACCTCGCCCACCGGCGTGGTGACCATCGTCGGCGGCAAGCTCACGACCTACCGCCGGATGGCGGAGGACGCCGTCGACGCGGCGGTCGCCCACGCCGGCCTCCCCGCCGGGCCGTGCCTCACCGCGACCCTCCCGCTCGCCGGTGCCGCCCCCCGTGCCGCGCTCGCCGACCGCGCGGCGCAGGCCGACCACCCGGGGACCGCCCGCCTGGTCCGGAGGTACGGCGCGGACGCGGACCTCGTCCTCGCCGCCGCCCGCGCGGCCAGCGGCTGGACCGAGGCCGACCTGCTCGCCCCGCTCGCCGAGGGCATCCCCACCGTGGCGGCCGAGCTGTTCTTCGGTGTCACCCACGAGGGTGCCGCCGACGTCGCCGACCTGCTCGACCGGCGTACCCGGATCGGACTCGTGCCCGCCGACCGCGCCCTCGCCGTCCCCGCTGCTGAGCGGGTGCTGGCGCGGTGCAGGAATCGCCGGTCGACCGGCGAAACTGTCACTTGACGGCCATTGCAACGCCCGACAAGTGACAGAAATGCCCGTCAAGTGCAGGAACAACCGGTCGACCGGTTATTCCTGCAGCCCCCAGCGATGAGTTTTCCGATCGACCCCGGTCACCCCATCAGGCAGACTGGCGAGACCACGGGGGCAGCGATGGGAACCACGGTGACCGAGACCGACACGACAGCACAGGTGAGTGACGAGCTCGCCGACTTCGACACCCTGACCGGGCGCTACCAGCGCGAGCTGATGGCGCACTGCTACCGGATGAGCGGCTCGGTGCACGAGGCCGAGGACCTGGTCCAGGAGACCTTCCTACGGGCCTGGAAGGCCTCGGCGAGCTTCCAGGGTCGCAGCTCGGTGCGCACCTGGCTCTACAAGATCGCCACCAACGTGTGCCTGACCAACCTCGAGGCCAAGCCGCGCCGGCCGCTGCCCACCGGGCTCGGCACGGCCGACTCCGCCCCGTCCGACGAGCTGCTCGAGGACCACGAGGTGCCGTGGCTGGAGCCGATCCCGGACGCGGCGGTCGAGGTCGCCGAGCGCGACACGATCCGGCTCGCCTTCATCGCGGCGCTCCAGCACCTGCCGGCGCGGCAGCGCGCGGTCCTCATCCTGCGCGACGTGCTGCGCTGGTCGGCGGCGGAGACCGCCCAGGCGCTCGACACCACGACGGCGGCGGTCAACTCGGCCCTCCAGCGCGCCCACGCCCAGCTCGCCGAGCGGGGGCTGTCGCCCGACACGGTGGAGCCCGACCTCGACCAGGCCCAGCGCACCCTGCTGGACGCCTACCTGCAGGCGTTCTGGCGCAAGGACATCGACCAGATCGTCCAGCTCCTCAAGTACGACGCCACGTGGGACATGCCGCCCTTCCTCAACCACTACCAGGGCGCCGCCGCCATCGGCGAGCTCGTCGGCACCAAGTGCCCGGGCGGGTGCAACGACATGCCGATGCTCGAGACGGTCGCCAACGGCCAGCCGGCCTTCGGGCTCTACATGCGCCAGCCCGACGGGCACTTCGAGCCCTTCCACCTGCAGGTCCTGCAGTTGACGGGCGCGGGCGAGGACCTGCGGGTCGAGCACGTCACGGCGTTCTTCGACGCCCGGCTGTTCGCGCGGTTCGGGCTGCCGCCACGGCTGCCCGCCGACTACGTCCCGGCGTGAGCCGGGGGTGAGCTCGATGTCCGCCGCCACCGCGCCGGACGGGATGGTCGCAGGTCTCGACCTGATGCAGCGCGCCCTCGACTACACGAGCGGCGCCCTCGGCACCATCACCTGCGCCGATGTCGACCGGCCGACGCCCTGTGCCGGCTGGAGTCTGGCCGACCTGCTGGCCCACATGGAGGACGCCCTCGACGCCTTCTCCGAGGCGGCCGACGGCGCCGTCGGCCTCAGCAGTGCCGCCCCCACCCCCGTCAAGGCCCGGGTGCAGTCGCTCCAGGTCAAGGCGTGCGCGCTCCTCGGCGCCTGGCTGAACGCGGACCGGCCGTACGTCGACGTGGGCGGCCACCCGCTGCCCGTCGACGCGATCGCGCGGATCGCGGCGCTCGAGATCGCGGTCCACGGCTGGGACGTCGGCCGCGCCACCGGGCGGGGCGGACCACTGCCCGAGCCGCTCGCCGCGGCACTGCTCCCCTCCGCCCTGCGGATCGCCCTCGCCGGCGACGAGCGGTTCGCGCCGCCCCTGCCGGTCGACATCGAGGCGCCCGCCGGCGTCCACGTCCTCGCCCTGCTGGGCCGGCGCCCCTGAACGGGGTTCCCTGTACGGGCACCCCTGACGGCGTCCGCGGCGGACGTCAGCCCTTGAACCGGCTGTCGACCTTCAGCGGCCTGCCCGCCCCGGCCCGCTTGAAGTTCACCACGACGGAGCCACCGCCGCACCGGTCGTAGCGCCGGACCGTGCTGAACTCGGCGGCGGTCACCGAAGCACCGCGGGCGCGGACGGCGCGCTTGACCGCACCGGGGCGCATGCCCTTGTCGATGCGGCGGAACTCCTTCTTCGACACGCACTTGGCGACACGCGGTGCCCGGACGTCGGCGGTGGTCGGTGCCGCGAGGGCCGCGGGGGCCGCGGGGGCCGCGACGCGGCCGGCGCCGGAGCAGGCGGTCAGCGTCCTGACCGGCACCACCGCCTCGACCGTGATCCCGACCTGCGACCCGGAGAGGACGTAGACCCAGCCGTTGCTCGGGCGCCGCAGCGAGACCGTCGGGCCGACGGTGCCCTTGTCGCTGTGCGAGTAGGTCCAGCCGGAGATGGTGAAGTTGTCGGAGACGTGCGCGAGGCCACCGGCCCCCGACTCCCGGAACTCGCCGCCGGCATCCGGGTACCGGCGGCCGTCCCAGTGCGCGAACACCGTGGACGTGCCGTCGCCGTTCGAGGTGGCGCAGACCAGGGTGCGGCCGCCCGCCCAGGAGGTGACCGGCTCCCAGCCCGGGGCCGCCGAGGCGGCCGGGAGGCCGAGCGTTCCCAGTCCGAGAGTGGTGGTCGCGATCGCCGCGAGTGCCGTCCGTCGGATGCGCATGGAGGGTCCCGTCTCGTGGGTGTCCGCCGCAGAGACCGCGGCGCGGGTCCCCGCCCCCTACCCGCGGACGACAGCCGGTAACCCGCCCCCGTCCGCTCGCTCCCGACGGTGCCGCCCACGGGGGCCCGTTGTCCTTACACTGCCGGACATGCCCGAGAGCACCGCGCCGGACCTCCGGCACCGCAGCCGCCGCATGCTCGGTCGCGATCCGCACGAGGCCCACCGGGTCGCGACGCCGCTGGAGCTGCTGTTCGACCTGACCTTCGTCGTCGCCTTCGGTACGGCGGCGAGCGAGCTCGCGCACGCGCTGGCCGAGGACCATGTCGGCGCGGGCATCGTCGCGTTCTGCTTCGCGACCTTCGGCATCTCCTGGGCGTGGATCAACTTCACCTGGTTCGCGTCGGCCTACGACACCGACGACTGGATCTACCGGCTCACGACCATGCTGCAGATGGTGGGCGTCCTGGTGTTCGCGCTCGGCCTGAAGCCGATGTTCAGGTCCGTCTACGAGCACGGCGACACCCTCGACAACGACCTCATGGTGTGGGGCTACGTCGTGATGCGGGTCGCCATGGTCCTCCAGTGGTGGCGCGCCGGTCGCCACGACGCCGCCCGGCGGCCGGTGTGCCAGACCTATATCGTCTCGATCCTCGCCGCCCAGGTGATCTGGTGCGTGCTCGCCCTCGTCGACCTGCCGGTCGGCACGACCTTCGCCGTGATGGCGGTGCCCTTCCTGATCGAGATCGGCGGTCCGGCGTACGCCGAGCGACGGCGCGGCGGGACGCCGTGGCACCCGCACCACGTCGCCGAGCGCTACGGGCTGATGGTCATCATCGCCCTCGGCGAGGGGATGATCGGCACGATGGCGTCCATCAGCGCCCTCTCCGCGGACGGACTGACGTGGGACATCGCGTTGTTCGCGCTCGCCGGCACGGCGCTGACCTTCGGCATCTGGTGGAGCTACTTCGTCGTACCGACCGGCGACATCCTGCATGCCCGGCCGGAACGCTCCTTCGCGTTCGGCTACGGCCACATGGGCGTCTTCGGGAGCATCGTCGCGGTCGGCGCGGGCCTGCACGTCGGCGCCTACTACCTCGAGCACGCCGCGCACCTGGGACTGGTCGCCACCGTGCTCACCGTCGCCGTTCCGCTCGCGATCTTCACCGTGCTGCTCTACGGCGGCTACACGCTGCTGACCCGCAGCTTCGACACCCTCCACCTCGTGCTGCTGGTCGTCACCGCGGTCGTGATCGCGGCAGCGCTGCTGATGGCGGCGGCCGACGTAGACCTGGTCTGGTGCCTGCTCGTGCTCTCGCTGACGCCGTGGGTGACCGTGATCGGCTACGAGACGGCGGGCTACCGGCACAACAGCGACGTCCTCGCCCGGCTCGGCGACTGACGGCGCCCGGTCAGTCGTCGCGGAGCGGATGGGCGAGCTCGTCGGCGGGCAGCCGCGCCCAGACGATGGCGACGACCGCGGCGACTACGGGCACCAGCGCCGCCACCGCGAAGGTCAGCTCGAGGCCGATCACCTCGGCGACCGGACCGGCCACGGCCATCGAGACCGGCATCAGGCTGATCGAGACGAAGAAGTCGAGCGAGGCGACCCGACCGAGGAGCTCCGGCGGCACCCGGCGCTGCAGCAGGGTGCCCCAGATGACCATCGGGGCGGAGAACAGCGCACCGACGACGAACGCCGCCGCCGCGACCTGCCAGACCGCCGTGGCGAAGCCGATCACCAGGAACGGCATGCACCCGACGCCCCACATCAGGGTCATCACGCTCAGGTAGCGCCGGGGCAGGGGCAGCGATCCGGTCGTCAGCGATCCCACCGCGCCGCCGATGCCGAAGCAGGCCATCACGATGGCGTGGTCGCCCGGACCGCCGCCCAGCTCGTCCTTGATGAGGAAGGGCACCAGGACCTCGAGCGGGCCCATCAGCACCAGCATCATCACCGAGGCGAAGAGCAGCGTGGCGAGCAGCCACGGGGTGCGCACCATGTAGGCGAACCCCTCGCGCATGTCGGCCAGCGCCGCGCTCACCGCGCGCGCCGCCCCGCCGCCCGGCCCCTCGCCGGTGACCGGCAGGTCGCGGCGTACGGCGGTCAGAGGCACCAGCAGCAGCACCAGCAGCCCGCCGAGGTACGCCACCGCGGCCACCGAGATCGCCGCCGACGACGAGGCCGCCCCGACCACGACACCCGCGACCGCCGGACCGAGCGCCTGGCCGACGGTCGGGCGCACCATGCCCTCGAAGCCGTTGACCGCGAGCAGGTCCTCCTCGGGCACCAGCGCCGGCAGCCACGCGGAGTAGGCCGGGTAGTAGAACGCCATCGCCATGCCGGCGATGAACGCCACGGTCGCGAGATGCCAGATCTGGGTGACGTCGGCGAAGGACAGTACCGCGACCAGGCTCATGCCGAGCAGCTCGACGGTCGTGGTGACGATCAGGATCAGCTTCTGCGGGACCCGGTCGGCGACCACGCCGCCGAGCAGCGCCGGGAGCACGACACCCACGGCGCCCGCCGTCGTCACCGCCGAGAGCGCGCTGGCGCCCCCGCCGATCCGGATCACCTCCCAGACCAGCGCCACCACCCAGACACCGCCGCCGAAGCTGGTGAGCACCAGAGCCGCGCCCAGGCGCCGGTAGGAGGCATGGCGGAACGGCGTGAAGGCGCGCGGGATCCGCCGCGGGCGGCGGAGCCCGGGATCGGGCTCGCCGGGAGGCGGCACGAGAGGGGAGAGCTGATCGGTCATGGCGGTCCTCGGAGTCTGCACGGCAGGACCGACATCACCATCGGATTCATCGGCTCGGTCCGCGTCGAGTGGACAACCTCAGGTCCGGTTCAAGTCAAGTCGCACCAGCCTGGGTTCAGGGCATGCCCAGATGTTCCGCGATCCCTGCGCGAAGCACCGGGAGCGGCACCGCGTCATCGACGCCATGCGCAGGCATCGATGCCGCCGCATCACGCATGCCCACCGTCCCCTCCGGTCGGGGACGTCAGCCGGTAGCGATGGCATTCAGCCGACTGTCGGGTTGACGACCTCGAGCCGCGGATACCGTCGGGCGATCTTGGTATCCAAGGTGGCGAAAGAGTCTCCGCCCGCCGAGGCCACGGCGGCGAGGTAGTCGTCGGTCCACCATTGGTGGCTGTGGTGGACGCCGGCGGCGTGCGACGAGAGCCAATCGTCGACATCGCGGCTCTCGTCGACCCATCCGAACCGCGCGTCGGCGAGGACCGACGCGACGAAGTTCCACGCCTCGACGCGAGTAAGCACATCCTCGCCGAGGACGGCCGGGTCGCTGAGGTGCCGTAGCCAGGCCAGATGGACAACCCGGCAAAGCCCCAGCGAGCCATCAGCAGCCTCGTCGAGCCACGACCGCGTCTGAGCATGGAAGACGTGCGCGGGCCAGAAGCCGGCCAGGCACGTACTCACGTCGAGCAGGATCACGGGAGCCGGTCGACGTCATCGTCGATGAGCGTCTGCTCGAGCTCGTCGGGACTGGTCTCGACCGTCCCCCGCCGCTTGGAGGCAATGAGGGCGAGCTCACCCCGCCGCTTCGTGCCCGCGGCACCGAGCTCGCGCGCAAGGGCGCGCGCGAAGAGGTCCTTGAGAGGTCTCGTCGCCCTCGGCCGCCCGCACTCGCGCCGCCCGGACGAGCGCGTCGGGCAGATCGATGGTCGTTCGCATCAACGCATATTGGCTTCATGGCCGGACTCGGGGTCTGGGCGAGCGGGGCCATGACTCGGTCCGCGCGGGGCCAGTCCCGCGGCTTCAGCCGGCCGGCAGCGCGACGTACGTCGTGTCGAGGTACTCCTCGATGCCCTCGAACCCACCCTCGCGGCCGAACCCGCTGGCCTTCACCCCGCCGAAGGGGGCGGCGGGGTTGGAGACCAGGCCGGTGTTGATGCCGAGCATGCCGGTCTCGAGCCGCTCGGCGAGCCGGATGGTGCGGGCGAGGTCGCGGGTGTAGGCGTAGGCGGCGAGGCCGTACTCGGTGGCGTTCGCGAGCCGGATCGCCTCGTCCTCCTCGGTGAACGTGGTGATCGGGGCGACCGGGCCGAAGATCTCGTTGCGGACCGCCTCGGCATCGGCGGGCACCCCGGCGAGCACGGTCGGCGGATAGAAGAACCCCGGCCCCTGCGGCGTCCGGCCGCCGGTGAGCAGGCGGGCGCCTCGGTCGACGGCGTCGTCGACCAATGCGGCGACCGAGGCCACCGCCTTCGCGTCGATCAGCGGGCCGACCTGGACGCCGACGTCCTGACCGCGCCCGACCTTGAGCCCGCTCATCCGCTCGGCGAGCCGGGCGCCGAAGTCGTCGGCGACCGAGGCCTCGACCAGGAACCGGTTGGCGGAGGTGCAGGCCTCGCCCATGTTGCGCATCTTGGCGATCATCGCGCCCTCGACCGCCGCGTCGAGGTCGGCGTCGGCGAAGACGAGGAAGGGCGCGTTCCCGCCGAGCTCCATCGAGACCCGCTGCAGCTGTCCGGCGGACTGCTCCACGAGTGACCTGCCGACGGCCGTCGAACCGGTGAAGCTCACCTTGCGCAGCCGCGGATCGGCCTGCAGGGTCCGGCTCAGGCCGCCGGAGTCGGAGGTCGTCACGACATTGAGTACGCCGGCGGGCAGACCTGCCTCGGCGAGCAGGGCGGCCAGCAACAGCATGGTCAGCGGAGTCTGCGACGCCGGCTTGATCACCATCGTGCAGCCCGCCGCCACCGCGGGCCCGATCTTGCGGGTGCCCATCGCGAGCGGGAAGTTCCACGGGGTGATGAACAGGCACGGGCCGACCGGCTTGCGGACCGTCAGCAGCCGGCTGCCCCCGGCCGGGTTCTGCATCCAGCGGCCGTGGATCCGCACCGCCTCCTCGGAGAACCAGCGTAGGAACTCCGCCCCGTAGGTCACCTCCCCCTTGGCCTCGGCGATCGGCTTGCCCATCTCCAGACTCATCACCAGCGCGAGGTCGTCGGCGTGCTCGGTCACCAGGCCGAAGGCACGGCGCAGGATCTCCCCGCGCTCGCGCGGGGCCGTGGCCGCCCATCCCTGCTGGGCGGCCACGGCCGCGTCCAGTGCGGCGCGCGCGTCGTCGAGCGTGCCGTCCGCGACCTGCGTCAGCACCGACCCGTCAGCCGGGTCGAGCACGTCGATGCGCGCCCCACCCGCGCCGGGACGCCACTCCCCTCCGACGTACAGCTGGCGGCGCGACTCCGGGAGCAGGTGGGCGAGACGGTCACGGAAGGTCATGGCCCCACTCTGGCACCCCGTGGCGCGTACCGGGAGTGCGTCATCGGGGACCAGGATCTCGGGCTCCGGAGGGCTTCCGGAGGAAATCTGGCCCCGAGGTCTTGTCCCTCGCCCACGGCGCGCTAGAGTGGCACCAGTCGTACTTCGGAGGGAGCACCGATACGACTGAGCCCCTCGTCGACCCCATGCGATGAGGGGCTCTCTCCGTTTTGGCTGGGCCGAGCGTGTCGCCCTGTCGAGGGCACCGCACGATCCTCGCTGCGCTCGGACCGCGGATGCCCTCGACGCGCTGCGCGCGGCGCCACGCTGCCGGCCGGGGGGGCGGCTCAGGTGCCACCCGCCTGCCGCTGCCGGCCCGCTGTACGGCCCACCTGACGTTCGCCCGCCTGCGCGCGCTACCGGGCGCCGCGGAGGAAGTCCTCGAGGACCGGGCCGGCGGTCTGCGAGCCCGACTCGCCGGTCCGCACGAAGACCGCGACGGCGAGATCGCCCTGGGCGGCGACCATCCAGGCATGGGTGCGCACCGTGCCCCCGTCGGCGTACTCGGCGGTGCCGGTCTTGGCGATCACGGCCGGGCCGGGGACGTCGGCCAGCCCGCGCCCACTGCCCTCCGTGACGACCTGGCGCAGCATCGCCCGCAGCTGGTCGGCCTCGGCGGGCGCGAGCGGTGTCGCCTCCGCGGGGACCGTGACATCGACCTGGTCGACGAGGCGCGGGACGACGGTCCGCCCCGCCTGGACGCTGGCGATCACGGTCGCCATCGCCATCGGCGAGGCGAGCACCTTGCCCTGTCCGATCAGCGCCGCGGCGGCCTCGGTGTCGCTGCCGGGATCCGGGACCTCGCCGAAGTACGCCGGGAAGCCGAGGTCGTGGTCGATCCCGAGGCCCAGGGTGGCGGCGGCCGCAGCGAGATCGCCCGGGTCGAGCGCGTCGCGCTGACCGATCAGGGCGGTGTTGCAGGACTGCGCGATCGCCGCCCGCAGCGGGATCGTCCCGAGGGAGCCGGACGGGTAGTCGGAGTAGTTCTTGAACTCCTTGCCGTCGACCGTGACGGTGGGGGTGCACTCCACCTGGCTGTCGGGCGTGAGCCCGGCCCGCAGCAGAGCCAGCGAGGTGACGATCTTGAAGGTCGACCCGGGGGCGAACTGGCCGAAGGTGGCGTAGTTCTGCCCGTCCGTGGCCTCGTCGTTGGCGGCGGCGAGGATCGCCCCGTCACTCGGTCGCAGGGCCACCAGGGCGCCGGCCGGGCCCGTCGCCGCCAGCACCTGCTCGGCCAGGGACTGCAGCCGCTCGTCGAGGGTGATCGCGAGCGGCCGCCCGGGCTCGGCGTCGTGCCGGTACAGCTCTCGGCGCTCGGCGCCCTCGGCCGCCGGGACCGCGTAGACGACCCGGCCGACACTGCCCCGCAGCTGGTCGTCGTAGCGCGCCTGGAGGCCGGAGAGCCCGGCGACGTCGCCGCTGCGGTACTTCTCGGGCTCCTTCGCGACCATCTCGGCGGTCACCGGGCCGACCCGGCCGAGGATCGGAGCGGCGAAGTCGCGGCTGGGGGCGAGGGCGAGCTCGCCGTCCACCGTGTGGCCGCCCGCGATCGCGGCGAGCGCGTCGGTGAAGCCGGCCGGCTCCTGGCCGGCACGGTAGGTGATCGCCTCGACGAAGGCACGGGGACCGGCACCCTCGACCGCCTTGACGTAGGGCTTGACGTCGATCCCGACCAGCTCGGCCAGGGCGCGCGCGGACTCCGGCGCCACCGCCGCGTCGACCCGCGAGCGGTCGATGCCGACCCGGACCACGGCCCGCTCGGTCACCAGCACGCCGCCACCGGCCCCGGTGATGTCGCCGCGGCCGGTCTGCTGGGTGACGGCGTCGAGGGCGTCGCCCTTGGCGAGGTCGGGCGCGACGAGGCCGGGGCCGAAGACCACCTGGGTGGGGCCCTCGTCGAGCGTGCTCGCGGGGTGGAACTCGGCGACGGTCTCGTAGGTCCACGGGTCCGCCCCGTCGACGATCGGCCAGGACCAGGTGACCGGGGCGGTGTAGCGCTCCTTGCTCTCGGAGGCCTCCCCGATCGTCACCGTGGGCGTGATGCCGTCCATCCCGCCGACGATGGCGCGATAGGCCGCGAGCACCTCGTCGGGCGTACCACTGCTGAAGGCGAGGCCGGCGAACGGGTTCGGCGCGCCGTCCTCGGCCGGCGCCGCCGCGCCGACCAGCGCCTTGGCCAGCTTCCGCGCCGTCGCATCGGCCTCGTCCGTCGCGCTGCTGCCGGAGCACGCACCCAGGGCTCCGCCGAGCAGGAGGAGGGAGATGAGGGCCGCCGAGGTCCGCCGCATGATCTAGGTTCTACCAGCCGCGCCCTCGATCGGGCCGGGTCACCCGTGCCCGGCGAGGAAGCGGATGCCCCGCGTCGTACCGTCCACGATGTCGGCCACGTGCGCCTGGAAGCCCGGGCAGGTGGTGATGTCGTGGGCGCGGCACTCCAGGGCGTGCTGGGTCAGATGCCGGGAGCGTTCGAGCTCGGCCTGCCGGCGGTCGAGCTCGTCGAGGTGGGCGCGCAGCGCGTCACGGCGACCGTCGACCGAGGCGTCGACCAGGGTGCGGATCTGCTCCAGGCTCATGCCGGACGCCTTGCTCGCGAGGATCACCGCCACGCGGTAGGCGTCGTCCTCCCCGTAGACACGTCGACCGGCGGGGTCCCGCTCCGGCCGCAGCAGGCCCTTGTCCTCCCAGTGCCGCAGCACGTGGGTCTCGAGCTCGAAGCGCGCGGCGAGCTCACCCACCGACCAGCGGATGTCCTTGCGACTTGACTTCATGTGAACATGAAGTCACATCCTGGGGTGCATGGACAACTCACCGCACTACGACGTCGTCGTGATCGGCGCCGGATCCGCCGGTCTCCAGGCCGCGCAGACCCTCGGCCGGATGCACCGGTCGACGCTCGTCATCAGCACCGACCGCTACCGCAACGACCCGACCGGCCACATGCACAACTTCCTCGGCCACGACGGCGCCCCGCCCGCCGAGCTGCGTCTGGCCGCACGCAAGGACGCCGAGGCGTACGACGACGTCCGGTTCCTCGACACGGCCGGCGCCGGCGTCACCCGGATCACCGGGGAGCTCGACGCGTTCGCCCTCGAGGTCGAGGGCGAGCCCACCGTCCACGCGCGCCGCGTGCTGCTGGCGACCGGCGTCCGGGACACCCTGCCCGACGTGCCCGGCGTCGCCGAGAACTTCGGCGACCTCGTCGCGCACTGCCCGTTCTGCCACGGCCACGAGTACGCCGGCACCCGGGTCGGCATCCTCGGCGCCGCGCCTCACGTCGGCGCCATGGCCTCGATGCTGCTGCCGATCGCGCGGGACCGGGTCGTGCTCACCAACGGCGCGGACCTCGACGAGGCGACCGGGGCGGCCCTCGCCCGGACCGGCGCGACCGTGCTGACGGAGGTCGTGACCGGCGTACGCAGGGAGGGGGACGGACTGGTCGTCACCCTGGCCGGCGAGACCGAGCTCGCGCTCGGCGGGCTGATCGTGAAGACCGACTGGCAGCAGGCGGCACCGTTCGCCGACCAGCTCGGCCTGGAGCTGTCGGAGGTCGGCGCGGTCGTGGTCGACGCCTTCGGCCGCACCAGCCTGCCGGGCGTCTATGCCGCAGGGGACATGGCCCAGGGCCCGGGACTGCCGATGCCCATGGCGTCGGTCCTCGTCGCCGCGTCCGCCGGGATGATGGCCGCCGCCGCCTGCGTGCAGGACGCCGCCCTGGCCCGGATCGCCTGACATGGCTGGTCTGCCTGCGGCGCAACGACCGAGTTTGTCGTAGAACCGCACCAGCGGCGACGAATTCGGTAGTTGCGCCGCGCAAGCAGACCGACCACGCGAGCCGCCGACGAGCTCAATACCAACCCGTGCGCTCGGAGTGCTCCCAGGCCTTCTGGGCGTTGCCGTACCGCGCGGCGATATAGGCCAGCCCCCACCGGATCTGGGTCTGCGGGTTGGTCCGCCAGTCGCTGCCCACGACCGCCATCTTCGTCGCGGGCAGTGACTGCGGGATGCCGTAGGCGCCGGAGCTGGGGTTCTCGGCGAGGTGGTTCCAGCCGGACTCGCGCTGCCACAGCGCGTCGAGGTAGCGCCACTGGTCGGCGGGGAACCCGAACTCGACCATCTCCCGGTAGCCGAGCGCCCGGTTGGAGCCGGCGTCGATCTCCGCGGGCAGCGGCGCGAGCGGGGTCCGCTTCGCGATCCGCTCAGCGCGCCGGGCGAGCTGGGCCATGATCTGAGGGGTCGGTACGTCGGCCCGGGCTCCGGAGCGGGAGAGCTCGGGCGCCGGCTCGGTGGGCGCGACCGGCGACGCCGACGCGGCCGGGCCGGTCGACGCGGTCGCGACGGGCTCGGCCGTCGGCGACGTCGTGCCCCCGCAGGCGCTCGCCAGCGATGCGACCGCGGCGGTCACCACGACCGCGGCGGACGCGGCCGGCCGCCGCGAGCTCCCCATGCGGTCCGAGGGTAGATCAGTCCCGCGGCTTGCGGGAGCGGTTCGGCGGGCCGTGGTCCTTGGCCAGCTCGATCAGCTTGCCGCTGATCCGGGTGCTCTTGAGCCGCTCCCACTGGTCGTCGGTCAGCCGCGCGGGCAGCTCGACGATCGAGTAGTCCGGCCGGATGGTGATCTTGCCGAAGTCGCGGCGATCGAGGCCGCCCTCGTTGGCGAGCGCGCCGACGATCTGGCGGGGCTCGACCCGGTGCCGCTTGCCGACCTGGATCTTGTAGGCCTGGAAGTTGCCGCCGGAGCGCGGGGCGCGGTCGCGGCCACCTCGGTCGCCACGGTCGCGGTCCCGACGGTCGCCACGGTCGCGGTCCCGACGGTCGCCACGGTCGCCACGGCCGCCGCGGTCCTCGAACTCGCGACGCGGACGGCGCTCCGGCTCGGGCTCGGCCTCCAGCAGCAGCGGGGTGTCGCCCTGCATCGCGATCGCCAGCGCGGCGGCGACGTCGACCTCGGGTACGTCGTGCTCGCGGATGTAGTGGCCGACGACGTCGCGGAAGAAGGAGATCTGCGGCGACTCGAGGGCGGCGGTGATCTGGTCGTCGAAGCGGCTCAGCCGCGACTCGTTGATCGCGTCGACGCTGGGGAGCTGCATCTGCTCCAACGTGGAGCGGGTGGCCTTCTCGATGTGCTTGAGGAGATAGCGCTCGCGGGGGGTGATGAAGGAGATCGCGTCACCGCTGCGGCCGGCGCGGCCGGTGCGGCCGATGCGGTGGACGTAGGCCTCGGTGTCGGTGGGGATGTCGTAGTTGAAGACGTGGCTGATCCGGGGCACGTCGATGCCGCGGGCCGCGACGTCGGTGGCGACCAGGATGTCGAGCTTGCCGTCCTTGAGCTGGTTGACGGTGCGCTCGCGCTGGGCCTGGACGATGTCGCCGTTGATCGCCGCGGCGCTGTAGCCGCGGGCGCGCAGCTTCTCGGCGAGGGTCTCGGTCTCGTTCTTGGTGCGCACGAAGACGATCGCGCCCTCGAAGTTCTCGACCTCGAGGATCCGGGTCAGCGCATCCACCTTCTGCGGGTAGCTGACCATCAGGTAGCGCTGCTTGATGTTCTCGGCAGTCCGGGTCTTGCGCTCGATGGCGATCTCGACCGGGTTCTTGAGATAGGTCTGGGACAGCGAGCGGATCTGCTTGGGCATCGTGGCCGAGAACAGCGCGACCTGCTTGTCGTCCGGGGTGTCGGCGAGGATGGTCTCGACGTCCTCGGCGAAGCCCATGTTGAGCATCTCGTCGGCCTCGTCGAGGACGAGGAAGCGCAGCTCGGTGAGGTCGAGCGTGCCCTTGTCGAGGTGGTCCATGATCCGGCCGGGCGTGCCGACGACGATGTGGACGCCGCGGCGCAGGGCCGACAGCTGGACGCCGTACCCCTGGCCGCCGTAGACGGGGAGGACGTGGACGCCGCGCAGGTTGGCGGCGTACTTCTCGAACGCCTCGCAGACCTGCAGCGCCAACTCACGCGTGGGCGCCAGGACGAGCGCCTGCGGGGTCTTCTGGGAGAGGTCGAGCTGGTCGAGGATCGGCAGCGCGAAGGCGGCGGTCTTGCCGGTGCCGGTCTGGGCGAGGCCCATCACGTCGCGCCCCTCGAGCAGGTGCGGGATGGTCGCGGCCTGGATCGCGGACGGCGACTCGTAGCCGATGTCCTTGAGGGCCTTGAGGATGCGGTCACCGAGACCGAGGTCGACGAAGGTCGGGGGCTGGTCCGCAGCGTCACTCACCGGGTCACTCACCTGGTCACTCACCCGTCAAGACTAGTGCGGTCAAGCGCGGGGAGCGTGATCCTCGTCGCGGTGCGCTGGGTCACCCAGCCGTCGACCGGGGATTCGACGTGGCCCCGCGTGGTAAGGACAGCCTGTAATGCCGGAACCCCTGCATCCGCTTTCATCTTCGGCATACGGTCATGCTCCGCGACGAGAAAGAACTTCATGAGGCCCGACACCACACACCGCCGCTTCCGGCACCTGCTGCTCGCGGCGATCGCCGTCCTCCTGTGCACCTCCGGTCTCGTCGCCGGCGTCACCCAGCCGGCCAGCGCCGCGCCGAAGCCGGCGAAGGTGAAGGGCGTCAAGCTCAAGAAGCCCCGGGTCGACGGCACGACCGCCTCGTTCAAGGTCAAGTGGAAGCGCACCGCCCGCGCGACGTCGTACAAGGTGAAGTGGAAGGTGCCGGGCGGCAAGGCCCGCAAGGCGCGCACCGGCAAGACCTCCCACGTCATCGACGGCCTGGCCCAGGGCGCGAACTACTGCGTCAAGGTGCGGGCCTACAGCGGCAAGCGCAAGGGCAAGTGGTCCAAGCAGGTCTGCCGTACGTCGGCGCAGCTCGCCCCGGTCCAGCCGGTGTGGGTCGACCGCCAGCAGCCGCAGGGCGGCACCGTCGCCCTGACGTTCCGGTGGAACGAGGTGCCGGGTGCGACGTCCTACGAGCTCGACTACGTCAAGGGCGAGAAGGACATCCAGAAGCAGAAGAAAAAGAAGAAGACGAAGACGGTGACGGTCGGGGGCAGCGGCAGCGGGGTCGCCAGCGTGACGGTCCCCGGCTTCGAGCCGAGTGCGACCTATTGCTTCCAGGTCCGCCCCTCGGGCCGTCGGGGAGTGGGGGCGTTCGGGGTCGCCGGCTGCAAGTACACCGAGCCGCTCAGCCGCACGGTCGGCGGACCGCTGCACCTCAACGTGATGACCTGGAACATGTGCACGGCCGTGTGCACCGGCGATCGCGACTGGTCGCTGCGCAAGGACGCCGCCACGGCCCGGATCGGCCAGATCGCCCCCGACGCGGTGGCGACCCAGGAGTCGGGGCAGGCGCTCGACGACTTCGACGCGATGCCCGACTATTCGTTGGCGTGCAAGGTCGGTGACGGCGCGGCGACCCAGCCCGGCCTGCCCGCCGGGGCCAAGAACCAGGGGCTCCTGGTCCGTGACGCGCCCGACGCGCGGTTCGACGTCGTGGCCGGCACCGCGAACGGCTGGCGCTTCCTGCCCGACAACCACGGAGGTTGCTGGGTCGTCGTCGAGGAGGTGGCCAACCCCGCGCGCAGACTCGTCCTCGCCAGTGTCCACCTCATCCAGCCGGCTGCCGGGTCGGACCAGCTCCGTCTCGACCAGATGTCGGCGTTCTGGAACGCGCTCCACGCCGACCCGAACACCTTCGGGCTCCCGATCGTGATCGCCGGCGACTTCAACTCCGATCGCACCCGGCCCCTCGATGGCCCCCGGGTGCTGCTCAACGCCAACGGCTACGACGACGCCTTCGACGTCGCCGAATCCTACAACTCCCTGCCGTACGTCAACTCGTGGAACAACTGGTCGATCCCGCCGCCGATCTCCCTGCGCTGGGGAGCCCACGTCGACCGGGTCTTCGTGCCGCCGAACGCGCGGGTCACCAGCTGGCAGATGGAGCAGCCCTTCGCGGGCAGCCTGCAGCTCTCGGACCACTCCCCCGTCCGGGTGACGGTCGAGATCCCCTGACCGGGCCCGGCCGGCCCCTCACTCGACGGTCACCGACTTGGCCAGGTTGCGGGGCTTGTCGATGTCGTGCCCGAGCTCCAGGGCGGCGTGGTAGGCCAGCAGCTGCAGGGGGATGGTGAGCAGGATCGGGTCGAGCTCGCGCTCGTTGCGGGGGACGTCGATCCGGCCGACCACCGCTCCACCCGGGCGATCGAGGTCGCCGAGGTCGACCCCGGCGTGGGTGACGACCACGAGCGGGCCGCCGCGAGCGGCGATCTCGTGCAGGGCGGCGACGTTGCGCTCGACCAGCTCGTCGTCGGGGACGATCGCGACGGTCGGCACGTCCGGGGACACGAGGGCCAGCGGACCGTGCTTGAGCTCGCTGGTCTGGTACGCCTCGGCGTGCCGGTAGCTGATCTCCTTGAACTTCTGCGCGCCCTCCCGCGCCACCGGGAAGCCCCGCACCCGGCCCACGAAGAACAGGTTCTCCGCCTCCGCCAGCCGCTTGGCGATGACGGCGAGCTCGGCCTCGGTCGCCAGGACCCGGTCGACCTGCTCGGGGATCCGGGTGAGGCCGGCGATGAGCCGGCGGCCGTCGGCGATGGAGAGATCGCGGACCCGGCCGAGCTGCACGGCGAGCATCGCGAACGCGAGGAACATGTTGGTCAGCGCCTTGGTCGAGGCGACGGCGACCTCCGGCCCGGCGTGCAGGTAGATCCCGCCGTCGACCTGGCGCGCGATCGCGGAACCGACGACGTTGACCAGCCCGATCACCCGACCGCCCTTGCGCTGGACCTCCTGCACGGCCAGCAGGGTGTCGATGGTCTCGCCGGACTGGCTCACGGCGACGTAGAGCGTGTCGTGCTCGACGATCGGGTTGCGGTAGCGGAACTCGCTCGCCGGCTCCGCGTCGGCCGGGATCCGGGCCAGCTCCTCGAGCAGGGAGGCACCCATCTGCCCCACGTAGTACGCCGATCCGCAGCCGAGGATCTTCACCCGGCGGATCGCGCGCAGCTCGCGGGCATCGAGGTTGAGGCCACCGAGGTGCCCGGTGCCGAACCGGTCGTCGAGGCGTCCGCGGAGCACCGCCTCCGCCCGGGCGGGCTGCTCGAGGAGCTCCTTGTGCATGAAGGAGTCGTGCTCGCCCGCGTCGTACGCCGCGGGGTCGATGTCGACCTCCTTGGCGCGGCGGTCGGTGGCGGTGAGCTCCGGGTGGCCGGCGGACTGGGGGCCGCCCAGGGAGTACGTCGTGAAGCCCCCGGCGGTGATCGTCGCCATCTCGCCGTCGTCGAGGTGGGCGACCGTGGTCGTGTAGCGCACCAGCGCGGCGAGGTCGGAGGCGACGTGCATCTCACGGTCGCCGACGCCGATGATCAGCGGGCTGCCGTTGCGGGCGACGACGAGCCGGTCGGGGAAGTCCCCATGGGCGACGGCGATGCCGTAGGTGCCCTCGACCCGCGCGAGCGCCTCCGCGATCCGCTGCTCCAGCGTCGTTGCCCCCGACCGGGCGATCAGATGCGCGAGCACCTCGGTGTCCGTGTCGGAGACCAGGGCGATCCCGTCGTCGGCGAGCTCGGCGCGCAGCGCGGCGGCGTTGTCGATGATGCCGTTGTGGACGACGGCGACCCGGGCCGCCTCGTCGGTGTGCGGGTGGGCGTTGACGTCGTTGGCCGGGCCGTGGGTGGCCCAGCGGGTGTGTCCGATGCCGATCCGGCCGCCGAACCGCTTGGGCAGGCCGTCGGCGAGCTCACGCACCCGGCCGGCGCGCTTGGCGACCTTGAGGCCGCTGCCCCCGAGGACCGCCACCCCGGCGGAGTCGTAGCCCCGATGCTCGAGCCGGGCCAGCCCCTCCAGCAGCAGGGGCGCCGCCTGCTGGGTCCCGATGTAGCCCACGATGCCGCACATGTCCTCGTCCTTCTCCTCACCCGTAGACGACCCGACGGAGCTGGCGCTCCGAGAGGTCGGGCGCCGCGACCACCGTGGTCCGCAGCTCCTCGCGGAGCCGGGCGAAGATCTCGTCGTTCTTCGCACCGTGCGTCTTCAGCTCCGCATGCCGCCTCCGGACCCACTCCTCCACGGTCTCGTCGTGGAAGGCGAGGACGTCCTGCACCAGCCGGATCGCCTCCGCGGTGCCCAGACCGGTGCTGTCCTGGACGTGCTGGAGGAGTCGCTGGTCGACGTGCACTCCGCGAGCGTGCACCCCTGAGCGCCGATTCTCAAACTCCTGCCCGAAATCGGGCAGATTGGCCCGATCGCGTCGGAAATGCGTTCCGCCGAAGGCAGTGGAGGAGGAACGCCACTCCCGACCGATCCAGACCGGCGTAGGTGGAGGACGGAGCCGGCCGATGCCGCACTTTCAGGCACCGCGGTGGGGAATGTGCTACCTTGGTGAACACAAGGTGAACAGGAGGTGACCCATGACCAACACGAACGTGACCGAGACGCATCTGGAGATGCGCTGGCTGCCGGTGACCGGCGCCGACGGACGCACGCGCATGGAGGCCGTCTGGGTCGAGGTCGGCCAGCCCGCCGCCGCGCACTCGCACGCTGCCTGACGCACGCGACTCTCTTCGAAGGCCGCCCCCCCGACCCGGGGGGCGGCCTTCTGCTGTTCCGGGTACCTCCAGCCCGACAGCCCGACCCCGTCGGACCGGACGTGACCCAGGTCACACGCTTGTCGGGAATGGTTGACGCGTCACCATTGGTTCCGGTCTTTGAAGTTTCAACAAACCCCACCACCCAGGAGCAGCCACCATGAGCGAGTCCGCCGTCCTCACCGACATCTCCGGCGACTACACCCTCGACACCGCCCACAGCCGCCTCGGCTTCGTCGCCCGGCACGCGGTGGTCACCAAGGTCCGCGGCCAGTTCACCGACTGGAACGCCACGGCCCACATCGACACGGCCAACCCCGCCGCCTCGTCGGTCACCCTCACCATCAACCCGGCCAGCGTCAGCACCGGGGCTCCCGACCGCGACGGCCACCTCACCTCCCCCGACTTCTTCGACACCGCCGCCTTCCCGGAGTGGACGTTCGTCTCCACCGACGTCAGCCGCGACGGCGACGAGTGGTCGATCACCGGCGACCTCACCATCAAGGACGTCACCAAGCCGGTCACCATCGAGTTCGAGGAGAACGGCTCGGCCAAGGACCCGTTCGGCAACATCCGCGTCGGCTTCGAGGGCTCGGTCACCGTCAACCGCAAGGACTGGGGCCTGACCTGGAACGCCGCGCTGGAGACCGGCGGCGTCCTCGTCTCGGAGAAGATCAAGCTCGAGTTCGACATCTCCGCGATCAAGAACGCCTGATCGCCTCCCGCGAAAATCACGCGCGCACACCCGGGTGAGTCGTCCAGACTCACCCGGGTGTCCGTCATTTCACTCCCGCCCGGCCTGACCACCCGTCCGCTCGCGCTCGCCGACGTCCCCGCGGTCGTCGAGGTGATCGCCGAGCAGGAGCTGCACGACGTCGGTGCCGTCGAGATCGAGGAGGCCGACCTCCTCGCCGACTGGGGACGGCCGTCGTACGACCTCGGGACGAGCTCGGTCGCAGTGCTCGACGACGAGCGGATCGTCGCCTACGCCGAGCACCTCGGCGAGGAGCGGTACGACGCCGCGGTCGCCCCCGCCTACCGCGGCCGGGGCATCGGCTCCTGGCTGGCCGACTGGGCCCAGCGACTCGCCCGCGAACGCGGCGTCGCCGTGCTCGGCATGCCCGTGCCCGAGGGCTCGGCCGGCGACCGGCTGCTCACCGCCCTCGGCTACCACGTGCGCTGGACCAGCTGGGTGCTGCGCCTGCCCGCGGAGGCGCGGATCGAGGAGCGCCCGCTGCCGCCGGGGTACGCCCTGCGCGAGGCCGGACCGGAGGACCACGAGCAGGTCTGGACGGTCACCGAGGACGCCTTCCTGGAGTGGTCGGAGCGTGAGCGCGCCACCCTGGCCGACTTCGGCGCGCAGGTCTGGGGCCGCCCCGGCTTCGAGCCCTGGCACCTCCAGGTGGTCACCGGGCCCGACGGGCGGGTGGTCGGCGTGTCCCACGCGTGGAACAGCACGGGCGACGACCTCACCGAGACCTACGTGTCCCGGCTCGCGGTCGCCCCGGAGCACCGTGGCCGCGGGCTGGCACAGTCGCTGCTCGTCACGTCCTTCGCCGCCGGCCGGGCGCGGGGCGCGACCTCCTCCGGACTGTCGACGGACTCCCGCACCGGCGCCCTGAGCCTCTACGAGAAGGTCGGCATGCGGCCGGCCTCCACCTGGGTGCACCTCGCGATCACCCTGTCCTGACCCGCGCCGCGAGCCGACCCAACCGAACGGGCTCCCCGCGCGTCCCTCTCTGTGCAAGCCCCACCACGAGAGGATGGTCCGATGGCGTCGCGCGCATCTCGGAGCCCGACGGACCAGCAGTTCGCCGCGCTGGTCCACACCGCCTGGCCCAGCCTGTACCGCACCGCGGTGCTGCTGGTCCGCGACCACGCGCTGGCCGAGGACCTGGTGCAGACCGCACTGGCCAAGACCTACGCCCACTGGTCGGGCATCCGCGACGTGGGCGCCGCGCGGGCGTATGCGCGACGGGCGGTCGTGACGACCGCGACCAGCTGGTTCCGGCGACGCTCCTTCCGCGGGGAGCGGCCGACCGCGGAGCTGCCCGAGCCGGACACCGAGTCCGACCCGCGCGGACCCACCGGCGACCGGATCGACCTGCTGGCCGTGCTCGCCCGGCTGGCGCCGCGGCAGCGCGCGGTCGTGGTGCTGCGCTACTACGACGACCTCTCCGTCGAGGAGACCGCCGACCTGCTCGGCATCAGCACCGGCACCGTGAAGAGCCAGACCTCCGCCGCGCTGGACAACCTCCGGCGCCTGCTCGGGGACGGCGTCGAGCTCCCCGTGCCCGCCCCGACCGGACCCACCAGCCTGACCACCGGAGGCCACCATGGCTGAGCGCCTCACCGACCTGCTCCACCACACCGTGGACGACCTGCCCCTCCCCCACCCGGACGCCGCCGCGATCGCCGCGGCGGGCCGCGCCCGCCGTACCCGCCGCCGGGTCGGGGCCGTCGTCGCCGCAGCGGCGGCGGTCGCCGCTGTCGGGGCCGGCGGGGCCGTCGTCGCGGGCCTCGACGACGGGCCGACCCGCAACTCCCACGTCGCCACCCAGGACCCGGCCGACGACGCGTACGCCCGGCTCGGGACGTACTCGGTGGGCGAGCACGTCGTCGTCGGCGCCGCCACCGTCGAGCTGACCCCGGCACCCCACCACCTCGCCCAGACGTCGGCCGGTGTCGTGACCCAGCAGTTCGGCAGCGGCGACGGCAAGTCGTTCAGCCTGGTCCGACCGGACGGGACCGTGACACCGCTGTCGATCCCCGCCGGCGCCTGGTCCGTCTCCGGCGACCCGAGCAACCCCCGGGTGGCCTGGCTGGTCCCGCTCGAGCAGGAGGGCCGGATCCACGTGTGGGACGTGGCGCGCGACGAGGAGCTCACCACCCTGCGGGTCGACCTGCCCGGCGAGATCCCCGCGGGAGGCACGTCCGGCCTCCGGGAGATCCAGCTGGACGGCGACTTCGCCTACGTCGGGACCGACCGGCGCACGGCGCACCGGGTCGACTGGCGCACCGGCGCGGACCAGGAGCTGCCGTTCTCGCCGGTCGCCGTGCACGACGGCGTGGCGACCTCGTTCGACGACGGCCGCTGGAGCCTCGTCGAGGCCGCGACCGGCGACGTCATCCGCGACCTCGGCCCCCGGATCGAGACCGTGACGCTCTCACCGGACGGCAAGCATGTCCTCGTCGTACGTACCGGCGGCAGCGGGTCCGTGGCGACCGTCGAGCCGACGACGGGCGGGACGCCGGTGGAGTTGCCCGGGTTCACCGGACTGAGCAGTTGGAGCGTCGGCGGCCGGATCGTCGGGCAGGTCGACGGCACGGACACGCTGCGCCGGTGCGACGTCGACGGGAGGTGCGACGACGCCCCGATCCCGTGGACCGACCAGGAGAACCCGCTGGCGCTGCCGGCGGACTACCTGATGCTCGGCTGACCCGGCTGCCCCGACTGACCCGCCATCACCTCGCGGGCCAGCAGCGCGACGTGCAGGGCCAGCACGTTCTCCGGATCGGCCAGGTCGATGTCGACGATCTGGCCGATCCGCCGCAGCCGGGCGTAGAGCGCCGGCCGGGAGATGTGGCAGAGCTCAGCGGTGCGGACCTTGTTGCCGCCGCTGTGGCAGTACGCCGCGAGGGTGTCGGCCAGCCGCTCACCGGAGCGGGCGTCATGGGCCAGGAGCGCCCCGAGCTCGCGCTCGACGTACTGCTGCAGGCGCGGGTCGCCGCGCAGCAGGTGGAGCAGACCACGCAGGCGCAGGTCGTAGAGGCGCACCGCACGGGGCGGGTCCACGGGCACGGCGGAGTCGGCGACCACCAGCGCCTCGCGGACGCTGCCCCCGGAGCCGGCGACGTCGTCGACCGCCGAGCCGACGCCGACGACCAGGCGGGCGCCGGTGCGGGCCAGCCGCTCGACGAGCCGGTCGACGACCGGGTCACCGCCGCCCGCAGCGTGCGCGACGAGGGCGACCACGCGCTCGTCGTCGACCGGCCCGACCAGCCCGCTGGTACGACGCAGGCGCAGCTCGTCGAGCAGGTCGGAGGCCACCGCGCGGAGCTCACCGGCGTCGCCCTGCGGCCCGGGCAGCCGGACCACGACGCCGGTCACGTGGCGACCCTTCCAGCGCAGGCCGAGGGAGGTGAGCCGGGAGGCGAGGTGGGGCACGTCCAAACCGGCGGCGAGCTCGGTGAGCAGGGTGCGGTGCGCCTGCAGCTCGAGGTTCTGGGCGTCGCGGTCGATCAGCCGGCCCATGGCGAGCGCGGTGGCGCCCCGCTCGAGCAGCATCCGGTGTCGCGGCGTCACCTCCTCCTCGGTGACGTCGGTGACGTCGGCGCCGTCGGCGAGGAGCACCAGGCGGCCGAACCGGCCGGGCTCCGGGCCGACGTCGACGGCCGCGCCCGGGCCGCGCATCCGGGCGGCGCGGGAGCGGCGCTCCCAGTCGCCGATGACGGCGTCGTGGTCGCGCCCGGCGGTGTTGTAGGCGATCACGTGATGCACCAGGTTCTCGAAGACCACCGGCCGGCCGGCCATCTCGGCGACCAGGTCGACCACCTGCTGCGGCCGGGCCCGGCCCAGGGTGAGGCGGGTGAAGGCGCGGTGCGCCTCCTCGGACGCCTCCAGCTCGGCGAGATGGGCGTTGACGACGATCTGGTGCACCGCCTGGGTGACCGCCACGAACGACGTCTCCCGGCGGAAGGCGACCAGCGGCAGGCCGCGCGCCTCCGCGGCGGCGACGAGAGCGGGCGGCAGTGCGTCGGTGTAGCGCCGGCCGAGCTCGATCCCGAGACCCGCGATGCCGACCTCGACCAGCCCGTCGACGTACCGGCGCAGGTCTCCACGGGAGGACGGCAGCGCGATGCCCGTGGTGAGCAGCAGCTCGTCGCCGCTGAGCAGCGCGGCGATGTCGCTGAGCTCGCTGACGTGGACCCAGCGCACCGGCCGGTCGAGATGCTCGCGGGCGGCGACGACGAGCGGGGCGCCGCGTTGCAGCTCGGGCAGCGCGAGCACCGCGGCGAGGGTGGGCAGCACGGGCGCCACCTCCCTTGTCATAATGTCAATCCCACTGCCTGATCAGAGACAGTCTGCCACTGGCCGCAGGCGGCACTCCCGCCTACGGTCCTGAGCATGACCACGACCTCCATCCCCCACTGGCTCGACGGTGCCCGCCTGACGGTCGACGGCGCCCGGACCGGCGACGTGTTCAACCCCGCGACGGGCGAGGTCACCGGTGCCGTGCAGCTCGCGGACGCCGCTCTCGTCGACCGTGCGGTGGCGTCGGCCGCCACGGCGGCGCGCGCGTGGAAGGACAGCTCCCTGGCCCGGCGTACTCAGGTCCTCTTCGCGTTCCGCGAGCTGGTCCGCAGCCACGCCGACGAGCTGGCCGCGGCGATCACCGCCGAGCACGGCAAGGTCCTCGACGACGCGGCCGGCGAGGTCGCCCGCGGCCTCGACAACATCGACTACGCCGTCGGCATCGCCGAGCATCTGCGCGGCTCCTTCTCCGCCGAGGTCGGCACCGGCGTCGACGTCCGCTCGATCCGCGAGCCGCTCGGGGTCGTCGCCGGCATCACGCCGTTCAACTTCCCGGTGATGGTGCCGCTGTGGATGTGCGCCACCGCGATCGCGACCGGCAACGCCTTCATCCTCAAGCCCAGCGACCGCGACCCGTCGGCGTCGCTGCTGCTCGCCGACCTCTGGCAGCGGGCAGGCCTGCCCGACGGCGTGTTCACCGTGCTCCAGGGCGACGCCGGCACCGTGCAGGAGCTGCTCGCGCACCGCGGCGTCGCCGCGGTCAGCTTCGTCGGCTCGACCCCCGTCGCGCAGGCCGTCTACGAGGCGGGCACCCGCGCCGGCAAGCGGGTGCAGGCCCTCGGCGGCGCCAAGAACCACATGATCGTGCTGCCCGACGCCGACCTCGGGATGGCCGCCGACGCGGCGATCTCGGCCGCCTACGGCTCGGCCGGCGAGCGGTGCATGGCCGTCTCCGTGCTGGTCGCCGTCGGCGACGTCGCCGACCAGCTGATCAAGGAGATCCAGACCCGCGCGCTCGACATCACCGTCGGCGACGGCACCGTGGCCGGTACCGGCATGGGCCCGCTGATCACCGGCGCCCACCGCGACCGGGTCGCCGGCTACATCGACGCCGGGGCCGAGGCCGGAGCGACGGTGGTGCTCGACGGCCGTCGTACCGACGTCCCGGAGTCGGGCTTCTTCCTCGGTCCCTCGCTCATCGACCACGTCACCGAGGAGATGTCGGTCTACCGCGACGAGATCTTCGGGCCGGTCCTGTCGGTCGTCCGGGTCGACACCTTCGACGAGGCGATCGCCCTCGTCAACCGCAACGAGTTCGCCAACGGCGTCGCGCTGTTCAGCCGCGACGGCGGCGCCGCCCGGAGGTTCGAGCGCGAGATCGAGGTCGGCATGGTCGGCGTCAACGTGCCGATCCCCGTCCCGGTCGCGCACTACTCGTTCGGCGGCTGGAAGTCGTCTCTGTTCGGCTCGCACCACATGTACGGCGCCGAGGGCATCGCGTTCTTCACCCGGGCCAAGGTGATCACGTCGCGCTGGCCGGACCCGGCGACGTCGACCATCGACCTCGGCTTCCCGCGCAACCGGTGACTCCCGTGACCACCTTCTCGCCCGGGATCACCACCGACGCCGGCGTCGACACCGTGGTCGCCGACGACCGCGCCCACGTCTTCCACTCCTGGTCGGCGCAGGACAGGATCAGCCCGCTGCCGATCGCCGGCGGCGAGGGATCGCGGTTCTGGGACTACGACGGCACGACCTACCTCGACTTCTCCTCGCAGCTGGTCAACCTCAACCTCGGCTACCAGCACCCCGCCGTGGTGGCGGCGATCCAGGAGCAGGCCGCGCGCCTGTGCATGGTGCAGCCGGCGTTCGCCAACGACGTGCGCGGCGAGGCGGCGCGGCTGATCGCCGAGCGCGCGCCCGGGTCGCTGAACCACGTGTTCTTCACCAACGGCGGCGCCGAGGCCAACGAGAACGCGATCCGGATGGCGCGGCTGCACACGGGTCGGCACAAGATCCTCTCGACCTACCGCAGCTACCACGGCGCCACCGCCGGCGCGATCGCGCTGACCGGTGACCCGCGGCGCTGGCCGTCGGAGCCGTCGATCCCCGGATCGGTGCACTTCTGGGGGCCCTACCCCTACCGCTCGGCCTTCCACTCCACCTCCGAGGCGGAGGAGGGCGTGCGCGCGCTGCAGCACCTCGCCGACACGATCATGGTCGAGGGACCCGCCACCATCGCCGCGATCATCCTCGAGACCGTGGTCGGCACGAACGGCATCCTCATTCCCCCGCCGGGCTACCTCGCCGGCGTACGCGCGCTGTGCGACGAGCACGGGATCATGCTCATCGCCGACGAGGTGATGGCGGGCTTCGGGCGCTGCGGCGAGTGGTTCGCGATCGACCACTGGGGCGTCGTACCGGACCTGATCACGTTCGCGAAGGGGGTGAACTCCGGTTACGTGCCGCTGGGTGGGGTCGTCGTCGCGGAGTCGATCTTCGACACCTTCCGTGAGCGCGCCTACCCGGGCGGGCTGACCTACTCCGGCCACCCGCTGGCCTGCGCGGCGGCGGTCGCGTCGATCCGGGTGATGGCCGACGGCGTCCTCGAGCACGCGCGGAGCATGGGCACCGACCTGATCGGCCCACGGCTCGCCGAGATCGCCGCGCGTCATCCCTCGGTGGGCGAGGTCCGCGGGCTCGGGATGTTCTGGGCGGTCGAGCTGGTCCGGGACCGCGCGACCCGGGAGCCACTCGTCCCGTTCAACGCCGCGGGCGCCGACGCCGAGCCGATGACCCGGTTCGCCGCCGCCTGCAAGGAGCGCGGCCTGTGGCCTTTCGTCCACTTCAACCGCACCCATGTCACCCCGCCGTGCACGACCACACGGGAGGAGCTGCTCGAGGGACTGGCGATCCTCGACGAGGCGCTCGACGTGGCCGACGAGTACGCCGCGGGCTGATCCCAGGACGAACCGACCCGGCGCGTTTGAACGCGCCGGGTCGGCGGTTGTCAGGCGTTCAGATGCGCCGGGTCGGCGGTTGTGAGGCGTTCAGATGCGCCGGGTCGGCGTTCATTCCGGGTCGGTGGGGTCCTCGGGATCTGCGGGATCTGCGGGGTCGGCGGGGTCCTCCGGATCTGCGGGGTCGACGTCCCGGGTCGGGCCGTCGGCGAGGATGCCGTACAGGCTGCGCCGGGCGTCGACGAGCACGCCGACCGCGGCCTGGCGCTGGGCGTCGGAGCCGGCGGTGACGATCTGCCACACCGCGCCCATGACCTGGCCGATCTCGGCCTTGATGTCGGCATGGCCCTGGTCGACCGCGCCGCCCTGGGCCCGCTCCCGGTTGCGGTCGAAGGGCACCCAGACGGCGGCGAGCTCGTCGGCGTGCTCCTCGCACCAGGTCGCGCCCTTGGCGGTGAGCCGCATGGCGCGGCGCCCGCGGGCCTCGTCGATCTCGACGAGCTCCTCGTCCTGGAGCTGCTGGACGGTCGGGTAGACCGAGCCGGGACTCGGCTTCCACACGCCGCCGCTGCGGTCGGTGATCGCCTGGATCACCTGGTAGCCGTTCGGCGACTCCTCGCGCTGGTTGGCGTCGCGGAGCACGTCGAGGATCGCGGAGCGGACGTCGCCGCGGCGCACCCGCGGGCCACGACCGGGCTCGGGGCGACCCATGCCGAAGAGGCCGGCGAGCCACGGCGGCGGCATGCCCGGGCCGCCGGGCCCGAAGCCGGGACCACCGTGGCGACCCCGGCCACGGCCGGGCTCACCCCACTGGTCCCAACCGGCCCAGCCGCCCCAGGGGCCGGGGCCCCCGCCGCGCTGGCGGCGCTGGAAGCCGCGGGGCTCGGAGCGACCCCAGGGGTCGCGGTCGTCGTACCGACCGACGTTCTCGTGATGGCGTCCCATGGGGGACCTCCTTCGATGTCGGGGGCCTCGTGGGCCCGGCCTGAGTTCGAGATACCGCGGGAACAGATCGTGTTTGTATCACGATATATCGCAACCGTACGCGACAACCATCAACCACGCAAGCCCGTCGGTCGTCAGGCCCGGTCGGGACGGGTCCGGGCGTGCCGCCGTCGGGCCCGCGCGCTCGGCGCGAACTCGTGGTCGCTCGGATGCCGCGACCGGGACGGAGGCCCGGCCGGCCCGGCGGGACCGGAGGAGCCCGCGGGTCCCGCCGTCCCCTCCGCGCTCGCGGCGGTGCTCGACGCCACGACCCACCGGGCGACCCGTTCGATGCGCAGCGCCATCATCGCCGAGGGCGCGACGGCGCCGGTCAGGTACGTCGACAGCCGCGACGGGGAGGTCCCGATGAGCGCGGCGAACTCCCGCTGGGAGAGGCCGGTGCTGGTGACGCTGGCGCGGATCTGATCGGCGACGGTACGACGCTCGTCCTCACGGGTCACGCGCTGCACCAGACCGACGAACGCCTGCAGCCCGGCCGTCTCACCGGCCCGGCCACCGGACTGGATCAGCGCCAGGTGCTCCTCGACCCGCCCGGTCCACGGCGCGGCCGCGGACGCCGCGGCCCACGCACGCCAGGCGCGCAGGTCCTGGCTGTCGATCACCGCGCCCAGATCCGCGGCCGAGCGGATGGTCGGCGGGACCTCGTCCCGCGCCCCCACGAGCAGCAGGCGCAGTGCCGCCTCGGCACAGGTCTTCTCCAGCTCGGGACTGCCGCTGATGACCGAGGTGCCGGCGCGGGCGCGCGACCCCCAGGCCAGGCGCCCCAGCCGCCCGACCAGGCGCACGGTCAAGGACCGCTCCGGGTCGTCGATCCGGGCCAGGACACGCTCCTGGATCCGGGCGACGGTCGGTGCCCCTTCCGCGCCGATCAGCTCGTCGAGCCGACGGACGTCATCGGCCGAGGCGAAGTGGATGAGCGCCAGACAGTTGGCGAGCACGGCGCGATGCAGCAGCGCCGCCCGTCCCTCCAGGGCCACCCACGGCGGCTGTCCCCGATCCCAGAGCGCACGGGCATCGGGACTCGAGGCGACGTCGGCCTCGAACGACGAGATGATCCCCCACACTCGCCCGGTCCTCTTTCACACGGTGGCGGTTGCTCCCTTTCCCGAGAGCGCCCACCCGAAGACCCGCCAGATCATCCACAGGAGACGGCACCGACCCTAACCAGCCGGAGCGGCCGCCGGCAGGGCAATCCGGCACCTCACCGAGTCTTTACCGAGCGCGCAACGTGGCGTTCGCCACGGCTGCGGCTCGGGCATATCGCATCCGAGAACCGAGCGGTCAGATCGCCCGGCGGGCCATGTTGAGATGGCTCCGCGTTCTTCTCGGCGGCGCATCCGGACCATCGGCCGGAGAACCCCGGGTTCCAGAGGTATCTGGCGGGAATTTCCTCCGGCTCAACGCCGAGACCTCATCGGCGTTACGCCCTTGAAGGAGAACCGTGAAATTTCCTGCGCGCCTCGACCGCGTACCCGCCCGGACCCGCCTGCTCGGCGCCCTCGTGACGGCGATCGCGCTGCTGACCGCCGCGCTCGCGGGACCGGCGCTGGCGGCCGACGCCGCGGCGCGCACCGACGCGGCGGCTCTCGCGAGTGGGCGGACGGGAGCCGGCGGTGACCGGGCGAAGGGCGACGACGCGAAGAAGGTCGTCGTGTGCAAGTACGTCTCCACCCCGGGCGGCGTGCTGGACCACATCGTGATCGTCAGCGTGAACACCCTCAAGGGATGGAACGGCACCACCTTCCCGTGGAGCTTCCCGGACGCGCACGACTCGGTCGCCGTCCGCTTCGCCAAGAAGGGCGAGCGCGCCAAGGACGTCCCGCTCTCCGCCTGCCCGACCGACGACGGCGAGGGCGAGGACGTGGAGATCACGCCGCCGACCATCCCCGTCACCGACCCCTGCGGCACCGGCAACGCCACCTACGGCACCATCCCCACCGGCAACTACACCGCCACCCGCAACAACGACGGCTCCATCACCCTCACCGCCACCACCGGCCACACCTTCCCCGACAACAAGCCCACCCACAGCTACCCCACCCCCGTCGAGACCAACACCACCCCCTGCGACGACACCACGCCCGAGAACCCGGACGTCGAGATCACGCCGCCCACCATCCCCGTCACCGACCCCTGCGGCACCGGCAACGCCACCTACGGCACCATCCCCACCGGCAACTACACCGCCACCCGCAACAACGACGGCTCCATCACCCTCACCGCCACCACCGGCCACACCTTCCCCGACAACAAGCCCACCCACAGCTACCCCACCCCCGTCGAGACCAACACCACCCCCTGCGACGACACCACGCCCGAGAACCCGGACGTCGAGATCACCCCGCCCACCATCCCCGTCACCGACCCCTGCGGCACCGGCAACGCCACCTACGGCACCATCCCCACCGGCAACTACACCGCCACCCGCAACAACGACGGCTCCATCACCCTCACCGCCACCACCGGCCACACCTTCCCCGACAACAAGCCCACCCACAGCTACCCCACCCCCGTCGAGACCAACACCGTCTCGTGCGGCGAGGTCGGCGGCGAGACCGAGAAGCCCGGCGAGGTCGGCGGCGTGGCCGTCGTCGCCTACGCCGAGCCGGACGGGGAGGTCGACGCGGCGGCGACCCCGCGCGCCGAGGGCGGGCTGCCGAACACGGGCGGCCCCTCGGCCGGGCTCGGCCTGCTCGGCATCGGCCCTCACCGCCGCCGGCGCCGCCCTGCTCGGATCGCGGCGCCGGAGCCGGTCCGCCTGATCCCCGCCCCGGGTGCCCCGGTCCCATCCACCGGGGCACCCCGACACCTCCACCACTCCGCGGCCTCGATCTCGGGCCCTGCCGCCCAGCGAAACGGAAACCCGACCATGGGCACCCATTCCGAGGCACTCGCCACCCTCGCATCGGCGTCGACCGCCGTGACCGCGGCCGGGGTACTCCTGGCGGCGCGACCCTGGCAGGTCCGCCGTGGTGCGGCGGCGTCCGCGCCGGCGATCCCGGCCCGGATGCGCTGGGCCCAGGCCGCCGTCGTCTCGGTCTTCGCGACGCTGGGCGCCGTGGGCCCGGTACTGACCCTGGCGCTCACCCGCGGCCGGCCGACCGCGCCGACCACGGCGTCGGTGTTCCTCGTCTTCGCGCTGGGGCTGGCCGCGGCGGCCGGGGTGTGGTCCTGGGCGCACCGGCCGGTCGCCGGCCAGGCCCGCCGCCCGGACCTGCCCGCGCCCCGGCCGCGGTCGGCTCCCGCCTCCGCTCCCGGCTCCGCCCGCGACGCCGGCGGCCGCACCGCCCCGGAACCCGGCCCGGCGGACGTGCCGGCCGACCCGGACCGGGTGCCGACGTGGTCGATCGCCGGGCTCAGCGGGCCAGCCAGGCGGCGTACGCGTCGAACGAGAACGGTCGGCCGAGGAAGCCGGCGACCAGCTCTGCGGCATTGCCTGCGCCGCCGGGAACCAGCACCCGGTCGCGGTATCGGTGTGCCACCTCGGGTGCGAACAGGTCGGCCTCGTCGAAGGCGCTGAACATGTCCTTCGCGATCACCAGCGACCACATGTAGGTGTAGTAGCCGGAGCTGTAGCCGCCGAGGTGGCCGAAGCTGGCGAACATGTGGGTGCCGGCGAGATAGGGCAGCGCGGCATAGCGGTCCTGCAGCTCGATCATCCGCGCCGTCAGGTCGGGGACCTCGGCGGCGCCGCGGTCGGCGTGGAACCAGTACGACATCGCCGCGTAGAACATCTGGGTGCGGGCGTAGATGCCCTTGCCGTAGTCGTCGGCCGCCCGCATCGCGGCGACCAGCTCCGCCGGGATCGGGTCGCCCGCGGCGTCGGTGGCGAAGGTGCGCAGTACGTCGGCGTGCCAGGCCCACTCCTCGAGCATCTGACTCGGCGCCTCGACGAAGTCCCACTCGGTGGCGACACCCGCGAAGCGGAACCAGTCGCCGTGCCCGCCGAGCACGTGGTGCAGCAGATGGCCGAACTCGTGGAACAAGGTGACCACGTGGTCGTGCTCCATCAGGCCGCGGGAGAAGTTGCAGACCAGCACCCCCTCGGGCAGCTGCTCGCCACGAACGCCGTCGGCGAGCGTGAACTGCGCGGCGTGCTTGTACTTGCCGTCGCGCGGGTGCAGGTCGAGGTGGATCCGGCCGATCCGCTCCGCCTCGTCGGTGCGGAAGACGTCGTAGACGGTGACGTCCTCGTGCCAGACGGGTACGTCGACCGGCTCGTAGCGCAGCCCGAACAGCCGGCCGGTCACGTCCAGCAGGCCCTGGCGGACCTTGGCGAAGTCGAAGTAGGCGCGCACCCGTTGCGCGTCGACGTCGTACTTCTCGGCGCGGACCAGCTCGGCGTAGTGGTTGTAGTCGTACGCCGGGACCTCGGCCGCGTCGGGGTGGTCGCGGCGGTAGCGCTCCATCAGCTGATCGAGGTCGCGACGCATCGGCTCCTCGGCCGCCGTCACGATCCGCTCGATGAACGCGGGGATCGCCGGCCCGTCGCCGATCATCTTCACGTCGGCGTCGTAGGACGGCCAGTCGGCGTACCCCACGGTCGTCGCGAGCTCGTGGCGCAGCGCGAACAGCTCGGTCAGCAGTGGCTCGGTGGTGGGCCAGCCACGGTCGAGGAAGGCGACGGTGACCTCGCGCCGGACGTCCTGGTCGCGGGCGAACATCCGCACCGGCACCGAGTCGGGATAGTCCGTCGTCACGGTGACCATGCCCTCGGCGTCGACCGGGTGGGCGCTGAGCCAGTCGTCGGGCATGCCGGCGAGCTGCTGAGGGGTCACCCGGACCGTACGTACGTCGTCGCGGATCACCCGGCTGAACTCCTGGTCGAGCTCGGTGATCCGCTCGCGGACCTGCGCGATCCGCGCCCGGGTCGCCTCGTCCTTGTCGACGCCCGAGCGGCGGAAGTCCTCACGCACCTTGGCGAGCATCCGGGCCGCCGCGGGGTCGGCGGCCACCGCCGCGTCGTCGATCGCCGCGAAGACGTCGTACAGCCCGCGGTCCAGACCCCATGCCGTGGCGATCCGCTGTGCCTCCTGCTCGGCGGCGTCGGCGAGGTCGCGGACCTCCTCGGCGGGGTGGACGTTGCCGAAGAGCGAGCCCGCGGCGGCGGCGTTGCCGAGGTGGCCCGCGGCGCGGTCCCACTGCCGCAGCGCCTCGACCGGGTCCGCCGGTGGCGCCGCCCGCAGCGCGTCGACCAGCGCCGTCGCCCGCGCGAGCTCCGCCTCGGTGGTGGCCCGGAACCAGGTGGGCCAGTCGTCGGGGGAGGTCGGCAGGGGGAGCGGCGCGAGCGTCATGGGCTCAGCCTAGAGAGACCGGTCGTCCCTGCCAGGTCACCGACCCGGTGGGCCGCGGCGACTCCGGACCTCGGTCGGCGGGGAGAAGCCGTGACCCAGCACCGGGCTACGTGGCGAGCTGTGGAGATGGCGGGAAGATCGCGCGGACATCACGTGGAGCGTCCGTGGATCGCGGGCGAGCAGAGTTTCGGTCATCAGCAACGACCTGCTCACGACGAGCACGACACACCAGGAGAGCCTCCGCCATGCGCATGTCCCGCAAGATCCTCGTCCCGCTCGCCACCCTCTCCGCGGCCGGCGCCATCGCTGTCGGATCCGGTGCCACCTTCACCTCGCAGTCGGGCAACACCGTCAGCGCCGTCACCGCGGGCACCCTGCAGCAGACGAACTCCAAGGACGGCGGCGCGATCTTCGACCTGGCGAACCTCAAGCCGGGCGACACCCTGAACGGCACGCTGACTCTCACCAACACCGGCTCGCTGCCGGCCTCCTTCGGCCTGACGGAGACGTCGTCGACCAATGGCTTCACCGGGGACAACCTGAGCCTGGCAGTCACCAACACCACCACCGGCGCCACGGTCTACAGCGGCACCTTCGGCGGTCTGGTCGACGGAGCGAGGACGGACATCGGGGTCGTCCAGCCGGGGGTCGCGAACACCTTCCGCTTCACCGTGAAGCTCGCCACCGCCACCCCGAACGCCGACCAGGGCAAGTCCGCCTCGGCCACCTATCAGTGGGACTCCGTCCAGCTCAACGGCGACACCTACGACCACTGATCCGGGCCGAACGAGCAAGGCCGTCCAGCGAGGAGATGAGCACCATGGCAGCCCACCGCGACCACCCCGGCCCCGGGGTCGTGCGCCGCGCCGCCAGCGGCGTCGGCACCCTCCTGCTGGTCCTGATCTCGCTCGCGGCCCTCGCGGCGGTCCTTCCGTCGAGCCTGGGCCTCCAGCGCTACGTGATCACCGGCGGCTCGATGACCGGGACCTACGACAAGGGATCGGTCGTCTTCGAGCGCGAGGTCCCGGCCGCCGACCTGCAGGTGGGCGACGTGATCACCTACCAGCCGCCGGTCTCGTCCGGCGTGACCATGCTCGTCACCCACCGGGTCATCCGGATCACCCGCGACGACGAGGGCCGTCAGGTGCTCCGGACGCAGGGCGACGCCAACCCCGACCCCGATCCGTGGCGGTTCTCGCTGACGTCGGAACGCCAGCCCGTGGTGGCGTTCTCGGTCCCGTACGTCGGCTACGCGCTGATCGCCCTCGCCGACCGGGACACCCGGATGCTCGTCGTCGGCGTACCCGCCGGCCTGATCGCCCTCCTCAGCCTCGGGCAGCTCGTCACCGCCCTCCGTACTCGTCCGGGCTCGGCGCTGGGGGGTCGAGCCCGGACGGCCTGACGGCGCTGGGCGTCGACAGGGGAACGGCCGGGCTCGCGTCGGTGGGAACGCGGGCCCGGCACTTCCTCCACTCCCTTCTGTGGAGATCGCGTGTCCTCACCGTGGATCTCCCGTGGCGTCGCCATCCCTAGCGTTGAGGACGACTCCGATCCGCCACCAGCCCCGTCACGAAGGACGCCGCGATGCGACACCCGCTCACCCTCCGCCTGGCCGTCCTCGGTCTGCTCAGCGCAGGGCTGATGCTGACGTCTACCGCGTCCTCGGACGCCACCTACGTGCGGTCGACCTCGAACACCGCGACCGTCCGGGCCGCCGCCGACTGGACCCCACCGGCCGTCGCCCTCGCACCGCCCGCGACGCCGGTGCAGGGCACCGTCACCCTGAGCGCGACGGCGGCCGACGCCGAGTCCGGCATCGCCTCGGTCGTCGTCCAGTACCTCGCGCCGGGCGACAGCTCCTGGACGACGCTCTGCACGACCACGGTGGCGCCGTTCAGCTGCGCCTGGAACACCCGCGCCGGCGTCGACGGCGGGTACGCCCTCCGGGCCCGCGCGGTCAACGGAGCCGGCTACACCACTGTGTCGGACTCCGTGTCCACCACGGTCGCCAACAACGTCCTCGTCGTGCTCGGCGACCCCGGCGAGGTCGTCCGCGGCAGCGTCTCGCTGAAGACCAGCGTCTACAACGGGGGGCTCCTTCCGTGGCTGGTCTCCGTCCAGTACACGACCAACGGGGGCACGAACTGGAAGACACTGTGCACCGGCCTGAGCGCGCCGTTCACGTGCACCTGGTCCACCACGACCTTCAGCAACGACTCGTTCGACCTCCGGGCCGTCGCGACGGCGGGCCTGACCTCGGCAACGTCGGCGGTCGTCAGCGACGTCCTCGTCGACAACGTCGCCCCGACCGTCGCCATGGTCGACCCCGGCTCGCCGCTCAGCGGTACGGCGACCTTCGCCGCCACCGCTGGCGACGTGGGGTCGGGCGTGCAGCAGGTGGTGCTGCAGTACGCCGCGGGCGGGGCGGGCTACCAGAACCTGTGCGTGCTCACCGCCGACCCCTACTCCTGCCGCTATCCGACGACGACCCTGGCCGACGGCACGTACGCGTTCCGGGCCGTCGCGACCGACACGGCCGGCAACACGGCGACGTCGGCGGCGGTGACCGGACGCGTGGTCGACAACACCGTGTCCTCGGTGTCGCTCGACGATCCCGGCGCCTTCTTGTCGGGGCAGGCGACCATCACCGCCCAGGCCAACTCCACCGCCGGGATCGCCTCGGTCCGCATCCAGTACGCCCCCGGCGGGACGATCGCCTGGACCGACCTGTGCACCGTGACCGCCGCGCCGTACTCCTGCATCTGGGACACCACGACCGTGGCGAACGGCGTCTACGACCTGCGGGCCGTCCTGACGGACGGCCGGGGTGCGACGTCGGCATCGGCGATCCTCGGCGGCCGCAGGATCGACAACAGCAGACTTCGCGCGGTCGACGTGCAGACCGGCAACGGCGAGGGGACCGCCGGCCGCGTCGACGCGGGCGACACCGTCACGCTCACCTACAGCGACGTCGTCGCTCCCACCAGCATCACGCCCGGTTGGTCGGGCGCGGCCCTGCCGGTGACCCTGCGGCTGCGTGACGGCAACCTGCTCGGGGGCACCGGCAAGACCGACGCGATCGACGTGCTCCGCAACGGGGCCTCCGTCCAGCTCGGCTCGGTCGGGCTGCGGGAGGACTACGTCAAGGGGCGCAAGACCGTCCAGTTCAATGCCACCCTGACCGCCGCGACGATCACCGTCGACGGCGTGCAGCGGACCGTGGTGACCGTGACCGTCGGGACCCTGTCCGGCGGGAGCGGACTGCGCACGGTGTCCACGGCGTCCACGATGGTGTGGACGCCGTCCACGGCGGCCCTGTCCACGACCGGCGGCGCCTGCGCGGCAGCGCCGGCCGCCGAGTCCGGCGCGCCGGACCGGGAGTTCTGATGAGCGCTCCCACGCGAGGCTCGCAGACCGCCGCGGCGCTCACCGGACTGCTCGGCCTGGGCCAGCTGTGGTGGACGAACGGGAGTGAGCGCACCGCGGCCACCGCGCTCGTCCTCGCACCCCTCAGCCTGCTCGCCGCGGCCGCTCTCGCCCGGATCAACTGCCTCGAGACGCGGCTGGCCGTCGTCCTGGTCGTGACCGCCCCGCTCGCGCTCACGGCCCTGGCGCTGACGATCGGCCTGCCCGGTCAGCCGCGGCAGGGGTTCGGCGTCGCGGCGCTGGTGGGCCTGGTGCTCCCCTTCTCCGTGCTGGTGGCTATCGACGTCGACCGACGCATCCGGTCCCGTCGGGCGCGGTCCGCCGGCGCGCACGCCGAGGACCCCTATGCTCGGTGAGTGCCCGTGCGCCTGCTGATCGTCGAGGACGACGATGCCATCGCAGCCCCACTCCTGCGCGCCGTGCAGCGCGAGGGGTACGACGTGGTCCGGGTCGCGGCCGGGCGGCCGGCGATCGACCTGGTCGCCGCCGGCGGCGTGGACCTCCTGCTGCTCGACCTCGGTCTGCCCGACATGGACGGACTCGACGTGTGCCGCCAGCTCCGGGCCGACGGCTTCGTGGGGGGCATCCTGATCCTCACCGCCCGGGCCGGGGAGCTGGACCGGGTCGTGGGACTCGATGTCGGCGCCGACGACTACCTCGCGAAGCCGTTCAGCCTGTCGGAGCTGCTGGCCCGGGTACGCGCGCTGCTGCGTCGATCGCCCCCGCGGACGGGGGCCGACGACGCACCCGAGGCATCCGATCGGGCGCCCGCACCGCCAGCCCCGACGGCGGCGGTCCCTGACCCGTCGCCCGGCGGAGGCGACCGCTTCCGTGTCGACCGGTCCGCACGTCGCGCCTGGGTCGGCGACACGGAGCTGACCCTGACGGCGAAGGAGTTCGACGTCCTCGCGCTGCTGGACGACCACCGCGGAGCGGTGGTCACCCGCGAGGATCTGATGGCTCGGGTGTGGGACGAGAACTGGTTCGGGTCGACCAAGACCCTCGATACCACGGTCGGACGGCTGCGCCAGAAGCTCCAGGACGGCTCCGCTCCGATCCGGCTCGACACCGTCCGTGGTGTGGGATTCCGACTGGAGGGCGCCGCGCCCGATGCGTGAGCGGCTGGTCATCGCGTTCGTCGGCCTGACCATGGCCGTGATCGGACTGTACGGCGTGCCGCGCGCCTACTTCCTCGCCGACCTGGTCCGCGACCAGGAGCGCGCGAAGCTCGACGGCACGGCGACCGCGCTGCAGGAGCTGTTCGACGAGCACCGCTCCGCGCACGGCACGGTCGATGAGGACCTGCTCGTCGTCGGCCTGGCTGCGGCGGACCGGGTCGAGCTGACGCCGATCGACGGCGAGCCGCTGATGGTCGGGGCCGAGCGCGACGGCTCCGGCGGGATCACGGTCCGCCGGAGCCTGGAGGACGGCAGCGTCCTGCGGCTGAGCGTCTCCGGCGACACCGTGGGCGCGACCGTCCGCGACGCGATCATGCCGCTGGTGCTGCTCGGCCTGGCGCTGGCGCTGGTCTCGGCGATCCTCGGCCTCGTCCTGGCGCGTCGCCTCTCACGCCCCTTCCAGGAGCTCGCGCTGTTGTCGCGCGAACTCGGTCACGGCCGCTTCGACATCGACGTGCCCGCCTACTCCGTCCCGGAGGCCGAGGCGATCGGATCCTCGCTGCGGGGGGCGGCTGAGCAGCTCGACGATCTCGTGCGCCGTGAGCGGGAGTTCGCTGCCAACGCCTCGCACCAGCTGCGCACTCCCGTCACGGCGCTACGACTCAGCCTCGAGGACCTGACCCTGTGGCCGGAGACCGCACCCACCGTGGCGACGGAGCTGGAGCGAGGCATCGGCGAGCTCGACCGGCTGAGCACGGCGATCGACGAGCTGCTCGCCCTGGCCCGCGGCCGGCGCATCGACGCGCAGGAGGAGGTCGACCTCGTCGCCCTGGTGCGGGCGAGCTCCGCGCGCTGGTCGCGTCGTCTGGCTGCCGAGTCGCGGGACCTCGTCGTCCGACAGTCGGGCCGGCGTTCGCGGGCCCGGGTCCCGGTCGGACCGCTGGAGCAGGTCCTCGACGTCCTGATCGACAACGCCCGTACCCACGGACGCGGCACCATCACGGTCGAGGTCCGCGACGCGGGCACCCATCTGGAGGTCGGGGTCGGCGACGAGGGGATCGATCACCTCGGCCCGGAGGTGTTCCACCGGGGCGTCAGCACCGGCACCGACGGCTCCGAGGGCATCGGCCTGGCGGTCGCCTCCGAGCTGGCCGAGGTGTGCGGCGGGCACCTGTCACTCGACGCGACGTCCCCCACCACCCGGTTCGTGCTGTGGCTCCCGCTCCGCGACCGCGGCGCCGATCCGCCGGCCCCTACCACCGAGTGAGTCAGCGCGAGGTCAGGGTCAGCGTGCCCTCGACCCGGTCCCAGTCGGACGGGGTGTTCTGCTCCCCGACCCAGCCGACCACGCGGTAGGTGATCCCGCCCGCCGTCGCCGCGACCTGGGTGAGCTCGATGCTGCTGATGTCGAGCACCGTCCCCTCGGTGGTCGTGGTCGAGGGATCGCACGGGAACTGTCCCCGGCCGGTCCGCGTCGAGGTCGCCGACCAGTCGGCCCGCAGGGACAGGCCGACCCGCAGGCCACTCAGGTCGGTGCGGGTGAAGCGGGCGTTGATGTCGTCGTTGAAGCGGTCGCCGGCATAGGCCAGCGTGCCGCCGCCGGCCTCAGTGCGGTCGAGTGCGATACGGCAGTTGTCCGACTCCTCGAGGGCGGTCACCGAGCCGGCGCGCTCGTAGGTGCTGCCGGTGCTGGCGAAGGTCGGGTTGTGCGGGTCGCCGTCGACGGCCATCGAGATCGAGGCGGACGCCGTGTGTCGCCAGGTCTCGACCCGACCCGTGGTCGGGTCGGTGCGCTCCCCCTCGTCGAGGAAGGTGAGCCGGCCGACCAGGGCCGCGTGCAGGGCCGCGTCGACGTCGACCTGGCTCCGCGAGACCCGGCAGTTGTTGCGCTCCTTGGTCTCCTTCACCTTCGTGGTCGCGTCCGCGCAGGCGAGCACCCAGTACTTCCCGGCGGCCGTCACGGGGACGTGCACCGGACCGCTGACGGTCTTCTTCTTGCGGGGCTTGATCCGCTTCACCGCCACGCTCCCGCCGACGATGTCGTCAGCGCTCCGCACCCGGTCCCGGGAGAGGTAGAAGCGCAGCGAGCTCCGCTTGGCGCTCGCGCGGCCCTTGTTGGCCACGGTGGCGCCGAGGTTGAAGGAGCTGCCGTGTCGCACCGTCGTCGGCGGCGTGCTCAGCGCGGAGACCACCAGGTCCGCCCGCTGGGGAGCCGCGCTCGCACCGGGCGTCGTCCCGAGCGTCGCCAGTGACGCTCCGAGCACCGTGGTCGCCGTCAGAATCGCCGTACGTCGCGCCTGCATCTTCTCGTCCTCTTTCCGCTGTCTCGTTCCGGGCGGACCGACGATCGCGGGCCGGATGGCCCGAGCAGCAGAGGTGGAGGTCCCGCATCTTCCGGGACGGGCGGACCGGGCCGTGCGGCGGGATGCCCCGCGACGGCGTCAGCCGGTGGTCAGCCCGGTGGTCAGCCCGGTGGTCAGCCCGGTGCGAGCTGACCGCGCCGGCGGGTGAGGTACGCGCGCTCGGCCACGTTGTCGCAGACCGCCAGCGCGGCGTCGTACTGGGTGCGCGCGTCGGCGCTGCGCCCCAGCCGACGCAGCAGCTCGGCGCGGGTGACGTGCCAGGCGTGGTAGCCGTCGAGCGGCAGTCGGTCGACGATCGCGAGCGCGACCTCGGGCCCGTCGATCTCGGCGACCGCGACCGCGCGGTTGAGGGCCACGATCGGGGACGGGTCCAGTCGGGCGAGCTGGTCGTAGAGCGCGACGACCTGGGACCAGTCGGTCGCGGTGGCGGTCGGCGCGTCGGTGTGGACGGCGTTGACCGCGGCGAGGATCTGGTAGCGGCCGGGCCGGTTGGCGGCCAGGCACTGCCGGACCAGGGTGTGCCCCTCGGCGATGAGCGCGCGGTCCCAGCCGCCGCGGTCCTGCTCGTCGAGGGGGACCAGCTCACCGCCGCGCACCCGCACCGAGCGGCGTGCCTCGGTGAGCAGCAACATCGCCAGCAGGCCGGTCGTCTCCAGGTCCGCGGGCAGCAGCTCGTGGAGGATCCGAGCGAGCCGGATCGCCTCGCCGGTGAGCTCCTCGCGGACCGGGTCGCCGTCGCCGGAGGAGAGGTAGCCCTCGTTGAAGATGAGCAGCAGGACGGCCAGCACGGCGCCGACCCGGGCGGGCAGGTCCTCGGCCTCGGGCACCCGGTAGGGGATGTGCGCGCCCTTGATCTTGGCCTTGGCGCGGGTGATCCGCTGCGCCATCGTCGTCTCCTGGACGAGGAAGGCGCTGGCGATCTCGGCGACCGTGAGTCCGCCGAGCAGGCGCAGGGTGAGCGCGATCCGTGCCTCCGGCGCGAGCGACGGATGGCAGCAGGTGAAGATCAGCCGCAGCCGGTCGTCCTCGATGACGCCGGTCGGCTCGTGGGGAGTGTCGTCCTCGATCATGACGGCGGCCCGGTGCTTGCCGTCGCGGAGCTTCTCGCGGCGGAGGCGGTCGATGGCCCGGTTGCCGGCGGTGGTGGTGAGCCACGCACCGGGGTTGGGCGGCTCACCTGTCTCTGGCCAGTCCCGCGGCCACTTCTCGAGGGCGGCGACGAGCGCCTCCCCGGCCGCATCCTCGGCGATGTCGATGTCACCGAAGCGGCGGACCAGGGAGGCGATCAGCCGGCCGTACTCGTCGCGGAAGATCCGCTCGACGGCAGACCTGGGGTCCTCGCTCACGCCTCGGCCGGGGGCTCGGCCTGGAAGGGCCGGACCTCGACCTTGCCCTGGCAGGCCCTCGAGCCGGCCGCGGCGTACTTCAACGCGGCGTCGAGGTCGGGGACCTCGATGATCCAGAAGCCGCCCACGTGCTCCTTGGTCTCGAGGTAGGGACCGTCGGTGAACACCGGGGCGTCGCCCTGGGCGTCGACGACCGTGGCGGTCTCGGCGCCCTCCAGGCCTCCGGCGAACACCCAGACGCCGTCGGTGCGCAACTGCTCGTTGAAGCGCTCGACCGCGGCGAACATCTCGGGCAGCTGGTCCTCGGGGACCGCGGCGTACTCCTCCTCGTTGCCGTGCACGGACAGCAGGTACTGCGTCATGGATCTCTCCTGGTCTCGGTCGGTGCGGGACGGTCCGATGACCGCCGCTCACCCCCTCCACGAACGGGGGACGCTGGCTACGACAGCCTGCCACGGACTTTTTCATCGGCGTTCCCGCGACCCGCGCGGCGGGGTCCCGTCTCACGCCGGTCTCAGGCGGGTGCCGAACGGTTGCGACGTGGGCCCGCAGCGGCGAGCGTGCGGTGATGTTCGACAAGCTGAAGCAGATCGGCCGGGCGCTGAGCCCCGACGCGATCCGGCAGGGACTCGCCGCCGGTCGCGAGGCGATGGCGAGCGGCGGCCACCTGAGCGAGGAGCAGCTCGCCGCGATGACACCCGAGCAGCGGGCGGCGTACGACGACGCGATGGCCCGGATGCAGACGTCGGTCGACGAAGCGATCGCGGCCGAGGAGGCCCGGCGGGCGCTGTCGGGTCCTGCGGGCGCGTACCTGTACGGACCGATGCCGGACCGCGAGGCGCTGACCACGGTCGACCTCGGGACCCAACTCGCCCAGGCCCGGGCCGGACTCGGACAGGCGCTGCGCGAGACCGTGCGCGGCCGGACCGCCCCGGTCCCTCCGGCGCCCCCGGTCAGCGCGGACGCCGCGGTCCAGGCCGCGCACGAGCGGGCGGCGCGGGACGAGGCCCGGACGCCGTACCTCGCGCCGGACCGCTCGCCGGTCGTGCTCACCCGGGTGGCGACCGGTCGCAAGCGCCCGGTCGAGGAGCTGGCGGCATGGCTCGGCGGCTCCGGGCTGGCCGGCCGGCCCGACCTGGTCTACGGCGTGGCCCGGGTGCCGGACCACCTGCCCGGTGGACTCGGCATCCGCAAGGCGGCGATCATCGAGTGGGAGGTCGCGCACGCCGCGACCTCCGGCCTGCCGCCGGCGGCACCCGCCGCGCAGGTCGCCTTCGACGCCCGCGAGCGCTGGGCGGCGCGGTCGCCGGGTGAGCCGTCGGTGCTCGACGAGGACCTCGGGCTGGAGTACCTCCGCCGGGCCGACCTCGGCCCGGATCGGTGCCTCGGCATCGCGCGACGGGTGGGCGTCGCCGCCACCGGCGGTGGCGACGAGGGTGAGAGTCCGCGGGTGCTGGTCGGCGTCACCGGCGTGGTCGTCCTCCATCCGGCGGGCGCCGCGGACGGCGTTCTGGAGCAGATGGCCGCGGCCCGGCCGCTGCAGGCCGTGCCGCCCCCCGACGTCCAGGTGACGGTGCTCAACTGGCTGGCCATCCGCAAGGTCGTGATGCCGCGCACCGACCAGCGACCCGTCGTACCCTCACCCTTCCCGTACCTGCCGAGCACGCCGCAGGAGCTGCTGCAGGCCCACCTGGAGATCGTCGGCGTCCGGCCGCAGGACTGCTACAGCGCCCAGGTCACCCAGGACCAGGTCGGCGACATCATCGGCGGCACCGCCCAGGTCACCACGACGGGCGCGGAGAGCGAGCCGGCCGCCGACGGCCAGGTCCGCAGGCGGTTCCGGGGCGGCAGCCGGATCGTGGTCGCCTACCGCGACGCGCCGCAGTACGCCGCGGGGCGGGCTCGCTGGGCGGCGTACGAGCGTGACGTGCTGCAGGCCCGGCTCGCGGTCGACACGGCGGTCCGGGCGCCGGTCGACCGGCAGAGCGCACTCGACCGGGGCGTGCTGGGCGCACTGGTGCGCGGGGTGGAGGCCGTCGGAGACATCGTGACCGGCTACGGCTGGGACAGCACGGACTTCGACCAGATCCCGCACTTCCGGTACTGCTGGCCGCCGGCCCAGTAGCGCCGGCGGGCTCAGGCCAGCCGCTCGGTGAGGTGGACCTCGACGGTGTCGCCGGCGTGCTTGCCGGAGTCCACCCGCAGGGCGTTGGCGACGGGCAGCTTGTGGGTGCCGTCGCCGAGCGCCATGAAGGACGTCTCGAAGGGCGCGCCGTCGACGGTGCCGCGGACCTTGACCCGGCCGCGGGTGCCGAAGCGCGCGACGGACTCGGGCCAGATCACATAGGTCCAGCCGCCCTTGGCGTCGCTCTGACGGAGGGTCTCGGTGAAGGTGATGTCGAGCGGACCGATGCCGCTCTGCTCCGGGATGCTCATGGACGTGTCGACCGTCGCACCGGGCTCGATTCATCGCCCCCGCGACTCCCTCCGTAGCCTTCTCTGGTGAGTCTTCGCGGGATGCTGGCCGACACCCGGCCGTTGCAGGATCCGCACTTCCGGCGGCTGTGGACCGCCAATATCGTTACCGTCGTCGGGGCCCAGCTCACGGTGGTGGCGGTGCCGGCCCAGATCTACGCCGACACCGGCTCGTCGGCGTACGTCGGGCTCACCGGTGTCTTCGGTCTGGTCCCCCTCGTCGTGTTTGGTCTGTGGGGCGGTGCGCTCGCCGACCACTTCGACCGTCGCACGATCCTGATGATCACCACGAGCGGGCTGATCGGCACCGCCGCGCTGTTCTGGCTGCAGGCGGCCCTGGATGTCGGGAACGTGTGGCTGCTGCTCGGGCTGTTCGCCGTCCAGCAGGGGTTCTTCGCGGTCAACCAGCCGACCCGGGCCGCCGTCCTGCCCCGGCTCCTGGGGCCCGCTCTGCTGCCCGCGGCGAACTCCCTGAACATGACAGTCATGCAGGCGGGCGCGATCGGCGGCCCTCTCATCGCCGGCGTCCTGATCCCGTTCACCGGCTTCTCGTGGCTCTACCTCGCGGACGCGGTGTGCCTGCTCGCGACGATGTGGGCCGTGATCCGGCTGCCCGCGCTGCCGGTCGAGGGCATCGCGGCGGGTACGCCGGGGCTGCGGTCGGTGATCGAGGGCATCGCCTACCTGCGCGGCCAGCCGGTGCTGATGATGTCGTTCGTCGTCGACATCATCGCGATGGTCTTCGGCATGCCGCGGGCGCTGTTCCCCGAGATCGCGCACGAGAGCTTCCTCGGCCCCGAGGAGGGCGGGCTGGCGTTCGCGCTGCTCTTCGCCGGCATCCCCATCGGCGCCGTCCTCGGCGGGGTGTTCTCGGGCTGGGTCTCCCGCATCAGCGCCCAGGGCCGGGCGGTCGTCTGGTGCATCGTCGTGTGGGGCCTGGCCATGGTCGGCTTCGGGCTGGCCGTCTTCGCCGCCGACTCCCTTCCCGGCCCGGCCCGCGCCTGGCTCGTCGTCGCGGTGCTCATGCTCGTCGTCGGCGGCGCCGCCGACATGGCCTCGGCCGCGTTCCGCACCTCGATGCTGCAGACCGCGGCGGCCGACGAGGTTCGTGGCCGGCTGCAGGGCATCTTCATCGTCGTGGTCGCCGGCGGGCCCCGGATCGCCGATGTCGCCCACGGCGCCACCGCGGCCATGGTCGGTACGGCGACCGCGGCTGCCGGTGGCGGCGTACTCGTCGTCGTCCTGGTGGTCGTGGCGGCGCTCGCCGTACCGTCGTTCGTGCGCTACCGCGTGACAAGATCCGCCTGATTCCGCGGCCGGATCTGCCGTTCTCCGGTTTTCGTCGGGGGTGACGTCTACCTTCCAGCCATGCTCTTCGAATCGGTCGCGATGCTCGACAGACGACAGCGTCAATGTCGATGCGCGTCGATGACGGTGAGGGATGCCGCGCGGTGACTGCCGGGCCGTCGACCCCCGTCCCGGCTCGTCCCCTGTGTGTCGAGCCTGCGCTCTACGCGCACACACCTCCCAACGGGTCGACGACCTGGCACCTCTGGGCCGACCACGCGCGGATCGTCGGCACGCTGGCAGCCGACTTCGGCGCCGCCTTTCGAGCTGCTGAGATCTGCCGCCTCCTCGGGATCACCCATGACGCCGGCAAGCTGACCGATGACGTGCAGCGTGCCCTGCGCCAGCGAGCCGTCGACGGAGGGCGGCGACTCGGCCATCCTCACAAGTGGGAGGGAGCCGCGCTGTCAGCGCTTCTCCTGGATGCCGGCAACGTGTCTGCCGCACAAGTCATGGCGCTTGCCAACTTCGGTCATCACAACTTCATTCCGGACCGTACGGATCCCGAGACGGTGCAGCCCATCCTGCGCTTCGTCGACCGGAACCGCCGGCACCTGGACGAGCTCGTCGCCAAGATGGAGTCCGAGTTGAGCCTCGATCTCCGCGAGCTCGCCGCTGACGTGACGATGCCCGAGTGGATCAGCACACGCGCGGATCTCGAACTCTTCACCCGCCTCTGCCACTCCACTCTCGTCGATGCCGACTTCCTCGACACGGCGGCACACTTCGACGGGTCAGGGGTGCCCCATCGCAGCGTGGTCCGCGGCGTCGAGCAACTCCGATCTCACTTCGAGCGGGAGTATCACCGTCGCTACACGCCTCAACCGGGCAAGCCCGCATCGGAGCTCAGCGGGCTGCGTTGGGAGTACTTCGACGCGGGGCGCCGAGCCGGCGCCGCGAGCACCGCGAGCACCGCGACAAGCGGCGGGATCTACCGGCTGCCTGCCCCGACCGGATGCGGAAAAACGCTCTCGGCGGCGGCCTTCGCGCTGACCCACGCCGCGTCCTTCGGCAAGCGTCGGGTGATCGTCGCGGTTCCCTACACCTCGATCACGACGCAGAACGCGGCCGTCTACCGCGATCTCCTGGGTGGGCTCGGGGACGACGTCGTGCTCGAGCACCATTCCGCCATCCTCGACGAGAGCGTCGCAGACGATGGTTGGCGACGCCTGGCGGCAGCGAACTGGGACGCGGAGTTCATCGTGACCACGACCGTTCAACTCTTGGAGTCTCTCTTCTCGAACCGCCCTTCTGCAACGCGCAAGCTGCATCGGCTGGTCAACTCGGTCATCGTGATCGACGAGGTGCAATCGCTTCCGCTGAGGCTGGTTCCCGCCACCCTTCGGATGATGCGTGAGCTGAGCGAGCGGTACGGCGTCACGTTCTTGCTCGCCTCCGCGACCCAGCCGGCGTTCTGGTCGTTCGACGAGTGGCGCGACCTCCCCATGAACGACGTGATGCCGGTCGACTACGTGCCGGCCATCACTCAGCGGGTGACCTACGACGTGCGAGCATCCGAGCAACCATGGGAGGAGATCGCCGACGAGGTCTCCGCGGAGCGTCAGGCCCTGACGATCGTCAACACCACGGCCGACGCTCAGAGGCTCCATGGCCTCATCGCCTCCCGCGTCGATGTCGGCGTCCCTGTACTGCATCTCTCCACTCGGATGTACAGCCGTCACCGCGCGAGCGTCCTCGAGACAGCCAGGCGACTGCTCGACCAGAAGGCACCCGTCGTCTTGGTCTCCACCCAGCTCATCGAGGCAGGCGTCGACATCGACTTCCCCGTCGTCTACCGCGCCCTGGCCCCTGCTGACTCCGTCGTCCAGAGCGCCGGGCGTTGCAACCGGGAAGGACTGCTGGGGGTCGGCGCCGGACGTGTCGTCGTGTTCCAACCTGAGGACGCGCGGTTTCCAGCAGGTGAGTACGCCGACGCGGCGCGGATCACCAAGTCGCTCTTCATCGAGCAGGCCGGCCGCAAGAATGCAGATGACCCGAGTCGCGCGGTGTTCGGCGACCCCCGGTCGATGGAGAACTACTACCGGCACCTCTACAGCCTTCATCACGACTCGTCGGCCAAGACGGTGTCGACCGATATCGCGCAGCACCGCAAGGATCTCGCGTTCGCTCGCACCAACGACGCCTTCCGGCTGATCGAGGACCGGAGCACCTCGGTGGTCGTCACCGATCACGACGACGCCGACGACGCGGAACTGCCCGCTCCGCTCATCGAGCGGCTTCGGCTCCCCGGCTATGTCATGAGCCGAGCCGATCGCCGACTGCTCGGCGCCTTCACAGCGACCGCGCCGAGTCTGCTGCGACTCACCCAACCCCACCTGTTCGAGCAACTCGAAGGAGGACCTCTCTTATGGCGAGGCGACTACGACGACCACTGCGGTCTGGTGCTGGACACGACGAGCGAAGCGACGATCTGGTGATCAGCCCACGTCGCACCGCGAAATCAGGATCACGTCACCTTCAGGCAGCACATTGGAAGGTCGCGCAATGAGCACGCCTCATCACGACTGGGACACGCTGCCTGTTCCTTCGTCATTCCGATATCCGCCGCTGTCCGTCGAGGCCAGCGGCGATTGGGCCTGCTTCACCAGGCCGGAGTTGGTCAGCGAACGGGTGAGCTACCCGATCATCACGCCGGCAGCAGCGGTCGGTCTGCTCTCCTCCGTCTTCTGGAAGCCCCAGTTCCGCTGGGTCGTCGAGCGGATCGAAGTGCTCGCGCCCGTCAAGTGGACGACCTTCCGACGCAACGAGAGCGGCTCCGCGATCACCCGCGATCACCTCTCCAAGGGTTACCTTGACGTGGACGACACGGTGCAGCAGCGGATGACCACGATGCTGCGCGACGTCCACTACCGCATCCACGCCAACGTCTGGGTACACCCCGAGGCCGAAGAACAGGCCCCGGCCAAGTGGAGGGATCAGTTCCAGCGTCGCGTGAAACGTGGACAGTCCTTCCGTACGCCATTTCTGGGGATGCGGGAGTTTCACGCGGACGTGATGGAGGCGAGTGACACCGCACCCATCGGCTGGACCGAGGATCTCGGGGTCATGCACCACTCCGTCGTCTACGACGAGCGGACGGGCGCTGAGACCTACGACTGGTTCGAGGCGAAGGTCGTCGACGGCGCGATGGACATCCCCCGAATCGGGTTGATGGCTGCCCACGACCTCGAGGTCGGGTGACGAGGATGCTCCTTCGCGCGTTGAACGAATACGGCGGAGCCGGCGGGCGCACGCCGGCGGGCTATGCGATGAAGACCCTCGGCTTCGTCCTCCAGATCGACTCGGACGGCGAGGGCTGCCAGTTGCACTCGCGCTACGAGCGCCTCGAGACGCCTGACGGAAAGTCACGGGCCGTGGCTGGATCCGCCCTGATCCCGAATGTCGTTCGGACGGTCAAGCCGGTGCCCATGCTCGGATGCGACAACGCGAGCTATGTGCTCGGTCGCCCCAAAGCTGAGAAGGATCCTGCCAAGCAGGAGAAGGAGGCCGCGAAGGCAGGCGTCAAGTGCGCGGCTTTCGACGCCCTGCTTCGGGAATACGCGGAAACGGCCGGTGACGACGACGCGCTGGTCTTCCTCCGTTGGCGCGGCAATGGCGAACCAGGGCTGGAGAGGGCGATTGCCGCTCTGGACTCATTCAGTATCGGCCGTCTGGATCTCGATCCGATCGCGATCCAAGTGGGCGCGTCATCGCAGATCCACTCGAAGCCGTCCGCTCAGAGTTTCTGGAGCGCGCGCGCAACATCGTCCAAATCCCGCGGCGAGCCACGCATCTGCCTCGTCTGCGGCCGGCTCAAGCCAGTCGTCGACACGCTTCCGCAATCCCTGACCGGGGCGCTCATCCCTGCCACGTCGACCTCCAACGTGGCCCTGGTGAGCGTCAACTTCCCGGCGGCTTCTCGCGGCGCAAGCGGCACTGGGCTCCGGTCGGCGCCGATCTGTGCGGACTGCGCGACCGGTGCCGTCTCGGCCTTCAACACGCTCGCCGCCTCGCCAGATCACCGCTGGGGCGGGCGGAACGAGGCACAGGCGACGATCTGGTGGACCGAGGATGGTTCGGTCGACTTCAATACCCTGGAAGCGCCAGAGCCTCGCGAGGTCGCCGCATTTCTCACGGCCCTCGACAGAGGGCACAGACCCATCGGCGAGTTCGAGGATGCAGACCACTTCTACGCCCTGACGTTCTCAGGCAACGTGGCTCGGCTCGTGATCCGTCAGTGGATCGACCTCCCGTTGCTGGAAGCCCACCGGAACGTAGTCGCATGGTTCGACGACAGCGCCGGACCAGTGCCCGGCAGAGCCAATTTTGGCGTATCGGAGATGGCTAGGAGCTGCGGTGACTTCGTTCCCTCCGACGGCTTGTTCTCGGGCTTGCCAGAGGGCTCCCGTGAACTGCTGATCACGTGCGCGCTGACCGGGGCGAAGATCCCACGAAACCTGTTCACCCGGGCCATCGGTCGAGCGCGGGCGGAGACCCACTATCTGTCGCTCTCCGACGCGCGAGCTGTTGGCGTCGTACGGCGACGCATGCATGCCCGCTTCGCTCTGATCCGCCTCATCCTCAACCGCTCTCACCTGAAGGGGAAGCCATTGCCACCACATCTCGATGAGGACAGAAGCGAGCCGTCCTATCTCTCCGGGCGCCTCTTCGCCGTCCGGGAGTCGCTCCAGTACCAGGCATTGGGCGAAGTGAACGCGTCGATCACCGACCGTTACTTCGAGCGGGCGTCAGCGAACCCGGCAAGTGTCGATCACGCGCTCTCAACCCTGGAACAACAGCACCTTCGTGCTCTCCGGAGGAAGGGACGACGTGACGCCGAGATCGCCTTCAGCAAGCGTGTCGACGATCTCCATGCCAGATGCGGGGCGGCTCCCGGTCGGCTGACGAGCGAGGAGCAGGCCCTCTGGATCGCCGGCTACTACCAGCAGCGTCAGGCGAACTTCCAGCGGGCGCAAGAGAACAAGCAGCAGACCACCTCCGAGGAGAACTGAGATGACTTCCCACACCGACCCCACCGTCAAGCACGATGCCCTGCTGTTGTTCGAGGCCGTCGACTCCAACCCGAACGGCGACCCTGACAACGCCGGCAAGCCCCGTACCGACCTCGACACGGGCCATGGGCTCGTGTCCGACGCAAGCCTGAAGCGGAAGGTGCGCGACGCCGTCCAGTTCCAAGTCGATCAGGGACTTCTCACGCCGGCCGATCGGTACCAGATCTTCATCCGCCGCGGTGTCTCGCTCAACGAACAACTGGAGGCCGCCTACGAAGCGCTGGGGCAAGACAAGGGCAAGCCCAAGGCAGCGTCGGTCGCCAAGGGCGCGGCGTACATGATCGCGAACTACTACGACGTGCGGATGTTCGGTGCCGTCATGAGCACAGGCCACGCGTCCGCGGGCAAGGTGACCGGTCCCGTCACTGTTGGCCTTGCCCGCTCACTCGATCCCGTGCTGCCTATCGATCTCGGCATCACCCGCACGGCGTCGACCAAGGAGGCGGACAAGGACAACGCCTCCCAGATGGGCAACAAGTCCGTCATCCCCTACGGGCTCTACGTCTGTCGGATCCACTACCAGCCCACCAAGGACAACCAGGTGACCCCGGAGGACTTGGAGGTCCTCTGGTCCACGCTCTCCACCATGTTCGAAGTCACCCGGAGCGCTGCGCGGCCGGACGTATCGGTACGCAACCTGTTCGTCTTCAGCCACTCGAATGCGCTGGGTGATGCTCCCGCGAGGAAGCTGCTGGACACCGTGAGCGTCACCAAGGTGACCGACGCCGAGGTGCCCACGTCGTCCAGCGACTACGTGATCGAGCCTCCCGCAGACGGAGCCCTGCCGAAGGGCATCTCCCTGGTGACCGTCGTGTAGCCGTGACCTCCAGCGAACCCGACAGTGGCTGGCTGCGCATCTCGGCGATCCAGCACTACGCGTACTGTCCGCGCCAGGCCTATCTGCTCTCCGACGGGGTGTGGGCTGACAATCACCTGACGGTCCAGGGAACGGCTGGGCACGAGCGAGTCGATGCCGGTGGAGCAGACCGAAGAAGAGGCGTCGTCGTGCATCATCGCGTGCCCTTGGTGAGTCATGAGCTGCGGCTCCACGGGATCGCCGATGCGGTCGAGCAGCATCGGGACGGTCGGCTTCTGCCGGTCGAGCACAAGCGAGGGCGGGGCGCCGGCGACCTCCTTCCTTCGTTGGCCCAAGTGGTGGCGCAGGCGATCTGCCTCGAGGAGATGCTGGACGTGGAGGTTCCCGAGGTGGCCCTCTACATCACCAAGGAGCGGAGGCGCGACGTCTATCGCACCGAGGAGCACCGTTCGCGTGTTGTGTCGCTCGTCGAAGAGGCTCGTCTCCGACTTCAAGAGGAGATACCGCCCAACTTCGCCAGCCGACTCTGCCAGTCGTGCAGCGTCCGGAACGCCTGCCAGCCACGTGGCGCGGAGTGGCGATGACGTCGTACTTCCTCAGAACGCTCTTCGTCCACACCGCCGGGACACGCCTGGTGCTCGACGGCGACGCTGTCCGCGCGCTGCGTGATGAGGCCCCGCCACGACGTCTTCCGCTCAACGCCATCGACTCCATTGCGGTACTCAGCGGCATCGACGTCTCAACGCCCCTCTTGACAAGATGTGCGGAGGATGGCCGGACAATCGCAATCCTGAGTCGCTACGGGAAGCCACGGGCGATCATCGAGGGACCGACCAGTGGGCGCGGGCGCCTTCGACGCCTGCAGTATGAGTCCCACTTCGACACGAGCCGTCGCGATGCCCTGGCGCGGTCGATCGTCGCGGGAAAGATCCGACAGATGGCATGGGCGCTCAAACAGTGGGCTCGTGACGCCGAGGCAACCGCCGCGACTCAGCTGCAACAGGCGGCCGCCGCACTGCAACAAGACCACGCATCCCTAGCAGACATCGGGAGGCTCCAAGCGCTCGGGGTGGAAGGTGCCGCGTCCCGGCGCTATTTCGAGTGCTTCCCTGTGGCGCTGAAGGTCGGGGACTTCCCGGGTCGCCAACGTCGCCCGCCTCCCGACCCGGTCAACGCCGTACTGTCGTTTCTCTACTCCATGACTCGCCTGGCGGTCCACGGCGCGACTCATGCGGCGGGGCTCGATCCGTACTGCGGATTCCTTCATGGCGATCGTGACGGCCAGCCATCACTCGTACTCGACCTGATGGAGGAGTTTCGGCCGGAGGCAGATCGTCTCACCGTCTCGTTGTTCAACCGGAGACAGCCACGCGATGAACACTTCGAGACGTCCCTCACCGGCGCTGTGTCGCTGACGGACGTCGGCCGCGAGATCGTCATGAATGCTTGGCATCAGCATCGAAAGCAAGAGACACGGCTCCGATCAGCACAGATGCTCGTGCCCAACGCGGCAATCCCTATCCTGCAGGCCAACCTTCTGGCAAACAGCCTCCGCAGCAGGAGCTCCTACACAGCACACGAGTTGGTCGTCCGATGAACCTTGTCGTCACCTACGACGTTTCGACCTTGACCGTAGCAGGCAAGCGCCGGCTGCGGCGAGTCGCGAAGATCTGCGAAGGCTACGGCCAACGTGTTCAGTACTCGGTGTTCGAGGTAACCTGCTCGAAGTCCGATCTCGCGAAGCTCCTCCACAAGCTCGAAGAGGTGATCGAGTCTAAGGAGGACAGCCTTCGGCTGTACCCGATCCACTCCGAGGACTTCAATGCGGTGATCCGCTTGGGCGAATCGCAGAACCTCCCGCACGATCAAGCATGGACGCTCTGAGAATCGCTGGCGATGCCGCCCTTACCGTGGCCTGCCCACCCCGTGGATCACAGGAGTTTCATTCCGTCACAGTTGGATGCATCGGTAGCCTCGTCCCGAGCCCGGTTGTGCAGGTCAGATGGGGTGCACCTCGGCGGTAGGCCGAGGTGGGAATCTCAACCTCGCGGCGATCGGGGTGGTGCAGCTGCTGCCGGCGGGTGCACCTCGGCGGTAGGCCGAGGTGGGAATCTCAACATCCCCGTAGTTGCGCTTGTCGTGGCTGCGACGGGGTGCACCTCGGCGGTAGGCCGAGGTGGGAATCTCAACTACTCCATCACGTGCTCGTTCGAGGTGGCCTGATGCCGTGCACCTCGGCGGTAGGCCGAGGTGGGAATCTCAACGTGACAGAGGGTGCTTCTCCTCTGGGCCACGGTGAGGGTGCACCTCGGCGGTAGGCCGAGGTGGGAATCTCAACCACGGCCACGAGGTCAAGGTGTCCCGGTCGGACTGGGTGCACCTCGGCGGTAGGCCGAGGTGGGAATCTCAACAAGGTCGCTGACGGCCCCGAGGGCGACGACGCCCTCCGGTGCACCTCGGCGGTAGGCCGAGGTGGGAATCTCAACCGCCCCGACGGCGCCGCGGTCGGCAAGATCGACAGCCCGGTGCACCTCGGCGGTAGGCCGAGGTGGGAATCTCAACCAGTCGCCCACGAGGACGACAGCGGTCGCGCCGTGGTGCACCTCGGCGGTAGGCCGAGGTGGGAATCTCAACTCGCAGGCGGGCAGGGGTGCGTCGATCTCGACGTGGTGCACCTCGGCGGTAGGCCGAGGTGGGAATCTCAACCACGCCCCGACGAGCGGGAACCCGAGATCGGTCCAGTGCACCTCGGCGGTAGGCCGAGGTGGGAATCTCAACACCAGCGCCGCGGTGCCCGCGATACCAGCGGTCGCGGTGCACCTCGGCGGTAGGCCGAGGTGGGAATCTCAACACGATCCGGGGGTCGTTCCTGCGGACGAAGTTCCGGCGGTGCACCTCGGCGGTAGGCCGAGGTGGGAATCTCAACTGCGCCTGCCCCCGCCACTCGCGGGCGAGGCTGTCGTGCACCTCGGCGGTAGGCCGAGGTGGGAATCTCAACCTGCTGGCCCGGATCGCCGAGGATGAGCGGCTGGCGTGCACCTCGGCGGTAGGCCGAGGTGGGAATCTCAACCCTGCCCGGACCGTTGCAGGGGACCACCAGCGGGCTCGTGCACCTCGGCGGTAGGCCGAGGTGGGAATCTCAACACCTGCTGGCGCTGTGCCGAAGCCGGCCGACCGCAGTGCACCTCGGCGGTAGGCCGAGGTGGGAATCTCAACTTCGTGGACTTGAGGGTTGAGGGGGTGAACCCGAGTGCACCTCGGCGGTAGGCCGAGGTGGGAATCTCAACACCTGCTGGCGCTGTGCCGAAGCCGGCCGACCGCAGTGCACCTCGGCGGTAGGCCGAGGTGGGAATCTCAACGTCGACCACCCCGCCGTCGAGGTGCAGGCATCGATCGTGCACCTCGGCGGTAGGCCGAGGTGGGAATCTCAACCTGCCCGCCAGGTCCCCGGCCGCGGTGACCGTGGCGGTGCACCTCGGCGGTAGGCCGAGGTGGGAATCTCAACTCGTCGCCCTCGGTCTCGATCTCGAACCAGACCGGTGCACCTCGGCGGTAGGCCGAGGTGGGAATCTCAACTCCTTCGTGGTGGGTGCGGTGCGGTAGCGGTCGGGGCGTGCACCTCGGCGGTAGGCCGAGGTGGGAATCTCAACCTCTGGTTGGCGTTGAGCACGACGTCGCGCGCCTTGGTGCACCTCGGCGGTAGGCCGAGGTGGGAATCTCAACTTCATCCAGCGGGCGATCGGGAAGGCTCTCCTGCGTGCACCTCGGCGGTAGGCCGAGGTGGGAATCTCAACATTCCCGTACGCCGGACTGCCGGCCCGACCTCGCCGTGTGCACCTCGGCGGTAGGCCGAGGTGGGAATCTCAACTTCGGCTACTGGGCGATCGAGGAGCACCACACCCGCGGGTGCACCTCGGCGGTAGGCCGAGGTGGGAATCTCAACTTCACCGTCACCACGACCTCGCTCGTGTCGCAGTCGTGCACCTCGGCGGTAGGCCGAGGTGGGAATCTCAACATCGCCACCGAGCGCAACGAGTTCGCCAAGTGCAAGAGTGCACCTCGGCGGTAGGCCGAGGTGGGAATCTCAACTCGCGAACCTGCGCGAGCGTGGTCGCGGTGTCGCTGCTGTGCACCTCGGCGGTAGGCCGACGTGGGAATCTCAACGAGTGGATCAACTCCGCCGGCGCGGTGATCTCGTGTGCACCTCGGCGGTAGGCCGAGGTGGGAATCTCAACTGGTGGTGACCCAACGCCACGACCAGGAGGAAGCACCGTGCACCTTGGCGGTAGGCCGAGGTGGGAATCTCAACGCCGCCGCCGCGGGAGCGTTCAAACTGGCGCAGGTGCACCTCGGCGGTAGGCCGAGGTGGGAATCTCAACTGGCCCGGGCGCGCGCTGGGCGGCGTACGCTCCCGGTGCACCTCGGCGGTAGGCCGAGGTGGGAATCTCAACATCGGCTGGTCGATGCGGGCCCGACGTAGGCGTCGTGCACCTCGGCGGTAGGCCGAGGTGGGAATCTCAACATCAAGCGGATCGCGCCGGGGAAGATCCAGAAGTCCTGTGCACCTCGGCGGTAGGCCGAGGTGGGAATCTCAACTTGGTCATGAGCAGGTTGTCCGGGGCGACGCTGGTGCACCGCGGTGGTAGGCCGAGGTGGGAATGTCCCGGCAGTCGGTCCCCGCGTCGTGCCCGACGAGATGGTCGGGAATCGCCGCATCAGCGACCCATCCGTCAGGTGCGCCGTACGGGGCCGATCGGCCATGCTGGGGAGGTGCCCCTGCTCGACTCCGCCCTCCCCCTCGCCGCGGCGCCCATGGCCGGCGGCCCCTCCACCCTCGGCCTCGCCACGGCGGTGAGCGAGGCGGGCGGATTCGCCTTCCTGCCGGGGGGCTATCTCTCCGCGGAGGCGTTCGCGGCCGACCTCACGGCCGCACGCGCCACTGGCCAGGCGTTCGGGGTCAACCTGTTCGTGCCCCAGGCGGGCGCGATCGCGCCCGACGCCTATCGCGCGTATGCCGCCGAGATCCGCGCGGAGGCCGATGCGCTGGGCGCGGACCTGGCGGCAGAGCCGCGGCACGACGACGACGCCTGGCGGGCGAAGGTCGACCTGCTCCTGGCCGAGCCGGTGCCGGTCGTCTCCCTGACCTTCGGCCTGCCCCGCCAGGGCGACATCGCGGCGCTGCGGACGGCGGGCTCGCGGGTGCTGGCGACGGTGACCACGCCCGACGAGGCACGCGCCGCCGAGGAGGCCGGCGTTGACGGGCTGGTCGTCCAGGGGCCGGCGGCGGGCGGCCACAGCGGCACCTTCGACCCGCACCGCCCGGTGCCCGCCGCCGCGAGCGCTGCCGACACCGCGGACGTCGTGCGGGCCGTGGCGGCGGTGACCCGACTGCCGCTCGTCGCCGCCGGCGGGGTCGACGGACCGGGCGCCGTACCCCTGCTGCTGGCTGCGGGCGCCGAGGCCGTCGCCGTCGGCACCCTCCTGCTCCGCGCCACCGAGGCGGGCACCAGCGCCACCCACCGCGACGCGCTCGCGGATCCCGGGTTCACGACGACCGTGGTCACCCACTGCTTCACCGGACGGCCCGCCCGGGCGCTACGCAACGGGTTCGTCGAGCGGCACCACGCCGCGGCGCCGTACGGCTATCCGGAGCTGCACCACCTCACCCGCGACCTGCGCCGCGCCGCCGCCCGCGCGGGCGACCCGCACCGGCTGCACCTGTGGGCCGGCACGGGTTGGCGCGGCGCGCAGGCGCGGCCGGCGGGCGAGATCGTGCGGGAGCTGGTCGCGGGTCTCTGAGCCGGGCGCTCAGCCGCCGGCCAGCACGACCCGGGTCCGCCGCAGGACCTCGTCGAGGACCCGACCGGCGGCGGCGACATCCGCCTCGTCGAGGCCCTTCCAGACCGGGGCGGTGGTCGCGGCGATCTCGTCCTGGACGGCGGCGACGAGCTCACGACCGCGGGGCGTGGGCCGACCGGCGGCGACCAGGCCGGCGGCCACGAGAGTGTCGACGAGGCCGGATGCATCGGCGAACCGCGCACGGTCGGCCACCGCCGCGGCGAGAGCCGCGTCGTCCGCGAGGTCGCCGTCGAGCGCCTGGGCGAGCCGGAGCGCGACCCACTGGGGCTCGGTCAGCCGTCCGTCGAGGATGCGGAGGAGCAGGGCGGACAACGACTTCTCCGTCTGGCCGATGAGCTGGGGTCCGAAGCGGACGGGCATGAGCACTCCTTGATTCGTTGGTACGACCAACAATACCGGATCATTGGCCCTACCAACATTCCGTAGACTGCGCGGGTGACCTCGCTGCAACGTGTCGCCGGCCGGCCGACCTGGGCGCTCGGCCGAGCCCATGCGCGCGCCCAGGGCCTGCTCGGCGAGGCGTTCGCGGCGGCGGGCGTGCGCGGCTACCACTACCGCCTGCTCGCCGCCCTCGCCGAGTACGGTCCGTGCAGCCAGGCCGACCTGGGCCGGGCGACGGGGATCGACCGGAGCGACGTGGTCGCCGTCCTCGACGATCTCGTCGCGTGGCGGATGGCGCGCCGCGACCCCGACCCGGCCGACCGGCGGCGCAATGTCGTGACTCTCACCCGCGCCGGCGAGCGCCGGCTCGTCGAGCTCGACCGCGTCCTCGACGACGTCCAGGAGGACGTGCTCGCACCGCTGACCGCAGCGGAGCGGCGCACGCTGCTGGCCCTGCTCGCCAAGCTCAGCTGAGCAGCCCCCGCACGTACGCCGCCTGCCCGGCGTGCTGTGCACAGTCGTCCACCACGCTGACCAGCCGGACCCCGAGGGTGACGGGCGGGTCCCAGCGGGTGTCGACGACCCGGTCGAGGTCGCCGGGCTCCACGGCGCCGACGAAGGCCAGGGTCCGGGCGTGGGTGGCGCGGTAGTAGTCGAGCAGCAGGCCGGCGGGGGCGCGGACCAGGCCGACCTGCTCGGCCGTGTGGCCGTAGCCGATGTCGCCCGGGTCGAGCGGGAGCGCGAAGCGCTCGGCGTACCCCTCGTCACTCCAGACCTGGCCGGTCCCGGCGACGTCGGCGACGTGGTCGTCCTGCACCCGGGTCAGGTGCCAGACCAGCCAGGCGATCGGGTTGGCGTCCGGGCCCGGGCGCCGGAGGAGGAGCGCGTCGTCGGCGCCGTCGAGGACCGACTCGACGACGCCGAGGACGCGGGAGAAGGCGTCGGTCAGCAGATCGGCAGGAGTCATGCCACCGACGCTACGCCCCGGCGCCGACCCGCGACGTTCAGCTGATCAGCTCGTCGAGCCGGTTGTAGACGTCGGCCGAGCCCTGCACGACCCGGCTCTCGCGGCCGTCGATCGACACCGGGACCGGCCCCTGCACGGTGATCCGGCGGACCTCGCGCAGCTGGGTGTCGAAGTCGGCGACGGCGTAGTGCTGGGTCGCGCGGTTGTCCCAGATCGCGACGTCGCCCGCCTGCCAGGCCCAGCGCACGGTGTTCTCAAGCTTGGTCACGCGGTCCTGGAGCAGGTTGAACAGGGCGGCCGACTCCTTGGAGTTGAAGCCGACGAAGTTCTTCACGAAGTGGCCCAGGAGCAGCGCGCGCTCGCCGGTCTCCGGGTGGATCCGGACGACGGGGTGCTGGGTCTGGTAGACCGTCGAGGCGAACTCGGCGCGGCTGAACTGGGAGTTGGCCTCGCCCTCCTCGGTGTAGTGGTTGGCGTAGTCGTAGTCGTTGGTGTGCACCGCCCACAGGTCGTCGACGAGGGCCTTGAGCTGCGGCGGGAGCGACGCGTACGCCGTGACCGTGTTGGCCCAGACGGTGCTGCCGCCGTACTTCGGGATGGTCACGCCGCGCAGGATCGAGAACGCCGGCACCCGGTCGACGAAGGTGACGTCGGTGTGCCAGGAGTTCGCGGCCATGCCCTTGGTGGCCTTGAGGGCGAGCACGCGCGCGCTGCCGGTGTTGACGGTCGGGTGGGCGGTGGTGAGCGGGCCGAGCAGCTCACCGAAGGCGATCTGCGCGTCGTCGCCGAGGTGGTCCTGGCCGCGGAAGAAGACGACCTTGTGCTCGTTGAGCGCCGCCCGGATGTCGGTCACGGTCTCCGGTGCGAGGTCGCCACCGAGTCGGACACCGTCGATGCGAGCGCCGATCCGGCTGCCGAGCCTGCTCACCGTGATCGTCCCGGGGGCAGCGGCGGTCTCGCGGTCGAGGCTGATGGTCATGAGTGGGCCCTTCGGTGACGGGGAATCGGACGAGGCCCAACGGTGCGGAGGAATCCCGGGTCGGACAAGGCTTCCGCTCACCGTGATCCGAACCCGCCCGGATCGCGGGATCGGTTTGCGCCGTGCCCTCCGGCATGATCTACAGTTTGTCGAGTAGGTTGATAGACAAACCATTCGACACGACCCGGACGAGGAGGCACGGCATGACACGCTCACCGATCATCACCGTGTCCCGCGGCCGGTTCAGCCCCACCGCGGCCCAGGTGCTGGAGCAGGTCCGCGCCGTGGGCCGGGCCTCGCGCGACGAGGTCGCCGCCGCGACCGGGTTGAGCATCGCGACCGTCGGCCGCGCGGCCACGCTGCTGGTCGAGCGCGGCCTGCTCCGCGAGCGGCCCGACCGCGCCCGGGCCGGCGTCACCGGGCGCCCCGGCGTCCCCGTCGAGATCGACCCCGACCGCTACGTCACCATCGGCGTCCACATCGGCCGGCGGATCGCGACGGTCGCCCTCGGCGACCTCACCGGCCGGGTCCTCGCCGCGCAGACGGTACGCCGCCCGCTCGGAGACGAGCCCGATCTCGAGCAGCTCAGCCGAGCGGCCGCGACGCTGCTCGGCTCCCACCCGGGGCGGGTCCCGGTGGCCGCGGGCCTGGTCGCTCCGTGGCGGGAGATCGCACTGGTGCCGACCGAGCGCGAGGCCGAGCTGCACGAGCTGACCGGCCTCCCGGTCCGCACCGGCGACCACATCTCCGCGGTCGCGGCGGCCGAGTTCCTGCACCGCCGACACGGCCGTCACGACACCACCAGCCCCGATCCCGCCGGCCTCACGCTCTACCTCTACGCGCGCGACACCTTCGGCTGGTCGGTGGCCGTGGACCGCGGCGTGCAGACCGACGTCACCCGGTCGGCCGGCCTGGCCCACTTCCCCACCGGCTCAGGGATCGCCTGCCCCTGTGGGCGCACCGGGTGCCTCGCCGCGACCGTCGAGGCCGGGTCCGCCGCCGAGCGCGCCCGGATCCTCGGTACGACGGCCGGGGCGGTGCGCGACATGCTCTCCCCCGACCGGGTCGTACTGGTCGGCCAGGCCTTCACCGGCGACCCGGGCCTGCTCGACGCGATCGTCGCCGCGTACGACGCGCACAGCGCGCTCGACCACCCGGTCCCGGTGTCGTTCACCCGCTTCGGCAGCGACATCCAGGCGATCAGCGCCTGCACGGTCGCCCTCGGTCCGGTCCTCGACGACCCCCTCGGGTGCGTCGAGGCGGACGGCGGGTGTCGACGCCCGCTCGGCGCCTGACCACCCTCCTCCCGCACCCCCGCACCTCCCGCACCCTGCGAAAGGAACACCCGTGTCCACTTCTGCCCCTGCGCACCCGCGCCGACGCTCCCGCCGACGCCCGAGCCGCCTGGTCGCGACCGCGATCGCGCTGCTCACGCTCGTGGCGGCCACTGCGTGCTCCTCCGCCGTGGACGAGCTGAAGGCCAGCTCCGGCGAGCGCCAGGAGGGCGGCACGCTGCGCGTCGGCGCCCTCAACGACATCATCCCGGCGCGCATCTTCACGAACTCCAGCGACGCCATCAACCTGCTGATCGGCAGCGTCTACGACTCGCTCATCGACTATCCGCTCGACGAGCTCGAGCCGCAGCCGTCGCTGGCGACGTCGTGGGAGCAGTCGGCGGACGGCACCCGGCTGACCCTGCAGCTGCGCGACGACGTCACCTTCCATTCCGGCCGCCCCTTCACCAGCAAGGACGTCGAGTTCTCCATCAAGACCTGGGCCGACCCGGTCTGGACGGTGCAGCTGCAGCGCACCGCGGCGGCGATCACCGGCTTCGACACCAGCGACGAGCACGCGATCACGCTGACCTTCGCACACCCCCTGAGCAACGTCTTCGACCTGCTCGACATGCTGCCGATCATCGACGCCGAGTCGATCGACCAGCTCCGCGAGGGCAAGGCGTTCGTCGGGACCGGCCCGTTCGAGTTCGCGAGCTGGAGCCCCGGCGCCAAGATCAGCTTCACCCGCAACGACGACTACTGGCGCGGCAGGCCCGCCCTCGACGGCATCGACGTCAGCGTCATCCCGGACCCGCAGGCCCAGGTCTCCCAGCTCCGCGCCCACCAGCTCGACCTGATCCTCGGCGCGTCGTACCGCGACTTCGAGAGCCTCGGCAAGGACGAGGCGTTCCGCGTCAACCAGTGGAACGGCGCCGAGGGTCAGGTGTACGTCGGCACCAATGTGACGAACCCGGCGCTCTCCGACGTGCGGGTCCGCCAGGCCATCGCCTACGCCCTGGACCGCAGGCGGGTGGTCGACGAGGTCTACCGCGGCGCCGCCATCCCGATCAGCCTGCCCTGGCCGGACTACTCGCCCGCCTACGACGCGGACGCCAACGCGACCTACGACTTCGACCTCGACAAGGCGAAGGCCCTGGTCGAGGAGGCGAAGGCCGACGGCGTGACGATCCCGAAGCTCCCCCTGACCTATCCGTCGGAGAACCCGGCCTACGGCGCCATCGCGCAGATCGTCCAGGCGGACCTGGCGAAGGCCGGTATCGAGGTGGAGCTGGACCCGCAGGAGCAGGCACAGGTGATCCAGCAGCTGATCGGCGCGAAGTTCGAGGGCCTGTGGATCCTCAACCACGCCTACGCGCACTACACACCCTCGACATTGGCCGTGTCGGCGTACCCGTTCAACGCCGACCACAACGCCTCGCTCTACGTCGACGCGGACTACAAGGCGATCGCCGACGAGGTGTGGAACCAGCCGGCCGTTCAGGGGGGAGGCGACGTCGACCCGGCCGACTACGCCGCCCTCAACGAGGCGCTGCTGAAGGGCTCCTTCCTGCTGGAGATCGCGATCACGCTGCCCCAGGACGCCAGCAGCACCCAGGTCCACGACATCGGCCAGACCAAGCGGGGCGAGCCGCTGTTCTACGACACCTACCTGACGAAGTGAGCCGGCGATGATCCGCTACCTCCTCCACCGGCTGGGCTCGGCCCTGCTGGTGACGGTGCTCGCGTCGATCGGGATCTTCGCCCTGATCCGGCTGGTGCCCGGCGACCCGGTCTCGGTGCTCGCCGGGCCGGACGCCACGCCCGCGTCCCGCGCGGCCATCCGCGCGGAGCTCGGGCTGGACCAGCCGTTCTGGAGCCAGTACCTGCACTGGCTCGGCGATCTCGCCCGGCTGGACCTCGGGCCGTCGTACAAGCTCGGGGGCGACGTGGGCAGCCTGATCGCCGACGGCGCGCTCAACACCGTGGTGCTGACGCTGTTCGCGCTGGTGCTGGCCTCGGCCGGCGCGCTGGCGGCCAGCACCGCCGCGGTCGTGTGGGACCGGCGCTGGCTCAACTCGCTGCTCTCGGCGCTCAACACGGCCGCGGTGGCGGTGCCCACGTTCGCGACGGCACTGGTGCTGGTGCTGGTGTTCGCGGTGCGCTTCCCCGTCCTGCCGGCCGGAGGTACGCCGCCGGGCGGGTTCTTCGCCCACCCCGACATCGCCTTCCAGTACCTCATCCTGCCGGGCCTGGCCCTCGCCCTCCCGGCCTGGGCGGCGCTGACCCGCTTCCTCACCGAGGCGCTGCGCACCCAGCTGCGACAGCCCTATGTCACCACCGCACGGGCGCTGGGCATCCCACGGCGCCGGATCGTGCTCACCCAGGCGCTGCGCAACGCGCTGCCGTCGTCGATCACGGTGCTGGGCATCCAGTTCGGCACCCTGCTCGGCGGCGCGATCCTGGTCGAGGCGGTGTTCGCCTGGCCCGGACTGGGCCGGCTCATCGAGCAGGGCATCTCGTCGCGCGACTACCCCGTCGTGCAGGTCCTACTGCTGCTCTCGGTCGTGGTGTTCGTGCTGACCCAGCTCGCCAGCGACCTGATCCACGCGTGGCTGGACCCGCGCGTGCGCCTGACCACCGGCACGAACGGAGCCTCGTGATGTCCGCATCCGTCGACGTCTCCCTGGAGGAGCCGCTCTCCCCGGTGCCGGTCGGCCCGGTCCCCGGCGATCCCGCCCCCGCGCGGCGCCACGGGCTGCTGTCCGCCCTGCTCCGCGGGCGCGGCCTGGCCGGGCTCGTGCTGGTCGGCGCGGTGGTGCTGCTGGGCGTGCTCGGGCCGCTGGTCGCGCCGTACGGTCCGACCGAGCAGGTCCCGGGCGCCAACCTGCTGGGTCCGAGCGCCGGGTACTGGCTCGGCACCGATGAGCTCAACCGCGACATCCTCTCCCGGACGCTCTACGGCATCCGGGCCGACCTGGTCGTCGTCTTCGCGGCGGTGCCGATCGGCGCCGTGCTCGGGGTGCTGCTCGGCCTGGTCACCAGCTGGTGGTCGGTCACCGACGTCGTCGCGCAGCGGGCCTTCGACCTGCTGCTCGCCTTCCCCGCCCTCATCCTCGGCATCCTGCTGACGGCCTTCTTCGGCCCCGGCCTGCTCACCGTCGGGATCGTCATCGTGGCGCTGGAGATCCCCGTCTTCGGGCGGCTGGTGCGCACCGCGGTCCGCACGGTGCGCGAGATGCCGTTCGTCGAGGCCTCCCAGGTCGTCGGCGCCGGGCCGCTGTGGGTGTTGCGCAAGCACGTGCTGCCCAACGCGCTGGAGCCGCTGACCGTCCAGCTCGCCGTGTCGATGTCGGTCGCGGTGTTCATCGAGGGCGCGATGAGCTTCCTCGGCCTCGGCGTCCGCCCGCCGCATCCGTCGCTCGGCTCGCTCATCAAGGACGGCGTCCGGCTGCTGCACGACGCCCCCTTCTTCGCCGTGGGCCCGCTGGCCGTCGTGGTCGCGCTGGTCCTCGGCCTCCTCCTCATCTCCCAGTCGCTCTCGGAGGCCCGCCGTGCTTGATCTCCACTCCACCGAGGCCGTGCTCGCCGTCGAGCACCTCGCCATCTCCTTCGCCCAGCCGCGCCCCGCCGTCGAGGACGTGTCGGTGACCCTGCGCCGGAGCGAGATCCTCGCCCTGGTGGGCGAGTCCGGCTCCGGCAAGTCGATGACCGCGCGCGCCGTCCTCGGCCTGCTGCCACCGGGCGCGCGGGCCACCGGGTCGATCCGGTACGACGGCGCGGAGATCCTCGGCCTTCCCGAGGCCGAGCTCAACCGGATCCGGGGGAGGCGGATCGCGATGGTCTTCCAGGAGCCGCAGACCGCCCTCAACCCGGTCCGCACCATCGGCTGGCAGCTGCGCGAGGCGCTGCGGGCCCACGGCAGGATCTCGCGGAAGGCCGCGACGGAGCGGGCGGTCGAGCTGCTGCGCGCGGTCGAGATCCCGGAGCCGGAGCGGCGCCTGGGGTCGTACCCGCACCAGCTCTCCGGAGGTCAGAAGCAGCGGGTCGTCCTCGCGCTCGCCCTCGCCAACGAGCCCGACGTACTGCTCGCCGACGAGCCGACCACAGCGCTCGACGTCACCGTCCAGGCCGAGATCCTGCGGCTGCTCGACCGGATCCGCGAGCGCACCGGGACCGCGATCGTGCTGATCACGCACAACATGGGCGTCGTCGCGGAGATCGCCGACCGGGTCGTGGTCCTGCAGGCGGGGAACGTCGTCGAGGAGGGCGAGACCCGCGCGCTCTTCGCCGAGCCGCGCGAGCCGTACACGCGGACGCTGCTCGCCTCGGTGCTGCGGCTGCCCGAGCTCGACGGAGAGATCGAGCCGCCCGTCGCCGAGGACGCGGCGGGGCCGTCGGGGCCGTCGGGGCCGTCGGGGCCGCCGGGGCCGCCGGGGCCGCCGGGGCCGCCGGGGCCGCCGGGGCCGCCGGCCGTGCCGGCCGTGGAGTTCCGCGGTGTCCACGTGCACTACGGGTCCAGCCGCCGCGGCCGCGCCTTCCCCGCGATCGCGGACGTCTCCCTCGCGGTCGCACCCGGCGAGGTGGTCGGGCTGGTCGGCGAGTCCGGTTCGGGCAAGACCACCTTGGGCCGCCTGGCCGCGGGCCTGGTCCCGCTCGCCGGCGGCCAGGTGCTGCTGCGCGGGGAGGACGTGCTGGCCGCGCCCCGCGCGCAGCGGCGCCACCTGCGCCGGGGCCTGGCGTTCGTGCACCAGGACCCCGAGGCCTCGCTCGACCCGCGCTACGCCGTCGGGGCGAGCATCCGCGAGCCGCTGGACATCCACCGGGTCGGCACGCCCGCCGAGCGGGACGCCCGGGTCGCCGAGCTGCTCGAGGCGGTCCAGCTGCCGGCGTCGTACGCCGTCCGGCGGCCGCGCGAGCTGTCCGGCGGTCAGCGGCAGCGGATCGCGCTGGCCCGTGCCCTGGCGCTGGAGCCGGCGCTACTGGTGGCCGACGAGCCGACCAGTGCGCTCGACGTGTCGGTGCAGGCACGGGTGCTCGCGCTGTTCCGCGACCTGCAGGAACGGCTCGGGTTCGCCTGCCTGTTCATCAGCCACGACCTCGCCGTCGTGCACCAGGTGGCCGACCGGGTGGCGGTGCTGCGCGCCGGACAGCTGGTCGAGGCAGGCCCGGTCGGCGCCGTCTTCGCCCGGCCCACGGCCGACTACACGCGGCGTCTGCTCGACGCCGTGCCGGTGCCCGATCCGGCGCGCCGCGGCCGCCGGGTGCGCGAGCTGGCGTCGTGAGCGGGACGTGCTGCGCGGGTGGTGGCGGATTCACCACGGGATGTAGCCCGACAGGCACTTCCCTGGTGGAACTCCGCACGGGAAGCTCCGATTCGCCTACATCCCGTGGTGAATCCGCACCCCAATCCGCACCCCAACGCGACACCCGCGGCCAGCGGCCCGTCCCCGGCGGCACCTTCGCGATGGGCGACCCCTTCGGCGACGGCGACCCGGCGGACGGCGAGGGACCGGTGCACGAGGTCACCCTGGCGCCGTACCTCGTCGACGAGACGGCGGTGACCAACGCCGCCTTCGCGCGCTTCGTCAAGACGTCCGGGTACGTCACCGAGGCCGAGCGGCTCGGCGTCTCCGCGGTCTTCCACCTCGCGGTCGAGGCGGCCCGCGGCGACGTGCTGCACCGCCTCGACACGACGCCGTGGTGGGTCGCGGTCCAGGGCGCCGACTGGCGGCACCCGGCGGGCCCGCGCTCCTCGATCGGCGACCTGCCGCACCATCCGGTGGTGCACGTGACGTGGAACGACGCCCAGGCCTACTGCCGGTGGGCGGGCAAGCGGCTGCTGACCGAGGCGGAGTGGGAGTACGCCGCCCGCGGCGGTCTCGCCGGCCGCCGCTTCCCGTGGGGCGACGAGCTCCACGACGGCGGCGCCTGGCGGCTCAACGTGTGGCAGGGGGACTTCCCCGTGACCAACACGCTCGACGACGGCCACCTCACCACGGCGCCCGTGAAGTCCTACCGCCCCAACGGGTACGGGCTCTTCCAGACCGTCGGCAACGTCTGGGAGTGGTGCGCCGACTGGTTCGACCCGACGTCCTACGCGACCTCCCCCACGGACCGTCCGGCCACCGACCCCCGCGGCCCGGACCACGGCACCCACCGCGTCATGCGCGGCGGCTCGTACCTGTGCCACGACTCCTACTGCAACCGCTACCGCGTCGCCGCCCGCAGCGGCAACACCCCCGACTCGGCCTCGGCCAATGTCGGCTTCCGGTGCGGCAACTCCCTCCCCCTCCACGACCTCACCGACAGGACGGACGACCGATGACCGACCGCACCCACCTGCCCTTCCACCGCGACCGCGCGCCCTTCGAGGCCGAGCTGGACGCCCGCGACCAGGTCGCGCCGCTGCCGCTGCGCGAGCGCCTGCACGCCCCCGAGGGCGCGCCGAACGTGCTCGTCGTCCTGCTCGACGACATGGGCTTCGGCGCGCCCTCGGTCTTCGGCGGCCCGTGCCGTACGCCGGTCGCGGAGGAGCTCGCCGAGGACGGCCTGCGCTACACCCGGTTCCACACGACCGCACTGTGCTCCCCCACCCGCGCGGCGCTGATGACCGGCCGCAACCACCATGCCGTCGGCGTCGGCACGGTCATGGAGATCTCCACCGGCGCCCCCGGGTACGACGGCCAGCGGCCCCGGTCCGCCGGCACCCTGGCACAGATCCTGCGCGGGAACGGCTACAGCACCGGCGCCTTCGGGAAGTGGCACCAGACCCCGCCGTGGGAGCAGACCGCCGCCGGGCCGTTCGACCGCTGGCCGACCGGCGAGGGCTTCGACAGCTTCTACGGCTTCCTCGGCGGTGAGGCCAGCCAGTTCGAGCCGACCCTCGTCGACGGCACCACCTTCGTCGACCCGCCGCGCACCGCCGCCGAGGGCTACCACCTCTCCGAGGACCTGGCCGACCGCGCGATCGCCTGGACCGGCGACGTGCGCCGCCACGCGCCGGACAAGCCGTGGTTCTGCTACCTGGCGTTCGGCGCGACCCATGCGCCCTTCCAGGTTCCGGAGTCGTGGCGGGACCGGTACCGCGGGGAGTTCGCGCACGGCTGGGACCGCCAGCGCGAGATCACCCTCGAGCGGCAGAAGCGGCTGGGCGTCGTACCGGAGGACGCGGAGCTGGCGCCGTGGACCCCCGGCGTCCCGCACTGGGACGAGATCTCCGACCTCGAGCGCGAGACCGGTCAGCACCTGATGGAGCTGTACGCCGCCTTCGCCGAGCACACCGACGCCCAGGTGGGCCGGGTGATCGCGGCGCTGCGCGAGCGCGGCGAGCTCGACAACACGATCGTTCTCTACATCCTCGGCGACAACGGGGCATCGGCCGAGGGCGGCGACGCCGGCACGCTCAACGAGGGCCTGCACTTCAACGGCATCGAGGAGGACCCGGAGCGGATCGCGCGGTTCCTCGCGGAGCGGCCGGGCGAGCTCGGCGGGCCGGACACCTACCCGCACTACCCCGCGGGCTGGGCGGTCGCGATGGATACGCCGTACCAGTGGACCAAGCAGGTGGCCTCCCACTACGGCGGCACGCGCAACGGGCTGGTCGTGCACTGGCCCGCGGGCATCCGGGCGCGCGGCGAGGTGCGACACCAGTGGCATCACGTCAACGACGTCCTGCCGACGCTCCTCGACGTGGCAGGCGTCCCCCTCCCCGAGACGATCGACGGGGTCGAGCAGGCGCCGCTCGACGGCGTCTCGTTCGCCTACTCCTTCGACCAGCCGCAGGCCGCGGAGCGGCACACCACGCAGTACTTCGAGATGTTCGGCAACCGCGGGATCTACCACGAGGGCTGGACCGCGGTCGCCGCCCACAAGGCGCCGTGGCACCCGCGGTTCGCGGAGACGCCGCGCTTCGAGGACGACCGCTGGGAGCTCTACGACACCACCACCGACTGGACCCAGGCCCGTGACCTGGCCGCGGTCGAGCCGGAGCGGCTGGCCGCCCTGCAGGAGCTCTTCCTCGCCGAGGCGCGGCGCAACCACGTGCTCCCGATGGACGACAAGCTGGTGTTCGCGCGCGCCGCCGGGAGCCGACCCGCTCCCCCGGCCTCGATCGTGCTCGGGCCGACGTCGGGACGGCTCCGCGACGACGCCGTACCGATCGTCCGCAACGCCTCCCACCTGGTCCGGACGGTCTTCTCGGGCGGTCCGGGCGCACGCGGCGTGATCGTCGCGCAGGGTGGCTACTTCGGCGGCTGGTCGCTCTACGTCAAGGACGGCGTGCTCACCTGGGCCTACAGCTACGCGGCCGTCGACTGGACCCACGTCCGCTCGTCGGTGACCCTCACCGAGGGCGAGCACGTCGCCGAGCTCCGGTTCGGGTACGACGGCGGCGGGCTCGGCCGGGGTGCGGACATCGTCCTCGTGCTCGACGGCACCGAGGTCGGCCACGGCCGGCTGGAGCGCTCCCTGCCCGGCATGTTCTCGATGGACCAGACCCTGGACGTCGGGATCGACCGCGGTACCCCGGTCACCGACGACTACGGCACCCGCGACGGCTACCGCTTCACCGGCCGGATCGAGCGGGTCGAGATCGTCACCGGCGACGACGCGCTGGCGCCGCCGATCGAGCAGCAGGTGGAGGCGGCGCTGATCAGCCAGTGATGTCGAGGCGCTCGACCTGCTGGCCGGTCACCTCGGCGATCAGCTCGAAGTCCTTGTCGACGTGGAGGACGACGAGCCCGGACATCTCCGCGGCCGCGGCGATCAGCAGGTCGGGCACCGACGGCGCCCGGTGCTGGCCGCGCTTGGCCAGAACGCCCTGCACCTCGAGTGCTCGTCGCTCCATCGTCGGCGTGAGGTACTCGACCGGGAACCACGAGATGGGTGGCACCGAGAAATCGTCGGTGCCTCCGGGGCCGACCGGGACTACGATCACGAGATGCCCGAGCCGCACGTCCTCCTCGCCTTCGCGCTGACCTCGCTGATCCTGATCGCGATCCCCGGGCCGAGCGTGCTCTTCGTGATCGGCCAGTCGCTGTCCGTGGGCCGCCGGGGCGGACTGTGGAGCGTGCTCGGCAACGAACTGGGCTCCCTGGTGCCGATCGCCGCGGTCGCCTTCGGCGTCGGCTCGGTCGTGGCCCGGTCGATCGCCCTGTTCACCGTCGTCAAGGTGCTCGGCGCGGCCTACCTCGGCTATCTGGGGGTCCAGGCGATCCGCCACCGCCGCAGCGGCCTGGACGACCCCGTCGACACCCACGTACGGCAGGTGTCGTCGCGGACCGTGCTGCGCCAGGGCTTCATCGTCGGCGCGACGAACCCGAAGACGATCGTGTTCTTCGTCGCGGCGCTGCCGCAGTTCGTCGACCTCCGCGCGGGCCACGTGCCGCTGCAGATGATGGTCCTCGGCCTGGTGTTCACCCTCATCGCGTTCGCCTGCGACGGCGCCTGGGCGGTGGCCGCCGGGTCGGCCCGTGAGTGGTTCGCCCGCTCGCCCCGACGACTCTCGGCGATCCAGGCGACCGGCGGGACGATGATGATCGGGCTCGGCGGCACCCTGCTGCTCGCCGAGAGCAAGACCTGACCCGTCCGCGGCCCTACTCGCGGCGCTGGAACAGCCGCACCACCACGCGCAGGGCGAGGGTGACGCCGCAGAACCCGAGCGTCAGGCCGAGCAGGGCGAAGAGCGAGAGCCGGTCGGTGAGCTGCGGTCCGCCGTCGATCCCGCCCAGGACGACGGCCAGGATGCAGGCGGTGATGCCGAAGGCGGCGGCCAGGCCGTTGTTGACCTGGTCGCGCAGCCACGCGCGGTCCTCGGCGTCGCCGAAGGCGCGGGTGCGGACGGTGAAGGTGCCGTCGCCGAGGGCGCTGGTGAGGTGCTCGACCCGCTCGGGCAGGCGCCGGGCGATGGCGGCCACGACGCCGGCCTGGCTGATCGCCTGCGCCGCGACCCGCTTCGGCTCGGCGAGCCGCTTCAGCAGCGAGGGCAGCTGGGCGCGGGCCGACCGGAGCAGGCTGCTGCCGGGGTCGAGCAGGGTCACCGCGGCCTCGACCGAGGTCAGCGTGCGGAAGGCCGCGGCGACATCGCCCGGGACGCCGATGCCGTGGCGCCGAAGCACGGCGAAGATCCGGGTGAAGGTGTCGCCGCCGATGGTGGTCCGCAGCTGGAGTGCCGCGATCTCCCGGCCCAGCTCGCGCCGCAGCAGCGGCACGTCGAGGTGGTCGGGTACGTCGAACGCCAGGGTCAGCGCGTCGACGGCGGAGACCGCGTCGTCGCTGAGGATCGCGAACAGCAGCAGGGCCAGCAGCTGCCGGGTCTCGCTGTCGAGGATCCCGACGGCGCCGAAGTCGAGCAGGCCGATCCGCCCGTCGTCGAGCACGAGGATGTTGCCGGGGTGCAGGTCGGCGTGGAAGACGCCCGCCACGAAGACCGTGTCGAGCAGGGCGCCGATGAGCGTGTCGGCGAGCTCGACGCGCCGGGCCGGGTCGAGGCCGACGACGGCCTCCTCCCCGGCGGACAGGGGTACGCCGTGGAGCCGGTCCATCACGAGTACCCGGCGCGTGCTCAGCGCCAGGTCCACCGCCGGCACCACGATGTCCGTCCGCTCCCGCAGCGCAGCCGCGCCGGAGGCCGTGTTGCCGGCCTCGATCCGGTAGTCCAGCTCCTCGCGCAACGACTGGGCCAGACCCTCGGCCAGCCGGGACACCGCCATGTCCCGCGCCCAGGGCCAGCGCTGCTCGGCCGTGCGGGCCAGCCGGACCAGGATGTCGGTGTCGACCTCGACCTGGCGGCGCGCCTTGCTGCGCTGCACCTTGACCACGACGTCGCGACCGTCGTGGGTGGTCGCGGTGTGGACCTGGGCCACCGACGCCGCGGCGAGCGGGGCGGCGTCGAAGGTGGCGAAGAGGGCATCCGGCCGGTCGCCGAGGTCCGCCTCGATCGTGGCCGCCACGGCGTCGTACGGCTCCGGGTCGGCGTCGGACTGCAGGGTCGCGAGGGCACGGGTGGTCTCCGCGGGGAGGAGGTCGTCGCGGGTGGCGAGGATCTGGCCGAGCTTGACGAAGGTGACGCCCGACTTGTTGAACACCGAGGCGAGGGCGGGCCCGAAGGAGGCCGAGCCCGGGCCGCCGCGCAGCACGGCGCCGAGTCCGGAGCCGGTGGCGGCGCGGCCGATCTGGAGGTAGCGCCGGGTCCGGCGCAGCCAGGCACGGAACCGGCCGACGGCCTCGCGGGGGCCGGGAACGGTGCCCGACGGGAGGAGTGCCTCGAGCAGCATGACGACCGCCAGGGACGCTGCGAAGACCCACAGGCAGCTGACGAGGAGGAAGGCGACGGCCGTCCCCTCGGACGTGGTCAGCTCGCCGCTCTCGGTCCCGACGCCGGCGGCGACCGCCAGCCTGCCCGTCACCGGGATGCCGACCAGCAGCGCGGCCCAGCCCACGAGGAGCGTGCGCAGCCAGCCGACCCGGGCGCCGAGGATCCGGCGGATCACCGTCGCGAGGCCCGCGGCCAGGACGAGGCTCGTGACGACCGTGTAGACCCAGACGACCGCTCCCACGGGCACCACCGTAGGGGACGCCGGGCCGGATCCCGGGCCGGTCAGTGGTGGTTCAGGGGACGGCCAGGGAACCGTCAGGGGGCGGTCAGGGCGATCACCGGGGCGACGAAGCGCTCGACCAGCCGCCGCTCCTCGGCCGCGTCGCCGCCGGGCACGGTCAGCAGCGAGACGATCACCCGCACCAGCCAGCGGGCGGCGTCCGGGTCGTCGGTGACGGTGAGGCCGAGGGCCTCGATCACCTCGGAGCCCTGGGCGAGGTCGGCCGTGCGGCCGGCGTCGGTCTCCCGGAACCAGGCGGCCAGCGTCGGCGCCGCGCGGACGTGACGCAGCGCCGAGAGGACGGCCGTCGTCACCAGGTCGTCCGCGGCGCCGGTCGGATCGCCGAGATCGGCGAGGACGAGCGCCCCGACCCGGATCGCCTCCCGCTGCACGAACGCCAGCTGCAGCGCGGGACGGTCGGGGAAGTAGCGGTAGAGCGTGGCCCGCGAGCAGCCGGCCGCGACGGCGATCTCGCCCATCGCCACCCCGTCCACCCCCCGCTCGGCGAAGAGGGCTCCGGCCGCGTCGAGGATCCGCTCGACGGCGGGCGCCCGGCGGTCGACCCAGGGCGTCGCGGACGGGGTCATGCCACGACCAGCGGGACCGAGAGCGGACGCCGGACGTAGGGCCCGGGCGCCCAGGTGACGGCGTCCTCGTCGACGCCGAAGTCGGGGATCCGCGCCAGCAGCTCCTCCAGCGCGACGGTGATCTGCAGCCGTGCGGCGGCCGCGCCCAGGCAGTGGTGGTGGCCCTGGCTGAAGCTGAGGATCTGGCTCGGCCGGCGACGTACGTCGAGGGCGTCGGCGTCGGGGCCGTACTTCCTCGGGTCGCGGTTGCCCGCGCCGTACAGCAGCAGGACCTTGCGACCCGCCGGGATCGTCGTGCCGTGCAGCTCGACGTCGCGGGTGGTGGTCCGCGCGAGGCCCTGCACCGGCGAGGTGAGCCGGAGGAACTCCTCGACGGCGTCGGGCACCAGCCCGGGGTCGCCCGCGAGCAGCGCCCGCTGGTCGGGGCGGGCGGCGAGCAGCTGGACCGCGCCGCCGAGCGCCCCGGTCGAGGTGTCGTTGCCGCCGGCCACCATGGTGAAGACGAACGCGAGGATCTCGAGCAGCTCGACGTCGGCCAGGACCAGCTGGGAGACCGTGTCCTCGCCGGGCTCGTGGCGCCGGCGCTCGACGAGCTCGGTGAAATAGCCCATCAGCTCCAGCGTCGCGTCCGCCGCGCCCGCCGCCGCGGTCTCGCCCTCACCGGCGACATTGGCCGCGACGATCGCGCCGCTCCAGTCGTCGAAGCGCGGCTGGTCGGCGGCCGGGACGCCGAGGTAGTGGCCGACGACCAGGCTGGGCAGCGGCTTGAACAGCTCAGCCACGATGTCGCCGCCGCCGGCCGCCCGGAGCGCGTCGAGCCGCTCGGCGGCGTACGCCCGCACCACGGGCTCGAGCTCACGCACCTGGCGGGGTGTGAACCCGCGCGCCACCAGCTTGCGGAAGGTGGTGTGCACGGGCGGGTCGGTCATCACGAACGGCGGGTTGTCGACGAGGCCGATCCGCTCCAGCTCGTCGTACTCGACGGTGAGGCCGTGGGCACTGGAGAAGGTCGCGACGTCGACCGCGGCCGCCAGCACGTCGGCGTGCCGGGACAGCACGTAGTGGTCGCGCTCCGGCCGCTCGTCGGGCACCACGTGGTGGACCGGGTCGTGGTCGCGCAACCAGGCGTACGACGCCCACGGGTCGCGCCAGGCGGTCCCGCCACCGGGCTGATAGCCATGGGACAGTTCAGTCGACATGCCCCAAGAATGAGACATGCCGGCTGATCTGTCTAGCGTCCGGGCTGATGTGATGACGGCGCAACTACCGGATGTGCTGTCCGCGAGCCGCGACCGCGACGAATCCGGTCGTTGCGCGGCACACCAGGACCGCGCCTCAGGCGAGGATCGCCTCCGGCACCGAGGCGCCCGGCGTACGGCGCTCGGCGTCGGTCAGCCAGGCGAGCTGCTCGAGACGCTCGATGATCGTGTGCAGCAGGTCCGCGGTGGTGGGGTCGGCGGCGTCGACGTCGTCGTGGACCCGGCGGGCCGTGCCCGTGACAGCGTAGATCGACGCGACGATCGCGTCGATGGCGGCGCCGGTCTCGACCTCGCCGCCCGGGAAGGCGGGCAGGCTGGACTGGGCGGCGGTGCGGGCGGAGGTGCCGTCCGGGACGACGTAGACCGCGCGCATCCGCTCGGCCACCTCGTCGGTGAAGGTGCGGGCGGCGTCGACGATCTCGTCGAGCTGGAGGTGGAGGTCGCGGAAGTTGGGCCCCACGATGTTCCAGTGCGCCTGCTTGCCCTGGAGGGCCAGGTCGTTGAGGTCGACCAGGACCTGCTGGAGGTGCGCGGCGAACGTCGCGTCGGCGCGGAAGGCCGGGTGCGAGACGTGCTGGGACGTGCGGTGGCGGGTCGCGGTGGTCGCCATGGATGATGCTCCCTTTCGCTTCGGTGTCGGTGCCCACCAGCCTGCCACGCTTTCTGGAACGATTCCAGAAAAGGAAGCCTTGCCTACGTGAGGCGGACCTGACTAACGGACCCGCACGTCCACACTGCGCTGCGCCGCTCGCGTCCGCTTGTTGCCGAGGTAGACGACCGTGTAGGTCCGCTCTCCCCTCGGCTGCTTGCGCACCGTCACCGTGACCGTCCCCCGGCGCGAGAGCCGCGCCTTCTCGAGCACCCGGCCGTCGGCGGCGATCAGCACCTTGCCGCGCGCGGGACGCTTCCCCGTCCGGGCCCTGATCGTGAACGTCGCCCGCCGCTTCGCGCCGACCGCCGTGACCTTGACCCGGGAGGCCCGCCCCGTCGTACTCCCCCCGAAGTCGGCCGCGGCGCCCCCGGCCTGCGGTGGCACGAGCGACGGAACCGTCGCGGTGCAGGCGGCCTGGCCGGACGTGTCGGCCGACGGTACGGCGACGCCCGCCTGCCGCCCCAGGACCAGGGTCCATACCGGGCTGATGCCCGCACCCTGGTGCACGATCGGGTCGGTGGTGACGTACAGGCCGATGTCCAGCGGCTGCGGGGAGCGCAGGTTCTCGCAGTGCCCGACGCTGCGCAGCCAGCCCTGGACCACGTCCGCCGGCGTCGGCTGACCGGCGGCCAGGTTCTCTCCGACGAACGCGTAGGCGTAGCCCGCGGCCGCCGCCCGGTCCCAGGGCTGCGGCCGGGCGCCCGGCCCCGACTCGACGTGATCGATCACCTGGGTGGTCGCCATCCACTGCCCGTGCAGACGGGCGGCCTCGTCGAGGAGCGGCGACGCGCTCAGCGTCGGCAGGCCACGGGCCGCGCGGTCGGCGTTGACCAGGCAGGTCACCGCCGCGCGCGCCCGGGCGAGGTCGCCGCCCGCGACGAACGGGACGGCACCGTCCGCGCAGGTGGCGGCGCGTGCCGGGGCCCGGACACCGGGGCCGGCGGCGGCAGCACCGGGGACGAACGGGACGGCGGCGGCGAGGAGCACGGCCAGACCGGCTCCCAGCAAGCGCTCTCGGAACACGGGGACCACCCTCGGATCGACGGCATGTGCACGGCTCGCCCCCCTAGCCGACGGTCCAACGGCGCAGCCGGCGATGAGTTCCGGTGTCGGTGGCGGTCCGTAGTGTGCAACGCCGGGGGAACGACGATCGAGACACATCAGACGAGGAGACGCAGGGGCTGCGATGAGCGAACCGATGATCCGCGCGACCGGACTGGTCAAGCGCTACAAGGAGGTCGAGGCCCTCGCCGGGCTCGACCTGGCCGTGCCTGAGGGCAAGGTGCTGGCCCTGCTCGGCCCCAACGGCGCCGGGAAGACCACGGCGGTGCGCTGCCTGACCACGCTCTTGAAGCCCGACGCCGGCACCGCCACGGTGGCCGGCATCGATGTGCTGGCCGACCCGGCGGCGGCCAAGGCGAAGATCGGCCTGTCGGGGCAGTACGCCGCGGTCGACGAGCACCTCACGGCGTACGAGAACCTGGTCATGATCGGGCGGCTCTACCACCTCGGCCGCACCCGGGCACGGGCCCGCGCGCAGGAGCTGCTGGAGCGCTTCGACCTCACCGAGTTCGCGAGCCGGCCCACCAAGACCTACTCCGGCGGCCAGCGCCGGCGCCTCGACCTGGCCGGCGCACTGGTCGCCGCTCCGCCGGTGATCGTGCTCGACGAGCCGACGACCGGGCTCGACCCGCGCAGCCGCCAGCTGATGTGGGACGTCATCCGCGAGCTGGTGGGCGAGGGCGCGACGCTGCTGCTGACGACGCAGTACCTCGAGGAGGCCGACGTCCTGGCCGACGACATCGTGGTCATCGACCACGGTCGCGAGATCGCCCACGGCACCGCCGACGAGCTCAAGGCACAGACCGGAGGCCAGCGGATCGAGGTGGTGCTCACCAGCACCGCCGACGCCGAGGCGGCGGGGCGGATCCTCAACGAGGTCGCGGTCGGCGAGGTCAAGGTCAACGGCGGCGGCCGCGAGCTCGCGGCCGCGGTCGGCGAGGACGCCGCGGGCGACCTGCTCCGCGTGCTCCAGGGCTTCGAGCGCGATGCCGTGAAGGTCCTCGACGTCGGGCTGCGCCGCCCGACCCTCGACGACGTCTTCCTCACCCTGACCGGACACGACAGCACCGACGAGAGCGCGGAGGCGCAGCAGTGAGCACCATGGCCCAGGCCCTCAACGACGGCTGGGTGGTCGCCCAGCGCAATCTGATCAAGATCGTCCGGGTCCCCGAGATCCTGGTGTTCGTCCTGGTCAGCCCGATCATGTTCGTGCTGCTGTTCGCCTATGTCTTCGGCGGCGCGATCGAGACGCCCGGCGTCAACTACCGCGAGTGGCTGATCGCCGGCATCTTCGGCCAGACCATCGTCTTCGGCGCGACCTTCACCGGGGCCGGCCTCGCCGAGGACATGCAGAAGGGCATCATCGACCGGTTCCGGTCGCTGCCGATGTCCAACTCCGCGGTGCTCGTGGGGCGGACCGCCTCCGACGTCGTCTACAACGTGCTCTCGCTCATCATCATGGCGCTCACCGGCCTGATCGTCGGCTGGCGGATCAACGAGGGCGCCCTCAAGGCGCTGGCCGGGTTCGCGCTGCTGCTGGTCTTCGGCTACGCGATCAGCTGGGTGATGGCCTGGGTCGGCCTGATGGTCCCCAGCGTCGAGGTCATCAACAACGCCTCCTTCATCGTGATCATGCCGCTGACCTTCATCTCCAACGCGTTCGTGCCGACGGAGTCGTTCAACAAGGTGCTCAAGCCCTTCGTCGAGTGGAACCCGGTCTCGGCGGTCACCCAGGCCAGCCGCGACCTGTTCGGCAACACCGGCGTCGGCCCCGGCTCGGACGCCTGGTCGATGCAGAACCCGGTCGCCTACACGCTGATCTGGGTGGTGCTCATCATCGCGGTGTTCGCGCCGCTGTCGGTGCGCCAGTACCGGCTCACCACGAGCAAGTAGTCCCCGTCGTACCGGACGAAACCGTCGTGGATCGGCCGATCTCGCGACAGTTTCGTCCGGTACGACGGCGCGGCGGTCAGAGCCGGTCGGCCAGCCGCCGGGCCGCGATCTGCAGCGCGTCCCACACCGTCGCGAACGGCGGGGCGTAGGCCAGGTCCATGCCCGCCAGGTCGTCGACGTCGAGGCCGCCCCACAGCGCGGCGGCCGCGGCGTCGACCCGCTTCGCCGAGCCCGGCCCGCCGACGATCTGGACGCCCAGGAGGCGGCGGGTCGCGCGGTCGGCGAGCACCTTCGTGTGGATCGGCTCGGCCTCGGGCATGTAGCCGCTGGCGGTGGTGCCGCTGGTGACGAGCGCGGCGACGTCGTACCCGGCCTCGGTGGCCGCGGCGCTGGAGAGTCCGGTCCGGGCGATCTCGAGGTGCACGCCGCCGGCGACGAAGCGGGTGATGGCGGTCCCGAGCGCGCCCCCGAAGCGCCGGTCGCGCCCGAGCAGGTTGTCGCCGACCACCCGGCCCAGCTTGTTGGCATGGGTGCCCAGCGGCAGGAAGACCCGGCGCCCGGTGAGCCGGTGGGTGAGCTCGCAGCAGTCACCGGCGGCCCAGATCCCCGGGGCCACCCGGCCCCCGGGGTCGGGCAGGTATCCGCCGTCCTCGCCCAGCGGCAGCCCGGCCGCGGCGCCCAGCGCAGTGGCGGGCTCCACGCCGATCGCGAGCACGACGACGTCGGCGGCGAGCCGCTCGCCGGTGTCCGTCACGACCCCGCTGACCCGCGCACCGGCCGGGCCCTCCGTCGTCTCCAGCCGGTCGACCGTCCGACCGGTGCGCAGGTCGACCCCGCCGGCGACCAGCGCGTCCTCGATCTCCGTGCCCAGGTCGGCGTCCAGGCTGCTCATCACCCGGCTCCGGGTGATCAGGGTGGTCGACAGGCCGCGCCGGATCAGGGCCTCGGCCATCTCCAGCCCGATATAGCCGCCCCCGACCACGACCGCCCGGGACGGACCGTCGAGCTCGCCCGCGCCGCTCAGGAGCTCGGTCCACAGCGCCCCGTCGTCGAGGTTCTTGACCGGGTGCACGCCCGCGACCGGTACGCCGTCGGCCGCCCGGGCCCAGTCGGGCACGATCGGCGCGGCGCCGGTGGCGAGCACCAGCTCGTCGTACTCCAGCTCGTCGGCCGGTCCGCCGCCGGGTCCCTCGACCCGCACCCGGCGCCGCTCGCTGTCGAGCGCCACCGCCCGCGACCCGAGTCGCAGGTCGATCCCGGCCGCACGGTGCTCCTGTGCGGACCGGGCGACCAGGTCCTCGCCGCGCGGCACATCGCCGGCGATCCAGTACGGGATCCCGCACGCCGAGTACGACGTGTGGCCGGTCGCCTCCACGACGGTGACGTCGATCTCGCGGCCCGCGCTCGCCGCCGCCCGCAGCGCCGTATGGGCCGCGCTCATCCCGGCGGCGTCCGCGCCGACCACCACGATCCTCACGCCCGCGACCCTACGTCCCACCGACCCGGCGCATCTGAACGCCCCACAAGCGCCGACCCGGCGCGTTCAAACGCGCCGGGTCGGCGGCTCTCAGAGGTTCAGATGCGACGGGTCGATCACACGGCGACCGGCTCGGCGCCGATGTGGACCGGGAGCGACTCGACGCCGTACACGGCCGACAGCTTGCGGAACTCGAGCTCGGAGATGTCGCTGGCCATGGTCAGGTCCGGGAACCGCTCGGCGAGCATCCGCAGGGCGGTCCGCAGTTCCATCCGGGCCAGCTCGGCGCCGACGCAGCGGTGCATGCCCCAGCCGAAGGCGAGGTGGCGGGTGGGCTCGCGGCTCGGGTCGAACGTGTCGAGACCGGGCGCCAGGCGCGGGTCGCGGTTGGCGGCGAGGAGGGAGACGCCGACGGCGTCGCCCTCCTTGATCAGGACGCCGCCGATCTCGACGTCCTGCTTGGCGAAGCGCAGGAAGGCGAGCTGGACGACGCACAGGTGGCGCAGCAGCTCCTCGACGACCCCGTTGACCTGCTCGGCGTCGTCGGAGCGCAGCATCTCGCCGGCCTTCGGCGTGGTCGCGATGAGATAGGCGCCCAGCGCCAGCATCGACGCGGAGGTCTCGTAGCCGCCGAGGAAGACGCCGTCGGCGATGCCACCGAGGGTGACGTCGTCGAGCTCGTCGCCGTGCTCCTTCAGCAGCGCACCGATCAGACCGTCGCCGGGGTTCGCGCGCTGTTCGCGCACGGCGTTGATGAGGAACTCGCGGGTGTGGGCAGCGGCGCCGAACGCGCCCGCGCCGCCCTCGGTGAGGTCGAAGCGCGCGACGCCGAGCTCGAGGAACCGAGCGCGGTCGTCGACCGGCAGGCCGAGCAGGTCGCAGATCACGTCGAACGGTACGGCGAACGCGAACTCCTCGACCATGTCGACCGCACGCCCGCCCCGGCCGGCCTCCTCCATCGCGTCCAGGCGCTGCTTGACGATCGCCTCGATGCCGGGCTGGAGCCGGGCGAGGCGACGCATCGTGAACTCGGGGGTGAGGTAGCGACGCAGCGTGGTGTGCAGCGGCGGGTCGGTCATGCCGAGGCCGCCGATCTGCTCCTCCTCGGAGCGTCCCTCCTGCGACACGAACTGGCCGAGGTCGTTGGACCACACGTCCGCACCGCCGGCGAGCACGTCGCGCGCCGCGTCGTACCCGCTGACCAGCCAGACCCCCTTGCCGAACAGGTCGGCGAGCTTCTTCACCGGCTCCTCGGCCTGCACCTCGGAGAGCTCGGGCACCGGGTCGAGCCCGTCGCGGCGCAGCGGGAGCGTGAAGGCGTCGGGCAGGAAGCGCAGCTTGCGCAGGTCGATGCCGTTGCGCATGGTCCGGTTGAGCAGCCAGATGCCGATCCGCTGCTTCGCCGGACCGAGCACGGGGTCCAGGACAGGCCGGAGCAGCGAGTCGAAGAGGGGGATGCGCATGGGTCCATTTCATCAGACGAGACGCCTTGGCGAATCCGGTGTGACCCGGATCGCGTCCCTGACCCGACCCTGAGGTCCACGCCGTTAGCCTGGGGAGGTGCCTCGGACACAAGTGGACTGGGATGCCTGGGATGCGGTGCTGTTCGACCTCGACGGGGTGGTCACACCGACGGCCGAGGTGCACATGCACGCGTGGGAGGCGATGTTCACCGCCTTCCTGACCGCGCGCGCCGCCGCCGACCACGTGGCGTACCCGCCGTACACCGAGCAGGACTACTTCACCTACGTCGACGGGAAGCCGCGCTACGACGGCGTCCGGTCGTTCGTCGGGTCGCGCGGGATCACCCTGCCGGAGGGGACCCCGGCGGACCCGCCCACCGCGGAGACGGTGTGCGGTCTGGGCAACCGGAAGAACGACGTCTTCAACCAGATCCTCACCTCCGACGGGGTCACGCCCTACCCGGGCTCGGTCCGGCTCCTCGACGAGCTGCACCGCCGTGGTGTGCCGATGGCGGTGGTGTCGTCCTCGCGCAACGCGCCGGCCGTGCTGGCGGCGGCCGGGCTGAGCGACCGCTTCTCCTTCGTCATGCACGGCGGGCTCGCCGCCGAGCTCGGCCTGCCGGGCAAGCCCGCCCCCGACACCTTCGCCCACGCGGCCCGGACGCTCGGCGCGACCGACGCCCGCTCGGTCGTCCTCGAGGACGCCATCAACGGGGTCGCCGCCGGTCACGCCGGCGGCTTCGGGCTGGTGATCGGCGTCGACCGCGGCGCGGGCGCGGAGGCGCTGCGCGCGGCGGGAGCCGACGTCGTCGTACCGGATCTCGCCGACCTGCTGCCCTGACCACACCCGACGACACGCCCGACGACACGCCCGACGAGGAGAGCCGATGAACGCACCCGAGGGCCCGTCCCACAAGGCACCGCCGGTCGAGGACCCGCTCGACCGCACCCGCTTCCCCGTCGACGAGTGGCGCCTGGTGGAGACCCGCTTCGACGCGTCCGATCTCGGCACGACGGAGTCGCTGTTCACCGTCGGCAACGGCTACCTCGGGCTGCGCGGCAACTACTCCGAGAGCCGGGACGCCCATCTCGACGGCACCTTCATCAACGGCTTCCACGAGACCTGGCCGATCTCCCATGCCGAGGAGGCCTACGGCTTCGCCCGGATCGGACAGACCATCGTCAACGTGCCGGACCCGAAGGTGATCCGGCTCTACGTCGACGACGAGCCGCTGCAGGTCTCGGTCGCGGACCTGCTGGAGTACGAGCGGGCGCTGGACTTCCGCACCGGCGTCCTGCACCGCGACCTGTTGTGGCGCACGCCGGGAGGCAAGCGGGTCCGGGTCCGGAGCACCCGGATGGTGCCGCTGGAGCAGCGGCACCTCGCCGTCCTCACCTTCGAGGTCACCCTGCTCGACCAGCGCGCCTCCCTGGCGATCTCCTCCCAGCTGGTCAACCGACAAGACGAGCAGCGCGAGACCAGCCCCTTGGACCAGAGCGGCGGCAGCACCGCCGATCCCCGGCGGGCCGAGGACTTCGACCGGCGGGTGCTCGAGCCGCGGATCCACGAGGCCGACCCGGAGACCGGCCGCCTGAAGCTGGGCTACCGCACCGCGCAGAGCGGGATGACGCTCGGCGTTGTCGCCGACCACGTGCTGGAGACCGACGCGCCCTACTCGATGGACGTGCAGGCGGAGGAGGACCTCGCCAAGGCGATCTACCGGATCGCCGCCGAGCCCGGCGTCCCCGTGCGGCTCACCAAGCTCGTCGCCTTCCACACCGCCGTCTCGGTTCCGCCCCGCGAGCTGATCGACCGCTGCGAGCGGACCCTCGCACGCACCCGCGAGGAGGGCGTGGAGCACCAGTACGCCGGCCAGCGGGCCTGGCTGGACGCCTTCTGGGCGCGCGCGGACGTCGAGGTGGCCGGTCAGCCCGCGCTGCAGCAGGCGATCCGCTGGAACCTCTTCTCGGTGCTGCAGGCCTCGGCTCGGGCCGAGGGTCAGGGCATCGCGGCCAAGGGCGTGAGCGGATCGGGCTACGGCGGTCACTACTTCTGGGACACCGAGATCTACGTGATGCCGTTCCTCACGTACACGATGCCGTGGGCGGCGCGCAACGCCCTGCGGTTCCGCTACAACCTGCTCGACAGCGCGCGGGAGCGGGCCCGGGAGCTCTCCCAGAAGGGCGCGCTCTTCCCCTGGCGCACGATCAGCGGGCAGGAGGCGTCGGCGTACTACGCGGCCGGCACCGCGCAGTACCACATCGACGCGGACATCGCCTACGCCCTGAGCCAGTACGTCGGCGCGACCGGCGACGACGAGTTCCTCGCCCGTGAGGCGGTCGACATCTTCGTCGAGACCGCGCGGATGTGGGCCGACCTGGGGTTCTGGAGGGACGAGACCCGCCGCACCTTCCACATCCACGGCGTGACCGGGCCCGACGAGTACACCACCGTCGTCAACGACAACCTGTACACGAACGTCCTCGCGCGCTTCAACCTGCGCCGCGCCGCCCGTGCCGTGTGGGAGCTGCAGCGCGACAGCCCGCCGGCGTACCAGGCCCTGGTCCGACGTACCGGTCTCACCTCGGACGAACCCGACGAGTGGGCCGCCTGCGCCGACGGCATGTACGTCCCCTTCGACTCCTTCCTCGGCATCCACCCGCAGGACCGGCACTTCCTCGAACGGGAGATGTGGGACCTGGAGAACACGCCGCTCGACAACCGGCCGCTGCTGCTGCACTACCACCCCCTGGTGATCTACCGGTTCCAGGTGCTCAAGCAGGCCGACGTCGTGCTCGCGCTCTACCTGCACGGCGAGGACTTCACCCCGGCGCAGAAGCAGGCGGACTTCGAGTACTACGACCCGATCACCACCGGCGACTCCACCCTGTCCGCCGTCGTGCAGTCGATCGTCGCGGCGGAGGTCGGCTACCACGAGCTCGCCCTGCGGTACTTCCACGCGGCGCTGTTCGTCGACCTCGCCGACCGGCACAACAACACCGCCGACGGCGTCCACGTCGCCTCGACCGGCGGCGTGTGGAGCGCTCTGGTCGGCGGCTTCGGCGGCTTCCGCGACCGCGGCTCCGGCGTCGGCGACCAGCAGTGGCAGCTCGACCCGCGGCTGCCCGACGAGTGGTCGTCGCTGGTCTACCGGGTGACCCTGCACGGCACCCGGGTCCGGGTCACCGTCCGCCCGGCCGAGCTCGAGCTGTACGTCGAGCACGGCACCGGGCCGGTCATGTTCTCGGTGCGCGACGAGCTGGTCAAGGTCGCCCCCGGCGCGCCGGTGGTCGTGCCGCTCGAGCACCAGGGTCCGCGCCGGGACGGGGAGCCGCCGTACCCGGCCGGGATCCAGCGCGCCGACGGCACGGTCATCTCGGCGATCGTTCCGAGCGGGTACTGAGGGGTTGTCGGAATCGCCGGTCGACCGGCGAAACTGTCACTTGTCGGGCGTTGCAACGCCCGACAAGTGCCGGAATCACCGGTCGACCGGCGATTCATGCACCCGCCGCGCCGCCACCCCCCGGCGGCTGCCACTCGGCGCGGTTCGCCAGACCCACGGCCGCGATCTGCGAGGACACCGCGAGCTTGGCCAGGATCGACTTCACCTGGGTCCGTACGGTCGCGTCGGAGACGACGAAGCGCGCGGCGATCTCACGGACCGTCTCGCCCCGCATCAGCCGGCCGAGCACCTCACCCTCCCGCGGCGTGAGCCGCTCCAGCCGTTCGCGGGCGTCGGCGCGCTCACGGCTCTGCTGGCGCGCCAGGGCGATCAGCGCGTTCCGCTCGTCGGCGGAGAGGACGGGCAGTCCCTGGTCGAGGCGGCGGATGGTCGCGAGGATCTCGTTGAGCGACCCGGACTTGGGCAGCACCCGCCGGGCGCCCAGCGCGAGGCACTCCCCCCAGCGCGCACGGTCGGTGGCCGCGGTGACGACGACGACCTGGGCGCCGGACTCGACGAGGGGCGCGATCAGCAGCCGGCCGTCGCCCAACGCCCCGAGGTCGAGATCGAGCAGCACGACCCCCGGCCGCAGCCGCAGGACCCGGCTGAGCAGCGCCTGGGCGGAGGTGAAGGCGTTCGGGGAGACGCTCGACGCGTCGTGGCCCTCCAGGTCGAGGGCCAGCTCGAGGGACTCGGCGAACAGGACGTGGTCCTCCACGAGGACGATCCGCGCCCCACCGCGCGCCGCCCTGGTCATCGACGCCCGCCGGGCGGGACGGAGCAGGTTCCCACACCTCCGATTATCAACCGGCCTCCCGCCGCGCGAGCCCGGAATCCGCAGGTACGTCGCTCGCGGGCAGCTCGACGGTGAAGGTGGCGCCCTCGCCGAGCGTCGAGGCGACGCGCACCGAGCCGTCGTGCAGGGTGACGATCCGCTCGACGATGGCCAGGCCGAGACCGACACCCGGCCGGCGGCGTACCGCGCCGTCGCGCGAGCGGAAGAACTCCTCGAAGACGTGCTCGCTGTCGGCCGCGCCGATGCCGATGCCGGTGTCGGCCACCTCGAGGACGACCCCCGACGCGTGGGCCGGATCGGCGCCGTCGGGACCGGTGACCCGCACCCGCACCGCACCGCCGGGATCGGTGTACTTGACGGCGTTGGAGAGCAGGTTGGTCACCATCCGGTCGAGATCCTCCGGGTCGCCGAGCACGACGGTGGTGCCGCTGACCTCCAGTGAGACGCTCACGTCCCGGAGCCGGGCGGCGCCGTCGTGGAAGCCGACCACGTCGCGGACGATCGCGCCCAGATCGGTCGGCGCCACCCGCAGCGCGATGCCCGGGCGGCCGAGCTTCGCCAGCGCTGACATGTCGTCGACGACGGAGGTGATCCGGTTCGCGCCGCCGTCGACGGCGTCCAGCGCGGACCGCGTCGTCGGGTCGAGTCCGGTACGGCGCCGCAGCACCTCGACCGTGTTGCCGATCGCCGCGGCCGTGCCGCGCAGCTCGTGGGACAGCACGTCGATGATGGTCCGGCGGTACTCCGCGACCGCATGCTCCCGCTCGACGCGCACCTCCAGGTCGCCACGCTCCAGGGCGGTGACCAGCGCCCGCTCAGCCAGCCGGACGTACATCTGCAGCGTCTCCCGCTGGGCCGGGTCGGGACGCCGGCCGTTGCGCGGCAGGTCGACGGAGAGCAGGCCGCGCAGGACCCCGTCGTCGTCGCGGAGCAGTCCGCACAGCAGGTCGTCGGGGTGCCACGCGTCGGGTGCGTCGAGCACGACGACGTCGGGCACCCACTCGTGGCCGGTCAGGTGACCACCGGCGCGCTCGGCCGGCAGGAACCGCAGGTCGCCCCAGACCTCGGCCGGCTCCAGCTCGCGCTCGACCAGCTCCACAGGCGCGCGCAGGTCGACCAGACGGGCGATCGCCTCGTCGTCGCCGACGACCGTGACGGTGTGGAGCAGGCCGTCGCCGACCAGGCTCACGGCGGCGAGGTCGAAGCCCGCGAACTCCCGTACGCCCTCGGCGATCAGCTGGAGGGTGCGCGACAGGACCGTGTCCACCTCCATGGCGTACCCCCGTCCCGACGGCCACAACCATCGTGGCAGCGGAACGCCCGGTGGGGAGCCGGAACGGTGGATCCGGGGTCAGGCGCTGTACAGCGTGGGGGCCAGCCAGTCGGCCGCCCAGGAGACCGGCGCGTGCCGGGTCCCGACCTCCGCGATCTCCCGCGCCGCCAGCTCCAGGAGGAGCAGCCGCGCCACGCAGGCGCGATCCTCGGGGCGGACCTGCCAGGCGGCCAGCAGCTGCGGCGCCTCCCGCACCAGCGCGGCTCCGGCACCGCTGGACCGGCCGACGCGACGTAGCTGCACCAGCCGGAAGTGGAGGGTGTCGAAGCCGAGCGGACGATTCACCGCGAACCGCTCCCAGCCCCAGGCGAGCACCCGACCGCCGCCGGCGGCGCAGGCGGCGGTCGTGGCCGGCGACCAGTTGCCGTGCCAGGCGCCACGGGACAGCCTCTCGAGGTCGTGGCGCTCGGCGAGCAGCCCGAACGTGGTGGTCAGACGCTCGGTCAGCGACGATGGCTCCAGGCCCTCGAGGACGGCGCGCAGCTCGGTCGCGTACGACCGGTCGAGATCCGCGGGCGCCACCATGCGGGCCACCGCCCGCTCCGCCGCGAGCAGCGCCTCCCGGCCCGGCGCCCGGGTCCGGTACGACGGCACGCCCGTCTCCCGGACGAGGAGCGGCCGACCGCGCCGCGTGGTGAGGGCGATCAGCCGGGGCGCGACCAGGGGTGAGCCCTGCTCGGCCGCCTCCGCGACGGTCGCGAGGACGGCGGCCTCGTCGAGCACGTGCCGCGCCCCGACCGGGTCGAGCGCCCAGCGTGCGACAGCGACTGCGGCCCCGCTGCCGTCGTACGCGTGGAAGACCGGGGTGTCCGCCGGCGGCACGGCGGAGCCGAGCACGATCCGAACCGGCCGGCCGAGTGCATCTCCGATCAGCGTCGTCAGCTCGTCCATGACCCCACGGGCCTCCTCGGCGCTGAGCGCGGGTCCGGGCTCGGGAGCCCCGGTCCCGACGGGAGATGGTGTCATCGGCGTGGCCTTCCTCGGTGCTGCCAGAGCTGCTGGGCGCAGCACCGCCAGCGTCCTCGATCCGGAGCTCCACCGGGCCTTCGGTGGCTCGTTCTCCCCAAAATCGGGGACAACCGATGCACGACCGACCCGGAGGCGGCGACCGGACCTAGGCTTGGCGACGGCCCCGGGAGGACGCGGCGCCTCCCCGGAGACGGAGAGGTCGGGGGGCCGCCGAGGCGATCGCGGACGGTCGAGCCCGGCGGTGCCGTGTCGCCCGGGGCCTCACCATCTCAAATGACGAGACCTCGATCTCACTCTCCGGACAGCGCTGCTTGACTTGAGGCGTGAGTCGAGCCGCCGTACCGTCCAGTGCGCAGGAGCGGACGATCTCGGCCGCCCGCCGCTGGGCGATGCTCGCGGCCGGCACCGGGGCCCAGGCGGCGACGTCCGCGATGGTGACGGCGCCGAGCTTCCTGATCCCGGAGCTGCACCGCCCCCGCGCCGCGGGCGGGTACGGCATGAGCCTCGCCGAGGCCGGGCTCGTCGCCGCCGCGGCGATGGCCGGGATGATGTGCACCCTCGTCCTGTGGGGGCTGGTGGTCGACCGGCGCGGCGAGCGGTTCGCGCTGCTGGCGGGCCTGCTGGTGACGGCGACGGGCGGCGCCGCGGCGGCCGCCCTCGCGCAGCCGTGGCCGATGGCGGCGGCGCTGGGCTTCGCGGGCATCGGCGCCGCGGCCACGAACTCCGCGTCCGGCCGGGTCGTCGTCGGCTGGTTCCCACCGGAGCGGCGCGGGATCGCGATGGGGATCCGGCAGACGGGACAGCCCCTCGGGGTCGGCATCGCGGCCGCGACGGTCGCGGTCATCGCCCGCCACCACGGCATCGGCCCGGCGCTGTGGGTGCCGACCGCCGCGTCGCTCGCGGTCGCGGCCTACGTCGCGATCGTCGTCCTCGACCCGCCACGCCCGCCGGCCGTCGCGGGACGGACCGTCGCCAACCCGTACCGCACCGACAGCTATCTCACCCGGATCCACGCGGCCTCGGTGCTCCTGGTCGTCCCGCAGTTCCTGGTGTGGACCTTCGGGTTGACCTGGCTCGTGGACGACCTCGGCTGGTCGCCGGGCGTCGCCGGCCTGGTCGTCGCCGGCACCCAGCTCGCCGGTGCCGCCGCCCGGGTCGGCGTGGGCTGGATCTCGGACCTGGCCGGCAGCCGGATGCGCCCGATGCGCACGGTCGCCCTCCTCGCCGCGGGCACGATGGCGCTGCTCGGCGTGGCCGCCACGGACGCGAACGGCTCGACGCTGGTGTCCATGGCCGCCGTCGCACTGCTCGTGGCGGCCTCCGCGATCACCGTCGCCGACAACGGCCTCGCCTACACCGCTGTCGCCGAGCGGGCCGGTCCGTTCTGGTCCGGGCGTGCCCTCGGCGTGCAGAACACCGCGCAGCACGTCGTCGCGGTCGCCGTCCCGCCACTCGCCGGGCTGACCATCACCGCCTGGGGGTACGGCGCGACCTATGCCCTGGCCGCGGCCCTCCCGCTGGTCGCCGTGAGCGTCGTACCGGTCGCCGGCGAGCGCCGGGTCAGCTGAATGCGTAGTCGACCACGACCGGCGCGTGATCGCTGAGCCGGATGCCGGCGTGCTCCCGGTCCACGACGGCGGACACCGCGGCGCGGGCCAACGCGGGGGTCGCGAGATGGTAGTCGATCCGCCACCCGGTGTCCTTGGCGTAGGCCTGGCCGAGCCAGCTCCACCAGGAGTACGGGCCCTCGACGTCGGGATGCAGCCGCCGGACGACGTCGACCAGGGTGCGCGGCGTGAGCTGGGCGTCGAGCCAGGCCCGCTCCTCGGGGAGGAAGCCCTCGACCTGGTTGCTGCGCCGCCAGTTGGCGACGTCCGCCCGCGCGTGGGCGATGTTGAGATCGCCGGTGAGCAGGAACTCCCGGCCCGCGGCGACGGCCGCCCGGCGCGAGCCCGTCAGGTGCCGGGCGAAGCCGGCCAGGAACGCCATCTTCCGGTGGTACTTCGCCCCGCCGTCGGGCGCCTCGCGCATCCGCCTCGGGTCCTGCAGGTGGGCGGGGAGCCCGCCCTTGGGGAGATACAGGCTCGCCACGGTCAGCGGTACGCCGGCCAGGTCGACCTCGACGTAGCGCCCCTCGGTCGCATGGTGGCGCAGCTCCCGCTGCAGCGGCCGGCCCGGAGCGGGCACCGACCAGGTGCGCACGGCCGCGGGCGGCTCCCGGGTCAGCACGGCGACCCCGTTGCGCCCGGCGATCTCGCCGGCGTCGTACGCCACCTCGTAGTCGCCGAACGCCCCCTCCGGCAGGGCGTCGACCGGGCAGCGGACCTCCTGCAGGGTCACGACGTCGCAGCCGCGGGTCGCCAGCCAGTCACCGAAGCCGCGACGATGGGCAGCGCGGATGCCGTTGATGTTGGCGGTGGCGATGCGAAGCACCGGGCGATGCTAGTGCCGCCGCCCCGCCTCCGGATCGGCGGGCACCCCCACGTCGAAGACGTCGAGCACGAGGGCCAGGGTCGCGTGGTAGCCGACCAGGGCGACCAGCTCGGACAGGTCGGCCGGGCCGAGCACGGCCGTGGCCTCCCGGAACGCCGCGTCGTCGAGGCTCCCACGGCGCGCCAGCCGGCCGGCGAGCTCGCAGCAGCACCGCTCCCGCGCGTCGTGGCCGCCGAAGGTGCCGTCCGCGATCGCCGCGATCTCGGCGGGTTCCAGGCCGATCGCGGCCGCGACCCGCTCGTGCGCCCACGCCTCGAACTCCGAGGCGGTCGACGCGGCCACGGCGAGGATGGCGATCTCACGCTCGCGCGCGGTCAGCGCGCCCTGGTAGCGGATCGCGGCGCCGAGCTCCTGGAGCGGCATGCCGAGGCCGGGGCGCAGCAGCATCGGGCCGAACGGTCCGTGCAGCGCGCCGTCGGCGTCGGTCAGCGGGAACGGCTGCCCGTCACGACCGGGCGCTCCAGCGGGCCAGCAGCTCGGCCTCCCGCTCGGTGGTGATGCCGGTGATCCGCGCCGCCGGGTCGGCGTCGAGCCAGGCACGGGTGTCGCGGGCGGTCGCCCCGACCGGGCGCGGCGCGAGTCCCGCGGCGAGGGCCGGCCCGGCGTCGTGGGCGAGCATGCCGTCGTACGCCGGCCGGGGCAGCCAGACCGGGATGCTGTCGGGTCCCGACCACGGCTCGACGCCCGCGGCCTCGAGGAACTCCTGGTCAACCCAGACGAGTCGGGCGTCGGGCAGGCACGCCGCGAGCAGCTCGCGCATCGGGACCGCGGGACCGACGGCGTCGTACGTCCCGCCGGTGCGGTCCTCGGCGAGGGCCACGATCCAGGTGGCCAGATCGCGGACGTCGATCACCTGCACGAGGTCCTCCGGTCGTCCGGGGGCGAGGACGTCGCCGGTGGCGGCCGAGCGGCGCGCCCAGTACGCGAACCTGCCGCTCGGGTCGCCGGGGCCCACGATCAGGCCGGGCCGCACGACGGCGGCGCCGGGTACGGCGTCGAGGACGATCCGCTCGCAGGCGACCTTCATCCCGCCGTAGCTCTCGACGTCGGCCATCGGGTCGAGGTCCTCCTCGATCGCGGCCTTGAGCCGGCCGGCCCCGGGACCGGCCGGGTCGGCGTCGTCGGCGTAGACCGAGACCGTGGAGACGAACACCCAGTGCGCGCCGGGACTGTGGGCGTCGTGGACGGCGGCCAGGGCGCGGCGTACGTGGGAGGGCATGCGGGACACATCGACCACGGCGTCGTACGGCGCCCCGTCGGTCAGCTCCGCGGGCGCCGGCTCCGCCCGGTCCCAGCGCACCGTGGTCACCCCCGGCGGGGCGGTGCCGGACCGACCGCGGTTGGCGCACACCACCTCATGCCCGCGCTGCGCGGCCTCCGCCGCCACCGCGCGGGAGAGGAACTGGGTGCCGCCGAGAACCAGGAGCCTCATCCGGCCACTATGCCCGACGGCCCGAGGGAACCCCGTCGTCACCGACCCGGCGCGTTTGAACGCGCCGGGTCGGCGGCTCTCAGAGGTTCAGATGCGACGGGTCGATTGTCTCCGACACGCTCGGCTCAGATGAACTGCGTGGGGTCGAACTCGTCGATCGGGATGATCCGGACCCGCGGCAGTCGCTCGTTGAACGCGTTGACGTCGTACTCGAGGTCGAAGAACTCCAGGCCGCGGGTGGTCAGCTGCGCGAAGGCGCTGTTGCGGAACTCGGTGAACCCGACCAGGCCGACCCGGCGGCCGTCGAGGACGTTCTCGACCTGCTCGACGAAGTCGCCGTCGTTGCTGACCAGGACGACGTCGGCCTCGCGGCTCTTCAGCTCCTCCAGCGTGCGCTGGATGGCGATGTCGACGACCTTCTGGTTCGCGCCGCCCGACAGCGGGATCGGTCGGTAGCCGATCGCCAGCAGCGCCTGCACGAACGACATCGGCAGCTCGCTGTTGGCCGCCAGGAAGAACAGTCCGTTGGTCGGCTGACCCCACTGCCGCTCGACATACTGCAGCAGCCGCTCCCACCGCGGGCGCTCCTCGGGACGCGGACGCCGACCCAGGATCGACGTACCCAGCGTCGCGTCGATGTTCTCCCCGTCCACCAGGACGTGGGTGGTCCGCGCGGTCTCCATGACAGGAGGCTAGCCGCCGCCTCCGCGCGGCCGAGGGCGACCGGACCGGATCGCGGTGGATCACCGACAAGATGGTTGGCTGGACCGCGTGAGGAGCCTGGTGACCACGACCGCCTGCGTGGCCCTGCTGTCGCTCGCGGGCTGCGGCGACGACGCGCCCGCCCCGGCGACCTCCGCCCCGACGACCTCCGCCCCGACGAGCACACCCACCGCGGCGACGACCCCGCCGCCCGCGCCGACACCCTCCCCCGAGCCCGCGCTCGTCGAGGGCATCGACGCCTCCCACCACCAGGGCCCGATCGACTGGCCGCGGGTGGCAGGGGCCGGGATCCGGTTCGCCTACCTCAAGGCGACCGAGGGCACCGGGTTCACGGACCCGCGCTTCGCGGCGCACCGGGCGGCCGCCGAGCGTGCGGGCGTGGCGGTCGCCGGCTACCACTACTTCCAGCTCTGCAGCGACGGCACCGACCAGGCCGAGCACTTCCTCGCCGTGCTCGGCGCCGACCGGGACCCGGACCTGCCGCCCGCCGTCGACCTGGAGCTGGCGGGCAGCTGTGCCGAGCCGCCCCCGGCGGCGCGCCTGCTCGCGGAGATCCGGGAGTTCCTCACAACGGTCGATGAGCAGTTGGGCATGCCGACGCTGGTCTACCTCTACCCGGAGTTCGAGGAGCGCTTCGGGTTCGCCGACGACCTGGCCGACCACCCGCAGTGGGTACGCCGCCTCGGTGACCGTCCGCCGGTCCGCGCCTGGGCCGTGTGGCAGTACGACGACCGCGGCTCGGTCCCCGGCATCTCCGGCGGCGTCGACCGCAATCGGGGAACAATCCCGCTCGGGAAGCGTTGAGTAGACATGTCCACCATCGACCTCACCGCCGGCAACTTCGAGCAGACGGTCCTCGACAACGAGATCGTGTTCGTCGACTTCTGGGCGTCGTGGTGCGGCCCGTGCCGCAACTTCGCCCCGATCTACGAGGACGCCGCGCAGGAGCACGGCGACCTGGTGTTCGGCTCGGTCAACACCGAGGAGGAGCAACAGCTGGCGGCGGCCGCCAAGGTGACCTCGATCCCGACCCTGATGGCCTTCAAGAAGGGCACCCTGGTGTTCTCCCAGGCCGGCGCCCTGCCCGCGCCGGCGCTGGCGCAGGTCATCGCCGCGGTCCGCGACTTCGACGTGGACGCCGCGAAGGCCGCCGGCGGTGAATGAGCCGGACCCCGGGCCGCACGACCTGCAGTTCGGCCTCGACACCTTCGGTGACGTCACCGTCGACCCGGCGACGGGCGAACGACTCGGCCACCCGGCGGTCATCCGCACCATCGTCGAGCAGGGCGTGCTCGCCGAGCAGGTGGGCCTCGACGTCTTCAACATCGGCGAGCACCACCGCGACGACTTCGCCGTCTCCGCCCCCGACATGGTGCTGGCCGCCATCGCCGCCCGCACCGAGCGGATCGGCCTCGGTACGGCGGTCACGGTGCTCAGCTCCGACGACCCGGTCCGGGTCTACGAGCGCTTCGCGACCCTCGACGCGCTGTCCGGCGGACGCGCGGAGATCACCCTCGGTCGCGGCTCCTTCACCGAGTCGTTCCCGCTGTTCGGCTACGACCTGGGCGACTACGAGCGGCTGTTCACCGAGAAGCTCGACCTGTGGGCCGCGCTCCAGGGTGAGGGGACGGTGACCTGGGACCGCGGCGAGCTGCGCGCCCCGCTGCGCGACGTCCGCGTCTACCCGACGACCGAGCGCGGCTCGATCCCGACCTGGATCGGCGTCGGCGGCTCGCCCGAGTCGGTCGTCCGCGCCGCCCGTTACGGCTTCCCGCTGATGCTGGCGATCATCGGCGGCGAGCCGGCGCGCTTCGCGCCGTTCACCGACCTCTACCGCCGCGCCCTCGCCGAGTTCGAGCTCCCGGCGCGCCCGATCGGCGTGCACTCCCCCGGCTTCGTGGCCGACTCCGACGACGAGGCGCGCGAGCTGCTGTTCCCGCACTTCAAGGCCAACCGCGACCGGATCGGCGCCGAGCGCGGCTGGGGACCCGCCACCCGCGAGCAGTACGACGCCGAGGTCGACCACGGAGCGCTGTTCGTCGGCTCCCCCGCGACAGTGGCGCGCAAGATCGCCGCCGCCGTGCGTGCGCTGGGCATCCAGCGCTTCGACCTGAAGTACAGCAACGGGACGATGCCGCACGACCAGCTGCTGCGCAGCATCGAGCTCTACGGCACCGAGGTGGTCCCCCGCGTGCGCGAGCTGCTCGCGGCGGAGCCGGTCACGGCCTGAGGGCCGCGCCGTTCACGGTCAGGAACAGATCCACCAGGACGTCGACCAGCCGGTCGCGCTCGACCGCGATATCACCCTGCAGCGCCGCTCCGAGCGTGTGGGCCACGCCGCCGATGAGGAACTGCGCGGTCAGCCGCAGCTCCACCGGCAGCCCCTCAGGTGACCCGGCCGGGTCGCCCGAGGACGCGGTCGCCGCGAGCATCCCCGCGAAGCGCCGCGACTCCTCCAGCACCCGCGGGCCGAGCACCGGCGAGGTGATCGACTCGAGGAGCGCGATCCGTCCCTTGCGGGGGTCCTCCAGGAAGAGGTCGACCATCTCGGCCAGCACCGCCCGGGTGCGGGCGCGCACGTCGGACGGCGCCGCCGCCACCGCCGCGACCGACCGGGCCGCGGCCTCGCCGGCGATCCGCTCGAACACGGCGAGCTGGAGCTCCTCGATGTTCGCGTAGCTCTCGTAGAAGTACCGGGCGGCCAGCCCCGACTCCTCCGCGACGCCCCGGACCGTGGTCCCGGCGACGCCGCGCGTGCCCATCAGCTCCAGACCGGCGGCGAGCAGCCGGCCGCGACGCTCGGCGACCCGCTCCTCAGCAGCGCGCCCGCCGTACCGCCGCGCGCCCGCCCGATCCGTCAGCCGATCCGTCACCCGGACATCTTGACACGGGTGTTGACCGATGGGTGAATGGATCTGTCAACGAGTGTTGACAGTTCGCGACGAGGAGCTCCCGCCATGTCCGATCCCCAGTCCGATCCCCAGTCCGATCCCCAGTCCGATCCCGAGTCCGATCCCCAGTCCGATCCCCCGGCCGTGCCCCCGTGGCACCCCTCGCAGCCGCACCACGAGGTGGCCGCCGACGTCCGTGCCTGGCTCGGCACCCCGGCCGCCTTCGCCCTGTTCGGACGACTCGCGCTCGACCAGGTCGCCTACCGCGAGGTCGCGGCGGCCGTCGACGCCACGGGCCGGTTCGCGCAGAACTTCACCGACCGCGGGATCCGCAGCGGCCTGTGGGGCCCGCTGCTGCTCTTCGGCGACGACGCCGACCGGCGGGCCACGGCGCAGCGCCTCAAGGACCTGCACGGCCAGGTCCGCGGGCGCGGGCAGGGCCACTTCGCGGGCGAGCGCTACAGCGCGATGAACCCAGCCCTGTGGAAGTGGGTCGGTACGACGAGCCTGCTCGTCTTCCACACCGGCTATGTCACGACCTACCGCGGGCAGCTCACCGCCGAGCAGGTCGAGGTCGCCTACCGCACGATCCTGCACCTCGCGGACTTCGACCTGCCCAGCGAGCAGGCCCGGATCCCCCCGACCGCGGCCGAGGCGGCGGCGTACTACGACGAGGTCGCGGCCACGGTGCTCGCCGACAACGAGTTCCTCCGGTGGGCCGACGCGACCTTCGACCGGCTCCCCGTGCCGACCCTGGTCGGGCCGCGCTGGCTGCAGCGGGCGATCACCCCGCTGTGGCGGGTCCTGACCCCGGTCCTCGGCCGACCGGCGAAGGTGTGCGCGCAGGGCGCGGCCCATCCCCGGATGCGCGAGCTGCTCGGCGTGCGCTGGACCCGGCGCCGCCAGCGCGAGCTCGACCTCTACCTGCTCCTCATCCGCGCCGCCCGCCGGTGGCTGCCCCGCTGGCTGCTGCTGGACCCGCTGGCGCTCAACCGGTTCCGCTACGAGCGGCTGCGCGCGCTCTACGAGAAGCCGCAGCTGACCTCCTTCGCGCCACCCGGCTAGCCGGCGTCACCCCGGCCGCCTGTTGCCGGAGCACAAATCGGGCGGACGAGTCTGTCGCCGCGCACGAGCGGGGACGGGCACCGGCGCACCACACTCGGTGGGGTCGAAGAACCCCGAACCGATACGGAGCCCGAGATGCGCGACGTGATGACGCTGGTGCCGATCTTCGCCTTCATGCTGATCCCCGTGTGGATCCCGCTGGTCGCGATGGCCCTCGGCGCGCTGCACGACGCCGTCGCCGGCCCGGCCAGGATGGCGCGGCGTACGACCCGGCAGCCGGCGCACCGGGGCTCGGTCAGCCCCGCCGGTCCTCGGGTCCCCGCGGCAGGAACTGCGCGGTGAAGGCCGGCCAGGCCCCGTCGATCAGCTCCTCCATGTCGAGATAGGTCGCCTTGCGCACATAGGCCTTGGCCAGCTCGGTGTCCAGCACCTTGAGCAGGAACCGGCGCAGCTCGGCGTCCAGCCCGGCGATCCGGCGCAGCATCGCGCCGCGTCGGGTATCGGTCTTGAGCTCGAGACCGATCTGGTCCTCGGCGGGGGTCTTCAGCTCGAGCCGCAGCCGGAGGGGCGCCTCGGTGTGGACCACGAGCACCAGGGGCACGACGACCTCCGCGTTGAAGGTGAGCCGGTCCAGCGGCAGGTCGAGATCGAAGACCACACTGATCGGCAGGTCGACGGCATAGGTCAGCAGCTCACCCGGCACCAGCTCACCCGTGGTCGGCCGGTAGGTCCCGACGAAGCTGACGCTGGCGAACGCCCGGCCCGGACCCGCTCCGATCGGCCCCAGGGCGATCTGGTCACCGAGGACCTCGTCGACGGTGCGCAGGATCCGTTCCTTGTGCAGCACCCGGTGGATCCAGCTGACCCCGAACTGCTCGTACGTCGTCGGCGTGGCCTCGCCCACAGCATCCCCCCATGAAAGTCCCGAATCCCCCTCCAGGACTGACGATCCTCGCGCATCACCCGGCGCCGTACGACGGCGGGCATCCCCTTCAACGCGGGCGAACCGGCGAGGTCATGCGAGAATCGCGGCTCGCTGACGAAGGAGCCCCGATGACCGACGCGGCCGTGGTGGTCCGCTACCCGACCCCGATCGTCGTGCGCTCGGCCGACATCTGCGCCAAGGGCCTGCTGGTGCTGCTCCTCCTGCTCGCGGTGCTCGACCCCGACAGCGGCGGGCTGCGCGACAAGGCGGCCGAGGCCCGGGCCATCGGCTACCCGCTGGCGTCCTTCACCATCCCGGTCGTGTGGCTGCTGGTGTGGAAGGAGCGGGCGTCCTTCCCCTGGCTGCCCGACCTGATGGTCACGCTGACCTGCTTCACCGACATCCTCGGCAACCGGATGGATCTCTACGACACCATCACCTGGTTCGACGACCTGATGCACTTCGCCAACACCGGACTGATCGCCGGTGCCGTCATCCTGCTGACCCTGCACCACAGCGCCACCCGGCTCCGCGTGGTCGAGCGTGCCCTGGCGGTCGGCGCGACGGCGGCGATCCTGTGGGAGATCGCGGAGTACTTCGCCTTCATCAGCGGGCACTCGGAGCGCGCCTTCGCCTACGAGGACACCCTGGGCGACCTCGGCCTCGGCGTCCTCGGCTCGGTCGTGGCCGCCCTGGTGATCCACCGCCTGTGGCAGCGCGGGCAGCTGCGCACCACCGCGCCGCAGCTGGAGCACCAGATCCCCCGCTGACCCTCCGGGCTGTCGGTCCGATCCGTCATGATGGGCCGCATGCCTCAGCCTGCCGCCCCTCGCACCAGCGACAGCCACCCCGCCGACAGCCACGACAACATCCGGGTGCAGGGCGCCCACGTCAACAACCTCCGGGGCGTCGACGTCGACATCCCCAAGCGCCGTCTCAGTGTGTTCACCGGTGTGTCCGGGTCCGGGAAGAGCTCCCTGGTGTTCGGCACCATCGCCGCCGAGTCCCGACGGCTGATCGACGAGACCTACTCGACCTTCGTGCAGGGATTCATGCCGAACCTGCCCCGGCCCGAGGTCGACGTGCTCGAGGGCCTCACGACGGCGATCATCGTCGACCAGGAGCGGATGGGGGCGAACCCCCGCTCGACGCTGGGCACGGTGACCGACGCCCACGCGATGCTGCGCTCGCTGTTCTCCCGGATCGGCGAGCCGTCCATCGGCGGGCCCACCGCGTTCTCCTTCAACATCCCGACCACGACCGTCGGCGGCGCCTCGGTGACCGAGTCGGGCAAGAAGAACGTCATCAAGCAGCAGGTCTACCTCGGTGGCATGTGCCCCCACTGCGAGGGTCGCGGCACCGTCTCCGACCTCGACATGAGCGCGATCGTCGACGAGAGCAAGTCGCTGATCGAGGGCGCGATCCTGGTGCCCGGCTACACCGCTGACGGCTGGATGGTGGCGCCCTACAAGGAGGTCGTGCCGCCGGACGTGCCGATCCGGAAGCTGACCAAGGCGCAGCGCGAGGACCTGCTGTACGCCGAGCCGCGCAAGGTGAAGGTCGAGAAGATCAACATCACCTACGAGGGGCTGATCCCGAAGATCCGCAAGGCGATGTTCGCCAAGGACGTCGACTCGCTGCAGCCCCACATCCGGGCGTTCGTCGAACGGGCCGCGGTCTTCGGCACCTGCCCGTCGTGTGGCGGCACCCGGCTCAACGAGTCCGCGCGGTCGGTCACGATCAAGGGTCGCAACATCGCCGAGGTGACCGCACTGCAGGTCACCGACCTCGCCGAGTGGCTGCGCACCATCGACGACCCGGGCGTGGCACCCCTCATCGGCACGCTCCTCCACCTGCTCGACGCCTTCATCGAGATCGGTCTCGGCTACCTCTCCCTGGACCGGCCCTCCGGCACGCTCTCGGGCGGCGAGGCCCAGCGCACCAAGATGGTGCGCCACCTCGGCTCGGCGCTGACCGATGTCACCTACGTCTTCGACGAGCCGACCATCGGCCTCCACCCGCACGACATCGAGCGGATGAACAAGCTCCTGCTGGAGCTGCGCGACAAGGGCAACACCGTGCTCGTCGTCGAGCACAAGCCGGAGACCATCGCGATCGCCGACCACGTGGTCGACATGGGGCCGGGCGCCGGCAGCGGCGGCGGCGAGGTGGTCTTCGAGGGCACCGTCGACGGCCTGCGGACGTCCGGCACCCGCACCGGCGAGCACCTGGCCTACCGAGCGTCGCTCAAGGACGCGGTGCGAGAGCGCGGCGGCGTGCTGGAGGTGCGCGGGGCCGACTCCCACAACCTGCGGAACGTCGACGTCGACATCCCGCTGGGCGTGCTCACCGTCGTGACCGGCGTCGCCGGGTCCGGCAAGAGCTCGCTCATCCACGGCTCGGTGGTCGGCCGCGAGGGAGTCGTGGCGATCGATCAGGCGGCCATCAAGGGCTCGCGGCGGTCCAACCCGGCGACGTACACCGGGCTGCTCGAGCCGATCCGCAAGGCCTTCGCCAAGGCCAACGACGTGAAACCGGCCCTGTTCAGCGCCAACTCGGAGGGCGCGTGCCCGACCTGCAAGGGCTCGGGCGTCATCGTCACCGAGCTCGGCTTCATGGACACGGTCTCCACGCCGTGCGAGGACTGCGGCGGCAAGCGGTTCCAGGCCGCGGTGCTCGACTACCGGCTGGGCGGGCTCAACATCGCCGAGGTGCTCGCCCTGCCTGTCGAGAAGGCGCTCGAGCTCTTCTCCGCGCCGGAGACGAAGGTGCCCGCGGCGGCCGACATCCTGAGCCGGCTCGAGGACGTCGGCCTCGGCTATCTCACCCTCGGCCAGCCGCTCAACACGCTCTCCGGGGGCGAGCGGCAGCGGGTCAAGCTCGCGCTACACCTGAAGGAGAAGGGCGGCGTCTACGTCCTCGACGAGCCGACCACCGGCCTCCACCTCGCCGACGTCGACAACCTGCTCCGGCTGCTCGACCGGCTGGTCGAGGCCGGCAAGTCGGTCATCGTCATCGAGCACCACCAGGCCGTGATGGCCCACGCCGACTGGATCATCGACCTCGGCCCCGGCGCCGGCCACGACGGCGGCACGGTCGTCTTCGAGGGCACCCCCGCCGAACTGGTCGCGAAGCGGTCGACGCTGACCGGCGAGCACCTCGCGGCGTACGTCGGGGCCTGAGGTTCGTCACCCCAGGCCGCCCGGTCGTGCCCCGGGCAGGCGCGCGACACCGGTCGCCGCCCGCACCACGGACAGATACGCAGTCGCCTCGAAGGTGAGGGTCGGCAGGTCCAGCGCCCGACTCGGCGTCTCGGGGTCATCGGCCGGATCGGGCACGTCCTCGATCGGGAGCGCGCCGCGGTACGCCCCTGTCACGGTGCGGAAGTCGGCCCACTCGATCACGCCGCCTCGCCGCCGGACCAGCCCAGCGACGTTGGCACAGCCGAGCTCACCGCACCCGCAGCCGTAGAACGCGATCCGACGAGGCGGATCCTGCGGCAGCAGGGCACCGCTGAGGAGGATGTCCTCGACGGTGTTGGTCGCGTCGCCGAACGCAGCCAGGGTCTCCGCACCGTCGACCAGGATGCGGACGGTCGGGCGGCTCGGCACCGCAGTGTCGACGTACAGGTGAAGGAGGTTCATGGGCCGCTCCAGAGGGGGACCCGCCGTGAAGGCAGGGAGCGGACGTTACCCCCCGACCGGCCGGCCCCGCACCTTCGCCCTTACTCCCAGGCGACGACAGCCTCCGGGTCGCCGGCCACGCCGAGGTCGCGGGCGGCGGCGGAGATCCGCTGCGCGAGGTCGAGGTCCGCGGTGGTGAGGGACTCCGTGTCGTGGGTCGCGAGCCGCACCGCCAGGGCCGGGTAGCCGAGCTTCAGGTCCGGGTGGTGGTCGGCGGCCTCGGCGAGGTCGCCGATCGCGTTGACCAGGGCGAGCCCGGTCGCGAAGGTGCCGGTGCGGAAGACGGCGAAGGCGTGCCAGCCCAGGACCCGCCAGTCGCCGACCCCCTCGGCCGTCGCGAACTGCTCCGCGCTGATCTGCTCATAGCTGCGTGCCATGACCCCGACCGTACGCCGTGCCGCGGGTCGGCGCCTCCGTCGTCCCGGGCGCCGCCGGTCAGCACTGCCGCGCCGGCGAGGAGCAGCAGCCGGCCGAGGTCGGGCCCGGCGAAGGTGAGCACCCCGGCGTCGTTGGAGGCGAACCCGGTCACCAGGGCCCAGGCCACCGCGCCAGTGGCGAGCCGCCAGGCCACGGGGAGCCCGCCGGCGAGGACGACGACGAGGAACAGCAGGACCAGCGTCGTCGCGCCGGACCCCGTGCCCACGACGCCGAGGACGAGCAGTGCCGCGACGAGCACCAGCGTCGCGAACGCCCAGCGGGCGCCCGGATCGTCCAGCTCCACCGGCAGCCACCACCTCATGTCGGCGACGCTAGGCGCGTCCGGGCGCACCGGGCGCGGGCTTGACGGAGGCTTGCCGTGTCTTGACGCGGTCTTGGCGCGGTCTTGGCGCGTCCCCGGCGAACAGCCCGGCACCCGGCCGGTCAGGACTCCTCGGGCAGCAGGCGGTAGCCGATGCCGGGCTCGGTCACGAAGATCCGCGGTGCCGACGGGTTGTCCTCGAGCTTGCGCCGGATGCTGGCGAGATGGACCCGCAGGTAGTTGGTCTGACGCTCGTAGCCCGGCCCCCACACGGCGTGCAGCAGCTCGGACTGCCGCACCAGGCGTCCGCGTCGGCGCGCCAGCGTCTCGACGATCCGCCATTCGATGGGCGTCAGGTGGACCTCCTCGCCGGACCGCTCCGCCCGGGACTCGGTGACGTCCAGCCGGATGTCACCGGCGGTCACCACGAGGGCCGGCTCGGCGACGCTCGCCCGGCGGGTCGTGACCCGGACCCGGGCCAGCAGCTCCTCGATCGAGAACGGCTTGGTGATGAAGTCATCGGCGCCGAGGTCGAGCGCCTCGACCTTGTCGTCGGGCTCGCTGCGCGCCGACACCACGATGACCGGGACCTGGGTGAACGCCCGGAGTCGCTTGAGCACGCTGATGCCATCGATGTCGGGCAGCCCCAGGTCGAGCAGGATGACGTCGGGCATCCGCTCGTCGACGATCTGCAGCGCCGAGCGGCCGTCGGCGGCCGTCTCGACGTCGTACTCGCGGGCCCGCAGGTTGATGGAGAGGGTGCGCAGGATCGCCGGGTCGTCGTCGACGGCGAGGACGAAGGTCATCGGCGCTCCTCCCCGGACGGGGTCTCCTCGGGTGCGGTGGGGCGGGGGAATTCCAGCACGAAGGTCAACCCGCCCGCCGGGGTGTCCTCGGTCGCGATGGTGCCGCCCATCGCCTCGGTGAGGCCGCGGGCCACGGCCAGACCGAGGCCGACACCGTCCTTGCGAGGCACGTCGCCGAGCCGCTGGAAGGGCGCGAAGAGCCGGTCGCGGTGGTGGTCGGGGACACCGGGGCCGTTGTCGCTGATCCGCAGGATCGCCCGCGCGTCCGCGCTGCCGTCGGCGGTGCCGTCCATGGCGGTGCCGTCGATGGCGGTGCCGTCGATGCGGATGTCCGCGCCGAGCGGGGTGTACTTCAGCGCGTTCTCGGCGATATTGGCCACCACCCGGTCGAGCAGGCCGGCGTCGGCGAGGACGGTGAGATCCCGCGGCACGTCGACCGTGATCCGCTCGTTGCCGGCCAGCGGCGCGATCGCGTGGGTCACCGCCCGGCTGAGGCCGACCTCGGCGAGCTGGGCGTGGACCGCGCCGGTGTGGATCCGGCTCATGTCGAGCAGATTGGTCACCAGCGCGTCGAGCCGGTCGGCGGCGGTCTCGATGGTCTCCAGCAGCGCGGCCTCGTCCTCCTCGGAGAAGGTGACGGCCTCGCTGCGCAAGCTCGACACCGACGCCTTGACGGCGGCGAGCGGGGAGCGCAGGTCGTGCGAGACGGCCGCCAGCAGCGCGGTCCGGGTCCGGTCCACCTCGGCCAGGCGCAGCCGCTCGACCTCGGCCCGGCCGGCCCGGCGCCGCTCGGCCATCACCTTCGCGTAGGCGGCGTACGCGTTGAGCAGGGCCCGCTCGGAGGCGCTGTGGTTGCCCCCGCGCAGGACCAGGACCGTGTCGTCGTCGATCGCTGTCGAGATGTCGGTGGCCCGGATGTCCGTCGGCGCCTCCCCCACACAGGACACCACCTCGTGGCCGCCGCGCTCGACGCGCCGCAGCACGGCGCCGCCGGTCGCGCTGAACACCTCGCACGCCGAGCCCAGCAGGCCGGCCAGGTCGTCGCTGGAGTTCAGCAGGCTGTGCGCCAGGACGGTGAGGGCGTCTGCCTCGGCGCGCGCCTTCCGCGCCTCCGCGGCGCGACGCGCGGAGTGGTCGACCACCGTGGCGACCGCGATGCCGACGATCACGAACAGGACGATGGCGAGGGCGTTGCCCGGTTCGGCGATGGTCAGCTCGTAGAGCGGCGGGGTGAACAGCAGGTTGAGGAGCAGTCCGCTGCTCAACGCGGCGATGACCGCCGGGACCAGGCCGCCGACCAGAGCGGTGGCGACCACCACCGCCATCAGCGCCATCGCCTCCGAGGGCAGTCCGTGGAACCGGTCGGTGAGCTTGAGGACGCCGCTGACGGCCAAGGGCACGACGAGGGCGAAGAGGTACCCCGCGATCCGGCGGCGTACGCCGAGCACGCCGTCGGGCTGCCGGGGGGCGAGCCTCCGCCGGCGGGCGTAGTCGTGGGTCACGATGTGGATGTCGATGTCGCCGGACGCGGCGATCACCCGTTCCCCGATCCCGGGCCGGGCCACGGTCGAGAACCGGCCGCGGCGGCTGGCGCCGATGATGACCTGGTTGGCGTTCTCGGCCCGGGCGAACTCGAGGATCGCCTCGGCGGCGTCGTCGCCGACGATGGTGTGGAAGGTGCCGCCGAGATCCTCGGCCTTGGCGCGCAGTGCGGCCAGCCGGTCGGGGGCGACGCCACTGAGCCCGTCGTGCCGGGTGACGTAGAGCGCCTGCCACTCGCCCCCGGACCGACGCGAGGCGATCCGCGCCGCCCGCCGCATCAGGGTCGCCGACTCCGGGCCGCCGGTGACGGCGGCGACCACGCGCTCGCGCGTCGCCCAGGTGCCCTTGATGTCGTGCTGCTCCCGGTAGCGCTCCAGGCCCTCGTCGACCCGGTCGGCCAGCCAGAGCAGGGCCACCTCCCGCAGGGCGGTGAGATTGCCCTCGCGGAAGTAGTTCGCGAGGGCGGCATCGACCTTCTCGGGTGCGTAGATGTTGCCGTGCGCCATCCGCCGCCGCAGCGACTGCGGACTCATGTCCACCAGCTCGATCTGGTCGGCGGAGCGCACCACGGCGTCGGGGACCGTCTCGCGCTGGCGTACGCCGGTGATCGACTCGGTGACGTCGTTGAGCGACTCGAGGTGCTGGATGTTGACGGTCGTGATCACCTCGATCCCGGCGTCGCGCAGCGCCTCGACGTCCTGCCACCGCTTCTCGTGCCGGCCTCCCGGCACATTGGTGTGCGCCAGCTCGTCGACGAGCACGACGCTCGGACGGCGTCGGAGGATGGCGTCGAGGTCCATCTCCTCCTGGACCGTGCCGCGGTACGCGATGCGGGCCCGGGGCACGACCTCCAGGTCGCCGAGGGAGCCGATCGTCCGCCGGCGGCCGTGGGTCTCGACGTACCCGACCACGACGTCGGTGCCGCGGTCGCGCCGCCGGTGACCCTCGTCGAGCATCGCGTAGGTCTTCCCGACCCCCGGCGCGGCACCGAGATAGACCCGCAGCCGCCCGCGGGTGTCGGCCGTCTCCATGGTCCCAGTCTCTACCCGTCGCGGCGAGGGATCGGGCATCCCCTCACGCCCGCGCCTCGCGGATCGCCACGTTGAGGGTGAGGACGTTGACGCCGGGCTCGCCGTGGACCCCGAGGAACCGGCCCCGGGTGTGCTCGTCGATGAGGCGCCGCACCTGGGTGAGGGCCAGCCCGTTCGCCGCGGCCACCCGCGCCGCCTGGAGCTCGGCGTAGGCGGGCGAGATGTGCGGGTCGAGTCCGGAGCCGGAGGCGGTGAGGGCATCGGCCGGGACGGCGGACTCGGCGACGCCCTCGGACGCCGCGACCGCCGTACGACGCTCCGCGATCACCGCGGCCAGGTCGCGGCTCGACGGCCCGAGGTTGCTCGGCGCCGACGCGAGCGGGTCGTAGTCGTTGGCGGAGGGTCGCGGGTGGAACCACTGCGCGCCGGTGAAGCTCTGCCCGAGCAGCGCGGAGCCGACGACCTGTCCGTCGACCCGGACGGGCTGGCCGTCGGCGCGGTCGCCGAGGGTCCGGCCGACCGCCCACACGGCCACGGGATAGCCGATGCCCAGGATCACGGTGAACACGACGAGAAGACGCACGGCCGCCAGCGACTGGCGGGCGAGGTCGGACAGGGTGGAGGAGAACATGGTGATCGAGGCCCCTTCTAGCGGCCCAGGCCGGGGATGGCGGAGACGAGCAGGTCGATGAGCTTGATGCCGAGGAACGGCACGACGATGCCGCCGAGGCCGAAGACGTAGATGTTGCGCCGCAGGATCGAGGTGGCCGACGCGGCGCGGAACCGGACGCCCCGCAGCGCGAGCGGGATCAGCGCCACGATGACGAGCGCGTTGAAGATGACCGCCGACAGGATCGCCGACTCGGGCGTGGCCAGGCCCATCACATTGAGCCGGTCGAGGGACGGGTACGCCGCGACGAACATCGCCGGGATGATCGCGAAGTACTTCGCCACGTCGTTGGCGATCGAGAAGGTCGTCAGCGCACCGCGGGTGATGAGGAGCTGCTTGCCGATCTCGACGACGTCGATGAGCTTGGTGGGGTCCGAGTCGAGGTCGACCATGTTGCCGGCCTCCTTCGCGGCGGCCGTGCCGCTGTTCATCGCGACGCCGACATCGGCGGCGGCCAGGGCGGGCGCGTCATTGGTGCCGTCGCCCGTCATCGCGACCAGCCGGCCGCCCTCCTGCTCCTTGCGGATGTAGGCCATCTTGTCCTCGGGCGTGGCCTCGGCGAGGAAGTCGTCCACGCCGGCCTCCTCGGCGATGGCCCGGGCGGTCAGGGCGTTGTCGCCGGTGATCATCACCGTCCGGATGCCCATCGCCCGCAGCTCGGCGAACCGCTCGGTCATGCCCTGCTTGACCACGTCCTTGAGGTGGACGACACCGAGCACGTGGCCTTGCGTCGCGCCGGCGTCGATGCAGCCGATGACGAGCGGCGTGCCGCCGGAGCGGGCGATCTCGTCGACGACGTAGGTCATGTCGGCCGAGGGGTTCGTGCCCAGCCAGGCGGCGACGGCGGAGCCGGCGCCCTTGCGGACCTGCGTCCCGTCGGCGAGGTCGACGCCGGACATCCGGGTCTGCGCCGTGAACTCCACGAACGTCGCCCCACCCGGAAGGTCGCTGTCATCGGCGCCCTGCGTGAGGGCGAGCTCGACGATGGAGCGACCTTCCGGCGTCTGGTCCGCGAGGCTCGATAGCCGCGCGACATCGCGCAGCCGCTCCTCGCTCACCCCGGGGGCGGGAACGAACCGGGCCGCCTGGCGGTTGCCGTAGGTGATCGTGCCGGTCTTGTCGAGCAACAGCGTGCTGACATCGCCCGCGGCCTCCACCGCGCGCCCGGACATGGCGAGGACGTTCACCCGGACCAGGCGGTCCATGCCGGCGATGCCGATCGCCGAGAGGAGTGCGCCGATGGTGGTCGGGATCAGGCAGACCAGCAACGCGACGAGCACCACGAGATCCTGCGGCGCGCCGGCGTACGCGGCCATCGGGGCGAGGGTCGCGACGGCTGCGAGGAAGACCAGGCTCAAGCTGGCGAGCAGGATCGAGAGCGCGATCTCGTTGGGCGTCCTGCGGCGCGAGGTGCCCTCGACCAGGGCGATCATCTTGTCCAGGAAGGTCTCGCCGGCCGCGGCCGTGATCCGCACGACGATGCGGTCCGAGAGCACCCGGGTGCCCCCGGTGACGGCGCTGCGGTCGCCGCCCGCCTCACGGACGACCGGCGCCGACTCGCCCGTGATCGCCGACTCGTCCACCGACGCGATGCCCTCGACGATGTCACCGTCGCCCGGGATCACCTCGCCGGCCTCCACGACGACCCGGTCACCGACCTGGAGCCGGGTACCCGGCACCTGGGTCTCGGCACCGGAGGCGTCCAGCAGGCGGGCGACGGTGCCGGAGCGGGTGGCCCGCAGCGACGCCGCCTGGGCCTTGCCGCGGCCCTCGGCCACGGCCTCGGCGAGGTTGCCGAAGAGCACGGTCAGCCACAGCCAGACGGCGATCGCGACCGCGAACAGGTTCGGGTCGGCCAGCGCGGCGACGGTGGTGCCGACCGAGCCGAGCCAGACCAGGAACATCACCGGTGAGCGCCACAGGTGCCGCGGGTCGAGCTTGCGCAGCGCCTCGGGGAGCTGCTGCAGCGCCTGGCCGAGCAGGACCCGCAGGCTCAGACCGGACGCGGGCCGGCGTACCGGGTCGGGGGTGGGGTACCCGGCCAGCTCGGGTCCGTCGACAGGGGTGGTCGTCTGGTCGGTTGTCATGCGAGGGCCTCTGCGATCGGTCCGAGGGCGAGCGCCGGGAAGTAGGTGAGGCCGGTCATGATCACGATGACGCCGACCAGCATCCCGACGAAGAGCGGTTGATGGGTGGGCAGGGTCCCGGCGGTGACCGGGACCCTGCCCTGCTCGGCCAGCGAGCCGGCCAGGAGCAGGACGAACACGATCGGGATCAGCCGGCCGAGCAGCATCGCGAGCCCCAGTGTGATCTGGAAGAAGTCCGAGGTGACCGTGATCCCGCCGAAGGCACTGCCGTTGTTGTTGGCCGCCGAGGTGTAGGCGTAGAGCACCTCGCTGAAGCCGTGGCCTCCCGGATTGCCCATCGCATCGGCCGTCGAGCCCCGCGCGATCGCGACTCCGGTGCCGATCAGCACCAGGGCCGGCGTGGTCAGCGTGTAGAGGGCGACATAGGTCATCTGCCGGGCGCTGATCTTCTTGCCGAGCAGCTCGGGTGTCCGGCCGACCATCAGGCCGCAGATGAATACGGCGAGGATCGCCATGATCAGGATCCCGTAGATCCCGGCGCCGACACCGCCCGGGGCGATCTCGCCGAGCATCATGTTCAGCAGCACCGTGCCGCCGCCGACGGGCGTCATCGAGTCGTGGGCGGTGTTGACGGCACCGGTCGACGTACCGGTCGTCGCGACCGCGAACAGGGCCGACGCCCACTCGCCGAACCGGGTCTCCTTGCCCTCCATCGCGGCGCCGGCCGCCTGTGCGGTCGGCGACTGGGCGCTGACCTCGGCCCAGGTCGTCAGCGTCACGGCGACGGTCATCAACGCGCCCATCGCGCCCAGGACGGCCAGCCCCTGCCGGCGGTTGCCGACCATGGTCCCGAGGGTGCGGGTCAACGAGACGGGCAGCACCAGGATCAGGAAGATCTCGAGGAGGTTCGTGAAGCCGGTGGGGTTCTCGAACGGGTGCGCGGCGTTCGCGTTGAAGAAGCCGCCGCCGTTGTTGCCGAGGTTCTTGATGACCTCCTGGCTGGCGACGGGTCCGCCCGGGAGCACCTGACTCTGGCCCGACAGCGTGGTCATCGTGGTGTCGTGGAAGTTCTGGACGACGCCACCGAGGAGCAGGAGGACCGCACCCACGAAGGCGATCGGCAGCAGGATCCGCAGGGTGCCGCGGGTCAGGTCGACCCAGAAGTTCCCGAGCGCCCCGCTGCGCACCCGCGCGAACCCGCGGATGAGAGCGACGGCCACGGCGATGCCGACCGCCGCGGAGAGGAAGTTCTGCACCGCCAGCCCGGCCATCTGGGCCGTGAAGCCGAGAGTCGACTCACCGGCGTACGACTGCCAGTTGGTGTTGGTGACGAACGAGATCGCGGTGTTGAAGGACATCCAGAACGGCATGCCCCCGAGGTCCCGGCTCATCGGCAGCAGGGACTGGGCCGTCAGGATGCCCATCAGCAGCACGATGCTGACCAGCGAGAACCCGACGACGCTGAGGGCGTACGCCTTGGGGCTCTGCTCGGCGTCGGGGTTCACCCCCGTCAGGCGGTAGACGCCGCGCTCGACGCGCAGGTGCCGGCTGCTGGTGAAGACCCGTGCCATGTAGTCGCCGAGGGGCGCGTACACGAGCGCGAGCAGGACGATGAGGGCGGCGATCGACAACAGACCGCCGGCGGTGTCGGACACTAGAAACGCTCCGGGAGGATCAAGGCCACGAGCAGGTAGACCGCGACGGCGATCACCCCTGCGATCAGGAGGCCGGCTTCCATGTTCATGACTCCAGCAAAGTGCCGCCGACGGCGGGAATCCGCCGTGTTGACGCGTTCTTGACGCGGCTTGACGTGCATTTGCCAGGCTCCGGCATCGGGTCCGGCCGCGGCTGCGAGGATGCCTCCCGTGGGCGAGGTCTTCGAGTGCGAGATCCAAGCGCGGATGCGCGACATCAACCTCGGCGGCCACGTCGACAACGTCGAGGCGCTGCGCGTGCTCGACGAGGCGCGACTGCTGTTCTTCCGACACGCGCGGCTGACCACGGACGACGCGGGCCGCGGCCTGCTGCGCGATCTCCCGTCCGGCGTCGCCGAGTTGGTCGGCGCGCAGCGGGTCGACTACCACGCCGAGATGCGCTTCGTCGCCTTCCAACCGTTCCTGGTGCGGATCTGGGTCAGCCACATCGGGCGGTCCTCCTTCTCCGTCTCCCTCGAGCTGAGGGTCGCGCCCGACCACGCGCCGGCCGTCGTGGCCGAGACCTCCACGGTGTTCTGGGACACCGCCGCCGGCGCGGCCTGGCCGGTCTCCGACGCCGTGCGCACCGCTCTCGCGTCGTACGTCGGCTCGCCGGTCGTGCTCCGGGAGCGGCCGGGCCGCTGACCCGGCCGCCGGGCCGGTGCTGGAGAGGTCCGTACAGCGACGACATCGAACATAAGTTCGAATCATGTGGTAGGGTGGGTCTCAGGCCGTACGGCGGGATGCTCCGAGTGGTCCCGGGGACCTGAGGCCTAGCGTTGCAGGACAGGGCGCGCACCCACCAGGTGCGTCACGACCGCTGAGCCCACCGAGGCTCCTCCTGGGAGGCGAGACCTTGTTGTCGCGCCCACCGGAAGGCCTTGTTCGATGTCCACCGCCGTTCTCGCGCCACCGCACCCGATCGTGGGGTGCGCTGCCGAGGTCCGGAGCGTGCTGGCGCGGGTGGTGGATGTGCAGCCGGTGTTCATGAGCGTCGCGGAGAAGGAGTCCGCGCTGGTCGAGCTGACCCGCGCCGAGGCCCAGCTCGCCGAGCTCAAAGCCCGGGTCCTCGCATCGGCTGATGATGTCGCCGTCGAGCACGGCGCCCGGGACGTGGCGGCCTGGCTGGCCCACGCCACCCGGACCGACCCGGGCACCGCACGTGCCGAGCTCCACCTCGCGAAGGCATTGGAGGAACGCCCGGTCGTCGCGGCCGGGATGCGTGCCGGGACCGTGTCCGCGGCCCAAGCCCGGGTCATCACCGCTGCCGTCGACGAGCTGCCGACCGACCTCGGCCCCGCGGTCGCAGCGTCGGCGGAGGAGACGCTGGTGGGGTACGCCGCCCACCACCCGCCCCGCGACCTCAAACGGCTCGGCCGCCGGATCCTGGAGGTCGTCGCGCCCGACATCGCCGAGGACGAGGACGGCAGGCGGCTCGAGGACGAAGAACGCCGCGCCCGGGAGAAGGCGTCCCTACGGTTCCGCGACCTCGGCGACGGCCGGACCCGGATCTCGGGAGTCCTGCCCACCCCCGTCGCGCAACGACTACGGCACTACCTCCACGCCTACACCAACCCCCGAAACCCCCACAGCGCCAGCCACGGACCCGGCGATACGGGCCATCCGGCGGGGCATCCACCCGGGGAGCGGGTGCCGCAACACCGGGCCTACGCCCACGCCCTCGCCGCCCTCCTCGAAGCCCTCGACCCCGACCAGCTGCCCGAGCACGGCGGCGACGCGACCACCGTCATCGTCACGCTGTCCCTGGCGCAGTTGTTGAGCGACCTCGCCACCGCGGGCGTCATCGCCGGCGACGGCGAAGAGACGATCTCCGCTACCGAGGCCCGCCGGCTCGCCTGCCAGGCCACCATCATCCCCGCCGTGCTCGGCACCACCAGCGAGGTCCTCGACCTCGGCCGCCGCACCCGACTCTTCACCCGCGCCCAACGCCGCGCCCTCCGCCTGCGCGACCGACACTGCCGCGCCGAAGGCTGCACCATCCCCGCCACCTGGACCGAGGCCCACCACCACACCCCCTGGTCCCACGGCGGCACCACCGACCTCACCAACGCGATCAGCCTGTGCAACCACCATCACCACCGCATCCACGACCACACCTACACCCACGACCGCCTCCCCAACGGCGACATCCGCTTCCACCGACGCACGTGAGCTGATCGCCTTCCGTCGGGTGACGACTTCCGTGGCACGCTCAGGCCGGCGGGCGCTGGGGCGCGCTCGCGACCCAGATCTCCTCGCTGCCGGGACCGCTCAACGCGGGGCTCCGGACCCCCGGGAGGACCTGGACGTCGAAGATCTCCTCGACCGCCGAGGTGAACTCCAAGGTCGCCACCGTCGTCCCGGTGCTCAGGTCGACCACGCCGATACCGCACTTGAGCTGGTCGTGGAACTCCGCGAGGGGGACCTCCCCGAACACCGCCGTCTCCCGGATCCTGGAGAGCCCGACGAACGCCAAGCCGTCGTGGATCGCCAGACCGCGGGTGTACCCGGGCATCGCGGCGACCACATCGCGGCGACCGGTGTCGAGGTCGACGCGCTGCAGATGGCCGAGGCCGGAGTTCAGTACGTACAGAGAGCCCTCATGCCATCGCGGCGAGTGCGGCATGGTCAGGCCGGCCGTGACGACCTCGCCGGTCGGTACGTCGAGCACGACGCCGCTGTTCTTCGGCAGCTCCCGCCAGCCCCGCGGCCGGTCGGTCGGTGCCATCATCGTCACGAACCCGGGTCGGCCGCCTCTCATCGCTAGTCCGTTGAGATGGCAGCGGTCCTCGGCCGTCAGCTCGGTGATGAACGGGGGACGCCACCGCGGGACGAAGTTGACGTCCGGGTGGAGGCCCACCAGGCAGGAGAACGCGGTGTTGACCACCCACAGCTCAGCCACGCCGGCCTCGTCGGTACCCCAGGCGATCTCGTGGCTCTGGATGTTGCCGGTGAAGGTCGAGGAGCGCGGCAGGTAGCCGGCGTCGTAGGTACCGGCCGGCGGGATCCGGGACGCCAGGTCACGAGCCGGCCGCAACTTCCAGACCTGGTCACGTGAGCCGACCGAGATGCCCGAGTCCCGCGCGTCGCCCGGGCCGCTCGCCGCCGATGCTTCGGGGGGATCGACGGCGACGCCCATCGCCCGCTGGAAGTGGCGGAAGGAGAAGGTCATCTTGTCGTTCGCGACACCGATACCCACCAGCTGTCCGGCCTGGTAGGTCGAGACCAGCAACGAGCAGCCGGCCGCAGCGAGAACGGCGGGCAGCGAGTCGCTGTGCGTCCAGCCGACCGCCGTCCCCGCGTCAGCAGGCTCAGCCACAGGCCGCCGACTTGGTCGCCGCGGTGCTCGCGACCTTCTTCTTGGCCTTCTTCACCTTCTTCTTGGCCTTCGTGACCTTCGCCGCGTTGTGGGCCTTCTTCGCCTTCTTCAACGCCGCCTTCGCCTTCGCGAGCGCACCCGTAGCGCTCGTCGCGGACTGCGTGGCCGCCACACACGCGGCGGACGGACCGACCGGTGCCAACGGCACTGGTGGCGTGCCCGGCGCAGCAAGGTCCATCGCCCACAACTCACGACCGTGGACGCCGTCGAACGCATCGAAGTAGAGGGTCGTCCCCGCTACCGCGAAGTTCTGCGGAGCTGAGCTGTTCGGGTACGGGTACGAGTAGCTCGGATCGGTGCCGGGGTAGAGATCCTTGACCAGTGAGGTGCCGGCGGCGGTCCCATTGCTCCGCCACAGCTCGTCACCGCTGGTCTCGTCATCCCAGTGCCGGCCGCGGAAGTACAGCATGTCGCCTGCCGCGATCATGTCGCGGGGACGGGCCGCATCGGTGATCCTCACGGTACTGCTGGCCGTGCCGTTCGAACGCCACAGAGCACCTGAACCGCCGTCGTTGGCGCCGAAGTAGAGGGTCTCACCGATCGCGGCCATCCCCTGGATGTACGAGCTCGCCGGGTAAGTCTCTCCGTCGTAGGTGTAGGTCCCCGGGTTGATGTCCTTGACCAACACGGTGCTGGCGGAGGTGCCCGCCGTGCTCCACAGCTCTTGCCCGTGGATCCCGTCGTCGGCCGTGAAGTACAGGGTGCTGCCGACCGGTGTCAGTTCATCCGGGTAGGCCGTCCCGCTGACGTTGATGTCCTTGACTCGCGTGGTGCTCGCCGAGGTGCCGGCCGTGCTCCACAGCTCGCGGCCGGTGGCGCCGTCGTCGGCAGAGAAGTAGACGGTGTTGCCGATAGGCGTCAGCTGCACCGGGGACGAGCTCCGGGGCAGCGTCGTGCCGTAGTAGTCGTACGTCCCGGTAGCGATGTCCTTGACCCGTTCGGTGCCGACAGCGGTGCCGTTGCTCTTCCACAGCTCTGTCCCGTGGTCGTTGTCCCAGCCGGCGAAGTAGAGAGTGTCAGCGGTCGCCACCATCTGGCCCACATCGACACTCGAGGTGACGAGCATGGTGCTCGCTGCGTCACCGGCGGACTTCCACAGGCCATTCTCGGAGCCGATGAAGAGGGTGTTGCCGAGGACCGCAAGGCTGGAGAGGTAGGAGTCATCTGGACCCGGTTGGAGATCCTTGACCAGGAAGGTTCCTTCCGGGGTGCCGTTGCTGCGCCAGAGCTCCTCACCGTGGGCGTCGTCGGTGCCGACGAAGTAGAGAACGCCGTTCAGCACCGCCCGCGAGGATGTCGACAGCCAGCTCCCCACCCCGCTGTCCGCACCCGGCCGGATGTCCTTCACCAGGCGCGGATCGCCCTCCGTCGCCTGCGCCGACGGCGCGAGCCCGGACAGCGCGATGGCTGCCGTGGCGGCCACCGCGACGCCGGCGCCGCCCTTGCGGAGTCGGCGTCGGCGCGCCTTGTGCTCGGCCCGCTGCTGGATCGCGCGGCTCCTGGCCCGCTGCTGTCCCTTGCTCATGCCCGGAGCCTAGGAATCCGGTCTCGCCACCCGCAGCGAAACGATGTCCCCGTATCCGAGGACAGACCCGCGCGGCGCGACCTGCTATCCGGGGGGCGTCGTCGCAGCAGGTTCGCCAGCCAACTGCCAGGTCAGGGCGACGAGAAGCACCAGCCCGGCCAGCGCGAGGATGCCGGCGACTGCCGCGTCGAAGGCGGCGGCATGCCAGCCGTCACGCAGTCCGAGGAGGCCGGCGGCCAGGGAGACGGTCGTGGCGACGCCGAAACCCCCCGGCAGGGTCGCCGCGGGCAGGCGGCGCGGTCGCGGGGCGTGGCGGGGCGAGCGGGCGACGTACCGGATGAGTGCCCAGCCGACCACGAGCAGGCCGAGCACCCCGGAGCCGAACTGAGCCCATTGCTGACCGGGGAGCGGGCCGTGCGTCTCCTGGAGCCAGGCCACGTGCCGCACCCCCCAGCGGCCTTGGTGGGTGAAGGCGTCCCAGGCCACGTGGGTCAGGGAGCCGAGGACCGCGGCCAGCGGAACGAGGAGCCAGGCGCGACGGCCGAGCCGGGCTCGCCCCGGCAGCCGATCCCTGGCGAGGGCGGGGGCCGTGTCGACCAGCGCATCGCGGCCCCAGCGGTCCCAGAACGCCAGCAGCACGACGGTGACCGCGAGGTCGAGCGACACGATGCCCAGCGCGCTGTGGGTGAAGTCGTAGAGCGACCAGGTCCGCCACAGCACCGGCAGGTCGGGCGTCATCGACCCGATCACCATCGCCGACAGCGGGAGGCCCAGACCGCGCAGCGGCAGTACGGCGGCGGGGTGGGCCAAGGTGACCGGCATGTCAGGCCGTCGCGCCGTCCCGCGAGGCCAGCTCGAGCTCGGCGGTCAGCTCCTGGCCGACCTCGATCGCCTCGGCCCGTCGTACGGCGACCCGCAGAGGCACCAGGTAGCGCCCGTCCTTCGGGAACAGCGCGGTGCGGAAGTCAGTGGCGCCGATCCGGACGTCGACCGCGACCTGGCCCCAGTACTCCAGGCCCCGCGCCGCCTCCTTGATGTCCTCGCTCTCCTCCTCCGGGACCGCGAGGAACACGAACGGGGCGGGGCCGCGCCACTCGATGACGGGTCCGGTGCAGGAGAAGGGCACTCAGTAACCGTAGCCGCCGAAGCCGGGGGCGCCGAAGGGGGCGACCTCCTCGTCGTCCTCCTCGTCGACGTAGCCAGGGGGACGCTCGTGCCCGATGTCGCACAGGTCCGCCGGGGAGAGCAGGCCGCCGGACCCGTCGGCCCGCTCCTCGGCGATGCAGTCGTACCAGTCGGCGTGGTCGGACTCCTGGGCGGCACCCACCGAGGAGGCGACGAGCGCGCCGATGACGACGGTCGCGACCACGGCGACGATGCCCACCACCGGGCCGGTCCCCGGATTGCTCCCGCCGGCGCGGATCGCGCGCGGCGCGGACAGGCCGGGGTCCGGGGGCGGCTCGTCGTCCGGAGCGCGGTACTGCTGCCACATGCGGAGCACCCTGCCCGCACCGGGCACCCGCCCAAACGCGATCAGCGGCGCAGCAGCGCCGCGATGGCGTCGTACCCCCGCTGCTCGGCGTGCCGCAGCGGCGTGACGCCCTCGCGGTCGGCGATGGTCGGATCGGCGCCCGCGTCGAGCAGGATCCGGACGATCTCCTGGTAGGGCTCGCTGCCGTTGCCGAGGATGATCGCCTCCAGCATCGCGGTCCAGCCGAGGTCGTTGACGTGGTCGATGTCGACGCCGGTCCGTACCACCCGGCGGATGTAGTCGACGTGGCCGCGCTCGCCCGCGGGGATGGGCGAGAGGCCGCCGTACCGGTTCTCGATGGTGAGATCGGGGTCGGCGGGGAGCAGCGCCTCCAGCATCGCGACGCTGCCGGTCACGCCGGTCACCAGCCAGGGGGTGTCGTGGCGGTCGTCGAGCGCGTTCGGATCGGCGCCCATCGCGACCAGGAGCTCGGCGACGGCGACCTGGTCGTAGGTGGCCGCGAGCAGCAGCGCGGTGCGCTCGTTGCCGTCGCGGGCCTCGAGGTCCGCACCCGCGCGCAGCGCCACGGCGACGGCGTCGGCGTCGCCGGTGCGGGCCGCGCGGAGCAGGGCGGCGTCCGCGTCGGCGGGCAGATCGGCGGTGGTCACGTTCCTCAGGATCCTCTCCAGGCCGTCGAAGCCACGTTCGCCGGCCATCTGCAGCGGGGTGAGCCCGGCCGACGGCGAGACCAGGTCGAGCTGGACGCCGCCGGCGGCGAGCGCGCGGACCGTCGTGGCATAGGTCCGGGTGTCCGCGCCGAGCCAGACGGCCTCGTGGATCGCCTGGTAGCCGATCCGGTTGACGTGGTCGCGGTCCACGCCGGCCTGCAGCAGCGCGCCGACGACCAGGCCGTGCCCGCGCTCGGCGGCGCGGATCAGGCCGGTGCCGTTCCAGCTGTCCTTGGCGTCCACCCGGGCGCCGTTGCGGAGCGTCAGGCGGAGCAGGTCGAGGTATCCCTCGCTCGTCGCGACGAGGTACGCCGACTGCTCGGTGTCGTCCTTGGCGTTCACGTCGGCGCCCTGCTTCACGAGCCGGCGAGCGGCCTTCACGTCGTTGGCCCAGGCGGCGTCCCGCAGGCGCTGGTCGAGCTCGGCCTGCGAGACGGCGGGCGTCGGCTCCGCCGCGCTCGGCGTACCGGCCGCCTCGGAGGAGCGCTCAGCCTCGGAGGAGCGCTCGGCCTCGGTGGAGCGCTCCGGCGCGCCCGCGGGGTCCGCGGGAGCGGGCCCGCCGCCCCCGCAGGCGCCCAGCACGAGCGCGAGCGGGAGGACGACGGCGCCCACACCGAGGCGGCGGCTCATCGGGTCGGGTCCGCGATGATCTCGTAGGGGCCCGCGGCGATCTGCTCGTCGAACTTGCTGTCGACGTACAGGATCTGGCCGCGGAGCTCCTTCGCGGTCGTCAGCACGCGGTCCGGCGAGGAGGCGCGCTGGCGGATCAGCTTCGCCTTGCGGCCGTCGGTGGACAGGCGCAGGGTGGCGATCTGCTTCTTGAAGTTGCGCACGACGGTGAGCCGGTTGCCCTGCAGGACGAGGCCGTCGGCGTCGGTCAGGTCGGCACCGCCCGTGCGCACCTGACGGACCTTGCCGGTCGCCAGCGCGAAGCGCCACAGCTTGCCGTTGTTGCCCTGCGCGACGACGAGTGCCTTCTGGTCCGCGGTCACGACGATGCCGCCGAGGTTGAAGCCGGGGGCGACGGCGATCGTGGCGCCGCCGTCGGCCCAGAGCGTCGCCTTCCAGCCGTCCTTGCCCCGGACGACCTTGTAGATCTCCGCGTCCTTGGAGTTGGTGAAGTACGCCGCGCCGTCGGGTCCGATCGCGACATCATTGAGGAAGACGGGCTTGCCGGGGACCTGGAGCGCGGCGAGCAGCTTTCCGGTCCTGGAGTAGACCCACAGGTCGGGGCGCGAGGTGTTGTCGGTGCCGGGGTTGCCGATGCCGTTGGCCCCGGCGTCGTCGATGCCGTTCGGGCCACCGGCGATGTAGACCCGGCCCTTGTCGTCGACCGTCACGCCGCGGGCGGTGTACCGACCGTCGGTGCCGTTGCCGGCGAGCCACTCCTGGGCCCGGGACACGCCGACCTTGCCGCGGTGGATCTCGCCGCCGGTGACCTCGCTGACGTAGAAGCGGCCGCGCTTCTCGTCGGCGCCGATGCCCTCGAACTTCGAGCCGGCCGGGTTGTTCGCGTCGACCGGGTCACCGCTGAGCAGATAGGTCGCGGCGCGGCCGTGGTCGCGGTCCGCGGCGGTGGCGGCCGGCGTACCGGCGAGGCCGGCGAGGCCGGCGAGGCTCGCGGTGGCGGTGGTCGCGACGAGCAGGGAACGGGAGATGAGGTGGTTGCGCTTCATGTCCACCACTGTGCGCCCGCGGTCGGGGTCCCCACGTCGGGCAGCCGGCTACCGCCCGATAGCCAATCGGTTGATGCCGCGGTGGGCCCCTCCTCCCTACGCTGGTCCCGCCATGTCCGTCCTCCAGCCCGCCCGCCGTCCCGGCGAGCACGGCATCCTCGCGCCCGCGAGCCGCCTCGACCGGTGGCTGCTCGTGGTCCTGGTCGTGCTGCTCGTGACCTGCGCCGCGCGGTACGTCGACCGGCACGCCCTCGACGCGGCCGGGATCGCCGTCCTGGCCGGTGCCCTCGTGCTCGGCCTCGCCTACGCGACCCGCGGCCTACTGGCCGACCGCAGCTGGTGGCCGACCGCGTGGGTGACCGGGATGGTCGTGCTGTGGGGCGCGCTGACCACGGCGGCGCCGTCGTTCGCGTGGTGCGCGGTGCCGGTCGCGTTCGCGGTGCTGCGGGTGCTGCCCTTCCCCTGGGCGGTCGGCACGGTGGTGCTGATGACGGTGCTGCTGACCGCGGCCTGGCAACGGATCACGGACGGCTTCGACCCGGTCCAGGTGGCCGGGCCGATCGGCGTCGGCCTGGTCACCGTGCTCGCCTACCGCGCGCTCGACCTGGAGTCGCGGGCCCGGCAGGACCTGCTCGACCAGCTGGTCGAGGCCCAGGCCGAGCTCGCCGAGGAGCAGCACCGCACCGGTGCCCTCGCCGAGCGGACCCGCCTCTCCCGCGAGATCCACGACTCGGTCGGGCAGGGTCTGTCCAGCATCAACCTGCTGCTCCAGGCCGCCGAGCAGGCGTGGTCCGCGCAGCCGGCCGCGGCCCGCGAGCACGTCCGAACCGCGGCAGCCACCGCCCGCGACGGGCTCGACGAGGTACGCCGCGTCGTGCGCGACCTGGCCCCCGCCGACCTCGCCGGCGACGTCACCGGCACCGCGCTGCCCGCGGCATTGCGGCGCGCGGCCGACCAGCTCGCCCAGGCATCGCCCGGCATGCGGATCGAGGTCCGCGTCGACGGCGAGCCCGTCGTCGTACCCGCCGAGGTGGGGGCGGCCCTGGTCCGCACCGCCCGCGGCGCGCTGGCCAACGTCCGCGAGCACGCCGGCGCCGGCCGGGTGGCGCTGACGCTGACCTATCACGTGGACGAGGTCGTGCTCGACGTACGCGACGACGGCCACGGCTTCGAACCCACGCAGGTGCGGGCATCCGGCACCCGTGGGCGCGGGCTCGCCGGTGTCCGCGACCGGGCGGAGGCGCTCGGCGGACGCGCCGACGTCGAGAGCGCACCCGGGGAGGGCACGACCGTGTCGGTCCGCTTCCCCGTGCGGGAGACCGCGGAACGGAAGGAGACACGATGATCCGGATCGTGCTGGTCGACGACCACCCGGTGATCCGGGCCGGACTGCGCGCCCTGGTCGAGGGGCAGGAGGACCTGTCCGTGGTCGGCGAGGCCGACGGGCTCGACCGTGCGGTCGCCGTCGTCGGCGCGGACCGGCCCGACGTCGTCCTGATGGACCTGAGCCTGGGCGACGGCGAGGCCGGCGGCGCCGAGGTGACCGCGGCGCTGCGCGCCCTGCCCGAGCCGCCCGAGGTACTCGTGCTCACGACCTACGACACCGAGTCCGACATCCTGCGGGCGCTGGAGGCCGGCGCCCGTGGCTACCTGCTCAAGGACGCGCCGCCCGACGAGCTGTTCGCCGGCATCCGCGCCACGGCCCGCGGCGAGACCGTCCTCGCCCCGTCCGTCGCAGCGACCCTGGTCCGGCGGACGACGCCCGGCGCGGTCACCATCACCGAGCGCGAGGTCGAGGTGCTCGAGCTGCTCTCCCGCGGACTCGGCAACAAGGAGATGGCGCGCGAGCTGTTCGTGTCCGAGGCGACCGTGAAGTCGCACCTCTCCCACATCTACACCAAGCTCGGGGTCGACACCCGGGCCGGCGCCGTCGCGGCCGCGATCGAGCGCCGCATCATCCGAGCCTGAGGAGGCCCCCCTCATGTCTGTCTCCGCCGAGGACCTGCGCCACCTGGAGCGCTGCGTCGAGCTGGCCGAGGCGGCCGTCGCCGTCGGCGACGAGCCGTTCGGGTCGGTGCTGGTCGCCGCCGACGGCACGGTGCTGATGGAGGACCACAACCACGTCAGCGACGGCGACGGCACCCGGCACCCCGAGCTCGCGATCGCCCTGTGGGCGGCTGCTCACGTGCCGGTCGCCGAGCGCGCGGCGCTGACCGTCTACACCTCCGGGGAGCACTGCGCGATGTGCTCGGCCGCGCACGCCTGGGCCGGGCTGGGCCGGATCGTCTTCGCGACCTCCACCCCCCAGCTCGTGCGGTGGTACGCCGAGCTCGGGCTCGCCGAGTCCCCCGTCACCCCGCTGCGGATCACCGAGGTCGCCCCCGGCGTGCCGGTCGACGGCCCGGTCGAGGAGTACGCCGAGCGGGTCCGGGCGCTGCACGTGCGGCATCACGCGGGCTGATCCCCGGGGGTCCGGGGCGCGGAACCGGCGTGAAAAGCGTTGCGGTTTGGGACCAATCCGCGCAATTTCGGGGCCGGGGCATGCGGTCTCTGCCCAAACGCGAGCTGGTCGGACCAGTCTCAGGCGAGGTCCGCGAGGGGCACCGCGGGGTCCCGGACGGCGTCGGTGACGGGGCCGCCGACGACCGCGCGCAGGGGCTCGATCGCGTCCCAGTCGTTGAGGTGCAGACCGGCCACCACCCGCTCGCCGCTCAGCCACAGCACGCTCGCCTGCCGGGCGCTCAGGTCGCCGCGGACCACGAGGCCGTCGTACCCGGCGTGGGGGTCGACGTGCCCGACGTACTCCATCCCGAGGTCGTACTGGTCGGTGAAGAAGTACGGCAGCCGCGCGTACGCGTCGTCCCCGCCCAGCATCACCCGCGCGACCTGCCGGCCGTGCTGGATGGCGGTGTCCCAGTGCTCGACGCGGATCCGGGTGCCGAGCACCGGGTGGTCGTGGTTGGCGACGTCACCGGCGGCGAAGACGTGCGGGTCGGAGGTGCGTAGCCAGGCGTCGACGAGGATGCCGTTGTCGACGGCCAGTCCGGCGCGGGCGGCGAGCTCGTCGGCCGGGGCGACGCCGACGGCCACGAGGAGTGCGTCGGCGACGACGGGGTCGCCGCCCTCGACGTGGACCACGACGCCGTCGTCGGTCCGCTCGATCCCGGCGACCTGGACGCCGAGGCGCAGGTCGACGCCGTGCCGGCGGTGCAGGTCGGCGAAGACGGTGGCGACCTCGTCGCCGAGCACGCGTCGCAGCGGCAGCGGCGCGGATTCGAGGACGGTCACCAAGGCGCCGCGCTGCCGCGCGGCCGAGGCGACCTCCAGGCCGATCCAGCCGGCCCCGATGATGGCGATCCGGGTGCCCTCGGTCAGCCGCTCGCGCAGGGCGAGCGCGTCGTCGAGGGTGCGCAGGTGGACGACGGGCGCATGGGAGGCGTCAGCCATCGGCAGGTGCCGTGGGGTGGCGCCGGTGGCGAGCAGCAGCCGGTCGTACGGCAGCTCGTCCGCGCCCACCCGGACCCGGCGCCGGTCGAGGTCGATCCCGGTCGCGAGGGCGTCGGTGCGCAGGTCGACCTGCTGCTCGTCGTACCACTCCCGCGGGTGGACCAGCGCCGACTCCGGCTCGGCCGAGCCGAGCAGCAGGCCCTTGGACAGCGGCGGTCGCTCGTACGGCGGATGCGACTCCCCGCCCACGACGACGATGTCGCCGGAGTGCCCCTGCGCACGCAGCTCCGTGACGGCGTTGGCGGCGGCCAGGCCTCCCCCGACCACGACGACGTTCATCGCCGGCCCCGGGTGAGGTCGAGGAACTCCGCGCGACTGCGGGCGTCGTCGCGCAGCTGTCCGAAGAGAGCCGAGGTCAGCGTGCGCGAGCCGGTCGCCCGGGCCCCGCGCAGGCTCATGCAGGTGTGCTGCGCGTCGATGACGACGCCGACGCCGCGCGGGTCGAGCTCGCGGCGCAGGTGGTCGGCGATCCGCTTCGTCAGTCGCTCCTGGGTCTGCGGCCGGCGAGCGTGGTGGTCGACCATCCGCGCGAACTTCGACAGGCCGAGGATGCGCGCGCCGGGCAGGTAGCCCACGTGGGCCACGCCGACGAACGGCAGCAGGTGGTGCTCGCACAGCGACTGGACCGGGATGTCCTCGACGAGGACCAGCTCGTCGTACTCGTCGTCGTTGGGGAACGTCGTCAGCTCGAACTCCGGCGGCGAGGTGAGCTCGACCAGCGCGTCGACCATCCGCCGGGGCGTGTCGGCGAGGTGCTCCACGGTGAGATCGAGACCGAGCGCGGTGAGCAGGTCGACGGCTGCGCCGTGCGCGGCCGCGCGATCGACCGCGGGCCCCTCGGTGACGATCCGGGGACGCCACTTCTCCTCTAAAATAGTCACGCTTCCAATTTAGAGCCCGGGCGGGCGCCGCTGTCAACCGTCGGACCCTCCGCACACACTCCTCCCATGGCCGACCGACGACAGGGCGCACCCACGCCGACCACCGACTCCGCGGTGGTCTCCGAGCGCTGGGACGGCCAGGACCTCTCCGGGCGCACCTTCCGCCGGGTGGCCTTCCTCGACGTCGACCTGACCGACGCCGTCGCCCGGGGCGCCACCTTCGAGGAGTGCTCCTTCCGGGGCTGCGACCTGTCCCCTGTCGACCCGGTTGCCACCTCGCTCGGCGACGCGGTGGTCGACCTCGACCAGGCGGTCGCGCTGGTCCGGGCGCTCGGGCTCCGGGCCGAGGAGGCGGTGCCGATGGAGGTCTGACCATCATCCATCCGGGAGCGGTCAGCCCTTCTGGACCGCGCTCAGGACCGCGTCGAGCTTCGCCTTGAGCTCAGGCACCTCGTCGAGCAGGACGAGCTTGTCGTTGAGGTCGCCCAGCAGGGTCTGCACCTGTCCCAGCACGTCGCGGGTCTCCGCGAGCGTGGCGTCGACGGTGGTCAGCTTGCGGTCGACGTCGACCAGCGTGGTGTCGACGCTGGCCAGCGCGGCCTCGGCGTTCTTGAGCACCTTGTCGGTGCGCTTGAGGACGTCGGCGACGGGGTTGAGGCCCACGGATTCTCCTTCGGTACGACGGCGGCGGGAGGGTCACTCTGGCAGGCGCGCTCAGCCGAGGCGGCCGAGCACCGGCTCGGACTCGACGAGCCCGGCGTCGCTCGGCGCCTCGCCACGGCCGAACACCTTGTCGTGCTGCTTCGCGCGCCAGGCGAGGTGGGCCTCGGCGGGCCGGTCGTACCCGTACCGCTCCTGCGCCTCCCGGGGCGTCAGCAGCTCCGGGGTCACCGGTGGTACGCCGAGTAGGATCGGCGCGACCACCGGGACCGTGCTGGGGGACAGCAGCCCGAGGATCCGCAGCTGCAGCCGCTTGCTCGTCGCGAGGACGGCGAAGGTGGCGCGGAGCACCGGCCGCGCGACGACGTCCATCGCCCGCGGCTGGGTGACGTCGCCCAGCTCCCGCATCCAGTGCGGCAGGGTGGCGATCACGCCGGCGCGGAAGAACCGGCCGATCACCCAGCGGGCGGGACGCGCCACGAGCGGGACGTCGTCGGCGAGCTGGCTGATGTCCATCAGGTGCGCCATCGCCCGGCGGGCGATGGGCGAGCCGGACATCACCGGCCGCATCCGGGCGTAGTAGGCGTGCAGCTCGGCCCGGGAGCGGGGGACGTCGTCGGGCGAGCAGGTCTGCAGCTCGGCGGCCCGGGCGCACTCGGCCCAGTACTGCGCCTCCTCGGCCGCGGACAGCCGGCCGGGGCCGTACATCTCGTACGCCTTGAGCACCGAGTGCCAGCCGGTGACGAGGATCCACAACTGCGAGGCGGGGTCGTTGGCGTCGTACCGGCCACCGCCGTAGGGCTCGGTGCCGATCGCCTTGCTGTGCACCTTGACCAGGACGTCCGCCGCGCGGGCGGTCGTCCGACTGTCGCCGAAGGCGACGAGGGCAAAGTAGTGGATGGTGCGGTCGTAGCGCGTCTTCGGCCGCCGATAGATGTCCTGGGTGCGATCGACCGAGGCCACCAGGTTGGGGTCGAGCTCCTCGACGACGACCGCCCGGCTGAAGCCGACGGTCAGCGACGTGGGGTAGCCCCAGACCTTCCAGGCCACCGACTCGGGACCGAAGAAGCCGTAGTCCTCGGCGGGGGTGAGCTCGCGGTCGTGCTTCCGGATCGCCATGTCCCCAGAATGCTACACCTCTGTAGTAAATGGAACCCTAGAGTGGGCGCCATGTCCGAGCCGGCCCGCAAGCGACGCCCGTACGCACCTCGCGTGCCGATGGCCGAGCGTCGCGAGCAGCTCCTCGACGCCGCCCTCACGATCATCGACCGCGACGGGTACGACGGCATCTCGATCGACGCCGTCGCCCGGGAGATCGGGGTGACCCGGCCGGTCGTCTACAGCGCCTTCGACGGGCTCGGACCGCTGCTGACGACCCTGCTCGACCGCCAGCAGGAGCGGGCCCTGGCCCAGCTCTTCGCCGCCCTCCCCCTCGACGCCGCCGGCGACGACCCGGTCGCGGTGGTCGAGCGGGCGACCCCCGCACTGCACGCGATGGTGCTCGGCGACCCGCTCACCTGGCGCGCGATCCTCGCCTCCCCCGTGACCGTGCCCGATGTCGTCCGGGAACGGATCGAGGGCGATCGCGAGCGGGTCCGCGCCGTGATCGAGCAGCTGGTCGCGGGCGTGCTCGGCGAGGAGGTCGACGCCGAGGTGCTCGCGCACGGCATCCTCGCCCTGCTCGACCACTTCGGGCGGCTGGTGCTCGCCGAACCCGACCGATTCACCGCCGAGCGCCTGACCGGCGTGATCGGCTCCCTGACGAGGACGTGGTTCGCATGACCGACCTGCCCGCCGTGCGGCTCGCCACCCCGGCCGACGCCTATGTCGTCGGCGGCCTGCTCTTCGACTTCAACACCGAGTTCGAGACGCCGACGCCGAGCGCGGCCGACTTCGGCGACCGGTTCACCTCCCTGCTGGCCCGTCCCGACGTGTTCGTCGCGCTGGCCGAGGACCCACGGACCGGCGTGGCGACCGGCTTCGGCTATCTCACCCTCCGCCCCACCCCGTACGGCGACGGCCCGCTCGCCCAGCTCGAGGAGCTGTACGTCGTACCGCACCTGCGGGACCGGGGCATCGGCACCGCCCTGCTGACCACGGCGGTCGCGGAGGTCGAGCGACGCGGCGCGATCGAGGTGCACATCAACGTCGACGAGATCGACGCCGATACCCGGCGGTTCTACGAGCGGCACGGGTTCACGAACATCCAGCCGGGCGAGGACTTCCGGATGCTCTGCTACCTGCGGGAGCTGCGGTGAGCGCCCCCGCGCCCCGGCTCCGCCCGGCCGCGCCCGGTGAGGCGGCCGCGCTGACGGAGCTGGCCCTGCGCTCCAAGGGCCACTGGGGCTACGACGCCGCCTTCCTCGAAGCCTGTCGGGCGGAGCTGACCATGCGCGACGCCGAGCTCGCCGCCCGCCGGACCGTCGTCGCCGAGCTGCCCGACGGCCGGATCGTCGGCTTCCGCACCCTCGAGGGCGAGCCGCCGGTCGGGGTCCTCGGCATGATGTTCGTCGACCCGGACACGATCGGTCACGGGGTCGGCCGGGCCCTGGCGACCGACCTCGCCGCGGAGGCGCGGGCCGCCGGGTTCACCCTGCTCACCATCGACGCCGACCCGAACGCCGAGGCGTTCTACCTGGCGCAGGGCGCGGTCCGGGTGGGCGGGACGCCGTCCGGCTCGATCCCGGGACGGGTGCTGCCCCGGCTCGAGCTGCGCCTCAGCCCGGACGTGCCGGCCCCGGCTCCGCGCTGAACCTCCCCGGCGTCAGGCCGGTGGCGGCGCGGAAGTCGCGGGTGAAGTGCGCCTGGTCGGCGTACCCCAGCTCGGCCGCCACCCGGGCCAGGTCGACGGCGGTGCCGGTCCGGAGCAGGTCGGCCGCGTCGTGCAGGCGCCGGCGCTGGACCAGCCACTTCGGGGACAGGCCGATGCGGCGCCGGGTCAGCCGCTGCAGCGCCCGCTCGCCGAGGTCGAACTTGGCGCACACCTGCGCGACCCGCTGCACCTCGCGGTCGCCCTCGACGTACTCGACGACGGCGTTGACCAGCCGCCCCTCCTCGTCCACCGGCACCAGTACGCCGAGCGCCTCGGCCACCCGTGCGCACGCCTCTCGCTGGCGGTCGATCTCGGCGGGGTCGTCCCCGAGGGCATCGGCGACCGCCCGGACCAGCCCGGGCGCGTCGAGGCCGGGGACCGTGACCAGGTCGCGTCGCCGGTCGGTCAGCTCCGCGACCGGCCCGCCGGCCAGGGCGAGGCCGACGGCCGGCTGCATCATCACCCCGACGACCCAGCCGGAGCCGCTCAGCTCCTCGGTGCTCAGCCCGGCATGCGGCCCGACCAGCTGGCCGCCGTCCGGACCGACGACGACCTGGCACACGGGGTACTGCAGCACCCGTTGGACCGAGCGCTCCCCCGGCGGCAGCGACCAGACCGGCACCCAGAACCGGCGGACCGCGTCGGCCAGCGACGGCGGCGGGGCGTAGCGCCGCAGCGAGGGCGCGTACCCATGGACGTCGCGCAGCTGCGCGGGCTCGACCACGTCCAGGGGTCCGTCGGGCGTCCAGCGCATGTGTCGGATTCTTTCAAGACACCGGTCGGCGATGCCGGCAAGGTGGGTCGCATGACCACTCCCGTGACCGAGCTCATCGCGTTCACCATCGACTCCGCCGACGCCGCCCGGCTGGCCCGCTTCTACGCCGAGCTGACCGGCGGCGAGGTGACCGGCGACTATCCGGAGTACGGGTACGCCTCCGCGGCCGTGCTCGGAGCCACCTTCAACTTCCAGACCGTCAAGGACTTCGCTCGCCCGCAGTGGCCCGGCCAGACCCACCCGCAGCAGTTCCACCTCGACTTCCGGGTGCCCGACCTCGAGGCCGCGACCGAGCACGCCCGCTCACTGGGGGCGACCGTCGCCGAGACCCAGCCGGCCGCCGAGATGGGCGGCTCGTGGCGGGTCATGCTCGACCCCGACGGGCACCCGTTCTGCCTGTGCCCGCCGCAGGAGGGCTGAGCGCCCACGGGTCCGGCGAAATCGGTGACAGGTCGGCACATCCGGGCGCATGATGGGGCATGCGCCGGGTGCACCCACCTCTTCCGAGCGCGGGCGCGGCCTACCTGGACCCCCGTGGCGACGGCCGCGCGCTGCGCGTCAGCTGGCACGCGGAGGCCGACGTCGTCGTGCTCTCCCTGTGGCGCGACAACGTCTGCACCGGCACCTTCCAGCTCGCCCTCGAGGACGTGCCCGGCCTGGTCGACCTGCTCGCGTCCCGCTATTCCGACGCACCCGGCGAATGGGCTGTCTACCGTCCCGATACGGAGCCCATATGCCGGGTGCGTGACGGAGCCTGAGCCCCGCGCTCAGCCGACCGTGCGGATCAGCTTCTTGTTGACGAACTCCTCCATGCCGTAGCGGCTCAGCTCGCGGCCGAAGCCGGAGCGCTTGATGCCGCCGAAGGGCAGCTCGGCGGCGTCGAGGCCGACGCCGTTGACGAAGACCATGCCGGCCTCGATCCGGTCGGCGACCCGCTGCGCCTGGGCGGCGTCGGTGGAGAAGACGTAGGAGCCGAGGCCGTACGGCGTGTCGTTGGCGATCCGCACCGCGTCGTCCTCGTCGCTCGCGCGGAACACCATGGCGACCGGGCCGAAGAGCTCCTGGCGGTACGCCGGGTTGTCGGTCGTGATGCCCGAGAGCACGCCGCTCGGGTAGAAGGCGCCGTCGCGCTCGCCCGCGGTCGCCAGGGTCGCACCGCCGGCGACGGCCGCGTCGACCTGGGTCGCGAGGGTGTCCGCGGCGGTCACCGAGGAGAGCGGGGAACCGCCCGAGGCCGCGAGCACGGCGTCGGTGAACCTGCCGACGAACTCGTCGTACAGGCCGTCGACCACGATGAACCGCTTGCCGCCGTTGCAGACCTGGCCGGCGTTGTCCATGCGGGCGAAGACCGCGGCCTCGACCGTGGCGTCGAGGTCGTCGGTGGAGAGCACGATGAACGGGTCGGAGCCGCCGAGCTCGAGGACGACCTTCTTCAGGTTGCGGCCGGCGATCTCGGCGACCGCCGCGCCGGCGCGCTCGGATCCGGTGAGCGAGACACCCTGGACGCGGGGGTCGGCGATGATGTCGGCGACCTGGTCGTTGGTGGCATAGATGTTGACGTAGGCGCCCTCGGGGAAGCCGGCGTCGCGGAAGATCTGCTCCTGCAGCGCCGCCGAGCGCGGGCACTGCGGCGCGTGCTTGAGCAGGATCGTGTTGCCGGTGATCAGGTTGGGGCCGGCGAAGCGGGCGATCTGGTAGACGGGGAAGTTCCACGGCATGATCCCGAGCAGGACGCCGACCGGCGTCCGGCGGATGACCGCGGTGCCCTCGCCCTCGCCGAGCTCGATCGGCTCGTCGGCGAGGAAGCGCTCGGCGTTGTCGGCGTAGAACTCGTAGATCGAGGCGGAGAAGTCGACCTCGCCCTCGGCGTCGGCCAGCGGCTTGCCCATCTCCTCGACCATCGCGGCGGACAGCTCGGCGCTGCGCTCACGGTGCAGCTCGGCGACCCGGCGGATCAGCGCGGCGCGGTCGGCGACGCCGGAGGTACGACCCCAGGAGCCGTACGCCGCGGCGGCCGCGTCGATCGCGGCGGCGATGTCGGCGTCGGTGGCGGTCGGGAAGGTCTCGACCAGCTCCCCGGTCGCGGGGTTGCGGACGGCGTACTCGGTCATGGGGTGGGACTCCTTCGGGCGGGGTGGGTAGGCGGGGCGGGTGGGTCAGCGGGCGGCTTCGACGTCCGAGGACAGCCGCTGCGCGAGCCAGACGGGGAGGATCGAGAACACGATCAGGACGACGGCGACGACGTTGACGACCGGCGCCTGGTTGGGGCGGAACATGTTGTTGAGGATCCAGATGGGCAGGGTGGTGGCGCCGTTGCCGGCGGTGAACGTGGTCACGATGATCTCGTCGAAGCTCAGTGCGAAGGCCAGCATGCCACCGGCGAGAAGGGCCGAGCGGAGCTGCGGGAGCGTGACCAGCCGGAAGGTGGTGAACACGCCCGCGCCGAGGTCGGCCGAGGCCTCCTCGAGACTGGTGCCCAGTCGGCGCAGCCGGGCCTGCACGTTGTTGAACACGGTGACGATGCAGAAGGTCGCGTGCGCGACCACGATCGTCCAGATGGACAGGTCGACGCCGAGGATCCCCTTGAAGCCGTTGTTGAGCGCGATGCCGGTCACGACGCCGGGCAACGCGATCGGCAGGATGACCAGCAGGTTCACCGAGTTCTTGCCGAAGAACGAGTAGCGCTGGAGGGCCAGGGCGAGCAGGGTGCCGAGCACGAGCGCGAGCAGGGTCGCGATCACCGCCACCTGCAGGCTGGTCACCAGCGCGTCCCGGGCCCCGGCGCTGTGCGCGGCGCGCCGCCACCACTCGAGGGTCACACCGTCGGGCGGCCAGGTCATCGACTGGCTGGGGTTGACCGAGTTCGCGACGACGACGAGCAGCGGCAGGTAGATCAGCGCGAGGACGCCGAAGGTGAGGCCGGCCAGGACCCGGCGGGAGAGCGGGCTGAGGGTCATCGGTGGGCCTCCATCACAGGTTGTCCAGGGCGCCGGTCCGGCGGATGGCGCTCAGCAGCACCAGCATCACGACGATCGGGATCATCGCGATGGCCGCCGCGAGGGGCAGGTTGTTGGCCGCGCCCGCGTTGATGAAGACGAGGTTGCCGAGCATCTGGCTGGCGCCGCCGACGATGTTGACGGTGATGTAGTCGCCCATCGTGAGCGAGAAGCTGAAGATGGCACCGGCGACGATGCCGGGGACCAACAGCGGCAGCACCACCGAGCGCAGCACCATGCCGGTCGGCGCCCCGAGGTCGCCGGCCGCCTCCAGCAGCGAGTCGGGGACCCGCTCCAGGGCGGCGAAGATCGGCAGGATGACGTAGGGCAGCCAGATGTAGGCCTGGGTGATGACGACGGCGGTGAGCCCGTAGCCGGGCGAGCCGAGGCCGGTCCACTCGGCGAGGCCGCCCTCGGAGAGCACCACCCGCCAGGAGAAGACCTTGACCAGGTAGCTGGCCCACAGCGGGGTGAGCACGGCGACGACGAGCATCCGGCGCGCCCGGGGCGAGGCCACCTTCGCCATGTAGAAGGCGATGGGGAGCGCGATCGCGACGTCGACCACCGTCACGGCGGCGGCGACACCGAGGGTGCGGAGCGTGACATTGCGGTACACCTCGCTCTCGAGGAGCGTGCGGAAGTTGTCCAGCGTCCACGAGCGGTCGATCTCGCTGCTGAGGCTGTCGACCGACCACAGCGAGGTGATGAGCAGCGCCGCCAGCGCGACGACGTAGACCAGCACCATCCAGGCGAGCGGTGCGGAGAGCAGGAGGGACAGGCGCAGCCACACCATCCGGTGCAGCAGCCGGGACCCCGGCCGGGCCACCGGGCCCCGCAGTGCGGGGTCGGTGGTCCGGCCGGGCCGGGTGTCGCTGGGCGACGTCGACGTGACGGACATGATCAGCCCTTGATCTCCGTCCACGCCTCGGTCCACTGGGCGTAGTTGGTGCACTGCACGTCGGTCCGCCCGTCGAGGCACTTCTCGATCGGCGTGCGCCAGAACCACAGCTGCTTCGCGTACTCCTCGTCACCGGCGTGGAAGGTCTCGCAGTGCTTCGGGTCGGTCGTCTGCGCACAGGCCTCGGGGCTGTTGGGCGCCTCGCCGAAGTACTCGGTCGCCTGCGCGTTGGCCTCGGGGGACAGGATGTAGTCCATCCACTTGTAGGCGCAGTTCGGGTTCTTCGCCTGCGACGACAGCATCCAGGTGTCGTTCCACGCCGTGGCGCCCTCGGTGGGCAGCGTGACGTCGACGTCCGGGTTCTCGATGCTGTTCTTGATCACCTGCCAGGTAGTGCCGACGACCGAGTCGCCGGTCTCGAAGGCCTGGACCTCCTTGAGGTAGTCCGACCAGTACTCGCCGACGTACTGGCGCTGCTCCTTGAGCAGCGCCACGGCCGCGTCGAGCTGGTCCTGGTCGAGCGCGTACGGGTTCTCGATGCCCAGGTCGGGCTGGGTCTTCATGAGGTACAGCGCGGCGTCGGCGATGTAGATCGGCGAGTCGTACGCCGTCACCTTGCCCTTGTTGGCGGCGAGCTGGTCCTTCTCGAAGACCGCGCCCCACGAGGTCGGCGCCTCGGCGAAGTTCTTCTTGTTGAACATCAAGAGGTTGGCGCCGTAGCCGTGCGGGACGCCGTAGTTCTTGCCGTCCACCGAGTTCCACTCGGTGTCCTTGAGGAAGTCGTAGACGTTGGCGTAGTTGGGCACCAGGTCGGTGTTGATCTCCTGCGCCTCGTTCGACGCGATCAGCCGCAGCGACAGGTCGCCGGAGGCCGCGATGACGTCGTACTCCCCGGACTTGGCGAGGTTGAGCGCCTCGTCGGAGGTGCCGTAGACCTTGCTGGTCACCTCGCAGCCGGTGTCCTTCTCGAAGGCGGAGACCCAGTCGACGGCGGGGTCGTTGCTGCCGTCCTCGACGTAGCCGGGCCAGGCCAGGATCGAGACCTTGCCCTCGGTCTTGCCGACCTTCTCGACGGCCTCGGTCTTCTTGTCGTCGTCGCTGCTGCCGCAGGCGCTCAGTACGGACACCGAGACCAGGGCCAGGCAGGCCGTGGCCACGCGGCCCTTGCGGAGGGTGTTCTTCATCGGGTTCTCCCCTTCTTCTCTGGATGGAGACTCGTTGGGTTGCTGATGGGTGGGAGCACGGGTGGAGGGCGTCAGGAGCCGCTCGAGAGAGGGACGACGTCGGCGCGCGCGAACCGGACCGTGACGTCGTCGCCGCGGTGCTCGGCGGAGTCGAGCGAACCGGTCGACTGCTCGAGCGCGACCAGCTCGACGCCGTCGGAGGTGCGCAGGTGCACGCGGTTGCCGGTCCCCAGGTAGATCGTCTCCACGACGACCGCGTCGAGCCGGACCTCGTCGCCGCGCGCGCCCTCGGGACCCTCCGGGTCGGTGGCGGCGGACAGGCGCAGCCGCTCGGGGCGCACGGCATGCTCGCCGGCCACGCCGAGGATCCGCTGGGACGTGGCGCTGTCGAAGAGGTTGGTGGTGCCGACGAACCCGGCGACGTACGCCGAGGCGGGGTTCTCGTAGATCTCGCGCGGCGTGCCGAGCTGCTGGATCCGGCCGGCGTCGAAGACCGCGATCCGGTCGCTGAGCGTGAGCGCCTCCTCCTGGTCGTGGGTGACGAAGACGAAGGTGATGCCGAGCTCGCGCTGGAGCTGCTTGAGCTCGACCTGCATCTGCTCGCGCAGCTTGAGGTCGAGGGCTCCCAGCGGCTCGTCGAGCAGCAGCACCCGCGGCTGCAGCACGATCGCGCGCGCCAGCGCGACCCGCTGCCGTTGGCCGCCGGAGAGCTGGGCCGGGCGGCGGGTACCGAGGTGCCCGAGCCGGACCGTCTCCAGGGCGTGCTGGGCGCGCTCGCGACGCTCCGCCTTCTTCAGCCCGCGCACCCGCAGCCCGTAGGCGACGTTGTCGAGGACGCTCATGTGGGGGAAGAGCGCGTAGTCCTGGAAGACGGTGTGGACGTCGCGCTCGAAGGGTGCGCTGCGGGTGACGTCGGCGCCGCCGAGCCGGACCGTGCCGGCGGTGGCCTGCTCGAACCCGGCGATCAGTCGCAGCACCGTGGTCTTGCCGGAGCCCGACGGGCCGAGCATCGAGAAGAACTCGCCGTCGGCGATGTCGAGGTCGACGTCGTCGACCGCGACCACGTCACCGAAGGTCTTGCGGAGACCGCGCAGGGTGATCGCGGGGGTGTCGACGGCAGCCGCCTCGGCGGGAGCACTGGTCGAGAGGGACATCGGATGTGCCTTTCGTCACGTTCAGATTGGCGTTAACATATGACTTCACAGTTCAAAGCACAAGAGCGTCCGGCAAGATTGCCCCGGAAGGGGACTCGCGGGGGTCGCCGGGGACTGAGGAGGAGAGACGGTGGCCGTGCCGTTCTACGGACGCGCATCCGCGGCGGTGTTCTCGCCGCTCGAGTCGCTGAGCCGTTCGGAGCTCGTCGTCCGACGCCTCACGGACGCGATCGCGCTCGGCCTCCTGCCCGACGCCGAACAGCTCCCCGGCGAGCTCGACCTCGCCGGGATCTTCGGCGTCTCCACCGTCACCGTGCGCGAGGCGCTGTCCGTGCTGCGCTCCGAGGGGCTGATCGAGACCCGGCGCGGCCGCGGCGGCGGCAGCTTCGTGCGCACCCCCGAGAACGGCGTCAGCCACCTGGCCCGGCGCCGGCTCGACGGGTTCAGCCTCGGCGAGCTGCGCGACCTCGGCGACGTGTACGCCGCCATCTGCGGCGCCAGCGCGGCCCTCGCCGCCCGCCGGTCCAGCCCCGACGACGTGGACCGGCTGCAACGGGTCGCCGACGCGCTCGAGCACGCCGAGAAGCCCGACGCCCGGCGCCGGGCCGACGCGCAGTTCCACATCGAGGTGGCCGCTGCCGCCCAGTCCCCCCGGCTCTACCACGAGGAGGTCAGCCTCCAGGCCGAGTTCGGGACCCTGCTGTGGCTCGCCTTCGGCGATGATGACAGTCACGCCCAGATGGTCCGCAGCTGCCGGGCCGTCGTCGCCGCGATCGCCGACCGCGATCCCCACGCCGCCCGCGAGGCGGCCGAGCAGCGGGTGGCCGACTCCACCGCCCGTCTCATCGACTACCAGCTCAGCGAGGTCCACCGATGAAGTCCTCGAAGAACCAGCTCCGCCTCTCCCCCGCCGAGATCGCGCCCGTGCACGCCGCGGTCGTCGAGCTCGCCGACCACGCCTTCGGGCTCGCCGACCGGATCGCCGCGACCGTGACCCGCGCCCTCGCCGGGCGCACGGCGCCGCGGCGCGCCGATCTCGCCCCGGTCGAGCCCCTCGTCCTGCCAGTCCTCGGCGACGGCCGGCAGCCCGTCCAGGGCGCCGGTTTCGTCGCCGCCCCGAACATCCTCCAGGACGCCGAGTGGTGGCTGGAGTGGTTCGCGCGCGACGCCGACGGCCGGCCCCAGCGCCTGGTCACCCACTCCGAGCCCCAGGCGATCGGGTTCTACGACTACGAGCACCTGCCGTGGTTCGTCGTCCCGCGCGACACGGGGCACCGCCACGTGACGGGTCCCTACGTCGACTACCTGTGCACCGAGGAGTACACCCTCACCTTCACCCTGCCCGTCGTGGTCGGGGACCGGTTCTGCGGCGTCGCCGGCGCCGACATCGCGGTCAAGAACGCCGAGCAGGCTCTGCTCCCGCCGCTGCGCGCCGTCGGGGCCCGGACGGCGGTCGTCAACAACTTCGGCCGGATCCTGTCCAGCAACAGCGGACGCCACCTGTGCGGCGACCTGCTCGAGGGCGTCGCCTTCGACACGCTGCCGGCGGAGCAGCGGGTCGGCGACCTGCCGCTCGCCGTGGTCGCCCTGGACTGACAGCTACGGCCGGCGGTAGGTCAGGTGGGTGACCTGCGGCGTCTGCCGGGTCGCGACCGGCACCAGCCCAAGCGGACCGACCCCGTCGAACATCCGCGAGCCGGCGGCCAGCCCGGCGACGTACGGCACGACGTGGAGCCGCAGCTCGTCGAGCTCGCCCGCCGCCAGGCAGGCGTTGATCGTGGACGCCCCGCCGGCGATCGCGACATTGCGCTCCCCGGCGGCGGCGCGCGCCTGCGCGAGCGCCGACGCGAGTCCGTCGGTGACGAAGTGGAAGGTCGTGCCGCCCTCCATCGGCAGCGGGGGACGCGCGTGATGGGTCAGCACGAAGACCGGCGCGTGGTACGGCGGGTCCTCGCCCCACCAGCCGCGCCAGGCGAGGTCCGGGGCCCCGCGGCCGGGGTCGAACATGTGGCGGCCCATGACGAAGGCGCCGGCGTCGACGATCGCCGCGACCTCGGCCGCGTTGTCGTCGCCGTGCTCGAACATCCAGCTGTGCAGCCGGCGCTCGTCGAGCGAGCCGAAGGGGTGCTCCAGCGACTGGTCGGCCGCCGCACCGAAGCCGTCGAGGGTGATGCCGATGTCCGCGGTCACGATGCCCATGCCGGTGCTGACCGGCGGTCGCGGCTGGACTCATCGAGCCGACGGAAACGAATCGCGGCGACGGACCGACGCGTGGGAGGATCCGGTCCGTGCTGGGCATCACCGACCTGTCGACGTACCTCGTCGGTCTCGTGCTGATCATCCTGCTGCCCGGCCCCAACTCGCTCTACGTCCTCTCGGTCGCGGCACGGCGCGGGGTCCGGGACGGCTACACCGCCGCGGCGGGGGTCTGGACGGGCGACGCGGTGCTCATGACGCTGTCCGCCGCCGGCGTGGCCTCCCTGCTCAAGACCAACGACGTCGCGTTCGGGATCGTGAAGTTCGCGGGGGCGACCTACCTCGGCTGGCTGGCCTTCACGATGCTGCGCGCGGCGGTCGCGATGTGGCGCTCGCGGCGTACCGTCGCGGAGGTGGCCGCCGACGCGGCCGACGCGGCGACCCCGACGGGTTCGGCCGGCCGCGGGGAGCGGCCCTACCGCCGGGCGCTGGTGATCAGCCTGCTCAACCCGAAGGCGATCTTGTTCTTCGTCGCCTTCTTCGTGCAGTTCGTCGACCCCGCCTACGCCCACCCGGCGGTGCCCTTCCTCGTGCTCGGCACCTTCGCGCAGATCGCCAGCGTGGCCTACCTGAGCGCACTCATCTTCTTCGGGACCCGCCTGGCAGCGGCCTTCCGCCGCCGCCGGGCCCTCTCCGCGGGGGCGACCTCCGCGGTCGGTGCGGTCTTCCTCGGGTTCGCCGTCAAGCTCTCGCTCTCGCAGGCCTAGGGTCGCGTCGTCGTACCCGGCGAACGGGTCGTCAGATCGGCGATTTCACGACCCGTTCGCCGGGTACGACGGCCACTATGCTCGGGGCCGTGATGATGCGACCGGTCGAGCTCGAGGGCGTCCGCGACGGCACCGTCGACCTGGCCTTCCGCCGCTGGGACCGGGCCCGGGTGAAGGTCGGCAGCCGACTGCGCACCGCGATCGGCGTGGTCGAGGTGACCAGTGTCGAGGAGGTCGGGCTCTCCGCCCTGCGCGCCGACGACGCCCGCCGGGCGGGCGCCCCGTCCCTGGCCGCGCTCAAGGAGGCCCTGTCGGCGCGGGCGGACCGGCCGGTGTTCCGGGTCGGCCTGCGGTACGGCGGCCCCGACCCCCGCGAGGCGCTGCGCGCGGCGATCCCCGACGCCGCGGAGGTCCCGGGCATCCTCGCCGGCCTGGACCGCCTGGACGCCGCCTCGGCGATCGGGCCGTGGACCCGCCCCACGCTGCGCATCATCGACCGCAACCCGGAGGTCCGGGCGCCCGATCTGGCCGCGGAACTGGGCCGCGAGACGCTCGACTTCAAGAAGGACGTGCGCAAGCTCAAGGAGCGCGGGCTGACCGAGTCGCTGGCGATCGGCTACCGCCTCTCCCCGCGCGGCGAGGCGGTGCTGGACCACGAGGACGGTCCGCGCAAACGGGCCCCGCGACGGTCCGGGTCCCCGCTGCCCCGCACCATCGGCGCCCCCGCGACCCGCGCCCTGCGGGCGGTCGACGTGCACACCCTCGAGGCGGTCAGCGGCTGGCGGCGGGCCGACCTCGCCGCCCTGCACGGCGTCGGGCCGATCGCGCTCGACCGGCTCGAGCAGGCGATGGCCGAGCTGGGCCTGGGCTATGCGCCCTGACCGGCGCCGGGGCACCGGGATCGCCGGGGCCGCCGTCGCGGCCACCGGCCTGCTCGCGCTCGGGGTCGGCCTCGCCGGGTGCGGCGACGACGGGCCGGCGCCACGGCCCGCGACGGTCGAGACCGCCCGCAACGGGGACGTCTTCAACAGCGCGGATGTGGCGTTCGCGACCGCGATGATCCCGCACCACGCGCAGGCCCTGCGGATGGCGCTGCTCGCCGAGGACCGCCCGCTGGAGCCGGAACTCAGCGCGGTCGTCGCCCGGATCCAGGACGTGCAGGTGCCGGAGGTGGAGACCATGGCCACCTGGCTGACCGCCTGGGGCAAGGACGTCCCGGCCACGTCGATGGACCACGCCAACGCCGGTCACGACGCAGGGGCGGCCGGGGATCCGGACGACGACGTACCGGGCCACGACCTGCCGGGGATGATGTCCGCGGCACGGATGGCCGAGCTCGCGAGGTCCTCCGACGCCGACTTCGCCGGCCACTGGCTGGCGATGATGATCGAGCACCACGAGGGCGCGATCGCGCTGTCCGAGACCCAACGCGCGGACGGGAGGTTCGCCGACGCCGTCGCGCTCGCCGGGACGATCGCCGAGGACCTGGCCGAGGAAGTGGCCACCCTCGAGGAGCTGCTCGGACGGCGGTGACGCGCCGGCGGCTGTCACATCCGCCGGACGGGCGGTGTCTTCATGTCGAACCCACCCCCACGAGGAGGACGACATGACCACCACCCCCACCGCCGCCCGCATCCCGGCCGCGCCGATCACCGGGCTCTACGGCGCCCTGGTCAAGAAGTTCGCCGGCCGGATGTTCGGCCGCGTGCCCGAGTCCCTCGGCGTGATGTGGCACCACCTGCCGGCCCTCAAGGCGAGCATGGCCTACGGCCAGAAGCTGCAGAAGTGGGACGCCTGCGACGAGACGCTGAAGACCTACGCGCACATGGCCGTCGCGTCGCTCGTCGGCTGCTCGTGGTGCCTGGACTTCAACTACTTCATGACCAGGGACAAGGGCCTCGACGAGGACAAGGCGCGCGAGGTCCCGCGCTGGCGGGACTCCGACGTCTTCTCCCCGCTGGAGCGCCAGGTGCTGGAGTACGCCGAGGCGGCGACCCGGACCCCGCCGACGGTCACCGACGAGATGGTCGCGCCGCTGCTCGCCGCGCTCGGCCCGGCGGGCCTGCTGGAGCTGACGAGCGTGATCGGCTTCGCCAACCTGACCACCCGTGGCAACACGGCGCTCGGCATCGAGTCCGAGGGCTTCGCCGCGGCCTGCGGGATGAAGCCGCTGGCGCAGCCCGGTCCCTCGGCCGCCGTAGGCTCGTCGGCATGAGCGGAGCCGACCCCTTCGTCGCCCACCGCAACCTGCTCTTCACCGTCGCCTACGAGATGCTCGGCTCGGCGGCGGACGCGGAGGACGTCGTCCAGGAGACCTGGCTGCGGTGGGCCGGGGTCGACACCGGCGAGGTGCGCGACGCCCGCGCCTACCTGGTCCGCATCGTCACCCGGCAGGCCCTCAACCGGCTGCGCAGCCTGGCCCGGCGCCGGGAGGACTACGTCGGCGAGTGGCTGCCCGAGCCGCTGCTGACCGCGCCCGACGTCGCCGAGGACGTCGAGCTCGCCGAGAGCGTCTCGATGGCGATGCTGACGGTGCTGGAGACCCTCGGACCGACCGAGCGCGCGGTGTTCGTGCTGCGCGAGGTCTTCGACACGCCGTACGACGAGATCGCGGCGGCCGTCGACAAGACGCCGGCGGCGGTCCGCCAGATCGCGGTGCGGGCGCGCAACCACGTGGCCGCGCGACGTCCGCGGGTCGACGTGGACCGCACCGAGCAGCAGGCGGTGGTGGAGCGCTTCCTCGCCGCGGTGCGCACCGGCGACCTCCAGGCCCTGCTCGACGCGCTCGCTCCCGACGTCGTGATGCTGGCCGACCACGGCGGCGTGGCGCAGGCGATCCGCAAGCCGCTGCACGGACCCGAGCCGGTCGCGCGGCTGCTGGCGAACTTCGCGGTCTTCGCCCCCGGCGGGACGGTCGAGTCGGTCTGGCTCAATGGCGCGCCCGGCGCCCGGATCGATGCGCGCGGCGAGCTCACGGCCGTCAGCCTGGAGATCGAGGGCGGCCGGATCAGCCGGATCCTGGTGATCCGGAACCCGGCCAAGCTGACCGCCCTCGACGAGGAGGCGGGCCTCAGTCGCGACCGCTGAGGCCCTGGTGCGACACAGCGTCGCATGTAAGGATCCCGGCCATGGACCGGACCTACGCCGACCAACCGCAGTGGCGCGCCATCCAGGACTTCCTGCCGCCCGCGTTCCGGATCGGGCCCGGCCAGGAGCCGGCCGAGGAGTGGTGGGAGCACGAGGGCCACCGGATCCACCTCGACACCTATCGCGACCCGGCCGCGCCCACCAAGGTGGTCCTGCTCCACGGCGTCGGCACCAACGGCCGGCAGATGATGACCATCCTCGGCAAGCCCCTGGCCGACCGCGGCTACGAGACGATCGCCGCGGACATGCCCACCTACGGGCTCACCGAGGTCGCCCCCGGCGTGCTGGTGACGTACGACGACTGGGTGCGGATCGCCTCCGCGCTGGTCGCCGCCGAGCGGGCGCGCGACGACCGGCCGATCGTGCTCTACGGGCTGTCCGCCGGGGGCATGCAGGCCTATCACGTGGCCGCGGTCGACGGGCGGGTCCGCGGGATCGTCGGCATGACCTTCCTCGACCAGCGCGACCGACAGGTGGCGACGGAGACGGCGGTGACGCGCCTGGCCGGCCGGCTCGGCACGCCGGTGGTCGCGGCCGCCGGCGGATCCTTCCTCCGACGGCTGCGGGTGCCGATGCGGCTGGTCAGCAAGATGCACGCGCTGGTCAACGACCGGGCGGCAGCGCGGGCGTGCTATCGGGACCGGACCTCGGCGGGCAACCGGGTCACCCTGGCCTTCCTCCGGTCCTACCTGCGCTATGTCCCGGCGGTCGAACCGGCGGACTTCGACGTCTGTCCCGTCCTGCTGACCCAGCCCGCCGCCGACCGCTGGACGCCGCTCCACCTCAGCCGGCCGTTCCTCGACGCGCTCGTCCGGGTGCCGGTCGACACGGTGCTGCTGGAGAACGCCGGCCACTACCCGCTCGAGCAGCCCGGGCTGGACCAGCTCGTCGCGGCGGTCGACGCCTTCTGCGCCGGCGCCACCGCTCCGTCCGGCGACTGAACCGGGGCCAGCCGGGCTCAGGACGCCAGCAGCAGCGGCATCAGTCGGTGCACCTGCGCGTGCAGGTCGTCGAGCACGCCCTCGCTCTCGCACAGGTGGCCGAGCAGCGCCTGCTGGAACAGCCCGTCGAGCAGGCCGTAGGTGACCTTCGGCGTCATCGCCGCGGGCCGGCCGGCCAGCTCGGCGTAGGTCGCGACCACCCGCCAGACCATGTCCTCGAGCGTCTGGTCGATCTGCAGCACCGCCTCGCGCAGGCTCTCCTCGAACATGCTCTGCGCGCGCAGGTCGTACCAGAGCCGGTGCATCGGCGCCTCGTCGACGATCGTCTCGACGAGCTTGTCGGCGAAGGCCGCGACCAGGCCGTCGGCGGTCGTGGCGTCGGCGACCACGCCGTCGTACCGGTGCACGCAGGTGGCCTTGTACTGACGCACGCAGTAGACGATCAGGTCCAGCTTGTCGTGGAAGTAGTAGTGGACGACGCCGTGGGAGAACTCCGAGTTGTTCGCGATCTCGCGCAGGCTGGCCCGGGCGTAGCCGAGCTCGCCGAGGGTCCGCAGGGCGGAGTCGGCCAGCGCGCGGCGGCGCGCGTCGTGCTTGTCGGCGGGCGTACGACGCGCCGTGGCTGTCGTCATGGGGCCCGAGGCTACCGGCTCGCTCGGCTCTTCGTGGCCGAGTGACAAGAGAAATCTTGACACTTGTCCAGAGAAGTCTTGACAGTCGTCAAGGCGACCGGGTTGGGTGTGGCGCACATCACCACCGACCCCGAAGGAGCCGCATCCATGTCCTCCCCCGAATCCACCACGGCCGAGCTGGCCGGACGCACGGCGCTGGTGACCGGCGGCGCCCAGGGCCTGGGCCGGAAGTTCGCCGAGTTCCTCACCGCCGCCGGCGCGCACGTCGTGGTCGCGGACCTCCAGGACGAGAAGGGCAAGGAGGTCGCCGCGGCGATCGGCGGCAGCTACGTCCACCTCGACGTCACCGACGACGCCTCGTGGGAGGCGGCGGTGGCGCAGACCGTCAGCGAGACTGGCGGCCTCGACATCGTCGTCAACAACGCGGGCATCGAGATCGCGTCGCTCTTCGTGAACCTCGACCCCGACGTCTCGCGGCGGATCTTCGACGTCAACGTCGTCGGCACCTCGCTCGGCATCAAGCACGCGTTCCGCACCATGGGTCCGGGTGGAGCGGCGGGCAAGGGCGGTTCGGTCGTCAACGTCGCCTCGGTCGCGGCGCACATCGCCTTCCCGGCACTGTCTCAGTACTCGGCGTCGAAGTCGGCGGTCGACCGGATCACCCGGGTGGCTGCGATGGAGGCCGGCAAGCTCGGGCTCGGCGTGCGGGTCAACTGCGTCTCGCCGGGCCTGATCCCCAACGAGATGGGCGCGGGCCTGGCCAACGAGCTGACCGGCATGGGGCTCTTCGAGTCGCCCGATGCCGCCGTCGGCCAGGTCGTCGAGCTCACGCCGTCAGGTGGGCTGGCCACCGAGGAGGACATCGCCGAGGCCGTGGTCTTCCTCGCTTCGGACCGCTCGAAGTTCATCAATGGCGTCGACCTGTCGGTCGACGGCGGAATGGGGATGTGACCGCCATGACAGCCACCCAGGGCACCAGCAAGCCCGTCGTCGTCTACGGCGCCTCCGGCTACACCGGCCGGCTGATCTGCGAGTACCTGCGCGAGTTCGGCGTCCCGTTCGTCGCCGCCGGCCGCTCGGCCGACAAGCTCAAGGCCTCGATGGAGGCCAACGTCCCCGGCATCGAGACCGCCGACTACGACATCGTCGAGGCCGAGCACTCGGTCGAGGCGCTCACCGAGCTGTTCCGGGGCGCGTCGGTCGTGTGCAACACGGTCGGGCCGTTCTCCAAGTACGGCCCCGAGGTGGTCGAGGCGTGCCTCGCCGCCGGCACCCACTACCTCGACACGACCGGCGAGCAGGACTGGCTGATCACCTGCGACGAGCGCTGGGGCGCCGACTTCGCCGCCGCCGGGCTGCTGCTCTCACCGGGCATCGCGCAGATGTACACGACCGGCGAGATCGCCGCCGAGCTGTGCCTCGAGAAGCCGGGCCTGGACACCCTCGACATCGCCGTGTTCTGGGGCGGTTCGCCGACGATCGCATCAACCCAGACGATCCTGGTCAACGCCGCCACGTCGCGCGCGCACTACCTCCAGCAGAACCAGTACGTCGAGTTCGATCCCACCCAGGGCCTGGTGCCGCTCGTCGTCCCCGGCCAGCACGAGCTCGCCCTCTCGCTGCCGTGGGGCGGCACCTCGCACCCGGTCTGGTACCGCAAGGACCCCCGGGTCGCGAACTGCAAGGCGCAGGGCGGCGTCTTCAACGCGGCGCTGATGAACGGCGTCCCGCAGATCGTCGCGGGCGCGCTGGAGGCGACCAAGGACATGACCGACGCCGAGCGCGACGAGGCGCTCACCGCCACGGCGGCGCAGGTGATGAACCAGATGCCGCCGCGGGAGAACCCCCGGCTCAACAAGTCGCTCGACTCGGTGCACGCCTCCGGCCCGCTCGGCCGCGCGCACTGCGTGATCCACGGCAACCAGAACTACAAGCAGACCGGGCTCCTGCAGGCCTACGCGGCGTACTCCCTGCTCCAGCAGCCGCCACTGCGCGTCGGCTTCGCCTCGGCCTGCAAGGCGTTCGGGCACCGTGAGCTGCTGGGCCAGCTGCGCGCGTTCGGCCTGGTCGCCGAGCCCGTGCTGACGGTCGAGGCCTGAGGCCGGCGCGGTGCGGCTGGTCGACTACCTGGACAAGGGCGCGTCGCTCGGGGGTGGCGCGCCCTGCCTGGTCTGCGACGGACGGACGTGGTCCTACGACGAGGTGGGAGGCCTCGCCGACCGGATCGCGTCCGCCCTCGCAGCACGGGGCGTGGCGCCCGGGGACAAGGTGGCGATCCTCGCCGCCAACGACCCGGTGGCCTTCACCTGCGTGTTCGGGATCAGCCGGGCCGGCGCGGTCTGGTGTCCCGTCAACCCGCGCAACGAGGCGGCGGAGAACCGCGACCTGCTCGACCTGTTCGAGTGCACGACGCTGATCTTCCAGTCGTCCTACGCCGGGCTGGTGGACCAGATCCGCGGCGATCTGCCCGCCCTGACGACGCTGGTGTGTCTCGATGCCGACCACGACGGGGCGCTGGGCTGGGAGGAGTTCCTGGCGGCCGGCAGCGAGGCCGTCGACCGCCCGGCCGACGACGACCTCGCGATGATCGTCGGCACCGGCGGCACCACCGGCCGCCCCAAGGGCGTCATGCTGACGGGCACGAACCTCGAGACGATGACGGCGATCACGCTGATGAGCTACCCGTGGCCGGAGCGACCGGCCCGGCCGGCGTACCTCGCGCTGGCGCCGCTGACCCACGCGGCCGGCGTGCTCTGCTTCCCCGTGCTGGCCTCGGGCGGGTCGATCGTGATCATGCGGACACCGGATGTCGGCGGCTTCCTGTCCGCGGTCGCCGAGCACCGGGTGACCCACACCTTCCTGCCGCCGACGCTGATCTACATGGTGCTCGACCATCCGGCGCTGGAGTCGACGGATCTCTCGTCCCTGCAGTGCTTCTGGTACGGCGCCGCGCCGATGTCGGCGCAGCGGCTGGAGGAGGCGCTCACCCGGATCGGTCCGGTCATGGCGCAGCTGTTCGGCCAGACCGAGGCACCGATGATGATCTCCACGATGGCTCCGCGCGACCACGTCCGCCCCGACGGGACGATCGCCTCCGAGCGGCTGTCATCGGCGGGGCGACCCGCACCGCTGGTCACGGTCGCCATCATGGACGCCGACGGCACGCGTCTGCCTCCTGGCGAGCGCGGGGAGATCGTGGTCCGCAGCTCGCTGGTGATGCGGGGCTACTTCAAGAACCCGGAGGCGACGGCGGAGGCCTCGGCGTACGGCTGGCACCACACCGGCGACATCGGCTATCTGAGCGACGACCCGGGCGAGGAGGGCTTCCTGCACATCGTCGACCGGGCCAAGGACATGGTGATCACCGGCGGCTTCAACGTCTACTCGACCGAGGTCGAGCAGGCGCTGATGGCGCACCCCGCCGTCGCCGACTGTGCCGTGATCGGACTGCCGGACGAGAAGTGGGGCGAGCGGCTCACCGCCGTCCTCCAGCTGCGGCCGGGTCAGACGGCCACGCCGGAGGACGTCCGGGCCTTCGTCAAGGAGCGGCTCGGCAGCGTGAAGACGCCCAAGCAGATCGAGGTCTGGGAGGACCTGCCCCGCTCGAAGGTGGGCAAGGTCCTCAAGACCGAGATCAAGGAGGTGCTCAGGCAGCAGGATCCCGCAGCGGCGCACCCGTGAGCTCACGGACCTTGTCGGCGTCGGTGCCGGGGGCGACGTCGACGAGGACCAGGCCCTCGTCGGTGACGTCCAGCACCGCGAGGTCGGTGATGATCCGGTCGACCACGCCGGCGCCGGTCAGCGGCAGGGTGCACTGCTCGACGATCTTCGGGGTGCCGTCTTTGGCGACGTGGTCGGTGATGACGACGACGCGACGGGTGCCGGCGACCAGGTCCATCGCGCCACCCATGCCCTTGACCATCTTGCCCGGGACCATCCAGTTCGCGAGGTCGCCGTTGGCGGCGACCTGGAGCGCGCCGAGGATCGCGATGTCGACGTGGCCGCCGCGGATCATGGCGAAGCTGGTCGCGGAGTCGAAGAAGGACGCCCCCGGTGTCGTGGTCACCGTCTGCTTGCCGGCGTTGATCAGGTCGGCGTCCTCCTCGCCCTCGTAGGGGAACGGGCCGATGCCGAGCAGGCCGTTCTCGCTCTGCAGCATGACGTTGACGCCCGGCGGCAGGTGGTCGGCCACCAGCGTCGGGATGCCGATGCCGAGGTTGACGTAGTCACCGTCGTTGAGCTCGCGGGCGGCGATGGCCGCCATCTCCTCACGGGTCCAGGGCATGTCAGGCTCCCACTCCGGCGTCGGCCGCCGCGGCACTGCGCGGGCGGACGATGCGCTGCTCGATGTCCTTGGGTCGGTCGCTGGCGAGGACGGTGACATCGACGAAGATGCCCGGCGTCATCACCTCGTCGGGGTCGAGGAAGCCGTCGAGGACGGTCTCGGCCTCGGCGATGCAGACCCGCCCGCTCATCGCGACGAGCGGGTTGAAGTTGCGCGCGGTGGCGCGGTAGCGCAGGTTGCCCTCCGCGTCGGCGGTGTTGGCGTGGACCAGGGCCAGGTCGGCGACGATGCCGCGCTCGAGGACGAACGTCTCGCCGTCGAAGGTCTCGTGCGGCTTGCCCTCGGCGACCTCGGTGCCGACGCCGGTGCGGGTGTAGAAGCCCGCGATGCCGGAGCCGCCGGCGCGCAGCCGCTCGGCGAGCGTGCCCTGGGGGCAGAACTCCACCTCGAGCGCGCCGTCGAGGTACTGCTGGGCGAAGAGCTTGTTCTCACCGACGTACGACGCGATGACCTTGCGCACCTGGCTGTTCTCCAGGAGCACGCCCAGGCCCTTGCCGTCGACGCCCATGTTGTTGGAGACGATGGTCAGGTCCCGCACGCCACTGTCGCGGACCGCCTCGATCAGGTCACGCGGGATGCCGCACAGGCCGAACCCCCCGACCGCGATCGTCATCCCGTCCCGGACCCGCTCGGCCACCGCGGTCCGCGGGTCCGCCGCCAGCTTCCTCATCGCGCACTCCTGCTCGTCTGCTCACCGGATGCACCCAGTTCATCGCTCCCCTCCCCGGTGCGGTCAAGGAAGTGGTCACTCGGCGGATGCCCACCGGGACCCGCGTCCACTCAGTGGACGTAACATCGAGGCGTGTCCCGCGCACCCGGAGTCCTCGAGAAGGCCGCCGCCCTGCTGCGCGCCCTCTCCGCCACCGAGACCGGCGCGACCACCACGGACCTCGCCTCGACCACCGCACAGCCGCGCGCGACCACCCACCGGCTGCTCGAGTCGCTGGCCGCCGAGGGCCTCGCCGACCGCGACCCCACCACCGGTCGCTGGTACCTCGGCCCCGAGACCTACGTCCTCGGCGTGGCCGCCGCCGCTCGCTACGACCTCACCAACGAGGCCCGGACCAGCGTGCACCGGCTGGCGAAGGAGACCGGCGAGAGCGCGTTCTTCTCGGTGCGGCGCGGCGACGAGGTCGTGGTCCTGCTCCGCGAGGACGGCGACTTCCCCATCCGCTCCTACGTGCTCTACGAGAGCGCCCGGTTCCCGCTCGCCGTCGTCTCCGCCGGCCTCGCGATCCTCGCCCACCTGCCGGACCGCGACATCGACGCCTACTTCGCGCGCTCGGACGCCGCCGCCGAGTGGGGGCGGCAGCACGCCGAGCGACTGGTGCGCGAGCGGCTCGCCGCCACCCGGCGTACCGGCTGGTCGCTCAACCCCGGCCACGTCGTCGAGGGATCCTGGGGGATGGCCGCCGCCGTCTTCGACAAGGCCGGGCGCCCCGAGTGGGCGCTCACCCTCACCGGTGTGGAGCAGCGGTTCCGGGCCGACCGGCAGCCGCTGTTGGGCCGCCTGCTGCTGGAGGAGGCGCACCGGCTGTCCCGGCTGGCCTGAGCATCGGCTCAGCGACGGCGGATCCGGCGAGCCAGCCAGCCCGGCGCCCTCGCCGGCGCGACGCCCTCCGCGTCGCCAGCGGCGGGTCGGCGGGCCCGTTGGAGGCCGGCCGCCACCCCGATGCCGACGCTGGCGGCGAGGTCGGGATCCACCGTGGCGGGGACCACCGTGGCCTCGGCGCCGGTGAGGGAGACCGCGGTCAGGGACGCGAGGTCGCCGTGGACCCGGACACCGAGGGCGCGGATGTTGTCGGCCATCTCCGCTGCCACCTCGTTGGCCCGGAGCACCGCCCAGTCCGGGGTCACGATCCGGACCTCGTCGCCGCGGGGGACCCGGTCCTTGAGGTGATTGCCGATGTCGATCAGCACCCGGGCATGCGACTCCGGGCGCAGGCCGGCCCGGCGGTACTGGACGTTGAACAGCCGGATCACCTCCGCCTCCTCGGCGGTGAGCGACCGGTTCTCCAGCGCTTCCTTGGCCGCGAGGGTGCCACGGGTCAGCCCCAGCAGGTCCTCGAACGCGCGAGGCAGGAACTCCCGGTCGGTGGGATCGAGGACGACCACGACGACGCGGTCCGGCCCGATCCGCTCGGCCCAACGCGTCACCAAAGCATCGTGGCGATGACGCAGCCAGAACTGACGGGGGGCCGGACGCGGGTGCTCGGGATCGAAGATCGAGCGCAGCCACTCGTCGTACCCGCGGCGGCCACCGCTCTGCAGTCCCTGCTGATACTGCGAGGACAGGATGCGGGCCAACGGCCGCAGGGTGACCACCACCCAGAGATCCTCGCGTCCGATGCGGTCGAGGATCTCGTCGATCTGGTCGTCGGTCGCGTCGGAGAGGAACTCGCTGCTGAACAGCCGCCGCTGCGGACCGGGCGAGCGGAGCTCGGCCACGACCCGCTCCCAGCGACGCTCGGCCGCGGCCGCGTCCGACCCCAGGACGAGTCGACGCGTCACCCACCGCGCGGCGGACGCATCGTGCCGACCGCGCGAGAGGTAGCGGACGCCCTGGGCCTCCAACTCGCCGCGCGCCTGGTGCAGGCTGCTCTGCAGTGCGGTGGTGCCGGTCTTGTGTGGACCCACATGCAGGATGCGCGCCCCCGCGGGAAGGGGATCGATGGTCGTCACGCCACCAGGCTATCGAGCGGGATCCGGCCCGTCGGCCCGGTCGGGGTCAGGTTCCGGCTCGCGTGGCGACGAAGCGATCGATCACGTTCTGGGTCATCCGCGAGACGCCGTTCTCGGTGCCGTTCTCCAGCAGTGAGCCCGACCACGCGATCGAGCCCGTGCTGAAGACCTCGCCGCCCTCGGGCGTGCGGAAGTAGACGATGTCGGCATGGACCTCCGGGTCCTGCTCACCACCGCCGTGATCGGGCAGGTTCATGCCGATCTCCTCGAGCACCCGCTGGTAGAAGTTCGAGTGGCCGCGCGAGGAGGCCAGCACGACGGCATGCTCGGGCGTGCCCAGGCTGACGTCCGCTCGGTCGATCTCGTCTCCTGCCGCGCCCCCCATGACGGCGCCGTACGCACCGATCGGGTCCTCCTCCACTCCTTCGAACACCCACGCCCACCGCGGGTCGGCGGCCGCCTCGGCACGGTGGTACGGCTCGGAGCGCCCCCAGCCCTGGGCGGCGAAACCGACCCCGGAGAGCACCTGCGGAGCGCGACCACGGTGCCGCCACAGCCCGCCCGGCAGTCCGGTCGACATCAGCGTCAGCTCACCGGGGTAGGACTCCCAGCAGCGGATGCCTGCGTGGCCACGGCGGATCTCGGCGACGAGCGGCGCGGTGCTGAGCAGGCCGGTCACCCAGTACCAGCCGTTCCCGCCGAGATAGAGCAGGCCGCCGCCGGCGTCGCGGTACTCCATCAGGCCGTCGAGCATCTCCTCCGTCGTGTACTCCGGATGCGAGCCGGAGATCACGGCGGCATAGGGCGCGAGGTACGCCGCCCCGCGCTCGTGCACCTCGAGGTCGGTGACCACGTCGCAGTCGATGCCGCGGCGGGCGAGCCACTCGACGAGGTACATGTCGGAGGAGAACGACCGGCCCGCGTCCACCAGCCACATCCGGTAGCCGCGACGCATGTTGACGATCTGACGACGGGCGGACGAGAGCATCACGCCACTGCCATCGGGGTGGGTGTCGTACATCGAGAGACCGAACGACGCGTCGCCGACATGCGCCTGGTCCGCCGACTCGACGACCACCTCCTGGTCGGTCATCGCACTCGGGTCGAGCCCGTTGAAGAGCGCCTCGTTGGCATAGGCCAGGTAGGTGAGCGTCGGCAGGACGACGAGCACCTTGCGCCGCGGGTCCTCGGCCCGGGGCACGACCGTGATCGGCACGACGTCCGAGCCGTGCTCGTTCTCCACCACGACGCCGTAGACACCGCTCGGCAGGTCCTCCGGCAGTCCCGCCTCGAGGACCTGGTCCCATCCGGCGTCCAGCAGGTCGGTGCTGTGGAAGTGCGCCGCGGCGAACTCGGTGGGCGCGTCGTTGAAGTCGAGCGCACGACCGGTGAAGCGCCGACCGGTGACGCCGCGGCCGGGACCGTTGACCAGCGTGCCGTGCGGCTGCCGGGCAGCGACCGCCGCGGCCAGTGCCGGCTCCTCGCCGTGCCGGAAGGAGAGGTCCCAGCCGGCGACCAGATCGAGGTCGGACAGGTCCACATCGCCGCTGACGACGGCCGCCGCCTGATCCGCGCCGACCGCTGCGATGCAGACGAACGGGTCCTCGAGCTTGCCGTTGAACCCGTCCCGTGCCACGCCGCGCGCCCCGTTCTCCCCCGGTACGACGTCGCGGCCGTCGCGCGCGCCGACGGTGACCGGGCCGCGCGGAGCGAACGGACCGAACGACCCGTCGGCCACGACCTCGGCGGTCCGGCCGCGCACCCGGTCCACCGCCGTGACCGTGATCCGGGCCGCATCCGGCTCGAGACTGGCCACCACGAGGTGCCAGGTGTGGTCGTTCAGGCGCGGCCCCGTGACGAGCACGGCTCCGGCCTCGTCCACGATCGTCGGGCGGCCGTCCTGCAGCGCCAGGGTCGGCCCGCCGGCCAGCGACACCAGCGCCTGGGTCGGACTCGCCGCGTGGTCGGCGGACCACACGAAGGCGCCCAGACTGAGCGTCGGGGTGCTGTCCGGCGCCGACGGCGCGAGCTCGCCGAGCAGGAACGAGCCGACGCAGGTCTCCTGGGGCGACGCGTCGTAGGAGCCGGCGGCCGACCAGATGACGCCCTCGTCGAGCGCGGTGTCGCCGGCGTCCGCGCTGCGCATCCGGATCAGCCGGACCTCGACGGGCGCGGTGGCGTCGACGTGCAGGCGCAGCGTCTGGCCGCGCTCGTAGGACAGGGCGTCGGTGTAGGCGCGGACCGGGAGGGTGGACATGGCGGGCTCCTTGTTCTCCGAGTGGACGGTTGAGGGACGAGTGAGGGTCAGCCGCGCCGGCGCGCGGCGACGGCCACGGCCTCGAGCGCGGCAGCCACGACGAGGACGGCGCCGGTGACCATGCCGGCGACCTCGGGGCCGTAGTTGAGGAGGGTGAGGCCGTTCTTCAGGACCGCGATCAGCCACACGCCGACGAGGACCCGCCACATGCTGCCCCGCCCACCGGTGAAGGGGATGCCGCCGAGCAGGACCGCGGTGAGCACGGTGACCTCGAACCCGACGCCCAGCGTGCCGGACGGCGCGCTGTCGAGACGGGCGACCTGGAGCAGGGCCGCGAGACCGACGGCGAGACCGACGACGGCATACAGGCCCAGGACCGTTCCCTTGACCCTGATGCCGACCAGGAAGGCGGCGCGGGCGTTGACGCCGATCGCCTGGATGTGGCGGCCCAGCGGGAGCAGCGCCATCGCGGCGACCGCGACGACGCACACGACGATCGCGATCCAGGCGATCCAGGTCAGGCCGAGGAAGCGGCCGATCGCGAAGTCCCCGACGGCGTCGGGGAAGCCGAAGACGGAGTCGGGGGCGAGATACTGCGCCAGGGCGCGCCACGCGGCGAGGCCGCCGAGCGTCACGACGATCGGCGACATCTCGAAGACGCCGATCAGGACACCGTTGAGGGTGCCGACCACCAGGCCGACCAGCAGGCCGACGACCAGACCGGCGACCACCCCGTGCTCGGTGAACGCCAGTCCGGCGCTGACGCCGGCGAGCGCCATCATCGAGCCGACCGACAGGTCGGCGTATCCGGCCATCAACAGCATCGCCGCCGCGGCCGCGACGATGAAGACCGCCGCGTTCTGGGTCAGGACGGCTGCCAGGTTGTCGAAGGTCAGGAAGTTGCTGGTCGCGGCGGAGAAGTACGCCATCAGCAGGATGGTCGCGGACGGCATCACCCAGCCGACGACCGCACTGGTGCGCGACGTACGACGGCGCGGCAGCACGGCCTCGGGCTGGGCGGCCAGGGTGGCGGGCGGGGTCGTCACGAGGCGACGCTCCTCTCGGTGGCGGTGGGCTGGGCGAGGGCGACCAGGCTCGACTCCGCGAGGTCGGCGGGCCCGGCGTGCGCGACCCGGCCCTCGACCAGGACCACGACCCGGTCGGCGAGGGCCAGGACCTCCTCGGGGTCGCTGGTCGCGAAGAGCACGGCGGCACCGACCTCGGCCGCCCAGGACCGGACCAGGGAGTAGATGTCGTGCCGGGCCCCGATGTCGACCCCTTGCGTCGGCTCGTCGAGCAGCAGCAGACGCGGCCGGCCGAGCCCGCACGTCCATCGCGCCACGGCGATCTTCTGGGCGTTGCCCCCCGAGAAGCCGTCGGCCGGCTGAGCGGCGAAGGGCGGTACCAGGTCGACGGTGTCGACCATCCGGGCGAAGACCTGTTCCTCCCGTCGGCGGCTGCGCACAGCGATCCGGCGGGCCGCGAGGCGACCGAGGTGCGGCATCAGCATGTTCTCGAGCGCACTCATGCTCCCGAAGAGGGCCTGGGCCTTGCGGTCCGACGGCACCAGCGCGACCCCGGCCCGCTGCGCGGCACGGGGCGAGCCGATCCGGATCGGCGTGCTGTCGATCTCCAGCTCGCCGGCGCGCAGGGGCCGGACGCCGGCGATCGACTCAAGCAGATCGGTACGTCCCGAGCCGAGGAGGCCGAAGAACCCCACCACCTCCCCCGACCGCACCTCGAGGTCCACCGGACCGGTGAAGCCGGACGTCACGTGCCTCAGCGTCAGCACGACCTCGTCGCCGACGGTCGTGCGATCGCGGGCACGCTCGGTGGCAGCATCGGGCGAGATGCCCTCGACCAGGTCGGCCAGGTCGAGCTCGGCCCGCGGGCGCGTCCAGTGCACCCGTCCGTCGCGCAGGACGGTCGCCCGGTCGGCGACCTCCAGCACTTCGCCGAGCAGATGGGTGACGTAGACGACGGCGATCCCGCGCGCGGCGAGACGGCGGACGAGGGCCAGCAACCCTGCCACCTCGTGCGCCCCGAGCGCCGCGGTCGGCTCGTCGAGGATGAGCACGCGCGGATCGAGCCGCACCGCGCGGGCGATCTCGACCATCTGCTGGGCTCCGACGCTGAGTCCCTCGACAGGGGCGCGCGGGTCGAGGTCGAGACCCAGCTCACCGAGGACGGCGCTGGCCTCCCGCTCCTGGCGGCGGCGATCGACCGTACCGCCCGGTCGATGCAGCTCCCGGCCCAGGAAGATGTTGTCGGCAACCGACAGCGGCCCGATCAGCTGGAAGTGCTGGTAGATGATCGCGATGCCGGCGTCGAAGGCCCGGCGGGGAGTGAAGCCCGCATAGCGCTCCTCGCCGATCGTGATGCTGGCGCGGTCGGGATGGACGGCCCCGCTGAGGCAGCCCAGCAGGGTGGACTTCCCTGCCCCGTTGGCACCCAGCAGTGCGTGCACCTCGCCGAAACCGAAGACGAGATCGATGCCCTGGAGCACCCGGTTCGCGTCGTACGACTTGTGGAGGTCCGCGATCCTCAGCCCCGGCGGGACCGTCTCCCTGTGCATGTCGCCGCCGCGTCAGCCGTTGAGCTGCGCGAGCAGCTCGTCGATGGTCGCGTCGTCGCCGGTCTTGGCCAGCACGGCCGGCGTGAGCGAGCTCGTCTCACCGTCGCCGGTGATCGCCGCGAGGGAGTTGTCGACGATGTCGTGGGCCAATGAGAGCACCTCGAGCGCGGCCGTCGTGCGGAAGGCGCCCGCACCCGGGTCCTTGATGTTCTCCAGCGCCTCAGGAGCGCCGTCGGAGCCGGCGATGTAGACGTCCTCGGCGCTGAGACCGGCGTTCTCGAAGGCCTTCTGGGCGCCGAGCGCGGCATCGTCGTTGAGCCCGATGAACACCCGGAGATCCGGATTCTCCCGCAGCGCGTCCTCGGCGATCTGCAGACCGCAGGTCTGGTCGGCGCAATCCTGCATCGAGACCACGGGAACGCCCAGCCGCTTCAGGGCCGCCTCCGGCTTCTCCCAGCGACCGGTGATCGTGGTGAGCGCCTTGAGCGTGGTGACCGCGGCCGAGATGCCGCCGTCCGGATGGTGCTCCTCGATCCAGGCGGACATGTCGTCGGCGACGATCGTTCCGGCCTGCTCGCTGTCGAAGCCGACTCCTCCGTCCTCCCCCTCCATCGGAGTGGCGTAGGTCAGCCAGGCGATGCCCTGCTCCTGTGCCTGACTCTGCAGATTGGTGAAGGCCGACGGATCCACGGGGAAGAGCAGGATGGCGTCGACCTTCTGGGTGATCCAACCCTCCACCGTCGCTCGCTGGCTCTCGAGGTTGCTGGCCGTGGTGTTGTCGAGGAGGAAGTCGATGCAGCCCTTCTCCTCGGCGTACTCGGCGGCCATCCGCTTGATCGCCTTCGGAGCCGCGGCCTCCCCGACGGGGTGGCTGAAGCCGATCGTGTACGACGTCTCGCAGCCGGCCAGCGACGTGGCCTCCTGACTGCAGGCGGTCAGGCCCGCCGCGGCGAGCAGGCTGGTCACGACGGCGATCCCGTGGGAGGAAGTGCGGCGCATGGTCTCTCCTCGATGTCCCGTGGCCCCGAGCTCGGAGCCGATGGACGAGACCGTAGGAGAGTCGAAGGACCACCGGTATCGGTAGATCGACGTAATTGGACTCAGAAATAGTCCTTTTCTGAGGCGTCACCGAACCGCGCCACATCGGCGCGGCCGACCTGCACGCGACAGCAATGCGGTCGAAACAATGGACCCTTACACTCGGTGACGTGTATCACACGAGTTTCGACGATCTCGTCGAGCTGGCCTCGGCCACCTCGGCCGGCGACAAGTGCCGTCGACTCGGGGAGCACATGCTGCGGAGCACCCAGGCCTCGGCCATCGGACTGATGGCGGTCTCGGCCGAGGACGGCTCCCATCGCGAGATGCTCAACCTCGAGTACCCGCCGGAGACCGCCCAGCACCACCTGACCTCCCGCTACACCCGTCACTGCGAAGGGCTGCGGCAGATCTTCCGGCAACCGGAGCGGATGCACTGCTGGGAGGATCTGCCGCACTTCCGGGAGAGCTACGAGGCGCGGTCGGTCTACGGCCCGGCCGGCTTCCGCAACGGGACGTCGATCGTGCTCCTGTCCCCCGCGGGACGCAGCATCGCGCTGCTGCACGTCAGTGTCCGGGATCCGCTGATCGGCGCCGAGACCCGGGCGGCGATCCTCGCCGTTCGACCGGTCCTGACCGCCTGGGCGGCGATCCTCGCCCGCTTCGACGCCGCCCGGCTCAGCGCGCGGGAGAGTCAGGTCCTGGCCCTGATCCGCGACGGGCTGTCGAACGCCCAGATCGCCGAGGAGCTGGTGCTCGCTCCGCGCACGGTGACCACCCACGTCGAGAGCATCCTGCGCAAGCTGGCCGCGAGCAATCGCACCGAAGCGGCCGTGCTCGCGGAGCGGTGCGGGATCGTGCCGTCAGGCGACGCCGTTCAGCCGCGCTGATCGGAGACGTCGGTCGGACCGCCGTCCGCCCCATCAGGCTGCTCCCCGGCCTCGGCCGGCGGCGGGACGATCTCGACCTGCGTGATCCGGCGCCCGTCGACGGCGGCCACCCGCAGGACGGCGTCGCCGACCTCGACCCGGTCGTCGACCTCCGCGACCCGGCCGAGGCGGGCGAGCAGGTAGCCCGCCACCGTCTCGTAGTCGCCGTCCGGGAGCTCCACGCCGGTCTCCTCGGCGACGTCCTCGATGGTCAGTCCGCCGGAGACGAAGGTGGGGCCGGTGGGGCCGCCGGCGTGGCGGACGAGGAGGCTGTCGGGCTCCTGGTCGTACTCGTCGCGGATGTCGCCGACGATCTCCTCGACCAGGTCCTCCAGGGTCACGATGCCGTCGGTGCCGCCGAACTCGTCGACGACGATCGCGAGGTGGGTGCCCTCCTTGCGGAGCAGCACGACCGTGGGCAGCACCTTGTTGGTGCCGGGCAGGTGCAGCACCTCGCGCTGGACGTCGCCGACGGTCCGGTCGGTCGCGCGGTCGCCGAGCAGGTCGCGGACGTGCACGAAGCCGGTGATGTCGTCGAAGTCCTCGCCGATCACGGGGAAGCGGGAGTAGGGCTGGTCGGCGACCCAGGTGGCGGCCTCGGCGAGCGCCATGCTGCCGCGCACGAAGACGACGTCGCCGCGCGGGCGCATGACCTCCTTGAGGTTGCTGCGGGTCGCGGCGAAGACGTCGCCGAGGATCTGCCGCTCCTCGACGGCGAGGCCCTCGTGGCTGGCCACGATCTCGCGCAGCTCCTCCTTGCTCACCTCCTCCGACGTCGCGTTCGGATCGCCGCCGAGCAGGCGCACCAGCGCGTTGGTGGAGACCGAGAGCAGCCAGATCACCGGACGCATCAGGGTCGCGAACCGGTCGAGCACCGGCCCGGTGAGCATCGCCACCCCGGCCGCGCGCTGCAGTGCGAGCCGCTTGGGGACCAGCTCGCCGAGCACCAGCGAGAGATAGGCGATCAGCAGCGTCATCACGATCAGCGCGGCCGTGTCCGCGGCGTCCGGGCCGAGCCCGAGGTCCACGAGGTACGGCGCCACGTCGGGCGCGAGCGTCGAGCCGCCGTACGCGGCGGAGAGGAAGCCGGCGACCGTGACGCCGATCTGGACCGCCGACAGGAAGCGGTTGGGGTCGCGCGCGATCGCGGCGACCCGCAGGCCGCGGGCGCCGCGCTGCGCGAGCTGGTTGACCTGGGTGTCCCGCAACGAGACCAGGGCCAGCTCGGTGGCCGCGAACACGCCGCCGACCAGCACGAAGGCCACGACGAGCCCGAGGTTCACGAAGGTCTGAGTATCGATCATCGCCGTTCACCCGCCCGCGGCGCGACAGGTGAACGGAAGGGACATCGGGACTCATCCATGGGCGGATCCTAATGGTGCGCCCCGAGCGGGGCGCACCCTGGCGCTCAGCAGACGGTCGCGGGGTGCGGGTGGTGGCCCAGCATCGCGTGGAAGTCCCGGCCGTCGACCGGACCGGGGCTGACGTGCACCGTCACGTCGACCAGCTTGGCCACCCCGTGCAGCAGCCGGTGATGCACCTCGTTGGCGATCTCGTGCGCGGCCACCACGTCGAGCCGATGGTCGACGAGGATCCCGGTCTCGGCATGGAGCCGGTGTCCGATCCAGCGCACCCGGAAGGACTCGACGTCCACCACGCCCGGCGTCGCCCGGACGACGTCGAGCGCGTCGGCGGTGAGGTGCGGGTCGACCGCGTCCATCAGCCGCCGGTAGATGTCCCGGGCGGCGCTGCGGAGCACGACGAGGATCGCCACGGTGATGACCAGGCCGATGATCGGGTCCGCGAGAGGCAGCCCGACCAGCACCCCGAGGGCGCCGAGGACGACGGCGAGGGACGTGAAGCCGTCCGTGCGGGCGTGATGCCCGTCGGCGACGAGGGCGGCCGAGCCGATCCGCCGGCCGATCCGGATCCGGTACGCCGCGACCCACTCGTTGCCGAGGAACCCGATCACCCCGGCGCCGGCCACGACCCAGGGCAGGTCGATCGGCCGCGGGTCGAGCAGGCGGCTGACCGACTGGTAGCCCGCCAGGACGGCCGACAGCGCGATCATGGCGACGATGAAGATGCCCGCGAGGTCCTCCGCCCGGCCGTAGCCGTAGGTGTGCGACCGGGTCGGCCGGCGCCGGCCGAGCACGAACGCGATCCACAGCGGCACCGCGGTCAGCGCGTCGGACAGGTTGTGGATCGTGTCGGCCAGCAGTGCGACCGAACCGGTCAGCACGACGAGCCCCGCCTGCGCCACGGCCGTCACGCCGAGCACCACGAGGCTGACCTTGACCGCGCGGATGCCCTCGCTGCTGGCCTCGAGCGCGTCGTCGACCGCATCAGCGTGCCCGTGACCGTGCCCGTGCCCGTGACCGTGCCCCCGGCGCCCGTGTCCGTGTCCGTGTCCGGCGCCGCGGATCCTCATCGGCCCGCCTCCGCGCCGGCCGAGGCATGGTGCGCCGGTACGCCGGGCCCGAGGTGCTCGGCGTGCCGGACGCCGTCGACGACCAGCTGACTCACGTGCTCGTTGGTCAGGGCGTAGAACACCTGCGCCCCCTGCCGGCGGGTGGTCACCAGGCGGGCCAGGCGCAGCTTCGCGAGGTGCTGGGAGACCGCGGTCTGCGGCTTGCCCACCTCCTCGGCCAGCCGCAGCACCGGGGCCTCTCCGGCCCGCAGCAGCCACAGCAGCCGGACCCGGGTCGGGTCGGCCAGCATCCGGAACACCTCGACGGCGAGCTCGACCTGCTCGGCGGCGGGGAGCGGGCTCGCCTGCTCATCATATTCGTGCATGCGCATATGATGACACGTGATGATGCTCCGCACCAGGGCGATCCGGCTCCCCGCCGACCGCGGGCCTCAGCAGCAGGCCGACGGGCCCGATCCGCGACTCGTCCCGACCAGCCCGCGCCGGTCGGCCGCCCCGGACGACCCGACCGACCGGACCACCGCCACCGCCGCGCACCGCAGCGCACAGGCGGCCGCGACCTTGAGGACGTCCCGGCCGGTCATGATCGGCTCCCCCGCAGGGCGAGTGCGGCCAGGGCCCCGACGCCGGCCACGATCGCGGCACCGACGAAGGCGGCGGCATACCCCTCCGTGAGCGCGACCGGGTCGCCGAGCCGATCGGCGCCGGCGGCCGCGGCGATCGCGGTCATCACGGCGAGACCCAGGGCCGAGCCGATCTGGTAGCTCGTGTTCACGATGCCGGACGCGAGGCCGCCCTCCTCCGGCGGCGCCGCGGAGATCGCGGTGCCGAGGGTGGGGATGAAGGCGAGCGACATGCCGAGCGCGGCGACCAGGGACGCCGGCAGGACGTCGACGGCGTAGCTGCCGTCCGGGTCGATCGTGGCCAGCCAGGCCATGCCGACGGCCAGCAGGACCATCCCGCTCGCGGTCGCGGTGCGGGCGCCGACCGCGGCCAGCACCCGGGGCGCCAGCACGATCATGCCGACCATGATCAGCAGGGTCATCGGCAGCAGCGCGGCACCGCTGGGGAAGGCCGTGAAGCCGAGGACCTGCTGGAGGTAGAGGTTCAGGAAGAACCACATCGGGATCCACGCGGCGCCGAGCAGCAGCTGGGCGAGGTTCGCCGCGGCGAGGTCGGGCGCGCGGAAGATGCCGAGCCGCACCAGCGGGTCGCGGCCGCGGGCCTGCTGGACGACGAAGACGGCGAGCAGGACGACGCCCGCCGCGAGCACCCACCATGTGCGCGGTGCGTCCCAGCCCACCTCGGGAGCCTGGACGACGGCGTAGACGACGGCGGCGAGACCGGCGGTCACGGTGACCGCGCCGGCCAGGTCCACGCGTCGGGTGCCGCCGGCGCGGCCACCCGGCATCGAGGCGGGCACGAGGGCCAGGATGACGATCGCGATCGGGATGTTGATCGCGAAGACCCACGGCCAGCTGAGGTACTCGGTGATCACGCCGCCGAGGAAGACACCGGCCGTCCCGCCCGCGGGCGCAGCCGCGCCGTACAGGGCCAGGGCCTTGGTCAGCTCGCGCGGCTCGCTGCCGAAGAGCATCATCAGCAGGGTCAGCGCGGCCGGCGCGATGAGTGCCGCCCCCGCGCCCTGCACCGCGCGGCCGGTGAGCTCGACCCCGACATCGCCGGCGACGGCCGCGACCAGGGAGCCGACGGCGAGGATCACCCAGCCGGCGACGAAGACGTTGCGCGCGCCCAGGACGTCGGAGACCTTGCCGCCGAGCAGGAGCAGGCCGCCGAGGGCGACGACATAGGCGTTGAACACCCAGGACAGGTTCTCGGGCGTGAAGCCCAGCTCGCGCTGCATCTCCGGCAGCGCGACGCCGATGATCGAGGTGTCCATGATGACCATGAACTGGGCGGCGGCGATGACCGCGAGCCCGAGCCAGCGCCGGTTGGTCACCGGCGCAGTCGTGACTGACATCTGAATCTCTCCTTCTTCCGACTTGACTTTATACCCTAGGGGGGTATCGTTTGCGTCAAGCCGGGAGGCTACCACGGAATACCGCAGGGGGGTATCCTGTTCAGGAAGGTCGAATCCCCCAGCACACGAAGGACACAGGGCAATGGCACACACCGGATCCGGCGCGGAGCACCAGCACAGCTACATCGCCAACCGCACCAAGGACGACTACCTCAAGCGGCTGCGCCGCATCGAGGGCCAGGCGCGGGGGCTGCAGCGGATGGTCGAGGAGGAGCAGTACTGCATCGACATCCTCACCCAGGTCTCCGCGATGACGAAGGCGCTCCAGTCCGTTGCCCTCGGCCTGCTCGACGAGCACATGGCGCACTGCGTCGTGGACGCCGCCAAGGAAGGGGGCGAGGAGGCCGCGATCAAGCTCAAGGAGGCCTCCGACGCCATCGCCCGCCTGGTCCGATCCTGACGCCTCCCGCACGTTCCCACCCGCACCACAGGAAGGAGCTCGCCATGAGCACCACCCGGACCTTCACCGTCACCGGCATGACCTGCGGCCACTGCGTCGCCTCCGTCACCGAGGAGGTGCAGGAGATCGACGGCGTCGAGAACGTCACGGTCGACCTGCCCACCGGTGCGGTCACGATCACCAGCGCCGCACCCCTCGACGAGTCCGCCGTGCAGGCGGCCGTCGAGGAGGCCGGCTACCAGCTCGCATGAACACCCCGACGCGGCTCGCCGGCTTCGGAGCCGTCGCCGCCGGCGTGTTCGGCATCGCGCTCCTCGTCGGCCAGGCCGTCGGCCCGGTCGCCGCCAGCGACACCGGGCCACCCAGCCACGACACGCATGCCGGCGCCACCGACACCAGCGGCGACACCGGGGGTGACCCCGCGCAGGGCTCCGCCGAGGCGGAGACCGAGATCCCAGGAGGACTCATGACATCGCAGGACGGATACACCCTCACCCTCGACCGGGCCCGGGCCAACCCCGGCGACGCGGTCCCGGTGAGCTTCACCATCACCGGTCCCGACGGCACCCCCGTGACGTCGTACGACGTGCAGCACGAGAAGCAGCTCCACCTGATCGCGGTCCGCCGCGACTTCACCGGCTTCCAGCACGTCCACCCCACCCTCGACGGCGGCACCTGGTCGATCGACCTGGCCCTCACGCCCGGGACCTGGCGGCTCTTCGCGGACTTCAAGGCCACCGACGGCGAGGCGCTCACCCTGGGTGCCGACCTCGCGGTGGACGGTGCCTTCGAGGCCGCGCCGCCCGCGCCGGAGACCCGCACCGTCACGGTCGACGGCTACCAGGTCACCCTCGACGGCGACGTGGAGGCCGGTGCCCACGCGAAGCTCACGCTGAGCGTGAGCAAGGACGGGAGGCCGGTCACCGACCTGCAGCCCTACCTCGGCGCCTACGGCCACCTGGTGGCCCTGCGCTCCGGCGACCTCGCCTACCTGCACGTCCACCCCGACGGCGAGCCCGGCGACGGTACGACGCAGCCGGGGCCGGACATCGTGTTCCACACGGCCGTCCCCAGCGCCGGGACCTACCACCTCTACCTCGACTTCCAGCACGACGGCGTCGTCCGCACCGCGGCCTTCGCGGTCAGCGCCGGGGGCGAGGCGAGCCCGAAGCCGGCCGGCGAGCCGAGCACAGGACAAGGAGAGAGCAGTGGCCACGCACACTGACCCCGCCACGCCCGCCACGCCCGACAGCCCCGAGCAGCAGGTCGAGCTCGCCCTCACCGGGATGACCTGCGCCTCCTGCGCCAACCGCATCGAGCGCAAGCTCAACAAGCTCGACGGCGTCACCGCGACGGTCAACTACGCGACGGAGAAGGCGAAGGTCTCCTACGCCGACAGCGTCTCCACCGACGACCTGCTCGCCGCCGTCGAGGCGGCCGGGTACGGCGCGTCGCTGCCCAAGCCGCCCGCCTCGGCGGGCGGCGGGGACGAGGCCGGTGACCAGGCGGCTGACGACCCGATCCGACCGTTGCGGCAGCGGCTGGTGATCTCCGCCGTGCTGTCGGTGCCGGTGATCGCGATGGCGATGGTGCCGGCACTCCAGTTCGACTACTGGCAGTGGCTCTCGCTCACCCTGGCCGCGCCGGTCGTGCTGTGGGGCGCCTACCCGTTCCACAAGGCGGCCTGGACCAACCTGCGCCACGGCACGTCCACCATGGACACGCTGATCTCGCTCGGCACCCTCGCCGCGCTGGGCTGGTCGCTCTACGCCCTGTTCTGGGGCACCGCCGGCGTGACCGGCATGACGCACCCCTTCGAGCTCACCATCGAGCGCAGTGACGGCAGCGGCAACATCTACCTCGAGGCCGCAGCGGGCGTCACGACGTTCATCCTGGCCGGGCGCTACTTCGAGCAGCGCTCGAAGCGGCGGGCGGGGGCGGCGCTCAAGGCGCTGCTCGAGCTCGGCGCCAAGGAGGTCGCGGTCCTCGGGCCCGACGGTGTCACCGAGACGAAGATCCCCGTGGAGCAGCTGGCCGTGGGCGACCTGTTCGTCGTCCGGCCGGGCGAGAAGATCGCGACCGACGGAGTGGTCGAGCGCGGCAGCTCCGCCGTCGACGCCTCGATGCTCACCGGGGAGTCCGTGCCCGTCGAGGTCGGCGAGGGCGATGCGGTCGTCGGCGCGACGGTCAACGCGGGCGGCCGGCTGGTCGTCCGGGCCACCCGGGTCGGCGGCGACACCCAGCTCGCCCAGATGGCGCGCCTGGTCGAGGACGCCCAGAACGGCAAGGCCCAGGTCCAGCGCCTGGCCGACCGGATCTCCGGCATCTTCGTCCCGATCGTGATCGTGCTCGCGGCCGGCACCCTCGGCTTCTGGCTGGGCACCGGCAACGGGCTCGCGGCGGCCTTCACGGCGGCGGTCGCCGTCCTCATCATCGCCTGCCCCTGCGCCCTCGGACTGGCCACGCCGACCGCCCTCATGGTCGGCACCGGCCGCGGCGCGCAGCTCGGCATCCTGATCAAGGGACCCGAGGTGCTGGAGTCGACCCGCTCGGTCGACACCGTCGTCCTCGACAAGACCGGCACGGTCACCACCGGCAGGATGACGCTGCGCGACGTGATCGCGGGCGAGGACGAGGACGCCGCCGAGGTCCTGCGGTACGCCGGCGCGCTCGAGGACGCCTCCGAGCACCCGATCGCCCGGGCCATCGCCGACGCGGCGCGCGAGCAGCACGGCACGCTCCCGGCGGTCGAGGACTTCGCCAACGTCGAGGGCCTCGGGGTGCAGGGCGTGCTGGTGGACGACAGCGACGAGGGGACCAGCCACGCCGTCCTGGTCGGGCGGCCGCAGCTCCTCGCGGAGTGGTCGCAGCGCCTCTCCCCCGCGCTGCAGGAGGCGCTCGAGCAGGCCCAGGCGACCGGCGGCACCGCCGTCGCGGTCGGCTGGGACGGGCAGGCCCGGGGCGTGGTCGTGGTCGCGGACGCGATCAAGCCGACCTCGGCCACCGCCATCGCCCAGTTGCGCGAGCTCGGTCTGCGCCCGGTGCTGCTGACCGGCGACAACGCCGTCGTGGCCCGGACCGTCGCCGCCGAGGTCGGCATCGACGAGGCCGACGTCATCGCCGACGTACTGCCGGCCGACAAGGTCGACGTCGTCAAGGGGCTGCAGGGCGAGGGCAAGGTCGTCGCCATGGTCGGCGACGGTGTCAACGACGCCGCCGCGCTCGCCCAGGCCGATCTCGGCCTGGCCATGGGCACCGGCACCGACGTGGCGATCGAGGCCAGCGACCTCACCCTGGTGCGCGGCGACCTCCAGGTCGCGGTCGACGCGATCCGGCTCTCGCGCCGGACGCTCGCCACGATCAAGGGCAACCTGTTCTGGGCCTTCGCCTACAACGTCGCCGCCCTGCCACTGGCCGCCGCCGGCCTGCTCAACCCGATGCTGGCCGGCGCCGCGATGGCGTTCTCGTCCGTGTTCGTGGTGTCCAACAGCCTGCGGTTGCGGCGGTTCAAGGCCACCGCCGCCTGAGCAGCGGAGTCCACGGTCCCGGTCGCCCCTCGGCGGCCGGGACCGTCGTCAGTCCGCGGTCCCGAGCTCGAGGGCGATGACCCCGCCGACGATGAGGGCGATGCCCGCGACCTGGACGCCGGAGAGGCGCTCGCCGAGGAAGGCGGCGCCGATCCCGGCGACGGCGATGATCCCGACCGCGGACCACACGGCGTAGGCGACCGCGACCGGGACGCCGCGGTTGAGCACCTGGGCCAGCAGGAAGAAGGCGAGGGCGTAGCAGACGACGACCACGGTCGTGGCGACCGGCTGGGTGAAGCCCTGGGACTTCTTCAGCGACATCGTCGCGGCCACCTCGGCGGCGATGGCCGCGGCCAGGAGAAGATAGGTCGTCATGCCCGCGGCTCCTCGATCTCGACCATGGCGGCAGCGTAGTCAGCGGCACCGGCCGGCCCCGGCCACCCACCGCCGCCCACGACCCACGGAGACCCCATGAGCACCGCCCGGCCGACGATCGTCGACGCCCACGCCCACCTGTGGGACCCGGCCGCGAACCCCTGGTACCCGCGCCTGCACGCCTTCGCCGAGGGGACGGCGAGCCCCTGGCTGCTCGACCGGCACCGGTACGCCGACCTCGCCGCGCACCACCCGGCGGTCACCCTGGCCGGTCTGGTGCACGTGGCAGCGAGCTCGGCACCGCACGCCTATCTCGACGAGGCTGGCTGGCTGGACGCGGAGCGCGCCTCCGCCCCGGTGCCGATCGTCTCGATCGGCACGGTCGACCCGGACCTCCCCGCCGCCGAGCTCGTCGCGCACCTCGACCAGCAGGCGGCGTACGACCACCTCCGCGGGATCCGGGTCTTCACCGGGATCGAGCCCGACGCCCCCGGGACCGCGCCGCTCCTGGACTGGCTCGCCGAGCGCGAGCTGGTCTTCGACCTGGTCGCGACGCCCGGCACGCTGCCCGCCTGGGCATCGCTGCTGGCCGGGCGGCCGGGCCTGCGCGTGGTGCTGGAGCACCTCGGGTCGCCGCAGGACCTCAGCCCGGAGGGGTACGCCGCCTGGCGGGACGCGATGCGGCGCGCGGCCGAGGAGACCGACTGGGCGTGCAAGTTCTCCGGGCTCGGCATGGTGCTGCCGAGCGTGACGGCGGCGACCCTGCGGCCGTGGCTGGAGGACGCCGCGGCGGCCTGGGGCTGGGAGCGGCTCCTGTTCGGCTCGAACATGCCGATCGACGCGCGGCGGGTCCGACACCCCGACCTGCTGGCCGCGATCGTGCCGCTGGTCGGCGAGCTGGCGAGCGCCGCGGAGGGCGCGCGGTTCTTCGCGGACAACGCCCGCGCCGCCTACGACCTGCCCGCCTGACCCGTCGACCGGATCTTCCCGCCGACCCCTGCGGCAGGTCGTCAGGAATCGAGAAGCGGCGCGGTGCCGGCGCGCCTAGCGTCGGGGACATGAACTCCATCCAGATCCTCACCCTCGAGGTGGCCGACCCGGCCGCCGCCCGCGACTTCTACACCCGCGCCTTCGGGCCGGAGCTCCCGCTCTCCTTCCGCGCCGGTCAGTCGCCGACCGACGGCTTCCGCGGCTTCCACATCTCGCTGACCATGGCCCAGCCGGCCGACGTGGACGGGCTCGTGGCGACGGCCCTGGAGGCGGGCGCAACCACGATCAAGCCGGTCACCAAGTCGCTGTGGGGCTACGGCGGCGTGCTCCGCGCGCCCGACGGCGCGATCTGGAAGGTGGTCAGCTCCTCGAAGAAGAACACCCGGCCGGTCAGCCGGGAGATCGAGAGCATCGTGCTGCTCCTCGGCGCGGACGACGTGGCGGCGAGCAAGCGCTTCTACGTCGAGCGCGGCTTCGGCGTCGCGAAGAGCTTCGGCAGGAAGTACGTCGAGTTCGAGCCCGGCGCGGGCGCGGTCACCCTCGGCCTGCTCAGCCGCAAGGCCCTCGCCAAGGACGCCGGCGTCGCGATGGAGGGCAGCGGCTCGCACCGGATCACGCTGTCCGACGGCGGTGCCGCGGCGAGCGACCCGGACGGCTTCGCGTGGGAGCCCGCGCTCCCGGCTCAGCGCCAGGCGCCGGAGACGACCTCGTCGAGCGCGGCGCCGATCAGCTCCAGCAGCGACTGATCCTCGACGGCCAGCCAGCGGCGATAGGCGTACTCCGCCGCCGCGAGCACCACCTCGACGGCGATGCCCGCCCGCACGTCGTCGTCGGGCACGCCCATCCGCCCGGCGGCGAGCGCGACCAGCGCGGTGCGGTCGTCGTCGGCGATGAGCACCACCCGCGGGGCCAGCTCCGGCGCGGTCCGCATCGCCGCCCGCCAGTGCCGGAGCTCGACGTCGGGCACCTCGGCGCTCCGCTCGCGGATCACCGCGGCCAGCGCCGGCGCCACGGGCTCGCCGTCGGGCCGCTCGGCGTACGTCGCGACGATCTCGGCGCTGCTCACGAGCAGGGGCTGGAGCAGCAGGTCCTCCTTCGCGGCGACGTAGCGGAAGTAGGTGCTCGTCGAGACCCCCGCCGCCGCCGCGATCTCGTCGGTCGTGACCGCCGCGAAGCCGCGCTCGGCGAACAGCGTCCAGGCGGCGTCCTGGATGTCGCGGCGCACCCGGAGCCGGTTGCGCTCACGCAGGGTCAGGGCCATCCGGCGACCCTCCCACGTTGCGGTACCGCTCACAAGTTGATAGAAACTCCCAAATTCGGAGTGACTATCAAGGAGTGAGCAATGACCGACGAGACGTACGACGTGGTCGTGGTCGGCTCGGGCGGCGCGGGCATGGCGGCCGCGATCACCGCGGCCGCGCACGGGCTGTCGACGGTGGTGCTGGAGAAGGCCGCCGCGTGGGGCGGCACCACCGCCCGGTCCGGCGGCGGGGTCTGGATCCCCGGCAACGACGTCCTCCGCCGGCACCTGCCGGCGGACGACCTCGACGACGCGCGCCGCTACCTGCACGCGATCGTCGACCCCGACGCGGGCGTCGCCCCGACCCGGATCGACACCTATCTCGACCGGGGCGCGGAGGCGCTGCGCTTCCTCACCGAGCACTCGGCCCTGGACCTGGAGTGGGTGCGCGGCTACTCCGACTACTTCCCCGAGGCGCCGGGCGGGCGGGCCGGCGGGCGCTCCTGCGAGCCGCGACCCTTCGACACCCGGCGCATCGGCGCGGACGCCGCGACCATGCAGCCGTTCTACACGAAGGCGCCGCTGAACGTCGTGGTCAAGCAGTCCGACTACCGGTGGCTCAGCACCGGTCTGCGGCACTGGCGCGGGCCGCTGCACATGCTCCGGGTCGGCCTGCGGACCGTGCTCGCCCGGCTCCGCGGCCGCCGCCTGGTCGGGCTCGGCAGCGCGCTGTCGTCATCGCTGCTGGTCGGGGTGCGCGACCTCGGCGTACCGCTCCGCCTCGACACCGCGCTGGCCGAGCTGATCCGCGACGGCGACCGGGTGACCGGCGTCCGGACGGCGTCGGGTGATCGGATCATGGCCCGACGAGGAGTCGTCCTCGCCTGCGGTGGCTTCGACCACTCCGCCGCGATGCGTGCCGAGCACCAGCGCGAACCCGCCGGGCCGCAGCTCTCGCTCGGCGCCGTCACCAACACCGGCGACGGCATCCGCGCCGCGGTCGAGGCCGGCGCTGCGACCGCCCTCATGGACGACGCCTGGTGGGCACCGTCGATCCCGCTCCCCCGCGGCCCGTGGTTCGCGCTCGCCGAGCGCTCACTGCCCGGCAGCATCATGGTCAACGCCCGCGGCGAGCGGTTCATGAACGAGTCGCTGCCGTACGTCGAGGCGACGCACCGCATGTTCGGCGGCCGGTACGGCGCCGGGGCCGGTCCGGCCGAGAACCTCCCCTGCTGGCTGGTGTTCGACCAGACCTACCGCGACCGCTACCTCTTCGCCGGCGTCACCGGCGGCCGCCCGCTCCCGAAGTCCTGGCTGGCCGACGGGGCGATCACCCGCGCCGGGAGTCTCGACGGGCTGGCCGCCGCGATCGGCGTACCGCCCGCGGCGCTGGCCCGGACCGTCGACCGCTTCAACGGGTTCGCCCGGGCGGGCGTCGACGCGGACTTCCACCGCGGCGAGTCGGCGTACGACCACTACTACGGCGACACCACGAACAAGCCCAACCCGAGCCTCGGCGTCCTCGCCAAGGGACCCTTCTACGCGGCCCGGATGGTGCCCGCGGACCTCGGCACCAAGGGCGGCGTGGTCACCGACGAGCGGGCGCGGGCGCTGCGTGCCGACGGCAGCGTGATCGAGGGTCTGTACGCCGCGGGCAACGTCAGTGCCGCGGTCATGGGCCACACCTACGCCGGGCCCGGCGCGACGATCGGGCCGGCGCTGGTGTTCGGCTATCTCGCGGCGCTGGACTGTGCGGGCGACGGCGCGACTCCCGCGGGAGGCGTCAGCGGATCGCGAACCCGAGCCAGGAGCCGAGGATGACGGTGGCCACGACCACCTCGACCCGGCGGGCGAGGCGGGAGGGGTAGACCCGGTCCTCGAAGTAGTGGGCGATGAACCCGCGCTCGTCCATCCGCGGCTTGCCGGCGCCCTCGCGCCCCCAGTCCTCGAGCCGGGACAGCGGGCAGGCCGCGTCGGTCGCAGCCATCCGACCGCCCCAGATCGCGGCGGCGAGATGCGGGATGAACACCCACGGCATCAGCCAGGCGAGGAAGCCGCCGACCACCGTGAAGCCGACGAACAGGACGTGCGCCACGAAGGCTCCTGCTGCGACGACCCGGTGCATGGCACAGATTGTAGGTACGCCGATCGTGCGATCATCGGCGGGTGCTGCTCGAGATCCGCGGACACCGTCTGCCCGGCCGGAGCTGGCAGGTCACCGACGCACCCCACGGCAACGTCCACGTCGGCCTCCAGGTCGGCCGGGAGCCCCATGACCTGGTGCCCGGTGACGCGGCCGAGGCCGTCTGGTCGACCGAGCTCACCCTCGTCGACAAGGACGGGACGACCGACGTCCGCGGGCCCGCCGTCCAGGGTCCGCGTGGCGCACGGTTCGTCTACCTCACCTGGGGCGACGTCGGGCCGGACGGCGGCTTCGCCATGTTCCGCCGCGCCAAGCTGATGCTCGACGACGTCCTCGCGGTCGGCGCCGGCCCGGGAGGGCGGGTGATCGCCACCGTCGACCTCACCGACGAGCGCGGCGGGCCGCGGTGCGCGCGGCTGAAGCCGCCCGCCCTGGTGCTCACCGCCGGCTGAGCGCGCCGACGGTCAGGTCAATCCGGTCGCCGCGAACGCCCGGGCGTAGATCTCCCGCACCACCCGCTCCTTGCGGGCGTTGTACTGCATGCCGTGCTCCCCCGCGGCGGTCGAGGCGGCGGACGCGGCGAGCTTGGCCGCGGCGTACCGCTCACGCTCGTCGGGGTTGCCGCGCAGCCAGTCGCGGAAGATCCGGTGCCGGACGACCTCGGGGCTCTCGGGGCCGAAGACGTGCAGGTGGCTCACCGGCTCCGCGCCGCGCAGCAGCCGGTGCTCGTGCCACCACGGCTCACGGATCCGCAGCGCGAATCCGACCTCCTCCAACGCCGGCACGTACGCCGCCTCGTCGGCCGGGTCGGCGACGACGAGGTCGATGTCGATGACCGGCTTGGCGGGCAGGCCGGGGACGGCGGTGGAGCCGACGTGCTCGACGGTGAGCGCCCGCCAGCCGAGGGCGTCCCTGACCGCGGCGGCGATCTCCGCGAACCGCGCCGGCCACGCGGGGTCGGGAGGGACGACGGCGACGTCCGGGCTGGGTCCGGCACCATCGACCCACGGCGAGGAGCCGGGCGGGGCGGGCTCCTCGTGGAAGGTGACGATCTCGGCGCGGGTGGGCACGATCAGCCCACCAGGCCGTGCTCGTGGGCGAAGACCACGATCTGCACCCGGTCGCGCAGGCCCAGCTTGCGCAAGATGGCGCCGACGTGGGTCTTGACCGTCGACTCGCTGAGGAACACCCGCCCGGCGATCTCCTGGTTGGACAGGCCCTTCGCGACCGCCCCGAAGACCTCGCGCTCCTTGTCGGTGAGGCCGAGGTACGCCGGCGGCGGGGTCACGGCGGCCTGGAACTGGCTGTCGAGCAGGGTGGACAGGTCGGCCGGGGCGAGCACCGCGTTGCCGGAGTGGACCGTGCGGATCGCGTCGCGCAGCATCACCGGCGTGGTGCCCTTGAGGAGGAACCCGCTGGCGCCGTACCGGATCGCGGTGGCGGCCCGGTCGTCGAGGTTGAAGGTGGTCAGCACGATCACCCGCACCGGGCGCTCGCGGCGGGCGGTGCGGTCGGGCAGGAAGATCTGGCGGGTCGCCTCGACCCCGTCCATCTCCGGCATCCGGATGTCCATCAGCACCACGTCGGGCGCGAGCTCGTCGACCTGGCGCACGGCCTCGACGCCGTCGGCCGCGGTGCCGATCACCCCCATGCCCTCCTGGGCGTCGACGATCACCCGCACTCCCTCGCGGAACAGCTCCTGGTCGTCGACGAGAAGGACCTTGATCGGCTCGCTCACACCCGCGATTATCGCGCCCGCACCGGCACCCAGGCGGTCGCGGTGAAGGTCGGCGGGTCGGTGCGCCGGCGGACGTCCAGTCGGCCGCCGACCGCCTCGAGCCGTCGCCGCATGCCGTCCAGTCCCTGGCCACCTGCCGGCGGAGGCTGGACCGGAGGCGGCGGGGGCGGAGGCAGCGGGACCGCGATCGGGTGGGTCACGTCGAGTGCCGGGTCGGGCTCGGCGACGGGCTCCGGCAGCGCGTTGCGCACCTCGATCCGCAGGTCGCCGTCCCAGTGCCGCTCGACGTGCACCGGCTGATCGCGCGGTCCGTGCTTGATCGCGTTCGTGAGCATCTCCTGGAGGACCCGGAAGGCCACGACGGCGAGCTCGGGCGGCATCGGCTGCGGCGTACCGACCTCGGTCGTGAGCACCTGGTGACCGCTGGCCCGCACGCCCTCGATCAGGCTGTCGAGATCGGCCTGCGGTCCGGCCGACGCCGCCGCCCCCGGCCGCTGCGCCGTGGAGGCGAGCACCTGGCGGACGTCGTCGAGCGAGGACCGGGCCGAGGTGGCGATATTGGCCATCGTGAGCTTGAGGCCCTGGGTGTCGGCGTCCTCGAGGTACTGCGCGGACTCGGCCTGCGCGAGGATCACGGCCAGCGAGTGACCGACGACGTCGTGCACGTCACGGGCCAGCTGGGCCTGCTCCTCCCGGAGCCGCGCGATCTCCTCGGCCTGGTCGCGCTGAGCCTCGGCGGCCACCTGCGAGCGGCGCGAGTCCTGCGAGCGGGAGGCGAAGCGCAGGGCCAGGCCGAGCAGCCAGGGCGTGGCGAGCAGCGCGATGCCGAGGATGCCCGCCGTCGCCCGCACGCCGTAGCCGCCGGCCCGGTACGCGTCCTCGGCCAGGCCGCCGATGCCCAGGTTGTCGAGTCCCTCGTAGAAGGAGTACGGCGAGAGCCAGACGACCGCGATCACCGCCCCGGCCGGGATGGACAGACCGCTGAGCCAGACCGTCGGGAGCCGTCCCCATCGCGCACACCCGAACGCGACGACGGCGAGCAGCACCTCGGTCACCATCGGGTCGACGCCGGTGAGCACCTGGAGCAGGCCGGTGAACCAGGCGACGGCGAGCGCGGCGCCGGGCAGTGCCCGCGACAGGCCGACCGCGACCGCGACGCCGGTGATGACCACGAGCGGTGGCCACAGCTCGACGTAGTAGTACCGGTTGATCTCGACCAGGCCGACCAGGAAGGCGGCGACGCCGGCCAGGAGGTCCGGCGCCCAGCGGGCCGCGCGGCTCGCCGGACTCATGCCGTGACCTCGGCCCCGGTCGGTCGGCGCGTCCACCGACGCTGGAGCGGCGCCTCGACGTACCGCCAGGAGAGCATGGCCGCGACCAGGGTCAGCAGCACCGCGGGGAGCGGGGGCAGCCAGAGCGAGAGCGGGTAGTTCCACAGGTACGCCGCGTAGGACACGGTGCCCAGCGCCACGAGCACCCGGAGCGGCCCGGTCACCGTGACCCGGCTCCGGCAGGCGAGGATCAGCACACCGGTCAGCGCGGCGATGGCCGGACCTCCTGCCAGGTAGGTGAGGGCATGTCCCCGCAAGGGAACCACACTCAGCACCGCGAGGGCGGCCAGGGCCGCGGGCGCCGCCCGGGCCGGGAGCCGGGGCGCCAGCCGGTCGCCGTAGAGCCGCACGGCGGCGCCGATCACGAAGCACCCGGCCCAGCTGGTGGGCAGCGCGTACGCGAGATCGGGGTCCTCGGCCAGCCACCAGGTCGTCGCCAGGCAGGCCAGGGCGGTGCCGACGGCGGCGACGAGCAGGGCCCGGCCGCGGCCGAGCAGGAGCAGGGCGGCGGGCCACAACAGGTAGAACTGCTCCTCGGTCGCCAGGGTCCACAGGTGGAAGGTCGCGTCGCTGGCGTGGCCGAACGGCAGGTTGCCCGTCCAGGTCAACGCCCACAGCACGGTCCAGCCGAGCTCGTCCCGGTCGCCGAGTGGGTCGGCGACCAGCGTCACCAGCACCACGCCCGCGACCAGCACCAGCAGCGGCGGCACCAGGCGCCGGGCGCGGCGCAGGTAGAAGTCGCGCAGCGGCGGACGTCGCTCCAGCACGCCGGTGATGAGGTAGCCCGAGAGCGCGAAGAACATGACGACACCGACGACGCCGGCCCCCGGCGCGAGGTCGGGCAGCGCATGGCGCAACAGGACCAGACCGACCGCGATCCCCCGGAGCAGGTCCAGGCCGGCCACGCGCTCCGGGCGTGGCGGCCTCACCGGTGGGCGCCGCGGACCAGCTCGTCGAGCAGGTCCGGGTAGGTCATGCCGGCGGCGGCGAACATGCGGGGTGCTTGGGAGTGCTCGGTCATGCCGGGCATCGTGTTCACCTCGTTGAGCACGGGGCCGGCCTCGGTGAGGAAGAAGTCGACCCGGGCGACCCCCGCGCAGCCCAGCGCCTCGAACACCCCGGTCGCCGCGTCCTGCAGGGCCTTGGCGTCGGTGTCGGCCAGCGCCGCGGGGATCCGGAAGTCCGCGTGCCCGCCGTACTTCGCGTCGTAGTCGAAGATGCCGTCGGTCACGATCTCCAGCGCGGGCGGGACGAACAGGCTGCCGTCCGCCCGGCGCAGCACCGCCACGTCGACCTCCCGGCCGACGACCAGGTCCTCCACCAGCACCCGGTCGTCGAGCGCGAAGGCGGCCTCCAGGGCCGGTGCCAGCGCCTCGGGTACGTCGACCCGGCTCACGCCCTGGCTCGATCCGGCGGCGACCGGCTTCACCACCACCGGATGGGTCCAGCGCCGGTGGGCCGCGGTCGCGGGCGTGACCAGGACGCCGGGCGCCGTCGCGATGCCGACCGCCTGGGCGACCAGCTTGGTGGCCCACTTGTCCATCGCCAGCGCACCGGGGCGGATGCCGCTGCCGACGTACGGGAGGCCGGCGAGCTCGCACAGCGCGGCGAGCGCACCGTCCTCGCCGCGCGGACCGTGCACGACCGGGAACACGACGTCGCAGCCGCGCAGCACCTGGGCCGCGCCGCTGAGCCCGATCGGGCGCAGGCCGCGGTCGCGCCAGGTGCCGTCCCGGCCGATGGTCAGCGAGACGACGTCGTAGGTCGCCGGGTCGAGCGCCCCCGCGACCGACGCGGCGGAGGCCAGCGACACGTCGTGCTCGCAGTTCGCGCCGCCGCCGATGACGGCCACCCGGGTCCTCATGCCCCGCTCCGCGTGGACAGCGGCCGCAGGTACGGCGCGGCGAGGGTCCGGCGCTCGACACGAGCTCCGATGCCCGTGACGATCTCGTGCTCGATGGTGTCCGCCCAGGCCGCCCATTCGGCGACCGTGGGCTCACCGGCGGCACCGGGACCGAAGACGGTGACCTGCTCCCCGGCCTCCGCGCCGGTCCGGCCGAGATCGACGACCACCTGGTCCATCGAGATCCGGCCGACGACGGGGCAGCGGGTGCCGCGGACCAGTACCTCGGCACGGCCGGAGGCGACGCGCGGCAGGCCGTCGGCGTACCCCAGCGGGAGCAGGCCGAGCCGGGTGGCGCGGGTCGTGCGGTGCGCGTGGCGGTAGCCGACCGGGGTACCGGCGCGGACCCGACGCACCTGCACCAGCGGGGCGGTCAGCGTCATCGCCGGCTCCAGGACCGTGGTCCCGGAAGGGTCGATGCCGACCAGGCCGGCGCCCACCCGGCTCATCGTGTGGTGGGCACGCGGGTCGGTGAGGGTGGCGGCGGTCGCGGCGAGATGCCGCTCGCGCGGACGCAGGCCGGCGCCGCGAGCGGCCTCGACGGCCCACGCGAACCGCGTGCGGCCGAGGGCGTTGCAGTCGTCGGCGGGATCCTCGGCGCAGCCGAGGTGGCCCATCACGCCGACGACCTCGAGCTGCCCGCGGAGCTCGGCGCGACGCGCGGCCCGGCACAGTGCGGCCCACTCCTCCGGCTCGGCCCCGTCCCGGGCCATGCCGGCGTCGACGTGGAGGTGGACCCGGTTGCGGCCCGGTCCGGCCGCGACCGCGGCCAGGTGCGTGAGGCTCGGAACCGCCACATCGACGTCCCGGACGGCGGCCGCGGGGAAGTCGGCGTCGACCGGGTTGAGCCAGCTAAGGATCGGCGCCACGAGGCCCGCGTCGCGCAGCACCCATGCCTCGGCCAGGCTGGTGACCCCGAGCCGGGTCGCGCCGTGGGCCAGTGTGGTCCGGGCCACGTCGACCGCGCCGTGACCGAAGCCGTCGGCCTTGACCACGGCCATCAGCTCGCCCGACGCACGGTCGGCGAGGGTCCGGGTGTTGCGGGCGACGGCGCCCAGGTCGACGGCGAGCCGCGGCTCCGACCGCGACGCCGGGTCGAGCGGTCGCACGGCGAGGCTGCCCGGGCCGGTCATGCCGCCACGGCCGAGGCGAGGGGGCCGTAGAGCCCGTGGGGAGCACCGGTCGTCAGGGCCCAGTACCGGTCGCCGTAGCTCCAGTGCCACCACTCCGTCGGGTAGTTCACCAGCCCCTGCGAGCGGAGCACCCGGGCGAGCACGGTGCGGTGCGCCCGGGCGTCGGCACCGATCCCCGCTGCCGCGAACCAGCAGCGGCCGTCGCTCTGCTCCGGCGTCGCGTCGATCGCCGTGCCGAGGTCGAGCTCGTCGCCGCAGACGTCCACCAGGGTGAGGTCGACCGCCGCGCCCGCCACGTGCGGTGCCACGTCGACGGGCGCCACGAACCGGCTGGTCAGCCGCTCCAGCGCCTGGTCGCCGATGCCCGGGTGCAGCGCGGCCAGCTCGGCGCCGTACGACGCCACGATGGCGCGCTGCTCCGCCATCGGTCGGAAGCCCTCGACCACGCGGAGCCGGATGCCGGCGGGCAGCAGCCGGTCGGCCGCGTCGAGGCGGTCCGCGAGTCCGGCGCGGACCACGGCACCGGCCGGCGAGAGGTCCCGAGGGAGGCGCACCAGCGGCTCCCCGCACTCGACGACGGGCACCGCGCGGACGCGGGGATCGGACAGGAGGATCGTCATGCGGACCACGCTAGGAAGGAGGGACCCCTCACCACCTCCGCCTGAGGTGCCGGTCGGCAGTCCTCAGGTGCCGGAGCGCTCAGCCCGCGGGTGGGTACGCCGCCACGCCGCTCCCGCTCAGGCTCCAGCTGTTGTCGTAGGTCAGCGTGGGTGGGTTCGCCGTACCGGCGTAGGTGTAGCGGTCGACGGACACCCGGTTGCTCACCGGCTGCTCGGGCGTGGCATGGCTGTTGTAGACGAGCGCTCCTCCGAACCCGCCCTGGCCGACCCGCCCGGCGGCGTTGCCCGGACTGCCGCCGCACGACACCGGCATGTCGCCGGCATCGGTGTTCACCGGAGCGAGGAGGAGGCTGTAGTCCCAGGCGGCCGGATCCTCGTCGTACCCGAGGCCGGCGGCGGTGACGTCGACGGTGAACGCTCCCGTGAGCTGGGGGCCGGTGAGGGTGCCTGCTCCGGTGCAGGATCCGCTCGCGGTCCAGTTCACGGTGGCGGACTGGACGACGTAGTGGACCTGCTGGTCCGCCCACGGCGTGCCCAGCACCGGGTCGTTCGGCTGGAACACGTAGGTGATGGTGCCGCTCCACTCCACGTGCAGGCTGTCCGGCACCGTGCCGCCGCTGTAGACGGCGGTCTTCGTGGTGCCCGACAGCGAGCCCGAGATGGTCTGCGGGAAGGGCGTGGCGCCGGGGCCTCCCGGTCCCGAGCCGCCGGGGCCGTCGTCGTCGAGGATCGTGACCGGCACCTTGGCCGGCCGCACCTTCGCGGCTCCCTTGACCTTGACGTAGAACGTCTCGGTCGGCTCGGCCACCGTGTCGTCGAGGATCGCCACCTTCACCTTCGCGCTCTTGCGTCCCTTCTTGATCGTGACGCTGCCCCGGGCCGCCTTGAAGTCGCTCCCCGCCTTCGCCGATCCGGCAACGGTCGACCAGGACAGGGCGAGACTCCGCGGCGCCTTCTTCGCCAGCCTCAACCTCACGATCGCCGTGCCGGCCTGTTCCGACACGGTCACCGGAGTGGCCGTGGCCCCGGGCTTGGCCAGGACCATGGCCGGGAGTGCGGTCGCCGGGGTCGCTGCGAGCACCGCGGGTACGACGAGTGGTCCGGTCGCGAGGAGGACGGCGGCACGGCGCAGGCATGGGCGCAGGCGTGGGGAGACCATGCGGCCACGCTAGGAATCCGCCCGGCGTCGGGCGTCAGGGTCACACCCCAAGGTTTCGGCCTCGGCCGGTCTCAGGCGGCGCGTGGTCGGGCGGGGTGGTAGGTGATCTTGCCGTGGAGTGAGGTGAGGGTGGCGCGGGGTGGTGGGGTCCACACGGGTTGACCTGTGTCGGGGTCGATGTGGACGGCCCAGGGGGTCTGGTGGATGAGTGTGTGGTGGTAGCGGCAGAGCATGACGAGGTTGTCGAGACTGGTGGGGCCGCCGTCGGCCCAATGCACGACGTGGTGGGCGTCGCAGGCCAGGGGCATGCGGGTGCAGCCGGGGAAGGCGCAGTGCCGGTCGCGGGCGATCAGGGCGGTCCACAGGGCGGTGGTGACGAGGCGTTGGGTGCGTCCGACGTCGAGGACCTGGCTGGTGGTGCCGAGGACGGCGGGGATGATCTCGGCGTCGCAGGCCATGCGGCGTACGGCGCTCGCGGAGAGTCGGGCGCCGGTGGGGGTCTGGCCCTCGCGGGCGAGTCCGGCGTCGATGACCTGTTGGCGGAGGGATTCTTGGTCGATGAGCACGATCACGCGGGGTTTGGTGCCGTGGTCGCGGGGGAGGTCGTCGTCGCTGTTGGCGAGTCGCTCGCAGGCGTCGACGAGCGCGTCCCACAGGCGGGCGCCGGCGTCGCGGGGGTCGCGGCCGTCGTGGCCGCAGCCCGGGGTCAGGCACGGGGTCTGGGTCGAGATGCCGTCGTTGTCGAACATCGGCTCGCCCGGTTGGCGGTTGGTCCCGCCGCAGGCGCCGGGCTCCGAAGTCGCGGGGGCGGCCAAGGGATGCAGGGTGGCTTTGATCTTCTCGGCGTCCTCGAGGGTGCCGTAGCCGGTGACCTTGACCCCGCCGTGGCCGTCTTCGGCGAAGCGGAGGTGGCGGGCGTGGTGGGCGCCGCGTTCGGCCTTGACACGTTCCTTGTCCGCGTTGACGAGCGCCGCGTCGGGGTCGAGGTCGCGCACGACCTCACCGAACCTGGCCTGCAGGTCGGTTGCGTCGAGGCCCTCGCTGGTGGCCAGGTCGAGCATCCCGCCGGCGACCTGCTCACGGAACTCGGGCACCCGGGGCAGGGTGGCGACCCTGTCCGCGATCGCGCGTGCCTGGGGGAGGGTGATCCGCCCGTCCTCCAAGGCCTCGCGCACCGCGGGAAGCCCGGCGAGCCGACCGGCAGCACGGACCAGTCCCCCACCCATCCCTTTGTGGCCACCGAGGAGGTGGGTGAGGAGGTCCTTCGCGGAGGCCCAGCCGGTCTCGAGCAGCGCGTCGTCGCCGTCCAAGCGGCCGGCGATCCCGACCAGCGCCGCATCGACCAGCCCCCGTGCTGCGGCCACCGCGGTGGCGACCTCGACCGTCTCGGCGCCGGACAACTCGGACCACGGTGTCTGGGCTAGCTCCTGGGCGTGCGCGACCACGGCGGTGGCCGTGTCGAGCGCTCCGGGAGAAGGCATGCGCTCATCCTATCGAACACATGTTCGAATAGTCAAGGCCCGTCTCCGCCCTGTGGATGGTGATGTCTCAGGACATCGGTGACAGTCCTGCATCAAGACATGCCTGACAGCAGGTGTCTCAGGACTTTCTTGACATTCTTCGCGTGCTGGTCCAAGGCCCTGTCACGGCACCGGGACCAGGACCGACATCTCTTCCTCGCGCGCCACCCGCACGCCCTCGGCAGGTGCGCCGGCTCCCGCATCGCCTGCATTCACGAATGTGCGCCTGATTGTTGACAATTTTGTTGTGCCGGTTCTACGGCTCCCCCACAGTTGCTCCGGCCGGCCGAACCAGTGAAGGGAGCCACATGGATCTGGAGCGCGACATCGATGCCTACGAGGCGATACGTGCGTCGATCGTCGATGACACCCTTCGTGCTGGGCATCGACTGATCGAGGCAGACCTCGCGCTGGCGCTGAACACCAGCCGCAGCTACGTGCGCCAAGCGCTCGCACGGCTGGAGTTCGAGGGCCTGGTCGACAAGGCACCCGGTCACAGTGCGACTGTGCGCCGAGTCCCGAAGGCCGAGATCCTTGAGATCATCGAGGCGAGGATCGCGCTCGAGGCGATCGTGGTCCGTGCCGCAGCAGCGCGCCGTACCGATGCTCAGGCCCGCCAGCTCCTCGACGCCGCCAGGACGTTGGAAGCCAAGTTCGAGAAGTCCGACATCAGCGGGGTGCTGGAGGCACAGGCTGCGTTCCACCACATGGTGCTCGAGGCCGGCCGCAAGCCCGCCATCCAGCGCGTTGTCCACAACCTGGCGGCGCTGACAGTACAGACACGAATGCGAAGCATGTTGCTACCCGGTCGCATCCCAGCATCGGTCAAGGAACACGCGGCGATCGCCGCTGCCGTCGTAGCGCAGGACGCGGACGCCGCCGAGCGAGCCATGGTCGCCCACCTCCGCAGCGTTGCTCATGCCGTCAGCAAGCTTCCTGATTCCGTTCACCCCGTCAGCCTCACCCCTCGCAAGAAACAGGAGGTCACCCCATGAAGAACCTGCGCATCGCCGTGATCACGGCGGCCTTGGCGAGCATCGCACTCTCCGCATGCTCGAGCGATCCGGCGGACTCGCCGCGCGACGACGGTGTCATCGAGCTGGACGTCTCGGTGCTCCCCATCGCACACACCGCACCGATCCAGATCGCCATCTCGGAGGGCATCTTCGAGAAGCACGGGCTCGAGGTCACCGTCACGCAGGCAACGACCGGATCTGCCGTGGTGCCGTCGGTGATGAACGAGTCGGTCGACATCGCCTACGGGAACCTGACCTCCACACTCCAGGCCCGAGCCCAAGGTCTTCCGATCGTTTCGATCGCGACGAGCGACGGGGCGGCGAGCGTGCTCGAGAGCGACACCAACTGGATCATGGTCCGCGCCGACAGCGGCATCGCCGACGTGCAGGACCTCGCTGGCAAGACGATCGCGGTCAATGCCCTCAATGGCCTCGTCGACCTGATCACTCGCGCCACGATCGACGAACTCGGTGGCAACTCCGACGACGTCGAGCTCACGGAGATTCCCTTTCCCGACATGCTCGGAGCGCTGGAGGCCGGTCGCGTTGATGCCGTGAGCCTCACCGAGCCGTTCCGCACGATCGGCCTGCAGAACCAGGAGAACGTCGCACTCGCCCCGGTAGGGAGCATCGGGGGCACGCGCCCGGGACTCATCGTGGACACCTACTTCACCTCCGAGGGCTTCCTGAGCAAGAACGAGGAGGCCGTCGAGCGCTTCCAGACGGCCATCTACGAGGCGCAGCAACTGGCTATCGACGACCCCGCCGTGGCGCGCGAGGCGATCTCGAGCTATCTGGACATCCCGGAACCGATCCTGCAGGCGATGAACCTCCCCCAGTGGGCCACCGACACCATGTCGGACTCGGACTTCCAGTTCATGGTCGACCTGATGGTCACGTTCGGTCTGATGGACGAAGACTCGGCGCCTTCCTATGACGACGTCGTTCGTGAGTGACTTGATCACCGCGCCCTCGGGGGCGGCCGCGAGACTTCGCCGGGTCGTCAATGGTCCAGCCGTGGTCTTCGGCGCGGCCATCCTCTTGATCTGGATGGCTACGACCGAGACGGGTCTGGTGGGTGCGGCAGTTCTTCCGAGCCCGGCAGCACTGGGCACGGCCTTCGTCGATCTCGTGGGGTCGGCCGTGCTGTGGTCCGCGGTCTGGGCGACCCTGAGCACCTGGATCGTCTCCCTGATCATCGCGGTGCTCCTGGCCGCCGTCCTGGGTGTGCTGCTCGGGTCGAGCGCCGGCCTCTACCGGGCCGTGTCCGGCCTCATCGAGTTCTTCCGGCCTATCCCGTCGGTCGCGATCCTGCCGCTGTTCCTCCTGCTCTACGGAGCGACGGACTCGACCAAGATCCTCCTGACCGCCTACACGGCGTTCTGGCCGATGATCGTGCAGACGATCTACGGCGTCCTGGGCACCGATCCGGTGCTCAAGGACGTCGCCGCGACCTTGAACCTCGGTCCGGTCGCGACGCGGTGGCGCATCGCTCTGCCGAGCGCGTTGCCCTCCATGGCTGTCGGTTTCCGCATCGGCGCCTCGGTCAGCCTGATCCTCTGCGTCACGCTCGAGATCATCGTCGGAATGGAAGGGCTCGGCCGGGAGATCTTCGTGGCGCAGAGCAGCGGGGCAACCGACCGGATGCACACCTTGATCGCGGTGACGGGACTGCTCGGCTGGGGAGTCAATGCGCTCTTCCAGCGGGTGGAACGGGCCACGCTGCACTGGCACTCGGCACATCGGAACGGGCCACGGTGAGCGGCGTGCGCAAGATCGCGCTTCTCCTCTCCCCGGCGATCGTCCCCGTTCTTCTGGTCGTGCTGTGGTGGAACCTCGCCGCCCATGCGACGTCGATCTACTTCCCCGCACCGGAACGCATCTGGGGTTCCTTCCAGGACCTGTGGCTGTTCGAGCGGTGGAGCTCCGACGTGCTGCCCAGCCTACGACGCATGGGGATCGGCCTACTGGTCGCCGCCGTCCTAGGGATCGGCCTCGGGACGCTCATCGGTCTGGTCCCGATCGCCTACCGCGCCGTGAACCCGTACCTGGAGTTCCTCCGCGCGATCCCGCCGGCCGCGCTGATCCCGGCAGCGATCCTTGCCGTCGGCATCGGCGACCAGATGAAGATCGTCATCGTCGTGTTCGGCGCCGTCTGGCCGATCCTGCTCAACACCGTCGAGGGAGTGCGCGGTGTGCACTCGACCTTGCGTGCCACGATGCAGACCTTCGGCGTCGGCCGGGCCCGATACGTGCTCCGTGTCGTGATCCCGGCAGCCGGGCCGAGCATCTCGGCCGGCATCCGTTCAGCTCTCTCGCTGGGGATCATCCTGATCGTCGTCAGCGAGATGGTCGCGTCGACGAACGGCCTGGGCTACTTCATCTTGATCTCGCAGCGCAGCTTCGCCATCCCCGACATGTGGTCGGGGATCATCCTCCTCGGTCTCCTCGGCGTCGTCCTGAACTGCTGCTACGTCCTTCTCGAACGGCTGGTCCTTCGCTGGTACTGGCAGTCACAACGAATGGAGCGATGACATGCCCGTCGTCGAAGTCTCGCACCTGGGCAAGACCTACGGCTCCGGCCGCGCCACCTACGAGGCGCTGGGCGACGTCAGCTTCGCCGTCGATCGCGGCGAGCTCGCCGCGATCGTCGGGCCGTCGGGCCGTCGGGCGCAGGCAAGACCACGCTGCTGAAATGCCTGTCCGGACTGATGGCGCCCACCGCCGGGTCGGTCTCGGTACTGGGCACGGAGGTGACCAAACCACCGAGAGAGGTGGGCGTCGTCTTCCAGGACTACTCACGCTCCCTCATGCCGTGGTTGTCGGTGCGTAAGAACGTGGAGTTCCCGATCGGTCGCTCGGCCCGTCGTGATCCGCGCAAGCGTCGCCGTGTCGACGCAGCCCTGGAATCGGTGGGCTTGGCCGATGTGCCGTCGCGGTATCCGTGGCAGCTGTCCGGGGGCATGCAGCAACGCGTGGCGATCGCCCGCGCGCTGGCCTACGAGCCATCGATCCTGATCATGGACGAGCCGTTCGCCTCGGTCGACGCGCAGACCCGGTTCGAGCTCGAGGACCTGGTGCTGCGGGTTCGAGACGAGTTCGGGGTGACGATCCTGTTCGTCACCCATGACATCGACGAGGCCGTCTACCTGTCGAGCCGCATCGTCGTCCTCGGCGGCCGACCGACCGGCGTGCGATCCGAGATCGTCAACGCGTTGCCGTGGCCCCGCAGCCAGACCACCACGCGCGACCTACCGGAGTTCGCACACCTGCGGACCGAGCTCTACCGGTTGCTGGTCAAGCAGCCGCCTGGAGCGCCTGCCCGGCCCGACCGTGCCGGCGTCGACGGTTCCCCCACCCTGACCCACCCATGAACGACTCTCGAGGAGACACGACCACCATGGCCACCGCGCCCACGGTTCCGACCCGCGAAGTGATCACCAACGGTGATAGCCGCATTTCCATCATCCGCCCGGCCGCACCGATCGCAGGTGCCGAAGCAGACCGCATGTTGACGGTCTTCGATATCAACCATCCGAGCATCTCGCCGGACAACTACAACAAGGCCGACGGTGCGCCGCTGCGGGTGCTGTACTCCTCGGCCGCGAAGCTCGACATCTCCAAGCGCAGCCACGAGGACATGGGCTTCTGGCACCGCAGTGTCGACCACAGCGAGATCATCATCTGCATCCAGGGCGCGCTGCGCTGGGAGACCGAGCTCGGCACGCACGTGCTGCGGTCGGGGCAGGCGCTCGTGATCCCGCGCGGCGTCGCCCACCGCTCGGCCCTCGCTCCAGAGTCGGCCGAGGAGAACATTCTCCTGGAGATCAAGGTGGCGGCCGACCTGGACTACGTCGGTCCTGACGGCGCGCTGATCCCGTGACCGCCATGTCTGGCCCGATCGACCTACTGATCGACAACATCGGCAGTCTCATCACTGTCGACGACCGACGCCGGGTCATCGCCGGCGCGGCCGTCGCGGTGCGCGACGGGAGCATCGTCGCGATCGGCAAGGCCGACGAGGTAGCCGCCACCCTGGGTGACGCCGTCATCGCACGGCGTCACGACGCGCGGGGCGCCGTCGTCACCCCCGGCTTCATCGATCTGCACCTGCACTCCTCCTTCCACCTGGCGCGCGGGCTGGCCGACGAGGCGAACGCACGAGAGTTCCTCGTCCAGCGCATGTACCCCTACGAGGCGGCTCTGTCGGCGTCTGACGTCGAGCTGAGTGCCCGCCTCGCCGCCCGGGAGATGCTGCGACACGGCACGACGTGCTTCGTCGACCCCGGCAACGTGCACCCGCACAGCACCCTGACCGGCATCGCGCCGGTCGGCATCCGCGCAGTGCTGGCCAGGAGCGCGTTCGACCTGGCGGGATCGGAGTTCGGTGCTATCCCGGCCGAGCTGATCTCGACTCCCGAGCAGGCCGCCGACGAGGCCGGCGCTCTGATCGAGTCCTACCGGGGCGAGCTCGGCGGCCGTGTCGACGTGTCGGTCTCCTTCCGCGGGCTCAACAACTCCAGCGATGAGCTCATCGGCGGATTGCTGGCGGTCAGCGCGGAGCACGACGCGGTTCTCCAGATGCACGCCTGCTTCGCGCAGTCGACACACGACTCCTCGATCGGCAAGTTCGGCGAGCCCGAGATCGAACGGCTCGATCGCCTTGGTGCTCTGGGCCCGCGAACGTTGATCGCGCACGCAGGTTGGCTGGAGCCGCACGAGGTGCGGCTGATCCGTGACTCCGGGAGCAGCGTGACGCTGAATCCGAGCTCGAGCATGCACAACGGCTACGGCGTGATCAAGATGGGCATGGTCCCGGAGATGCTGGCCGACGGTGTCAACATCGGGCTCGGCTGCGACCACGCGTCGTCGGGATCGGTCGACATGGTGCGCGAGATGTTCCTCGCGACGTGCGGCTACAAGGAGGTCCGGCTGATCCCCCGAGTCATGCCGCCGGAGACCGCCCTGGAGATGGCCACGATCAATGCCGCCCGGGCGATCGGTCGCAGTCATGACCTGGGATCGCTCGAGGTCGGGAAACGAGCAGACCTCGTGCTGTTCGACGCCGACGCGCCCGCGTGGGTCCCTCTGCACAACCCCGTGTCGAACCTCGTGTACTCCGCCACTGGGGCGACTGTCTCGACGGTCTTCGTCGACGGCGAGCGCGTCGTTGACGAAGGTCGTCTGACCGGTCTCGACGAGGCAGAGCTGCTGGCTCAGGTCCGCGACCTGCTGCCGGAATTCACCCAGCGGCTAGAACTCGAGCCGCTGACGACCGCGCTGTGGCCGCAAGAGTGAGTGAGGACACCACCATGGCGAATCTGCGCCGCGTCGACGTCGTCATCGTCGGCGCTGGAATGGCGGGCTTGTACTCAGCCTTTCTGTTGAGGGCCAAGGGGCTGTCCGTCCGGGTGCTCGAGGCCGGAAGCGGGGTCGGCGGCACGTGGTTCTGGAACCGCTATCCGGGTGCTCGCTGCGACATCGACAGCGTTGACTACTCCTACTCCTTCTCCTCCGAGCTCGAGAACGAGTGGGACTGGAAGGAGCGCTATGCCTCCCAGCCGGAACTTGAGGCCTACTTCAACCACGTGGCCGACCGGTTCGAGCTGCGCGAGCTGATCGACTTCGACACGCAGGTACGCAGCGCCGTCTTCGACGAGGCCGAGCACGAGTGGACGGTGGGAACCGGCGACGACACTTACCGCGCCCGTTTCGTGGTCATGGCCACCGGCCCTCTGTCGCAGCCCTACCGTCCCGACCTGCCGGGCCTGGACGACTTCGTCGGCCGGGTGCTGCACTCGGCCCAGTGGCCCGAGGAACCGGTGGACTTCACGGGCCGCCGCGTCGGCATCATCGGCACCGGTTCGACCGGGATCCAGATGATCCCGCTCATCGCCCGGCAGGCGGAGCACCTCCATGTGTTCCAGCGGACTCCCAACTACAGCGTGCCCGCGCGCAACTGCGCGATGACCTCTGAGCAGCTGGCGCAGGTGCGCGCGACGTACCGCGAGCGTCGCCGGTTGGCCCGCGAATCCAAGGCCGGCTTCCCGCCGCGCACGCCAGAGATCAGCGCGCGATCGGCGCTGGAGGTCACCGAGGAGCAACGGCGCGAGGTCTACGAACTCATGTGGGAGCAGGGCGGTGGCCTGGCGTTTCGGGCCGCGTTCGCCGATCTCAGCACGAGCGAGGACGCCAACGAGACCGCGGCCGAGTTCATCCGCGACAAGATCCGCCAGACGGTGACGCGGCCCGAGGTCGCCGAACTGCTGGTGCCGCACGATCACCCCTATGCCGCCAAGCGCCCGCCCGTCGACATCGAGTACTACGAGACCTTCAACCGCGACGACGTCAGCCTGATCGACGTCCGGGCCGACCCGATCGAGGCCATCACCGCTGACGGCCTGCGGACGCGGGACCGCCACTTCACCTTCGACGACCTGGTGCTCGCGACCGGCTTCGACGCTGTGACCGGCGCCCTGTCCCGCATCGACATCCGCGGCGTGCGCGGCGAGACCCTTCAGGATGCCTGGGCGGACGGTCCCCGCACGCTGCTCGGCATGGCGACGGCGGGCTTTCCGAACCTGTTCCTGGTCAACGGTCCCGGCAGTCCAGCCGCCTTCACGAACATTGCCCTGCACACGGAGGTCAACGTCGAGTGGCTGGCCGGCCTGATCGAGAGCGCCACGTCCGCGGGGTCGACATGGGTCGAACCGCGCCGGGAAGCCGTCGACGGCTGGGCCGAGACGGTGCGCGAAGCCGCTGACGCGACCCTCTATCCCCGGGCGGAGTCCTGGTACCTCGGCGCGAACATCCCGGGCAAGCCTCGCGTGTTCATGTTCTACGTCGGCGGGCTCGATCGCTTCTCCGCCCTACTCCGCCAGGAGGCCGCGGGCGGCTATCCCCAGTTCGCCTTGCGCGGACACGACAGACAAGAGGAGTCCGCATGAATGTCGCTCCCCCTGGCATGGTCGAGAGGTTCGCGACGGTCGGGTCGTTCCGTATCCGCTTCCTCGACAACGAGGTGGGCGAAGCCGCCGAGGTGGTCGTCCTGCTCCATGACGGAGCGTGGGGTGCCAGCGCCGATGTCACGTGGCAGCGGACGTTCGCTCATCTGCCGGCCGACGTCCGCGTCATCGCGCCGGACCTGCTCGGATTCGGGGGCAGCGACAAGGCGGTCTTCCTCGATCGGTCACCCTACGGATTCCGTGCACTTGCGGTGTTCGACCTGCTCGACCACGTCGGGATCACCGGTCGGGTGCACCTGGTGGGCAACTCCTTCGGAGGTTCCGTCGCGCTGCGCGCCCTCGAGCTGCCCCAGGCGGACGAGCGGTTGGCATCGGTCACGACGATCTCCGGTACGGGCGGTCCCTGGCGCACTCCGCTCGCGCTGCGGGAGCTGGGTACGTTCGACGGCACCACGGCCGACATGGACCGGCTGATGCGCCTGGTCACAGAGCCGTTCGTGGGTTGGCATGCCTACCTGGGCGAGCGGGTCGCCTGGGCCAAGGCGCCGGGTCATTTCCAGAGCATGATGGCCCCGCACCACAAACCCGCACCGGCGCACCAGGTCGCGCGGCCGGCCGATCCGTTCCCGGCCTCACTCGTCGATGTCACGATTCCGGTGCACATCATCGCGGGTCTGCGTGATCCGCTGGTCGAGCCTGGCTGGGCCTCGCTGTTGGCGGCCTCGTTCGCGAGCGAGGTGCGCGTGAGTGAGATGGACGCGAGCCATAGTCCGAACCTGTCGCATCCGCAGGAGACGTGGCAGCTCGTGTGGGACTTCGTGTGCAGCGTCCGATGAGGCACGCGCCGCCGATCTCCGGGGTGATTCCGGCCCACCTGACCCCCATGCTCGCCGATGGCGCGATCGACTGGACGGCCCTGGGCGACCATGTCCGTTGGCTGGCTGGCATCGACGGCGTGCGCTGGATCACGACCACGGCACACGCGTCGGAGGTGGCGACGCTTGATGATGACGAAAGGCAGCGGCTCATCGGCGCCGTCGCCACGAGCCTGGGTGACGACATCGGCGTGGTCGCCGGCATCTACGAGGACGGCAGCGCTCGGGCGGCTCGACAGGCGCGGCTCGCGGTCGACGCCGGCGCGCGGGCCCTCCTGCTGTTCCCTTCTGGGACGTTCGCCGGGGGTGGACCGAGCCACCCACGCACCCAGGTCGCGCACTACGAGACGATCGCCGAAGCGGTCGACGTGCCGCTGATCATCTTCAAGTACGCCGTCAGCTCACCGCTCACCATGACGGCCGCCACCGTGCTGGAGATCCTCGCACGGATCCCCAACGTGACCGCGGTCAAGGAATGGTCCTACGACATCGTGGAGTACGAGGACACCTACCGCGCCGTCAAGGAGGTGCGGCCCGACGTGTCCGTCCTGAGCAGCTTCAGCCGTTCGCTCCTGTCCTCACTCGTCGTCGGGAGCGACGGCGTGCTCTCCGCACACGGGAGCATCGTGGGCGATCTCCAGGCCGAGTTGTGGACGATGGTGCAGAACCGTGACCTCGACCGGGCTCGCGACCTCTGGGATCGCATCTACCCGCTGGCGGCAGCCTGCTACCGGCAGCCCTTCCTGGATCAGCACAACCGGATGAAGACGGTGCTCGGACTCCTCGGCCGCATTCCGATGGGGTCCACATTCGTACGAGCGCCCCTGACGACCTTGCCGCCCGACGAACTCGCCGAGCTCGAGCGCGCCTGCCTGGCCGCGGGTCTGTCGGCATAGCCGGCCACTCGATGCGAACCGGCTCCGGGTGGATGGGGTCGACCTGCAGTGATCGGGGTGCTCGGCCGACTGGCCACCGGCAGCGTTCTATCGGCGAGTCGTGATCCGACCGAGGCAGCCCTCGTCAGTCGACCCGCACCGCCCACCGGCGCAGCAGCCGCGTGGCGAGGATGTACGCGGTCGGCCCCTCCGGCCACTGGGAGACGATCTTGCCGCTGCCGGCCTGGAAGTAGTTGTCCGTCGCGGCCCAGACGGTGCGCCGCAGCCGGCGCTGGATCCAGCTGTTGAACCGGCGCATGGCGTCCTCGCGCAGCCGGATCCGGCGGTGCTCGCCGTCGAGGCGGGCGATCAGGCTCGCCGCGAACCTGGCCTGCGCCTCGTAGAAGTGCACGAGCGGGATCGAGTTGGTGTTGGGGCCGTACATCATGAAGAAGTTCGGGAATCCGGGGACCATCAGGCCGAGGAACGCCTCGGGCTCGCCCTGCCAGTGGTCGTGCAGCGAGCGGCCACCCTCGCCGTACACCCGGAAGTTGCCGAGGTAGTTGGCCGCGTCGAAGCCGGTCGCCAACACGACCAGGTCGAGGTCGTGCTCGTCGCCGTTGGCATCGACGACGCCCGTGCGGGTGAGCTCCTTGACGCCGTGCGGGACCAGGGTGACCTTGGGGTCGAGCAGGGCCGGGTAGTAGGTGTCGCTGATGACGGTGCGCCGGGCCTCGAAGGGGAAGTTCGGGGTGGCGTGCTCGATGAGCTCGGGGTGACCGGCCAGCGACGTGCGCAGGAACTCGAGGGACGCCTGCTTGCGCCGGGTGTTCGCGCGGCCGCCGACGCGGGCATGGCCGGAGCGGAACTGGCGCAGGTCGTAGTCGAGGTAGAGGCGCAGCCGACGCCACGCGTAGACCGGGGCGAGCCGGTTGAGCCGGCGCTCACGCGGGGTGAACTCCCGCGCGTCCTTGGGCAGCAGCCAGTTGGGCTCGAGCTGGAAGATCTTCACCTCGCGGGCCGCGCGGGCGGCCTCCTGGATGATCTGGACCGCCGAGCTCCCGGTACCGACGACGGCGACCGAGCGGCCGTCCATGCTCAGGCCCTCGGGCCAGGTGGAGGTGTGGCAGAGGTCGCCCTCGAAGGCGGTCTCGCCGCGCGCGAAGGGCGGAACGGCGGGGATGTTGAGGAAGCCCACGGCGCTGATCACCGCGACGAACGGCCCGTGCTCGTCGCCGTCGGCGGTCCGTAGGGTGTGGGTCGCGGAGGCCTCGTCCCAGCGGACCTCCTCCACCTTCGTGTTCAGCCGGACGCGTGGGGTCACGCCCCACTTCGCGGCGGTGTCCTCCAGATAGCGCTGGAGCTCCTGCCACCCGGCGTGGGTGCGGGTCCAGTCGCTGCGCTCGAAGGAGAACGAGTAGACGTGCGACTCCAGGTCGACCTCGGCCCCGGGGTACCGGTTCTTCCACCAGGTGCCGCCGATGCCCTCGGCCGACTCGAAGACGACGTAGTCGATGCCGCGCCGGCTCAGCGCGACGGCAGCGGCGATGCCGCTGAAGCCGGCCCCGATGATCGCGACCCGGTGTCCCGGTGCCCGGTGCGCGGGTGCTGCTGAGTTCACCGCTGTCTCCTCCATCACGAGCCTGGTCAAAGGCTTATTGGTCTATTGTTTGGGTCTTTTGTGAGGGTGTCAAGGTGTGCCGGACGCCGCGCGGGCGACGTCCGTCACGCCGGCCGGACCGGCCGGCGCTACTTGATCTGGGCCGTCCAGCCGCCGTCCACGACCAGATCGGTCGCGGTCACGAAGGCGGCGTCGTCGGAGAGCAGGAAGGCCACGGCGCCGGCGATGTCGTCCGGCAGGCCGAGGCGGCGCAGGGGCGTCCGACTCTCCATGTCGAGGCGGCGCTCGGGCGAGCGCTCGTACAGGAAGTCGATCATCGGCGTGAGCACGGCGCCCGGGCACACCGTGTTGCAGCGGATGCCCTCGGGCCCCAGCTGGAGCGCCAGCGAGCGCGAGAGCGAGACCACCGCGGCCTTGCTCACCTGGTAGGCGTCGAGCGGAGAGTCCATGCCACGGACGCCGGCGGTGCTGGCCACGTGCACGATGCTGCGCCCACGGCCGTTGCGCACCAGGGGGACCGCCGCGGCGGTCAGCCGGCGCAGGGCATGGAGATTGACGCCCATCGTCGTCTCCCAGACCTCCTCGGAGGTCTCCAGGAACGAGCCGTCGTCGTCGAAGAGGGCGACCCCGGCCGCGTTCACGAGATGGTCCAGGCTGTCCCAGCCGGCGAGCAGGTCGCGGGGATCCCCGGACAGCAGGTCGAAGGGGACGTACTCCGCCCCCTCCGGCAGGGCCACCTCAGCGACGGGACGGACATCGGTCGCGCGCACCCGCATCCCGTCGGCGACCAGGCGGCGCACGATCGCCGCCCCGATCCCGCCGCCCGCCCCGGTGACGAGCGCGGTGCGGCCGGCGGCGGTCATCAGGAGCCGTCCCGCGAGAACGCCGCCGCGAGCCGCTCGCCGGCGAAGCGCATCGAGTCGACCGCGGTCGGGAACAGTTCCTCCAGGCCGAAGAAGCCGTGGATCATGCCCGGCGTCTCGCACACCTCGACCGGGACGCCCGCGTCGGCCAGCGCCTTCGCGAAGAGTGCGCCCTGCGGGCGGATCGGGTCGCACTCGGCCAGGACCACCGTCGCCTCGGGAAGGCCGGCCAGGTCGGCGTCGAGTACGGCGACCCGCGGGTCGGTCGCGTCGGCGGGCGAGGCCAGGTAGTTGTCCTGGTGCCACTGCAGCTCGTCGCGGTAGAGCATGATGCCCTCGTAGTCGGCGTCGAAGCCGATGCTCAGGTCGCAGGTCGTGACCGGGTAGACCAGCAGCTGGTGACGCAGGGCGACAGCACCCGACGCGCGCAGCGCGAGGGCCGTGGCCGCGGCGAGGTTGCCGCCGGCGCTGTCGCCGGCGACGGCGATCCGGGTCACGTCGACCCCGGGCAGGTGACCGGGCTCGGCCGCCCAGACGACCGCGTCGTACGCGTCCTCGGCGGCGGTCGGGAAGCGGGACTCCGGCCCGCGCCGGTAGCCCACGCTGAGGACCGCGGCACCCGAGGCCAGCGCCAGGAGCCGGGTCGTCGTCTCGTGCGACTCGATGCTGCCCAGCAGCCACCCGCCACCGTGGAAGTAGACGGTCAGCGGCAGGTCGCCCGCGCCGTCCGGGAGGAACAGGCGTCCCGGCAGCTCCGCGCCGTCCCGGGTCGGGACGACGACGTCGACCACCCGGGCGACCGGGGGCTTGGCGAGGCCGCCGAGGTCGCCGTCGAAGTTGGCCCGGGCCTCCGCCACCGGCAGCAGGTGCGCGTTCGGGCGCGGCGAGGCGTGGGCGTCGTCGATGAGCTTCTGGGCGAGGGGGTGCAGCGGCTGGGGCATGACGGCTCCGATCGTCGGTGTCGTGGCGTGCGTGTGGTGTCGTGCGGTCGGTTCGGACGGGCGCGGCTCAGACGCGCTCGTAGTAGCGCTTGACCTCCCAGTCGGTGACGGCACCGGACTCGAAGGAGGCGAGCTCGGCCGCGGCCGACGCGTGCAGGTGCTCGAACACCTCGTCGCCGAAGGCGGACCGGGCGAGCTTCGAGTGCGAGAACCGCTCGACCGAGTCGTGCAGGGACGAGGTCATCACCTCGACCGACCGGTTGCCCCAGGCGTTGCCGGCGAACACCGGCGGCGTCGGATCGCCGGCCTCGATCCCGGCCAGGCCGGCGGCGATGGTGGCACTGAAGGCGTAGTAGGGGTTGACGTCGGCGCCCGGGATCCGGTTCTCCACCCGGTACGACGCGCCGCGCCCGACCAGTCGGAAGGCGCACGAGCGGTTGTCGTGGCCGACCGCGATCGCGGTGCCCGCGAACTGGTCGGGCAGGTAGCGCTTGTAGGAGTTGACCGTCGGCGCGAACAGCAGACCGAGCTCGACGGCGTGGGCCAGCTGCCCGGCGACGAAGGAGCCGAACCGCGGCGACATGCCGCCGGTCTCCTCCGACCAGCACAGCGGTGAGCCGTCCTCGGCGTCCCACATGCTCACATGCAGGTGACACGACGAGCCGACCTCGTCGATCTTGGGCTTGGCCATGAAGGTGACGGTCAGGTCCGCGCGGTGGGCCAGCTCCTTGATGCCGTGCTTGAAGAGCACGTGCCGGTCGGCCATCTCGAGGGCCTCGCAGTAGTCGAGGGTGATCTCCTGCTGGCCCAGGCCCCACTCCGGCTTGGAAGACTCGACGGGTACCCCGAACTTCGGCATGTCCTGGCGGATCTGGTGCACGAACCACTCGTCCCGCCCGCCCTGGACGACCTGGTAGTCCGACCGATAGTCCGAGAGCATCCGCAGATTGCGGTACTCGGCCTGCCAGGCCTCGGCCGGCGAGACGGCCGCGACGAAGAACTCCAGCTCCGAGGCGAACTGGAAGGCCAGCCCGTGCTCCCGGGCACGGGCGAGCTGGTGCTTGAGGATCGTGCGCGGCGCCACCGGGAGCAGGACGTCGGCGTCCCCCTGGTAGGCGTCGCAGATGACCATGAGCGCATGCGGCTCCCACGGCACCCGCCGCAGCGTCGCCAGGTCCGGCACCAGCCGGATGTCCACCCAGCCGTTGTCGGCATTCGACACCGGCAGGTCCAGCGGGTTCATCTCCAGGTCGACGGCGAAGACGAAGCTGCTCGCGTTCACACCCTGCCCCTCAAGGCACAGGGTGCGGAAGGCGTCGATCGTCAGCCGCTTGCCGACCAGGCGACCGTACGGGTCGGGCGCGGCGCAGATGACGGTGTCGACCTCGCCGCGACGGGCGAGGTCCTCGAAGGTGTCGAGGTCCACGATCGGGCCAGCGGGATGGTTCACAGGTGCTCTCCGTAGCGTCGAAGTTCCCAGTCGGTGATGGTGGTGCGCAGCCAGTGCTCGTAGCGGTCGGCCTCGTTGCGGCGGGTCGCGGCGTAGCCCGCGACGAAGTCCTCGCCCAGCACGGCCTTCGCGTGGTACGACGCCTCGAGCCGGTCGGCGGCGGACCGCAGGTCGGCCGGCAGCGGCTCGGCGTCGGCGCGCGGTCCGGCCGGCGGCAGCGCGAGACCCTCGTCGATCCCGGCCAGGCCGCCGCCGAGCAGGGCCGCGGCGACCAGATAGGGACTGGCGTCCGCGCCCGGGCGGCGGTGCTCGACCCGCGCGCCCGGGACCGAGTCGACCAGGACCCGCAGCGCGGTGCTCCGGTCGTCGAGGCCCCAGGTGGCCGACTCGGCGACGAACATCTCCTTGTCGAGCCGCTTGTAGGAGTTCACGAACGGGAGAACCAGCGCGGTCAGGTCGCCCATCGTCGCCAGCATCCCCGCCAGGTAGCCCTGCGCGAGCGGCGAGACCTCCCCGGGGCGCTCGGCGAAGACGTTGCGGCCGTCCCGGGCCAGGCTCGAGTGGACGTGCCCGCCGGCGCCCGAGCGGTCGCCGTACGGCTTGGCCATGAAGGTGGCCCGCAGGCCGCGCTCCGCGCACAGGTCGCGGAAGTACTGGCGGGCGCGGGCGGCGCCGTCGGCGGCCCGCAGCGCGGGCTGCGGCTTGAGCGCGAACTCGAAGAAGCCCGGGCCGAGCTCGGCGTGGAACGCCTCGACGGGCGCCCCGATCTGCTCCATCCGGTCGACGAAGTCGGCCGCGACCGCCTCGGTCTCCCGCAGCCGGGTCAGGCTGTAGGCGTTCTCGGTGCGGCCGAGCGGGGCGCGGGTCGCGGCGTCCTCGATCCACAGCTCGTACTCGAAGCCGAGCACCGGCTCCAGCCCGAGCTCGGCGTACCGGCCGACCAGGCGGCCGAGCAGGCCGCGCGCCGATGCCGGGATCGGTACGCCGTCCGCGTCGACCAGGTCGCCGATGGCGGCGGTCACGGTGCCGGTGCGCCAGGGCAGCTCGACCACGGTGTCGGGGTCGACTCGGACCCGGGCGTCGGGATAGCCGTTGGCGGCGCTGCTGGTCGGGGTGTCCGTGACCTCGTCTGTGAGCGAGAGGCCGTGCACGATCGTGCAGAACGTGAGCCCGTCGCCGTCCAGCTTCTCGGTGCGCACCAGCTTGCCGCGGAGCCCGAGGTCGTAGTCGGGCACCTCCAACTGGGTCAGCGCGACGCTCATCGCGTCCCTCCTTCCGCGCTCGGGCGGCGTCGGGGACTGCGGCCGACCCGCTCATAGACAGCGTCCGGCACCAGCGCGGGATCGCGATAGATCCACCAGGTGCAGGACGGGTTCTCCTCGGTGGCCGGCCAGGTCGGCGCGTCGATGACCCGGGTCGGGTAGCCGAGCCGGTCGATCGGCATCACCTCGTTGAGCTGGCAGCAGTGGACGCAGTAGGAGCAGACGCCCACCTTGTTCCATGCCCAGTCGTGCGGTTGCGTCGTCACAGCGAAGCCGTACGGCGCCGCCGCCCGCGGGCTGCCGCCGGTGATGCCCGCGGCCAGCGAGCGACCGCCGGAGCCGCAGGGGGCGAAGCGGAAGCCGATCCGGTCCGGCTCCTCGATCACCTCGACCGCGCCGCTGCGGTCGGGGCCGGTCAGGTGGGCGTGGAAGCCGTCGAAGACAGCGACGGCGAGCTGCCGCGCCGACTCGGTCCAGGGTTGGCTCGCCAGCGCGTAGCGGCGCTCGTGGACGTCGTACCAGTCGGCCATCAGGTGGTCCCACAACTCGCCGAGGGCGTCCTCGCCGACCAGCCGGACGGCCACGTCGATCATGCCGGACACGAGGTCGACGGCGTCGTCGTGGATGCCCTGCCAGCAGACGCGGGCCGCCTCCACCGCGGCGTCGGCGTCGGCGATGCCGCCGGTGCGGCACAGCGTCGCCGCGTGCTCGGCGCTCGCGACGTAGTCGCCCCAGCGTGCGGCGATGCCGTCCTCGGGACCCTGGCCCAGGAGCCGGCGCAGCCGCGCCTCCTCGGCCGCGAGCACCGCCGGGTCGATACCGCGCTCGCGCACCCAGGCCACCGTCGTGCCCGGCCAGCTGCCGTAGACGTCACGCAGCTCGTCGGCCTCCAGGAGCGACACCTCGACCAGCCGCGCGGCGTCCTCGGACCGCCCTTCGGCCAGCGCGCGGCGCGCGGCGGCGAAGGTGCCCTCGCCGAGCTCGGCCCACGAGCCGGTCCGGGTGACCCGCCCGAGCGAGATCTCGTCGGCCACGGCGCCGGGCCCGGCGACCAGCGGGAGGGACGGGATCCCCGTCGGTCCGGTGCTCATGTCAGCTCGAACCCGCCGTCGATGCGCAGGTCCGCCCCCGTCACGTACGACGCCTGGTCGGCCAGCAGGAAGGCGATCGCCGCGGCGACCTCGTCGGCGCGGGCGAACCGGCCGAGCGGCACCCGGGCGGCCAGCGCCGGCGGCAGCTGCGCGGCGGTGCCGTGCGCCGCGGCCATCGCGGTCGCGACGAAGCCCGGCGAGACCGTGTTGACCCGTACCCCCCGGGCCGCGAGCGCCCGGCCCGCCGTGCGGGTGAGCATCGCGAGCCCGGCCTTGGAGGCCGCATAGGCGGGGTTGGGGTCGGGGTTGCTGAGCGCGATCACCCGGTGCGCCTCGATCGACCCGACGTTGACCACCGCGCCGCCCGCCGCGGCGAACCGCGGCCCGGCCGCGTCGAGCACCCGGTAGGCGCCCACGAGGTTGACGTCCAGCGTGCGCAGCCAGCTCTCGGAGCCGGCGCCGGCGAACCCGGTCTCGTCGAGGATCCCGGCGCAGTTGACGACGTACGAGAGCGGGAGACCGGCACGCAGTCGGTCGAGCGTGGCGCCGAGGCCGTTGGCGTCCGTCACGTCGACCGCCGCGCAGCGCCGCCGTCCGTCGTATCCGCCGTTGCCGTCGGGGACCACCCGGTCCAGGCAGAGCACGGTGAGCCCGGCGTCGAGCAGCAGCGTCGCGGTGGCCGCGCCGATCCCACCCGCCGCGCCGGTCACGACCGCGACCTCGCCGGCGTAGGTCAGGCTGGTCCCGCGTGCGTTCTCGTGCATCGCCTCGTGCATGGCTCAGTCTCGGTCATAACGGTCGGCGTGCGCCGCCTGGGCCGCCTCGAAGCAGGCCCGCGGCGCGCGGATCACGCCGGCGCCGATCTGACCGCCGTCGCGACCGGCCAGGCCGACGTCCATCACGGGCAGGATGTCGGTCGCGAGGACCTTGCGCACGTCGACCGCGGTCGGAGTCCCCCGGAACGAGAAGAGCGGGATCCGGTAGTCCGGGTTCTCCCCGTGGGTGATCTCGTACATCTCCTTGTTGCGCTCGATCATCACCTCGGGCGAGCCGCCCTGGTAGTCCTGCAGCGACAGCGCGCAGGCCTGGGCGAATCCGCCGAGACCGACCGTCTCCGTGATCGGGGACTCCCCGCCCATCCAGGTGATCTCGTCCTCGGTGTGCCCGGCGAAGAGCTTGCCCTGGTGGATCGGCGGCGGGCCCTCGAACCACCGGTCGCCGAGCCCGGCGACCTTGATCGCGAAGCCGCGGCAGCTGAACGCCATGGCCGAGACCAGGGTGGACCCGGCGACGTCCTTCATCGCGTCCGCGCTGGCCTTGGACGCCGCCATCGACAGGCGCAGGAAGAAGTAGTCGTTCTCGGCGAGGTGCAGCATCGTCTCCCGGACGTGCGGCACCCCCTCCTGGATCATGTCGAGGACCGCGGGCAGGATCTCGCGGTTGAACAGCACCGAGGCGGCCGCGTTGCGGCTGTGCACCTCGTCGCCCATCCGCAGCGCGCGGGCGATGAGCGGCTTGAGGGCGATGCCGCCCTGCCGCCGGATCGCCTCGCCGACGACCGGCGCCAGCACCTCGTTGACGTGCAGGAGCCGCTCGTGGACGCCCTCGTCGTAGCAGCCGTAGTTGAGCCGACGCGGCTCCTTGCCCTCGTAGAAGTTGCAGAACCCGACGTTGCCGTGGGTCCGGTTCTCCACCACGAAGACCGGCATCGAGGCGGTGTAGATGCCCGCCAACGAGCCGACCGCGCCGTAGTCGTGGCAGGCACCGACCCGGATCGCGCCGCTCTCGAAGCCGGCGATCGCCTCTTCGCGGGTGGCGGCCAGGCCCTCGAAGAGAGCGCCGCCGATCAGTGCCTCGCGCTGGCCGCCGACGTACTCCGACCAGGGCATGGGCGCCCCGGACGTGAGCACGAGGTCGTCGGTGTAGCCGGGGATCACCTCGCGGGCCGGCCGGACGTCGACGACCCACGGGTCCGCGGCGGTGAGCCGGGCGAAGGCCTCGGCGTTGGCCGCGTCGACGTCGAGGCCGGTGGCGTCGGCCGCCGGCCCGGTCTCGAGTCCGCTCGCCGTCACCATGCGACGACCCCGCCGTCGACGAGCAGCGTCTGCGCCGTGATGAAGGACGCCCGGTCGGAGAGCAGGAACTCCACGGCCTCCGCGACCTCGTGCGGCTCGCCGATCCGCTTGAGCATCGCGTACGACGCGGAGACCTCCTCGCCGCCGGAGACGCGGGCCATCGACGGGCTCATCGGCGCCCGGATCACGCCCGGGGCGACGTTGTTGACCCGGATGCCGCGCGCGGCGAGCTCCTCGGCGGTGTAGCGGGTGTACGCCGCGATGCCGGCCTTCGTGGCGCCGTACACCGAGGCGCCGCGGAAGCGGCCGAAGTGGCCGGTGAGGCTGCCGACGTTGACGATGGCGCTGCCCTCGGTGAGCAGCGGCGCGCAGACGTCGGTGACCCGCGCCATACCCGCGATGTTCACCTGGAACATCAGGTCCAGCTTGGCCTCGTCGAGCTCGCCGAGGAACGAGTCGCGCAGGATCCCGGCGCAGTTGACGACGCCGCGCAGCGTCTCGCCCGAGGCGACGGCGGCGGCCACGGCCTGCTCGACGCTCGCCCGGTCGGTCACGTCCATCACCACGGAGGTCGCGCCGGCCAGCGCCGGGTCGGTGAGGTCCAGGGCGTCGACGGCGTCCTTCAGGTCGGCCGCGACCGGGGCGAAGCCGCCCTCGACGAGACGACAGCAGATGGCCTGGCCGATGACTCCGGCGCCGCCGGTGACGATGACTTTGCGACTCACGAACGGGTCCCTTCCCGACGGATGAACAAGATGGGTCCAGTTTGTGGGCCATTCGATCTAAAGGTCAAGTCTTTAGGTCTTTTATTTCGCGGACACGGTCGCGGCACCCCAGGACCGATTGGCCCAGACATTCGGACTTTCCGGTCGTCCGGTCCGCTAGCCTGTGCGGTCTCGGAGTGCTGTCATCGCGGGCTCCAGGAAGGAGGACGGCAGCCATGGACCCGGTCACGCTCGGCCTGACCCCCGTGCGGCAGATCGCCGCGCACGAACTGGTCCTCGACCAGATGCGCCGCTCGATGGAGAGCGGCCAGTTCCGCCCCGGTGACCGACTGCCCTCGGAGCGCGACCTCGCCGAGATGCTCGACGTCTCCCGCACTGTCGTCCGCGCCGCCGTCGCCGTGCTCGAGCGCGAGGGGCTGATCGTCGTCCGGCGTGGCCGGGGCGGCGGGTTCATCGTCCAGGCGCCGACCTACGACGCCGCGGAGACGCGGCGCATGATGAAGGCCAACAAGGCCGCCGTCCGCGACGCCTTCGACTTCCGCGTGATCGTCGAGGGCGCCGCCTCGCGGCTGGCCGCCGAGCGGCGCCGTGCCAAGGAGCTGGCCGACCTCCGCTCCCTGCTCACCCAGATGGACGCCGCGCTCACGGCGTCCCTGGAGGACCAGACCCCGCACAAGGTGATCGAGTTCCAGACCCTCGACACGGCCTTCCACATGGGCATCGCCCGGGTGGCGCGCAATCCCGCCCTCTACGACTCCGTGGCCGACGCCCGGCGCCGGATGTGGGCACCGGTGGGCGCGATCTTCGGTCGGCTGGAGGAGAACGCCAACGACCGCCACGAGGACATCCTCGACGCGATCGCCGACGGCGACGGCGACCTGGCCGCGAGCACCATGGCCGCGCACATCGACGACACCCGCCACACCCTCGAGGCCTGGCTCAAGCGCTGACCGCGTCCGGGTGCTCCGGGAGCACCTGCCCCCCGTCGACCACGAGCTCCTGGCCCGTGACGAACGCGGCCCCGGCGCTCGCCAGGTACACCGCGGCGGCGCCGATGTCGTCGGGCTCCCCGAGGCGACCCGCCGGGATCACCCGGATCATCGCCTCGATGGCGTCGGCGCCGAGCCCGGCCAGTCCCTCCGTGCGAACGGCGCCGGGACTGACCGCGTTCACCGTGATCCCGTGCGGCGCCAGCTCCAGCGCCGCCGTCCGGACGAAGCCGAGCTGGGCCGCCTTGCTCGCGGCGTAGACGGCCAGGCCCGGATAGCCCGTGCTGGGCCCGGTGATCGAGGTCGTCACGACCACCCGGCCGCGACCCGACGCGGCCAGGAGCGGCACCGCCGCCTGGACGGCGAAGATCGTGCCCTTGAGGTTGGTGCCGAGCACCTCGTCCACCGACTCCTCGGTCAGGTCCTCGATCCGCCGCTCCGGATAGACGCCCGCATTGGCGCAGAGCACGTCGAGCCCGCCCAGCAGGTCGGCGGCCTCGGCCACCATCCGGTGACAGCCCGCGCGGTGCGCCACGTCGGCGACCAGGACGTCGACCGCCACGCCCTCGCGAGCGAGGCGCTCCCGCGCCGCCGCCAGGCGCTCGGGGCTCCGGCCGGTCACCACCACCCGGGCCCCGGTCGCGGCGAACGAGCGGGCGATGCCCACGCCGATGCCCTGACTGCCGCCCGTCACCAGGACGCGCTGGCTCTCGGTCTCCGGCACCTTCTCCTCCTTCGCTCGCGACCGGCGGACCGGGCTCACACGACGGTGTCGTGGACCTCGTCGAAGACAGTGCTGCCGATCCGGCCGTAGAGCTGCGGCCGGTTCGAGCGCAGGTACGCCGCGACGGCCATCGAGCCCACCAGGAGCCCCACCACGATCCAGGGGATCAGCTTGAAGAACAACGTGTCCGAGGCGGCACCCGCCGCGGCCTTCATGTTCGACAGCATCAGGTAGGTCACGAACAGCATGCCCAGCCCGCCGATGATCGGGGCGGTCAGCGTCCGCCACCAGTGCGCGGTCTCCGGGTGCTCCTTCTTCACGTGGAAGTAGACGACCGTGGAGACCGAGCAGAGCGTCTGCACGATGAGCAGGCAGATCGTCGCCAGGATCGCGACCAGCACGAAGAGCGTCGCGTACGGGTCGGCGTCCGTCGCCCAGCAGACCGCCAGCAGGACGACCGCGAAGCCGGTCTGCACGAGCGAGGCGACCCACGGGGAGGCGTGCCGCGGGTGGGCCTCGCCCATCCGGTGCCACAGCAGCCGGTCCCGGCCGAAGGCGAACAGGTAGCGCGCCGCCGAGTTGTGGATCGCGAGGGCGCAGGCGAAGGAGCCGAACACGACCAGCCACTCGAAGGCGGTCACCGCCCAGCTGCCGACGTACTCGCGGGTGGGTGCGTAGAGGAGGTCGAACGGGGCGGGGCCCGAGGCCAGCTCCACCGAGCGCTGGGCACCGTTGGCGCTGACCGTCATCCAGGAGATGAAGGTGTAGAAGACGCCGATGCCGATCACGGCGATCAGGGTGGCGCGCGGGACGATCCGCTTGGGATCCTTCGACTCCTCGCCGTAGATCGCCGTCGACTCGAAGCCGACCCACGACCAGAACGCCATGAGCAGGCCGAGCCCGACGACACCGCCGGCGACGTCGTTGGTGCTCAGCGCGCTGAGCGGGTTGACCGAGTCCCAGATGATGCCGTCCGGGCCGCCGCCCTTGAACAGCACCGTGAAGGCGGTGCCGGCGAGGACCGCGATCTCCAGGACCAGCACCAGACCGAGCACCTTGGCCGCGACCGAGATGTCGAAGTGCGACAGGACGGCGATCGCGACGGCAGCCACGACGGCGTACGGCTGCCAGCCGAGGTCGATGCCGAGCTGGACCGAGAACGCCTGGTCGGCGAACACGGAGAAGATGCCGATCAGGCCGGCCTCCATCGTCATGTAGGTGAACATCGACATGACGCCGGCCGCGAGGCCGGGGATGCGGGACCAGCCCCGCGAGACGAACGTGTAGAAGGCGCCCGCCGCCGTGATGTGGCGGGCCAGGGCCACGAAGCCGACGCTGAAGATCGTCAGCACGACCGTGGCGATCATGAACCCGGCGGGCGCTCCGACGCCGTTGCCGAAGCCGACCGCGACCGGCAGGTTGCCGGTCATCGCCGTCGTCGGCGCCGAGAACGCGACGACCATGAAGACGACGCCCACCAGGCCGATCGCTCCGGGCTTGAGCCGGGCCTGCTGGGGTGTGGACTCGTCGACTCCCGACGGTGAAACAGGGTTTGCAGACATGCGCTGCCACCTTTCGATCAGATGCCGGGAGACTAGGCCGAATAAAGGTCTAAAGACAAGACCTACAGACCTATTAGTCGAGAACATTTACGCGGCCGAAACCCTGGGCCAAAAGGTCTATTGACTAGTCCTTAAAGCTCCCCTACGCTCGGCGCGGGCGGAGGACGAGGAGGACGAGGAACGTGAGCACCTGCGGTGTGACGGAGGGCCGGAGCGCAGTAGGACGGCCCGCGGACGCGCTGGTGGAGCACGCCCACGCAGCCGCCGAGCACGGCCGGGCCGCCGCGACGACCGGCGAGGTCTCGGCACAGATCCCGGAGCTCAGCCGGGTCGACCCCGACCGGTTCGGCCTCGCCGTGGCACTCCTCGACGGGACCGAGATCCAGGTCGGCGATGCCGACCGGCCGTTCTCGCTGCAGAGCGTCACCAAGCTCTTCGCCCTGTGCGCCCTGCTCCGCGACGAGCCGACCGCCTGGGAGCACGTCGGCTGGGACGCCTCGGGCGCCGGCTACGGCTCGGTCTCCGAGCTCGAGACCCATGCCGGGCGCCCGCGCAACCCGTTCGTCAACGCCGGGGCGCTCGTGGTCACCGACCGGCTGCTCCATCACACGGGAGATGCTGCCGGAGCCGTCACCGACCTGCTCCGCGACCTCGGCGGCGAGCACGTCCAGCGCGACCGCCGGGTCGCGCTCTCCGAGGCGGCCCACGACCACCGCAACCGGGCGATCGCCCACGTGCTGGCCGAGCACGGCCGCCTGCTGCACGGAGTCGACGCCGTGCTCGCGCAGTACTTCGAGCAGTGCTCGATCACCGCGTCCGCGCTCGCCGTGGCCCGCGCGGCGCTCCTCCTCGCCGACCGCACGGGTGCGCGCGGGCCGCTCGATGCCGCCGCCGTACGACGGGTCAACGCCGTGCTCCTCACCGCCGGGATGTACGGCGCGGCCGGCGACATCGCCTACCGCGTCGGACTGCCGGCCAAGAGCGGCATCGGCGGTGGCGTCGTGGCGGTCCTCCCCGGAGTGGGCTCGATCTGCGTGTGGAGTCCGCGGCTGGACCGGGCGGGCAACTCCACCGGCGCCGTGGCCGCCATCGAGGAGTTCGCGCGCCTGGCCGGCTGGTCCGTGTTCTGAGCGCCCGGACTCCCCGCCCCCGAACGAACCCTGGACTGGAGATCGCGTGACCACCCTCCCCCTCGACCGGCCGCTCGTCGGCATCACCTACAGCTCCGCGGAGCTCGCGGAGTTCTTGCTGTGGCGCAGCATGTTCCGCGGCGTGGTCGCCGCCGGCGGCGTACCGCTGGCGATCGACTGTCGCGACCCGCAGCCCGACATCGCCGACCTGGTCGGCCGACTCGACGGCCTCGTCATCAGCGGCGGCGGCGACGTCGACGCCCGCCGGTACGGCGCCTCGCCGGACGACCCGCTGCTGCGCGGGGTCAACCCGCACCGGGACGAGGCCGAGCTCGCCGCCCTCGACGCGGCCGTGGCCCACGGCCTCCCCGTGCTGGCGATCTGCCGCGGCGCCCAGCTGGTCAACGTCGCCCGCGGCGGCACCCTCTACGTGGACCTGGGGCGTGACCTGCCCTCCGAGCTACGCCACCGGGAGAGCGAGGAGGCGCTCGGCGAGCCGCTGCACGACGTCGAGGTGGTCGGCGGGACGACGCTGGCCGCGTGGACCGGAGGCGGCACGATCGGCGTCAACAGCCAGCACCACCAGGGCATCCGCACGCTGGCCGACGGGCTCGTGCCGAGCGCCCACGCCCCGGACGGCCTGGTCGAGGCGTTCGAGGACCCGCGGGCCCGGCTCGTCGCGATCCAGTGGCATCCCGAGGTGCTCTGGCCCGCGATGGACCACGCGCTCGGGCTGCTGAGCGGGTTCGTCGGGGAGTGCGGCGGGCCTCGTGTCTAGTGCCGCGCGTCCGCGCAGCCGGACAGCGCATCACCCGGCACCGCGCCGGTGTCGTCGAGCGCGTCGGCCGCCCGGGCGCGGCCCAGGTTCCACTCCAGCCAGTCGTCGGCAGCGGCGGTGCGGCCGGCCAGTGCGCACGCCCGCTCGCCCCCGGTGCGCTCGGCGAGGGCCGGGACGGCGTCGTCGGAGAGGTCGCGCAGGTAGGTCCAGTCGACGCGCCCGGTGTCGTCGTACCGCGCCAGGTTGTGCCGGGCGATCCACGCGTCCGGGTTGACGAGCGCGAGGCCGAGCAGGGCCGTGGCGCCGCTGAGCAGGGCGAAGCGCGGGAGCCAGGAGCCGCGCAGACGGATCCCGCTGACGACGACGGCCAGGACCAGGAGGCCCAGCCAGCCCTCGAAGACGTCGACCAGCAGCCGGAGCCGGGTGAAGCCGTAGGCGTCCTGGTAGACGTCCATCCGGTAGAGCGCGGACGCGACGACGACGAGGGTCTCCGCGCACAGCGCGCCGAGCGCGATCCGGAGCCAGAGCCGGTCCGCCGGCGTCGTCCGCGGGGCCTTGCGCGCGGCGACGGCGATCACGAGGAGGGTGAGGCCGGTCGCGACGGTGAGCTGGGCGAAGCCCTGGTGGACGTACTCCGCATAGGTCAGCCCGGTGGTGCGCCGCAGGTAGGCGTGCCCGCCGAAGACCACGGTCGCCTGGGCGGCGAGGAAGACCGCGAACATGGCGACGACGACGAGCACGGGGGCGAGCCATTCGTAGCGGCGCGTCACACTCCGAGGCGCCGGGGTGTCGCGGTCGACCCGCGGTGGGTTGAGGGCGAGGTACGCCGCGGCGAGCACGGTGCCGCCGACGGCCACCGTGACGAACCCGCGCAGCACGAAGGTGTCGATGGTCAGGTCGGGCAGCAGCGCGTCGACCCACTCGGCGACCAGCGCGTCGGCCGACACGAACAGCGCACCGAAGACGACCAGGCCGAGCGCCGACCAGAGCGCCGTCCGCAGCGCGGCGGCACCGTGCCCGATCACCGGCAGCGCCGCGATGGTGCGGCCCAGCCACGGCATCCCGCGCAGTCCCGAGACCGGCCACATCAGCCCGGAGAGCACGAACCCGCCGAGGCTGCGACCGCCGGTGACCCCGCAGACGCAGAGGACGGCGCCCGCGAGCAGGCAGAGCACCACGACCCACTCGGCGTCGCGGAGGACGGCGGTCGCGGCCAGCAGCACGCAGAGCCCCGCACAGCTGAGCGTGAACGGGTCGCGGCGGTCACGGCTGGCGGCGAGCACAACGGCCCCGGCGGCGAGCAGGACCAGGAAGGTGCCGATGCCGAGGGCCCGCTCGGGCAGCACCAGCCCGCCGAGCAGGCCGGCGCCGAGGGCGCCCAGCAGCAGGCCGGTGCGGGTCGGAACGCCGTGCTCGGGCCAGAAGCCGCCGAGCAGGTCGTCGGTGATCGACGCCGGCGGAGCGGACTCCGATGCCGCGGCGGATACTGCGGCGGATGCTGCGGGGGGTGCTGCGGCGGGGCGCGGGGAGGGGGGAGCGGACACGGGTGCCTCCAGGTCGGGTACGGCGGCCGGCCGGGCCGCGGGGTCGAGCGGCAGGTCGACCCGGACCCGGGCGCCGACGGCTCCCGAGGGGGGATCGAGGAAGCCGATGGTGCCGCCGTGCAGATCGGTGACCCATCGGGCGATGGCGAGGCCGAGGCCGGTGCCCCCGGTGTCGGGACCAGTGGCACCGGGGCCGCCGATCCCACGCAGCGTGCCGAACGCCTCGAACACCCGCTCGCGCGCGTCGGCCGGGAGGCCGGGGCCGTCGTCGCGGACCTCGAGGAGGTACCGGTCGTTCTGCCGCGCGGCGGTCACCACCACGGTGCCGCCGGCCGGGCTGTGCCGGGAGGCGTTGTCGAGCAGGTTCGCGACCAGCTGGTGCAGCCGCGCCGGGTCCGCGGTCACGACCAGGTCGGCCGGCGCGACGCGGACGTCGTACTCCACGTCACGACCGAGCACGGCGACCTCGGCCACACACCGGTCGAGCAGGTCGGCGACCCGGACGGGTCGGGGCGAGAGCGGTGCCCGCCCCGCGTCGACGCGGGCGAGGTCGAGCAGGTCCTCGACCAGCCCACTCATCCGCTCCGCCTGGGCGAGCGCGGTGCCCAGCACGGCCGGGTCGTCGGGCACGACGCCGTCGACGACATTCTCCAGGACGGCCCGCAGGCCGGCGAGCGGCGTGCGCAGCTCGTGGCTGACGTTGGCGACCAGCTCGCGCCGCTGCCGGTCGACGCCGGCGAGCTCGTGGGCCATCGTGTTGAACGCCCGGGCCAGCTCGCCCACCTCGTCGCGCGCGGTGTCGGGCACCCGGACGGCGTAGTCGCCGGTGGCCATCCGCCGCGCCGCGGCGGTCATCTGCCGCAGCGGCGAGGTCATCCCGACGGCGAGCAGCTGGGTCAGCGCGAGCGCGAGCCCGATGGTCACCGGGATGGTCAGCCAGGCGGGGACGCCGCCGGTCCGGCCGAGGGTGGCGACCAGCGCGGCGAGGGTCGCGCTGGCCGCCACCAGCAGGCCGAGCTTGACCTTGATCGAGCGGATCCCGACCAGCGGCTGCGGTGTGGACGGCCCGGTCACGGGGCCGGCACCTCGAGCGCGTAGCCCACGCCGTGGGCGGTGCGGACCAGATCGGCGCCCACCTTCGCCCGCAGGCCCTTGACGTGGCTGTCGACGGTCCGGGTGCCGGTGGCGCCGTCCCAGCCCCACACCTCGGCGAGCAGCTTCTCGCGGGTGACGACCGCGCCCGGCGTGGCGGCGAGGCACAGCAGCAGGTCGAACTCCGTCGGGGTCAGCCGCACCTCCTCCTCGCCGCGCCACACCCGGCGCGCCGGTCCGTCGACCCGCAGGTCGCCGAGCTCCAGCGCGCGCCGCCCGGCGAGTTCCGCGGCCCGCTCCACCCGGCGCAGCAGCGCGGACACCCGCGCCACCAGCTCCCGCATCCGGAACGGCTTGGTGAGGTAGTCGTCGGCCCCGACCCCGAGGCCGACCAGGACGTCGGCCTCGTCGGTGCGAGCGGTGAGCATGAGCACCGGCACCGGGCGCTCGGCCTGGATCCGCCGGCACACCTCGTGGCCGTCGTACCCCGGCAGCATGACGTCGAGCAGCACCAGGTCCGGCGCGTGCTCGGCGTGCGCCGCGACCGCTCCCGGTCCGTCGAACGCCCGCACGACGTCGTACCCCTCGGCCTGGAGACGGTCGGCGACCGCCTGGTTGATGACCGGGTCGTCCTCCACGACGAGGACCCGGCGGTGCACGCGCTGCGCTGGCATGTCTCCGAGGCTACGAGCGGGAGGCGCCGAAAACCGGGGACGACGTGTGCAGGTTCTGTGCAGATCCCCGGCGTGACGTCATTCGCCCTGTGGGCGAGAGCCCACAGAACGTATGACGTTGCGGCGCCAACCCGTCAGGAGCGGGCGGCCAGCTCGTCCTCGATGGACCGGTCCCGGGTGGCGTAGAGACCGCACAGGTAGAGCGGCACGCACAGGGCGAGGAGCACCAGGATGGACGCCGTCCAGGTGCCGGTCGCGGCGTGCAGGACGCCGACGCCGAACGGCCCGGCGGCGGCGATGAGGTAGCCCGTCGACTGGGTGAAGCCCGAGAGGGCCGCGGTGCCCTCGGGGGTGCGGCTGCGCAGGCCGATCAGGGTCAGCACGAGCGGGAAGGTGCTGCAGCCGATGCCGATGGCGAGCGCCCACAGCCAGCCGAGCGGGCGCGGGGCGGCGAGGAAGCCGAGGTACCCGATCGGGTAGCACGCGATGAGGGCGGTGAGCAGCCAGCGCTGGTCGCGGAATCGGCCGGCGACGATCGGGATCAGCAGCGACAGCGGGATGCTCGCCCCGGTCACGACGCCGAGCAGGACGCCGGCGCTCTCGGCGGAGTACCCCGCGTCGCGGCACATCTGCGCGAACCAGCCGAAGACGGCGTACGCCTGCAGCGACTGGAGGCCGAACGCGCCGGCCATCGCCCAGCCGAGCCGGGTCCGGGCGATGGCGGTGATGCCGAGCGTGGTGGACCGGCGGCCCTCGTGCAGGTCGTGCCGGATCAGCCCGATCCACGGCAGCACCGCGATGGCCGCGGTCGCCGCCCAGGCACCGAGCCCCCGCGCGTAGTCGACGCCGCCGTCGGCGATCGGCACGGTGAGGGCCGAGGACGTGGTGAGCCCGATCGCCATCGACGTCGAGTAGACGGCCGTGAGCAGGCCCACCTGTCCGGGGAAGTGCAGCTTCACCAACGACGGCATCAACACGTTCGCCGTCGCCGCGCCGGAGAGGGCGGCGAAGGACAGCACGAGGAACAGCCAGCCCTGGTGCACCTCGCTGCGCCACCACAGACAGCCGGCGAGCAGGACCAGCCCCAGCAGCGCCACCCGGTGCAGTCCCAGCCAGGACGCGAGCCGCGGCGCCGCGCCGCCGACGAGCGCGAAGCACAGCACCGGCAGGGTCGTGAGCAGACCGGCCTCGAAGTCCCCCAGCGGTACGCCGGCGCGGATCTCCTCCAGCAGCGGCCCGACGCTCGTGGCCGCCGGCCGCAGGTTGAACGCCAGCACCACGATGCCGAGGACGACCAGGAGACGCTGGAGGTGGGTGTCCCGGACGGCGTCGGTGGTGGCGGGGGCGGTCACGAGGTCATGTAACACGGCCCGGCCGCTGGGGATTCCGGCGGGCCGGGTCGGGGGCGGCTCGGCGGTAGGTGACCCGCCGGACCAGCACCTCGAACGGGCCGCGCCGACCGCGCCGGGCCAGCAGGTCCGCCAGCACGACCGAGGCGACCCAGGTGGCGATCGCGAGCAGCGCGGTGGCGGTGACGGTCAGGGTGCCCGCGAGGCCGAGCAGGTAGGGGGTGAACACCACGGCCCACACCACCGACTGCAGCAGGTAGCAGGTCATCGAGCGCTGGCCGGTCGCGGCGAGCGCGTCGATCACCCGGCCCCGGCGGCCCTCGACCAGGCCCTCCAGCGGACGCGCGACCAGGGTGATCAGCGCGGCGTACCCGAGTCCGCCGAGGACGCCCGTCGCGTCGTGCAGCGGCCCGATCAGCTCGAGCGTGTCCGGGGAGGGGACCGACGTGACGCCCGCCAGCATCAGGGCGACCGGCTGGGCGCCGAGCACCGCGACGGTGACGCCGACGACCGCGACGGCGACGAGCAGGCCGCGGTAGCGCTCGGGCTGCTCCAGCACCCGGCGCCGCCCGGCCCACAGGCCGAGCAGGTAGGGACAGGCGAACCCCAGCGGACCGAGCAACGCGATGAAGGCCACCGCGGCCGGCCGCTCGGCCAACTGGGTCGCGAGGTCGGGCGGCAGCATCGCCACGTCGGGCGGGTCGGTGCTGACGGACGAGGAGTTCGCCGCCGGGAGCGCGTTGAGGGCGAAGAGGAGCCCCGCCACGACCAGCAGCCACCGGTCCGACCAGCGCACGGCGAAGGCGCCGACCAGCAGCAGTACGCCGTACATCGCGAGGATGTCGCCGACGTAGAACAGCAGTCCGTCGACCACGCCCACCCCGATCAGTACGGCGCCGCGCCGCCACAGCAGGCGGCGCACCGCCCGGGGAGCGACCCCCGCCGCCTGCTGCCGCCGCACGATGTGCGCGACGCCGTACCCGAACAGGAAGCCGAACATCGGGAACGCCCGGCCGTCGACGACGGTCGCGATCACCCAGGTCACCGCGGAGTCGAGGGTCGAGCCGTCCAGCGGGAACCCGCCGCGGATCGACGCGCCGGCCGACGTACCGGTGAGGAAGTAGTGGGTGTTGGCGAGCGCGATGAACAGCAGCATGCAGCCCCGCGCGAGGTCCGGCCCGAGCGCCCGCGCCGAGAGCGCGACGGGACCTTCGCTGGTGATGCTCACCGGGCCAGTCAAGCCGGGGCCCGAGGCCCGCACATCGGACCGCGGTCGTCGGCGCCCCCTACTTCGGTCGGAGTCCGACGGGCCCGCAGCTCAGACGATCAGGCCGGGGGTCCGGCTGCGGGCGGCCTCGAAGCGGCGCTGCACGTCGGCCCAGTTGACGACGTTCCACCACTGCTGGACGAAGGTGGCCTTGTCGTTGCGGTACTGCAGGTAGTAGGTGTGCTCCCACATGTCGAGCATGAGCAGCGGGACCATGCAGATCGGCACATTCCCCTGGTGGTCGAAGTGCTGGATGATGTAGGGCCGCTGGGCGAGCGTGTCCCAGGTCAGCACCGACCAGCCGGAGCCCTGGACCCCGAGGGCGTTGGCCTGGAAGTGCGCACGGAACCTGTCGAAGCCGCCGAAGTACTCCTCGATCGCCTGGGCCAGCTCCCCGGTGGGCTGGTCGCCGCCGTCGGGCGACATATTGGGCCAGAACACGGAGTGGTTGACGTGGCCGCCGAGGTGGAAGGCGAGGTTCTTCTCCAGCGTCGAGAGGCTCCCGAAGCTGTCCTTCTCGCGCGCCTCGGCGAGCTGCTCGACGGCGGTGTTGATGCCGGCGACGTAGGCGTTGTGGTGCTTGCCGTGGTGCAGCTCCATGATCTCGCCCGAGATGTAGGGCTCGAGGGCGGCGTAGTCGTAGGGAAGGTCGGGCAGTGCGTACTCAGCCATGTCGCAAGTCTTTCGCTATTGCATGTTACTTGCAACAATGGGCCCGGGCGCTCGACCGCCCGGTGCGGGCCGCCCGCCAAGGTCCGATGGGTACGGGCGGAGGGGCGGCCCGCACCGACACCCCGATCACCGGGCGCCGGGCTCCTCGGCGACCGGCAGCTCGCGGAGCATCCGGCGCATGATCTTGCCGCTCGACGTCTGCGGCAGCGCCGGGACGAAGACCACCGACCGGGGCGTCTTGTACGCCGCCAGCTCGGCCCGGGCGCAGGCGATCAGCTCCTCCTCCGTGGCCCGGTGCCCGTCCCGGAGCACGACATAGGCCCGGGCGACCTCGCCCTTCACCTCGTCCGGGACCGGTCCGACGGCGACCAGCGCGACCGCCGGGTGGCCGGACAGCACCCGCTCGATCTCGGCCGGATAGACGTTGTAGCCACCCGAGATGATCAGGTCGCGACAGCGGTCCACCACCCACAGGTCGCCCTCGGCGTCGCGGCGGACCAGGTCGCCGGTGCGCAGCCAGCCGCCGGCGAGCACCTCCGCGGTGGCGTCGGGGCGGCCGAAGTACTCGGTCATCACCAATGGTCCGCGCATCCAGAGCTCGCCGGGCCGGTCGACGGCGGCCTCGACCTCCGGACGGTCGAGGTCGGCGACCCGGGCCTCCATGCCCGGCAGCGGCCGGCCGATCGAGCCGTGCACCCGCTCGGTCCCGACCGGGTGCGTGGTGCCCAGGCCGGAGAGCTCGGTCATCCCCCACAGCTCGATCAGCGGCGCGCCGCTGGCCTGCTCCCAGGCGGTCATCGTGGAGACCGCCATGGTCTGCCCACCCACGGTGCAGCGGGTCAGGGTGGCGAGGTCGGCCGGGTCCAGGCCGGGGTCGGCGAGCATCATCGCGTACATCGCGGGCACGCCCTCGAAGAGCGTCGCGCGGTACTCGGCGACGAGGTCCATCGCGGCGCGCGCGCCGAACCTGCTCATCAGCACCACCGTCCCGCCGGTCCCGAACGTGCCGTTGAGGACCACGCTGCCGTAGACGTGCGGCGCGGGGAGTGCCGTGACCACTACGTCCGCGGCGGTCTTGCCGTGCGCCTCGGCGCTGAGCCGCCAGTTGAGCAGGACCGCCCCCTGCGACTGCACCGCGCCCTTGGGATGCCCGGTGGTGCCCGAGGTGTAGCCGATCACCGCAGGGTCCTCGGGACCGAGCGCGACCGGCGACGCCGCGCGGCCGACCGCCACCACGTCCTCGAGCCCCACCACCTCGACCCCCTCGGCCCGCAGGTCCGACGGCAGCTCGTCCAGGACCACGACCGCCCACAGCCGGCTCAGCACCGCGCCGTCGAGCGCGGCGAGCACCGCCGCCGTGGTGCACAGGACCCGCGCACCGCAGTCGTCGAGGACATAGGCCAGCTCGCTGGTCGTGAGCATGGCGTTGACCGGGTTGACGACCGCGCCGCTGCGCAGGATGCCGTGGTAGGCCTGCACCCACGCGGCGCTGTTGGGTGCGTAGACGGTGACCCGGTCCCCAGGACGCACGCCGTGCGCCTGCAGCCAGCCCGCCACCCGGTCGGCGCGCTCGGCCAGGTCGGCGTACGTGAACGAGCGGCCGTCGTGGACGAGCGCCACCGCCGTCGGCCGAGCCCGGGCGGTCGTGGCGAGCAGGTCGCCCGGCAGGACGGGCGCCGCACTCATCGCGGGGTCCGCTCCTCGAGGCCCCAGGGCGAGTCGTAGGCGTCCGGCGCGGCCAGCAGCTCGAGGAAGGGCACCGGGTCGAACGCCTCAGGGCCCAGGACGCCGGTGCCCTTCCAGGCACCCGTCGCCAGCAGCTCGAGCGCCACCACGGGGTTGACCGCGGTCTGCCACACCACGCACTGCGTGCCGTACCGGTCCATGCTCCAGGCGTTGTCGACGACGTGATGGAGGTAGACCTCCCGCGGGTTGCCGTCGACGCCCGTCCCGGTGACCCACAGGCCCGCGCAGGTGGCCCCGCTCATCGCGGAGCCGAGCCGGGCCGGGTCGGGCAGGCAGGCGGCGACGACGTCGCGCGGCGAGACCTCGACGTCGCCGACCCGGACCTTGTCGGTGCGGTCGAGGCCGAGCTTGTGCAGGACCCGCAGTACCTCGATGAACTCCTCGCCCAGGCCGTACTTGAACGTCACCCGCTCGGCGTCGACCCACCGTGGCATGAGGACGACCTCCTCGTGCTCGACGTTGACGCACTCGACCGGCCCGATCCCACCGGGGAAGTCGAAGACCTCCGGCTCGGAGAACGGCTCGGTGGTGAACCAGCCGCGCTCGCGCTCCCACACCAGCGGTGGGTTGAGGCACTCCTCGATCGTCGTCCAGACCGAGAACGACGGGGCGAAGCCGTGGCCCGCGACCTGCAGGTTCGAGCCGTCCCGGGTGCCGAGCTCGTCGATCGAGGAGAACAGGTGGTCGGCGGCGTAGCGCGCGAAGACGTCGGACAGGCCGGGCTCGACGCCGATGCCGACCAGCGCGAGGCGGCCGGCCTCCTCCCACTCCCCCGCCCGGGCGAACTGGTGGTCACCGAGCATCACGCCGCACCGCTCGTACGGACGCTCGGGGTGCGGCGCCGACAGGCTCATCGCCATGTCGAGGTAGTCGGCTCCGGCCTCGAAGGCGGCGTCGAAGATCGCCTCGACGAAGCGCGGGTCGACCGCGTTGAGCACGTGGGTGATCCGGTGCTCCCGGATCGCGGCGACCAGGCCGGCCCGGTCGGAGGCGTCGAGCCGGATCGCCCGGAGCCGGGAGTCGGGCTCCGCGCCGGGCCGGCAGTTCGCCACGGTCGCGCGGGCGCGGGACTCGTCATGGTCGGCGACGACGAGGGCCTCGAAGAAGTCGCGGGTCGTGGCGATGCGCACGAAGGCGTCGCCGACACCGCCGGCGCCGATCAGGAGGACGCGCATGGAGGGGTGTTCCTTTCAACCTGGTGGGGGACGGTGCCCGGACGGGCACCGTCGGACCGGGGCGGCACGGCCGCCCGCAGTCGCTGGGTGTAGGGCGCCGAGGGCCGGTCCAGGACCTGTGCCACCGGCCCCTGCTCGACGACGTCGCCGGCCCTCATCACCAGCACCCGGTCGGCGACCTGGCGCACGACGGCGAGGTCGTGGGTGATGAACAGGTAGGCCGTGTCGGTGGCCGCCCGGACGTCGGCGAGCAGGTTGACCACCTGGGCCTGGATCGAGACGTCCAGCGCGGAGACGGCCTCGTCGAGGACGAGCACCGGGGGCCGCGGCGCCAGCGCACGGGCGATGGCGACCCGCTGACGCTGGCCGCCGGAGAGCTCGCCGGGCCGGCTCTCCAGCTGCCGGGCGCTCAGCCCGACCGCCTCGCCCAGCTCGCGCACCCGCGCCGCCCGCTCCGCACGGTCGCGTACGCCGTGCAGCGCGAGCACCTCGGCCAGCGCGTCGCCGGGCGACTGCCGCGGGTCGAGCGAGGCGTAGGGATCCTGGAAGACCATCTGCAGCAGCCGGGCCCGGCGCAGCCGTTCCCTGCGGCGCCGGGCCGGACGGCTGACGTCGTGGCCGTCGAGGATCACCCGTCCCGCCGTCGGCGCGAGCAGGCCGGCGATCATCCGCGCGGTCGTCGACTTGCCCGACCCGGACTCGCCGACGATCGCCAGGCACTCGCCGCGCTCCAGGTGCAGGTCGAGACCGGTCACCGCGACCGTCGTCGCGCCGCGGGGGCCGGGGAACTCCTTGCGGAGCGCGGTCACGGTCAGCACGGGGTCCTCCCCTCGCGCACGCACCGGACGGCGTGCTGGGTGCCGGTCAGCGGCGGGACCGCCGTACGGCAGGCATCGACGGCCCGGTCGCAGCGCGGGGCGAACGCGCAGCCTGCCCCGGCCTCGTACGCCGCGACCGGGTGCCCGGCGATGGCCGGCAGCCGAGGCAGCCGGTGATCGATGTCCGGCCGGGCCGCGAACAGGGCGCGGGTGTAGGGATGGCGCGGGTCGGCGGCCAGCGCGCCGGCCGCGGCGACCTCCTGGACGGTCCCGGCGTACAGCACCGCGATCCGGTCGCACAGCTGGGCGGCGAGGTCGAGGTCGTGGCTGATGAAGACCAGGCCCGTGCCCCGCTCGCGCCGCAGCTCGTCGAGGATCGCCACGACCTCCGCCTGGGTGGTGACGTCGAGGGCCGTGGTCGGCTCGTCCGCGAGCACCAGCGCCGGGTCGGCGAGGACCACGGAGGCGATCATGATCCGCTGGAGCATCCCTCCCGACAGCTGGTCGGGATGGCGATCCAACAGCCGGCGGGGCTCGGCGAGACCGACCCGGTCGAGCAGCGCCAGCACCTCGGGCAGCCGCGCGGACCGGGCCCGGCGGGCGGTCGTCTCCAGCAGGAAGTCGCCGATCCGCTGGCGCGGGTCCAGGTGGGCGCGGGCGTCCTGGAAGACCATCCCGAGCCGCCGGCGCGCCACGTCGTGGCCGGTGCGGCTGCGCGCGAGCGGGGCCCCGTCGAACCGGATCGTGCCCGACCGGACGGCGCCGGCAGGGAGCAGGCCGGCCACCGCGCGGGCCAGCATGGACTTGCCGGCCCCGGACTCCCCGACCAGGCCCAGCGCCTCGCCGGGGGCCATGGCCAGGGTGATGTCGCGCAGCACGGTGCCGCGTCCGGGCAGCTCGACGACCACCTCGTCGACCTCCAGCAGCGGGCTGGTCATCGCTTCTCCTTGCGGGCACGGGCGAGCGGGCGTCCCTCGGTGAGCCGGTCGCCGAGGAAGGTCAGGGCGACCACGGTGGTCACGATCGCCAGCCCGGCGTACACGGCCTGCTCGGGGTGTCCCTGGAGCAGCGCGGACGTGTCGCTGACGAGGACGCCCCAGTCCGCGGCAGGCGCCTGGACCGCGAGCCCCAGGAAGGACAGCGAGGCGAGGTCGACGAGGGCGAGCGCGAACGCGACCGGCACCTGGGCGAGGACGACGCCGAGGATGTTCGGCAGGATGTGCCGCACGCAGATCCGCAGCCCGCCCATGCCCTGCAGCTCGAGGGCCTCCACATAGGGCAGGTGCCGCTGCGCGCGGGCCGCGGCCCGCGCCGTGCGGGCGACATAGGGCAGGTAGGCGACCGCCAGGGCGATCACGGCCGGGGTGAGCCCCGGCTCGAAGACGGCCACCGCCAGGACGGCGACCAGGATGCCCGGGACGGCGAAGATCACGTCGAGCACCCGCGCCAGGGTGGCGTCGAGCAGGCCGCCGCGCCAGGCGGCGCTCAGGCCGATCGGCAGTCCCACGGTGAGGCTCAGCGCGACCACCAGGGCCGGCCCGCCGAGGCTGGTCCGGGCACCCCACAGCAGCCGGGACCAGATGTCCCGGCCGGTCGCGTCGGTGCCCAGCCAGTGCTCGGCGCTCGGTCCGGCGTACGGATGCAGGAGGTCCTGCTGGTCGACGGGATAGGGCGCGACCCAGGGCGCGAGGGCGGCCAGCAGGATCAGCGCGGCCACGACCGACAGGGCGATCCAGCCGACCGGACCGAGGACGCCGCGCGCGCGGCGCGGGCGCGGCCGGCCGGCGGGGAGGGTGAGTGCCAGCGTCATGCTGCCCTCCTGCGCTGGCGCGGGTCGAGGCCGCGGGCGGCCAGGTCGACGAGGGTGTTGGTGACCACGAAGACCACGACGAGCAGCAGGCTGATCGCCTGCACGGTCGGGAAGTCCTGGCGGTTGACGGAGCTGACCAGCAGCGAGCCCAGACCGGCGATGCCGAAGGCGTTCTCGACCACGATCGCGCCCGCGAACAGCGCCGCCACCAGCAGCCCGCCCGCGGTGATCACCGGGCCGGCGGCGTTCGGGAGGATGTGCCGCGCGACGACCACCCGCGCGGGCAGGCCGCGGGCCCGAGCCGTGGTGACGTACTCGCGACCGCTCTCGGCGCGGACGCTGGCGCGAGTGACCCGGGCCAGCATGGCCGAGGAGACCAGGGCCAGCGAGAGGGCGGGGAGCACCAGGCCGCGCAGCCCGTCGGCGCCGTACGCCGGGAACCAACCCAGGCCCACGGCGAAGACCGCGATCAGCAGGGTCGCCGAGACGAAGGTCGGGATCCCGGCGACGACGGCGACGACGGTCGTCAGCACGGTGTCGAGCCGGCCGGGACGCAGGCCCATCGGCACCCCGACGGCGATGCCGATCATGACGAGCAGCAGGCCGGCCAGGCCCACCAGCGCGAGCGTGGTGGGAGCGGTGGCGCCAAGTCGGGTCGCGACCGACTGGCCGCCGACGAAGGAGGTGCCGAAGTCGCCGTGCGCGACCGAGCCGAGCCAGTGCAGGTAGCGGATCAGGAAGGGATCGTCGAGGCGGTACTGCTCCCGGACCGCCGCGCGCACCTCGTCGGTCGGGGTGGTGGAGCCGAAGAGCACCGACTCCGCGTCGCCCGGCGCCGCGTAGAGACTCGCGAACACGACGAAGCTGGCCGCGAGGATGCTGACGCACATCGCCCCCACGGTGCGCAGCAGCTCCCGGACGGTCACGGTGCGCCGACCGAGGCCGTCCACGCGGTGCCCATGTACGCGAAGGTCAGCGGGACGCCGGTGATGCCCTCGTCGAGATAGACCGCGGCCCGCGGCGCCACGAGCGGGATCCAGGGCAGCTCCTCGGCCAGGATCGCCTGCGCGGCGATCACCAGGTCGGCCCGGGCGTCGTCGTCCGGCTCGCCGAACGCCTCGCGGAGCAGCCGGTCGACCTCCGGGTTGTCGTAGCCGCCGTAGTTCTGGCTGCCGTCCTTGTTGCCGATGAAGCCGTACATGAACGCGGGCTCCTGCACCTGCGTGTAGTTCATGGTGAGGAAGGCGTCGTAGTCGGCACGCACCGACGCGTCGGAGAAGAGCGAGTAGTACTGGGCCAGCGGCAGCGCGACGATCTCCATGTCGAGCCCCAGCTCCTTGGCGGCCTGCTGCACGACGGTCGCGGTGGTCCGGTACATCTCGATGCCGCCGGGATAGGCCAGGGTGAGCCGCTCGCCGCTCAGCCCGGCCTGCTCGACGGCTGCCCGGCCGTCCCCGGAGGCGTCCTTGCTCGCCCGCTCGATCTCCTCGTACGCCGCCCGGTAGCGCTCCTGCGCGTAGCCCCACAGTCCGGGACCGGCGACGGTGTACAGCGGGTCGGCCGCGCCCGCGAACGCGGTCCGCACCAGTGCCTCCCGGTCGACCGCGCCGGACAGCGCCCGGCGTACCGCAGGGTCGGCCAGGGGCCCCTCAGCCAGATCGCTGACGATGATGTCGAGGTTCTGGGGCGTGCTGCCCTCGGCGCCGAGCCACAGTTCGCCGCTGCCCGTCTCGCGCAGGCTCGGGATCACCTCGGCCGGGATGTTGAACCCGCCGTCGACGGCGCCGGTGCGGATCGCGTTGGCCAGCGCCTTCGCCTCGGCCGGGAACTCGAAGCGCACCTGCTCGGCCAGCGGCTTCCGCTCGCTGTTCCAGTAGTCCGGGCTGCGCTTCAGCGTCAGCGGGCCGACGCCGTCCCAGGAGTCGAGCACGTACGGGCCGGTGCAGAGCACGCCCGTCCCGGGAGTGCCGAGGTCGTCGGGGTGCGCCTCGGCGAACGCCTTGCTGATGATCGCGCCGCCGAGGGTGTTCATGCCCTTGAGGAAGACGGCGTTCGGCTCGGTGAAGGTCACCTCGACCTGGTCCGTGCCGGACGGCTCGATCGCCGCGACCCCCTGGTAGAGGATCGAGTACGACGACGCGAGAGCCGGGTCGAGGTTGCGCCGGAGGCTGAACAGCACGTCCTCGCGGGTCATCGGCGTGCCGTCCGAGAACGTCACGTCGTCGCGCAGGGTGAACCGGACCGTGCGCGGGTCGACCTGCTCCCAGGCCGACGCCAGACCGGGGCGCGGCTCGTAGCCGGGGCCGGTGTCGAGCAGACTCTCGCACAGGTTGGGGATGACGGTGAGCTCGGGATAGTCGGCCACCTTGATCGGGTCGAGGGTGGCGGGGCTGCGGTAGTCGCCGTACCAGGTGAAGGAGTCGACGGGGCCGGTCGCGGCCGGCGTGGTGGTCGTGTCGGTGTCGAAGGTCGCCTCGGGCCCCGAGCTGTCGGAGTCGTCGGAGCTGCAGGCGCTGAGCCCGAGCGCGAGGACGGCGACGAGGGCCAGGGCCGGTCGGAGCTCGGTACGGCGGAGTGTGGGCATGACGGTCCCTCTCGGTGGGTGAGGACGGCTCAGAGCGCCGTGACGACGCTGAGCTGGAGGTGGGTGTGGCCGGCGCCGAGTCGCAGGCGGTGACGGGTGGACTGGGTGGACACGGCGTCCCAGGGGCTCTCGCCGGTGCCGGGATGCGGTGCGTAGAGCGGGAAGTCGCTGGCGCTGACCTGGAGCCGCAGCCGGTGTCCGGGCCGGAACCGGTAGCCGGTCTCGCCGAGGTCGACGACGCCGCCGGCGGTCCCCTCGACCCGGCGCTGGCCGCGCAGCACCAGCCGGGTGGTGCCGTCCGGAGCGACGTCGTGCAGCTTGACGAAGACGTCGGTGCTCGGGCCGGCGACGTCCAGGTCGACGACCGCGTGCACCGGCCCGGCGAGATCCAGCGGCTCGGACAGGGGGGCGCCGGTGAAGGTGAGCACGTCCGGCCGGTCGTGGACGACGCTCTCGTCGGGGTACTCGATGAGGAAGGTGAAGGAGTCGACGACGGTCGACGGCACCGGGTCGGCCGGGTCGTGCACCCACTCCGCGTGCTCGGCCGCCCCCGGGGCGGCCTCGAGCGCACCGCCGTCGGCGGACGCGGTCGCCGCGGCGCCGTCGGCCGGGTAGAGCCGCAGCGTCGAGGCCGTGGCCGGCGGCCACGCGTCGGCGGTGCGGATGCCGAGGTGCCCCTGCCACCAGGTGGCGCGGTCGATCCCGCCCTCGCGGCCCCGGACGTGCACGTCGAAGAAGTCCAGGGTGCGGCCCAGGTAGCGCGGCAGCATCGCCTGTAGGACCGCCAGGTCCAGGCCGTGATTGCGCTCGAGCGGGACCGGCGCGTCGTCGAGGTGGAAGGAGTAGTGGTCGCAGGCGTCGGCGTCGAGGTAGGCGTGCTCGCGCCAGGCGGGCTGAGCCAGCTGCTCGCGGTAGTCCTGCATGGACAGGTCGAGCAGGTTGTCGAACCAGCCGACCCGGTGCAGCACCGGGACGGGCCGGGCGGCGAAGGGCGGCCGGGCGGCCAGCTCGGGCGTCGCCGGGCCGCCGGAGAGCACCCGGTCGAGGATCTGCGAGCGGGCGCCGATCGCCGAGAAGGCGGACTCGAAGAGGTCGCGCAGCGGACGCACGGTCCAGTCGACCTCGTAGTCGTAGGCGGCGTTGTCCACCCAGTGGTGCGCGAAGTAGTTGGCCTGGTAGAGGCTGGTCGCCCGCTGCTGGGGTGCGCCACCGCCCCACGATCCGATGGCCATCCCGGTCACCCGCGGCGCGATCGCCCGCAGGGCGGGGTGCCCGCCGGCGACGCCGGCCCACTGCGTGTAGCCGTGGTAGGAGTCGCCGACCATGCCGACCGTGCCGTCCGACCAGGCCTGGGCCGTGACCCACGCGAGGGTGTCGTAGGTGTCCGCGACCTCGTTGCGGAACGGGTAGGTCTCGCCCTCGGAACGGAACTTGCCCCGCACGTCCTGGACGACGAGGACGTAGCCGCGGTCGAGGTAGTGGGGCGCGATCTGCTCGATGGCCATCCACGCGCTGTTCTTGTCGTACGGCAGCCGGCAGAGCACGGCGGGATGGCGGCCGGGCCGGTCGGGCAGGTAGACGTCGGTGGCCAGCCGGATGCCGTCGCGGGTACGCACGAGGTGCTGCTCGGCGACGTCGCTGAGGGGGGCCGGTTCGATCCGGGTGAAGGGCAGGGACATGCGAAGTGCTCCGGTTCTGGTCAGAGGTTGCGCTGATAGTCGTCGGCGAGGTCGTCCTCGAGGAGGGCGGCGGTGATGCCCTCCATCCCGATGTGGGCGGCGGCGATGACGCCGCCGCTGGGCAGGAGCGCGGCCAGCTCCTGGCGTTCGCTCTCCCACAGGCCGCCACGGAGGTTGGCCTTGCCGCAGTGCAGGTAGGCCTGCTCGACCTCGATCACCGTGGCCAGGGACGGGACCCGGCCGCGGGCCTCGAGCATCGGCATCAGCTGCGGGTCGTCGCTCGGGTAGGCGCGGCCGTTGACGCGGAGCGTCTCGGCGTACCCGGGGACGAGGAAGAGCATGCCGATGGCCGGGTCGTGGCAGATGTTGGTGAAGGACTCGGCGAGCTGGTTGCCGGGGCGGTCCGGCAGGACCAGGGTCCGCTCGTCGAGGACCCGCACGAAACCGGGGTCGTCACCGCGCGGCGAGCAGTCGGCCAGGCCGTCGGGACCGACGGTCGCCAGGACGCAGTACGGCGAGTGCGCGACGAAGAGCTGGCAGTAGGGATCGAGATGGTCGAGCACCTTGGCCTCGATGGCCGGGTCCGGGTGGCCGACCAGCTCGCGGACCCGGGCGAGGTCGACGCGGCGGGGGCGGGTACGCACGGTCATCAGAGCTCCAGCTCCAGGTGTGGGGTGAGGGCGCGGGAGACGCAGGCCGCCATCACCCGCGGCGCCGTCCGGTCGGCCAGGCCGACGTGGTCGCGGTGGTCCGGCTCGCCCGCGCGCACCACGACCTCGCAGGTGCCGCAGAGTCCCTCGCGACAGGACCCGGCGACGGGGAGGCCGGCGGCGGCGAGCACGTCGAGGAGCGAGCGGTCGGCGTCGACGTGCAGGTCCAGGCCGCTGCGCACGCACCGGACGTCGAAGGGCTGTCCCGGCGGGGCCTCCGTGCCCGGGGCCCGGAACCGCTCGCCGTGGAAGGCGAGCCCGGCCCGCTCGGCGCAGAACTCCTCGAGCGCGTCCATCATCGACGTCGGTCCGCACGCGTAGACCCGGGCCTCCCCATACCGGCGCAGGTGGGCGTCGAGGTGGCCGGACAGGTCGAAGCGCCCGTCCGCGCCGGACGCCCACACCGTGCTGCGCACCGTGCTCGGCCCGACGGTGGGCTCGGGCGCGTCCAGCCGGGTCACCCGGTCGACGAACGCCATCGTGGCGCGCTCGCGGCCCACGTAGGCGAGGGTCCACGCGATGCCGTCGGCCTCGGCGCGACGCACCATCGGGAGGATCGGCGTGATCCCGATCCCGCCGGCGACGAAGGCGTAGGAGGCCGCCGGCAGCAGGTCGAAGTGGTTGCGCGGCGCGGAGATCCGGACCCGCTGGCCGGGCCGGAGGAAGCGGTGCACGTAGTCCGAGCCGCCCCGGCCGCGCGGGCAGTGCCGGACCGCGATCCGGTAGCGGACGTCGACCGGGTCGCCGCACAGCGAGTACTGGCGCTCCAGGCCGGGCAGCAGCCGGATCGTGACGTGGGCGCCCGGGGTCCAGGCGGGCAGCGGCGGCCCGTCCGGCAGCGGTGCCAGCGCGACCGCGACCACGCCGTCGGCCTCCCAGCTCAGCTCGGCGACGACGACCTCCAGCTCCTCGGGCGTGCTCATGCATACTCCCGCGCGTGCACCCGGCGGCCCGCGACGAAGGTCTCGTCGACGGCGGCCAGCGCGATCTCGTCGTGCCCGCCCTGGAAGGGATCGCGGTCGAGGACCACCAGGTCGGCGTCCCGGCCCGGCGCGATGCTGCCGAGCGTGTCCTCCAGGTGGTTGATCCAGCTGGAGCCCGCCGTGTAGGCGGCGAGCGCGTCGACCAGGGTGAGCCGCTGATGCGGCGTGAGTGGCGCGCCGTCGGAGCCGCCGGGCGCCATCCGGTTGACGGCGACGTGGATGCCGAGCATCGGGTCGGCCGACGAGACCGGCCAGTCGCTGCCGGCGACCAGCATCGCTCCGGCGGCGCGCAGCTGCTGGAACGGGTACTGGCGCTCGGTCCGCTCGGGGCCGAGGAAGGGCGCGGTGAGGTCGGACATCTGCGGGTCGAGGTGCGCCCACAGCGGCTGCATGTTCGCGGCGGCCCGCAGCGAGCGGAAACGCGGGATGTCGTCGGGGTGGATCACCTGGATGTGGGCCAGGTGGTGCCGGTTGTCGCCCCGGTGACCTCCGGGGACCGAGGCCGGGCGGGTCGCCCGAGCCCGCTCCACCGCGTCCAGCGCCTCCCGGACGGCGCGGTCGCCGATGGTGTGGAAGTGCGCCTGGAAACCGAGGTGGTCCACCGCGCCGACCCCGGCGGCGAGCTCCCGGGGATCCAGGTAGCTCAGCCCGCTGCCGGGCGAGGCGCCGTCGCCCGTCCCGAGATAGGGCGCGAGCATCGCCGCGGTGAAGTTCTCGCACACGCCGTCCTGCATGAACTTCACACTGGTGGCGCGGAACCGTCCCGAGCCGGTGCCCGCACGGCGCTCGAGGAGCTCCTCGACCTGGTCGACGCCCCGGGTCGGGTCCCACCACTGGGCCCCGACGACCCGGGCGACCAGGGTCCCCGCGGCCTCTGCGCGGCGGTAGATGTCGTAGGTGTCGGGATAGTGCAGGTAGGCGCCGACCAGGGCGTCCTGCCAGGAGGTGATGCCGAGCTCAAGCATCCGGCGCTGCCCGAGCTCCAGGGCCCGGTCGTGGTCGGCGGCCGTCGGCGCCGGGGTGTGCCGCGCGACCAGGTCGGCGGCCGCCTCGTGCAGTGAGCCGGAGGGGGTGCCGTCGGGCTCGCGCTCGATCCGGCCGCGCGGCGGGTCCGGGGTCGTCGCGGTGACACCGGCCCGGCGCAGTGCCTCGGTGTTGACCCACGCGCCGTGCCGGTCGCGGTTGATGAGGAACACGGGCCGCTCGGCGCAGACCCGGTCCAGCTGTTGGCGGGTCGGCGTCCCGTCGGCGAAGTGGTCCATCGACCAACCGCCGCCGACGATCCACTCCTGCTCGGGATGCGCGACGGCGTACCCGGCGATCCGGTCGAGGCACTGCGCGGCGTCCTCGGCGCCGGCGAGGTCGCACTGCTGCAGCTCCAGGCCCGCGAAGACCGGGTGCGCGTGGGCGTCCACGAAGCCCGGCACCAGCAGCCGGCCGCGCAGGTCGACGACCTCGGTCCGCGGACCGGCGAGCTCCCGCGCCGCCTGATCCCCCACGGCCAGCACCCGCCCGCCGGCGACGGCGACCCCGTCGCTGAAGGAGCGCGCCGCGTCGGCGGTGAAGACCGGACCGCCGACGAAGACGGTGTCGGCGTGGAGCTGGGGCATCGGGAGGTCCTCCTGGGTGGTGGTGGAGAGGAGTACAGCGCGTCGCGGGACGCTAAGTCAATACCTTTGACTAAGAGATTGACTGAACCGCCGGCCTGCGCGCCGGACGCGCGGCGGCGGGTGGCATGATGCGGCCCGTGAGCACACCGAAGGCCTCCGGCGAGGCCCGGCGACGCCGGCTGCCCCGCGGCGCGCTGACCCCGGAGCGGATCGTGACCGCGAGCCTCGCCCTCCTCGACGAGCAGGGCCTCGCCGCGTTCACGATGCCGCGTCTCGGGCGCACCCTCGGCGCCGACCAGACCGCGGTGTACCGGCACTTCGCCAGCAAGGACGACCTGGTGCTCGCCGTCGCCGATCGGCTGCTCACCGAGGCGTTCGAGGACTTCGAGCCCGCCGTCGACGACTGGCGGGGCACCCTCGTCGACGTGTGCCAGCGGGTCCGCACGACCTACGTCAGCCATCCCGCCGCCGCCGTCCTCAGCGGTCCGCGGATCACCACCGGGTCCTCGGAGATGAAGGCTGCGGACGCCGTCGTCGGCGCCCTGCGCGCGGCCGGGATCCCCGACCCCGAGGTCGCGCTGTACTACCGCGTGATCGCCGACTTCGCGCTGCTGTGGTCCGGCGGACTGGCCGGCTTCCGGATCCTCGACGAGAGCATCCAAGAGGCCGAGCGCACCACCTGGGCCACCGCCTACGCCACGGCGCCCGACCAGTTCGGCAACCTGCACTCCATCAGCGGCGATCTCGACCGGATCGAGAGCGAGCAGGTCTTCGACACCGCCCTGGAGCTCCTGCTCGACTCCATCGCCGCGCGGGCCGCCCGCGCCCGGACCGGGCGCGGCACCGCCTGAGTCTCCGGGAGGCCCGCGTGCTAGCGTCCGCCTCGCCAGTCGTACTCACGAAAGTCGTGGGTCAGGGAACCCGGTGAGAGTCCGGGACTGACGCGCAGCGGTGAGGGTGACGGGCGGGGCAACACGCCACTGGCGATGGACGGCAGACACTCGGCCGACCGGACCTGGGAAGGCGCTCCGTCCGGTCGATCCCGAGTCCGAAGACCTGCTGGCCGTGGACCCTCCCGGGTCCGCGTCACCCACCCATCAGGCTTCGCGCACGAGCCTCGGACCGAAAGAGTGACCCCGATGATCAGGCCGTCCCGTCGTACCCGGATTCGCCCCACCCTGCTCGCCGTCCCGCTGACCCTCTCGATCGCGCTCGCCGGCTGTGCCGGTGCTCCCGAGCCGGAGCGCAAGGAGGCGACCGACGACGCCTTCCCCGTCCGGGTCTCCAGCTGCGGCTTCGACGCCACCGTCCCCGCGCCGCCGGAGCGCGCGGTGTCGATGAACCAGGGCGCGACCGAGGTGATGCTGGCGCTCGACCTCGCCGACCGCATGGCCGGCAGCGCATACCTCGACGACGCCATCCCCGAGAAGTGGCAGGACGCGTACGACGAGGTCGAGGTGCTCTCCGCGGAGTACCCCGACAACGAGACCCTGCTCGCCGCCGAGCCCGACTTCGTCTACGCCTCCTATCTCAGCGCCTTCGACGCGGACGCCGCCGGCCCGCGCGAGGAGCTGGCCGAGCTCGGCATCGCGTCCTACAACTCGCCGTTCGGCTGCGGCAAGGGCCACGACCGCGTGGAGATCGCCTTCGACTCCGTCTGGGACGAGATCGCGACCGTGGCCGCGGCGTTCGGCGTACCCGAGCGCGCGGCGGCGATCCAGGAGGAGCAGCAGGCCGCGCTCGACGACCTCGCCGACCGGCGACCGGGGGCGGACCGCACCGTGTTCTGGTACGACTCCGGCGAGAAGACCGCGTTCGCCGGCGCCGGCCAGGGCGGTCCGCAGCTGATCCTCGACGCGGTCGGCGCGACCAATGTGTTCGCCGACCTGGAGGGCAGCTGGGCCGACGTGAGCTGGGAGCAGGTCGTCGCGGCCGACCCCGACGTGATCGTGGTCGCCGACGCGAGCTGGTCGACCTCCGACGACAAGATCGCGATGCTGGAGAAGGACCCGGCGCTCAGGGACCTGCGCGCCGTCAAGGCGAAGGCGTACGTCGTGCTGCCGTTCTCCGAGTCCACGCCCGGCGTCCGGCTGGCCGACGGCGCGGTGTCCGTCGGCGAGCAGCTGAGCACGCTGGGCTGATGCTGCAGCCCAGCCGGTCGACCCGGCCGGCGCGGAGCCGGCCGGGCACCGGGCTCCTGGTCGGCGCGGCGCTGGTCGTCGCCCTGGCCGTGAGCCTCGTCGTCGCGGTGGGGATCGGGTCCGTTCACGTCCCCGCGGGCGACGTGCTCGACGTGGTGCTGCGTCGGCTCGGAGTCCCTGTCGACAGCGTCAGCGTCATCGACGACAAGATCGTGTGGCAGCTGCGGATGCCCCGGATCCTCGGCGCCGCGGCCACCGGCGCGGGACTGGCGCTGGCCGGCGCGGTGCTGCAGTCGCTGACCCGCAACGACCTCGCCGACCCCTATCTGCTGGGCATCTCCGGCGGCGCGACCGTCGGCGCGGTGAGCGTGATCGTGCTCGGCGTGAGCGTGGGCGGGCTGGTCGGCGGCGCCGCCCTCGGGACGGCAGCCTTCGTCGGCGCCCTGGTCGCGCTGGCGCTCGTCCTGACCCTGGCCACCGGCCGCACCGGGGACCTGCCGCCGGCCCGCACCGTGCTGGCAGGCGTGGCGATCGGGCAGATCTGCGCGGCGTACACCTCCTTCGCGGTGATGATGAGCGGCGACCACGATGCCGCGCGCCGGGTGCTCGCCTGGACGATGGGCTCCCTCGCCGGCGTGCGCTGGCACAGCGCGACGGTGCTGCTCGTCGTCGCGCTCGTCGCCCTGGTCGGGATCGTCGCGTGCGCGGCGGACCTGGACGCGTTCGCCTTCGGCGACGCGTCGGCCGCCTCGCTCGGCGTCTCGATCCGGCGTACCCGCTGGCTCCTGCTCGTCGGTACGGCGCTGCTGACCGCGTGCCTGGTCGCCTACACCGGGGCGATCGGCTTCGTCGGGCTCGTGGTGCCGCATGTCGTCCGGCTGATCTGCGGACCGTTGCACCGGCGGCTGCTGCCCCTGAGCGCGCTGGCCGGCGCGGTGCTGATGATCTGGGCCGACACCGCGGCCCGATCGCTGGTCGAGGGGCAGGAGATCCCCATCGGCGTGGTGACCGCCGTCCTCGGTGCTCCGCTGTTCGCCTACCTGCTGCGGCGCGAGTCGAGGGCGCGATGAGGCTCGCGGCCGAGGGGCTCTCGTGGGGTGTCCGGGCCCGCACGATCCTGCACGACGTGTCGGTCTCGTGCGCGCCGGGCACCGTCACCGGCCTGCTCGGGCCCAATGGGTCGGGGAAGACGACCCTGCTGCACGCGATGGCCGGGCTGCGGCGTCCCACCGCGGGCACCGTGCTCCTCGGCGACGACGACGTGCACCGCCTCCCGGCCCGGGCCCGCGCCCAGCGGATCGCGGTCCTGGAGCAGCATTCCGCGACCGGGTTGCCGCTGACCGCGCGACAGGTCGTCGAGCTGGGCCGGATCCCGCACCGCGGGCGCTGGCCGGCGGCGCGCGAGGAGGGCGCGGTCGAGGTGGCCGAGGCGATGCGGCAGTGCGGGGTGACCCATCTCGCCGACCGTGACTGGCAGACCCTGTCCGGCGGCGAGCGGCAGCGGGTCCAGCTCGCCCGCGCCCTCACCCAGCAGCCGGCGGTCCTCATGCTCGACGAGCCGACCAACCATCTCGACCTGTCCCACCAGATCGACCTGCTGGCCACGGTCCGGGCCCTCGGCCGGACCACGCTCGCGGCCCTGCACGACCTCGACCTGGCCGCTGCCTTCTGCGACCGGCTCGTCGTCCTCCAGGCCGGCCGGGTGGTCGCCGCCGGCCCCCCGGAGGAGGTGCTCACCGCGGAGCTGGTCGACCGGGTCTACGGCGTCGAGGCCACGGTCGGGCGTCACGACCACTCCGGGCGGCTGCACGTCGTGTGGCACGACGCGAGGGCGGCCCGGTGAGCCGGGCGGTCGTCCTCGTCCCCCTGGGCGTCGACGCCGCGCGTCACGCCGAGGAGCTGCGCGACGTGGCCGCCGCGACCGGCTCGTCGCTCGCCTTCCTCCAGGCCGGTACGCCGAGCCTGGCCGACGAGCTCGACCGGCTGGCCGCCGCGGGAGCGCGCCGGATCGAGCTGGTGGGCCTCGGGCTCGGTGCGCCGACGGCACGCTCCTGGCTGCGCCGGGTCGCCGGGGACTGGCGTCGGGCGAACGACGACGTCGAGCTCGTCCTCACCGGCCGCGCGGTCACCGGCGGCGAGGCGCCGCTCACCTCGCCGGCCTGGGAGGACGTGCCCGGCCACGCCCGGCAGGTCCTGGTCTGCCGGGGGCCCCGGTGCTCGGCCCGCGGCTCCGCGGCCACCGCGACCGCGCTCGACGCCGAGCTGCGCCGGCGCGGCCTGGGCGACGACGACGTGCTCGTCACCCAGACCGGCTGCCTGTTCCCCTGCAACCAGGCGCCGGTGCTGGTCGTCCACCCCGACGACGTCTGGTACGGCGGCGTCCGGCCCGGCGTCGTACCGGACCTCGTCGACGAGCACCTCGTGGGCGGTCGGCCGCTCACCGAACGGAGGCTGCCACGGGCGGGGGCCTGACCGGACGGCCCCGGACGCTCGGGCTCAGCGCACGCCCGGCTCCTGCTCGGCGCGCTGCAGCAGCCGCACGACCTCGCGCGGCTCGTCGACCCAGAACCCGACCCGGTCGACGACCCGCTCGCCGTCGTGGGTGGCGAGCGCGGTCGGCCCGGCGAGGGTCAGCTCGACATTGGTGCGGTTGCCCGGCCCGACGAGCAGGAGTCCGTCCTCCTCGTGGACCGAGCGGATCATGCCCTCGAACTCGTGCTCGACGCCGCGGATCCGCGTGATCGCCGCCCGCGGCACGTCGACCCGGAACCGTGGGCCGTTGCGGATCGTGATCCGGTCGGGGAGCAGCAGGTGGCGACGGACGTAGAACGAGCCGGCCATGCCCAGCATCCACAGCGCTCCCCAGAGCCCGACCACCAGCAGCGGGATCCGGATCACGTGCGCCCAGGGGGCGTCGACGGTGCGCAGCACCAGCTCCAGCGCGACCACCTCGACGAGGGAGCCGAAGATCCACAGCCACATGACCGGCGCGGTCAGTCGGCCGTAGCCGATCTGCACCGCCCCCGCGGGCGCGTCGGGGCGCCGGGCGATCCAGCGCCCGAGGCTGCGCCAGATCGCCAGCTCGACCAGGACGAGGTCCGTGAGGAGACGCCAGCTGCGGTTCATGACTCGATCTCCTCCATCAGGGCGGTGAAGCGGGCGATCGTGACGTCGAGGACGGCGGCGAAGTCAGCCAGGCGCGCGGCGGGCAGGTCGTCGAAGAGCTGCCGGGCCAGGTCGTCGTAGCTGTCCTGGTTCTCCTTGATGACGGCGTGCCCGGCGGCCGTCGGGGTCACCAGGGTCGCCCGCCGGTCGGTCGGGTGCGGCTCGCGGGTGACGTGCCCGGAGGCGACCAGGCCGTCGACGAGGCCGGTGACGTTGCGCGGGGTGACGTCCATCGCCGCCGCGAGCCGCTGCTGCGTCGTCGGACCGCCGAGCCCGAGCTGCCACAGGAGGTGGATCCGCGGCGCGGTGAGCCCGGACTCCTTCTCGTAGCGGCCCAGGTCGCTCGAGATCAGCAGCGAGAGCTGCATCAGCCGGTCGATCGCCCCGCGGGGGGTGGCCTTCTCCATATCGTGAAGTTACTACATCATTACGTCACTTCACAAACTGCGCGAGCAGGCGACCTGCTCGGCCCGATCGCGTCACTGCCGCAGCGCCGCCACCCGGACCCGGCCGCCGCGCCCGGGGATCATCGTCACGTTGCGGTGGATCGGCCGCTCCGGTGCCGCGGCGTCGACGACCAGGTCGGCCCGCCGGGCGATCTCGGCGACGACGATGCGCAGCTCCTCCATCGCCAGCGCGGCACCCAGGCAGCGGCGGGTGCCGCCACCGAACGGCAGCCACTCGTGGGCACCCGGCCGTCGGCCCAGGAAGCGCTCGGGCGCGAACCGGAACGGGTCCGGGTAGAGGTCCGCGCGGTGGTGGAGCAGCAGGATGCCGACCAGCAGCCGGCTGTCGGGAGGGACGACGACGTCGCCGAGGCGCCACGGCACCCGCACCCGGCGCCCGATGAGCGGGACGACCGGACGCACCCGCATCGACTCGGTGATGACGGCCTCGAGGTAGCCCTCCGGGTCCGCGCCGGAGCGCACCACGTCGCGCAGCCGGTCGTACGTCGCGGGCGTGCGCAGCAGCCGCTCGAAGGTCCAGGCGATGGTGTTGGCGGTCGTCTCGTGCCCGGCGAGCACCAGGGTGAGCAGCTCGTTGCGCAGCTCCCGATCGGTCAGCGGCGCACCGTCCTCGTCACGGACGTCGAGCAGCAGGCCGAGGATGTCGTGCCGGGTGCCGGGCTCGTGCTCCGCACGACGCGCCGCGATGACGTCGTACATCGCGCGGTCGAGGCGGCGCACCACCCACTTCTGCGGACCGACCGACTCCTCGCGGTCGAGGTTGAGCAGCTCGGCGAACTGGGCGAGCGGTCCCACGGACAGGCGCAGGGTCTGCCGGACGACGTGACGCAGCCGGGCCTCGGCCGGCGCGGCCGCGTGGTCGATGCCGAAGACGCCGCTCATGATCACGTCGAGGGTGATCGCCTGGGTCGTCGCCGCGAGGGGGAATGCGGTGCCGGGCTCCCATCGGTCGAGATGGCGGCCGGTCGCGGCGACGATCTCGTCGCGGTAGCGGGTGATCGCCTCGCCGTGGAAGGAGGGCATCATCAGCTTGCGCCGGCGCCGGTGCTGCTGGCCGACGGCGGTGAGCACCGAGAGCCCGACGATCGGGCGGACCGGGGACTCCCCCGCCAGCGACGGCGCGACGTCCGGGTCGGCCGCGAACAGCGAGCGCACGTGCTCGGGGTGCCGGGTCACCACGACCGGCTGTCGGTCGAGCAGGCTGACGAAGGAGAACGACTCGCCCCGCTCGGCGCCGGCGAAGAACTCGCCGCCCAGGTCGGCGGTGATCCGCAGGCTCTGCCGCAGTCGGTTGGGGTGGCCGACCGGAGGCGCGGCCGCACCCGTCGCCCCGGCGGGGAGCGGGCCCGCCGGCGACGGGTCGGGGACGAGCGGGTCGAGCCCACCGCCGACGGCCGGCCGCGCGTACCAGGGATCCGGGCGGCCGCGGCGCATCAGGCGTCCCGGTCCGCGCGCAGGATGCTGTAGGAATAGCAGTCGTGGAAGGCGCCGTCGCGCCACTGCGCACCCCGCACCGTGCCCTCGCGGGTGAAGCCGGCCTTCTCCAGCGCCCGCTGCTCGGCGAGGTTCTCGACGTCGGTCGTGGCCTCCACCCGGTTGACGGTCGTGTGCCGGAAGAACAGCTCCACCAGCGCCCGCTGGGCCGCCGTGCCCGCGCCGCGCCCGCGCGCCTCGGGGCGCAGCCAGATGCCGATCATCGGGTTGCGCGACTCCGGCATCGGGCCCCACTGCTGCCAGATCCAGCTGACGCTGCCGAGCAGCAGGCCGTCGGCGGCGTCGCACACCGCCATCCCGCCGAACTCGCGCAGCACGGGCGAGTACGGCTCGGTGCGGGGCGGGCGCGGACCGAAGTCGTCGTACGGCGCGTCGCCGCCGGCCAGCAGCGGCAGGTCCTCGGCCACGACGGGGCGCAGCACGATCTCCATGTCCCTCATCCCCTTCGGGTGGTCCTCCACAGCAGCACGGCCGCGGCCAGCTGCAGCGCACCGATCACGACCGCGAGGAGCCTGACGTGCCCGTCGACCAGCGCACCGGCGAGGACCCCGCCGGCCAGCGCGCCGATGCCCTGCACGGCCGCGAAGACACCGTACGCCGTGGCCCGGCGTCCGGCGGGGACGAGATCGGCGACGTACGCCTTGACCGTGGAGTCCTGGACGCCGACAGCAGCGCCCCAGACGACCACGCCGGCCAGGACCGGGCCCAGCCGATCGGTGAACACGCACAACGGCACCGTCGCGACGAGGACCGGGACGACGAGCAGTACCCGACCGCCCCAGCGGTCGAACAGCCCCCCGGTCGCCAGCGCGGCCACCGCCTCGACCGCCATCGCCAGGGCGTAGACGAGCGGGACGGCGGCCGCGGCGACCAGGCCGGCCTCGACGAAGCGGTAGGACATCACGCCGAAGGTCATCAGGCCCGCGGTGGTGAGCGCGGCGGCCAGCGAGAACAGGTGGAACGCGCGCGGGAGGTCCGCGCCGACCGCGGCGGCGCGGACCTCGGCCCACGCGCTGCGGACCGGCCGGTCGCCGGGCTCGTCCTGCTCGGGCTCGGCCCGGGTGGCGATCGGGGCGCGGCGGCGCAGCTGGGCGAGCAGCAGCATCGCCAGGGCGCCGGGGATCGCGAGCACGGCGAAGCCCGGCCAGAGCAGGCCGGTGAGGGCCGCGATGCCGGCGAGCAGCAGCGGTCCGGAGAAGGCCCCGACCTGGTCGAGCGCCTTGTGGACCGCGAACCCCTTGCCCCGGCCGGTCGAGGTCGCCATCCCGGCCAGCAGCGCGGACTTCGCCGGGCTGCGCACCGCCTTGCCGGTGCGCTCCAGCACGATCAGCGTCGCCGCGACCGCCAGCCCGGCGCTGCCGAGGAAGGGGGTCACGGCCAGCAGCGGCACGCACACCGCCGTCATGGCGTACCCGACGACAGTGAGCCGCCAGTGTCGTCGGCCGCGGTCCGCCCACGGCCCGGTGACCAGGCGCAGCACCAGGGCCACGGCCTCGCCGGCGCCGGTCACGATGCCGACGGTCAGCGCCGACGCCCCGAGACTCCCGAGGAAGGGGCCGGCCATCGCCCGCATGCCCTCGTAGACCATGTCCGCGGCCAGGCTGACCAGCCCGAACGCGAAGACCGTGCGCCACGGCGTCCACGCCGGGCGGGGTACGCCGGCCCGCGCCGACGACGGTGAGGTCACCCTCAGATCCAACCAGCCCCACTGACGATGAGCAGCAGGCCGAACAGCGCGAAGAGCGCGGCGGCGCCGTACTTGATGACACGCTCGGGCAGCTTCCGCCCGAGCACCGCGCCGACGCCGATCGCGAGGGCGTCGGCGGCGACCATGCCGACGGTGGAGCCGAGCCAGGTGCCGAACCAGCCCTCCTGGGTGGCCAGGGTGATGGTGGCGAGCATCGTCTTGTCGCCCAGCTCGGCGAGGAAGAAGAAGACGCCGACGACCAGGATCGCGCGGCCGGTCGCGTTGGCCGCCTTGCGCTCGTCGGCCTCGGTCAGCTCGTCGCCGCGCAGCGTCCACAGCGCGAAGCCGAGGAACGCGATGCCCGCGCACACCTCGATCGTGCCCTGGTAGTCACCGAAGGCATCGCCGATGGCGTACCCGATCCCGACCGACGCGAGGTGCACGATCGCGGTCGCGGCGGTCAGGCCGATGAGTACGTCGCGGGCGCGGTAGCGGGTGGCGAAGGTCATCGCCATCAGCTGGCTCTTGTCGCCGAGCTCGGCCACGAAGATGACCGCGGTGCTCAACAAGAAGGCGTACATCTGGTTCCTCTCCGGCGCCCGGCCGGAGGAACCCGTCGCGATCGACGTGCCTTCGACCAGGCACGTCCATTCGTCAACGGGTCGCGCAACTGGTCGAAAGTCTCGTCCGCCACCGCTGCCGGTGGCCCGCTGCGCCGGGCCCGCGGACTGCACGGGCCAGTGTGTCGACACAACTGTTGAGGACTACTCCCCTTCGTTGCCCGCCATCCTACGACGCCCCCCGCCCGCGCGCCCCATCGGGAGGCGTCCTCAACCTCCGGCGGGAGCGAGGGCCGCCGCCAGGGAGCGCAGGACGTCGGGCGCGACCCGGTAGTAGGCCCACCGGCCGCGCTGCTCCCGGCTCGCGAGCCCGGCCTCGACGAGCAGCCGCATGTGGTGCGAGACCGTGGGCTGGCTGAGCCCGACCGGCGCGGTCAGGTCGCAGACGCACGCCTCGCCGTCGGGCGAGGCGGCGATCAGGGAGAGCAGCTTGACCCGGGTGGGGTCGCCGAGCGCCTTGAACATCCGCGCCAGCAGCTCGGCGGTCTCGTCGGCGACCACCCCGCCGGTGACGGGCGAGCAGCAGGCGACCAGGTCGGCGGGTTGGATCACCGGCAGCGAGGAGGCCATGGCGCCATCCTGCCTCATCCATTGACATTTGTCGATGGATTCGTCAGGCTGACGCATCGAAGAACATCGATGCATTAGCATCCCTGAGTGGAGGAGCAGTGATGAGTGACCTTCCCGTGGTGGTGATCGGCGCCGGCCCGCAGGGGCTCGCCGCGGCCGCCCATCTGCTGGAGCGCGGCGTGGAGCCGCTGGTCCTAGAGGCCGGCGACGGCCCCGCGTCCGCGGTGGCGGAATGGGCGCACGTACGGCTGTTCTCGGCGTGGCCGGAGCTGGTCGACGCCGCGGCCGCGCGGCTCCTCGGGACCATCGGCTGGTCGGCACCTCCGACGGGCTACCCGACCGGGGCCCAGTGGATCTCCGGCTACCTCGCCCCGCTCGCCGAGGCACTCGGCGACCGGGTCCGGTACGGCGCGCGGGTGAGCGGAGTCTCCCGCCGGGGCCGCGATCGGCTGGTCGACGCCGATCGGGCGGCGCAGCCGTTCACGATCCACGTCGTGGACCCGGCGGGCACCGAGTCGCGCATCGAGGCCCGCGCCGTGATCGACGCCTCCGGCACCTGGCGTCGCCCGAACCCGGCCGGCGCCGACGGACTTCCCGCCCTCGGGGAGCGTGCCGCCGCCGACCTCCTCGCCCACCAGGTCCCCGACCGCTCGCAGCCCGAGCGGTACGCCGGGCGCCACACCGTGGTGCTGGGCGCGGGCGACTCCGCCTTCAACGCGATCCACGAGCTGGTCCGGATCGCCGAGGCGGCTCCGGGCACCCGGATCACCTGGGCCATCCGCCGGGTCGTGAGCGCAGGCACCTTCGGTGGCGGCGCGGCCGACGAGCTCCCCGAGCGCGGCGCTCTCGGCCAGCGGGCACGGAAGGCGGTCGAGTCCGGCGTGGTCGAGCTCGTGACCGGCTTCCGCACGGCGGCGATCCGCCCGGAGGACGGGCGCGCGGTGCTGGTCGACGAGGACGGCCGGGAGCTCCCCGCCGCCGACACGGTCGTGGTGCTGACCGGTTTCCGCCCCGACCTGTCGTTCCTGTCCGAGCTGCGCCTCGATCTCGACCCGACCCTCGAGGCCCCCCGTCGGATCGCGGCCGAGATCGACCCGAACCTCCATTCCTGTGGCTCCGTGCGCGCGACAGGTGCCGCGGATCTGGCCCAGCCGGAACCGGACCTCTACCTCGTCGGCATGAAGTCCTACGGCCGGGCACCGACCTTTCTCGCCCTCACGGGCTACGAGCAGGTCCGCAGCGTCGTGGCCGCGATCGCCGGCGATCACGAGGCCGCCGCGCGGATCGAGCTGGTGCTGCCCGACACGGGGGTGTGCGGCGGCGCGGGTGTGTTCGACGACCCGGACGGGGCGGGGGGCGGATGCTGCGCCCCGGCGGCGCTCCCGGAGGTGCTCGAGATCGGACGGGCTCCTGTCGACGTCTGACGCCCCTTCCCACCCCCGCGGAGTCCTGGCCACGCTGTGCGTCACGGTCACCGTCGCGTACGGCGTGCTCTACTACGCCTTCGCCGTCCTCGCCACCGGGATCGCCGCCGACACCGGGTGGTCGGAGACCGCGGTGACGGCGTCGTTCTCCGCCGGAAGCCTGTTCGGTGCCGTGGCCGGCATCGCGGCGGGCCGCACGCTCCAGCACCGCGGCCCGCGCGTGGTGATGGCGACGGGCAGCGTCGTGGGAGCAGCAGGCGTCGCGGTGGTCGCCGGCGCGCCGTCCCTGCCGGTCTTCGCCGCCGGCTGGCTGGTGGCCGGCGCCGGTAGCGCCGGCACCTTCTATCCGCCGGCCTTCGCGGCCCTCACCCACTGGTACGGCGCGCGACGGGTGCAGGCGATCACGACCCTCACCCTCGTGGCCGGGTTCTCGTCGACCGTCTTCGCGCCGTTGACGGCCGCTCTCCAGGACCTCGCCGGGTGGCGGGTCACCTATGTCGCCCTCGGCGTCGTCCTGGCGGCCACCGCCCCCGCCCATGCCGTGGCCCTGCGCCTGCCCTGGCATCCCGGCGCTCCGGACCCGGCGGCGACGACCGCCCCGCCGGAGTCGGAGCGGTCGGCGTCGGACCGGGGCGTCCTGACCAGCCGCACCTTCGTGGTGCTGACCGCGTCCGGTGCCCTGATGTCACTGGTCATGTACGCCTCGCTGATCCATCTCGTCCCGCTGCTGCAGGACCGTGGCGCGGGCGTCCAGCTCGCCGCCTGGGCGGTCGGCCTCAGCGGCGCCGGGCAGGTCGCCGGCCGTCTGCTCTACCCGGCCCTGGACCGCTGGATGGCACCCAACCCCCGGGCCGCGACGATCATCCTGGTCCTGGCCGTCGCGGTGCTCGCCCTCGCCGCCGTCCCCGGACCGGTGTCGGTGGTGATCGCGATCGCCGTCGTCGCCGGCGCCGCCCGTGGGCTCTTCACCTTGATCAGCGCCACGGTCGTCAGTGAGCACTGGGGTCCCGAGCGGTACGCCGCGCTGAACGGGGTCTACAACGCCCCGCTCGGCGTGGCCGCCGCCCTGGCTCCGGCGGCCGGCGCGGCGATCGCGACGTGGACCGGCAGCACCACCGGCCTGTTCGTCACGCTCGGCTGCCTCGGCGTGGTGGCCGCGGCGCTGAGCGCCGTGGCCGGCGGCGCACCTCCGGTCGGCCGCGCGTGGAGCCGGCGCGGTCGCTCCGCGCACAGCTAGCCTCGGGACCCGGATTCAGCCGGATCCGGGATCACGCAGGAGCGGCGCGAAGCGGCGGATCCGGGTCGCGAGGTCGTCGTGCGCGCGTTCGAAGGCGGCACTCGTCCCGACGGCGACCGGGTCGGGGACCGACCAGTGCACCGGAGCCGAGCCGCCGACCTCCTCGTGAGCCCGGTCGCAGACGGTGACGACCAGGTCGTCCGCCACCAGCGCGGGGATGATCTCGTCGAGACGCCGCGGGGCGACGTCGGGCAGCTCCAGGTCGTGCCGCCGGGCGACGGCCAGGGCGCCGCGCGCGACCCGCTCGGCCGGATGGGTCCCGGCCGACGTGGCCGGGATCGGGCTGGCCCGGCGCCACAGCGCGACCGCCAGGTGGGAGCGGGCGGTGTTGGCGGTGCACACGAAGACGACCCGGCCCGGTGTCGCGAGCGCCGGCACGCCGGGGGCGACGTCCGGCTCGGCGGCCAGGCGCCAGTAGCTGCGGCGCCCGTCTCCCTCGGAGGGCCGGCGCGCGATGACGCCCGCGCCCTCGAGGATCTTGAGGTGGTGGGCGAGCAGGTTGGACGGGGTGCCCAGCCGCGCCGACAGCTCGGACGACGCGGCGTCGCCGATCGCGAGCAGGTCGACCACCTGCAGGCGGGTCGGGTCGGCGAGCGCGGCATGGACCGCGACCCGACGCGCCAACTCGGCATTTGACTCAGTGTTCATTGCCTCAATATTGACTGAGCGATCTCGGGCCGGTCAAGATGTGCGACGTGAGCCCGCCCCCACTGTCGCGCCGCCTGGCGGCCGAGTTCCTCGGCACCGCCCTCCTCGTGGCCGTCGTGGCCGGCTCCGGCATCGCCGCGGAGACGCTCTCTCCCCACGACGTCGGCCTGCAGCTGCTGGAGAACTCCACCGCGACCGCGCTCGGGCTGACCGTGCTGATCTTGTGGTTCGGGCCGGTCTCGGGCGCGCACTTCAACCCCGTCGTCTCCCTCGCCGACTGGTTCCTCGGCCGCCGGAGCGGCGCGGGCCTGTCCCTCGCCGAGGTCGTGGCGTACGCCGCGGCCCAGGTCGCCGGCGGGATCGCCGGTGCGGTGCTGGCCAACGTGATGTTCGAGGTCGACCAGGGCCTCTCGGACAAGGACCGGCTCGGCAGCGGCCCTCTGGTGGCGGAGGTCGTGGCGACCGCGGGGCTCGTGGCGCTGGTCTTCGCGCTCGCCCGCACCGGCCGCGGAGCCCTGGCCGCGCCCACCGTCGGCGCCTACATCGGGGCGGCGTACTGGTTCACCAGCTCGACGTCGTTCGCCAATCCCGCCGTCACGATCGGCCGGGTGTTCACCGACACCTTCGCCGGCATCGCGCCGGGCTCGGCGCCGACCTTCGTCGGCATGCAGCTCGTCGGTCTGCTGGTCGGGATCGCCGCCACGCTCGCGCTCTATCCCGACGCCGGCGACCGGGCCGACGACGTCGTCGTTCCGCACCGAGACTGATCCAGGAGATCCCATGACCACCTCAGAACCGCGCCCGACCGTGCTGTTCGTCTGTGTCCACAACGCCGGCCGCTCGCAGATGGCTGCGGGCTGGCTCCAGCACCTCGCCCGCGACCGGGTCGAGGTGCTCTCGGCCGGCTCACAGCCCGCCGACCTGATCAACCCGGTGGCCGTCGCCGCGATGGCCGAGGTCGGCATCGACATCGCGACGGAGCAGCCGAAGGTGCTCACCGAGTCGGCCGTGCGGGAGGCCGACGTGGTCGTCACCATGGGCTGCGGCGACGCATGCCCGTTCTTCCCCGGCAAGCGCTACGAGGACTGGGCCCTCGACGACCCGGCGGGCCAGGACCTCACCGCGGTCCGGCCGATCCGCGACGAGATCCGACGCCGCGTCGAGGCCCTGCTCGCCGAGCTCACCTAGCTCGGGACCGGAGTACTCCACCGCGGCGCGTGGTCCTTGTCGACCAGTACCGCCCGCACCCCCTCGACGAAGTCGTCGCTGGCGATCATCTCCCGGGCGGTCTCCAGCTCGGCCCGCAGGCACGCGTCGAGCGAGCGGCCGCGCCCCTCGACGAGCAGCCGGTCGGTCACCGCGAGGCTGTACGGCGACGCCGCGTCCAGGGCCGCGCGGGTCTCGTCGGCCCAGGCACCCACGGCACCCGGCGACCCGGTGAGCCGGTCCAGGCGGGTCCGGATCCCAGCCAGGTCGGGGGCGCTGAACACCCACTCCAGCTCGGGGCGCACGGGGGCCAGCCGGCCGGCGTCCCCCGGCTCGTCGGGGGCGAGCTCGCGCAGCAGCTGCTCCAGGGGACCGTCGTAGGCGACGATCAGCTCGGGCAGCCGGGCCAGGTCGGTGGCCGAGCAGGCGTGGGTGGCGAGGCCGAGCGCGAGTGCGTCGGCGGCGCCGATCCGGGCGCCGGTGAGGCCGAGGTAGCGGCCGGTGTGGCCGGGCAGCCGGGGCAGGAAGTGCGAGCCGCCGACGTCGGGGAAGAAGCCGATCCTGGTCTCCGGCATCGCGAACGACGCCTCCGGGGAGACCACGACGAAGGTGCCGTGGACGCTGAGGCCCATCCCGCCGCCCAGGCAGATCCCGCCGACCAGGGCCACGACCGGCACCGGGTAGCTGCCGAGCAGCGCGTTGACGGCGTACTCGGTCTCGAAGAAACGCAGGCTCTCGTCATGCCGGCCGACCAGGGAGTTCTCCCGGACCCGGCGGATGTCGCCGCCGGCGGAGAACGCCCGCTCCGAGGCGCTCTCCACGATCACCGCGCGGAGACCGGCGTCGCGCCATTCCTCGAGCGCAGCGCCGATCCGCTCGACCATGCCGAGGGTGATCGCGTTGAGGGCGCGGGGACGGTCGAGCACGATCCGGCCCACCGGCCCGAGCCGTTCGATGCGTACGTCGTCGCCCGGGTCCACCACGGACCGCAGTCTCCCAGAGGCGTCCCGGACCACCCGTCCGAGGGCGGCTGGGTACCGTTCACGACGACGTACCGACCAGCCCGAGGAGCCCCCGTGGACGACCTGTTCGAGATCGACCAGACCCAGCGCCTGCGCCGCGAGGAGGCCGCCGCCCGGCTCCGGGCGCTGGCGGACTCGCTGGAGCGGCACAACAGCGTGACCTTCGAGCGCGAGGGCCGCCGGATCACCGTCGACGTCCCCGACGAGGTCGAGCTCACGGTGGAGGTCGAGATCGGCGAGGAGAACGAGCTGGAGGTCGAGCTCCGCTGGTGACCCGGCGGCCGGCGCCGCTCAGTCCTCGGGCAGCTCGGCGTAGGCCGCCTTCATGGCGTTGTACCAGCCGAGGGACTTCTTGGGGTGCAGCCAGCGGTACTTCATCTCCTGTCGTGCCTGCTGGTGCGCCTCGTCCCCGGCCTTGACGACCTCCTTGAGGTGCTTGTCCTGGGCGACGATCACCTCGTCCGCGTCCTTGCCCTGGTGCGCGAGGTCGCAGGGGCCGCCGAGCTGCCGGCAGGTCATGGTCTTCATCCGGATTCCTTCCTGTGGTCCTTGTCCTCATGACGTACGCCGGGCCGCGCGTGTGACCGGTCGGCGCGATCCTCTTCGCATCGATGCCGGGATCGGCTCCCGGGTCAGCGCCGGCGCGGCCCGTCGCGGCGGACCACCCGGGCGAGCACAGCGGGCTCGGCCCGGAAGTCGATCCGGCGCACGAGGCCGTCGGCGACCGTGAAGTCGAAGACGACCCTCGCCACGCCCCGGTCGAACCAGGCCGAGCCGGGCCGCGAGCCCAGGTAGACCGCCAGCGCCGCGTGGGCCGCACCGTCGAAGAAGGTGGCGATCTCCCGGCCGCCCGCGATGCGCCGCGGCGTACCGATCACCACCGCGGCGTCGTCGCCGGCCACCACCGCGTCCGGTGCGAGCAGCTGGACCAGGCGGGCGAAGTCGCCCTCGCGCGCCGCGGCCATGAAGGCGTCCACGACCTCCCAGTCGGCCAACGCGTCCTCGGATCGGGGCTGCGCCACCTTGCTCCGGGCGCGCGAGGCCAGCTTGCGGGCGGCGACCGGAGTGACGTCCAGCAGCGTGGCGATGGTCGGGAAGTCGAAGCCGAAGCTGTCGTGCAGGACGAACGCCACCCGCTCGCCCGGGCTGAGCCGGTCGAGCACCACCTGCAGGGCGATCCCGACGGTGTCGGCGAGTGCGACGTCGTCGGCCGGGTCGGGCTCGACCTCGACGAGCTCCACCTCGGCGACGGGCACCGGCGTACGGGCCCGCAGCCGGTCCAGGCACAGCCGGGTGGTGACCGTCGTCAGCCACGCCGGCAGGCTCTCGATGGCGGCGGCGGTGCCGTGCAGCCGCAACCACGCCTGCTGGACGACGTCCTCGGCCTCGCCGGCGTCACCCAGGACGTGGGTCGCCAGTCCCACCAGACGTGGCCGCTCCGCCTCGAAGCCCTCGGTCCGGTCCATGGCCGCCAGCCTTCCACGTCGGGCCACGTGCGAGGCTGACCCCCGTGAACGGGCAGCAGCTGGCGCAGTGGCTCGAGGACCTCGCCCTGGCCGACCACCTCGGCGCGGCCGGGCTGCCGACCTTCGAGCGCGACCTCGGCGGCCTCGCCCGCTGGCGCGATCCCGGCACCGGCGCACCGCTGACCGACGAGCAGCTCGCCGACCTGGACCGGCTGCTCCACCAGGACGGCGACGACCCGGCGCACGCGGTCCCGCTCGCGCTGGTGCAGCTGCGCCGCCGGGCCCAGGTCCGCGCCGGGCTCCTGGCCTCGCCGACCCACACCTATGCGAGCCTCGCCGAGGTGCGCGGGGTGTCGGAGAACGCCGCCCGGTTCGCCGTTCACAAGGCGGCCGAGCGCGGCGCGCTGCTCGTGGTCCCGCACGACGGCGGCGTACTCGTCCCGTCCTTCCAGCTCGGCGACGACGGCCAGGTGCGGCCCGAGCTGACGGCCGTCCTCGAGCCGCTCCTCGCCTCGACGATGGATCCGTGGCAGGTGTGGACCTGGCTCACCCAGCCGGCCGGGCTGCTCGGCGGACTGGTCCCCCACGAGGCCGCGCGCGACGCCGACGAGGCACCGATCGTGCGCCATGCCGCGGTCCGGCTGGCGGAGCGCGCGCACAGCTGATCGTCAGTGGCTGGGCAGTTCTCCGCTCAGTCGGCGGTGCCGCGCGGCGCTGGAGTCGTTCAGGCCGGTGATGGTGACACTCTTGTCCTTGCGTTCGTACGTGGTGGTGATGGCATCGAGTGCCGCGACGGTCGACGCGTCCCAGATGTGGGAGTCGGACAGGTCGATCACCACCCGGTCGGGGTCCTCCGCATACTCGAACTGGGTGTAGAGGTCGTTGCTGGAGGCGAAGAACAGCTCACCGGTGACCCGATAGACCGCCATGACCCCGCGCTCGTCCTCGACCAGCTCACGATGGGTCTCGGTGAGGTGGGCGACCCGTCGGGCGAAGAGGGTCATCGCGACGAGGACACCGACGAGGACACCGATGGCCAGGTTGTGGGTGAGTACGGTGACCAGCACGGTGGAGACCATCACCGTCGTCTCGGACCGCGGCATCCTGCGCAGCGTGGCGGGCCGGATCGAGTGCCAGTCGAAGGTGCCCACCGAGACCATCACCATGACCGCGACCAGTGCCGCCATCGGGATCAGCGCGACGACGTCGCCGAAGCCGACGACGAGGACCAGCAGGAAGGTTCCGGCGAGGAAGGTCGACAGTCGCGTCCGGGCGCCGGAGACCTTCACGTTGATCATGGTCTGGCCGATCATCGCGCAGCCGCCCATACCGCCGAAGAACCCGGTGATCACGTTCGCTGCGCCCTGGCCCATCGCCTCTCGGGTCTTGTCGGAAGGCGTGTCGGTGATGTCGTCGACGAGCTTCGCGGTCAGCAGGGACTCGAGGATCCCGACGAGTGCCATCGCCAGGGCGTAGGGAGCGATGACCTCCAGGGTGTGCCAGGCGAACGGGACGTCGGGGAGGAACAACTCCGGGAGGCTGTCGGGGAGGTCACCCTCGTCGCCCACGTCGGGGACGTCGATCGCGGCCACGATCGTGAACGCGGTCAGGGCGACGATCGCGACGAGCGGTGCGGGAATGACGTTGGTGACGCGGGGGAGGCCGACGATGACGGCGATGCCGGCGGCGATCATCGGATAGACCGCCCACGGTACGTCGACCAGGTGGTCGAGCTGCGCCTCGAAGATCAAGATCGCGAGCGCGTTGACGAAGCCGACCATGACCGAGCGGGGGATGAACCGCATCAGCTTCGCGACTCCCGCGACCGCGAGGGCGATCTGGATCAGACCGCCCAGGAGCACGGTCGCGATCAGGTGGTCGTAGCCGTGGTCGCGCATGACCGGCGCGACCACCAGCGCGACCGCGCCCGTGGCTGCCGAGATCATGGCCGGCCGGCCGCCGAGGAAGGAGATGGCGACCGCCATCGTGAAGGAGGCGAACAGGCCGACCCGCGGGTCGACGCCGGCGATGATCGAGAAGGAGATGGCCTCGGGGATCAGCGCCAGCGCGACGACGAGGCCGGCGAGAACCTCGGTGCGCAGCAGGCGCGGCGACCGGAGCGCGGCGCGGACGGTCGGCGAGTCGGTCACGGTCAAGGGACCCTACCCTCACGTTACGTGAGAGTTGGTATCGCGACGCCGTGCGAGAGGATCGGCGCATGATGCAGATCGGCGAGGTCGCCGCCCGGACCGAGCTGTCCCTGCGCAGCCTGCGGCACTGGGACGAGGTCGGCCTGCTGCGGCCCTCCGGCCGCTCCGAGGGCGGCTTCCGGCTCTACACCGAGGACGACGTCGAGAAGATCCTGGTCATCCGGCGGATGAAGCCGCTCGGCTTCACCCTCGACGAGATGAGCGCCGCCATGCGGGACCTGGAGGCGCTCCGGGACCCGGCGGCCGCCGACCGCCACCCCGCCGCGCGGTCCCGGCTGGACGCGGTGCTCGGCGACGCCACCGAGCGCCGGGCCCGCCTGGTCAGGCAGCTGGCGATGGCCGACGAGTTCCTCGACCAGCTCGCCCGACAGCTCGCCTGACCCGGCGCGGCCATGGGTCGGACCGGTCAGGCCGGCGCACCCTCCGGCTGGAGGTGGGTGGTGACACCCGCCATGTTCCAGGTGTTGATGGTGCCGACAGCCACGATCAGATCGGCCCGACGCTCCTCGCCGAGCAGGCGGCCGGCCTCGTCCCACAGGTCGTCGCCGACCACGCCGATGCCCCCGGTCAGCGCCTCGGTGAAGGCGAGAGCCACCCGCTCGGTCTCGTCGAAGAACGGGCTCTCCTGCCAGGCCGCGACGCCGTGCAGCTTGCGGCTCGGCGTACCGCGCCGCTCCAGGTCGGTGGCGTGCATGTCGACGCAGTAGGCGCAGCCGTTGAGCTGCGAGGCGCGCAGCTTGACCAGGTCGTAGAGCACCGGGCCGAGCGCCTTCTTCATCCGGGCGTCGAGCGCGAGTAGCGCCTGGAAGGTCTCCGGGGACGCGTCGCGGATCGGGGTGCGGGTCATGGCGGTTCCTCTCAGTAGTGGACATTTGATATCCAGTTTTAGGGTGAACGGTGGACCCGGTGGGACCCGGCCGTCGGTCAGGCGCGGGCGAAGTGTCGTCGTACGTCCGCGGCGATCCGCCGCGGAGTGGCCTCGGCGAGGTCGAGGATGGAGGTCGCCGCGAGCTCCCGGCGCCAGGCGAGCTCCGCCCCGCGCATGGCATGGGCGATGCCGCAGGGCTGGGCGAACTCCCGGGCGGGCCGGCCCTCGCTCAGTCCGCGCCGCCGGATCTCGGTGCAGGCGAACGCGTCGTCGGGGCCCTCGATCGCCGCGACGACGTCCATCAGGGTGATCCGATCGGCCGGCCGGGCCAGCCGTACGCCGCCGCGCTTGCCGGGCACGGACTCGGTGATGCCGGCGCGGGTGAGGGCCTGGACCTGCTTGACGAGGTAGGGGGCCGGGAGGTCGTAGACCTCCGCCAGCCGGGCCACGGGGACGGGGACCGGCTCGGCCTGCTCCTCCTCGAGCCAGTGCAGCAGCACGCAGACATGGGCGGCCCACTCGACGCCCTCGTTCATCCGCATGGTCCCCGCCTCCCTTTATCTGGACATAGAGTATCCATGTATCGCGGGGCCGCGCAACGGCGGACCGGGCGGAGGTACGGTGCGGGGAGTCGAGCAGGACGGAGCAGGCGGTGGCGTACGTCAGGGCAGCGGACCGGCAGGCGCAGGTCGTCACCGCGGCGATCCGGGTGCTGGAGTCCGTCGGGGTCGCCGGTACGACGATGCGCGCGGTCGCCGCCGAGGCCGGGGTCCCGCTCGGCACCCTGCACTACGCCTTCCCCTCGCGCGACGAGCTGCTCCGGGCCGTGATCGTGCGCGTCGTCGACGACATGTCGGGCGCGCTGCGCGAGGCACTCGACCTCGAGCGGGGCGTCGAGCACGCGCTGCGCGACGGCATCCGCTCCTTCTGGGCGATGCTGCTCGACGGGGGCGGCGGGGTGCAGATCCTGCAGTACGAGCTGGCGATGTACTCGGCGCGCAGCGATGCCGCCGGCGGGCTGGCCCGGCTCGAGTTCGCGCGCTACACCGATCTGCTCACCGAGCTGTGCGCGGAGGCCGCGGCCAACGCCCGCGAGCGCTGCGCCGTCGCGCCCGACGTCCTGGGCCGACTGGTGCTCGCGGTCGTCGACGGCCTGGTCCTCCAGCACCTCGCCAACCCCGACCCGGAGCGCTCGGAGCGCGATCTCGGGCACGCGCTCGACATGCTGGTGGCGCTCGCCGCGCCGACCCCGCGCTGAGTCCCGCGCCGCCTCCGGGCGCCGCCGCCTCTTGCGTCCGGTCGCGGGGACGCCTACCTTGGCCAATAGTCGGACGGACGTCCGACTTTAGCGAGGAGGCGTCATGGAGCCGATCGTCATCGTGGGAGCCGGCCTGTCCGGCCTGGTCGCGGCGCGCGAGCTGGTGCGCAGCGAGCAGGACGTCGTCGTCCTCGAGGCCGCCGACCGGCCCGGCGGCCGGGTGCTGGCGGAGACCTCCGCGCTCGGCTCCCGGCTCGATCTCGGCGGCACCTGGATCGGTCACGACCACCACCGGGTCGCCGCCCTGGCCGACGAGCTCGGGCCCACCCGCTTCGCGATGCACACCGGCACCCTTCCGCTGCTCACCGACGGGGACCGACAGCTCTCCCCCGTGGCCCCGGCCCTCCTGCCCGCGCTCGTCGCCCTCGCCGCCCTCGCGGTCGCCGGCCGGGCCCGGCCCGGCGGCCCGACCGCGAGGACCGGGGCCGACGCGCTGGGGCGCGTGCCGGGCCGCCGGGCGCGGCGGCTGTTGGAGGTGCTCGTCCAGGTCTCCTGGACCACCGACCCGGAGCGACTCTCACTCACCGCGATGACCGAGCTGGTCCACCGCCAGGGCGGGCTCCGCACCATGCTCGCCACCCGCGGCGGCGCCCAGGACACCCTGCTCGTCGACGGCATCGGCTCGCTGGTCGAGACCCTCGCCGCGGAGCTCGGCGACCGGGTGCGGCTCGGCTGCCGGGTCACCCGGATCGCCCGCGGCCCCGACGGGATCGCCCTCGACACCCCCGCCGGGCGACAGCGCGCGCGGGCGGTCGTCGTCACCGCGCCGCCGCCGACGGCCGCTCGGATCACCCACGATCCCCCGCTCCCGGCCGAGCGGTCCGCCCTCGAGGCGGGCACCGAGATGGGCGTGGTCCACAAGGCCGTCGCGGTCTACGAACGGCCCTTCTGGCGCGCGCGGCGCGGCGGGGAGCTGATCCTGCTCGGTCACCCGGGTGGCGCCGTGTTCGACACCTCGCCCCCGGACGGCCCCGGCCACCTGACCTTCCTCGCCGGAGGCTCCGCCGCCCGCGCCCTCGACGCCCTCGGCCCGGACCGCCGCCGGTCGGCGATCCTCGACGCGCTCGCGCCCCACCTCGGCGACGAGGTACGCCGGCCGGCCGGGTGGCATGAGAAGTCCTGGCACCTCGACGAGCACGCCGGGGGCGGGTACGTCGCCCTTCCGCGAGCCGACAGCACGCTCGCCTGGCCGATGACCACCGCCCCGATCGACGGCGTGCACTGGGCCGGCTCGGAATCGGCCACCGAGCACCCCGGCTACCTGGACGGGGCGATCGAGTCCGGGCTCCGGGCGGCCGGCGAGGTGCTCAGCTCGATCGCGGCGCGTACATGATGATCGCCACGCCCACGAGGCAGACCAGCGCGCCCGCGACGTCGTACCGGTCCGGACGGAAGCCGTCGAGCACCATCCCCCACACCAGCGACCCCGCCACGAACACGCCGCCGTACGCCGCGAGGATCCGGCCGAAGTGCGCATCGGGCTGGAGGGTCGCCACGAAGCCGTAGAGCCCGAGCGCGATCACCCCGGCCCCGATCCACAGCCAGCCGCGGTGCTCCCGCACGCCCTGCCAGACCAGCCACGCGCCGCCGATCTCGGCGACCGCGGCCAGCACGAACAGCGGGATCGAGCGCACCAGGTCCATGGCCCGATCCTCCCAGGGACGAGCCGAGGAACTCAGAAGTAGCCGCGGGGGCGCTCGGCGGTGTCGCCGGGGCGGTGGCCGTCCTGCCACTCGGTGATCGTGCTGCGCGCGTCGAGGTCGACGTCCGGGTTGGCCCGGATGAACTCGTGGACGACCCGCTCGGGGTCGACCCGCTCGCGGTTGACGATCAGCCGGCCGTACGCGACGAGCTCACGCACGGTGAAGGTCCGGAACCCGTCGCGGTCCTGTGCCTGGGTCGCCGATCCGAACTGCGCTCCGTAGCCCTGTGCCCGAGTCATGGGGTCACGGTACCCGTGCTCTCCGGCCGGCCCGCACCCGAGCGCGGTGCGACGGCTCACCAGAACCTCGGCCGGCGCCGGGCTTGACCTTGACGCAGCGTCAACCCCGCACCCTCGTGGTGAGGCCACGCGGGCCTCGCTGGGACGAAGGGAAGCACCGTCATGACACCACCGGCAGCGGCCGCCATCCGGGTCGCCGGAGTCGAGAAGTCGTTCGGCGCGCTCCCGGTGCTGCGCGGGGTCGACCTCGAGGTCGCCGCGGGCAGCATCGTCGCCCTGCTCGGCTCCAACGGCGCCGGCAAGACGACCCTGATCCGGATCCTCACGACCCTGACCAGGGCGGACGCCGGGACGGCCTGCGTGCAGGGCTTCGACGTCGCCACCCAGCCGGCCGAGGTCCGGGAGTCGTTCAGCCTGACCGGCCAGCTCACCGCGGTCGACGAGATCCTGACCGGCCGCGAGAACCTGGTCCTGGTCGCGCGGCTGCGCCACCTGTCGGATCCCGGCAGGGTGGCCGACGACCTGCTCGCCCGGTTCTCCCTGACCGACGCGGCCGGGCGGCGGACGGCGACGTACTCCGGGGGCATGCGCCGGCGCCTGGACATCGCGATGAGCCTGATCGGCGATCCTCCGGTGATCTTCCTGGACGAGCCGACGACCGGCCTCGACCCGCAGGGCCGGATCGAGGTGTGGCAGGCCGTCCGGGAGCTCGCCGCCGGCGGCACCACGGTGCTGCTCACCACCCAGTACCTCGACGAGGCCGAGGAACTGGCCGACCGGATCGCGATCCTCCACGAGGGCCGGATCATCGTCGACGGGACGCTCGCCGAGCTCAAGGCGCTGCTCCCTCCCGCCCGGGTCGAGTACGTCGAGAAGCAGCCGACGCTCGAGGAGATCTTCCTCGCGCTCGTCGGCGCCGAGCACTGAGGAGACCGCCATGAGCACCCACGTCGTGAGCGACACCCGGACCCTGCTGGGCCGGTCGCTGCGTCACATCCTGCGCAGCCCCGACACCATCATCACCACGGCGATCACGCCGATCGCCATGATGCTGCTGTTCGTCTACGTCTTCGGCGCCGCGATCGACGCCGGCGACGGCGAGTACGTCGACTACCTGCTGCCCGGCATCCTGCTGATGACCATCGCCTCGGGCATCGCCTACACCTCCTACCGGCTCTTCCTGGACCTGAAGGGCGGGATCTTCGAGCGGTTCCTGTCGATGCCGATCGCGCGGTCCGCGGCGCTGTGGGGCCACGTGCTGACCTCACTCGTGGCGAACCTGATCTCGGTCGTGCTGGTCGTGCTCGTCGCCCTGCTGATGGGCTTCCGCTCCGGCGCCGGCGTGCTGGCCTGGCTCGCTGTCGCCGGCATCCTGGTCCTGTTCACGCTCGCCCTGACCTGGCTGGCCGTGATCGCCGGGCTGGCCGCCAAGTCGCCCGACGGCGCGGGCGGCTTCGCCTACCCGATCATCTTCCTGCCCTTCGTCAGCTCGGCGTTCGTGCCGACCGCGGGGATGCCCGGTCCGGTGCGGTGGTTCGCGGAGAACCAGCCGGTCACCTCCATCGTCAACACGCTGCGCGGCCTCCTCGCCGAGCAGCCGGTCCGCGACGACGCCTGGATCGCGCTGGCCTGGTGCACCGGGCTCCTGGTGCTCGCGTACGCGATCGCGAACCGCGTCTACCGTCGCCGGTTCGCGTGAGGACGGATTCAGGGCAGGCTGGATCCGTGCTCACGATCGGACAGTTGGCGGCGTACGCCGGGGTGACCATCCGGACGGTGCGGCACTACCACCAGGTGGGACTGCTCCCGGAGCCGGAGCGCGACCGCTCCGGGTACCGGTCCTACGACGCGGCGGCCGTGGTGCGGCTGATCCGGATCCGGACCCTGGCTGAGGCCGGGGTACCGCTGGCCCGGGTGCAGGAGCTGCTCGACGCCGACCCGGCGACCTTCAGCGCGGCGATCGGCGAGATCGACCGGCGGCTGCGCGCGGAGGTGCGCGAGCTGCAGGAGCACCGCCGCCGGATCGCGCAGCTGGGATCGGGCGACACGCTCGCCGTGCCGGCGGAGGTCGCCGACTACCTCGACCGGGTGCGGAGCATCGGCGCGCCCGACGAGCTGATCGAGGGCGAGCGCGACGCCTGGATCCTGATCGCGGGCCGCTACCCCGACCGGATCCCCGCACTGATGGCCGACAAGCGCGCCCAGTTGGAGGACGAGCGGACCGTCCGCTTCTACCGGCTCATCGGCGACCTGGTCCGCGGCGAGCGCGACGACCACGAGCGGATCGTGCGGGAGATGGCGGACCTGCTGGTCGAGCTCTTCGAGGAGGCGGCCGCCGCCGGACAGCTCGACCAGCAGGACGAGTTCATGGACGACTCCGCCTTCGTGCGGCTGTTGGACTCGATGGCCGACGAGAACCCGCCCGTCCGGCGGCTGCGCGAGCTGCTCGCCGAGCGCGGCTGGGCGGGCTGGACCCGCATCGAGCGCGCCGAGGGCTGACGGGAGCCGACGAGTGGGCCCGCGATGAATCCGCTGCGTCGTACCGGTCGATCCTGCATGGCGGTGCTCGACGACGTCCGTTCGCTCGGCGACGAGCTGGAGCGGTCCTACCCGGTCTACGTGCGCGGTCGGCTCAGGTTCCGGGTCGGTCAGCTCGTGTACGTCGGGTTCTCCCGCGACGAGACCGTGATGGGGTTCGCGTTCCCGAAGGAGGAGCGCGCCGCCCTGGTGGCGGGCGCGCCGGAGCGGTTCCGGCTGCCCGACGCCTCCGACCTCCGGTTCAACTGGGTGCACGCGGTGCTGGCCGCGCTGGAGCCGGCCGAGGCGCGCGAGCTGGTCGTCGACGCATGGCGGATGGTCGTCCCGCGGAAGGTCTCCCGCGCCTGGGACCTCACCCACCCCGACGGGCCGGGCTGAGCCGCCGTGCCGCCCCCGTCCGGCCGGTCCGACCGGCCCGGCTCAGTGGAGGACGACCGGGGCGCCCGGTCCCGCCTCGTCCTGGTCGTCGAGGAGATGGGACTCCTCGCGCCGGCGCGGGAGGAAGGCGACCGGGATGAGCGTCAGCACCAGCGCCACGGTCGCGACCCCGTACGCCGCCGAGAACGAGTCGGCGAGGTCGCCGAGCGCGAGGCCCTGGACGGCGTCGCCGATGCGCTGCACGGTCTCCGTGGCCCAGGCGGGCGGCTGGATGCCCAGCCGCTCGGCGTCGGCCAGCGCCCGGACCGCCTTGAGCGGCTCGGAGGCGTTCTGCTGGTTGGTCAGCACCACCGACATCACGGCGACTCCGACCGACGCCGCGACCTGCTGGATGACGTTGATCAGGGTGGTGCCGCGGGCGACGTGGTGGGACTTCAGCGTCTTCAGGGCGGAGGTGAAGACGGGCATCATCGTCCCGCCCATGCCGAGGCCCATGATGAACAGGAACGTGATCAGCTGCCAGTACGGCGTGTCCGGGTCGGTGCTGAACGCGAGACCGGCGACGCCGACGATGATGCCGACGAAGCCGAACGGCACCACCCGGCCGACCGGGTACTTGTCGGCGAGCATGCCCGCCAACGGCATGGTGAGCATCGCGCCCAGGCCCTGGGGAGCGACCAGCAGTCCGGCGTGCAGGACGTCCTCGCCGCGGACCTGCTGGAAGTAGGTCGGCACCAGCAGCATCGCGCCGAAGAAGGACCCGGCGAAGAAGAACATCACCAGGGTGGCCACCGTCAGATTGCGGTCGCGGAACAGCCGCAGGTCGAGCAGCGGGTGCTCGGGCCGGAACGACCAGGCCACGAAGCCGATGATCAGGGCCAGCCCGATCAGTCCCGGGACGAGGACCTTGGTGGCCGCGACAGTCCCCTCCTCGGGGATGGTGGAGACGCCGTACAGGAAGAGGGCCAGGCCGGGCGACATGAGCGCCATCCCCACGAAGTCGAAGCGCTCGCCGGGCTGCGGAGCGTCCTTGGGCAGCGCGTAGAGCGAGTAGGCGATCGCTGCCACGCCGAGCGGCAGGTTGATCATGAAGATCCAGTGCCACGAGACGCTGTCGATGATCCAGCCGCCGAGGATCGGGCCGAGGATCGGGCCGAGCAGCATCGGGATGCCGAGGATGGCCATCAGCCGGCCGAGGCGGTGCGGGCCCGCGATCCGGGTCAGGATCATCATGCCCAGCGGCATCAGCATGCCGCCGCCCAGGCCCTGCACGACCCGGAACGCGATGAGCGCCTCGATGTTCCAGGCGAGACCGCACAGGACCGAGCCGAGGGTGAACAGGACCAGCGCCATCAGGTAGAGCCGCTTGGTGCCGAACCGGTCGGCCGCCCAGCCGGTCACCGGGATGATGGCGGCCAGCGCGAGGGTGTAGCCGGTGATCGTCCAGGCCACGGTCGAGTAGGCGTCGACCTCGAACTCGGTGAGGAACGTCGGCAGCGCGACGTTGACCACGGTGGTGTCCAAGATGGCCATGATCGACCCGAGGACGACGACGGCCGCGACCTTGAGGATGTCGGGCGTGATCCGGTCGTCCTCGTCGCCGAGGCCGGTGGCCGGGCCTCGGGGCGCGCTGGCGGTACTACTCATCGAGTCTCCTCTGGTGCTTCCGGGTCCGGTACGGCGACGTCAGCGCGCGGTGGCACCGGCGGGGTCGGTGGCGCGGTCGGTCGCGGTCGGCTTGGCGGGGTTGGTGGGCGCGAGCAGGTCGGCGCTGGCGAGCAGCCGGTGCAGCGCGGTGTTGAACGCCCCGACCTCCTCGTCGGGCAGCCGGCCGATGAGCATCCGCAGCGCGGCCCGGCGCGGCTCCTGGTGCCGGTCGACCAGCTCGCGGCCCTGGGCGGTGATGGAGACGAGGCGGACCCGTCGGTCCTCACGGCTCTCCCGCCGCTCCAGCAGGCCGAGCCGGACCAGCCGGTGGATATTGCGGCAGGCGGCGGGCGCGGACAGCTCCATCCGCTCGGCGATCCGGTTCACCGGCAGCGGCGCGTCGGCCATGGTCAGCATCAGCAGGGTGCGGATCTGGGTCAGCGAGAGATCGCGATCGGCGAGGTAGGTGAGGCCCTCCCGCTCCGCGAGGGTCCACAAGGACTGCAGGAACTGCTCCAGCCCCTCGAACAACTCGTCGCGCTCAGCCACGCCCGGCACGCTACCCAATTGATTGCATGTTCGCAATCATTCCTGTAGGACAGTGATTGCGTGAAGGACAGGAGGACGCACGGCCGATGAGATTCCGTGACCTGGCGACGGGAGGCGTGGGCGAGCCCGAGGCCACCCCCACCGCCGCAGCGACCCGCTCCCCGGCGTCCGGGCGCTGGACCGTCACCCTCGTCGAGGCCGGTGCGCTGCTGGTGCTCGCCGTGGCCTACACCCTCATCCGCGCGGCCCAGGGCGAGGACGTCGCCGGCGCCCTGGCCCACTCCCGCGCGATCGCGGAGGTCGAGCACTGGCTGATCCAGCACCTCGAGCGCCCGGCCAACAGTTGGCTCGCCTCGATCCCCGCACTCGCCGTCCCCGCCTGCTACTTCTACGCCGTCTTCCACTACGCCGCCACGCCGCTGGTGCTCTACCGCTCCTGGCGGATCGGCGGCTGGGTCCACCGGCGCGGCTACTGGACCCTGATCCTCGCCTCGGCCATCGCGCTGGTGATCTACGCCCGCTTCCCCGTCGCCCCGCCGCGTCTGCTGCCCGACCTCGGCATGATCGACGTGATGCGCGCGTACGCCGACTACGGCTGGTGGGGCGACGCCGCGTCCGCACCCCGCGGCATCGGCGACGCCACCAACCAGTACGCCGCCATGCCGTCCCTCCACTTCGGCTGGTCGCTGTGGTGCGCGATCCAGATGTGGAGCTTCCCGGGGTCCTGGTGGCGGGTCGCGGCCGTGCTCTACCCGAGCGTGCAGGTGCTGGTCGTGATCGCCACCGCCAACCACTACCTGCTCGACGTACTCGCCGGCGGACTGTGCGTGCTCGTCGCGCTGGGCGTCGTGGTCGGGTTGCGGTGGCTGCGGGGCCGACACTCGGCCGAACCGGTCACCGCGACGACGGCTGAGGTCGGCGGACCGAAGACCCGCTGATCAGCGTCAGGTCGGCAGCGTCCGCACGAAGGCCAGGATGCACTGCGCGAGTTGTTCGGGCTGGTCGAACGGCAGACCGTGGCCGGCGTCGTCGACCTGCTCGAGACGCAGGCGGGGGCTGAGCTCACACAGCTCGGTCGCCAGGTCCCGGCTGACGACGGGCCGGTCACCGATGACGAGCAGCGTGGGTACGTCGAGCGCGCGGACCACGTCGCGGTACGGCGGGTTGGGCGGCCGCAGCACGTCGAACGCCGCGAGGCTGGTGTTCAGCCGCGCCTCGACCTGCAGCTCGACGAGCGCCGGCGGGCGACGCGCCGGCCGGGCGAGCGCGTCCCGCAGCAGCGCCGAGCGCCCTCGGCGGACGGCCTGGTGGTGCTGCTCGGCGACGTCGCTCTCGAAGACCTCACGCTGTCGTTCGCCGCTCAGGAAGGTGGGGTCCACGAGGACGAGGCCGCGGAGCAGGTGCCCGATCCGGGTCGCCACCAGCGCCGCCGTCATCCCGCCCATCGAATGGCCGACGAGGACCGGTCGGGTGAGGCCGAGCTGCTGGATCAGGCCGATCACGTCGTCCGCGAGATCCGCGTAGCGGTAGCCGGAGTCCGGCGCGGTGGAGCGACCGTGCCCGCGGGCGTCGGGAAGGATCACGTCCAGGTCCGCCTCGAGCAGCCGGGCCACCGGCGCCCAGCCCGCGCCGCTGCCCATCAGCCCGTGCAGGAGTACGGCGGGTGGCCGGTCGCCACCGGTCCGGCGGTACGCGATGGTCAGGCCGCCGACATCGGCGTCGAGACGGTCGAGGAGGGGATGTCCCGCGCCGACCAGGCTCGCCAGCGGCCCGTGCGGTGCGGACGCGCTCACGGTGCGCTGCGTCCCGCAACCACCCGCAGCACCGTCAGTGCGCCATGTCGACGAACCGGCTGTAGTGACCCTGGAAGGCGACGACGATGTCGCGGGTCGCGCCGTTACGGTGCTTGGCGACGATGAGGTCGGCCTCGCCGGGGCGGGTCGACTCCTTCTCGTAGACGTCGTCACGGTGAAGCAGGATCACCATGTCGGCGTCCTGTTCTATGGAGTTGTGCAGGGCGATGCCCTCGGCAACGAAGTTGTGGACGCCGAGCACGGTGGCGTCGTAGACGGGCTGCTCACCGATCGCCTCGACGGACTTGATGCTGTCCCAGTAGACGTCGTTGGTGGCCAGCACCTCGAGGTCGGCGTGATCGAGGACGGCGGCGACCTTGCCGAGGCGCTGGCGGCTCGGGGCGTGCTGCCACATCGTGGAGCCGCAGAACTGCGTGCCCATCGCGGCGGCGAACTCGCGGTGGGTCATCCCCTGGTCGCTGAGGATCGTGCGGACGTCGTCCCAGACCTCGACCGGCACGGTGTCGGCGTTGGTGTTGGGGACGACGTCGCGGATCAGCTCGCCGATCCGGGTCGCGGTCTCGCCGCGGGCGCCGTGCACGCCGATCTCGTCGACGAACCGCAGTTGGTTCTCGACGCCGTAGACGTGCAGCTGGTAGCCGTCGCGGTAGCCGTTCTTACGCACGGTCTTGACGCGGGTGAAGATGTTGTAGCGGCCGAGCAGCCGGGCCAGATCGTCGACCAGGCGCCGACTCGTCGAGGCGTAGTAGATCCACCCGAGAGCGCGCTTCTCATCCCAGTGGACGCACCCGTCGGTGGCCCAGATGTGACGCAGGAAGAGCCCGACCTGCTCCTTGGGGAGCGCGAAGACCCAGTCGGGGACGAACTTCTCGTGGCTGCGCAGGCCGAACAGCCCGTCGGCATCGAGCCACTCCGCGATGGGGTTGCGGCGTCCGCGCGCGAGTCGGAAGGGAGCGGGCAGGCGCAGGGTGGTGACCCGCGCCGCGGCGTACTCGTCACGGATCGCCGTGATGCCGAAGCGACGTGCGGCGGCCTCGGCGACGATGGCGAGATTGGCCTCGTCCTGGCTCGCGTACCTGATCGGCTGGCGCCTGACGAACGAGCCGTCACCCAGCAGGTGCGCGAGCAGGACGATCTCGTCGTCGTCGCGCGGCACGATCTCCAGTGGCGGCGGGACATGCCGGATGGCACCGACCCGGCTGCCGACCTCGAGCTCGGCCAGCGGCATCCAGCCGTCGTAGGTCAGGAAGGGGTGGTTGCCCGTGGCCTTCACCCGCCGGCCGGAGGCCAGCGTCACCTCGAACACCGGCTTGGTGCCGCTGGGGAAGGCATGGGTGAGGGTGCGGGGCACCAGCTTGAGGCGGTCGTCGAGCGCCCAGACGGGGATGTCGCGGACGCCGTCCTCCATCAGCTCCCCGAGCGTGATCTCGGCATTGGTGTCGGCACGGAGCAGGCGGGTGTCGGCCGTCAGGCAGCCCGACTCTCGGAGATCCGACATGGCCGGACGCTTGTCGGCGCGCTGCTCGGGACCACGGTTGAGCTGCGAGAGGGCGATGATCGGGATCTCCAGCTCCTTGGCGAGGAGCTTCATCTGCCGGGAGAACTCGGACACCTCGAGCTGGCGGGACTCGACCTTCTTGCCCGACGACATCAGCTGGAGGTAGTCGATGACCATCAGCTTGAGGTCGTGCTTCTGCTTGAGCCGGCGCGCCTTGGCACGGATCTCGGTCATCGTCATGTTGGGCGAGTCGTCGACGAACATCGGCGCGGCCGAGACCTTCGCGACGTGCCGGGCCAGGCGGTCCCACTCCTCGGTGCCCATCTTGCCGTTGCGGATGTGGTTGAGCGGGATCCGGGCCTCGGCGGAGAGCAGGCGCATCACGATCTCGGCGCGCGTCATCTCCAGGCTGAAGAAGGCACTGGTGAGGTTGTGCCCGACGGAGGCCGCGCGGCAAAAATCGAGAGCCAGCGTTGATTTGCCCATAGCGGGACGCGCCGCGACGACGATCATCTGGCCGGAGTGCAGGCCGTTGGTGAGCTCGTCGAGGTCGGCGAAGCCGGTGGGGACGCCGTAGATGCCGGCCTCACGGTTCTCGATCGCCTCGATCTCGTCGAGGACGCCGTCCATGATGTCGCTGAGCGGGGCGTAGTCCTCGGACTTGTTGCGGTCGGTGACCTTGTAGATCTCGGACTGGGCCTCGTTGACGATGCCCTCGACCTCGCCCTCGCCGGCGTAGCTGATCTGGACGATCTTGGTGCCGGCGTTGACCAGGCGGCGCAGGATCGCCTTCTCGTAGACGATCTCGGCGTAGAAGCCGGCGTTGGCGGCGATCGGGACGTTGGCCGCGAGGGTGTGGAGGTACGGCGCGCCGCCGACCTTCTGCAGCTGCCCGCGCCGCTGCAGCTCGCCGGCGACGGTCACCATGTCGGCGGGCTCGCCGCGGCTGTAGAGGTCGAGGATCGCCTCGTGGATCTCCTCGTGGGCGGGCCGGTAGTAGTCGGCCCCGCGGAGCACCTCGACCACGTCGGCGATGGCGTCCTTGGAGATCATCATCGCGCCGAGCACGGACTGCTCGGCGGCCATGTCCTGCGGCGGGGTGCGGCCGCCGCTGGGCGCCTCGCCGGGCGCGTACGACGCCGGGCCGTCGCCCCAGCCGTCGGAGGGCTCGGCGGTCCAGGCGGGCGGGTCGTCCGTGAGGCTCACGGTCCTCCCACCTCCTGCTCTCGTCGGTCCACGCCGATCCTGTCGGTGCCGTCCGTGCCGGTCCGTCCGGTCTCGATTGTCCGGTCCGGCCCTCGGGGCGGCTCACTCGGGGTCGTGCGGTGGTCAGGGTCGCGACCGGGTCCGACACAATGCCCGGGCGGGGCCCGCGCGGCCCGACCGCACACGCCACCGGTGCGGCAACCTACGGGCCGGACGGGCTCGCCGAAAGGGCCTTATCCACAAGGGTTGGGGATAACTCGGGGCAGGGCGTGGACGACACGCGGGCATGGTGTGCACGGGGTGGGGAGGAACCTGTGGAGGCGAAGGGGTCCGGGAGGCCAGAAGTGGGCCTGACCTGCACAAACGTCGATCCACGCCTGTGGATGGCAAAAATCGGCGATGTGATCCTGTTCACCTTCCGGCCATCGGGCGGTCGGACGGCGTCTCCCCCGGCGGCCACCCCGGTACCACACGGACGGCCCTCATTTCCACAGGGGGACCCCACTTATCCACCGACGTGGGAGCGACCGTGGTGAGCGCGGCGCGGGCGCTCGACCGCGAGATCGCCCGGCTCGCGTTCCCGGCCTTCCTGGCCCTGGTCGCCGAGCCCCTCTTCCTGCTCGGTGACGCGGTCGTCGTCGGCCACCTCGGCACCCCGGAGCTGGCCGGACTCGGCATCGCCGGGACGGTCGTGACGACGGTCGTCGGCCTGTGCATCTTCCTGGCCTACGGCACCACCGCGGGCGTCGCCCGCCAGATCGGCGCCGGCCATCGTGACGCCGCCCTCGCCCAGGGCCTCGACGGACTGTGGCTGGCCCTGCTGATCGGCGTTCCCGCCACCCTGCTCACCGCGCTCGCCGCCGACCCGCTCGTCGCCGTGTTCGGGGCCTCCCCCGACGTGGTCGAGCCGGCCACGACGTACCTCCGCGTCGCCGCGCTCGGCCTGGTCCCGCTCCTGCTCATCCTCGCCGGCACCGGCGTGCTGCGCGGCCTGCAGGACACCCGCACCCCGCTCGTGGTCGCCGTGGCGGGCAATGTCGCCAACCTCGTCCTCAACGTCGTCCTCGTGTACGGCGCCGGGCCGGTGCCCGGGCTCGGGATCGCCGGGTCCGCGCTCGGCTCGGTGCTCGCCCAGACCGCGATGGCCCTCGCCCTCGTCGTCACCGTCGTGCGGGCGGCCCGCCGGGAGGGCGCCACCCTGCGCCCCCACCTGCCCGGCGTGCGCGCCGCGGCCCGGGCCGGCGTCCCCCTCCTGGTGCGGACCCTGACCCTGCGGGCCTCCCTGCTCGTCACGACGTACGCCGTCGTCCTCACCGCGACCGCCGACCCGGATCTCGACAGCACCGCGGTCCCGGTCGCCACCCACCAGCTGGCGATGACCCTGTGGGGGTTCCTCGCCTTCGTGCTGGACGCGATCGCCATCGCCGCGCAGGCGATCACCGGCCGCTACCTGGGGGCGGGCGACGTCGCCGGGACCCGCGAGGTCACCCGGCGGATGGTCGGCTGGGGCGTGGTCAGCGGCATCGCGACCGGGCTGCTGCTGGCGGCGGCGAGCCCGTGGCTCGGCGCACTGTTCACGCCCGACGAGGGCGTCCGGGACGCCCTCGTCCCGGTCCTGCTGGTCGCGGCGCTCGCCCAGCCGGTCGCGGGCGTCGTGTTCGTCCTCGACGGTGTCCTCATCGGTGCCGGCGACGGCCGCTACCTGGCCTGGGCGGGCGTGATCGTGCTGGCGGGCTACGCTCCGGTCGTGCTGCTGACGAGTGGGCTGGGCGCCGGACTGCCCTGGCTGTGGGTCGTCTTCTCCGCGGTCTTCATGGGCGGCCGGCTGGTCACCCTGCTGCGCCGGGCGCGCGGGGACGCCTGGCTGGTGGCCGGCGCGTGAAGCCGCTCCAGGCGGTCGGGCTGGGCCTGGTCCTGCTCGCGCTCGGACCGGCCGAAGCGGAGCCCGGCACCTTCGACCCGCTGCCCGACCCCTTCGGCTGGCTGCTCGTCCTGATCGGCCTGCACGGGCTGAACGCCGTGCTCGACCCCCGGCGGCTGCCCACCCTGCGGTTCCTCGGCGGGCTCGCCCTGGTCATCTCGGTCGCGCTGGTCGTGCCGGCCGTGGCCCGCTGGGTCGACACCGAGCCGTCGCTGGGCTGGGCGGCCGACGTCCCCCGGTTCGGCTTCTTCGCGCTGCTGTGCCACCAGCTCAGCCAGGCCGCACTGCGGGCGCGCAGCACCGGCGCCGCGAGCGTGTTCGGCATGGCCGCGCTGACGCTGCTGTTCGTGCTGGCCGCGCCGCCGCTGGCCTTCGGCGCCGACTGGACCGGCGTCGGCCCGGCCGGCGAGGTGGCCGCGCAGGCCGTCCAGCTCGCCCTCGTGATCCTCTGCTTCGTGGTCGCCGGCCGCGCCTGGGCCGGCGCGCCGGATCCGGCCGAGCCCGCGAACGACGCGTCGTCCTAGCCAGCCGGACCGCTGCCGTCGGTGATCCGGGACCGGTCCCAGGCCTTCATCACGATCAGGGTCTTCGTCGCCGCGACGATCCCGGTCCGCCGGATCGCGTTGACCACCTGCTGGAGATGGTCGACATTGCGCACCCGGAATCGGACCATGCCGTCCGGGTCGCCCGCGATCGTGTAGTACTCCTGGACCTCGGGGACCTGGCGCGCGATCTCGTCGAACTCCTGGGTGTCCGTGCCGCTGGTCAGCGTCACCTCGGTGAAGGCGTCCAGGTCGCCGGCCTCGCCGTAGTCGACGACCGCGACATAGCCCAGGATCACGCCGGAGGCCTCCAGCCGCTCGATCCGGCGCGCCACCGGCGCCGCGGAGAGGCCGACCCGGCGCGCGATCTCGCTCACCGGGAGCCGGGCGTTGTGACGGAGCAGGTCCAGGATCTGCCGGTCGATCTCGTCCATCGTGGGTCCTCTCGGCGCGATGCGAACATGCGTGTCACGCATGTTCGAAGGGTGCTGGACCCTCCAAATATCGCGATTTCCAGCGGAACGAGCAAGTCCCGCGCGTGATGATTGCGCCCCCGTCGGTCGAGCGAGCAGGCTTCCGTCGCCGGACGAACCAAGGAGGCACCGTGACGGACGAGCACGCCACCGACCAGCCGTGGTCGGTCCTCAGCAGCAGCGGCGTCCTGCGCGCCAGCGAGCGGGTGCCCGGCGGCGCGGATGCCCTGGACCTGCGCGCCGCCTACCGCGACATGGTGCTGGCCCGCCGCATCGACACCGAGGCGATCGCGCTGCAGCGCCAGGGCGAGCTCGGTCTCTGGCCGTCGATGCGCGGCCAGGAGGGCGCCCAGGTCGGTGCCGGCTCCGCCCTGCGGCCCCGTGACGTCGTCTTCCCGACCTACCGCGAGCACGCGGTGGCCTGGTGCTTCGGCGTCGACCCGGTCCAGCTGCTCGGCCTGTTCCGCGGTACGACGATGGGCGGCTGGGACCCGCGCGAGCGCAACTTCAACCTCTACACGCTGGTCATCGGCGCCCAGACCCTGCACGCCGTCGGGTACGCGATGGGGATCGTCCGCGACGGCGACGTCGCCACCGGCGACCCGGAGCGCGACCGCGCCGTCCTGGTCTTCCTCGGCGACGGCGCCCTCAGCGAGGGCGAGACCAACGAGGCCTTCGTCTGGGCCGCGGCCCAGAACCTGCCCGTGGTCTTCTTCTGCCAGAACAACCAGTGGGCGATCTCGGCGCCGTTCTCCGTCCAGAGCCGGGTGCCGGCCGCCGAGCGGGCCCGCGGCTTCGGCTTCCCCGGCGTGCGGGTCGACGGCAACGACGTCGTCGCCTGCCACGCCGCCACCCACGAGGCGCTGGCCCAGGCACGCGCCGGCAACGGCCCCACCCTGATCGAGGCGGTCACCTACCGCAGCAACCCGCACACGACCTCGGACGACGACCTGCGCTACCGCAGCGCCGCCGAGAACGACGCCTGGGCCGCGCGCGACCCCCTCGAGCGACTCCACGTGCTGCTCAGCGGCCCCGGCGCGGCGTACCCGATGGACGATGCCTTCCTCGCCGACCTCGCCGCCGAGGAGGAGCGGCTCGCCGAGCGGCTGCGGACCGGCTGCCGGGCGCTGCCGGTGCCCGCGCCGAGCGACCCCTTCCTGCACACCCTGAGCACCCTGCCCCCCGACCTCGCCCGGCAGCGGGACGAGCATCTGGCCTTCCTGGCCGCCGAGGAGGTGTCCGCATGAGCACCGCGATGGCGCACGCGCTCAACGCCGGCCTGCGCGACGCGATGGAGGCCGACGAGAAGGTGCTGCTGATCGGCGAGGACATCGGCGCCCTCGGCGGCGTGTTCCGGATCACCGACGGCCTGCTCAAGGACTTCGGCGAGGACCGGGTCGTCACCTCGCCTCTCGGCGAGGCCGGCATCGTCGGCAGCGCGATCGGGCTGGCGATGGCGGGCTACCGCCCGGTGTGCGAGATCCAGTTCGACGGCTTCGTCTTCCCCGCCATGAACCAGATCATCACCCAGCTGGCCAAGTACCGGCACCGCTCCGAGGGACGGATCTCGCTGCCGGTCGTCATCCGGATCCCCGTCGGCGGCGGCATCGGCGCCATCGAGCACCACAGCGAGTCGCCCGAGGCGTACTTCGCCCACACCCCGGGCCTGCGGGTGCTGTGCCCGTCGACCTCGCAGGACGCCTACGACCTGCTCGGGCAGGCGATCCGGTCCGACGACCCGGTCGTCTTCCTGGAGCCGAAGCGCTCGTACTGGTCCAAGGCCGAGCTCGACCGGTCCGCCCCGGCCGTCGACCTGGAACGGGCCCGGGTCGTGCGCCCCGGAACGGAGCTGACCCTGGTGACCTACGGCGCCCTGGTGCCGATCGCGCTCAAGGCCGCCGCGACGCTGGCCGAGGAGGGCCGCGACGTCGAGGTCATCGACCTCCGCTCCCTCTCGCCCCTCGACGACGCCACCGTCGTGGAGTCGGTACGCCGGACCGGCCGGCTGGTCATCGCCCACGAGGCCTCCCAGAGCGGCGGCATCGGCGGCGAGCTCGCCACCCGGGTGCAGGCCCAGGCGTTCTACGAGCTCGAGGCGCCGATCCTGCGGGTCACCGGCTACGACACGCCCTACCCGGCGAGCCGGCTGGAGGAGGACTGGCTGCCCAACCTCGACCGGATCCTCGACGCCTGCGACCGCAGCTTCACGTACTGACCGGCGTCCCGCCGGCCGTCCTTCCCAGGAGCCCCCGTGACCACCACCCCCACCGCCGCCGACCTGCGGACCTTCCTGCTGCCCGACGTCGGCGAGGGCCTGACCGAGGCCGACATCGTCGTCTGGCACGTGGCCGTCGGCGACACCGTCACCGTCAACCAGGTCATCGTCGACATCGAGACCGCCAAGTCGGTCGTCGAGCTCCCCTCGCCGTACGCCGGGGAGGTGGTCGAGCTGATGGCGGCCGTCGGGGAGACGGTGCCGGTGGGCGCACCCATCATCGCGATCCGCGCCGAGGGCGCCGCGTCGGCTGCCGAGCCCGCCCCCGCGGTCGCGCCGCCCACCGAGGAGGAGCCGCGCCTCCTCGTGGGCTACGGCGCCCGGGAGCCGGGCGCCGGCCGGCGCCGCCGCGGCACGCCCGCCGCAGCCCCGACCGCCCCCACCGCGCCCATGCCCGCCGCCGCCGTCCCCGCGCGGGAGCGGCCCCGGGCCAAGCCACCGGTCCGCAAGCTCGCGAAGGTCCTCGACGTCGACCTCGCCACCGTCGTACCCACCGGCCCGGACGGCACCATCGTCCGGGCGGACGTCATGGCCGCCGCGCAGCAGCCCACGGCCCACCCGGACCCGGCATCCGCAGGAGGCGACGCCCGGACCGCCGCGTCCGCCAGGGAGACCCGCATCCCCATCAAGGGCGTGCGCAAGCACACCGCCGCCGCGATGGTGGCCTCCGCGTTCACCGCACCCCACGTCACCGAGTTCGTCACCCTCGACGTGACCAGGACACTCGAGCTGCGCGAGAGCATCCAGCGCCGCCGCGAGTTCCGCGACGTGAAGCTGACCCCGCTCGCCTTCGTGGCGCGGGCCTACCTCCGCGCGCTGGCGGCGGTGCCGACGTCCTGCGCCCGCTGGGACGAGCAGGCCCAGGAGATCGTCGTCCCCGATGGCATCAACCTCGGCGTCGCCGCCGCCACCCCGCGCGGCCTGATGGTGCCGAACATCCCGGGCGCCCACCGGCTCGGCCTGCTCGAGCTGGCCACGTCGATCAACGACCTCGCCGCCACCGCGCGGGCAGGCAAGACGCCGCCGGAGGCGATGACCGGAGGGAACACCACGATCACCAACGTCGGGGTGTTCGGCGTCGACACCGGCACCCCCATCCTCAACCCGGGCGAGACCACGATCCTGGCCGTCGGCGCGATCCGCCGGCAGCCCTGGGTCGTCGACGACGGATCAGGGGAGCGGATCGAGCCCCGCTCGATCCTCCAGCTCGCCCTGTCCTTCGACCACCGCGTCCTCGACGGCGCGGAGGGCTCCCAGGTGCTCGCCGACACGGCCGCCCTCCTGGCCGAGCCCGGACTGGCGGTGCTGTGATGACGGCCCGGACCTTCGACGTCGTCGTCATCGGCGCCGGTCCCGGTGGCTACGTCGCCGCGATCCGCGCCGCCCAGCTCGGCAGGTCCGTCGCCGTGATCGAGGAGAAGTACTGGGGCGGCGTGTGTCTCAACGTCGGCTGCATCCCCTCCAAGGCCCTGCTGCGCAACGCCGAGCTGGCCCACACCTTCCGCCACCACGCCGCGACCTTCGGGATCGGCGGCGAGGCCACCTTCGACTACGACGTCGCCCACCGCCGCAGCCGCGACGTCGCCGAGGGCCGCGCCAAGGGCGTGCACTTCCTGATGCGCAAGAACGGCATCACCGAGGTCGGCGGTCGTGCGACGTTCACCGGCCCCCACGAGCTCGAGGTCGCCACCGCCGACGGCACCGTGCCGATCTCCTTCGGCCACGCCGTCATCGCGACGGGAGCGCGCCCCGCCGTACCTCCGGGCATCGAGCTCTCCGCGAATGTCGTCACCTACGAGCACCTGCTCCTCGAGCCCCGCCTGCCCCGCACCATCGCCGTCGTCGGCGCGGGCGCGATCGGCATGGAGCTCGGCTACGTCCTCGCGGGCTACGGCGTCGACGTCACCATCGTCGAGTACGCCGACCGGCCGCTGCCGGCCGAGGACGCCGATGTCTCGAAGGAGATGCTGCGGGCCTATCGCAAGCTCGGCGTGGAGATCCTCACCTCCGCCCGCGTGGCCGCGGCGACCGACCACGGGGACGAGGTCACCGTGGCCCTGGAGAACGCGGAGGGTCGTACCGAGCGCACCGTCGACCTCGTCCTCGTCGCGACCGGCTTCCGCCCGAACAGCTCCGACCTCGGCCTGACCGCCGCCGGCGTGGACGTCGACGACCGCGGCGCCATCACCATCGATGACCGGATGCGGACCAGTCAGTCGCACATCCACGCCATCGGGGACGTGACGATGCGCCTGCAGCTGGCCCACGTCGCCGAGGCGATGGGCGTCGTCGCGGCCGAGACCATCGCCGGCGCCGTGACGATGGAGCTCGGCGACTACCGGATGATGCCCCGCGCCGTCTTCTGTCAGCCGCAGGTGGCCAGCTTCGGCCTCACCGAGGAGCAGGCGCGCGCCGAGCACGGCGAGGTGAAGGTCGCGAAGTTCCCGTTCTCCGCCAACGGCAAGGCCCACGGCCTCGGTGACCCGACCGGCTTCGTCAAGCTGATCGCGGACGCCGACGGGCTGCTGCTCGGCGGCCACCTGGTCGGCCCGGACGCGTCCGAGCTGCTGCCCGAGCTCACCCTCGCGCAACGGTGGGATCTGGGCTCCTTCGAGCTGGCCCGCAACGTCCACGTCCACCCGACGCTGGGCGAGGCGCTGCAGGAGGCGTTCCACGGCCTCGAGGGCCACATGATCAACCTGTGAGGCGGCCCGGGGCCGGCCTCGCGAGAATCAGGCCCGCGCCCAGGCCGCCAGGTAGAGGTCGAGCGACGCCTTGATCCGGGCGGTCTGACCGGTGCTCTGCAGGTCGACCACCAGACCGCTCAGCAGTGCCATCAGCAGCGTGGAGTGCGCCACGGCGTGATCGCGGGAGCAGCCGAGCTCGCCCTGCACCCAGTCGGCGAAGTACTCGATCCAGAAGGTCAGCAGCTCGGGCCGTCGCTCCTGCGGGTACTCGCGGTCCGAGGCCAGCATCGCCTCCATGCTGAGTCGCGTGGAGACCAGGTTCCTGCGGTCCTCCATCCACCAGTCCCAGAGCCGTTCGATGCTCTGGCTCAGCGTGGGCTTCGGCTCGCTGGTCCGGATCCGCTGGAGCACCTCCAGCGTGGTCGCGCGCGCCCGGCCCAGCGCCGCCTCCACCAGTTCCTCCTTCGAGCCGAACTGGTAGGAGATCGTGTTGGTGCTGGTGCCCATGGCCGCGGCGAGCTTGCGGAGCGAGAGGTTGGACAACCCGTGCTCGGCGAGATAGGCGACCGCGCGGGCGAGCACCTCCTCCCGCCGCGTGGGGTCGGGTGGGCGTCCCATGAAGCTCCTCCGCTCGCGTGGGGGCCGCGGTGGCCCGGCCGTTACGTTACAACCCCGTCACCGCCTCGGGCCGGATCCGCTGGACGACCGGCCACCGTCAGAACGGCGGTGCAGATTTCTGGAACAGTTGATCCACAAATCATGACCGAACTTTACCGTACGGCAAACGTCGACCCTTGACACCCGCGAATCAGCCGACCTAGTTTTCGTGACAGGTGTTAGACAAATTCGCAGACTCGAGGACGACAGATGGCCACCACCGACAGCACGCCTGCGCGCTCCCCCATCGAACAGCGCTCCATCGACTACATCCCCGCCAGGGAGCGCCACGGACGACCGTGGCACTGCACCACCGTCTGGTTCATGTGCACCACCAATGTCACCGTCCTGGCCCTCGGCACCGTCGGGCCGCTGCTCGGCCTGAGCCTGCTGTGGAGCGTCGTCGCCATCGTCGGTGGATCCCTGTTCGGCACGATCTTCGCCGCCCTGCACTCCAGCCAGGGTCCTGAGATGGGCCTGCCGCAGATGATCCAGTCCCGCCCGCAGTTCGGCTACAAGGGCGCCGTGCTGATCTACCTGATCGCGGTGCTGGCCTATATCGGCACCACGGTGCTGGCGATCAGCCTGATGGGCACCGCCCTCACCTCGCTCGTCGACATCAGCCCCGAGCTGGGCATGGTGCTCGTGACGCTGCTCGGCATCGCCGTGGCGGTCTACGGCTACGACCTGATCCACCGCACCTCGCGCTACTCCTCGGCGTTCCTGCTCGCCGCCTTCCTGGTGCTCACCGTCGGCGCGCTCAGCCGACTCGGTGACGGCGCCGCCCTGAGCGACGGCGCCGGCTGGTCGACGGGCGCCTTCATGGCGCAGTTCATCGCCATGGCCAGCGGCACGCTCGCCTGGGCGCCGTACGTCTCCGACTACACGCGCTACCTGCCCAAGGAGGGCGGCATCCTGCGCTCCTTCCTCGCCACCTACCTCGGTATGGCGCTCTCCGCCATCTGGATGTCCGCGCTCGCCGCCGTGATCATCAACCAGTTCCCCTCGACCGACATCGTCGACAGCTTCCGCCGCGCGGCCGACCACATGGTCTCCGGCTTCGGCACCGTGATCGTCCTGGTGAGCTCCTCCGGCACCGTCATCGTGGTCGCGATGAGCCTGTACGGCGGCGCCCTCACCCTGCTCAGCGGCGTGACCTCACTCGTCGACCTGCGCGCGACCGCGCGGCTGCGGATCCAGGCGACCGTGCTCCTCGGCGCGATCTGCCTGCCCATCGCCATCGCGATCTCCAACGACTTCCAGGACTTCCTCGGCTTCTACTTCGCGGCGCTGATCTACCTGCTGGCGCCGTGGACCGCGATCAACCTGGTCGACTTCTTCTTCGTCCGGCGCGGCCACTACTCGATCACGGAGATCTTCAACCCGAAGGGGATCTACGGCTCGTGGAACTGGCAGGGCTACTCCGTCTACGCGATCACGATCGCCGCGATGTACCCCTTCATGCTCACGCCCTACTTCTCCGGGCCCGTGGGCGAGCGGCTGGGCTACGACCTGGCCCCCTTCATCGGCGTCGCGGTCGCCGGCCTCGCCTACCTCCTGATGACGCGCGACCTCGACCTCGAGGCCGAGCGCCGCATCATCGAGGCCGCCGACGCCGACCTCGAGTCCCGCACCACCCAGCAGCCCGACGACCAGATGAGCAGGTGACCCCCGCAATGCCCACCATCGACCTCCGCGGCCTCGCGATGAGCTACGAGCAGACCGGCTCCGGCCCCGACATCGTCTGGGTGTCCGGCGGCGGCAGCCGCGGCCGGGACTGGCATCCCTACCAGGTGCCCTGGTTCGCGGATCGCTTCCGCAACACCACCTTCGACAACCGCGGCATCGGCGGCACCCGCCCGCTGGACGCCGACGCGCCGGAGTCGTGGTCCATCGAGGACATGGCCGACGACCTGGCCGAGCTCATCGAGCGGGTCTGCACACCCCCGGTCTACTGCGTCGGGCTCTCGATGGGCTCACTGATCACCCAGAAGCTCGCGATCCGGCGACCCGAGCTGCTTCGGTCGGCCATCGTGATGGGCACCCTGGCCCGCGCCTACGACTGGCCCTACGACTTCATGAAGGCCGAGATCGAGTGGCGGCGGGCCGGCCGGTCGCTGAGCGGCATGATGGGAGCCACCCACTACGCGGCGTTCTCCTACCCCGCCTCCGCGCTCGGCGACCCGGCGGTGCTGGCCAACATCTACCGGTACCTCGACTCCGAGGAGTGGACCGAGGGCAACGAGGAGTCGCTGGTCCCGCAGTGGGAGGCGTGCAACGCCTACGACGTGACCGCCGAGCTCCCGACCTGCGCGGCGCGCATCGACGTGATCGCCTTCGAGCAGGACGTGCAGACCCCGCCCGTCTTCGGCCGGGAGGTCGCCCGGCTCGCCGCGGACTCGTCCTTCCGGATGATCCCCGACAGCGGCCACTACTCGTGCTGGGGCCATCGGCACGATGAGATCAACCAGGCCATCGACGACATCATCGCCGCCGACGCGCGGGGCTCGGCATGACCGCCGGCGACCCCTGCGCCGAGAGCGACGCCGTCCTCGCGGCGAGCCTCGAACACAACTACACCGTCTACCAGTGCGGCCCCGGCGGAAGTGCCCTGGGCGCCGCGCCCGCGCCGGTCCCGACCGGCGACCGGCGTCCTCCCCCCGCGGCCTACGCGCTGTCCGCGGAGATCGTCGCCCGGGTGCAACACACCTGGGCGACGACGCCGCGCGGCTTCAAGCTCAGCATGACCAACGAGGCCGACCAGGCCCGCTTCGCGACCACCGAGCCGTCGTACGGCGTGCTCACGTCCGCCCACGTGCCCGGCGACCCGGTCGTGATCGCGCTGGCTCACGCCAACGCGCCGTTGGTCGAGTCGGAGCTGGTCGCCCGCGCCACCCGTGAGCTCGGCCCGGAGCTCACCGGGGCCGAGCTGCAGGCGGGGATCGAGGTCGCCGCGGGCCTGGAGATCCCGGTGTCGCGGATCCCCGGCTGGTGGCCCGACGGCGGTGCGCCCGCGGTGACGCTGAGCGACTTCATCCTCGACAACGCGATGGCGGGCTATCTCGCCCACGGCGAGCGCTGGCTGCCGGCGGCCGACCTGGATCTCGCGGCGCTCACCGTCGAGGTGGTCGACCCGGACGGCACCGTCCACCCCGGCGCGGCCACCCATGTGCTCGGCGATCCGCTGCGCGCCCTGCAGTGGCTGGTCGGCGCGCTCGCCCGCCGCGGCGAGGTCGTGCCGGCCGGCGCGATCATCAGCACCGGCACCTTCCTGCGGCCGCTGCGCGCTCGCACTGGGACCTTCCGAGCGACGTTCAGCCACGGCCTCGGCGACGCCGTGGTCACCTTCCGCTGACCGGCCTGCCGCAGCCGACCGGCCCGACATTCCGCTCGATCACGCCCTGCCACCGCGCGAGCCAGTCGTGCTCGGTGGTGTCCGTGGGCGCCGGCTTGTCCAGCACGAAGAGCGCCGGCGCCGGCACGGTCGCGCCGAGCTCCACGAGCACCGGCTTGAGGTGCAGCTCGCCGGCGAGCTGATGGGCCGGGCTGCCGCCCCGCATCAGCGGGACGGCGACCACGCCCTCGAGCCCGGTGCTCGTGGGCAGTCGGTCCAGGAACAGCTTGAGCAGGCCGGTGAACGTCGCCTTGTAGGTCGGCGAGGCCACCACCAGGACGTCCGCCGAGCAGACGTCCTCCTCGACCGTGCGGGTCGCGGCGTCGGCGGGGTCCAGCAGGCCCGGCCCCAGATCGGCCAGGTCCCAGCCGTGCACCGGATCGCCGCCGAGGCCGGCGGCGATCCGGTGAGCGGCGTCCCAGGTGCCCGACCGGGGCCTCGGGTTGCCGACGAGGACCGAGATCCTCATCCGCTCGTCTCCAGCCAGCTGTCCACCAGCTCCTGGTTCTCGCTCATCCAGGCCTTCGCGCCCTCGTCGGCCTTGCCCTTGCCGGCCTCTTGGATGGCGAGCTCCAGCTGACCGAGCTGGTCGCTGGTCAGCGCGAACCGGCTCAGGATCGCCGCGGCCTCCGCCTGGCTCTCGTCGAAGCCCTTGGTCGCCACGGTCTCGATGACGCCGGACCCGCCGAAGAGGCCGTCCGGGTCCTCGAGCGCCTTGATCGGGTACTTCGCGAACGCCCAGTGCGGCCGCCAGAGGGTGACCACGATCGGCTCGCGCTTGGCGATGGCGGCGTCGAGGGAGGCCAGCATCGCGGGCGTGCTGCTGGCCTCGACCTTCAGTCCGTCCAGGCCGTAGCCGGGGACGACGTCCGACTCCAGCACCTTCATCAGCTCCGAGCCGGTCTCGATGCCGATGACCCGGCCGCTGACGTCGTCCGCGCGGGTGGCCAGGTCCGCGATGGAGTCGATGCCCTCGACGTACTCGGGCACGGCCAGGTTCAGGTCGGTGCCGTCGTACCAGGTCCCGAGGGTGGTGAGGTCCTTCTCGTACTTGTCGATGTACTCACGGAAGTAGTTGGGCCACTGCTCGGGGAAGACGTCGATCTGCCCCGCGGCCAGCGCCTGGTACGCCGGGCCCGGGTCGAGCTGCTTGACCTCGACCTCGTAGCCCTGGGACTCGAGCAGCCGCTCCCAGACCGCGGTCACGGCGAGCGACTCGTCCCAGGCCAGGGTGCCGATGGTGATCTTCTCGGCCGCGTCCTCGTCGTCTCCGGACGAGCAGGCGGTGGTGGCGAGCACGCTCGCCAGGGCGGTCGCTGCGGCGACGGCGCGCCAGCGGATGGTCTTCATGAGAGCTCCTGGTCGGTCTTGGTGGATGGGTCGATCGGTGGGTGGACGAGGGGGTGGGATGTCGAGGGCCGTCAGGCGACGGCGGCCGCCGGCACCGCGCGGGGAGTACGCCGGCGCGCGCGTCCGGGACGCAGGCCATGGCTGAGGGCCTGGGTGAGCCGGTCGAGGTAGATCGCGAGCACGACGACGGCGAGTCCGCTCTGGATGCCGCCGGCCACATCGAGGCTCGACACGGCACGGACCACGAGGGTGCCGAGCCCGTCGGCGCCGACGAGCCCGGCGACGACGACCATCGAGAGCGACAGCATGATCACCTGGTTGACGCCGGCCATGATCGAGCCCGACGCGAGCGGGAGCTGGACCTCGCGCAGCACCTGCAGCGGACTCGCACCGATCGCCTCCGCGGCCTCCACGGTGTCCGCATCGACGCCGCGGATGCCGAGCTCGGTGAGCCGGACGGCCGGGGGGAGCGCGAAGACGATGGTGGCCACGATCCCGGGGGCCGGCCCGATGCCGAAGAAGAAGACGGCCGGGATCAGGTAGACGAAGACCGGCAGCGTCTGCATGACGTCCATGACCGGCCGCAGGGTGACACTCACCGACCGGCTGAAGGCCGCCGCGATGCCGAGCGGGATCCCGATGACCAGGGCGATGAGGGTCGCGAGGAGGACGAGCGCCATCGTCTGCATCGTGTCGACCCACAGGCCCATGCCGGCGATCAGCAGGAAGGTCAGCAGCGTGTAGGCCGTCAGGCCCCACCGGCGCGTCGGGAGCGTGAGCGCCGCGAAGACGCCGATGAGCACCGCCTGCGGCGTCTCGGTGAGTGCCGAGGTCATCGTCTCGGCCAGTGCGGTGATCACGTCGGTGATCGGCGCGAAGAGGAAGTCGAGATGGGTCTGCATCCAGGCCACGGCCTTCTCGGCCGGGGTGCCGAGGTCGATCTCAGGCATGGGCCACCTCCGGGCGGCTCGCGGGGCGGGCGGGTTCGGGATGGTCGTCGGCGAGCGCGGCCAGCAGTGCGGCTCGGGGTACGACACCGCGCAGCCGCCCGGACGGATCGGTGACGGCGAGCGGGACGCAGTACTGCCCGACCCGGCGGCACAGCTCGACGAGGGGCCGGTCACCGGCCACGGTCTCGAACTCCTGCACCAGTGCCGAGGCGATGGTCGGCGTACCGGCGCGGACCAGCTCGGCGAGCGTGCCGTCGCGGACCACGCCGAGGATCCGCTCGGTGACCTCGTCCACGACATAGCTGCCGTTGGCCTCGTGCCGCTCGAGGCGACCGAGCACGGCCTGGGGCGACTCACCGGGGTGCGCGACGAGCAGCGGCGGGCGCATCACCATCTCGGCGGTGAGCACCCGGGACCGGTCGACATTGGCCAGGAACCGGCTCACGTAGCCGTCGGCGGGCGTGCCGATCATCGCGGCCGCGGAGTCGAGCTGGACGGCATGGCCGTCGCGCATGACCAGGATCCGGTCGCCCAGCTTCATCGCCTCGTTGAGGTCGTGGGTGACGAACACGATGGTGCGCTCGAGCTCGTGCTGCAGCGTCGTGAGCAGGTCGTGCATCTCGGTCCTGATCAGCGGGTCCAGGGCGCTGAACGGCTCGTCCATCAGGAGGATGTCGGCGTCGGTGGCCAGCGCCCGGGCCAGACCGACCCGCTGCTTCATGCCCCCGGAGAGCTCCTGCGGGTAGTGGTCTCGCCACGGGGTCAGGCCGACCTGCGCGATCGCCCAGTCGACCCGCTCCCGGTCGGCCGCCGTCGGCTTGCGCCGGATCCGGAGTCCGTAGCCGACGTTCTGCGCCACGGTGCGGTGCGGGAAGAGGCCGAAGTGCTGGAAGACCATCGCCATGCTCCGGTTGCGGACCGTCCTCAGTTCCGCGGCGGAGAGCGTGTCGAGCCGTTGCCCGTCCACCGACACCGTGCCGGCCGTCGGCTCCACGAGACCGTTGACCATCCGGAGCAGGGTCGACTTGCCGGACCCGGAGAGCCCGACGATCACGAAGAACTCGCCCCGGGCCACCTCCAGGCTGACGTCGCTCACCGCGAGGTGACCGCCGGCCTCCCCGACGGCCGCGGACGGGTCCGCGGCCGCCAGGAGCGGCGTCGCGGCCCGGCGGTCGAGCCCGAACACCTTCGAGACGTTCGCGATCGTGATCAACCGATCCTCCCCTGTTTACGTGACTATCGTTATGTGTAACAATCGACACACAAACTCTGGCACGCCGCCGCTGTGACGTCAAGCACAGGTCGGCGGCCCTCTCCGCACCTGCGAAGGAGCACTCCATGGACCTCGACCTCGACGGCCGCGTCGTCATCGTCACCGGCGGCAGCGACGGCCTCGGGCTGGCCGCGGCCCGCGGTCTGGCCGCGGAGGGCGCCCGGGTGGCCGTGTGCGGACGGGACGCGACCCGGCTCGAGCAGGCCGCCGCGACGCTCGCCGAGGTGAGCGACGACGCCCTCGCCGTCCCCTGCGACGTCACCGAGCCCACCGAGCTGACCGCCCTGGTCGACCGGGTCGTGGCCCGGTGGGGGCGCGTGGACGGGCTGATGAACAACGCCGGTCGCGCTACCGCGATGCCCTTCGAGGAGATCGACGACCAGACGTTGCTCGACGATCTCACCCTCAAGGTCTTCGCCTCGATGCGCCTCAGCCGTCTGGTCGCGCCACTGCTGCGCGAGCACCAGGGGGCGATCGTCAACAGCCTGAGCATCTTCGCCCGCGTGCCCGGCCCGCGCTCCCTGCCGAGCGCCGCGTCGCGCGCAGCCGGCCTGGCGATCACCAAGTCGCTCGCCTTCGAGCTGGCTCCCGACGGCGTCCGCGCGAACGCGATCCTGGTGGGCTTCGTCGACAGCGGCCAGTGGACCCGGGCCGCCGCCGAGGCGGGACGCACCTACGACGAGCACGTGCGCGAGCTCGCTGCCGCGGCCCAGATCCCGATGGGCCGCTTCGGCAAGGCCGAGGACTTCGCCGACCTGGCCGCGTTCCTGCTGTCCCCGCGGGCCGGCTACCTGACCGGTACCGCGATCAACCTGGACGGCGGCCTGTCCCCCGTCGCCTGAGCGGCTCTCGACCATGATTGAAACACTTGTTACTCTTATAGGAGGTAGTCGGTGAAGCACGGCGCCCGTCCCGCCCCCGAGGACCAGCAGTGGTTCCGCCGGGTCCTGGGCCAGTTCCCGACCGGGATCACCGCGATCACCGCGACCGTCGGCGCCGAGCCCGTCGGCATGGTCGTCGGCTCGTTCACCTCGGTCTCGCTCGATCCGCCGCTCGTGGCCTTCCTGCCCAGCAAGACGTCGACGACCTGGCCGCGCATCGAGGCTGCCGGATCCTTCTGTGTCAACGTCCTCGGCACCGACCAGGAGGAGGTCTGCCACGCGCTGATGACGAAGGACCCCGACGCCTTCACCCGCCTGGGCTGGACGACCGAGACCTGCACCGGCGCCCCCGCACTGGCCGACGCCGTCGCGTGGATCGACTGCCGGGTCGCCCAGGTCGTCGACGCCGGCGACCACTGGCTGGTCATCGGCGAGGTCGTCGACCTCGACGTGGGCCGCCCGCAGACGCCGCTGATCTTCTTCCGTGGCGGCTACGGCCGCTTCGAGGCCGGCACCCGGGTCGCCACCCGGATCGACCTCGGCGCGCACCTCCAGGCCCTCAACAGAGTGCGCCCCGCGATGGAGCGTCTCGCCGCCGAGCTCGACTGCGAGTGCGTCGCGGTCGCCCAGGTCGGCGACGAGTTCTCCCTCATCGCCAGCGCCGGCCGCGCGCACGGCTGGGACTTCCCGTCCCGGGTCGGCGAGCGGGTGCCGGCCGTGGCGCCCTTCGGCCGCAGCATCATGGCCTGGGCGTCCGAGGAGCACGTGGAGCGGTGGCTGGCCCCGCTGACCGAACCAGCACAGGCCGAGGAATGCCGCCGGCTCCTCGAGATCATCCGCGCACGCGGCTACTCGGTGACGATCCGCCCCGAGGCCCCGGGCGCGCCCGACGGCCCGGCCGACGACCTGCGGACGGTCCTCGACCCCGGCACCGAGCTGCGGACCGGGTCCGTCGAGGGCGAGCCGGCGAGCGTCGCCGTACCCGTCCTCGACGCGGACGGCCACCCGCTGTTCGCCCTCGCCGTCTACGGCTTCGCGTCACTGGACGCCGCCGGCCTGCACCGGGTCGCCGAGCGCCTCTTCGCCATCGCTGCCACCGGAGGCAGCACCCCGTCCCCCCAGGACGCCGTCAGTGCGGGATCCGCCCGCCGTTGAGATCGGAGAAGCCCATGCAGGAGCAGAGCCGGCAGCGCCCGGGACAGATGAGTCTCGGCGCCGTACTGTCGCCCACCACCGCCCACATCGCCGGATGGCGCCACCCCGACGCCGTGTCCAACGCGGGCGCGACCTTCGACTTCTACCGCCATGCGGCGGAGACCGCCGAGGCCGCCAAGCTCGACTTCGTCTTCCTGGCCGATGAGCTCTGCGCCCCGGAGGCGCCGCCGGAGCTGATGAGCCTGGACCCGCTGATGTACCGCTACGAGCCGATCACCCTGACCTCCGCGCTCGCCGTCAGCACGCAGCGGATCGGCATCGTGGTCACCCAGACGACGACGTACAACGAGCCGTACCACATCGCCCGCAAGCTGGCCTCGATCGACCACCTCAGCAACGGGCGGCTCGGCTGGAACCTGGTCACCTCCTACGTCGAGGCGGAGGCCAAGAACTTCAACCTCAGCGAGCACGCCCGCTACGCCGACCGCTACGCCCGGGCGGCCGAGTTCTTCGAGGTCGCCGCCGGTCTGTGGGACAGCTGGGACGACGACGCCTTCGTGCTCGACAAGGAGTCGGGCCGCTACTTCGACCCGGCGAAGATGCACCAGCTCAACCACAAGGGCGAGCACTTCACCGTCGCCGGGCCGCTCAACGTGAGGCGCTCGCCCCAGGGCCGCCCCGTGCTCGTCCAGGCCGGGGCCTCCGAGCCCGGGCTCGACCTGGCCGCCCGACTCGCCGAGACGACCTTCACCGCCCAACGCACCCTCGAGTCCGGCCAGGCCTACTACCGCGACCTCAAGGGCCGGATGGTCGCCTACGGGCGCTCGCCCGAGAGTCTGCGGGTGATCGCCGGCGTCTTCCCGATCGTCGGCGGGACGATGGAGGAGGCCCAGCGGAAGTACGACGAGCTGCAGGAGCTGATCCTGCCGCAGATCGGGCTGGCCCGGCTCTCCCAGCTGATCGGCTTCGACGTCACCGAGCTGCCGCTGGACGCGCCGCTGCCGGACGTGATCCCGGAGACCAACTCCTACCAGAGCCGCCAGCAGCTCATCGTCGAGATGGCCCGCCGGGAGAACCTCACCCTGCGCGAGCTCTACCTCAAGGTCGTCACGGCCTACGGCCACCGGACCGTGGTCGGGACCCCGGAGACGGTCGCCGACGCGCTCGAGGAGTGGTGGCACGGCCACGCCGCCGACGGCTTCATGGTGATGCCGCCGACGCTGCCCGCCGGCATCGACGACTTCACCGCGGGCGTGGTCCCGGAGCTCCGTCGCCGCGGCCTCTTCCGCGACGACTACGAGGGTGACACCCTGCGCTCCCACCTGGGCCTCGAGCGCCCCGAGCGGGGCGCCCCCCTCCCTCCGCGTCGCGGCTGAGGGACCGCACACGGGCCCGGAGACCTCATGGTCTCCGGGCCCGATCGCGTTGCGGTGCGGTGTGCTCGGTCAGCCCGCGATCGCGGTCAGGATCCGCTCGGCGAGTCCGACCGACTGGTTGAGCGGGTCTCCCTCGTACTGGACGCCGTCCTCGTAGTCGAGGTCGATCTGCAGCAGCACCGCGTCGGTGCAGGCCCGCAGCTCGCCCTCGAACTCCGGCGGGTTGCTCACCTTCCACCAGCCGCCGGTCGCGCCGGCGATGTCGGCGGCCGGCTCGACGATGCCGTCGTCGTCGGCCGGCTGCGGGCACCCGAAGGCGCCCTGGGTGAAGTCCTCGGGACCGGTCAGCTTCACGGTGACCTCGGCCAGCCCGGCCGACTCGAACGAGCAGTCGTCGCTGGTCCAGGCCAGACCGTTCTCGCTGGAGTCGTCACCGCCGACCTCGGGCGCGCCGAAGCTCATGCCGTAGGCCTCGGCGAGGTCGTCGGCGCTCACCACGTCGCACGCGGCGGGCAGGGTCGAGGCGGGGGGAGCCGGCGCCGTGGGTGGCGAGCTCGGCGGAGCCTCGGTGGGCGAGGTCTCCTCGGTCGGGCTCGACGCGGCGGTCGGGGTGTCGTCCGCGTCCGGGTCGTCGTCGCCGCAGGCCGCCAGGACCGGGGTCAGCAGCAGGAGGGCAGCAGGCCAGAGCCGTCGTACACGCATCGGGGAAGCTCCTGGGTAGGGGAAGGAGGAGTCGGACCAAAAGTAGCGGCGTGGCCGGCCCCGGAGGGACCGGCCACGCCGTCGTACGTCGATCAGGTCAGGCCGGGATGACGTTGAGCGCCACCGCGGCGGACACGTCGTCGTGGAGCTTGACCGACACCGCGTGGTTGCCCAGCGACTTGATCGGGTTGCCGAGGACGATGGTCCGCTTGTCGATCGCCTCGCCGGCGGCGTCGCCGAGCGCGGCGGCGATGTCGGCGGGGGTGACCGCACCGAACAGGCGGCCGCCCTGGCCGGCCTTGACCTTGACGTCGACCGGCGAGCCCTCGAGCTTGGCCTTCAGCTCGGCGGCGTGGGCCTCGTCGCGCACGGCGCGCGCCGTGCGGGCCTTCTTGATCGAGTCGGCCTGCGCCTGGGCGCCCCGGGTCCACCGGATCGCGAAGCCGCGGGGAATGAGGTAGTTGCGGCCGTAGCCGTCCTTGACCTCCACCACGTCACCAGCAGCGCCGAGGTTCTCGACCTCCTGGGTCAGGATGATCTTCATGAGTTCAGCTCTCCTTCTCTGACTGCTAGCCGGGGCTCAGCGGCCGCTGGAGGTGTAGGGCAGCAGCGCGACCTCGCGGGCGTTCTTCACCGCGATCGCGACGTCCCGCTGGTGCTGGACGCAGTTGCCGGTCACCCGACGGGCGCGGATCTTGCCGCGGTCGGAGATGAACTTCTTCAGAAGGCCGGTGTCCTTGTAGTCGACACCGGTGGCCTTCTCCTTGCAGAACTGGCAAACCTTCTTCTTCGGCTTGCGGACGACTGCCTTCGCCATTGTGGTGCTCCTCCTCAGAGCCCGGCCGCGTCAGTCAACGACGGCCGGAATGGTTGGGTTGTGATGCTTGATCAGAACGGGGGCTCGTCGCTCGACGAGACGCCCGGCGCGGCCCACGGATCGTTGGCCGGGGCGCCGCCCCCGTAGTTGGAACCGCCACCCTGCTGCTGGCCGCCACCGGCGGGGGCACCCCACGGGTCCTGACCCGCGGGACGTCCACCGCCCTGGTTGCCGCCGCCCTGGTTGCCCTGGTTGCCACCCTGGTTGCCGTAGCCGCCGCCACCGCCGGAGCGGCTGGCACGGGTGACCTTGGCGGTCGCCCACGTCAGCGACGGGCCGATCTCGTCGACCTGCAGCTCGTTGACGGTGCGCCGGTTGCCCTCGCGGTCGTCGTACGAGCGGGACACGAGCCGACCCTGGACGACGACCCGCATGCCCTTCTGCAGGGACTCGGCGACGTTCTCGGCGACCTGGCGCCAGACCGAGCAGCGCAGGAACAGGGTCTCCCCGTCCTTCCACTCGTTGGTCTGGCGGTCGAAGGACCGCGGCGTGGACGCCACCGTGAAGTTGGCGACGGCCGCACCCGACGGGGTGAAGCGCAGCTCCGGGTCGTCGGTGAGGTTTCCGATGACGGTGATGACGGTGTCGCCAGCCATGGTGGTCTCCTGTGAGTGGGTTCGAGTGGCCCGCCCGGGTCAGTCCCGGGCAACGGACCCCATGGTGTCCCGTGACTCCGACAATGAACAGTCGGCTTCCACAGGACGGGGTCCGGGCTGCCTCAGACGGTGGGTCGCAGGACCTTCGTCCGCAGGACGGACTCGTTGAGGGTCAGCTGGCGGTCGAGCTCGTCGACGGTCGCCGGAGCGGCGGTCAGCTTGATGATCGCGTAGATGCCCTCGGCGTTCTTCTTGATCTCGTACGCCAGGCGACGCTTGCCCCACACGTCGACGTTGTCGACCGTGCCGCCGTCGTTGCGGACGACGTTCAGGTACTTGTCGAGCGACGGCTGGACCGTCCGCTCGTCGAGGCTCGGGTCGAGGATGACCACGACTTCGTAGTTGCGCAAAGCGGTCTCCACCTCCTCTGGACTCAGGCGGCCGCGGACTTTCCGCGGCAGGAGGGCCTTGCTTGCCCGCTGGTTCGGCCCAGCGGACGGTACGGCGCCGGTGGCACCGGACAGGAGAGGCTAACAGCGCGCGGGCGACCGGGCCGAATCGCGAGCCCCCGGACCCGCCGACCCGGCGCATCTGAACGTCTGAGAACCGCCGACCCGGCGCGTTTGAACGCGCCGGGTCGATGGGGAGCACTCACCCCGGGCGGGGCTCCTACCCGAACAGCACCGGGTTGCGGATCGACGAGTCGTCGATGACCAGCACGGCGATCGCACCCCCCAGCCCCTCGGGTACGTCGAGCGACACCGCCGCGCAGACGTCGTCGGAGCCGAGGTCCCACGCACCGTCGAGCGAGCCGAGCAGCTCACCGTCGGGGTTGTACAGCTCGATCGTGAACGGGGTGCCGTCGGGCAGCCCGCTGACGGCGAAGTGCGCGTACAGCGTGGTCGGGAGCACCACGCCGGTGAGCACCTGCGGGTCGTCCATGGTGCTGGTCGTCGAGCAGTCGCTGTTGCCGTCGGCGCTCCAGCCGGCGGGGGAGGCCGTGGCCTGGCCCATCGGGTCGGCGGGTGGCTCCGGCAGGTCGTCGAGGTACGGCGACACATAGTCCGGGTCGCCGCCGTCCTGGGCGATCTCGACGATGTCGTCGCTCAGGTTGACCGGTCGGATCCTGGCCGAGCCGCCGGTGAAGGCGCCCCCCTCGCCGCTGTCGCCGATGGTGGCCTCCGTGACGACGGCGCTGTTGACGCCGACGAGCTCGCCGTCGTCGTTGATCGAGGCGCCGCCGGAGTTGCCGGAGCCGATCCGGATGTCGCTGTCGATCCAGGCCCGGTTGCCGGGGACGGCGGTCTCGGTGAGGAAGGTGGACACGACGCCGCGGGTGACGGTGAGCGCCCGGTCGAGGCCGTCGCCGGACGCGACGTGCGCCACGGCCGGGAAGCCGAGCGCGGTGAGCTCGTCGCCGGTGCGCAGGTCGTCGCTGTCGCCGAGCGGGACGGGCGGGGGCAGGTCGAGGTCCTCCTGGTCGATCGCCTTGCCGTCCGCGTCGGCGGTGATCCGCAGGACCGCGAGGTCCAGGACGCCGTCGGCGACGATCGCCTCCGCGGTGTACGACGGCGCGGCGGGCTTGTCGTCCTCGGCGGAGGTGAGCGCGACCAGCAGGCCCGCGGGGTCGTCGCTGGGCGGCAGCTGGCCGGGTGCGCTGGGCTTGCCGACGTGGGCGTTGGTGAGGATCAGGCCGTCCTCGCTGATGATCGTGCCGGAGCCGGTGTAGATCGGCTCGCCGCTGTCGTCGACGGCGATGATCAGCACGCTCGCCAGCTTGGCCCGGTCGAGCTCCTCGGTGCTCAGGCCGGCGGTCTCGGTCGGGCCGCCCCCGCCGCCGGAGTCGTCGTCGCCCAGGAGGACCGCTGCGGTGACGCCGCCGCCGACCAGGACCAGGGCCGCGACGATGCCGCCGACCACCGCGGCGGTACGCCGGCGCTTCTTCTTGGCGATGGACTTCTGCGCCGCCCCGGCGGCCACGATCGGGACCACCTCGACCTCGGCGCCCGCGGTGGGGTGGCCGAGCATGAGCGTGGTCGGGTCCTCGAGCCGGCGCTGGGTGACCCGGTCCTCCTCGAGGAAGGTGCCGGCACTCGACCGGTCGACGTACCACCAGCCGTCGGGGCGGCCCTCGACCACGCCGTGCAGCCGGGAGACGGACGGGTCGTCGATCACGACCTCGTTGCCCGGGTCGCGGCCGATCCGGACGACGACGCCGGGCGGGAACCGGCGCGACGTGCCGCCGGCGCGGACCAGGAGGCCGGGCCCGTTGCCGAACCCGGGTGCGCCACCCGGGCCGGGCGCGACAGGCCCGACGGCGCCGGGCAGCATCGTCTGCTCGAGGGCGGGCGGGGGCAGGACCGGCGCGGGCGCGACCGGGCGGGGGGCTGCTGCCGGGGTCAGCGTCAGCTCCTCGCCGTTGGCGCCGCCGCACCGGACGACCGTCGGGCCGCCCAGCCGGACCTCGCTCACCCGGTTGCCCTGGAGGAAGGTGCCGCCGCTGGAGCCGACGTCGACGAGCACCCAGCCGGAGCCGTCCGAGCGCAGCTCGGCGTGCCGACGGGACGCCGAGGGCGCGGTGAGGAGGATGTCGGAGCCGGCGTCGCGCCCGATGGTGACGACGCGGGGCTCCTCGAACGACCAGGTCCGGCCGCCCGCGGAGACGTGGAGAGTGCTCACGCGAGGAAGGTAATGCCCCGGGGCTCCGATCCACGAGTGTCGCCGCCGGTCGATACGGTGGCGATCATGAGCGAGTTGCGCATCGGAGCCCATGTCGACCAGACCGACCCGATCGCCGAGGCGGCCGCCCGCAACGCCCCGCTGGTGCAGTTCTTCCTCGGCAACCCGCAGTCCTACAAGGGCCCCGTCCTGTCGTACGACGGCGGCCCGGCCGCCCTCCGCGCCGCTGCCGAGGCGGCCGGCGTCGACCTCTACGTGCACGCGCCGTACCTCATCAACGTCGCCACGACCAACAACCGTCAGCGGATCCCCAGCCGCAAGCTGCTGCAGCAGCACATGGACGCCGCCGCCGAGCTCGGCGCCAAGGGGCTGATCGTCCACGGCGGCCACGTGACCGACGACGACGATCCCGCGAAGGGCTTCGACAACTGGCGCAAGGCCATCGAGGCCACGGACCTCAAGATCCCGCTGCTCATCGAGAACACCGCGGGCGGCACCAACGCGATGACCCGCTACCTCGACCGGATCAAGGGCACCTGGGACGCCATCGCCTCCGCCGAGGGCGCCGACCTGGTCGGCTTCTGCCTCGACACCTGCCACGCCCACGCGGGCGGCAACGCGCTGGAGACCATCGTCGACGACGTCCGCGCGATCACCGGCCGCATCGACCTGGTCCACGCCAACGACAGTCGCGACGCGTTCGACTCCGGCGCCGACCGGCACGCCAACTTCGGCGCCGGCCAGATCGACCCCGACCTGCTCGCTCAGGTCGTCCGCGACGCCGGCGCCCCCGTCGTGTGCGAGACGCCGGGTGGAGCCGACGAGCACGTCGCCGACTTCGCCTGGCTGCGCGAGCGGGTCTGAGCCGGGCCGGTCGTCAGCGGCCAGCCATCAGGTCGAGCTGTCGTTCGAGCGCCGCCGCGGAGGACCGGAAGCCGGCGACGCTGTCCAGCTTGATCTGCTCGTAGCCACGGATGCCGTCGGGCAGGTCCACGAGCTCCTGGACGACGTCCGCCGTCGGGCCTCGCAACTGGACCACGGCCCGCTCCACCAGGTCACGATAGAGCTCGGGAAGCTCCCGTTCGACCCGTCGCACCTCGCCGCGTCCGAACGGATCGAAGCGGGTCCCCCGCAGGCCCCGGAACGCGTACAGCACCCGGAAGACGACGCGGAACCACGGCCCCACCGCGATCTTGCGCCGTACGCCGAGGGCCCGCAGGATCGGCGGATGCAGGCGGTAGGTGAAGCGTGCGTCCGCACCGAACGTCTCCCGGACCTGCTGGGCGAGCTCGGGGTCGAGGGAGAGCCGGGCGACCTCGTACTCGTCCTTGTAGGCCATCAGCTTGTACAGCTGACGGGCGTAGGAGTAGGCGAGCCGCCCGGTGGTGCCGAAGGCGTCCCGCTCCGCTCGCGCGACCCTCTCGACGTCGTGGCGGTAGCGGGCGGCGTACGCCTTGCCCTGGTAGGCCGTCAGGTCCCGCGCCCGCGCGTCGAGCAGGCGCTCCAGGTCGTCGTCACCCGGATCGTCGGGTGGCATCAGCGGCTCCCGCTCCGGGGTCCTCGCCCTGGCGGTCATCGCCGCGCGAACGCCGTCCGGATCGGCGACATAGCGCCGCCCCCATCGGAACGCCTGCAGGTTGCGCGCGACCGCGACGTCGTTCAGGGTGAGGGCCTGCTCCATGGTGGCCGGGCTGATCGGCAGCGCGCCGGCCTGCACCGCCGCTCCGACGAGGAAGACGTTCGCATACTGGTCGTCTCCGAGCAGCGCGAGCGCCGCCTCCCGGGCATCGACCACAACGGCGTGCTCGCGGCGGGTCCGGCTCAGCACGCGCTCCACCGTGGCGCCGATCTCGGGGAAGGCCGAGCTCGGATCGCTCACCATGCGCCCCGTCGGCACCCGCGACGTCGAGAGCACCGCGATGGAACGGTCCACGGCGGCCGCCTCGAGGTGGGTGTCGTCAGCCGCGACCAGCAGGTCGCAGCCCAGATAGAGGTCGCACTGCCCGGGATCCACCTTGTTGGCACCCTGGAAGGGCGTCAGCCCGAGACGGACGTCGGAGACGACGGCACCGCCCTTCTGCGCCATGCCCATCTGGTCGAGGCCGCGCACGTACAGGCCTTCGATGGACGCGGCGGTGGCGATGACCTGGGCGATGGTGACGACGCCCGTGCCGCCCATCCCGGTGATACGCAGGTTGAACCGGCTCACCCCGACGCGCACCTGCGGGTCCGGGAGGGACTCCGCCGCGAGGTCGCCGGAGGAGCCCGGAGCCGGTGCCGGACGTCCGCCGGCGGAGCCCGGTCTGACGCCGATGAAGGACGGGCAGTCCCCGTCGAGGCAGGAGAGGTCGGTGTTGCACGAGGCCTGATGGATCCGGGTCTTGCGGCCGAACTCCGTCTCGACCGGCTGGACCGACAGGCAGTTCGACTTGACCCCGCAGTCGCCGCAGCCCTCGCACACCCGCTCGTTGATCATGACCCGCGTCGTCGCTTCGGGGACGCGGCCGCGCTTCCGCTTGCGGCGGAGCTCGGTCGCGCACTCCTGGTCGTTCACGATCACGGTGACGCCGTCGACGCCGGCCAGCTCCTCCTGCACAGCGACCAACCTGTCCCGGTGCACGACCTCGACGTCGCGCGGCAGGCGGCTGCGCCGGTACTTCGCGGGATCGTCGGTGGTGACGACCGTCCTGGCGACGCCCTCGGCGGCCAGCGAGCGCACCAGGTCCGGGACCGACATCACGCCGACGGCCTCCTGGCCGCCGGTCATGGCCACCGCGTCGTTGTAGAGGATCTTGTAGGTCATCCGCACGCCGGAGGCGATCGCGGCACGGATCGCCAGACTGGCGGAGTGGTGGAAGGTGCCGTCGCCGACGTTCTGGATCAGGTGCTCCTGTCGCACGAAGGGAGCCATCCCGATCCAGCTCGCGCCCTCGCCACCCATCTGGGTGAAGCCGATGGCGGTGCCGACCCGCTCCTCGGGCATCAGCGCGGCCAGGGCCGAGCAGCCGATCCCCATCCCCACCAGCGTGCCCGGGGGCACCTGGGTCGAGCGGTTGTGCGGACATCCCGAGCAGAAGTACGGCGTGCGGCTGGCCACCGGCAGCAGCGGACGGCCGCCCGCGGGGCTGCCATCCGCCGGCAGCCGGCGGTCGCCGGGCAGCCGTGGTGCCAGAGCCCCCGCGATCAGTGCGGGTGGCAGATCAGCATGGGTGCGGAACAGCTCCCTGCCGTCAGGGGTTCGGCGGCCACAGATCCGCGGAGCATCTACACGGCCGTACAGGAGGTCCTTGAGGGCCGCCTCGATGCAGGAGCGCTTCTCCTCGACGACCACGATCTCGTCGAGCCCGTGGCGGAACCGCTCCACGATCCCCGGCTCCAGCGGGGAGATCATGCGCAGCTTGAGCAGACGGATTCCGGTACCTGCGAGGTTCGAGGGGTCCAGGCCGAGGAGGGTCAGGGCCTGGCACACGTCCAGGTAGGTCGCCCCGGCGGCGACGATGCCCACCCGCGCGTCGGGATCGCCGGAGATCACGTCGAGTCCGTTGGCCGCCGCGTAGCGGCGGGCGAGCTCGACCCGTTCGTTCATCAGTGACCGTTCCAGCCGGCCCAGCTGCGGCTGCAGGAAATGCGCGGACACCTCGTGGACGAACTCCGTGCCGTCGATCTCCCGGCTCGGGACCACCGGCTGGAACGGAGCCTCGCCCAGCCGGACCGTGGCGGCCCCGTCGACGACATTGGTAGCGAGCTTCAGACCGGTCCACAGGCCGCAGAACCGCGACATCGCGATCCCGTGCAGACCCAGGTCCAAGATGTCCTGCGGGTCGGCGGGAACCAGCACGGGCATCCCGATCTCCGCCATGGCGACCTCGGAGGCGCTGGGCACGGTCGACGACTTCGCGATCGAGTCGTCACCGACGAGGACCAGCACACCACCGTCGGGATCGGCACCCGCGAGATTCCCGTGGCGCAGCGCGTCGGTGGCCCGATCCAGACCGGGCGCCTTCCCGTACCAGATCCCCACGACGCCGTCCGCGGTCCGGTCGGGCGAGGCCGAGGCCAGCTGGGAGCCCAGGACCGCGTCGGCCGCGAGCTCCTCGTTGACCGAGGGCCGCAGGACGACGCCCGCCGCCTCCATCAGGGTGGAGCGTCGGGCCATCTCGAGGTCGTAGCCGGCCAGAGGCGAGCCCTCGTAGCCGGCGACCAGGGTCCGCGTCGCGCGACCTGCGGCGGTGTCGATGCGGTGCTGGTCGAGAGGGATCCGGACCAGTGCCTGCAGGCCCGACAGATGGAGCTCGCCCGATCGCCGCTCGTAGCGGTCGGCCAGGGCGACATGCCGGCGGGTGGAGGCGCCCATGCCTACGCCCCACCCGCCAGGCCGCCGTCCGGCAGGGGGACGGGGGACGGCAGCGGATCAGCGGTCAGCACGGTCCTGGCCGACCTGCTCAGATGACGGGCGAGATGGACGTCCCAGTACAGGGCACAGCACGTGGCTCCCGACCGCCAGACGGAGGCGACGTCGGAGGGATCGGGAACGCCCCAGCCGAACTCGACTCCGAGCCCGGCCAACGTGGTGATCACCTCGTGCAGCACCTCGTCGAATCCGCCGGGCCCGCCGCCCTCCTGTTCATAGTCGTCGCGCAGGTCCTTGGGGCCGAGCCAGAAGGTCGTCACGCACTGCGCCGCGGCGATCTGCTCGAGGGACCGCACCACGTCCATGGTCTCGACGATGATGCTGACCGCGGGCTCGCGCTCGTACGAGGTGCCCCAGGCGGTTCCGGGTGTCACCTGGCGCGGCCTCCGCCCAGCGGGCGGATAGCTGAGCCAGGCGCACGCCTGCTGGATCTCCCGCAACGTCCGCACCCGGGGGACGACGATCTCGTCCACGCCCATGTTGGCGTAGGTCAACAGCATGTCCGGCTCCTGGTTCTGGACACGGACCGCCGTTCGCGTCGCGCTGCCCGAGAGTCGACCGACCACCTCGCCGACCTGGACCGGCGTGAGTCCCGTGTTCTCCGCGTCCAGCCACAGGAAGTCCAGGCCGGCCTGCGCGACGGAGTCGATCAGCACCGGGTCGACCGAGGAGGTGAGCAGGCCCAGTTGGCGCGACCTCGGCGTCCTAGCCATGGCTGCCACCGAGCCGCGAGAGGACGTTGCGGGTGATACGCGCGACCAGCGGATCGCCGCCCTCCAACCCGTGGACCCAGTCTGTGCAGCCGGTGGTGAACACGGTGCCTCCCTCGGTGTAGATCCCCATCACCGCCTGGCCGTGTCCCAACCGGACGGCCGCCGGGTCGTCGGCCTCTTCGGCCCGTTCGCGGTCGACGCCGAGCACGCGCCAACGGGTGTAGGCCAGGTCGGACATTCCCCCGTTGACACCTTCCGTGGTCGGCGGCAGGTCGCGCTTCGCCCAGAGCCGTGCCGGCGAGGTGGCCAGCACCTCGAACGACGTCGGCGTGCCGTCGGCATGCGTGGGTCGGGGCAGTCCGTCGGGCCCGTAGGTGAGCTCGCACCCGTCCGCCTCGTAGCCCACCACCCCGTGCTTGGCGCCGAGCAGATCGCCGTACCTCAGGTCGGTCCCGTCGAAGATCCAATGGTCGGGTCGCCACACGTGGTAGCCGCCGGAGCCGCGCGGGGTCGCCTGACCGGCGCGGACGTAGCCGCCTCGGGTGAAGCTGACGCCGGTCAGGCGGTTCTCCGGCCGGCCGACGACCTGGTCCGACCACATCCCGGTCTGCAGCGGCGTGCCCCGCTCGGGGTCGGCGGTCGGCGCGGCGTACTTGTAGCAGGTCATCGCGCGTCCGTCGTCCTCGAGGCGGACCTGCCAGAAGACCGCATTGCCCGTCAGGAAGGCCGCGTTCCCTCCGCGCGCGATGTAGTCCTCCATCGTGTCCCGCATGCCGGCCGACCAGTACTCGTCGTGCCCGACGCTGAGCACCAGCTGTCGGCCCTGGAGGATCTCGGGGCGCAGCTCGAGATCGGAGCTCACCGCGTAGTCGAACGCGAAGCCCTCCCGCTCGGCCCACGAGATGAAGGGCCGCTCCCACTGGTGGAACCCCGAGCCGTAGCACCACCCGGACACGCGATAGGCGTCGACCATCCCGCTCTGCTCGTCGAAGTCGGGGTCGTAGCGGCCCATCGCCGTCGCGGCGCGCAGCTGGATGTCGGGCGGGCGCGCCAGGAACCCGGGCGCCAAGGGTCGCTCCCAGGAGACCCGCACCCCGCCGGTGTAGAGGCTGCGACTGTGGTTCCAGTCGTTGTAGGCGTTGTAGGTCGTGTCGGTCAGCAGAAGCAGCGTGCGGGGACGCGTGGCCGGGGGGTCGGCACTGCGGACCACGAAGTACGCCGGCTGATCGAGCTCGTCGAGCGACTTGTCGGCCCAGTTGAACCGGACCTCGTAGTAGCCCGGGGTCCAGTCGGGCGCGACCTCGATCTCGAAGGAGACCGGCCAGCCGCAGCCACGCTCCCCGACGTCGTCGGGCACCTCACGGCGATGGCCCTCGATGCCACTGCGCGCCCACACGACCCGGCGGTTGGCGCCGCGACGGGCGATCTGGACGTCGAAGTGCGGCCGCTCCGCGCTGCAGTGCACCCGCACGGTCTGACCCGCCACGAAGCTCCGCCCACCGCCGACATAGCCCTCGACGGCCGCCCTGAGCATGGTGTCCGGGGATCTCACAGGAAACGGGCCGGGTCGAAGAGGGCCGGGTCGCAGCTCGGCTGCAGGGACCCGCCGTGCACGAGCAGGTCACGCACCAGCTCGCCGGTGGCCGCCGCGAGGTGGATCCCGCGATGGGTGTGACCGGTCGCGAGGTAGGCGCCGCGCAGGCCGGGCACCGCTCCGACCAGGGGCCGGGTGTCACGCGAGAGCGGACGGATGCCGGTGATGTGCTGGCCGACGGTTGCGAACTTGACCGTCGGCAGCACCTCGGTGGCCTGGCGCAACAGCTCCTCGCGCGCCTCCGGGCTCGGCGGCGGATGCGGGTCGGCCACCGCCTCGTTCTGGTCGACGATCCAGTTCTCGCGATCGTCGAAATCGCGGCCACCGGTGCTGCCGATGCTGAGGAACCCGTCGACCCGGCTGATCAGGTGTCCCCGGCGGGGAGTCGACAAGATCGCCTGCAACGGCTGCGAGGGCCAGCGCAGCATCAGGCGCTCCCCGCGCAGGGGACGCACCGGGACCGTGTAGCCGGTCCACTCCGAGGCCAGCGCGGCGGAGGCGCCCATCGCGAGCACCACGTTGTCGCAGGCGATCGTGCCCTGCTTGTGGGTCACGCCCACGACCCGGTCGCCACGTCGGGCCAGACCGGTGATCGTCGTCGGGAACAAGGCGGCGCCGAATCGCTCGGCGGAGCGCATGAACGCGTGGGACAGTCGGTCGGCCGGCACCTGGAGGGCCTCGGGCTCGAACGCTGCGCCGCGCACATCGCGGGTGATCGACGGCTCGATCGCCCGTACGTCGTCGGGATCGAGCCAGCGCACGCTCATCACCTCGGACTGCCACTCGAGGTCGGCCCGCACCTGGCGCTCCTCCTCGTCGTCGATGGCCAGGCGCATCGCCGGGCGGCACTGGTAGCCGGTCCGGACGCCGGAGAGATCCTCCAGCACCGGCACGATCGCCTTGGTCGAGTGGTGGCCGCGCACCCCCCAACGCAGGTACTCCGCGTCGTCGAAGTCGGCCGAGATCGAGTACATCGCACCCGTCGCGCAGGTCGATGAGCCCGCGGCCACCCGATCCTGCTCGACCACCATCACCTTCAGGCCGGCTGCCGCGAGGTGATAGGCGCACGAGGTGCCCACCGCCCCCGCACCGACCACCACGACGTCCGGACTCTGGCTCATTGACACGTCAACTGCTCCTCACGGTGAAGTACCACAGGTGTTCCAATGGCTTGAATTAGGATATTACTCATATACCAGTTCGAGATCGAGGTCATGTCCGGAGGATGAACGGATCATCGACGTGCCCCGCGCGCGTCTCGACCCAGACGCTCTTCAGGCGGGTGTACTCCGCCATCACGTGGCGGCTGTGCTCGATGCCCATCCCGCTGTCCTTGAAGCCCGAGCGGGGCGACATCGGCGAGGTCGACCGATAGCTGTTGATCCAGACCGTCCCGGCATCGAGGCGCGCGGCGACCCGGTGGGCCCGGGACAGCTCCGCGGTCCAGACGCCGGCCGCCAGGCCGTACCGGGAGCTGTTCGCCAGCGCGACCGCCGTCTCCTCGGAGTCGAAGGGCAGGAAGGCGACGACCGGGCCGAAGATCTCCTCCTGGCACAGCCGCATGGCGTTGTCGCCTCCGACGAAGATCGTCGGCTCCACGAAGTAGCCCGGGAGGCCGGGTACCGACGCCCTCCCCCCACCGGTCAGGACGCGCGCGCCCTCCGCGATGCCGAGCGCGACGTACTCCTCGACGCGCGCGCGTTGCTGCTCCGTCGCGAGCGGGCCCACCTGTGTGGTCGCCTCCAGCGGATCGCCGACCCTGATCGCCCGTGCCTGCTCCGCGACCCGATGGGCGAGCTCGTCATGCAGAGCGCGGGCGACCAGCACTCGACTGCCTGCCACGCAGCTCTGGCCGGCGGCCGCGAAGACTCCCGCCACGATCCCGGTGGCCGCCTGGTCGAGGTCGGCGTCGGGGAAGACGAGGTGCGGCGACTTGCCACCGAGCTCGAGCGTGGTGCGCACGAACCGGCCCGCACAGCTCCGGGCCAGTCCGGCACCCGTGCTCGTGCCGCCCGTGAAGCTGACCTTGGCCACCCGGGCGTCCTCCGCCACCGCCCGGCCCGCCTCCGCCCCCAACCCGGTGACGACGTTGAACACGCCCGGAGGGAATCCAGCCTCCTCGACCAGCAGCGCGAGCTCCAGCACCGAGGCGGACGTGTGCTCCGACGGCTTCACCACCACCGTGTTGCCGGCCGCCAGCGCCGGGCCGACCTTGCTCACGGTCAGGAGCAGGGGCGAGTTCCACGGCGTGATGGCCACCACGACACCGAGCGGCTCGCGCAGCGTGTAGTTGAGCACCGCCGGGTGCGGACCAGGGATCGTCTCCCCGCTCACCTGGGTCGCCAGACCGGCGTAGTAGTGGAGGTGCTCGGGAAGGCCCGTCAGCTGTCCCCGCATCTCCGCGAGCAGCTTGCCGTTGTCACAGGTCTCGATGCCGGCCAGGTACTCGGCATGCTCGGCGACGAGCGTCGCGAGGCGGCGCAGCAACGCGCCGCGTCGCGCCTGGGACAGCTCACGCCACGCCGGCGCGTGGAAGGCGTCATGGGCGGCCCGCACCGCACGTTGCGCGTCACCCTCGCGGCCCCGCGCGAACTCGTACCACGGCTCGGCTGTGCTCGGATCGGTGCTCGCCAGGTACTCACCCTGCTCCGGCGGCGTCCAGCATCCCGCGATGTAGTGCTCATAGCGCGGCATCGACCCGGCGCCGGGCGTGTGGCGAGCGGCCCGCAGGGCCGGCCGGTCCCGGCTCACGACGCCGGTCCTTCCGTCGAGCGCACCGGGAGCCGGCGCCGGGTCCCGTCCGCCTCAGCGGGCACCGCACCGCCGCCGCGGCTCGCCGCGGTCTCGCTCCGAGCCGCGTCGGCGCGGATGCAGGCCACCCGATGGAGGCCACGCGCCGGCCGCCCGCCGGAGGGGGCCAGCTCCGGGTCGATCGTGGCGCAGGCGTCGATGGCCGCCGCGCACCGCGGGCGGAAGCGGCACCCGGACGGCAGGGCAGCCAGGTCCGGCGGCTCCCCGGGCAGCGCGGGGCGAGCCGTGTCCCGCGAGCGCTCCGGATCCGGTACGGCGGCCAGCAGCGCCTGCGTGTAGGGATGCAGTGGCGAGGAGAGGACGACGTCCGGACGCCCTTCCTCGACCACGCGCCCGGCGTACATCACCACGACCCGGTCCGCATACTGCGCAGCCGTGATGAGGTCGTGGGTGATCATCACGATGGCGATCCCCGCATCCCGCAGGTCCGCGAACAGGCGCAGCACGCCGGCCCGCATCGAGACGTCGAGCATGGAGACGGGCTCGTCCGCGATCAGGACCTCCGGCTCGAGCACGATCGCCGAGGCGATCGCGACCCGCTGCAGCTGACCGCCCGACAACTGGTGGGGATAGCGCCCCAGATAGCTGTGCGCGGAAGGGATCCCGGCTCGCTCCAACGCGGCCACGACCAAGCTCCGTCGCTCCGGCGCGCTCCTCGTCACCCGGTGCACCAGCAACGGCTCGTTCACCACGTCCTCGACGGTGAAGCGGGGATCGAGCGCCTCGTAGGGGTCCTGACAGATCAGCTGGATCGACCGGAGCAGCTCCCGGCGCTGACGTCCCCGGCTGGCGACCAGGTCGATGCCGTTCACCCGGATCGAGCCGGCCGCCGGTCTGACCAGCCCGACGGCCGCCATCGCGGTGGATGTCTTTCCGCATCCGGACTCGCCGACCACAGCGACCAGCTCGCCGCCGCGCACGGTGATGGAGACGTCGTCCACCGCCGTGCGTGCGCCGTAGCGGACATCGAGTCGATCGATCGCCAACGCCGGCGCATCCTCGCTCACGGAATCTCCTCGGTCGGGGGGTGGTGAAGATGGCATCGGGCCTGCTGCAGGGCAGTCGCCACGGGCAGCAGGGCAGGGCCACGCGAACCACACGGCCCGAAGCGATCGGGGCAACGTGGGGCGAAGCTGCAGCCCGCCTGGTCCACACCGGGTCGCGGCGGTGCACCTGGGATCGAGGCCAGCTCGCGTCCGGGGTCCGACAGCCGTGGACTGGCGTCGATCAGCAGCCGCGTATACGGATGAGCAGGCTCGTGCAGCAAGGTCCCGATCCGTCCGGTCTCGACGATCTGGCCGCCGTACATCACCGCTGCCCGGTCGCACACCTCGCCGATGACGCCCATGTCATGGGAGACCAGCACCAGCGCGGCTCCGGTCTCCGCACACGCGTTCTCCAGGGCCGTGAGGACCTGCGCCTGCACGATCACATCCAGTGCCGTGGTCGGCTCGTCCGCGAGCAGCACCCGCGGCTCGCACACGACGGCCATCGCGATCGCCACTCGCTGGCGCATGCCGCCGGACAGCTCATGGGGGTAGCGCCGCGCAACCTCGGTGCGCAGACCGACGAGCTCGAGAACGCTGTGCACGCGCTCGCGCACTCCTGCTCCCGACCCGGCGCCACGGCGGGCCGCCTCCCCGATCTGGCGGCCGATCGTCACCACCGGGTTGAGCGAGTTCATCGCACCCTGGAAGACGACGGCGATCTCGCTCCACCGGCGGCGACGCACGTCCCGCTCGCCCGAGCCGAGGATCTCCGTGCCGTCGATGCGGACCTCGCCGCCCACGGTGGCGTCGGCACCGAGCAGGCCCATCAGCGCCATCAGCGTCGTGGTCTTGCCGCAGCCGGACTCGCCGATCAATCCGAACCGCTCGCCGCTGCCCACACTGAAGGTGACATCGCGGACCAGGTGGAGGTCGCGTCCCGCACCCGACCGCAGGGTCACGTCCAGACCGCGCACGTCCAGGCAGCCGGTCGTCGTGGTACTCACGATGCCTCCTTGGCTGCGGCAGCGCGGCGGAAGGAGCGCAGGCCGAGGTGCGAGACCGCGAGTCGGGGGTTGGCCCGCTGCTCGAAGCGCCGCCCGATGACGGTGGTGCTGAGCAGCACCAGGCCGATGGCCAGGCCCGGCGGCAGGAGGACCCACCATGCCTCGGCCGTGATCGCTCCCCTCTCGAAGGAGTCGGCGATCATCTGGCCCCACGATGTGGTGTCCCGGTCAGCGAGGCCGAGGAACCGCAGCGCGGCCTCGAAGAAGATCGCATGGCCGATCGCGAGCGCCGTACTCGCACCGAGCAGCGGCGCAACCTGGGGCAGGACATGGTGGATCAGGGTCCGTGCGTGGCTGGCGCCCATCGCCCGGGCACGGCGGACGTAGAGCCGCTGGCGCACCGTCTTGGCCTGGGACCGGATCACCCGCGCCGTACCCGGCCAGGAGAGCAGCGCGATGATCACGATGGTGTTGACCAGCCGGGTGCCGTAGAGAGCGGCGACCACGATCATCACCGGGAGCACGGGAATCACCAGGAAGAAGTCCGTGGTGCGCATCAGTACCGCCTCGAACCAACCACCGAAGTAGCCGCTGACCAGCCCGGCCACACCTCCCAGGATCACGGTCATGACGCCGGCGAGGACGCCGACGAGCAGGGAGACCCGCGCACCCCAGAGGAGCTCGGCCCCGACATCGGCCCCGGCGTCGTCCAGGCCGAGGAGGTGTGCTCCGGACGGGGTCGCATAGGGCGCTCCGACCTGGGCACCCGATCCGTCCGGGTACAGGGCCGGCGCCACGACGGCGCCGACGGTGAAGACCAGCAGGACGGTGACACTGAAGACGAGTCCCGGGGACAGCCGCCCGCGCCGGGTCCGCCGCCGACGCCGGGCCAGCAACTCCACCGCCGCGCTCATCGAGCCGCCCCCGCCCGGCGGACCCGCGGATCCAGCAGGCTGTAGGCGGCATCCGCGAGCAGGTTGAACAGCACGACGGAGACGGTGAACACCAAGAAGGCGCCCTGCATCATCGGGTAGTCCCGCGCGACGATCGAGTCGTAGATGGTCCGCCCCACGCCGGGCCAGGAGAACACCACCTCGATCAGGATCGCCCCGCCCACCATGGCCCCGATGGACAGCCCGATCAGCGTGACCGTCGGGAGGAGCGCGTTGCGCAGCGCATGACGACGCAGGACGTAGCGCGGCCGGAAGCCCTTCGCGCGAGCAGTGAGGACGTAGTCGTCGCTCAGCGTCTCGACCATCGACGAGCGCATGATCAGGGTGTACTGGCCGAACATCACCAGCCCCAGGGTCAGCGCGGGCAGGAGGAGGTGGCGACCGAGGTCGGCGAGGTACTGCGTCGGGGTCGGGTCGATCAGGAACTGGTCGACCATGCCGCCGGTGGGCAGCGTCCCGGCGAACAGGAAGAGCAGGACCATGCCGATCCACTGCGGCGGCAGCGAGTACATGAAGGTCGCGAACGTCACCGCTCCGTGATCCACCGGCCGGCCCCGGTAGGCGCCCGCGAGGATTCCGAGCCCGATCCCCAGCACGATCGCGATCAGTAGCCCGAGCCCGACCAGCGGCAGGGTGTTGGCGATGGCGTCGAGCAGGTTGTCGGTGACCGGCTGACGGTTCACGAAGGACACACCGAGGTTCCCCTGGGACAACTGCTCGAGGTAGCGCACGTACTGCACCACCATCGGCTGGTCGAGTCCGAACTCACGGGTCAGCTGGTCCTGGAGCTGTCGACTGCCCTGAGGGATCCGACTCATCTGGTCGACCGGGTTGCCGGGCGCGAGACGGAACAGGAAGAAGTCGAACGTCACGGCCAGCCAGATCAGGAGTCCGGCTCCGGCCAGCCGCCTGCCGATCACGCGCAGTGATGCCACCCTCCGGTCCCTACGCGAGACGCAGCTGCGTGACCTGGTCACGCGAGACTGCGTTGAACGGACCGAATCCGGACATCTGGTAACCCGTCAGCTTCGGTCCTGATGCCGCCAGCGCGTTGACATAGACCAGCGCGAGCATGGCCCGGGCCTCGAAGAAGCGGTTCTGCATGTCGTGCACCATGCGCCGACGCTCGTCGACATCGAGGGTCGCGTTCTGCTCGACGTAGGTCCGGTCGAACTCGGGATCTGAGTAGTGGCAGTTGTTGAAGCCGCCGATCGAGTCGGTGATGAAGTGATCCAGCACCGCCGAGGGATCCGGCGAGGCCGGTAGGAAGCCCCACACGGCGATGTCGTTGGTGAGGTACTTGCCGTCAGGGGCGCTGATCGCGTCGATCATCGCGGCGGCATCCAGCGTGTTGGGCTTCACCTTGACGCCGAGCTGCTCCCAGCCGTCGCTGATGATCTGCAGGATCCGGTCGCCACCCGCCAGACCGCTGGCGAGATTCACCTGGTAGGACATCTTCTCCGCCCCGGCCATCCGGATGCCGTCGGAGCCGCGAGCAAGACCGAGTCCGTCGAGGATCTCGTTGGCCGCGGCGATGTCGAACGCGTCGGGGACGACGCTGTCGTCGTGCCACACGCCCATCGCGGGATAGACGAGCGACCCCGCGGCCTCGCCCATGCCGAACAGGACGACCTCGACGATGCGAGCCCGGTCGATGCCCATCGACAGGGCCCGGCGCACCTGCGGGTCCAGCAGCTCGCGGTGCTGGGTCTTCTTCGGGTTGACGTTGAAGTAGAGGTTGTTCATCACGAAGCCGGGAGCCTGTCGAGTGCTCAACCCCTTGTCCTTGAGTCGGTCCAGACTCCCGCCGACGGTGCTTGGCGAGAGCAGCGCCACCGCATCGATCTCACTGGCCTCCAAGGCCTTGATCATCGCGTCGGGCGCGCCGTAGGTCACGAATCCGAGGGTCGAGATCGACTGCTTCTCGCCGTACCAGTCGGCGTGCGCCTTCAGCAGCACGATCTCCTTGGGGGTGTACTTGGTGAGCACGAACTGTCCGCCACACACCGTCTGCTCGTCGTACGCCACCGTCTTGAGACCTGCGCCATCGCCCGACGCGGGCTCGGTCCAGATGTGCTCGGGGAGGATCACGACCCTGGTGAGCAGGCCCAGTGCGTTCGCGATGGGCTCGCTGTAGCGGACCACCAGGGTGTGCTCGTCGGGAGCGTCGGCCGCGGTGATGCCGACGACATACTGCGCCAGGAGCGCAGCGGCCGATCCGCTGTGCCGGACCAGGGTATTGATGGTGAAGGCCGCATCGCGCGCCGTGACCGGCTTGCCGTCCGACCACGCGGCCTTCGTCTTGAGGCGGAAGGTGATGGAGGTGCCGTCGGCACTCACCTCGTAGTCGTCGGCCAGGTCGGGCTCGACGGTGAAGTCATCGCCCTCCAACCGCAGCAGCGTGGGATAGAGCATGTGGGTCGCGATCACCGCCGCGGCACTCTGCTGGACGAAGGGATTGAGCGAGTCCATCTCCGAGGTCAACCCGATGCGGAGGGTCGACGAGCTCGACCCGGACGATCCGGAGCCGCCGCACGCGGCCAGCAGCGTGGGCAGGCCGGCGACGACAGCGCCGCCGACCCCCAGGCGAAAGAGCATGGAGCGCCGGGACAGTACGGCCCCTGCCACATCAGTGCTCACGTCATCGTTGTTGCTCACGGAAAACCTCCGCCTTGTCGTGGGATCCGAGCGGGGTCGGCTCGACACCGGTCGGTGATGCGTTGACGGCCGTGGGGGCCGGTCAGGTGTAGCCGATGTCGCCGTCGGCGACGTCGGCCCCGTGCGCCACGTCCGAGATGACGGCGACCAGGTCGAGAAGCAGCTCGTCGACCAGCTCGTCGTCCACGGCATCACAGGTCAGGTGGATGAGCGGCGGATGGGCGACGCCGAAGACCGACCAGCCGCGCCCGGCCAGACCCTTGCCGATCTCGGTGATGTCCAGGTCCGCGGCGCCGAGCGCCACCAGGGACATCTCGCTGCCGACGACGTGCAGCTCCGGGATCCTCTCGACACCAGCGATCACCCGGTCGCGCACTGCCATCGTGCGACGCGCGGTGTCCAGATAGCCCTCGCGGCCCAGGTAGCGCAGTACCGCCCAAGCCCCGGAGATCGCACCGGCCGGACGGGAGCCCACGAACGCGTCGGTCCGGTACAGGCCGTTCGACCAGTCCTCGGTCTCGAAGCCCTGGAACTGTCGCAGCTCCAGGTCGGCGTAGAACAGCGTGGAGCAGGGCTTGGGCGCGTAGCCGTACTTGTGCAGGTCGACGCTGACGGAGGACACCCCGGCGACGTCGAAGGCGAAGGACGGCACGTCGTACCCGAGCTCACGGGCGAACGGCGTGAGGCAACCCCCGACGCAGGCATCGACGTGCAGCCAGAGGTCACGCTCGCTCGCCAGCTGGCCGACCGCCTCGATCGGGTCGTAGACGCCGTGCGGCCACGAAGGCGCCGAGGCGACCAGGGCTGCGGTCCGATCGGTGATCGCGGCCGACATCGCATCGAGGTCGACACGGAACTCGTCGGTCAGCGGCACCCGGACGAGTCGTACGCCCAGGAAGTGGCAGGCCTTCGTGAACGCGGCGTGCGCGGAGAAGGGCGCGATGATCTCCACCTCGCCCCGAGGGATGCCACGACGTTCGTGGGCCCACTCCCGGATGGAGTGGACTGCGTTGAAGATGCTGTCCGAGCCCCCGGAGGTCAGCACGCCGCACTCCGCACTCGTATGGAGCTCTGCGGCCCAGGACGAGAGCACCTCGTCGTGCATCGCCTTCAGGCTCGGCAGCGCGCGGGCGAAGAGGCCGTTGATGCTGAAGAACCGCTCGTAGCCGCGACGAGCCGCCTCCTGGATCTGCTCGTTGCCCCGCAGCGAGAACATGCCGAACCTGCCCTGGCGGACCGGCGGGATCTGGGCGTAGAGGGCGTCGAGCCTCTCGGCCACGTCATCCAGGGCCATTCCCCGCGGCGGGAAGACGTTGTCGAGCGAACGGCCGGACTGCGACGAGTGGGACACGTGAGCTTCCTCTCAGGGGTGTGAGTGGAATATAACCATCAGATGATTGGTATGTCACTGGTGTATTACATGTCGGACAACCGGATCCCTCGTCGCCGAGGAAGGGGAGCGGACACGGTCTCCGCGGCCGGCCTGCGTGGGCGTTGATAGGCCGGTGATGTCGAGCCGCTATCCTGGATCGTCAGCGCGAAGCCGCGCGGCCCGATCGGCGAGGAACGCAGGCGGCACCAGCTCGCGACACTGCGGCCCCGTCGCCTGCACCCAGGGAGTTCCACCATGCCGAGACAGACCGCCAAGACGCCCGCCGCCCGAGTCGTCAAGCCGCGGTTGGCCGACCAGGCCTACGAGCGTCTCGTGGAGCTGGTCGTGTCCGACCTGCCCGCCGGTTCGCGGCTGTCGGAGGCCGAGCTGTCCACCACGCTCGGCATGTCCAAGACGCCGGTGCGCGAGGCTCTGCTCCGTCTCGAGTCCGAGGGCCTCGTGTCGCCGATCCCCCATGTCGGATACCTGATCCCCCATCTGTCGTACTCGGAACTGCGGGAGGCGCTCGAGGTACGCGAGGCGATCGAGGGGTATCTCGCCATGTTGGCGGCGGACCGGATCGACGACGTGGAGCTCAGCGAGCTGCGCGCGGTCTTCACGCAGACCGAGGCCGGCCTCGGGCAGGATCAGGTCGCCGACATCGACGCGATGAAGCGGTTCAACGCCCTGCTTCACGGAGCGATCCTGCAGGCCGCCGGCAACGCCAAGATGGAGCAGATCCTGGCCACCGTCCGCAACCAGGTCAACCGGGGCATCAAGGAGCTCATCGGCAACGATCAGCGGCGCTACAAGCTGTCCTTCGACGAGCACGGCGTCATCCTCGAAGCGCTCGAGGCACGCGACCCGGCACGCGCGGAACGGGCCATGCGCGAGCACGTGGAGTCGGTCAACGTGCACATCCTGCGTCGGTTCCGCTGACCGATCCACCATTGGAGTACCGGTAGTATATGATCTGACTACCACCGCTGCGGTGGTGTCTGATTCCGGTTCCCAGGAGGAGTGACCCCCGTGCGACTGATCAGCCGGGTCGACGACCTGCCCCCGTCGCCGGCCCGCACGCGACCGAGCGGACGGCCGGCGCTGCGGGTCGCCCTTGTCCAGCACCGGTGGGACCCCGACCCCGCCCGGCTGCGCTCGCGGCTGCACGACGCCATCGGACAAGCGGCCGGGGCGGGCGCGGCTGTGGTGTTCCTGCCCGAGCTCACTCTGCAGCGATACCCGGCCTTCGTTCGCGGTGGCCCCGAGGCGGCCGAGCACGCCGAGGCCCTGACGGACGGGCCCACCGCGACGTTCGCCCGAGAGGCGGCCCGGAGGTTCGACCTCTTCGTCCACGCCTCGCTCTACGAGCGAGCGGACGACGGCGGCGCGCTGGGCTACAACACGGCGATCCTCGTCGACCCCTCCGGAGCGATCGTCGGACGCACCCGCAAGCTCCACATCCCGGTCACCGACGGCTACTACGAGGACACCTACTTCCGCCCCGGCCCGGCCGACGACCCGCATCCGGTCTACGAGATCCCCCGGCTGGGCGGCTGCCGCATCGGTCTGCCGACCTGCTGGGACGAGTGGTTCCCCGAGCTGGCCCGCGCCTATTCGCTCGCCGGAGCCGAGATCCTCGCCTACCCGACGGCGATCGGATCCGAGCCGGAGCACCCCGACTTCGACACCCGGCCCCTCTGGCAGCAGGTCATCGTCGGCAACGGGATCTCCGCGGGCACGTTCATGGTCGTCCCCAACCGGACCGGAACCGAGGGCGATCTCACGTTCTACGGCTCCTCGTTCATCTCCGACCCGTACGGCCGCGTGCTGGTCCAGGCCCCCCGCGACGAGGAGGCGGTGCTCGTGACCGACCTCGATCTCGACCAGCGGCGCGACTGGCTGGCGCTCTTCCCGTTCCTCACCACGCGACGTCCGGACACCTACGCCGCGCTGGTGGAGCCGGTGGACCGCGGCCGCCCGTTCGGAGCCACCGCCCGATGACTGGATCTCTCGGGGGAAACCGCGCCCGATAGCCTGGCCGCATGCCCAGCGTGCGCCCGATCACCCCGACCGAGCACCGCGCGTACCTCTCCTCCCGGCCCTCGGCCAGTTTCCTGCAGACCCCCGGCTGGGCGCGGGTGAAGAGCGAGTGGCGCAGCGAGTCGCTCGGCTGGTTCGACGACGCCGGGACCCAGGTGGGGGTCGCGCTGGTGCTCTACCGGAAACTCCCGAAGCTCAACCGCTCCCTCGCCTATCTGCCCGAGGGACCGGTGATCGACTGGGGCAGCGACGACCTGCGCGACTGGCTGGCTCCGATGGTCGCCCACCTGAGGAAGCAGGGGGCGTTCGCGGTCCGGATCGGGCCGCCGGTGGTCACCCGCCGCTGGACGACGGCGCAGGTCAAGGAGGGCATCGCCGACCCGGCGGTTCGCCTCCTCGGCGAGATCCCGCCGGCCGAGCGCACGCCTGCGGGCGCTCGGGTGGTCGCCCAGCTCCACGAGCTCGGCTGGCGCCACCAGGGCGTCGAGGGCGGGTTCGCGGCCGGGCAGCCGCAGTTCGTCTTCCAGATCCCGCTGCGCCACCCCGACGGCAGCCAGCGCACCGAGGACGAGGTCCTCAAGGGCATGAACCAGCTCTGGCGGCGCAACATCAAGAAGGCCGCCAAGGAGGGCGTCGAGATCACCCGCGGCACCCGCGAGGACCTGCGGGCCTTCCACGAGCTCTACGTCCACACCGCCGAGCGCGACCACTTCACGCCGCGCCCGCTGGGCTACTTCGAGACGATGTACGACGCCCTGTCGGCCGACGCCGCGACGCCCGGCGAGCGGTTCACCCTCTGGCTGGCCCGGCACCAGGGCGACCTGGTCGCCTCGACGATCGCGATCCGGGTCGGCGAGCACGCCTGGTACTCCTACGGCGCCTCGTCCACCGAGAAGCGCGAGGTCCGCGGCTCCAACGCGATCCAGTGGGCGATGATCAGCGACGCGATCGCCCACGGCGCGGCGGTCTACGACCTGCGCGGGATCACCGAGACCCTCGACGCCGACGACTCCCACGTCGGGCTGATCCAGTTCAAGGTCGGCACCGGCGGCGAGGCCGTCGAGTACGCCGGCGAGTGGGACCTCCCGATCAACCGGCCGTTGTACAAGGCGTTCCAGCTCTACCTGCAGCGGAGGGGGTGACCGGGTGAGCCTCACTCTCACCGTCGACGGTCCGCGCTGGCGCGCCCACCTCGAGGCGATCGCCGACGCGCACCCCGGGCTGGTCCCAGTCGCGAAGGGCAACGGCTACGGGTTCACCCTCGGCCGACTGGCCCGCAAGGCACAGTGGCTCGCCGAGCGCGGCCACGACGTGCGCACGCTCGCCGTCGGCACCTACGACGAGCTGCCGGAGGTCGTCCAGCGCTGGCACGGCGACCTGCTCGTGCTCACCCCGTGGCGGCCCTGGGTGACGCACCCCGAGCCGGCCGTCGCGAAGCGCCTGATCCACACCGTGAGCCGGCTGGCCGACCTGCGCGACCTGCTCCACCGCGATCCGTCGGCCCGGATCGTGCTCGAGCGGATGACGTCGATGCGCCGCCACGGCATGGCCGCGCGCGAGCTGTGGGAGGCGGGCGACCTGCTGCGCAAGCACCCCGGCGCCCGGGTCGAGGGCCTCGCCCTGCACCTGCCGCTCGGCCAGGGCACCCACCTGGGTGAGGTCACCCGGCTGGTCAACGACTTCGTCGGCGCCGAGATCCCCACCCGCGGTACGCCGCAGGTGTGGGTCAGCCACCTGACCGACGCCGAGCTGGCCACCCTGCGCGGCCGGTACGGCGACTTCGCGGTCCGCCCGCGGATCGGCACCGGCCTGTGGCTCGGTGACCGCGGCGCGCTGCGGGTGACGGCGACCGTGCTCGACGTGCACCCGGTCGAGCGGGGCGAGGCGTTCGGCTACCGCGGCCGCACGGCCCCGAAGTCCGGCCACGTACTCGTCGTCAGCGGCGGCACCGCCCACGGCATCGGGCTGGAGGCGCCCACCGGCGAGCAGTCGATCAAGGCCCGCGCGGCGACGCTGGCCCGCGGCGGCCTCGACGCGGTGGGATTCGTGCGCTCGCCGTACTCCATCGACGCCAAGCTGCGCCTCTTCGCCGAGCCGCCGCACATGCAGGCATCGATGCTCTTCCTGCCGCACGGCGCGCGGGTGCCGGAGGTGGGCGAGGAGGTCGACGTCCGGGTCCGCTACACCGCCACGACCTTCGACCGGATCCTGGTCGAGGGCTGAGGGTCGACCCGTTCGAGCGCGACCGGGTCGTGGTCGGGCCGGTAGAGGTCGCGCACGATCACCGCGGCGAGATAGAGCTCGCCGAGCACCCGCACCACGATGCCGACCCAGTAGAACCCGGCGTCCCCGCCGCCTGCGGGGGCGAGATAGCCGCCGAGGTACCACCACACGGTGCAGAAGTAGAAGACCTCGCTGGCCTGCCACACGATCTGGTCGCGCCAGCGCGGCCGGGCCAGGACGGCGAGGGGGAGCAGCCACAGGACGTACTGCGGCGAGTAGACCTTGTTGACCAGCAGGAAGCCGACCACGATCAGGTAGCCCAGCTGCGCGAGACGGGGGACCACCGCGACCGGCCCGCGGCGCCCGGCGGTCATCCCGATCGCGAACACGGCGACGCACCAGGCCCCGAAGAGGATCCAGGACCACAGGTTGATCGTGTGCGCCGAGAACCCGACGTCGCCGGCCTGGTCGATCAGCATCCACAGCGACCCGAGGTCGGCGGTGCGCTCGGAGTTGAAGGACCAGAAGACCTTCCACTGCTCCGGACCGGTCAGGTACGCCGGCGCGTTGGCCGCCGCCCAGGCCGCCGCTGCCCACACGGCCGCGATCGCGAACCGGCCGATCTGCCGGCGCCGCAGGCAGATCACCAGCAGCCCGCCCAGCAGGAACAGCGGGTAGAGCTTCGCCGCCGTCCCCAGCCCGATCAGGACGCCGGTGAGCACCGGCCGGTCGCGCGACCACGCCCACAGCGCGCCCGCCACGAGGGCGACGGCGAGCAGGTCCCAGTTGATCAGGCCGGTGAGCAGCAGGGTCGGCGACAGGGCGAACGCCGCCGCGTCCCAGGGCCGGGTGCGATGGACCCCCGCGAGCAGCCAGGTGGCGAGCAGCGCCAGCGCCCCGAACCCGACGGCGTTGACCAGCAGGAAGATGGTCTGCTCGTCATCGACCTCCCCGTCGCCGTACAGCAGGTCGACGGGGGTGCGCTCGCGCTGGTCGAGGTCCGGTGAGCCGTTGAGCCAGTGGGTGACCCAGGCCGTGCCCCAGGCCCAGTAGGCGATGCCGACGGGGTACTCCATCACCTCGTAGCGGGCCCGGACCTGCTCGTCGTCGGAGTACGGCCAGGCGTTCTCCACCAGACCCCGGGGCACGTACAGCGGCCGCAGGTCGGTGTAGCACATGTGGGAGTAGACCCAGTTCTGGTCCCGTCCCTGCGCCAGCGAGCAGGGCGCCTTCTGTATCAGGCCCGCCGCGAACACGATCGCGGTGAGCAGGAGCAGCACCCGGGTGGGCGTCCACCACCGGTGCGGCCGCGCGCGCTCGCCCATCGGCCCGCCCACGACCTCGCTCAGGGCCGTGACGACGGCGTCGTCGCGGGTGGGATGGACGTGACCCACTAGTCGCTCACCCGGTCAGCGGGCGCGGGGGCGACCGCCGCCCTGTCCCGGCTGGAGCGTCGGGCCGCCGGTGGGCTGGGTCGTCGGGGTCGGCGGCGGCGTCGACGGGGGAGGCGTCGTCGGCGGCACCGGGATCTCCGTCGTCGGCGGAGGCGGAGGCGGCGGCTCCTGGGTCGGCAGCTCCTCCTTCTTCTCCTTCTTCGGCTTCTTGGTCTGCTTCGGCTTCGGGGGCGGCGGGGGCGGCAGCTTGTCGTGCCCGTCGGACGGTGCCTCGCCCTCGACCCAGGCGGCCGACGGCAGGTCCTCGACGTCCTCGCCGTCGAGCGCGCGGGTCATCACGGCGGTCCAGGTGTCGGCCGGATAGGCGCCGCCGAAGTACGACGGCAGCCAGTCCTTGAGCTGCTCGTTGCCCTTGCCGCGCACGTACATCACGGCGGTCGACAGTTGCGGGGTGTAGCCGACGAACCACGCCGAGGACACCTCGCCGAGGCCGTTGGTGGCGGTGCCCGTCTTGCCGCCGACCGGCCGCCGCAGGCCGAGGGCCGCCGTACCGGATCCGGAGCGGACGACCTGCTGCAGCGCGTAGCCGACGTCGTCGGCCACGCCCTCGCGGATCGCCTCGTGCGTGGTCACCTCGTGGTTGAAGCGCACGACGCCGTCGCGGTCGACGACCTTCTCGATGATGTACGCGTCGGCGGCGACACCGCGGTTGGCGATGGTCGCGTAGCCGTTGGCCATGTTGATCGGGCTGACCGTCTGCGAGCCCAGCGAGACGCCGGTGTTGGCCTGCAGGCCGGGGCTCGAGGTCGGGATGCCGTACGGCTTCGGCGCCGCCTTCTCCGGCGGGATGCCCATCGCGTTGGCGGTCTCGATGATCTGGGTCGGCCCGTCGGGCATCGCCAGGGTCAGGTCGATGTAGGCGGTGTTGATCGAGTCCTCGGTCGCGCGGATCAGGTCCACCCGGCCGTAGCTGCGGTCGCCCTGGTTCTCGATCGGGCGGCCGCCGCCGGGCAGGTCGTACGGCGAGTTGCCGTCGAAGGTGTCCTTCAGCTCGAAGCCCGACTCGATGCCCGCCGCGAGCGCGAACGGCTTGAAGGTCGAGCCGGCCTGGCCGCCGGCCACCGCCCAGTTGATCTGCGACTGGAGGTAGTCCTGGCCGCCGTAGAAGCCGCGCACCGCGCCGGTGCCGGGCTCGACCGAGGCGACCGCGACGTGGAGATCCTTGGGGCTGAAGCCCTCGGGGCGCTGCTCAGCGGCGCCCTGGGCGGCCGCGCTCATCGCCTTCTTGGTGAACGTCGTGGTGACCTGCAGCCCGCCGCCGTCGATCTCCTGCTCGGAGAACCCCATCCGCAGCAGCTCCTTGCGGACCATCGTCAGGGCATGACCGCGCTGGCCGCCGTACTGCTCGCTCTGCTTGATCTCCGGGAACTTCGGCAGCGCCGCCCGGGCCTGCGAGACCTCGCCCGCCGGTGCCACGCCCGTCTCCTCCATCGAGTCGAGGACGTACTGGTAGCGCCCGAGCAGGCGCTGCGCGGTCGCGTCGCCGTCCTGCGGGTCGAGGCCGTTGGGGTTGTTGAGGATCGCGACCAGCGCGGCGGACTGCTTGAGGTTCAGGTCCGCGGCGTCCTTGGCGAAGTAGGCCTTGGCGGCGGCCTGGATGCCGTACGCGCCGCGCCCGAAGTAGATCGTGTTGAGGTAGCCCTCGAGGACGTCCTGCTTGCTCAGCTGGTTCTTCACCTTGAGCGAGAGGATGGCCTCCTTGATCTTCCGCTTCCAGGTGCGTTCCTGGGTGAGGTAGAGGATCTTGACGTACTGCTGCGTGATGGTCGACGCGCCGCGGGTGGTGTTGCCCTGCGCGTTGCTGAAGGCGGCGCTCAGGATGCCCTTGGGGTCGATGCCGTTGTCGGTCCAGAAGGTCCGGTTCTCGGCCGCGACGACGCCGTCCTTCACGAACTGCGGCATCTCGTCGTAGTCGATCGAGTCACGGCGCTGGACGGCGAACTGGCCGAGCTGACCCTTGCCGTCGGAGTAGTAGACCTGGGTGGTCTCGGTGAGGAATTCGGCGTTCGGGTCCGGGATGTCGATCGAGCGGTAGGCCACGAAGAAGCCCGCGGCACCGAGCAGGGCCATCACCACGCAGGCGACCAGGCCCCAGATCGTGAACCTCTTCAGCCGCTGCTTCCAGGTCCGCGGCGTACGGTCCTTCGGGCGCGACTTCGAGCGGCCCTTCGACCCCGCGGAGCTCGCTGCGGACTTCCGTTTTCCCTGAACCACGCAGGACAGGGTACGGCGCTGTGGTCAGCCGACCCGATTTCTGAGACGTCATGCACCCGCGACTTTCGCGGCCACGGCGGTCGTCACCGGGTTACTGTGCCGGGGCAGTCCGGGAGCATGGGGCCCCGGCGACGCATGAGGAGTCAGCATGCCTGACGTCGAGTTCGATCCGTTGGTCCTGTTCCCCGAGATCGGTGCAATCCGGTCCGCGGTCCTCGGCGCCGAGTGGGAACCGGTCGCCCGTTACATCGACGGCTGGCGTGGCCGCGATCCACAACGGGTCAGTCTCGCGGCGTGGACCGCCGCCGAGACCGCGGGAGCGGAGACGCTCCTCGTCGATCAGCCGCCCACGCAGCTCACCCGAACACTCGTCGCCATCCTCCGGATCCGGGAGGCCTGGCTGATCCGCGGCGACGGTCCCGCCTCGACCGTCGATGAGCAGCAGTGGACCGGATTCCGAACCAAGCTGGTCGCGGCCGAGCGCGAGCTCACCGAACTGGCGGCGACCGACCCCGGCGACGGACTCGTCGCCAGCCTCCGGCTGATCTCCGGTCGCGGGCTGGAGGTGGGACTGAGCGAGTCCCAACGCCGCTACGCCCGTCTCGCTGCCGTCGACCCTGACGACGTCGGCGCCCAGAGTGCCCATCTGCAGACTCTCGCGTCCAAGTGGCTGGGCTCGACTGAGCTCATGTTCGAGTTCGCCCGTACGGCGTTCGCGAACGGCCGGCCCGGCAGTTCGGCCGGTCGGCTCATCGCCCTCGCTCATCGAGAACACTGGCTCGACCTCGTCGACGAGGGTTCCGCATATATCAGTGGCGAGCACGTGCAGCAGGAGTTGGCGGCCGCAGCGGACGCGTCCGTGCTCCACCCCGACTACGAGCCCGGGCTGCGCTGGGTGACCGACCACTCCTACTTCGCCTGTCTGCACTCCATCGGCGGACGACATGACCTCGCCCGCCGCCACTTCGAGGCGCTCGGTCCCTGCGCCGACCTCGACGCGTGGCAGTACTTCAATGATCCGCGTGCCGCACACGATGCGGACCGGGTTCGAGCCCTCTCGGCGGTGGTGGGCGCATGATCGGACCGCACGCCGACGTCGCGGGGATCCCGCTGCTGCTCGCTCCACCGGTCGACGGACGGTGGGCCGGCGGGCTGACCTTCCGCGTCGGTCACGCGGACGAGACCCTCGCCACCAGCGGCATCACGCACCTCACCGAGCACCTCGCGCTGCACTTCAGTGACCCGACGAAGCTGCACTCCAACGGCATGACCGGCCCTAGCCTCACGACGTTCCATGCCAGCGGCACTCCCGACGAGGTCGTCACCTTCCTCAACCGGGTCGCCGGCGCGCTGCGTGACCTGCCCTTGGACCGGCTGGACACCGAGAAGTCGGTGCTCCGGACCGAGGCAGCGCGGCGCGGCGGTCCTGCCGACCAACTGCACACGTGGCGCTTCGGGGCCAAGGACTACGGACTGGCCAGCTACGCCGAACTGGGACTTCACCGCATCGGTCGCGACGACCTTACGGACTGGGCGGCGCGCTGGTTCACGCGCGACAACGCCGTGCTCTGGCTGGCCGCCGAGGATGTGCCTGACGGGCTCGACCTCGCCCTGCCTGCCGGTGAGCGACGGCCGTCGCCCCCTGTGGAGCCCGTACTGGCGCCGGGGCCCGCCTACTATTTCGGTCCCGACGGCGTCGTCGCAGCCTCTGCCCTCGTCGAACGAAGCACGGTGGGCAGAGTGTTCACGTCGGTCCTCGAGCAGGCGCTGTACCGCGAGCTGCGTCAGGTAGGCGGGTACTCCTACTCGCCGACAGCCTCCTACGAGCCCTTGGACCGCTCGACAGCGGTCGTCTACGCCTTCGCCGACTCGCTGCCCGAGAAGCAGGACGCGGTCGTCGGCGGCGTGGTCGACGTGCTCGCCGCACTCCGTCTCGGCCCGATCACCGAGGACGACCTCGCGGCGGCTGTCAACCGGACCCGCACCATGCTCGACCATCCTGATCTCGCCACGCTGCGGCTGCCAGCACAGGCCGCCGACCTTCTCCTGGGACACGACGCCCTCTCCGACGAGCAGCTGCGCGCCGAGCTCGACGCCGTCGATGCTGACTCACTGCGGGCGGTGGCTCGGGAGGTGCACGCGTCGTCCCTGGTCCAAGTCCCCCGCCGCGCCATCGACTGGGCGGGGTACGCCATCGCTCCGGAGCACAACGACGTCGAGGTCGGGGGCGCCGTCTACTGCTATGTCGCCGAGCCGTCCGCACGGATCAACGTCGATGCCACCGGAGTCAGCGTGAGCAGTCCGAGCGGTTCCAGCGGCGTGCGGTGGGCGGACGCGGTCGCCGTGGCCTGCTACCCGGACGGCGCCCGGACCACCATCGGCGCCGACGGCTTCCAGGTCCACGTGGAACCGAACCTGCTCTCCGGCGACACTGCTGCACTCGTCGCCGCCATCGACAGCGCCGTCGGCGCTACGCCGAGAGTGATCCCCATGCCCGCCCGTGATCCCGAACGGATCCCGCCGATCCCCGAGCCGCCTACTGCAGCATCGACGAAGAGGCAGAGGCACGAGGCCACCGGCCCACGCTGGGCCCAGATCGCGGCCACGGTGTGCGGTGCGCTCGCGCTGGGTTCCCTGGTGTTCTTCATCTGGGGACTGATCCAGCATTTCGCCGACAGCGGCGCCGGTGCGGAGGATCTCACCCAGGTCCTGGGCCGCGGGTTGCGCGCACTGCTGCTCGGCGGCCTGAGTGTCTGGTTCCACCGGATCGGGCAGGGCCGCAGGCCCGACGCCACCCGCGCCTGAGCTCGGCCCGTGCCGGGACCGGACCTGCCCGGGTCCCGGGCCCGGACGCGCACTTCGGATCGACACCCACGATCCATCGGAAGTTCACGTCCCGCGGATATATCGCTACGATAGGTCGCATGGCACGGCGCGGGGACACCATCGAGCTCGCAGTCCTCGGACTGCTGCACGAGGGACCCATGCACGGCTACGAGCTGCGCAAGCGGCTCAACCTGATGCTGGGCTGGGGCCGCCTGCTGTCGTACGGCTCGCTCTATCCCGCGCTGAAGAAGATGCTCCGCGGCAACCTCATCGAGGAGACCGTGCCCTCGGGCCCCCAGACCCGGCGGCAGCGGATCGTCTACCAGGTGACCGACCTGGGCACCGAGGAGTTCTCGCGCCTGATGTCGGAGGTGGGTCCGACCGCATGGGAGGACGACAACTTCGACATCCGGTTCCGGTTCTTCTCCTCCACCGACATGGAGATCCGGCTGCGCGTCCTCGAGGGACGCCGCTCCCGGCTCCAGGAGCGGCTCGACCGCGTCCAGCGCGAGCTGGCCATGACGCAGGCCGAGGCCGACCGGTACGCCGCCGAGCTGCAGCGTCACGGCGTGGAGTCGGTCGAGCGTGAGGTCCGTTGGCTCTCGGAGCTCATCAACGCCGAACGCAGCGTGCAACAGGCAACACCCGGACCGGAGACGCCGGCGGCACCGTCGACGCCGTCCTGACCGGCACCGCAGCACCGACAGGTCAGCCACCTGATCATTCACGAGATGTCATGAGTAGCAAGGAAGGAAACCCCATGGGTTCGGTTCGAGTAGCGATCGCCGGCGTGGGCAACTGCGCCACGTCCCTCATCCAGGGCGTGCAGTACTACCGGGGCGCCGATGCCGCGAGCACCGTCCCGGGGCTCATGCACGTCCAGTTCGGCGACTACCACGTGGGCGACGTCCAGTTCGTCGCCGCGTTCGACGTCGACGACAAGAAGGTCGGCAAGGACCTGTCCGAGGCCATCAACGCCTCGGAGAACAACACCATCAAGATCACCGACGTGCCCACGCTCGGGGTCGAGGTCCAGCGCGGCCCGACGCTCGACGGTCTCGGCAAGTACTACCGGATGACCATCGAGGAGTCCGGCGCCGACCCGGTCGACGTCGTCCAGGCGCTCAAGGACGCCGAGGTCGACGTGCTCGTCTCCTACCTCCCGGTGGGCTCCGAGGAGGCCGACAAGTTCTACGCCCAGTGCGCGATCGACGCCGGCGTGGCCTTCGTCAACGCGCTCCCCGTCTTCATCGCCTCCGACCCGGTCTGGGCCAAGAAGTTCGAGGACGCCGGCGTCCCGATCGTCGGCGACGACATCAAGTCGCAGGTCGGCGCCACCATCACCCACCGGGTGATGGCGAAGCTGTTCGAGGACCGCGGCGTGACGCTGGACCGCACCTACCAGCTCAACGTCGGCGGCAACATGGACTTCAAGAACATGCTCGAGCGCGAGCGCCTGGAGTCCAAGAAGGTCTCCAAGACCCAGGCCGTCACCTCCAACCTCAACGGCCCGCTGGCCGGCGTGGGTGCCGACGACCGCAACGTCCACATCGGCCCGTCCGACTACGTCGCGTGGCTCGACGACCGCAAGTGGGCCTACGTCCGTCTCGAGGGTCGCGCGTTCGGCGACGTCCCGCTCAACCTGGAGTACAAGCTCGAGGTCTGGGACTCCCCGAACTCCGCCGGCATCATCATCGACGCCGTCCGTGCGGCCAAGATCGCCAAGGACCGCGGCGTCGGCGGCCCGATCATCCCCGCCTCGGCGTACCTCATGAAGAGCCCGCCGGTGCAGATCGAGGACACCGAGGGCCGGGCGCAGCTCGAGGCCTTCATCAAGGGCGTCTGACCAGCTCGCACGAGACCCCGCACCCGGCCCGGGTGCGGGGTCTCGTCGCGTCCGGGGCGGGACGGCCGGGCTCAGCCGGCCAGCGAATCCTGGGCGAGCGGACCGAGCACGTCGAACTCGTAGTCCTCGGCCCGCGCGATGTGCACCTGCTGGTACGACGATCCGGCGCCGAGCCGGACCGTGCCCCGCGGCCCGTCGTAGGTGACGCCGTGCTCCTCGATGGCGGCGAGCATCCGGGCCGGGTCGGCGCTGCCGACCGCACTGGCCGCGGCGGCCAGGGCGAGGATGCCCTCGTAGCAGGATTCGGCGGCGTTGTTGAGCGCCGGCGCACCGGGCCCGAACCGGTCGGCGTAGGAGCCGGTGAAGTCGATCGCCGAGGAGGTGACCAGGCTGTTGAAGTAGGCCGCGGCGACGTAGAGGTCGCGGGTGGCGCCGGCACCGGAGGCGAGCAGCATGTTCTCCTCCATCAGCGGGCTGAAGCGGACCAGCCGGTCCTGCAGCCCGCCGGCCGCGAACTGCCGGTTGAAGAGCACCGCGTCGCGTCCCACGAGCAGCATGATCACGCCCTGCGCGCTGCTGGCCCGCACGTCCTGGAGCACGCCGCGGAAGTCCCGGCAGCCGTAGCGGACGAACTGCTCGTGGACGATGTCGAGGCCGGTGGCCCGGGCATAGGTGCGGATCGCCCGGACGGTACGGCGCGGCCAGACGTAGTCGGCGCCCACGATCGACCAGCGCCGGATGCCGAGCTGCTCACGCAGCCAGCGCAGCCCGGGCGCGACCTGGAGCGACGGTGTCTCGCCGGGGCAGAGCACCGCCTCCCGGTCGGCGCCCTCGTGCAGCGAGGTGTAGACGTAGGGCACGCCGAGGCCGGCCAGCACGGGTGCCATGTGCTGGCGCACCGAGGAGATGTGCCAGCCGACGACCGCGTGGATCCGCCCGGCGGCGACCGCCGCGGCGGTGCTGTCGCAGAACTGCTCGAGCGGCGCGCCGGCGTCGAGCACCTCGACGTCGACCGGCCGACCGAGGATGCCGGCCCCCTGGTTGAGCTGGGCGACAGCCAGCTCGGCGACCTTCTCGCAGGAGGGCCCGAAGATCCCGCCGGGTCCCTGCAGCGGGATCGCCAGCCCGACGCGGAACGCGTCCACACCGCACCCCTCTTCCGGCCAGCCCGCACCAATATCACCGAATGGAATATTCTGGGAGTATGGATCGTCACACCGGGCGGGTCAAGGGACACAGGAGGTGCCGATGACGACCGGGCATGGTGAGCTGGCCGCGCTGCTCATCGGACGCGCGTCGCGGTTGGAGCGCGCGATCGGCGCCGCGCTGGCCGCGACCCCCCTCAAGACCCCGCACTGGCTGGTGCTCGCCGCGCTCGAGAGCCGGCCCGGCGGCCAGACGATGACCGACCTCGCGCAGGCGGTGAGCCTGCCCGCACCGACGCTGACGCGCAGTGTCGACCGCCTGGTCGACCACGCCCTGGTGCACCGCGCCCTCGACGGCCTGGACCGTCGCCGAGTGCTCGTCCGGCTCACCGACCGCGGCCGGGCGACGTACGACGAGCTGTGCGCGCCGGTGCAGGACGCGATCGCCGCCGAGCTGACCGAGCTCGCCGACTGGGAGCGCGAGGCGCTGCGGGGGTTGTTGACCCGAACCCCTTGATTTAATTCCAAATGGAAGTAATGTGCTCCGCGTCACACCCGACGAACGGAGGCACGAGCCCATGTCCGACAGCACCGACTTCACCCGGTCCGGCGTATCCCGATTCCCCGACCGCGACCTCGGCGTCCAGCGGTTCCGCTGCGAGGTCGGCGTACCGCTGGCCGAGCAGAAGCACCTCGGCCACAACCGCTGGCACCCCGACATCCCGCCGCTCATCGAGGTCGGCCTCGGCGACGAGCTGATCCTGGAGAGCGGCGGCTACGACGACTACCAGCTCCGCGACGTCGACGACGACCAGGACATCCACACCTTCGACCTGACCCGCACCCACCCGCTCACCGGACCGGTCAAGGTCGACGGCGTCAAGGCCGGCGACCTGCTGGTCGTCGACATCCTCGACGTCCAGCCGCTCTCGGGCATCGGCTACTCCAACATCCTGCCCGGCATGGGCGGACCGCTGGCCTCCTCCTTCCCCGACGGCTACAAGACCGTCTGGGACCTGCACGGCCTGTTCGCGACCAGCCGGCAGATCCCCGGGGTCGAGATCCCCGCGATCAGCCACCCGGGCATCATCGGCGTCGCGCCCTCGCACGACCTGCTGCGCACCTGGAACGAGCGCGAGGACCCGTTCATCGCCGAGGGCCTGGCCGCACCGCGCGCCGACGCCCGCGACACCGCCGTGCTCCGCGACCTCGAGGGCGACGACTGGGCCCGGGTCGCCGAGACCGCCGCGCGGACGATCCCGCCGCGGGAGAACGGCGGCAATATGGACATCAAGAACCTCTCCCGCGGCTCCCGGGTCTACTTCCCGGTCTTCGTGGACGGCGCGCTGTTCTCCAGCGGCGACTTCCACTTCGCCGAGGGCGACGGCGAGATCACCTGGAACGCCATCGAGATGGACGGCGTCGGCTGGTACCGCTTCAACGTGATCAAGGACGGCATGGCCCGCTACGGCGTCCGGACGCCGATGTTCCGCCCCTCGCCCGTCGACCCGCAGTTCGGCACCCGGTACCTCTCCTTCACCGGACTGTCCGCCGGCGGCACGGAGCAGCGCTACCTCGACACGACGATGGCGGTCACCCAGGTCGTGGAGCAGGCGATCGAGTACCTCGGGAAGTTCGGCTACACCCCCGAGCAGGCCTACACGATCATCTCGGTCGCCCCCTGCGAGATGCACGTGGGCGGCGTCGTCGACATCCCCAACGCCGCCGTCGTCCTGAAGATCCCGCTCGACATCTTCGACCAGGACATCCTGCCGCAGCCGAAGTGACCCGCCCGCCGCCGCCCGCCCCACACGGGCGGGCGGCGGCCCCGGAGGAAAGGTGATCGACCATGAGCGATATCGGGCTCTTCTACGTCGGCGCGGTGCTCATCGTGAACGGGGTCATGCTGCTGGGCTGGCTGACCCCGCGGGCCGCCGCCCCGCTCAACCTGTTCGTCGGCGCGATGCAGGTGATCACGCCGACGTACCTCGTGATGACCTCGGGCGGCGACCCGAAGGCGGTTCTCGGCGCCTCGGCGCTGTACCTGTTCGGCTTCACCTACCTGTGGGTGGGCATCAACGCGCTGGCCGGCCTGCCCGGGCACGGGCTCGGCTGGTTCTCCCTGTTCGTGGCGGTCTTCGCGGCCGGGCACGGGATCGACAGCCTGCGTGCCGACGCCCCTGTCTTCGGCGTGATCTGGCTGTCGTGGGCAGTGCTGTGGACGCTGTTCTTCCTGCTCCTGGGCCTGGACCGGGCCGCACTCGGCCCGATCACGGGGGCGGTCGCGGCGGTCGAGGGCGTGCTCACCGCCGCGCTGCCGGCGTGGCTGCTCCTCCACGACGGCTTCGAGGAGTCGTGGGCGGTCGCCCTCGGCGGTCTCGTCGGCGGCGCCGCGCTCGTCGTCCTCGTCCGGCGGTGGTCGGCCCCGCTGCAGGCGCGGCTGGTCCCGACCCCGGCCTGAGGGACGGGCTCCAACCTCAGCAGGCCGGCGGCGGCTGAAGCTGCATCCGGGTCCACACCGGGCGGTGGTCGGACACCGCGGAGAAGAGCACCTCGGCCTGGAGCGGCGTGAACCAGCCGTCGTGGAGGATGAAGTCGATCCGGCTGCCGGGGCGGTCCGCGGGCACCGTAGCCCCCTTGCCCTTCCCGACCGCCCAGACGTCGCCCAGGCCGGAACGGCGCAGGATCGCGATCGCGCGGGCGTCGGGACCGGTGTTGAGGTCGCCGCCGAACACCTTGGGCAGCGGGTCCGCCGCCATCAACTGGACGACCGTCCGCGCCGCGACCGTGCGGGCCTGCCGGGAGCGGTGGTCGAAGTGGGTGGCGTACACGCTGACCGGGACGCCGCCGACGTCGACCTGGGCGTGCAGCAGGCCGCGCAGCTCCCGCCCGCCGGCCATCGGCAGGTGGGTGTTGGCCGAGGAGACGATCGGGAACCGGCTGAGGATGGCGTTGCCCCGGGGGCCCGCGCCGGTGTTGCGCGAGTTGCCGCCGTAGACGTGGTGGAGGCCGGTCTTCGCGCCGAGCACGGCGGCCTGGTCGACGTTGCCGCTGACCGGACGTCCCCTGTCGACCTCCTGCAGCAGCACGATGTCGGGCTCCCAGGTGGTGATCTCCTCGGCGATCCGGTCCAGCCCCCCGCGGCCGTCGTGACCGGTGCCGAAGTGGATGTTGAAGGTCAACACGGTCAGCTGGATCGGCGCCGGCGTCGGGCACGTCGGCGGTGCCGTCGGGGTGGGCGGCGGGGGAGGCGGCTCGGTCCGGGTCGGCGTCGCACCGGAGGACGGCGGCGGCGGGACCGAGGTCGGCTCGCCCGGACCACCGCCCGGACCGTCCGGCGGTCCGCTCGGGTCCTGGAGCAGCAGCACGAGCGCCGCGACGACCAGGACGACCACCGCCACCGCGACGGTCGCGAGCCTCGTCGCGCGGCTGCCCTCGGTCACGCGCCTATTGAACCGGGAGCCCGGTCGGCCTCAGGAGCCGGGCCGGGTGCCCGGGGCCGGGTGCCCGGGCCGGGGGTCGTCGGGATCAGGCCTCGGCCTCGGCCTTGATCCGCTCGAGGGTCTGCCGGATGCCGCGGCGCAGCTCCTCGGTGAAGGGCTTCTGGCCGCCGAGGACCAGCTTGGTCAGCACCATCGAGACGCCGGAGACGCCGTCGGGGGTCTCGCGGCGCTCGGTCAGCCGGGTGCCGCCGTCGGCGGTGGGCTCGAGCTGGAAGGACCAGATGGTCCGGTTCTCGCGGATCCGGAAGGCGAAGTCGCCGGCCGTCGACCCGCTCGGCGGCTGGAACCGGACCACCTTGCCGCCGGTCGGCCAGCGCTTGATGCCCTGCTTGTTGAGGTTGCTGAAGATCGCACCCTGCTTGACCACCCCGCCCTTGACGGTCGACTTCACGACCTGGGGGCTCCACTTGGCCATGGCCGGGATGTCGGTCACCAGGCTCCACACCTTGTCGGTGGGCGCGGCGATCTCGATGGAGTCCTCGAGCAACTTCTCGTAGGTGTCGGCCATGACGGTGCCTTCCGGAGGGAACTGGGCGGTTCCCGGCAAACTACCTGCAGGTAGCGTACCGACGGTACGTGACCCCGGTCACAGGTCGCGACGTCCGATTGCCGCCAGACCCGCACCGTCCGGTGGCGCGAGTCTGGACGCATGACCACCATCGACTCCAGAGTCGCCCTCGTCACCGGCGGCAACCGCGGCCTCGGCCTCGCCACGGCCCGACGCCTGGGACAGGAGGGCGTGACGATCGTGATCGGCGCGCGGGACGCCGACCGCGCCCGCGCCGCCGTCACCGGGCTGCGCGCGGCGGGCGTGTGGGCCAGCGCCGTGCCGCTGGACGTCGACGACGCGGCGAGCGCCCGCGCCGCGGCCGACCGGATCCGCCGCGAGCACGGCCGGCTCGACATCCTGGTCAACAACGCCGGGATCCTGCCGGAGGCGACGGCGACCCACACCGCCGGACCGCTCGACCCCGACCTCTTCTGGCGCACCTTCCGCACCAACGTGCTCGGCGCCGTCGCGGTGACGGCAGCCGTGCTCCCTCTCCTCGTGGAGTCCGAACGGGGACGGGTGGTGAACGTGTCGAGCCGGATGGGCTCGCTGCGCGACCAGCTCGACCCCGCGTCGCCGTACCATGCGCTGGTGGTGCCGGCCTACCAGTCCTCGAAGGCCGCGCTCAACGGGCTCACGGTGGCGCTGGCGAAGCAGCTCGCGGACACCCGGGTCAAGGTCAACTCGGTGTGCCCGGGTTGGGTGCAGACCGACCTCGGCGGTGCGGGCAACCGCGCGGCCGCGCCGACGCCGGCCGAGGAGGCGGCGGACGTCGTGGTGCGCGCCGCGCTCCTGGACGACGCGGGCCCGTCAGGAGCCTTCTTCGACACCGACGGCGCCGTGCCCTGGTGACCGAGCGCTGGGAGCGGGCGTCAGCCGCGGGCGGCCCACCACTCCCGGAGCGCGGCGGCCGCGGCGTCCTCGGCCATCGGGCCGTTGTCGAGGCGCAGCTCGAGCAGGAACTTGTAGGCCTCCCCGACCTCGCGGCCCGGACCGATGTCGAGAATCGTCATGATCTGGTTGCCGTCGAGGTCGGGCCGGATCGAGGCCAGCTCCTCCTCGGCGGAGAGCCGGTCGATCCGGGCCTCCAGGTCGTCATAGGTACGACGGAGCCGGTCGGCCTTCCTCCTGTTGCGGGTCGTGCAGTCGGCGCGGGTGAGCACGTGCAGCCGCTCGAGCTGGTCGCCGGCGTCGCGCACGTAGCGGCGCACGGCCGAGTCGGTCCACTCGCCGGATCCGTAGCCGTGGAAGCGCAGGTGCAGCTCGACCAGGTCGCCGACGGCGTCGATCTGGTCGTTGCTGAACTTCAGCGCCCTCATCCGCTTGCGGGTGAGCTTGGCGCCGACCACATCGTGGTGGTGGAAGGTCACCACCCCGTCGTCCTGGAAGCGGCGGGTCTTCGGCTTGCCCACGTCGTGCATGAGCGCGGCGAAGCGGGAGACGAAGTCGGGCGCGGGGATCTCGGCGCGCTCGGCGAGCCGCGGCTCCAGGTCGATCGCCTGCTCCAGGACGGTGAGGGTGTGCTCGTAGACGTCCTTGTGCCGGTGGTGCTCGTCGCGCTCGAGCTTGAGCGCCGGCAGCTCCGGCAGCACCCGATCGGCGAGCCCGGTCTCGACGAGCAGCTCCAGCCCCCGCCGCGGGTACGGCGCGCACACCAGCTTCACCAGCTCGTCGCGCACCCGCTCGGCGGAGATGATCGTGATCCGGTCCGCCATGTCCGTCATCGCCGCCACGACCGCGGGGTCGACCGAGAAGCCGAGCTGCGCGGCGAACCGCGCGGCGCGCATCATCCGCAGCGGATCGTCGGAGAAGGACTGCTCGGGCGTTCCCGGCGTGCGCAGCACCCGGTGGGCCAGGTCCATCACACCGCCGTACGGGTCCTCGAGCTCGCGGCCCGGCAGCCGCACCGCCATCGCGTTGACCGTGAAGTCGCGCCGGCCCAGGTCGCCGGCAAGGGTGTCGCCGTACTGGACCTCGGGCTTGCGGGAGCCGGGGTCGTAGGACTCCGAGCGGTACGTCGTGACCTCGACCACCCAGTCGCCCTTGCGGCAGCCGATGGTGCCGAAGTCGCGACCCATGTCCCACCACGCGTCGCCCCAGGCCTTGAGGATCTTGTCGGTCTGCTCCGGGCGGGCCGAGGTGGTGAAGTCGAGGTCGTTGGACCGGCGGCCGAGCATCGCGTCGCGCACCGGCCCGCCGACCAGGGCCAGCTCGTGTCCGGCGGCGGCGAAGCGGGCGCCGAGCTCGTCGATCACCGGCGCGATCCGGTCCAGCTCGGCGGCGACCGCGGCCTGGACGTCGACCAAGCGCAGCGGCTCGCCAGCCTGGACTCGGCTGGCGTCGGCTGCGGGATCCGCGGACTCGGTCACGGCGGGCGAGTCTAGTCCGACGCCTACGCACGCGGCCGGGGCGGCACCGGCCTCACCCACCCACCAGGAGCTTGCCCCGGCTGGCACGCGACGTCAGAGCCTCCCAGGCGCGCTCCGCGTCGGCCAGCGGCCAGCGTCCACCGATGTGCACGGTGAGCGACTCCGCGGCCGCGGCACGGAGCAGCTCGGCCGCTCGCGCGGCGCGTGCCACGGCGTCGCCGAGGTAGTCGCGTCCCGCGGCCCGGGTCAGGAAGAAGGAGCCCTGGCCCAGATCGAGCGTCCCGAGGTCGGACTCCTGACCGGAGGTCGCGCCGTAGAGGACCATCGCGCCCCGCGGCCGCAGCGACGCCAGCAGACGGCGCGGGACGTCGGCGCCGACGCCGTCGAACACCGCGGCGACGCTGCGCTCCGCGACGGGATCGTCATAGCCGAGTACGTCGACCGCGCCGGCGGCGAGCACCACCGCGGCCTTGTCCGGGGTCGACGCCAGGCCGGTCACCCGGACCCCGCGCCGGGTCAGCAGCTGGGTCAGGATCAGCCCGACGCCACCCGCCGCGGCGGTCACGACGGCCGCATCCCCCTCGCCCAGCGGCCAGGCGTCGGTGGCCAGGTAGTGCGCCGTCATGCCCTGGAACAGCAACCCGGCGGCCGTCTCGTCGGCCAGGCCGTCAGGGACCGGGGTGAATCCTGCCGCGGGTCCGGTCACCTCCTCGGCGTAGCTGCCGTCGACGGAGGACCAGGCCACCCGCTGCCCCACCACGAGTCCATCGACGCCGGGCCCGAGCTCGCGTACGACACCGACGCCCTCACGACCGGGCACCCCACGCTCGGGTGCGGGCACCCGGCCGTCGCGCTGCATGATCTCCCAATAGTTGACTCCGGCCAGGGTGACCCCGACCCGCACCTCACCGGCGGCGGGCTCGGGGGTGGGCAGATCCTGGACGACGAGTCGACCTTCGGTCAGGACGGCGGCGCGGGGCATGACGTACTCCTCGGGGTGGGCGGTTCAGTGGGCATGCCGGTGGGCGGGAGGCGGCTCCTGCTCGCCTCCGGGCACCCGGATGTCGAAGACCGTCATCAGCTGGGCGAGCAGGCGGTAGTACCCGACGAGCGTGGTCACCTCGACGATCTGGCGTTCGGTGAGGACCGCCTCCGCGGCGGCGTACTCCTCCTCGCTCACGGTTGCCGAGGTGAGCAGGACGACGGACAGCGCGGCCACCGCGTTCTCGGTCTGGTCGGTGCCGGCGAAGCGGCCCATCGAGAGCTGCATCAGCTCCTCGTCGGTCAACCCTGCGGCCCGTCCGACCCGCTCGTGGGCCCACCACTCGAACTCGCTGCCGCTCGCCTGTGCGACCAGCAGGATCGCGATCTCACGGGAGCGGGTGGTCAGGTCGGTGCGGTAGCGGATGGTGGCGCCGAGCTCCTGCAGCACCGCGCCGACGCCGGGGGCGTGCAGCATGATCCCGAACGGCCCGTTCAACGATCCGTCGTCCGCGGCCAGCGGAAAGTGCTGGACGCCCTTGGCCCGGTCGCCGCCGGCGATCGCGTCGTAGACGGCGCGCTGGTCCTGGTCGAGGTCCTCGGGGCGCAGGGAGGCGAGGCGGGCGCTCATCGCGTGCCTGCCTTCCGGCCGAAGGCCAGCCAGCTCAGCACGAAGCCGATCAGGCCGCCCGCGATCGCCTGGCCGTAGCGCTCCCGCACCATGGGCAGCACCAGGGCCAGGACGTCCATGCCGGCCTCGTCGGCCCCGGCCGCCGGCCGGAGGGGAGCAGCCGCGGGGCGCGACGCGGCGGGCCGCGGCACGCTCGGCAGGTCGGTCGCCTGCTCGGCCGCGGTGCCCGGCGCGCTGAGCAGCTCGCCCAGGTTGGCGGCGAACTGGCCCATCAGCCGGTTGCTGACGTCCGCGATCGCTCCCCGCCCGAACTGGGCCATCCGGCCGGTGATGTCGAGGTCGGTGTCGATGACGACGCGGGTCCGGGTGCCGGTGACCTGCTCGAGCCGGGCCTGGATCTGGGCGCTGGCGGTGGCCTGCCCCTTGGGGTCCGTGCCCGCGGCGGCGATCACCGCGGAGTGCGCGGCGTCGTCCTGGTGGGCGAAGTGCGCCGTGCCCCGGAAGTGGGCCCCGATCGGACCGACCTTGATCTTCACCGCGCCGAGGTAGTTCTCGCCCTCACGACCCTCCAGGGTCGCCCCGGGCATGCACGGCATGACCTGCTCCAGGTCGGTGAGCAGGCTCCAGGTGCGCTCCAGGTCCGCATCGATCTCGAACTCGTTCTGCAGCAGCATGTCAGCTCCCCGCGCCTGCGAAGCCCTCGATGACCTCGTCGGCGCCGCAGTCGAAGAACGCCATGATCCGGCACGGGCAGGCCTCGCCGCCCTCGATCTTCCACGGGAAGGCGCCGATGATCGCGCGCTGGTTCAGCACCGTCTTGAGGTCGCCGCCGACGTTCTCGGCGTGGATGCAGCCGTCCTGGAAGGCCAGGTGGTGCATCGGGAAGATGTCGGAGGTGATCTCGCGACCGGACAGGTGGTGGGTGTAGGAGTACTCGCCCAGGAACTCCTGGTACGGCATGCCCACGTGCTCCTCGAACTTCTTGAGCAGGTCGGGGCGCATGTTGCGGATCGTGGTGTTCATCGGGTGGTCGCCGGAGCCGGCGTCGATGCCCCACCAGCGGATCTCCATGTCGGCCATCCACTCGGCCAGTCGCGGGCTGCCGCCCGGGTGCATCGTGAAGTAGCGGACCAGGTCCTGCTTCGGCATGCCCTGGTAGTAGTCGATGAACCCGGTGTGGATGATCAGGATGTCGCCCTTCCTCACCTCCACCTTCGACGTGATGTGCTCGGGCTCGATGAAGTCCCAGTCCGTGCAGGTGTCGGACACGTCGACGATCGCGCCGGGATGGATCAGCTTGTCCAGCGGCAGCGAGGCCATGTCCAGGCCGCCGTCCGTGCCGTGCATCGGGCCGTCGAGGTGGGTGCCCGAGTGCAGGGACGTCTCGATCTTCTGCGAGACGATCTGGTTGGTCTGCAGGTTCTGGGTGTAGTAGAGCTTCCCGCCCGGGTAGCCGACCCAGCCAGGCGTGTGGATGCCCCAGGGATGGGTCAGGTCGACGATGCGCATTGCGTGTTCTCCTTCTGGGTGGACGAGCTCGGTGGGAGTGGGTGGAGGTCGTACGGCGGGTGCGTCAGCCGGTGGTCGCGTCAGCCGGTGGCCGCGTCAGCCGGTGGCCGGGAGCCGGTGACGCGGGCGGCCAGGTCGTGCACCGCCTGGGGGCGGATCGGCACCGAGGTGATCGCGCCCGGCCGCTGCAGGGCGTCGTCGACGGCGGAGGCGATCGCCGCGGCGACGGCGGTCACGCCGCCCTCCCCGGCACCCTTCACCCCGAGCGGGTTGATCGGGCTCGGGGCGTCCTCGGTGATCAGGATCTCGATCGGCGGCACTTCGTGCGCCGTGGGGATCAGGTAGTCCATGAAGGTGGTGCACAGCGGTGTGCCGTCGTCGGCGTAGCGGAACTCCTCGTAGAGCGCGCCGCCCAGGCCCTGGGCGACACCGCCCGCGATCTGTCCCTCGACCAGGGTCGGGTTGAGCGCCCGGCCCACGTCGTACCCGACGAGGTAGCGCTCGACCACCGTCTGGCCGGTGCCGGCGTCGAGCCGGACGACGGCCGCGTGCAGCCCGTAGGGATAGGTCATGTGGTCGGAGCGGAACCACCCGTCGGCGTCGAGACCCGGGTCCTCCTTGATCTCGACCGCGCGGACCGGCTCGAGCAGGCGGGCGATCTCGGCGAGGGACAGACGCGTCCCCGGATCGGACACCAGCCGCACGGCGCCGTCCGCCAGCTCGAGCTCCTCGACGCTGACCTTCAGCTCGTGCGCGGCGACCCGGACCGCCTTGTCCCGCAGGGCGGCCGCCGCGTTCGCCACGGCCGAGCCGGCCATCACCGAGAGCCGCGTGGCGAAGGCGCCGCGCCCGTAGCCGAACCGGTCCGTGCGCCCACGCACGACCCGGACCTCGTCGTGCGGGATGCCGAGCGTCTCGGCGGCGACCTGGGCGAGCACGGTGTCCACGCCCTGACCGACCGAGGACGCGCCGCAGGTGACACTCACCCGGCCTCGGGTGTCGACCGAGATCCGGGCACCCTCGACGGGGCCGATCCCGCTCTTCTCCACGAAGTAGCCGAAGCCGAAGCCGACCGCCTCGCCGGCCGCGCGCCGGGCGGCGACCTCGGCCCGGATGCCCGGGAAGTCGTAGCGCTCGCTCATCTTGTCCAGGAGCAGCCGGTAGTCGCCGGAGTCGTGGACCATCGAGGTGCCCATGGCCTGGATCGGCCGCTCGTAGGGCATGTCCTCGACGGCGATGAAGTTGCGGCGCCGGACCTGCTCACGGCCCAGGCCGAGCTCGGCGGCGATCTTGTCGACCAGCCGCTCGCGGGCGAAGGTGCCCTCGTACCGTCCGGGGGACCGATAGGTCCCGTGCGGTGTCTTGTGGGTCAACCGCACGTGCGCCTCCACCCGGAAGTGCGGGATCACGTACGGGCCCGGGAGCATCGAGGAGGTCAGCGACCCGACCGTCGCCCCGTGGGTGCGGACGTAGGCGCCCTGGTCCAGGGTGAAGCTGGCGTCCAGGGCGCGGATGAACCCGTCCTCCTCGACGAGCGCGCGCAGCCGATGGTGCTGGCCGCGCGAGTGGTTGGTCGCGAGCAGGTGCTCCTGCCGGTCCTCGATCCACTTCACCGGTGCCCGCAGCCGCATCGCCGCCAGGGCCACCAGGACGTCCTCCGGATAGAGCTCGCCGCGCGGGCCGAAGCCACCGCCCACGTGCGTCTCGCGGACCACCACCTGGGAGGGCGTGAGACCGGTCAGGTCGGCGATGGCGTCCCTGTTCCAGAACGGGACCTTGGCCGCTCCGTCGATGACCAGCTCCTGATCGGCCTCGACATAGCGCGCGACCAGTCCGCGACACTCCATCGGCACACCGGTATGGCGGCCGATCACCGCGTCCAGCTCGATGATCCGCCCGGCACCGGTGGCGAAGGCGGCCTCGACGTCGCCGTACTCGGTCACGAAGCGGGTGGCCTCGGAGTCCTGCTCCGGCAGGGGGGTGCCCAGCCCGGCGGCCCAGGTGGCCTGCTCGGCGTCGACCCAGGCCACGGGGTCGGCGTCCGGGTCGACGTGCGCCGGCAGCTGGTCGATCTCCACCACCACCCGCTCCGCGGCGTCCTCGGCGAGATAGGCCGACGTCGCGAAGACCACCGCGACCGGCTCGCCGACGTAGCGGACGACGCGGCGCGCCAGCACCGGCTGGCGATAGGGGAGCAGCTCCTCACGCGGCGTCAGCCGGAACCCGATCGCCGGCAGGTCGGCGACGTCGTCGTAGCTCCACGCGGCGACGACCCCGTCCAGCCGGAGGGCGTCGGCGACGTCGACCGAGCGGACCCGGCCGTGTGCCACCGGCGAGCGCACGACCCGCATGTGCAGCTCGCCCGCGTGATAGGTGTCGGCCGCATAGCGGCCAGCTCCACGCAGGAGGACGGGATCCTCGAGCCGGAGCGCCCGGGCCCCGATCATCCCGACATCTCCTCCGCGGCCGCCATCGACGCCTTCAGGATGTTCTGGTAGCCGGTGCAGCGGCACAGGTTGGAGGAGAGCACGTCGCGCATCTCCTCCTCGTCGGTATCGGGCTTCTCCTCCAGCTGACCGGCGACGAGCATCAGGAAGCCGGGCGTGCAGAATCCGCACTGCAGGCCGTGCTTCTCCCAGAACGCCCGCTGCACCGGATGCAACTGCTGGTCGTCGGGCGCCAGACCCTCGACGGTCCGGATCGACGTACCCTCGGCCTGGACCGCGAACATCAGGCAGGCCCGGACCGGCTTGCCGTCCACGAGGATGGTGCAGGCGCCGCACACCCCGTGCTCACAGCCGAGGTGGGTGCCGGTCAGCCCGCAGTCGTCGCGCAGCGCGTCCGCGAGGGTACGACGGGGCTCGATCTCGATGTCGTGGCGATCGCCGTTCACATAGAGACGGATGGGCACGGTCTGGCTCATGAGGCGGTCTCCCTGTCGGAAATGTCGGCGGCCTGCGCGGCCTGCGCTGATCTGATGGCCGTGCGGAGGCGGTGGGGGGTGGCGGGAAGGTGGTTGACGTCGATGCCCAGGTGGGCCAGGGCGTCAGAGACGGCGTTCGCGATCGCCGCCGGTGCTCCGATGGTGCCGCCCTCACCGACACCCTTGGCGCCGGTCACCGACTGCGGTGACGTGGTCTCCAGGTGGGCGATCTCGATGTCCGGCACCTCGTGCAGGGTCGGCGGCAGGTAGTCCATCAGCGAGGTGGTGACGAGCACACCGCGGTCGTCGTAGATCAGCTCCTCGAAGAGGGCGTTGGCGATCCCCTGGACGACCCCGCCCTGGATCTGGCCGTCGACGATGGCCGGGTTGACCAACCGGCCCGCGTCCTCGGCGACCAGGAACCTCGTGACAGCGACGGCGCCGGTCGCGGGATCCACCTCCACCTCCGCGACATGGCAGGCGTTGGCGAACGTGCCCGACGGATCGTAGGTCGCCGTCGCCTCGAGCGCCGGCTCGCCCTTGTCGGGGATCAGGTGGGAGGAGTGGTAGGTGTCCCGAGCGAGCACGAAGAACGGCACCGACTCGCCGGTCTCCCGGTGGCGGGCCTCGCCGTCGCTCAGGTCGATGTCGCCGGGCAGGCCGCCGAGGCGACTGCTGGCCAAGGTCCGCAGCCGGCCCGCGAGCTCCCTGGCGGCGAGCAGCGAGGCACCGCCGGCCATCACCATGGCCCGGCTGGCGAAGCTGCCCCAGCCGTACGGTGTCGCGTCGGTGTCGGAGTGGATCACCCGGACCTCGTCGGGAGCCACCCCCAGCTCGTCGCTGATCACCTGGGCCAGAGCGGTCCGCAGGCCTTGCCCGTGCGGCGATGCGCCGATCCGGACGGTGACGCCGGCGGAGCTGTCCATGGCCAGCACCACCCGCTCGAAGCCCGGGGTGATCACGTCCGCGACCGCGTTCGGCTTGAGCTCGAAGGGCGCCGAGCGAGCGGCGAAGGCGGGCGTGCCGTAGCCGGTGCGCTCGGCGAAGGAGGAGAACCCGATGCCCAGCAGCCGTCCCTCGTCCCGGGCCGTCCGCTGCCGCCGGCGGAAGTCGGCGACGTCGGCCAGGTCGGCGGCCGCTGCCAGGGTCTGACGGTGCGAGGCGTTGTCCAGGACCAGGCCACTGGGGATCCGGTGCGGGAACTCGTGCACCAGATTGCGCATCCGCAGCTCGACCGGATCGATGTCGAGCCGGCGGGCGGCCACGTCCATCAGTCGCTCCATGGCGAGCACCTGCACCGGGCGCGAGACACCGCGGTAGGGGGCGATCGGGCACTTGTTGCTGAGCACCGCGCGGGAGCGGACGGAGTACTCGCGTACCGCGTAGGGGCCGGTGAGCTCGGCCATCGCCATCAGCGGCTCGACGCCGTAGGTGACCGGATAGCAGCTGTAGGCGCCGACGTCGCAGCGCAGGTCGGCCCGCACGGCCAGCAGGTCGCCGTCCTCGGTGAAGGCGCCCTCGACGTCGTACACCTGCTCGCGGCTGTGCCAGGCCGCCATGAAGTTCTCCTCGCGCGTCTCGATCCACGCGATGTTGCGACGCAGTCGACGGGCGGCGTGGACGACCATGACGTCCTCGCGGGCCAGGGCCATCTTGGCGCCGAACCCACCGCCGACGTCGGGAGCGATCACCCGCAGGTCGTCCTCCCGGATGCCGAGAACGTCGGCCAGACCGGTCCGGATCACGTGCGGCATCTGGGTGGTGACGTGCAGCGTGGTGCGTCCCGTCGCCGGGTCGTACGCCGCGTGGCTGGCCCGGGCCTCGAGCGGCATCGCGCTCTGTCGGGCCGACCCCACCTGGACGCTGACCCGGTGCGCCGCGGCGGCGAAGACCTCGTCGAAGCCCGGGGTGTGGATCCGCCCGTCGACCACCGTGTTGGGGTCGCCGGGGAAGTCGACGTCGTGCACCAGCCGCGCCTGGTCGGCGGTGGCGTCGGCGACGCTGAGCACCGCCGGCAGCGGCTCGATCTCGACGACCACCCGCTCCAGCGCGTCCTCGGCCTCGGCCTCGGTCTCGGCCAGCACCATGGCCACCGGCTCGCCGACGAACCGCACCACGTCGCGAGCCAGGATCGGCTGGCGCGTGGTGACGAAGTCCGGGCGCGCGAGGGAAGCGACGATCTCACCCACGCCGTCCAGGTCCGCGGCGGTGTAGATCCGCACCCCCGGCGGAGCGGTGATCCCCACGATCCGCCCCGCGGCGATCGAGCTGCGGACGAACTTGGCATACCAGCAGCGGTCCCGGGCCGCGACGTCGGCGACGTAGCGCCCGTGGCCGCGCAGGATCGAGGGATCCTCGACCCGGGGCAGGCTCCGCCCGGTCCAGCTCGGAGGCACGACGGCTGTCATCCCACCGCTCCGGCGAGGGCACGCGGCAGGAGTGTTCGGACGAGGTCGCGCCGGTACTCGCCGTCGCCATGGCTGTCCGAGGGCGGGTCCACCTCGTCGGCGGCCGCCTCGGCGGCGTCACGCAGCAGACGCGGACCCCACTCCTGCCCGAGCAGGACCTGCTCGGCCGCCGCGCTGCGGAAGGGCACCTCGCTGACCCCGCCCAGGCAGACGCGAGCGTCCCGGACCACGCCGTCGACGATCTGGACGGCACCGGTGGCCGCGACGATCGCGAAGTCGCCGGCCCGCCGCGCGAACTCGGCGATCCCCGTCCGGTAGCTGTCGTCGAGGGCGGGGAGCGACACCTCGGTGAGGATCTCGTCCGGCTCCATGGCGGTGGTGAAGATCGACCAGAAGAAGTCCGAGGCCGGGATGGTCCGGGTGCCGCGGGCCTGGCTGCGCACCGTCATCTCGGCGTCGAGCAGCCCGGCCACCAGGCACCACTCGGACGCCGCGTCGCAGTGCGCGATCGATCCGCCGAAGGTGCCGCGGGTGCGGATCGGCAGGTGTCCGACGTGGGCCGCGCCCGTGCGCAGCAGGCTGCCCAGCGGGGTGGCCATCGAGAGGTTCTGCAACGCGAGGTGGCGGGTCCGGGCGCGGATCACGACGCGGTCCCCGACCGACTCGACGCCCTCCAGCAGCGGGATCCGGTTGATGTCGATCAGCCGCTCGGGGCGGGCCAACCGGAAGTTCATCATCGGGACCAGGCTCTGCCCGCCGGCGAGGACCTTGCTCTCGTCCGGGTCCTTGGCCAGCTCCGCGAGAGCCTCCTCCAGACTCGCCGGACGCACGTACTCGAAGTTTGCGGGCTTCACCAGGTCTCCCCTCGGTACTGCACGGCGTACACATCGGTACGGCGATCCTCCCTGGGTCGGATCGTCGCACTCCGCACCCGGGCCGCGCGGACGGCCGCCAGGTCCACACGCACCACCGCCGCGTCGGCACCGGTGCGCGACAGCGGGCCGGCCAACAGCTCGCCGTAGGCGTCGACCGCGACCGAGCCGCCGAGCGTGGCCGGACCGCCGGCTCCCGCCCCGGCCACCTGGGAGACCGCGACGACGGCGACCTGGTCGAGGTTCGCCTGCGCGATCACCGACTCCGCATGCCGCGTGGCGCCGGCGGTGGGCACCCGCGCGTCGTACCCGCCGACCCAAGCGGCCGGGGCGAGCACGATCTCGGCGCCGCGCAGGGACATCGCGCGGAGCACCTCGACGAAGCGCAGGTCGTAGCAGATGCAGACCCCGAGGACACCGAACCGGGTCCGGGCGATCGGGAGGCCGCGGTCGCCCGGGGTGTAGGCCTCCAGCTCGCGGTCGAACAGGTGCAGCTTGCGGTAGTGCAGCACCGGACCGTCACCGTCGACCACCACCACGGTGTTGAACAGCTCCGCGTCCTGCCGTCCGGACCCGGCGGACTCGCAGAAGCCGTAGGCGACCATGCCGCCGGTCCGCCCCGCGAGGGTCGAGAACGCGGCCGTGGTCGGCCCGTCGAGCGGCTCCGCGACCTCCCGCGCACGGCCGGGATCGACCACGTAGCCGCCGATGGCCAGCTCCGGCAGCACCACGAGATCGGCACCGGCGGCGAGGGCCGACTCGGCACGCCGCAGACACAGGTCACGGTTCTGCTCGGGGCGACCCGGGACGACCTCGACCTGCTCGAGCGCGATCGCGACGCTGTCGGACACGGGGGTCATCGACCGATCTTCTCCATGATGTCCGCGACGTCGACCCCGGCGGCGCGGAGCATGTCGGTGTCGGCCGGACACGGGCCGCCGACACTGACCACCCGTTCGCCGCGGTCGGCGGCGACGGCGTGCCAGGTGCCGATCTCGATGTGCACGGTGTCGCCGGGACCGATCGGGAAGCGCTCGCCCGTGCTGACGTTCTCGGCCGTGCCGCGGCCCTCGAGGATGTGGATGGTGTCCTCGGACTCGGCGTGCACGTGCTCCTTGTTCCGCTCACCCGGTTCGAGGACGACGTAGTTCATGTTGGCGTCGACCGCGCCGGCACCCAGCCACACGACGAGCCGGGCGTCACGGGAGATGAACGGAACCATCAGGCCCGGACGGTCGCGGTGGTACACGGAGAGCCGCGACTCCTCGAGGTACGGCGCCGCGGCGGCGCCGAGCGCGGGATCGACCGGGCACGGCCCGCCGATCAGCACCGCCCCCTGGTCGGACTCGATCGCGTAGGTGGCGCCGGCATGCAGGTGGATCATCGACCCCGGCGCGAGCCGGTGGCTGTCCCGCCGGTGACGCAGCAGCTCGGTCACGACCGGAGTGCCCTCGACCACGTAGTAGACGGCCTCGCCGTCGTGGCGCAGCGGCACCGTCGTCCCGGCGGGGTCGATCCGCACGTGGTGCATGCTCCGGCGCTGCGCACCCGAGGCCGGTCCGACCATCTCGCGGAAGGTCCCGCCCTGCACGAGCCCGAGGTCGGCGCCCCACTGCTCGGGGGAGATCACGCGAAGGCCGGCCACGGCGGGCGCCGGGGAGTGGGTCTCAGTCACGGTGGTATCTACCTTCAATAGTGTCGTACTTGATTTCAATCATACTGTACTCGCTCGCCGCCAGTCCCGCCCGTCCGCCGCCGGAAAGGGGTCGCGTGGACGCCGGCAGCCCCGGCCGCCGGCGTCCACACCGGGTCACACCGCGTGGTGCCGCCAGCGCACGATGCGCGCCTCGAGGATCTCCACCAGCCAGTAGAGGATGAGACCGAAGATCATCAGGGCGACGATCACCGCGAAGCCGGCCGCGACGTTGAGCTGGAAGTTGAGGGACTTGATCAGCACGCCCATGCCGCGGGAGGCGCCGACGAACTCGGCGACGATCGCACCGATCAGCGCCAGGGTGATCGCGTTCTTGATGCCGGCGAAGATGAGGGGAAGGGAGGACGGCAGGGTGAGCTTGACGTACTCCTCCCAGCGACTGGCGCCCAGGGAGCGCATCAGCGTCCGCGCGGCGGGGTCGACACCGCTCATGCCGACCATCACGTTCAGCAGGACCGGGAAGAAGCAGATGGTCGCCGCCATCACGATCTTGGAGGTGAGGCCGAAGCCGAACCAGGTGAGGAAGAGCGGCGCGAGCGCGACGCGCGGGGTGATCTGGAAGCCCACCACCAGGGGATAGAAGGCGGTGCGGGCCCAGCCGAACATCCCGAGCAGCGTGCCCAGCACCCAGGCCAGGACCACGCCGATGCCGAAGCCGGCCAGCGTCTCGGCCAGCGTGACCCAGGTGGCGTCCCAGAAGTACTGCTCGTCGAGCATCCCGAACAGCTCCACGGCGACATCGCTGGGCGCGGGCACGATGATCTCGTTGACCAGGCCGCCGCGGGCGGCGGCCTCCCAGATGCCGACGGAGATGGCCAGGACCAGGGCCGGGAGGCCGACGGCTCCCGCGGCCCGCCGGCGGCGGTTGCGCGCCTTCGTGGTGGCGGTGCGCACGGACCGGGCCGGCGTGGCGGTGGTGGTCGTCATGGTGTCCTCGTCTCAGATGTACTCGGCGATGGCCGCGCGGACCCGGCCCTCGAGCGCGACGGTCTCGGCGGCGCCGACCAGGTCACGCGTGCGGGGGCGGGGGAGCGGGACGTCGATGACGTCGATGACCTCGCCCGGCCGGGGGCGCATACAGACGATCCGATCGGAGAGGAAGACCGCCTCGGCGATGTTGTGGGTGACGAACAAGGTGGTGCGTCCGAGACGGTCGTGCATGCTCGCCAGCTCGACGTTGAGACGCTCACGGGTGAACTCGTCGAGCGCGGAGAAGGGCTCGTCCATCAGCAGCAGGGGCGGGTCGGTGACCAAGGCGCGGACCAGACTCACCCGCTGCCGCATGCCACCGGAGAGCTCCCACACGTTCTTCTTCGCGAACTCGGTCAGGTGGGTGAGCTCGAGCAGGTCCTCGGCCCGGCGACGCGCGGCGACGGGGTCCAGGCGGAGGATCTCCACAGGCAGCATCACGTTGTCGATCACGCTGCGCCAGGGGAAGAGGACCGGGGACTGGAGCATGATCGCGAGGTCGGGCCGTCCCGCGGCAGCGGGCGTGCCCCGCACCTCGATCACGCCCTCGGTCGGCTCCAGCAGTCCGGCGACCATGTGCAGCAAGGTCGACTTCCCGCAGCCGCTGGGCCCGAGGAACGAGACGAACTCTCCCGGCGCGATGTCGAGATCGACGTCGACCAGCGCCTGCACCTAACCACCGTCAGCGGTGTCGTAGAGCTTGTTGACCCCGCGGACACTGATCCCCTGCTCGGTGTCCTGCGCGAGGGTGGCCGCCGCACTCACGGGGCCGCCCGGAGCTCGGCGACGTCGAAGTCGGAGTAGTCGGCCACGAAGTCCGCGACCGACTCGCCGCCACCGAGCCTCGCCCCGTCGAGGTCGCCGCTGACCGCGCCGGAGTCCTCGAGCACCTGGATGGTGGTCTCCCAGGCTTCGACGGGAACCGCGCCGAAGGGCTCGTCGCCCTCGGCCGTGACGCCCGAGAGCGCGATCGTGTCCTTGGTGTACTGCGCGGCGAAGTCCATGTCCTCGCACTCCTGGGGCACCTGCGCACAGGCGAGCTCGGTCGCCTCCTCAGGATGGGCCGCAGCGTAGATCGCGCCCTTCGCCCAGGCCCGGGCCAGACCCACCAGCTGCCCGCGGGTCTCCTCGTCCTCCAGGTGCTCGGCGGTCGTGATCAGGCAGTCGCCCGGGATCGCGTTGTACTCCGCCGGGGTGATGTCGCGGGTGACCAGCCGCCCGTCGGCACTGAGGGTGGAGATGTCGGGGTAGCTGCCGGCGTACGCGTCGACCTGGCCGTCGAGGATCGCGTTCAGCGAGGCCGGGCCGGCGTCGCCGATCGGCTGCACGGTGACGTCGCGATCGCGCTCGAGTCCGGCGTCCGCGAGGGAGGCGTTGACGATCGGCTCCTCGCCGCCTCCGGCCTCGGCGATGCCCAGGGTCTTGCCCTTCAGGTCCGCGACCGTGGTGATGTCGGAGTCCTCGGGCACCACGATGCGGAAGATGTTCTGCGGCGGGTTGCACATCAGGGCCCGGACCTCGTCGTTCTTCGAGTACGCCACCACCGTGTCCGGCGCACCGGCCCACCCGACCGCGGTGTTACCCGAGAGGAGCTGCTGGGTGACGAAGCCCGAACCGTTCGTCTCCTCCAGGTCCAGGCTGATTCCCTCGTCCGCCAAGAAGCCCTTCTCCTCCGCCACCAGCAGGGGCAGCCAGTAGATGGACTTCTTGTACGACAGCATGACCAGGAGGTCGCCGTCGTCGTTCGTCGCCGACCCCTCGCTGCCGCACGCGGTCAGGATCAACGAGGCGGCTGCGGCTGTCGCGGCCAAGGTTCGCCAGGATTTCATCGGGGGCTCCTTGAGGGTTTCGGGAGCCCCAGCGTGCACTGTGATTGAAACAGTGTCAACGACGTTGAACTAGTTCATCGAGTCTTCATCCGGTTGAAACACCCGCTCGACCGGTGGATCACGGTCCCTCGATGTTCACCCAGACCGCGACCGCCTTCTTGCGGCCGCTGTTGATGATCCGGTGCGGCCGGTCGGACGGGTAGGCGATCAGGTCGCCCGGCTTCAAGGTGTGCGTCTGGCCGTCGAGCTCGACGGTGAGGGTGCCGGAGATCAGCATGCCGAACTCACGGCCGTCGTGGTGGGTCGCGACCGGTCCGCTGGCGCCGCCGGGCTCGTACTCGTTGACCGCCAGCTCCACACCGGACTCGACGTCGTTGTGCGCGACCCGGCGCCGCGCGCCCTCGTTGGTGCGCACCGACGGCTGCTCGGCCAGGCGCCGGACCGGATCGGAGTGCTCGGGCTCGTCGCGGTCGAACAGGTCGGACATGTGCACGCCCAGCGCCGACGCGACCGAGACCAGCGTGCCGACCGAGGCACTGGCCACCCCACGCTCCAGCATGGACAGCATCGAGACGCTGACGCCGGTGCGGGACGCGACCTCCTTCAGCGTCAGGCCCTGCCGTGAGCGCAGCAGCCGCACCCGGGCGCCGATCTGCGCGATGGCCTGGTCCGCGGCATCGCCGGCGGCGGCCGCCGTCCGAGCGTCGTTGCTGGATGCCATCGCGGGGTCTCCTGTCGTGGCGTGGCCGTGGCGTGCCGTCGAAGACTTTCAGCGAGAGTGAAAGTCGTCAACTGCCGGACGCGGTACCCGGCAGTGCCCCCTCACCCCTGACGCGCGGACGGAGCGGCTTCTCGGGCGGCCTCGAGGAGGGCGCCGTACAGCTCGGGGCGACGCCAGTCGAGGTGACCGGGGATGGTGCGATACGGCGCGGGGACGATCAGCTCCTCGGTGGTGCGCCGCAGGTAGCGGGTCCGCTCCAGGTCGAGCTCGGCGACCAGGATCCCCGGCTCGGGCGAGCGCGCCAGGATCCCCTCGGGAGAGGCGACCATGCCGATGCCGCGGGTCAGGCCCGGGCCGGAGCTCTCGAAGCTCTCGCCCGCGAACTGCTCGGCGACGCTGCGGCTCATCAGGTTCACCAGGGTCGCCGTGTAGAGGTGGTTCTCGATCGCCCGAGCGTGGACCAGCGTCTGCCAGGCCTCGGTGTAGCCGAGCTCGTCGATCAGGAGGCCGCTCGGGTAGAGCACCACCTCCGCCCCCCGGAGCGCGAGGATCCTGGTCACCTCCGGCAGGTGCACCTCCGAGCAGATGGAGATGCCCAGCTTCCCCCACGGCATGTCGATCACCGGGAAGTCGTCGGCAGCCACGTAGTCGAAGTTCCACTCCGGGCTGTCGCGGTAGATGTAGGGGCCCACCGGGTGCGTACGCCGGTAGGCGCCCCGCTCCTCGCCGCGATCGTCGACCACGACGGTCGTGATGTTGAAGGAGCCGGGGCGGTGCGGGTCGGGCAGGGAGGTGCCGTAGGCGAGGGCCACCCCGTGCTCACGGGCCGCGCGCGCCATCGGCTCGGCGACCTCGTAGCGGTTCGCCTCGGTGAACGGCCCCGGGAAGTTCTCGGCGAAGGCGAGCAGGTCCACCCCCCGCTCGCCGGCCTGGCGGACCAGGTCCAACGCCCGCACCAGGTTCTGCTGCTCCTGGTCGCCGAAGGACGTCTCCACCTGGGCCAGCCCGAGCCGGATGACGGTCACGCCCTCGACCCGCTCTCCAGGAGCGGTCGGATGCCGTAGTTGATGACCAGGTGAAGCACGAGCAACAGGATCACGCCCACCATCATCGGCGAGGTCACGATGCTGGCCACCTCCTCGGGCAGGTCGTCGACGATCTCGGCCGGCAGGAACTGGGTGCCGAGCGCGACGATGAAGGCCGGCGCCGCCACCATCATGTTCAACTCGTCCCAGCGTACGGTCGCCATCATCTGCACTCCCGACATCGCGATGATGCCGAACAGGATGGTCGAGGCGGCGGCGAGGACGGGCATCGGCAGGCTCGCCACGAACAGGCCGACCTTGGGGAGGAAGGCCAGCACGATCGCGGCGAAGCCGGCCGTCATGGTGACGAACCTGCTGCCGATGCCCGACATCCGCACGATGCCGGCGTTCTCCGGGTACGACGTCGTGCCGATGCCACCGAAGAGGGCACCGACGGAGGTCCCGACCACCTCGGTGAACACGCCGCGGTTGGTGCGCTCGACGCTGATCCGCTGACCACCCCAGCCGCCGATCATCTGGTACATCCCGGCCGACTCGGTGCCCGCTTGCAAGAAGGCGAGCAGCATCAGCACGACCACGGAGAACTCGACGTCGAAGCCGAACCCGAGCAGCTCGGGGGTGCCGACCACCGAGGCGCCGCCGAGGCTGGGCAGGTCCCACTGGCCGGCGAGCGCCGCGACCACCGTGCCCGCGACGATCCCGAAGAAGATCGAGGCGCGGCGCAGCACGGTGTTCCGGCCGAAGATGGTGAAGCAGACCACGGCCAGCACGGTGGCCACGCTGATCAGGAAGTACGGCATGCCGAAGCCGTCCGCGCCGGGGGTGCCGAACCAGCCGCTGAGCCCGATCGCGGCCAACTGGGCCCCGATGATCACGAACAGCGTGCCGAACAGGATCGGGTCCGACGCCAGCCGGGCGACGTGGCCGAAGAGACCGAAGCGCCGGCTGGGAAGACTGAGCAGCGCGAAGATCAGGCCGGCGACGACCATCGAGCCGAAGGCGGTGTCCAGGCCGAAGGCCAGCCCCGACGAGACGATCGCCAGCATGAACGCGGCCGTCGGGCCCTGCACGATCGGCAGGCGCAACAGGCGCGAGGACTGCAGCACCGTGATCAGGCCGGTCATGAAGAAGCAGCCCTGGGTGATCCAGCCGGTCTCCTCGGCCGAGAGCTCGAGCGTCGCCCCGATGATGCTGGGGAACAACCAGATGCCGGTCAGGGCCAGCAGGTGCTGCACGCCGAACAGTCCGGTTCTCGGGACGCTCAGCCGCTCCTCGAAACCGACCGTCAGGATCGGCGCGGCGTCGGACGAGGACGAGGACGTGGCCGTGGTGGGCTGATGGGCCATGACAGGCACCTCACTTGGGGATGGTCGCTCCGGGCGATCGGCTGACCGGCGCCACGAGCACCAGCGTTTCATGAATATTGAACTGTAAGGCTGTCTAGCGCAAGAGGTAGGGGAAAACTTCTAGCCTGTTTGAAATGCAGTGCCCTCTCGCGTCCTTCTTCCGTCGTCGGGGACGGCCGCCGCCGGGGCCCCCACTACCCTCGGTGCGTGGTCCGCCGTCCTTCCCGCCTGCTCGCAGGCTTGGCGACCGCTCTGCTCCTCGGCCTCACCGCGCCGGCACTGGCCGGAGCGCCCGCCGCCTCCGGGGCCCCGGCCGGACCCCGGCCGGCGGCCGCGCCCGAGAACGCCGCCGAGAGGGCGCCCAAGAACGCGGAGTACGACCCGCCGCTCGAGGTGACCATCGACGAGCTGACCCCCGGCGTGCTGCCCCGCAAGGGTCCGCTGGTCGTCCGCGGACAGGTCACCAACGTCGACCTCGAGACCTGGCAGCGGATCAACCTCTACCCGATGTTCGGCGCCGGCGACGACTGCCTCGGCTGCCCCCCGGCCATGACCACCGAGGACGAGCTGACGGACGCGGCCGCCACCGATCCCGAGGCGCAGGTCGGCGTGCGCAAGACCGACGAACCGGTCGTCCAGGCGCAGATCGAGACCCTCGGCCCGGGCGAGACCCAGACCTTCGCGCTCCGGATCCCGCAGCGGGTGCTGCGCGACGTGTTCGCGAACCCGACCACCGGCGTCTACTGGTTCGGTGTGCATGCCCTCGGCGAGAACCCCGACGGTCGCGACACCCTGGCCGACGGGCGGGCCCGCACCTTCCTCCCGTACGTCGAGCCGGGCACCTCCGCCCGGGTCGACACCGCGGTCGTCGTACCGCTGCGCGGACGGGTGGCCCACTCGGCTGACGGCGAGCTCGGCCGCACCGACTGGTGGGAGGAAGCGCTCTCCCCGGAGGGCGTCCTCGGCGGCCCGCTCGCGTTCGGTGCGGCGAGCACCACCGCCCCGGTGACCTGGCTGCTCGACCCCGCGGTCGCCGACGCCGTCAACCAGCTCGCGGCCGGCAACCCGGTCCGCGCGATCACGCCGGTCGCGCCCGACGACGAGCCGTCGGAGAGCGAGGACCCCTCACCGAGCGGGTCGGCCAGCGAGGGCGGGGCCGACGGGGCCGGCGAGGGCGCCGACGACGCCGCCGACGTCGGCACCACGACCCTCGACCCCGACGACCCGCTCGTCCGCGCCGCCCAGGCCTGGCTCCAGCGGGCGGCCACGGTGCTGCCCGACGACACCGTCGCCGCGCTCCCGTACGGCGACCCCGATCTCGCCGCCGCGGCGCGGTCCCTGCCCAGCCTGTACCCGACCGCCCGCAAGCACGCGTCGCCGACGCTGACCGCCTGGGGCATCGAGTCCACCCCGGTCGTGGCGTCCCGCAACGGCTACCTCGACGCCGCCGCGATCGGCGACGTCGACGACGCGGCGACCGTGCTGCTCGGCGAGCAGATGTTCCCGGCCGAGGACTTCCCCGACGGCGCTCCGGTGGGCGGCCTCGTCGGGGACCGGCCGATCGTGGCCACCAGCACCGCGACCGCACGCGGCGGCCCGGGCCCCGACCCGGCCCTGGCCCCCGTCGCGCTGCGCCAGCGGCTGCTCAGCGAGGCGGTGATCCGGATCCTCCGGGCCGGCGACCAGCGGCCCGATCCGCTCGTGGTCGTGCTCCCGTCGAGCATCGACGCCGCCGGCGCCCGTGAGTTCTGGGCGGGCCTGGACGACGGCCCGGTGACCCTGGTCGACCTGCCCACCGTCACCCGGACCAACGACCTCGCCACCGACACCGACGACGCCGCCCAGCGCCAGATCGACCCCGACGACCTCGCCTACCCGCAGGGCCAGGTCGCCGCCCAGCTGGACGCGAGCGTGTTCAACGAGGCCGGCAGCCTGATCCGCGCGGCCCGGGCTCTGCAGAGCATCCTGGGCGACGGCTACGCCATCGGCGAGACGGTGGTCGGCGAGGCACTGGCCGGGACGTCGTACGCCCTGCGCGACGACGCCGACGCCGGGCCGCGCCTGGGCCGCTCCCGCGCCTGGGTGGAGGAGCAGCTCGGTCAGGTCGACCTCGATGCGCCGCAGGGGGTCACCCTGTCGAGCAGCTCCGGCAGCTTCAACGTCGCGGTCAGCAACACGCTCGACCACGCGGTGACCGTGCGGATCGAGGTCGCCACCGACGACGGCGCGACCATCTCGGTGGCCAACCCGATCGTGCTGGCGGCCAACAGCCGCTCGTCGGTCCCGGTCAGCGCCGACATGCACGGCACCGGCGTTCACAACGTCCGGCTGCGGCTCACCGACGCCGACGGCACCCCGCTCGGCGCCGAGGACGAGCTGCCGATCCGCTCGGGCCAGGTCGGGGTCGTCATCTGGGCGATCATCGGCACCGGCGCCGGCATCCTCTTCCTCGCCATCGGCATCCGCCTGGTCCGCCGGTTCCGGGCCGCGCGCGGCGGGGCCGCGTCGTGAGCGACGGCGACTCCGCGAGCACCGCGCCCGGCGGCGACGCCGGCGAGCAGCGCCGGATCCTCGCGAACACCGCGGTGATGGCGGCCGGCACCGTCGTGTCCCGGTTCAGCGGGTTCATCCGCTCGACCCTGCTCGCGGCGGCGCTCGGCATCTCGCTGCACGCCGACATCTTCACCGTGGCGAACACGGTGCCGAACATGCTCTACATCCTGCTCGCGGGCGGCGTTTTCAACGCGGTGCTGGTGCCGCAGATCGTGCGGGCGATGACGAACGACGCCGACGGCGGCGCGGCGTACGTCAACCGGGTGATCACGCTGGCGGCCTGCTTCCTCGGGCTGGTGACCGTGCTGCTCGTGGTGGCCGCGCCGCTCGTCATGCAGGTCCTGGTGCCGAGCTACGACGCGCCGCACCTCGCCGAACAGCGCCAGTCCGCGATCGACTTCGCCCGCTTCTGCCTGCCGCAGGTCTTCTTCTACGGCATGTTCGTGCTGTTCGGGCAGGTGCTCAACGCCCGCGGCCGGTTCGGGCCGATGATGTGGGCGCCGATCGCCAACAACCTGATCTCGATCGGGGTGCTGGTCACCTACCTCGTGGCCTTCGGACCGGCCAGCCCCGCCGAGCAGCAGGCCGCCTTCTCGCCCGGCCAGGAGCGCCTGCTCGGCATCGGCTCCACGGTCGGGATCGCGGTGCAGCTGCTGGTCCTGGTGCCGTACCTGCGCGGCTGCGGGGTGCGGATCCGGCCCCGCTTCGACTGGCGGGGCGTCGGCCTGGGCCACACCCTCAGGCTCGGCCTGTGGACGGTGCTGTTCGTCGTCGTCAACCAGATCGCCTACGTCGTCGTGGTGCGCCTCGCGTCCGGCGGCACGGCCGCGGCCGACGACGGCACCGGCATCACCATCTACTCCAACGTGATGCTGGTGGTGATGGTGCCGCACTCGATCATCACCGTGTCCCTGGCCACCGCGATCCTGCCGCGCCTGTCCGCCGCGGCGGCCGACGCCGACCTGGGCCGGCTGGCCACCACGCTGGGCAGCACGCTGCGCACGGCGCTCGTGGTCGTCGTACCGTTCGCGGCACTGCTGCCGTCGATCGCCCTCCCGCTGGCCCAGGTCGTGTGGGGGCACGGTGCGACCGCCCCGTACTTCTACCGGTTCGAGTCGTCGATGGTGCTCTTCGGCTTCGCCGTCGTCGCGTTCACCGTGCACTACCTCGTGCTGCGCGGCTTCTACGCCCTCGAACTCAACCGCCTGGTCTTCTACGTCCAGTGCGTCATCGCGGCCACCAATATCGGCCTCGCCGTGCTCTTCGTGTCGCGGGTCGACCCGTGGGACACCTCGCCGATGCTGGTGCTCGCCTACGGCGGCGCGTACACCGTCGGCGCCACACTCTCGTCCGTGGTGCTCGTCCGGCGGCTGCGGCGGGGCGGGGCGCCCGGCGGCGCCGTACGCCGGTGGCGGGGCTTCGTGCTGCGCCTGCTGGGGGCGAGCATCGTGGTGTTCGTGGTCGGCCGTTTCCTCGACATCGTCGTCACCGACACCGTGGTCGAGCTCGTCGGCGGCAGCCCGCACTGGAGCCTGGCGGCGGTCGAGGTGGCCGTCGTCGCCGCCGGGGCGGGGGCGGCGCTGCTGGGCGTCGCCGGGCCGCTGCGCCTGTCCGAGGTCACCTCCGTGGCCGACACCGTCGCCGGGCGGCTGCGGAGGCGCTGAGCCGGTCTAAGGTGACCCGGAGGGGACACCGAGGGACACGAGGGACACGAGGGCGAGCAGGGGGTCGAGGTGGCGACGTCGACGCGGTCGGGCGATGTCCTCGCCGGCCGCTACCGGTTGATCGACCTGCTGAGCGAGAGCGGCGGCGGGCGGTTCTGGCGCGCCCACGACGGGATCCTCGAGCGCTTCGTCGCGCTGCACGTCATCGCCCACGACGACGCCCGCGCCCACGCGCTGGTCGAGGCGGCCCGCACCTCCGCGCAGGTGCTCGACCCGCGGATCCTGCGGGTCCTCGACGCGGAGGAGGAGGACGGCCGCTGCTTCGTGGTCAACGAGTGGGGCACCGGGATCTCCCTCGACATCCTCGTGACCCACGACGGTCCGCTCGCCCCGCGCCACGCGGCCTGGCTGGTGGCCGACGTCGCCGACGCCCTCGCCCGGGCCCACGCGGCCGGTGTCACCCATGGCCGGCTGAACCCCGAGAACGTCCTCATCGACCGGTACGGCGCGGTGCGGATCATCGGGATGTGCGTCGATGCCGCCCTGCACGGTCTCTCGCCCGGCGACGTCCAGGGTGACCTGGAGGACCTCGGCGGGCTGCTCCACTGCGCGCTCACCGCGACCTGGCCGGGCCCGTCCGGCTCGATCGTGCCGGCCGCGCCGCGCGAGAACGACAGCACGCTCAGCCCGCGCCAGGTCGTCGCCGGCGTCCCGCAACCACTCGACGTGCTGTGGCGCGAGCTCGACCAGCGCGCCGGCGCACCCGCCCCGTCGCGGCGCCGGCGGCGTGGCAGCGACCACCCGGACGTGTCGTCGGCCGCGGCGATCGCCGCCGAGCTGGTCGCCTTCGTCGGCGACCCGACCGGGATGCCCGAGCAGCTGGCCCGCGCGGTGCCGCCCATCAACGAGCTGCGGCCGGTGTGGCTGCCCGCGCTCGCCGATCCGTTGCCGCACGACGCCTCCCGCGACGACATCCCCGTCGTACCGCCCGCGGCGCCCGGCGGCACCGACCCGGAGCACGCGCCGGAACCCGCGCCGGACGCCCTCCCCGAGCCCGCGCGGGAGCGCGAGCCGGAGCCCGACGAGCCTCCCATCCCGCTGGTGACCGAGCTGCCCACCGAGGCGGGCATGCCCGTCTTCGGCGAGGAGGACGTCACCTGGCTGCGCACCCGGAGCACGCCGCCGCCTCCGCCGCCGCCGTTCGAGGACCTGCCCGAGCGTCCGCTGTTCGCGCCCGACCCGCCCGACGGCGTACGCCGTCCGCGGCTGCCATCGGTCCCGTCCGGCGAGGTCCCCGGCGCTCCGCCGCCCGCCGGCTTCTGGCCCTGGGACACCGGCACCGGACCGGACGACGGGGACTCCACCGACAACCTCGCCACGGTGCCGGGCCGCAGCTGGCTGCGGCTGGCCATGGCGGTCGCGCTCGCGGTACTGCTCCTGGTCGCGATCGCGATCGCCTTCAACCTCGGGCGCGGCCGGACCGCGCTGGGCGGCGACCCGGAGAAGACCCCCACCGCCGAGGAGACCGACGTCGCCCGCGCCGCCGTCCTCGACGGCCTCGCGCTCGACGACCTCGACCCCCTGGGCGACGGCGAGGAGGACCCGGGCTCGCTCCCGAACCTCATCGACGGCGACGTCCGCACCACGTGGAGCACGCAGACCTACTACGACAACCAGCTGGGTCCGCCGCCGGGCCTCAAGACCGGCGTCGGCCTGGTGATCGACCTGGGCACGGTCCGCTCCGTCGACAGTGTCACCCTGCGGATGGTCGACGAGGGGTCGATGGACCCCAACCGGGTGTCCCTCTACGCCGTCGCCGGCGCGACCGCGCCCACCGACGCGCCGACCGGCGACCCGGTCGCCACCCGGACCGGCGGCGGCATCCTGACCCTCGCGGCGACGGATCCGGTCCAGGCTCGCTACCTTGTCCTGTGGTGGACGGCCCTGCCCGAGGTCGACGGCGACTTCCGGGCCGAGGTCTCCGAGGTGGTGGTCCGTGGTGAGTGAGGTGCGCGAGTCGCCGCCAGGCGACCCGTCGAGCGACCGCGAGCTGCTCGCCGCGCACGTCGCCGGCGATCCCGAGGCCTTCGGTGTCCTCGTCGCCCGGCACCGCGACCGGCTGTGGGCGGTCGCACTGCGCACCTGCGGCCATCCCGAGACCGCGGCCGACGGCCTGCAGGACGGCCTGGTGGCCGCCTTCCGCCGCGCCGGCTCGTTCCGCGGCGACGCGGCGGTGACCACCTGGCTGCACCGGGTCGTCGTCAACGCCTGCCTGGACCGGCTGCGCAAGGAGTCGGTACGCCGCACCGAGCCGCTGCCCGAGGACCTCGACGCGGTCGAGACCGGTCACCGGCGGGTCCGCGAGACCGTCGGCGACGCCGCCGACCCGATCGAGCACAGCCTGGTCGCCGAGCGCCGGGAGCGGGTCCGCGCCGCGCTGGCGACCCTGCCCGAGGAGCAGCGGGCGGCGCTCGTCCTCGTCGACATGGAGGGCTACCCGGTCGCCGAGGTCGCGCAGATCCTCGACTGCGCCGAGGGCACGGTGAAGAGCCGCTGCTCGCGCGGCCGGGCCCGGCTCGCCTTCCTCCTGGCCGACGTCCTGGACCTCGGCCCCGCCACCGAGCCGGATCCCGCCGCCCGACCTGCGGACACGGCAGGGAACCCGTCCGGCCCCCCGGACGTCGGATCGATGACGCCGCGCGGACCGCCCGCGGCCACCACCGTCGACTGATCACCCCGTCCCGCCCGTCCCACCGGGCCTCCGTGCCAGGAACCCCCCACATGAACGACGCCACCGAGCCGACCGACGCGCCGCCGTCCCCCGCCGAGGAGGACGCGGTCCGCAGCGCCCTCGCGGACGCCGGCGGTCCCGTGCCGATCCCGGTCGAGGTCGCCGAGCGGATCGACAGTGTCATCGCCGGGCTGGCCGCCGAGCGCACCGCGGCCTCCCTCCCTCCGGGAGGGGTGCACCACAGCCATCCCGAGGCGCCCGCGGTCGTCGTCCCGCTCGACCCGGCCGCGCTGCGGCGCCGGCGCCGCGTCCGGCTCCTGTTCGGCGCGGCCGCCGCGGCCGCGGTGGTGGCCGTCGGCGTCGGCCTCGTGTCCGACCCCGGCCCCGGCAAGGACGACCTCGCCACGGCCCACCGGCTCGCCCAGGACGAGTCGGCCCGCGACAGCGCCGTGGCCGGCGCCGAGGGCGACGCCGCCGACAGCGGAGGCAAGGCAGCCCCTCAGCCCGAGGCCCCGAGCGCCGCCCCGTCGCCCGAGCTCGCGGAGCCGTACGTCGCCCCGCAGCGGGTCCCCACCGACGAGCCGGTCCGCGAGGTCCGGGCCGAGCGGCTGCGCGAGGACCTGGTCGCGCTCCAGCACGTCACCCTCCCGCACCCGACCGCCGCCGACTACGGCGGCGCGACGCTCACCGCCCCGACCGACTTCCTCTGCGAGCCGGCCTCCTTCGGCCGCGGCTACCTCGTCGGCGTCCTCTACGACGGCAAGCCGGCCGTGGTCGCCTTCCGGGAGCCGGTCGGCTCCACCCAGGAGGCCGAGGTGCTCGCCTGCGGGACCGGCGACGTCATCCACTCCACGACGCTCACCGCCACCGGGTGAGAGCGCCGCGGGCCGAGCGTGCGAGGCCCGCGACCAGGCATGTAGGTCGAGTCGTCCCCCTCGTTCGTCGACGACCGACCCACCGGCCGCGGAATCTATCGGCCTACGATCTCGTTGTCCCAGTGTCCGCCGGTCGTCGGCGTCGCATCCGTCCCAACCACGATCCATCGGGGAGTTCCATGTCCGAGTCCGCCACGTCCGAGCTCCGCCCTGACCTCCGTGAGGTCATCGTCATCGGGTCCGGGCCCTCGGGCTACACCGCCGCGATCTACGCCGCCCGGGCGCAGCTGAACCCGCTGGTCTTCGAGGGCTCGGTCACCGCCGGCGGCGCGCTGATGAACACCACCGAGGTCGAGAACTTCCCGGGCTTCCGGGGCGGCATCCAGGGCCCCGAGCTGATGGACGAGATGCGGGCCCAGGCCGAGCGGTTCGGCGCCGAGCTGATCGCCGACGACGTCGTCGAGGTGGACCTGACCGGCGAGGTCAAGGTCGTCAAGACCGCCACCGACACCTACACCGCGCGCGCGGTGATCCTGGCCACCGGCTCCGGCTACCGCAAGCTCGGCCTCCCCGACGAGGAGCGGCTCTCCGGTCGCGGCGTGTCCTACTGCGCGACCTGCGACGGCTTCTTCTTCCGCGAGCAGCACATCGCGGTCGTGGGCGGCGGCGACTCGGCTGTCGAGGAGGCCACCTTCCTCACCCGGTTCGGCTCGAAGGTCTCCCTCATCGTGCGCCGCGACGAGCTGCGCGCCTCCAAGATCATGCAGGAGCGGGCCTTCGCCGACCCCAAGCTGGAGATCGTGTGGAACTCGGTGGTCGAGTCCATCAACGGCGCCGACTCGCTGGAGTCGCTGACCCTCAAGGACACCGTCACCGGCGCGACCAGTGAGCTGGCCGCGACGGGGCTGTTCATCGCCATCGGCCACGACCCGCGCTCGGAGCTCCTGGTGGGCCAGGTCGACCTCGACGACGACGGCTACGTCCTGGTCCAGCCCGGCTCGACCGCCACCAACATCCCCGGCGTGTTCGCCGCCGGCGACCTGGTCGACCACACCTACCGCCAGGCGATCACCGCCGCCGGCACCGGCTGCTCGGCCGCCCTCGACGCCGAGCGCTACCTCGCCGGCCTCGACCACGCCGCCGCGACCGCGGGAGCCGCTCTCGCCGGGAATGCCGGCGCCACCGCGTAGGTTCAAGTCCACAGACGTCTCGTTCAACCAACCGAAGGGGTGGCCGCCGTGGCCGACAACATCTCCGCCGTGACCGACGCCGAGTTCGACGCACAGGTCCTCAAGTCCGACAAGCCCGTCCTCGTGGACTTCTGGGCCGAGTGGTGCGGCCCGTGCCGCCAGGTCGCCCCGATCCTCGACGAGCTCGCCGGTGCCCACGGCGACAAGATCACGTTCCTCAAGATGAACGTCGACGAGAACCCGGTCACCCCGGCGTCGTACCGCGTCACGGGCATCCCGACCATCAACGTCTACCAGGGCGGCGAGGTCGTGAAGACCATCGTCGGTGCCCGCCCGAAGGCCGCGATCCTCAACGAGCTCGCCGACTTCATCTGAGCGACCGGCCGCGCCCCGCGGCCGACCTCACCCGCGAAAGCCCCCGGCCTCGGCCGGGGGCTTTCGCCATTTCCGCCCGGGTGGGCACCCGCAGGCACCACCATGTCCGCAGCTCATCCACCCGCCGCCCGCCACCGATCCGGAGGACCCATGGGGAACCACGCGACGCGCCGCCGACGGCGTACCACCGCCGTCCGGGCGCTGGGCGCCGGACTCGCCCTCGTCGTGCTCGCCGCCGCGGGGGTGGTCCTGGCCGTCGTGTTCACCTGGGGCGACGACGACCGGGCGGCCGGGTCGCGGTCCCGCGGCGACGGGTCGGCATCGGCCCCGAGCGGCGCCCCTGCGGCGATCCCGCAGGCCGCCCGCGACGCCGCTCTGGAGTTCGCCGGGAGGGCAGCCCGGGAGATCGTCGCGACCCGCTTCGACGACCTCGAGGCGGAGGTCGCCACGGCGACGGCGCTGATGACCCCCGAGTTCGCCGCGACGTACCGGCAGACGACCGACAGCCTGCGCGACGCCGGCGACAGCGCGGGCACCGTCGTGGAGGCCGAGGTCGTGGGCACCGGGCTGATCGGCATCAGCACCGACGCCGCCGACGTCCTCGTGTTCATCGACCAGTCCGCCCGGCGGGGCGAGGCCGAGCCGACGGTGACGCCGTCCCGGTTCGCGCTCGCGCTCACCCGCTCCGGACCGGACTGGCTCGTCGGCGGCATGTCGCTGTTCGCGGAGGACGAGCCGGGCACCCCGGAGCCGGACCCGGCCCGGCGGCAGGTGATCGACGCCGCGGAGACGATGGTCACCGCGTTCGGCAACTACGACTACCGCGACCCACAGGCCGGGATCGACCGCGTGCTCGACCTGGCCACCGGCGGCTTCGCGACCCGGTTCCGTGACGGCGCCGGTGACCTCGCGCGGCAGGCCACGCAGGCGCGCAGCGTGATGCGCTCGGAGATCCTCGCCAGCGGCCTGGCGCAGTACGACGCGACCTCGGCCGTCGTCCTCGTCGCCACCCGCGGCGACGTCAGCAACGAGACCTCCGGCGACCGGCCGCAGGACCGCAGCTACCGGCTCCGGCTGACCCTGACCCTCGTCGACGGGGCCTGGCTCACCTCCGACCTGCGGTTCGTCGCCGCCGGCTGAGTCCGCGGCGCGTCACGGGCGGTGCGGATCCGCCTCGCGGGGGACCGGCGTCGGCACCTGCCGCGGCCGGCGGACGACGCCGACGATCCGCTCCCACGCGGCCTCCACCTCGCCGCGCCAGGTCACCAGCGAACGCATCTCCATCCGCATCCGCGGGGTGCGGGGGTGCGGACGCTGGGTCTTGAACCCGGTCCGGGCCAGGAAGTCCGCGGGCACCACGCACTCCGGAACCCGCCCCGGAACCCGCCCCGAACCCGCCCGCCCGACGCGGGCGAACGCCTCGACCGCGCGGACGCCGTCCCGGCCGACCAGGTCGCGCGCCATGCCCTGCACGAGCAGGCGGCCGACCCCGCCCCCGGCGTACTCCGGTCGGACCCAGGCGGTGGTCAGCAGCACGGCGTCGGCGGAGACCGGGGCCGTGGGGAAGGCCGCAGCGCCGGGCACATACGACGCGGGCGCGTAGACGAGGTAGCCGACCGGCCGGCCGTCGACCAGGGCGACCCGGCCGCAGGAGCCCCACTCGCGCAGCAGCTCGGAGACCCACGCCTCCTTCTCGGCCGCCCGCTCCTCGGCGTCGAGGCGCTGCCGGTGCACCGGCTCGCGCTCCCAGAACAGGCAGGTCCGGCACGGCGCACCCGCGTCGTGGAAGAGGGCGTCGAGCAGGTCGAGGGTGAGAGGGACCGTGGTCCGGGCCACGTCTGCGATCGTACGTCGGCGCACGGCCGGAAAGGGAGTGGCGCGGACCTGAGAGAATGGCGTCCGTGCGCAAGATCCGCCAGAGCCAGAAGCTCCGCAACGTCCGCTACGACGTCCGGGGACCCATCCTCGTCGAGGCCCAGCGCCTTGAGGCCGAGGGTCACAAGATCCTCAAGCTCAACATCGGCAACCCGGCACCGTTCGGCTTCGAGGCACCCGAGGCGATCGTGGCCGACATGGTGCACAACCTGCCCGACGCCCAGGGCTACTCCGACTCCCGCGGCATCTACTCCGCCCGCACCGCCGTCGCGCAGTACTACCAGTCGCGCGGCCTGAAGGACACCGCCGTCGAGGACGTGTTCATCGGCAACGGCGTCTCCGAGATGATCTCGATGGTGCTCCAGGCGTTCCTCGACGACGGCAACGAGATCCTCGTCCCCTCGCCGGACTACCCGCTGTGGACGGGCGCGGTGTCGCTCTCCGGCGGGACGCCGGTCCACTACCGGTGCGACGAGGAGAACGGCTGGATGCCGGACCTCGAGGACATCGAGTCGAAGATCACCGAGAACACGCACGGCCTGGTCATCATCAACCCCAACAACCCCACCGGTGCCGTCTACAGCAAGGAGATGGTGGCCCAGCTGGTCGACATCGCCCGGCGCCACGACCTCGTGGTCTTCGCCGACGAGATCTACGAGAAGATCCTGTTCGACGACGCCGTGCACCACCACGCCGCCGAGGCCGCCGGCAACGACGTGCTCTGTCTGACCTTCAGCGGTCTGTCGAAGGCCTACCGGGTCTGCGGCTACCGGGCCGGCTGGGTGATGATCTCCGGTCCCCAGGAGCTCGCCGAGGACTTCCTCGAGGGACTGACCACCCTGTCCAACATGCGCATGTGCGCGAACGTCCCGGCCCAGCACGCCATCCAGACCGCGCTCGGCGGCTACCAGTCGATCAACGAGCTGATCGTGCCGGGCGGCCGGTTCTACGAGCAGGCGATGCTGGCCGATCGGCTGCTCAACGAGATCCCCGGCGTGTCCTCGGTCCGCCCGCGCGGCGCGTTGTACTGCTTCCCGCGGCTGGACCCCGAGGTCTACCCGATCGAGGACGACGAGGCCTTCGTCATCGAGCTGCTGCGGGCCAAGAAGATCCTGGTCACCCACGGCACCGGCTTCAACTGGTCCGCGCCCGACCACTTCCGCCTGGTCACCCTGCCCGACGTGGAGGTGCTGGAGGAGGCCATCGGCCGGATCTCCGACTTCCTCGCCACCCGGCGCTGACCCCGTCCCATCGACCCGGCGCGTTCAAACGCGCCGGGTCGATGGGATTTTTGTTCGCCGGAGGCAAATCCGAGGGGTAGGTCTGCGTGACACGCAGTCGCACCGGGCTGGGTGGGCCTGTCAGACTGCACCGGTGCTCGACATCACGTATCCGCCCGTCATCGTCACCGCCAAGGTGCTCTTCAAGCTGATGCGCCAGCGGGTCGTGGTCAGCGGCGCGGAGTCCATCCCCCGCAAGGGCGGCGCGCTGCTCGCGATCAACCACACCGGCTACGTCGACTTCATCTACGCCGGCGCGGGCGCCGAGCCCCGCAAGCGCCTGGTCCGGTTCATGATCAAGAAGGAGATGATGGACGCCCCCGGCGTCGGTCACCTGCTGCGCTCCTTCCACCACATCCGGGTCGACCGGTCCTCGGGCGTGCAGTCGATGAAGGACGCGCTGGCCTACCTCAAGGCCGGCGAGGTCGTCGGGATCTACCCCGAGGCCACGATCTCCCGCTCCTTCGAGATCAAGGAGCTCAAGTCGGGGGCCGCGCGGATCGCGGCCGACGCCGGCGTACCGCTCATCCCGGTGATCGTCTGGGGCGCCCACCGGCTGATGACCAAGGACCACCCACGCGACTTCTCCCGCTCGCCCAAGACGATCGTCGTCAAGGTCGGCGAGCCGCTGCACCCCACCGGCGAGGACACCGCGGCCGAGACCGAGGCGCTGCGCGAGGCGATGCGGCGGATGCTCGACGAGGTCATCGCGGACTACCCCGCGGCCGAGAAGGCGCCCGGCAGCTGGTGGACGCCGGCCCGCTTCGGCGGTGGGGCGCCGACGCCCGACGAGGCCGACCGCCTCGACCGGGAGGAGCTGCGCGCCCGCGCGGCGAAGCGTGCCGCCAAGGCCGCGGAGAAGAAGGCGGGCCGGGGCGAGTAGGCGCCCGACAGACCATGGTCGACGCGCCGCTGGTGCTGCTGGTCGAGGACGACGACGACCTGCGGACGACGACGCGGCTGGTCCTCGAGGCGCGCGGGTTCCGCGTGGTCACCGCCGCCGACGGCGAGGCCGGCTGGACGGCGTACCTCACCCGGCCGGTCGATCTCGCCGTCGTCGACGTGGTGCTCCCCAAGCTCGACGGCCTCCGGCTGACCGAGCGGATCCGCGCCGACAGTGAGCTGCCGGTGCTCCTGCTGACCGCGCGCGACCTGCCGCGCGACCAGGTGGTCGGCTTCGACGCCGGCGCCGACGACTACGTCGTCAAGCCGTTCGACGGCGACGTGCTCGAAGCCCGGATCCGTGCCCTGCTGCGCCGGCGCGGGGGAGGAGCGGCCACCCGGATCCTCGACCACGACGGGCTGCGCGTCGACGTCGACGGGATGACCGTGGAGCGCGCCGGCGCTCCCGTCGACCTGTCCGCGACCGAGTTCCGGCTCCTGGTGGCCTTCCTCGAGAATGCCGGTGTGGTTCTCAGCCGCGGCCAGCTGCTCGAGATCGTGTGGGGCAGCTCCACCTGGGGGGATCCCCATGTCGTCGACGTGACCGTGCAGCGGCTGCGCGCCAAGATCGGCGCCGACCGCGTGCACACCGTGCGCGGCGCCGGCTACAAGATGGCGCGGTCCTGACCGTGGCGCTCCCGCGGTCCGGCGCGACCGCCGGCTGGCGACACTCGCTGCGCACCAGGATCACCCTGGCCGTGGTGGGTGCCTCCCTGGCGACGCTCCTGGGTGTGGGCATCGTGGTCGACCACCAGTCGGCCGCCGATGCCCGGGAGCGCCTGCGGACCCAGGCGCTGACCGAGCTCGATGCCGGCCTCGCGGTCCTGGAGGTGACCTCGACACTGCGCTACGACCTCTCGCTCGACCCCGAGCGGGTGCCCGCCGCTTTGCGTACCTCTCTGCCGGCCTTCGGCGAGGACCGGGCGTCGACCTACTACGACGGCGAGCGGATGTGGGCCGCGCGCCGGCTCCCGTCCGACCGGATCGCCAGCGTCGCCCTGGACGACGCGCCCGTCCGCACCGCCCGGTCCTCCCTGCGCGAGCGGATGCTCGTGGCCGCGGCCGCGGTGCTGCCGCTCACCGCCCTGCTCGGCCTGGCCGTCGGCGCCGGACTGAGCCGCCGGCCGCGACGAGGTCGCCGCCCTCTCCCGGGCCGTCGACGACATGGCCGACGCCCTGGACCGCAGGCTCCGGGTCGAGCAGGCCTTCTCCGCCGACGTCGCCCACGAGCTGCGTACGCCGGTCGCCGGCCTGGTCAGCGCGAGCGAGCTGCTGCCGCCCGGCGAGACCACCGACCTGCTGCGGGGACTGGTGACCCGGCTGCGGCACCTGGTCGAGGACCTGCTCGAGGTGGCCCGCCTCGACAGCGGGGCCGAGGAGGTCGCGCTCACCGTCCAGCCGCTGGGCGCCCTCGTCCCCGGAGCCGAGGTGCGCCAGGACGCGGAGGTGCTGGTCGACGCCCGTCGGGTCGAGCGGATCGTCACCAACCTGGTCGCCAACGCCGAGCGGCACGGCGGCGGCGTCACCGCCCTGGTCGTGGAGGGCCCCCGGGTCGTCGTACAGGACGCCGGGCCGGGCTTCCCCTCCGACGTCCTCGCGGCCGGCGCGATCCGGTTCCACAGCACCGGACAGGGCAGCGGGCTCGGGCTCACCATCGTGCACGGTCAGGCACGGGCGATGGGCGCGAGCGTGACGATGGCGAACCCGGACGGCGGCGGGGCCGAGGTGGTCGTCACGTTCAGGATCCCGGACCCATCTCCGGGTCGACCGGGTCGACCGTCTGCAGCGGGTAGGTCTGCGTCGCCTCCATCCCCTCCGGCACGTCGCCCTGCACCGTGATGGTCAGGGTCCCGTAGGTCGCGGAGGCCTCGCCCTCGACGATGTCCGACACCTCCACCTCGACCGGCACCGAGACGTCGGCGCCCTCGGCGCAGTTCGGATCGCAGTCGTTGGCGACCATCGTGCCCGTGGCGCTCGCCCGGTCGGCGCCCCAATCGGCCCAGGCCAGCTCGGTCAGGCTCTGGTTGCCGTCCGCGCACGCGACCGTGAAGGTCCCGGGACTGGCGACCGGCTCGCCGACGCAGTCGAGGATGTAGGTCACTGCGGCCCGGGCGGCGACAGCCGGATCGGTCGGCGTGCCGGACCGGCTGCCGGAGCCCGCTCCGGGCTTCGCCGTCACCGGCTTCTCGTCCTCCACGCCACAGGCGGCGAAGGCGCCCAGGGCGAGGAGCACACTGCCGGCGAGGGCGGCGGTACGGCGGGTGCGGGTGTGTCTCATGGTGCTCCGTTCTCTCGGTGGGCCGGCGGATGTCACCGGCCCGACCAGGATCGCGGGTCCGCCTCACACCAGGCCGGCACGGAGGTCACAGGACCCTCACAGTGACCACCGACTCCCGGGCGACGTACCGATATATCGCTTTGTCCCCTTGTTGCTTTGTCGACATGTCGCTTGCGGGCCGGGTCGCCTGCCTCGGGCAAGTAACACGCCGTCCGCCGGACTACCCGGCCGTTCTCCGCAGCGGGCCCGGCGATTTCGGGGGATTTGTGCTGAGAACCGCCGACCAGTCCAGTGGACGGCGTGTTACAGCGGCTCCCCGCCCGCCCGGCGTTCCACGTGAAACAGGGCGCGTCCCCGTGTGGGGACGCGCCCTGGACGGTGACCGGGAGGCGGGTCAGACCGGGCGATCACTGCGGTTGCGCGGGTCGATCAGGTCGACGATGCGCTGGAGGTCGCCGGTGTTGGCGAACTCGATGCTGATCCGTCCCTTGGCCTTGCCGAGGTCGATCTTGACCCGGGTCTCGAGCCGGTCGCCCAGTCGCTCGGAGAGCTCGCCCAGACCGGGGGCCTGCGGCTTCGCGCGGCGCGGGCGTGGCGTCGTACCGGCGATGCCGTCGCCGACGGCGACGATCTCCTCCAGGCCGCGCACCGAGATGCCCTCGGCGACGACCCGCTGCGCCAGCCGGTCCTGCTGCTCGGCGTCCGCGACCCCGAGCAGGGCCCGGGCGTGGCCCGCGGACAGCACGCCGGCACCGACCCGCCGCTGGACGGCGGGAGACAGCTTCAGCAGCCGCAGGGTGTTGCTGATCTGCGGGCGCGAGCGGCCGATCCGCTGGGCGAGCTCGTCATGGGTGCAGGAGAAGTCCTCGAGCAGCTGCTGGTAGGCGGCCGCCTCCTCGAGGGGGTTGAGGTTGCTGCGGTGCAGGTTCTCCAGCAGCGCGTCGCGCAGCATGTCGGTGTCGTCGGTCTCGCGGACGATCGCGGGGATCGTGGTGAGCCCGGCCTGCTGGGTGGCCCGCCAGCGACGCTCGCCCATGACCAGCTCGTAGCTCTCGGGCCCGGTCTTGCGCACGACGACCGGCTGCAGGAGGCCGATCTCCTTGACCGAGTGGACCAGCTCGGCCATCGCCTCCTCGTCGAAGACGGTGCGGGGGTTGACCGCATTGGGGGCGATCTGCTCCACGGGCAGTTCGGCGAAGTAGGCACCCTCGACGGGCCGCAGAACCGAATCCGCGATCTGAGCGCCGTTCGAGGGGCCGGTGGACCCGGGGTCCGCCGATGCGCCAGAAGTCGCTCCAGCGGCAAAGTCCGCATCCTGGGCGTTCGGGTTGACATCCTCACCCGCCGCCGGGGCGGATACGGGCGGCGTCGGCGCGGTCGGGATCAGCGAGCCGAGACCGCGGCCGAGACCGCGACGGGGTGCGTTGCTGTTCACGCCATGCTCCCTCGGGTGACGATCTCGCGGGCGGCCTCGAGGTAGCTCAGCGCGCCCGGCGAGCCCGGATCGTAGGTCATCACGGTCTGACCGTACGACGGCGCCTCCGACACCCGCACCGAGCGGGGGATCGCGGTCTTGAGCACCTGGTCCCCGAAGTGCTCGCGCACCTCGTGGGCCACGCCCGCCGCGAGCCGGGTCCGGGCGTCGAACATGGTCAGCACGATCGTCGACACCGCGAGCTCCGGGTTGAGGTGCGCGCGCACCATGTCGACGGTCGCGAGCAGCTGGCCCAGGCCCTCGAGCGCGTAGTACTCGGCCTGGATCGGGATCAGCATCTCCGCGCCCGCGACGAGCGCGTTGAGGGTCAACAGACCCAGCGAGGGCGGACAGTCGATGAAGACGTAGTCGAACCGGTCCTCGCCGACCGCGGCGGCGGTGCCGACGCGGGGATGCGCGTCGAGCGCCTTCTTCAGCCGCTGCTCCCGGGCCACGACACTGACCAGCTCGATCTCGGCACCGGCCAGGTCGATGGTCGCCGGGACCACCCACAGGCCCGACGCGTCGGGGCAGGGCTGGGCCAGGTCGGCGATCGCCGTACCGTCGACGAGCAGCTCGTACGACGACGGCGTGCCCTGCCGGTGCTCGATGTTGAGAGCCGTCGACGCGTTGCCCTGCGGGTCGAGGTCGATCACCAGCACCCGCTGCCCCAGTTGCGTGAGCGCGGCGGCCAGGTTGACCGTGGACGTCGTCTTGCCCACGCCACCCTTCTGGTTGGCGACGACGAAGACCCGGGTCTCGGCCGGTCGGTCGAGCTCCTCCTGCGGGATGCCCGCGCGCACCATCACCGTCGCCTGGGCCGCCCGGGCGAGGGGAGTGAGATCGTCGTCGTAGCCGGCGGCACGCTCCGCGAGCTGCGCGGCCGTGACCGGACCACTGCTGGCGGTCGGCGTCGTTTCACGTGGAACGTCACCCACCGGGGCCTCGGTTTCACGTGAAACCCGACCTGCGGACGCCGAGCCCGGCTCGACGGCTGCCTGTGGATAACCGGTGAGGTTCTGTGGAGACTCACGCTCAGTACCTGCCTCCGGACCGGTGGAAAACCCGGGACCGGAACCCCATGAGTCGCTCACGACTTCCTCCTCTTCCTTCGCGACGAGCCACCGCGTGATCCCCGAGGAGCACGCTGGCCACGAAGCGGCAACGATACGCGGGCCGGGTCGGCCCACGACAGACGGACGATGCGAATCGGCTCGACGGCGCCCTCCGCCGCGAGTTCGGCACCCAGCTCCTCGACGACGGCCGGCGCGCAGCCCAGTCGGCGACAGGTCTCCGCCGCCGCGGCCACCTCGTCGGCGGCACTGCTGCCCTTCATCGCCAGCAGCGCGCCCTGGGGTGCCACGAGCGGCATGCACCAGGTCGCCAGCTTGTCGAGTGCCGCGACAGCCCGGGCGGTGACCACGTCGTACGTCGCGACGCCGTGGACGGCATCGGCCCGTCCCCGGATCACGGTGACCTGCTCGAGCCCGAGGCGCTCGACCGCTTCCTCGAGGAAGGTGGTCCGGCGCAGCAGCGGCTCGATCAGCGTCACCCGCAGGTCGGGCCGGGCGATGGCGAGGACCAGCCCGGGCAGCCCGGCTCCGGACCCGACGTCGGCGACCGTGGCGTCGGCGGGCAGGGCGGCGGCCAGCAGGCCGCAGTTGATCAGGTGGCGCTCCCAGAGCCGGGGCGTCTCGCGGGGGCCGATCAGACCGCGCACGACCCCGTCGGTCGCGAGCAGATCGGCGTACTCCTGCACGAGCGCGAGGCGGTCAGCGGAGAAGACCTCCGCCAGGACCGCCGGGGGAGCGGGGAGGGCAGGCACCCCCGGGTCCGCCCGGTCCTCAGGACCGGGGGACACCGGGGGTGCGGTGTCGTCGTCGTGTTTCACGTGAAACGTCGACCCGTCCGGGTCGCTCAGGCCGGGAGCACCACGACGTAGCGGCGCGGCTCGACGCCCGCCGACTCCGAGCGCAGCCCGGCCGCTGCCACGGCGTCGTGGACGATCTTCCGCTCGAACGGCGACATCGGGTCCAGGGACACCGGCGTGCCCGACGCGGCGACCTCGGCCGCGGTCTCAGCGCCGAGCTGGGTGAGTCGGGTGCGCTTGTCCGCGCGGTAGCCCGAGACGTCCAGCATGAGTCGCGAGCGCTCCCCGGTCTCCCGGTAGACCGCGAGCCGGGTCAGCTCCTGCAGCGCCTCCAGGACCTTGCCGTCGCGGCCGACGAGCTGGCTGAGGTCGGCGCCGACGATCGAGACCGCGGCGCGGTCCGCCTCCACGTCGATGTCCAGGTCGCCGTCGAGGTCGGCGATGTCGAGCAGCTCCTCGAGGTAGTCCGCGGCGATATCGCCCTCCTGCTCGAGGCGGCTCACCCGGTCGCCCCCGGTGGCCTCGGCCGGCGCGGAGTCCTCGGCGGTCTCGTCCGCAGGACCGGCCGTCTCCTCAGCCGTCTCCTCGGTGACCTCGTCGGTCCCGCTCACGACATCGGTCTCGATCTCGTCGCTCACTTGCTGTCTCCCTCGTCGTTCGTGGTCTCGTCCTGGCCCGCGGGCGGCGTCTGGTTGGCCTGCCCGCCGGGCTTGTTCTGGGGGCCGCCCTTGCGCTGTGAGCGGCTCTGGCGGCGCGGCTGCTGCCGGGTCGAGGGACGGCGCTCCTCCTCGACCTTCTCCTCGACAGCGGTCTCCGTCGTGCCGTGGCCGTGGCGGGCCGCCTTGGCCTTGTCGCGCTCCTCCTTGGCCTTGAAGGCCGGGGTGCCGGGAGCGGGGTTGTTGCGGATGACGTAGAACTGCTGGCTCATCGTCCACAGGTTGGAGGTCGTCCAGTAGAGGAGGACACCGATCGGGAACGCCACACCACCGAGACCGAAGGCGACCGGGAGGATGTAGAGCAGCATCTTCTGCTGCTGGGCATAGGGGCCGCTCATGGCCTCGGCCGGCATGTTCTTGGCCATCAGCTGACGCTGGGTGAAGAAGGTGGTGGCGGTCATGGCGAGCACCAGGATCAGCGCGACCACCATGACGGTGCCGTTGGGCTCCTCGCCCCAGGTGCGCGATCCCCAGAAGGAGTCGGCGATCGGGATCTTGCCGAAGATGTCGGCCTGGCCGAACTGCTTGGCCCGCTCGACGTCGAGGAAGCCGTGCGCCTTGCCGCTGCGCGCCGCCTGGTCGAGCAGCCGGAACAGGGCGAAGAAGATCGGCATCTGCAGCAGGATCGGCAGACAGGAGGCGAACGGGTTGGTCCCGGCCTCCTTGTAGAGCTTCATCGTCTCCTCGGCCAGCTTCTGCCGGTCGTGGCCGTACTTCTTCTGCAGCTCCTTCACCTTGGGCTGCAGCAGCTGCATGTTGCGGCTGGACTTGATCTGCTTGACGAACAGCGGGATCAGCGCGGCCCGGATGACCAGGGTGAGGCCGATGATCGACAGCGCCCACGACAGGCCGCCGGCGGGGTCCAGCCCGATGGCCGAGAACAGCTCGTGCCAGCCGATGAGCACCGCGGAGATGATGTAGTACAGCGGCACCATGATGAAGTTGCCGATGTCGCCGATGATGCCCACTGATCAGGCTCCTTGCTGGGAGGGATAGCGCGCGGCGGTCGCCGGGCGAGGTTCGGAGTCGCGCTCGGCGCGGGTGGGGGTGGGGTCCTCGTCGTGCTGGTGGCCGCGCCGCGGGGGGACGTGGTCGACACCACCGGGGGACCACGGGTGGCAGCGCAGCAGCCGGCGCATCGCGAGCCAGCTGCCGCGGATCGCGCCGTGCACCTGCAGCGCCTGGACGGCGTACGCCGAGCACGACGGGTAGTAGCGGCAGGTCGGCCCGAGCAGCGGGCTGATCAGGAGCTGGTAGCCGCGCACCAGGCCGACGAGGACCCACGTCACCGGGTTCATCGCGCCTCCTGCCCCTGCGTGCCCACGCGGTGCAGACAACGGTCCAGGTCGACGCACAGTTCCGCGTACGACGCCGCGGCCGCCGCGGCCTGGGCCCGCACGACCAGCACGGCGCCCGGCGGCAGGTCCGTGAGCATCGGCCGCACGGCGTGGCGCAGCCGGCGCTTCACCCGGTTGCGGACGACGGCGTTGCCGACGGCCTTGCTGACCACGAAGCCCACCCGCACCCCGGACATGCCGACAACCTGCTGCCCGTCGGGGAGCAGCAGGTGGGCGACGAGGGTGCGCGAGCCGGCACGACGACCCCGGCGGCTGGCGGACCGGAACAGGTCCGGTTCGGTCAGCCGGTGGTCGGCAGCGAGCACGTCAGCCCCACGGGAACCGCTGGGCGGACACGCGAAGTGTCCGTCACACGGACAGGCTCGAGCGGCCCTTCCGGCGACGGTTCGCCAGGATGGCGCGACCGGCGCGGGTGCGCATGCGCAGTCGGAAACCGTGCACCTTGTGACGACGACGGTTGTTGGGCTGGTACGTCCGCTTGCTCACGATCGGCCTCTCAGATGATGCAGATGTCGGGAAGGGTCTCCGGCAGCCGGGAACGGGATCCGATCGGGATCCCGCACAGCACGTCGGCCGGCACCGCGCAGCCACGAGGACCGGCGATGACCGGGGGCGTCGTGGACATGCGGCACCGGTCGACACCGGTTGACCAATCAACGGTACGCGGACGCCGGATCGGGGGTCAAACCGGCGCCGTCCCCGGGCACCCGCGGCCTCCGCTGGGAAGCCGCGTCACAACCTGTGGATAGCGGGTTGATCCCCGGGCACCCGGGCAGTTAGGTTCGACGGATCCGGGATTCCCCGCCGGTGCCGACCCCGTGGTCGACGTACGACGCGCAGCGACC